>NZ_CM142176.1:157500-1357500 GCF_054861215.1 Streptococcus sp. KHUD_018
TCTTTTTTTTAACTAAACTTGTTAATACTGCTCTAACTTTATTGTTTTCAATTTCTGCTTTCTCCTTTATTAGATGGCCGTAAGTTTCAGTTATTTGTTTAATATCTCGGTGTCCCATTAACTTTGAAACTGCCCAAATATCAACACCCTTCGCTAACATTGTTGAACAATACGTGTGTCTTAGACCTGTACTTGTCATATTTTGTGGATAAATTTTTAAATCTTTTAAAATTTGCTTGAGATGTTTATTGATTCCTGCATTTGTTACAATCTTATAATTCAAATCTACTAAAATTATATTTTCGTTATTTGTAATTGTGCCGTTTTTAATGAATACAGTTTGCTCTTGTTTTAATTTTTTTAAAATAGTTAGCGTATCACTATCAACTGGAATTACACGGATTGATTCTTCAGTTTTTGGGTTTGCCCACCGCTTTCTAGCTGTATCATATCGTCTATAAGTTTTGATTTCTGAACTTTCCCACAATACACAATCCCACGTTAGACCTGCAACCTCTCCTGCTCGTAATCCAGTTTTTAGTTGAATCAATAGTAAAAACGGCACAATTGAAGTTGTTAAATCAAGATTGTTTTCTAAATATGTTACTAGTTTTTGATAGTCATTAAAACTATGAATATATTTTTCATCTTTTCTTTTTTTGGGGGGACGACCTGAAAGAATGACACCTTCAGTAATATCTTCTATATTTAGCTTATCTCTTTTAGCAAACACAATCACATTTCTAATTTCCGCATTCATTCTACTAACATTGTCACGACAATTTGTTTCAGCGTACTTATTAATAAATGCTTGATATTCGCTTGCTTTGATTTTTAAGGCTGGTTTATCTTTAAAATATTCTTTAATAAACTTACCACGTAATAAATGTTTATTAAATGTAGTCTCTGCCTTTCCAAGTGGTTTAACTGTTAACTCTAACCATTTTTCCCAAAGTTCAAAGAGTGTAATATTTTTATTAATTATCGCACCATTAATTATCTTTAATTCAAGAGCTAAAGCTTCAATTTCAGCTTCTCGCTTTGTTTTAAAACCTGAATTAGAAGCAACCACCTTTCGGTTCTTATCAAATATTCTATAATCCCATAAATTCTTTTTTCCTCTTTTTCTGTATGAAACTGACATGATTACCTCTTTCTAAAAGTCGATAATCAAGATATTATCTTGATTATCGTATCATAAACTAAAAATTTCTGCAAAGTTTTCTTCAAAAAATTGTTTCGTTTTGCTAGCTAAAAAGTAGTACCGTCCACCCTGACTGTCTGGATATTTCACAAACCCATCTTTGTTTTTATCAATATCGATTTTTGAACGGATATCAGGCTGATAAAGAACATGTTCCAGTATCCAAGGTCGAGAGACTGAAACCATCTCTAAAACCTCTGATAAGCTCATATATTGCCCCTGTGATGCCTTGTTTTTTAAGTCAAGATATTCATCTTTCTTAACGATGATATGAGAGGCAGGTAACTGTACTTCTAAATTCTCTATTTTGATTAAAATCTTATCTGTCATATAAATTTTTCTCTTTCTATGATAAAATAGAAGCAGAAATAGTATTTATTATTTCCACTAGTTTTAGTTATCGCCACACTCACTTTGGTCGGTTGGGATTGTAGCGATAACTTTTCTTTTACTATCAATATTTTTTTCTTTTTTAATTCTTTCTAATATATCCGAAGCGATTTTTCGAAATTCTTCTTCATTTTCTACACTTTTTAGTGTATACGTATCTATTTTTTTAAATGCTTGTTTCGCTTTTTCTTTTAAATCGCGTGTAGCTGTGTAATTCCATAATTCAATTTTGATAGCTTTATTCTTTTCATCGTGAGCCATTTTGATTACAAATCTAATTCTTCGCATTAGTTGATGATATTCTTTATTTTTCTTGCCAAACCATGAATCACACCAATCCCAGTAACTATCTGAGTTTGTAATAATTGTTAAATCATTAATGATATACGCATCTTTAAAACGTGAACTTAACTGTGTAGCTGAATCTGGTTCTAATACTTGAAACAGTTCTCTAAAAGTCATACCACAACTTGCATCTAATTCATTGATTACAATTGTTTTTTCCCCTTTATAACCTGAACCTAAATCAAATCTTTTTTTGTTAATGGATGGGGTATGCGCCCCTAATCTATCATGTACTTCTGCAAGTAAGCGTGCTAAATATGATTTTCCTGTTCCCCCTTCAGCTTGAATATAAATACCAGTATGATTTCGTTCGCCCTTACTCATACGAATAAACTCTTTTTGAATAAATTCTTGTCTGTTTTCTTCGAACTGTCTTTTATTTGCATTCCACGCCTTTTGTGCTATACGTTGACTAAATTGTTCAAATAATTGTTGTTTTGCTTCAGTTGTAAGCAAACCATCTTCTGAAATTAGATAACTTAATTCTAAACAATAATCTTCTATATCCAAACCGTTATCAGCTTTTTCTTTGCTATGATTTTTGATTTTTCCCATAATATCTTCGATATAGTTTGTATTTTTTGATGAAATAACCTCAGAAACTTCGTAAGGAAATTTGTGTTCTTCCATATTACGTTCATTTCGATGCGTTAAATATCGGCATGCTTTTATCGAACTACGAACAAACTCTAAATTCTGGTTCCTTGAAATTGATAAACCCTTAAACACTGATGAGTAAGTATGAGCATGTTTGAAATCAATATAAAAATGAGCATGTAATGGTTTTGAACTGCCGTCATCTTTCAAATCTTTATCGTGAAAAATAATATGATACCTATCTTCTTCATTTTTACAATAATCATGAATACGTTGAATAACTGATTCACGAAAATCATCTTCAGTTAATTTTGAATTTGCATTATGTTCATATTCAAATGAAATTTGACCAAAAAATTTTCTTTTTCTATCATTTTGATTAATTTTCATAAAAATCCTTTCTGATTTTGACACAAAATAAAGAGTATGTGTTGATTTTGAGTTGTTGTGATATGGTTTGGATGAGGACGCACAGACGGAGAAAACTGTGCGTCCTCATCCAAATAAACATCATATTTTCTTGACACATCACAACATGAAAATCTTATTCATTAGACGTGAATTGTTTAAAATTTATTGTGCTGGTGTACTTGCTTACCTTCAGTAGCAGTACACCGCACCTTTATTTTTTTCTAGCAGCTGTTGAGATGAATGTTCTACCATTTTCTAATCTAATGAAATCATTAAATAAATATTGATTGTCTAACTGATTTAATTCTCTTTTTGCCTGAGCCAATAATTCTTCCATAATATTATAACTTTCACAATTATCTGATAAAGTCCATTTTGCAATAGCCCCTTTCTCATAGTAATCAACAGTTAATGTCAACAGAGAACGATTTGCTTTTTTAATAATCATTTGTTTTCTATTTAGAATCGAAGCGAGTTCGTTAAATGTTGTGTCTACATTTGTCTGACTTAGAAAGCGTCTAATTTTCCATGTTGCGATATATGATTTAATACTATTCTTGAAAGAATCAAATTCTACAATACGAAAAATTAAATCAATTATAATCATGTAGATAAAAATGCAAAATTCTAGCAGTAAGATGAAACGCAAGCTTATAATATAAACTAAAAAATAGAAAATAGTCTCTAGATGAATTTGAAAAATTAAGAAAGTAGATATACGTTCTAAAATAAAGAAAATCAATAAAGTGAACATGATGAAATTAAGAATATTGTACCTATTGAAATAATGTTTCATAAAATTTATTCCTTTCTAATATTATATGATGGTGTTAGCAGTGGCATAATATGTGTCCTGTGTTCGCTATCTGTATACTTGATGATTCCTGTACCAATTCCGGAGGGTACTACAATATTTTCTACATTAAAATTTGGCAACAAAAATTGGCAAGTGTTTGCATTTATTTCACCCAAGATAAAAATACAATTGATTTGTTCACGTACTGCTGTATTACCGCCAAAAGCAGTCGCATCAAAGCGTTGACTTAATAGGATAAGACTCACATTTGTCTGTCTGCCCAATAGAGCAATCGTTCCTAATAATTGAGCAAAGGTTTCTCTTGCTTGTTTCGAACTACCTTGTACCAATGCCAATAGTTCATCAATAACAATATAGATGCGTTCAAAACTTTTATCTGGTTGTTTTAATAATATTTCTTGCCGTTCGTATATTTTGTTTATGATACGACCAAGTAATTCATTAATTTCTGTAATAAAACTATTTAAGTTAGAGCCTTTTTGAGGTGAGAAAACTTCAAGTTGAAGTTCTTTAGCTAATAAATAGATATCTGATAATTTAGGGTCAATACAAACGATTTGATTTGTAATTGATTTTAAACAATAAATGAGAAATTGAACAAAATGAGTTTTTCCAGAACCGCTGGAGCCACTTATTGCAACATGAACAACTTTTGTCATATCAATTGCAATATTTTTCGACATGATAGGAATATGCTTTTCTGATACTTTTTCTTTAATAAAAGTTTGTAAATTACCTATTTTTAAGCGGTTTGGAACCCCATCAATCCAAGGGAAGAAGAATGCTCGTGCTTGGTTTTCATTTTTTGTATCATATGAAACGAAATAAGCATTATTTTGAGCCAATAAGGTCTTGAAAGGATATAAAATACCAGAACAAATTGCATATAGTTCAAAGTATAATTTAGCATCAATTGAGTACGATACCGGCAAGTTAGGTATAAATAAGAACCCTTTATCGTTGCTTAGAACCTTGATGTCAAATGAATTTAGATAGGATGATTCATCATTAATATTAAGCGCATTATTCAAATTTCTTAGAATGAATTGAGCTAATTCGTATTTATTATTGCCAAATTCAACTACATCAGCAGAAGTTGTTGATGTAGCATGAGTTTGACTTTTATTCATTAGAAAAGCCATACATTATTTTCCTTTCTTGATACTTGATGCTCTGAAAAAAAGCTGTCCGTACTGATTTTCAAATGCTTCTAACCCTTCAAATTCAACAACATCTCCGATATCAATCTTAGATAGGTCTGGTTTATCTTCAGGTAAAAACTTAACTTTGAAAGGATTGTGATTGTCAGTTGCAACGTAGACTTGATAACTTTGAATGTTATCCGTACGTTTCATTTTTTCTTTACCATTAACAAATTCCCCAGTCTTCTCAAATTCGAATTGAATTTCTAGTTGTTTACCAACTAATTTCACAACTTCATTTGAAAGAGCTTGTTCCGCGAGGCTAGCACTGTAGCCGTTAGTTTTTTTAAAAAATGCCATAATAGGCCTCCTCTGTTAAATTATTTTTGATAGCTATCGACTATCATGAATCTATTATAATTTTAATTATTGGGTTTGAATTGACTGTTTTGCTATATAAAAAATTTGAAAAACCACCCAAGATTATGTTATACTAATATTACAAACTAAAGAAAAGAGGAACTATATGAAAATTGATGAAGAAATTTATAGAATGATTAGTCAACGTGTGAAATATAGAAAAAAAGATAAAAAGTTACAAAATATTGATATTTTGTTAAGTGACCCAAATGTTGTTAGTAATATTGTCAATAATAAAAGATATAAAAAAAATCCGTATCTTTTGACACCGGCTTTTACTTTTGAAATTGTTAAAAATTTGAAGTTTACAGATTCATATACTTTAATTTGGGGAAATAAAATGGAACGTGAATCTTACTTTGGGATGTTATTTTTTACAGGTATGAATTATCTTTTAAAGAAAGAAACAAGGTTAATAGAAAAATCTTTGAGTTACTATGTTCCGTACGCGTATGATTTGGCTATCAGAGAATGGGAAAATAGATATGGTAATGGAATTAGCTTATTATTTCCAAACTTTAAGATTGAAAAAGGTAATGAAAAAAGTTTATTAGCTATGCAACTTTTATACAATCATTACAAGGAAGAGTTTTTTGAAAGACATGCTAATTATTTTAGTGATTTGTATACTACAAAATTAGATAAAAAAATTACTAATTTTTTTGAGACAGAACTTTTAGATATGGTTTTAAACGGTACACTATTTAATAGAGGAAAAGAATTTTTTAATTTAATTTTACAAAATTTATCATTGACTGCTGAAATGACCATTGATTCATTACCTGGTGTTGATTCTAAATTTCATCCGCAACTTGATTTTTTGAAATCAATAGATACATTTATAAAGTCTATGATTCATTATCAGGAACAAATAGAAAGAGAAGTTGTTTTAAGTGATAATATAAATAGTTGGACTGTTGATTTGATGAATATAAAATAAAAACGCATAGCTCTAGCATGTTCGTCTAGAATTATGCGTTTTTTAAACTAAATGATAGTTTAATTAGAAGTAAATAAAATTCATTAAATTATCATTTTACATTATTAAGAATTGTACGGAATGCAGAAAGTATTTCTTTTTGTTTACTATCAGGTAAATTTTTTATATTCGTAATTAATTCAACAATCTCGGGATTTTCATCTTTTTTTGTAATATCAAAGAAAGATGAAATATCACATTCAAGGGCATTCATAACTTTTTCAAGGGTATTAATTGTTATATTTGTTTCTAGATGTTCAAGTTTGTAAACATAGTTTGTTCCAAGGTCTGCTCTTTCTTCAATTTGTTCTTGTGTAAATCCTTTTTTCAACCTTAAAAGGCGAATTCGTTTTCCTATATATTTTCTTAATGATTGTTTCATGTAATACCTCTCGAACTTAATACTACAGTTTTTTTACTACATATTTTAGTTCTTAAAAGATTGCTTATGACTTTACAAGGTTGGTTAAGTGCGGTATAATTAGAGAAAAAACAACTATATATAGTTGTTAATGTGAATTTTTGGAGATGTTATGTCAAAAAATACTATTAAAACCCTAACAACTACAGCAGTTATTGGACTTGCATCAGCTGGTGTGCCTGCGTTTGCTCAAGAAGCTAACTCTAATGTAGATACGTCAACAAGTGTAAATGAACCAGCTCTTGTTGAAAAGCCTTCTGTCGAAAAATCATCAGACGTAAAACCAGCTGTTGATGCTCAAAAGAAAGTTGTAGAACAAACTAAAGAACAACTTACTGATGCACAAAATAAAGCTGATGATGCTAACAAACAAGTGTCTAACGCCCAAACAGACGTAGCTACTGCTAATGAAACTGTTAAACATGCTGAAGAAGTTGCTTCTAAAGCTACGCCTCAAAACATTGAAGCTAATAAAGCTGACCAGAAAGCTAATCTTGCTGACCAAAAAGCAAACGAAACAGAAACAGCTACTGCTGATGCAAAAATTGCAACTCAAACTGAAGTTGTAGATAAAGCTCAAACAAACGTGTCTAGCGCTGAACAAGAGCTTAAAGATGCTAATGCTAATGTTTCTGCTAAAGAAGCTCAAGTTCAATCTGCTAAAGATGCAATTTCAGGAACTGGACTTGCTCAAGCTGAAGATAAACTTGAAGAAGCTAAAGCTGAAACTAAGGGTGCTGAAAAGAATGTTTCTCTTGCAGATACAGCCTTGACTGATGCTAAGAAAGCTGACGAAAAACGTCAAGAAGCTATTGATAATGCTCAAAGCGACGTTGACGCTAAAACAACTTTAGTTAATGAAACTAAAAACAATCTTGAATCAGCTACTCAAAAAGCTAATGATGCTACAACAACACTAACTCAAGCTGAAGATAAACTAGCTAAAGCTACTAAAGCTCTAGATAGCGTAGATATTGTCAAGGTTCCAGATTTGACTCAATTCAAACAAGATAAAGCTTCAGGCGACTCAGACTTCATGACTGACTCTGGTGCTACAGCTATTGAAGACACAGAAGTCTCAATTGGTAAAAATGCAAAAGATGAACCAGTTGATATTGACAATCTAAATCAAGCACAAAAAGAAGAAATCTCTCATTTATATGTTCAGGCATTAAACCAAATTCGCAGAAAACTTGGTGTAAACAACGATACATCAGTCACAAAAGAAATGATTGACGTTGCATCAAATCGTGCTAAAGCATATAAAGAAAGAGCTCAAAGTCCGCTTACTCATGGACACATCAGTTTGTTAGCTGGTCAAAACCTCGTTGCTAGAACAGAAAATCTTGCTGGCATCGCACCTAAATCAGAAATCAAAACTATGTACGATTTGAAAAAAGCTGTTATTGATGCTTTAATGCGTACATCATTTGCTGACGCTGCATCAAACTGGGGGCATTTAGAAAATAACCTTTCAAGTGCTTCAAATGTTGGTCTTGACATTGCAAACATTAATGGTCAATATTGGCTAGTAATGGTTACCGCAGACAAAGGTGAGTCAATTACTAACCCAAAAAATGCTGAAGCTATCCAGAAAGCATATGAAGATGCTAAAGCTGAAAAAGATACAGCTCAAACTGCTTCAGAAAAAGCAAATGACGCTCTCAAACAAGCATCTGCTGATTATGCTAACGCTCTAGAACTTAAAACTTCAGCTGAAAAGACATTAACTGACGCTACCGCTACACCTGTTCAAACAGCTGTTGCTGAAAACAACTTGCGTCTTGCAAAACTTGCTCTTGAAAGCGCACAAAAACGTCAAGCTGAAGCTCAAAAAGCAGTTGATAACTTCTCAGCTGACCTTGCTTCTAAGAAACAAGCCCTTGATGATGCCAAATCAGCTCTTGAATCAGCTAAACGTGTTCAAGAAATCAAAGTTCAAAACTACAGCGATGCTAAAGTAGAACTTCGTACTCAAGAAAAGAAACTTGAAGAACTTCAAGCGCAAAAGGCTAAATTGGTTGAAGAAAAAGACCGTTTGGTTGAAGAAGCTAAAGCTCTTGCTGAAGAACTAAAAGGTTACGTTGAAGCACCAATTAAATTGGCTAAAGCTAAAACTACATTGGCTGAAAAACAAGAAGCACTTAAAAACGCTGAAACTAAAGCTCAAAACGCTAAATCTCTTGTTGAAACAATCAAATCAACACTTGATGCTGAACAAGCTAAACTTAATGCAATTCAAGAAAAATTTGACAAACTTCAAGATTTGGAAGAAAAAGCAAAAGATAACGTCATTGCAACATTGCCTGACGGAACCATCATTGCAATCCCTAATACAGCACCAACTGCTGAAGAACTTCCAGAATTGAACATCGAAGAACTTGCTAAAGAAGATGCAAAAGATAGTATTGTTAAAACACTTTCTAACGGAACCATCGTTGCTGTTCCTAATACAGCACCAACGGCTGATAAACTTCCAGAAATTGACATCGAAGCACTTAAAAATGCTATCGAATCTGGTAAAGATGTTGAAATTATTGACGGAAAGATTGTTGTAAAAGGTCAGACGTACACAAGTCAACAACAAGCATCAAGTAAGCCGATTTATTCACGAGTAGAACGTGCAAAATCATTGCCAGATACAGGCGAGTCAACGAGTGTTGCAATGTTGGTACTCGGTGCAATTCTTGGAGCATTTGGACTTGTAACAGTACGTAGAAAGAACTAGAATAATAAAAAATCTTCTTGTTTTATAATAAGAAGATTTTTGTTAAAATATATACTATAAGATAGAAACAATATGAGGGTTAAAAAATGAGAACTCCTAAGAGATATACTGATTTAATTAAGAATAAAAAAATAACAAATCAAATTATTGCAGAATGTATATATTCTGTTAATAAAAGAGCAAAAAACTATCGAGATAAAATAAAAGATTATAAGCAAGGTGGGTTCTATAAATACAAAGAAGATAATATTGAAAATGCAAAGGAACAAAAAGAAAAATACTATAGTATGAAAGAAGATTTATTATTAAACTTCAGCCCCAAACTAATTCATAAAAAGTATGACGGGGAAAAAATACAACGAGTATATAGTTATCAAAAAAATTATACAAAACTATATAATGAAAAAATAAACGATATTATTAAGGAAAATAGTTACTATGACTACGATAGAAATAAGGAAGTTGATTTTTTTGATTATAGCTTGGGTGAGAAAAAATATCTTTATTTCTTGTATTATGAAATTGGTGAATATAGTTTTCATACCCCAATTACAGAAGAAAGAGTAGAAAAAAATACCCAATTAGAAATCAAAGAAATAGATGAGAATTTTCAAACTCATGGAGCTGATATAGTAGATTTACTTTCAACTCAGTTTGTTCAAAAAGTAATAGATTTATTAGATAGTGGAGATTATACAATCATAGAATAATTAAAAAATCTTCTTACATATGTAGGAAGATTTTTTGGATTCTCAAAACTAGTTTAAAAGACTGCGCTATTTAAACTAATTTTAAGAATGGAAATTGGACTATATCGATTGCGCCGAATACGGTATCGAACGATGTATCAAAAATTGTGATTATTAAATTTTCAACTTAGAAATTATAGTAAAAACTAAAAATTTATTTGGTCAACCACTGGTCAATTTCCTTAATTTCAATACTAACTAGCGTGTGATAATATCTTGATTTAATCGCTTTTTTGTTATTTATTTAAACTTATTTTAACGCTAGTTTGTTGGCCGCCGGTATAGTAATGAAGACAAGGTTTTAAGACCTTGTTTTTTTATTGTGTGACTATTAGTCCGTCTCGCTCTGTAAGGTTCGAGACAACTAAACCACCCGCTATTGTACTGACCCCAAAAGTTAGACAATTAATTAAGTAAAGGATTTAGTTCTGTATTGCACAGGGCTAAGTCCTTTTAATTTGCCTTTGATTCGTTTGTTGTTGTAGTAATCGATGTAGTTTACAATGGTTTTCTCCAAATCTTCAAGCGACTGAAACATTCTCACATATCCATAAAACATCTCTGATTTCAAAATACCGAAGAAGGACTCCATCATACCGTTGTTTGGGCTGTTGCCCTTGCGTGACATGGATGCTTGAATTCCTTTACTCTTTAGGAATCGACGATAAGAATCGTGTTAGTATTGTGTCAGCCAATTTGGAAGCATTCCACTACTTGGAAGTGCAAAATCGAGAGAAACATTTCTTTGTGAACAACCTTCCAGCAGAACTTTATCAATCATTTCTTGCTTTAATTCAGCGAAATAGTAACGGTTTTTCCCTTTCTTGATACTTTCTATTCCGTAACGGTCAATCAACTGGATTAAGTATCTAAGATTTGAAAGATTAATCCAATATTTTTCTGAAAGTCGCTTGAAGTTGATTCCTTGTTTTCTTAGTTCATAGATTTGAACTTTATCTTCATAACTCAATTTTATAATAAAACACCCAAAAGTTAGATTTTTTCGGTCTAACTTTTAAGGACCAGGACATAGACGGGTGGTTATGATTTCCTACTAAATTCTATCTTTTTTAAAGTGTCATAAAGGCTCAATAATTATTTTTGAGTGTCATTCTAATTGTTTTTGAAAGGAATTTTGGTATAATATTACTTATTCACATTTTATGTAGATTATGAAAGAGTTTGGTGATTAATGTCTCGGTCTGTTGAATTACTAAAGAAACGTTACTTAAAGAATATAAAAGAGGAGCCTGATTTATTTATTGGGATTGAGTTAGAATATCCTATTGTAAATTTAGAGGGTGAGGCTACGGATATCGAGGTTGTTAAGGATCTCTTTCGGTATTTACCATCAGTACTGGGTTTTACTATCGAAAAAGTGGATGATTTTGGCAATCCAATTCAGTTACTAGATCCGGTCAGTCAGGATACAATCTTATTTGAAGTTGCTTATACGACCGTTGAGTTTGCCTTTGGTAGGACTAAATCCATCCAAGAGGTTGAAGAGCGTTTTAGAGACTACATGGATCTGATTCAGAAAAAGTTGAGTGAAACAAATCATGCCATTGTTGGTTCTGGTATCCATCCATACTGGGAAGATAATGCGAATCAACCAGTTGCTTATGCACGCTATCAGATGTTAATGAACTATTTGAAGTTGAGCAGAACCGTTCCAAGAACGGATTTACACGATTATCCACGATATGGTGCTTTTATCTGTGGGAGCCAAGTTCAACTGGATGTTTCAAGGTCTAACTTTCTGCGGGTCATTAACGCTTTTACGCAAATTGAAGCAGCAAAAGCTTATTTGTTTGCCAATTCAGAGTTTTCAGGAGAAGATTGGAATACCAAGATTTCTAGGGATATTTTTTGGGAAGAGTCTATGCATGGGATTTATCCTGAAAATGTAGGTGTCAATGCTAGACTCTTTAAGGATGAGGATGATTTTTTTGATTATCTGGATCACTCTGCGATTTTTACTGCGGAACGGGATGGTGAAACCTATTATTTTTATCCAATTCGAGCAAAAGATTACTTAGGAACCCCGGAAATTCGTGCCTTCGCCCTTGATGGGAAAGAGATCCTTCTTTATCCTCAGGAGAAGGACTTTCAGACACATCGTAGTTATCAGTACCAAGACTTAACGACTCGAGGAACAGTTGAGTTTCGTAGTGTGTGTACTCAGCCGCTTGATAGGACTTTTGCTTCTGCTGCCTTTCACTTGGGATTATTAGTTAATTTAGATAAGTTAGAAGCTTACTTGCGAGCTGCTCCATTTTTTATCACATTTGGTCGGGATTACAAGTCATTGAGACGGCAATTTTCTAAGAAAAGGCTAACAGATGAGGAAGAAACTGCAATTGTCGAGTTTTCAAAAGGTTTACTCCTTCTAGCTGAGGAAGGACTGGAGAAAAGAGATAAGCAAGAAATGGTTTATTTAGAGTCTTTGAAGAAAGAATTGGGGCTATAATTTCTCTTATAAAGCGAGAATTTTCTGAAAAATCATGATATAATGGAAGAGACTATAGATAAAGGATAGAGATTCATGACATTAGTTTATCAATCAACGCGTGATGCGAATAATACAGTAACTGCCAGCCAAGCTATTTTGCAAGGTTTGGCGACGGATGGTGGTTTGTTTACACCGCTTTCTTATCCAAAGGTAGATTTGGACTTTGAAAAATTGAAAGATGCTTCTTACCAAGAAGTGGCTAAGTTAGTTTTGTCAGCATTTTTAGATGACTTTACGGCTGAGGAGGTGGACTACTGTATCGACAATGCCTATGATAGTAAGTTTGATACTCCAGCTATTGCGCCATTGGTGAAACTGGATGGGCAATACAACTTGGAATTGTTCCATGGTTCAACAATTGCCTTTAAGGATATGGCCTTGTCTATCTTACCGTACTTTATGACAACAGCGGCTAAAAAGCATGGTTTGGAGAACAAGATTGTCATTTTGACAGCGACATCTGGTGATACTGGGAAAGCTGCTATGGCAGGGTTTGCAGATGTGCCTGGAACTGAGATTATCGTCTTTTATCCAAAGGATGGTGTCAGCAAGGTACAAGAGTTGCAAATGACTACTCAGACTGGCGACAATACTCATGTTATTGCTATTGATGGAAACTTTGACGATGCACAAACAAACGTGAAGCACATGTTCAACGATGTGGAACTTCGTGAAAAATTGGCTGCCAATAAGCTACAGTTTTCATCAGCTAACTCTATGAATATTGGCCGTTTGGTACCACAGATTGTTTATTATGTTTATGCCTACGCTCAGTTGGTCAAGTCTGGTGAGATTGTGGCTGGTGATAAGGTCAACTTCACAGTACCGACAGGAAATTTTGGAAATATCTTGGCTGCCTTTTACGCTAAGCAAATCGGTCTACCAGTCGGCAAATTGATCTGTGCTTCAAATGACAATAATGTTTTAACTGACTTCTTTAAAACTCGTGTTTACGACAAGAAACGTGAGTTTAAAGTAACAACTAGTCCATCTATGGATATCTTGGTATCTTCAAACTTGGAGCGCTTGATTTTTCATCTTTTGGGGAATGATGCGGTTAAGACAGCTGACCTTATGAATGCCTTGAGTACACAAGGACAATATGAATTGACAGACTTTGATGCAGCGATTCTGGAACTCTTTGTAGCTGAATATGCGACTGAGGAAGAAACTGCGACAGAAATTAAACGTGTTTATCAAACAGATGCCTACATCGAGGATCCCCACACGGCGGTTGCCTCAGCAGTTTATAGAAAATACCAAGCAGCTACTGGCGATGTAACCAAGACAGTGATTGCTTCAACAGCTAGTCCATACAAGTTCCCAGTGGTTGCCGTAGAAGCTGTAACAGGGAAAGCAGGCTTGGCAGACTTTGAAGCCTTGGCTCAACTGCATGAAATCTCAGGAGTGGCAGTGCCACCAGCGGTTGATGGCCTCGAAACAGCTCCTGTTCGTCACAAGACAACTGTAGCAGCTGCTGACATGCAAGCAGCGGTTGAGGCTTATCTAGGACTTTAAGACAGAGGGAGTAAACTCGGTTGGGAAACCAACTGAGTTTCTTTTCATCAGGAGGAGAGATTGTTTAAGAAAAATAAAGACATTCTTAATATTGCATTGCCAGCTATGGGTGAAAACTTTTTGCAAATGCTCATGGGAATGGTGGACAGTTACTTGGTCGCTCACTTGGGCTTAATCGCTATTTCAGGTGTTTCAGTGGCTGGCAATATTATCACGATTTATCAGGCGATTTTCATCGCTCTGGGAGCTGCTATTTCCAGTGTTATTTCAAAAAGTATGGGGCAGAAAGATCAGTCGAAGCTGGCTTATCACGTGACAGAGGCTCTCAAGATAACCCTATTGCTGAGTGGGCTTTTAGGCGCTTTATCCATCTTTGCTGGGCAAGAGATGATAGGACTTTTGGGAACTGAGCAGGCTGTGGCCGAAAGTGGTGGACTCTACCTATCTTTAGTAGGCGGATCGATTGTTCTCTTGGGCTTGATGACCAGTTTGGGTGCCTTGATTCGTTCAACGCATAATCCACGTCTACCTCTCTATGTTAGTCTTTTATCCAATGCCTTGAATATTCTTTTTTCCAGTCTAGCTATTTTTGTTCTTGATATGGGGATAGCGGGTGTTGCTTGGGGGACTATTCTGTCTCGTTTAGTTGGTCTTGTGATTTTGTGGTCGCAATTAAAGCTACCTTTTGAGAAACCGACTTTTGGTTTAGATAAGAATTTGTTGACTTTGGCTATACCGGCAGCAGGAGAACGTCTCATGATGAGAGCTGGAGATGTCGTCATCATTGCCTTAGTTGTTTCTTTTGGGACGGAGGCAGTAGCTGGAAATGCAGTCGGAGAAGTCTTGACCCAGTTTAACTACATGCCTGCCTTTGGCGTCGCTACGGCAACGGTCATGCAGGTGGCTCGAGCAGTTGGAGAGAATAACTGGAAAAGAGTAGACAAGGTAAGCAAGCAAACCTTTTGGCTTTCTCTACTTCTCATGTTGCCCTTAACTTTCAGTATCTATGCCTTAGGGATACCACTAACTCATCTCTATACGACGGATTCTCTAGCTGTTGAGGCTAGTGTTCTAGTGACACTTTTCTCTCTACTAGGAACTCCTATGGCGACAGGGACAGTTATTTATACGGCAGTTTGGCAGGGATTGGGGAATGCTCGCCTTCCCTTTTATGCGACAAGTATTGGGATGTGGTGTATCCGCATAGGGACAGCCTATCTGATGGGTATTGTTCTTGGTTGGGGCTTGCCTGGTATTTGGGCAGGGACTCTCTTGGATAATGGTTTTCGCTGGTTATTTCTTCGTTACCGTTACCAACGTTATATGATGTTGAAAGGATAGGAGATGCAAAAAATAGCCTTTATTTGGGATTTAGACGGGACTTTATTGGACTCTTACGAAGCGATTTTATCAGGGATTGAGGAGACTTTTGGTCAGTTTGCTATTCCTTATGATAAGGAGAAAGTGAGAGACTTTATCCTCAAGTATTCTGTGCAGGATTTGCTGGAGCAGGTGGCAGAAGAGCGAAAGTTGGATGCGGAAGTGCTCAATCAGGTGCGTGCCCAGAGTCTGTCTGAGAAGAATGCTCAGGTAGTTTTGATGCCAGGTGCGCGTGAAGTGCTAGCTTGGGCAGACCAAGCAGGGATTCAGCAGTTTGTCTATACTCATAAGGGGGACAATGCTTTTACTATCCTAAGAGACTTGGGGTTGGAGTCCTATTTCACAGAGATTCTAACCAGTCAGAGTGGTTTTGCACGCAAGCCCAGTCCAGAAGCGACTAACTATCTGCTAGACAAGTATCAGCTGAATCCTGAGAAGACCTATTATATAGGGGACCGGACTTTGGATGTGGAATTTGCCCAGAATAGCGGTATTCAAAGCATCAACTTTTTAGAATCTTCTTTTGAAGGCAACCACATGATTCAAGCACTGGCAGATATTCTTCATATTTTTGAGAGTAAGTAACGATAAGATTGTGTCAGTTGTGTGACAGAGACCTAACAAACTATTTCAAGTAATCGAGTTTGTTACAAGGAATAGACAGTTCTATTAAATAGGCCCGAGAGGGCTTTTTTTCTGCTTTTTTTGTGTTATGATAGACGGGTACTCATTTGAAAGGAATAGGAACGAATGAAGAAAAGAATGATTTTTGCCTCAACAGTAGCCTTGTCATTTGCCCCAGTATTGGCAACCCAAGCAGAAGAAGTCCTTTGGACTGCACGTAGTGTTGAGCAAATCCAAAACGATTTGACTAAAACGAACAACAAAACAAGCTATACAGTACAGTATGGTGATACCTTGAGCACCATTGCAGAAGCCTTGGGTGTAGATGTCACAGTTCTTGCAAATTTGAACAAAATCACCAATATGGACTTGATTTTCCCAGATACTGTCCTCACTACAACTGTCAATGAGGCAGAAGAGGTAACGGAAGTTGAAATCCAAACTCCTCAAGCAGATGCTAGTGAAGAAGTGACAACTGCGACAGCTGATTTGACGAAAAATCAAGTGACAGTCGATGAAAAAACAGTTCAAGTAGAAGACCTTTCTCAACCGATTGAGGAAGCTCCAACTGTAACAGAGACTGAAAAACCAACAGAAGTAGCGCCAAGTTCAGAAGTTTCTGAGACAGCGACAGTTGCTGAGGAGACACCATCTACAGAAACACCTGTAGCTGAAGAAACAGCTGAAACGACTCCAGCGGAAGCACCAGTAGCAGAAACAACTCGCCTAGTTGAAGAAGAAGCTCCTCAAACTGCGAATCCAGCTACCGAAGAAACGGCAGCAACAACTCCAGCAGAAGCACCAGTAGCAGCTGCTCCAGCAACTGAAACGCCTGCTGATACAACAGGAACAAGTGCAGCAGAAGAAACAACAAATTCTGATACTACAACTTTGACTTATCAAGCAGAGCAAAGCCAAGCTCCTTCAAGAACTTATTCAGCTCCAGCGGCTCCTGACTATGCAGGACTTGCTGTAGCTAAGTCTGAGAATGCTGGTCTTCAACCACAAACTGCAGCCTTCAAAGAAGAAATTGCCAATTTGTTTGGAATTACATCCTTTAGCGGCTACCGTCCTGGTGACAGTGGAGACCATGGTAAAGGATTGGCCATCGACTTTATGGTTCCAGTGAGTTCAGCACTCGGAGATCAAATTGCAGAATATGCAGTCAAAAATATGGCTAGCCATGGTATCAACTATATCATTTGGAAACAACGTTTCTACGCTCCATACGATAGTAAATATGGACCAGCCTATACGTGGAATCCAATGCCGGATCGTGGTAGTGTGACCGAAAACCACTATGACCATGTTCACGTTTCAATGAACTAATAGAAAAAGAAGCTGAAAATTCGCAAGATTTGAGGCTTCTTTTTGTTATTTTAAGTCGAAATGTTTTCAAATCTATGCTATAATCAAACTGAAGTTGACTGAAAATCAAGTATTTTTATTTTAGTAGAAGGTGGCAACACTATGATGAATAGTTTGAAAAAAACATTTGAGAAAACCATTGATGACTTTGAAAAAGAATTTTGTGGTGAAGTCGTTGAACTCTTGATTATCACCTTAAAAAATGTGGGAGGCGCGGCTGTTTTGAAGAATGACTGGAAGTTGCCTTCGGTTCATTTTGTAGCAAGTGTGAATGTGGAGACAAAGGAGTTCTCGAAAATAGAGGGGCGTTTGGAGTGGTTGGTGAGTCCAGAGGAATATGAAGAAAAGGGCTTGCTCTATAGCTATAGATTCGAGCCCTATCAGATTCATCACATCAAATGTCAGAAAAGACCACAAAGGCAATTAGAACCTTATATGGCAGCAGTAGCAAATAACTGTTATCGTCTACTGGAATACATTGAAGATGGGCAGTCGGATAGTAGATTAGAGGCTCTGATTGCAGAATATGTTAAACCAGTCGTCATCAAAGATTCTATGGGCGAATTCACTTTAAATAGGGCTTATTCATGGTTTGAGGGAAGTATGGATCTTGCGGGAAGCAAGGTTAGCGTGATGTTGGATGCAAATGAAGATGCCAGCTTACCACCAAAATCATTTGGGCACTTGAAAACATTTGTCAGGGATATTGACCGAAGAGACTCTGAAATCCGAGACGTTATAGTAAAAGAGATGTGGGAAACAGCAGAGGACTGGCTAGCTTCAGACGGAGATGCCGAAGTATTAACAGAGGACTATTTTTATAATTCTTTGTATCTGGGGGAACTGTCTATCAGCGAAGCGGGGGATTTGACTCTTTATTATGGAGATAAAGAAGATATTTTTGCTGGGCATGCGGTAGAAGTTCTTGTCAAGATCGGTGGAGAAATTGCGAGTATCAACCTAGTAGGTTAGTGAGAAGATCGAAACGTTAGTAATAAATCAAGAAAAGCCTAAGCATATTTCTTGATTTATTTTTTGGATTGCATTATACTTGATAAGTCAATCATTGATGAATCAACTTTAAAGGGGAAAGATTTATGGTAGCAATCCATGATTTACTGTATCAACTACGGTTGGCAGATCAGTCTATGACACAACTATTCGAACGCCAATTGGGAATTAGTTTGACCCGCTATCAAATCTTGCAGTTTTTACTGCAGCAGTCACCCTGCAACCAGATTGCCGTTCAGGAGAAGTTGCAAATCGACCAGGCGGCCTTGACCCGTCATTTTAAGATACTAGAGTCAGAGGGCTATGTCAGTCGCAAGCGTAATCCGGCCAATCAGCGAGAAGTCTTAGTTGAATTAACCCAAGAAGCCAAGAATCAACTCTTAGTCAGTCCGCCTAAACATCATTTGCGAGTGAAGGAACAGATGGAGAGCATCTTATCGACAGCCGAGCAGAAAGAGCTAACAACTTTACTGACGAAACTAGTGTCAGGTCTAGAAAAAATAGAATTTTAAGGAGAAAACGATGTCAATCATTACTACTATTTTAGCAACCCTTGTTGCCCTCGAACATTTTTATATCTTTTATTTGGAGAGTATGGCAACCCAATCAGATGCAACCAGCCGAGTCTTTAATATGGACAAGGAAGAGTTGACTAGATCCTCTGTCACCTCACTGTTTAAAAACCAAGGAATTTATAATGCTTTGATAGGTGTCTTTCTCTTGTACGGGATTTATTTCTCACAAAGTTTGGAAATTGTGACCATCTTTGTTTTATTTGTGCTTGGTGCAGCGACCTACGGTTCTCTGACAGCAGACAAGAAGATTCTTCTGAAGCAAGGTGGGCCTGCTATTTTGACTCTGCTGAGTATGTTACTTTTGAAATAAGAAAACCAGCGTCCTGAAAGATACTGGTTTTTGTATGCTCTTATCCCTTACGGCGTTTACGGGCTAGTAGGGCTCTGTAGAAGAAGATGTGATTGTTTTGGATATAGGGAAGGATTGAGAAACTAGCAATTCCAAAGGTAATCCAGTTGAGGAAGTACCAAGGAAGTAGTTGTAAGTCAAGGACAAAGCGCTGGAATTTATAACCTTTCATCAAGAAACGGCTGGTTTTCAGGATTTGACGGGGTTTAGCCTGTCCTAAATCCAGAGTGTCGCAGAGGAGGAATTCTACCTGCGAGTAGGCATAATGTTGAGGAACGTAGAGGATGTTTCCCACAATCATCAAGATGAGGCTCGCGAAAAAGTAGAGGCCAAAGGCCATAAGGAATTGCTCGGTTTCAACGGATGAGAGGTCTAGTTTTGGAAATTCAGGATGTAGGGCGACAAATCTCCGAGCCAAGAGATTGCTATAAAAGAGAAAATAAACGCCTACTAAGTTTGGAATGCTCCATAAAAAGAGGTAGAAACGTTTGAGGAGCAGGGTCAGGAAGGTTTGCGAGAAGCGCTCTTCAGCAAAGAGGGTTAGACTTGATTTTACTGAGAGTTCTGTATCAGGATTCTTGAGGAGTCTGAGTGTCGCAAAGGCAGCACCTGCTAGAAAAATCGTGCTCACAAAAGAAACAACTAGCGGGAACAGATAGGCTTGGAGCACTTGTGCCAGCATGCTGAAAAAGGATTGCTCTAAAACACTTTCTTGGAGACGAGCCAAAGGGTTGAGAAAGCCTGATAAGATGACCAGTATGCTAGGTAAGAGATAGACGAGAAAGAGGCGGGGATTTTCAGCCTGAAATTGCCTAGTCTGCAGACGGATGGTTTTTAAATCAATTTTTGGGTATTTCATTCTTTCATTATACCATAAATAGTACACAGCTTGCTAATCCTTTGAAACCAGTGGACTTCTAGCGTGTTAAGCAAAAGTGAATACGAGATTGAATACGACTTTACTTTTAGCTGGAGCGGATGAAATCCATGAGCTGGTCAACGACTTCAACACGTTGATTATCATTGATGTGAGTATACATATCAAGGGTGATTTGAACATTATTGTGACCGAGTCTGTCTGAAATGATTTTCGCTGTAACACCAGCTTCAAACAGGAGAGAAGCATGTGTATGCCTAAATCCGTGAGGCGAAATTTTTTTAAGATTTTTGTGTTTACGAAAGAATCTGATAAGCTTCACTTTCATAGTTGCACCCAGAAGCCATCCTCCCATGTCGTTCGTAAAAATATAATTCGAATCAGGTTTGTAAGGCACACCAGCCCGAAAATATTCTTTTATTTGCTGTCGTTTCCAGAGTTTCAAAACATTCAGAGTTTCATCATCTAAGGTGATAACCCTCGTACTCCTTTTGGTTTTAGGCTCCTGAACAGTTTGTTTTTTGCCAATCACGACAGCCGTGCGAGAAATGCTTAACCGTTTATTTTCAAAGTCAACATCTGACCACATGAGGCCGATAGCTTCTCCAGTTCTCAACCCAGAAAAAGCGAGTAAGTGGAAAAAGGTATAGTCTACAGGCTTAAAATTTGCTTTGGCAACTTTAAGAAAATCTGTTAGCTCCTGTTTTGTATAGTGGTTTTCTTTGCCTTTTAAGGGCCTATTTTTAGGCTTGAGAATCTTGTCTAAGGGATTTGACTTAATGATGTTAATAGAAGTGGCATACTTAAAAATACGGCTAATGACAGAGTAGTAATTGGAATAGAGGACATAGCGATTACTTAATTTTATAGCAACCTTCTGACAATAAGCTACACTGATCTGCTGAATCCTCATATCTGTAAAATACAAGTCAATCATAATATCAAGTTTTTTCTTGACATTCTGATAGGTTGTTGGTTTTACAGTGCTTTTATAGCTATCAAGCCATAACTCAGCGACTTCAGCGAAAGTAGAGTTCTGGAAATCCTCATTGTTGGAAAAACCATTTTCTTCAACGTCTAAGAGAAGGTCACGTTCGGCAGCCTTTGCCTCTTTAATGGTTTTAAAACCACGGCGTGTTGTGCGTTTTTCTTTTCCAGTTGCAGGGTCTATGCCCAGGTATGTTTGAAAGAGATATCTAGTCTCTCCTTTTTTTGTAATGTATTTTTTTATCATAAATTGTCCTTTCTTTTCGATTGCTTGCCCGCATAGTTGAAAAGGTGTAGAATTTATGATAGACTATAGTTGTATTTTTTATCATCCTTTCCATTGATTGCTAGATGGAAGGTTGAATCCTCACACTCAAAGTTTGGCGATGGAGAGCGTGGGGATTTTTTTATTTTTTGAAGACTTTCAACTCAATTTGTATCTTGAATGAATCCTTGACAGTACGAAGTCTATCACTTTCTGGATCAATATCTTTGTAATCACCGCCATAAATTTTAGCAATTTTTACAACTTCATTATTTGGATCTGTTGTTAATCTTAATACTTTTCTATTCTTAGACTTAGTCACATAGCCTAAGTGATAACCTCGAACCACAATTTTAACTGCATTAGGGTCAAATTGGTTATCTATTTCAGGGACAAAGTCTACATCTGAAAGTTCAAAGAGGGAATATTTGTAAAATCTATCACTAAAAATCAATTCCTCTTTAATTTCTTTAGCAGTATACCCTAAATAAGGTGCATCATCTGATTCTTTTATGAGTTCTTGGCATAAATCTGAGAAAGCTTCTTGGTGATAAGATATTCCTTTCACTTTCAGAACAACATCATAAATAGTTCTCTCGTCAATCTCCTGGCTTTTAATTCTATCTTCTATTCGAACAACCAATAGTTTATTCAGCTCTTCAATTTCATACTCTAGTTGTTCAGTATTCGATTGCCTAGGAAAAACACCAATCAAAAAGAGAAGAACCAAACTACCGATAATAAAAGAGAAAATTGTTAGTAGTATATTTCCAACGATACTAAGAAGAAAAACAGAAATTAAGGTTAGCAAAACCAAAAAGGCTATCAAAGACCTGTGGTTCTCCAGTTTACTAATTGTTTTTCTGTGTTCATCTATGAGTGCTTTGATTTCCTTTTCTGTAAGAGTAGTAAACATATAAGCACCTTAACCTTAATTTTCATATGGCATGAAGTTTCCGAC
Source organism: Streptococcus sp. KHUD_018 (assembly GCF_054861215.1). The sequence continues at coordinate 180,131 of NZ_CM142176.1, forward strand.
TATTTTTCCAATAATACGAGGATCCTCATTGTAGGGTGCAAACCTATCTTTATATTTTGGATTAAGGGAGACTAAACGTAATCCATCAGGTTCACGATAGACCTTTTTAATATACGTTTGACCGTCCCAATCAACGGCATAGAACGCTCCGTCATAATCAAAACCAGTCTCTTTTATGAGGACAACCTCTCCGTTTTGAAACTTAGGTTCCATAGAGTCACCAAAAACCCAAGAGGCAAAATCATGATCTAAATCTTTATTATAAAAAACAGTATCATAGTTTCCGTCGTTAAAATAAGAGTAACCATTACCAGCTGAAAGTTTTTCAAAAACACGGTATTCAAAAAGCTTTTCCTCAAACATAATCACTTTATTATTCTGCTCTTTTAATTGTTCATTAGCAAAGTTCAGAACTTTTTGTTTTCTTGGAGTTGACAACTTTACAACTTTTTCGGTTATTTTTTGAACAAGAGGGGAAGTAGGGATTTTTACTTCTTGAGTTTTATCTTCTATCAAGTCTGATTTATTAACACCGAAATAGTCCGCAAGTAATTCAATTTTCCCTATCCGAGGATAAGTTATACCCTTTAACCAATCTCTTACAGTAGTGTATTTTAATCCTAAATCAGAACAAAGTTTATTTCTATCGATGTCTCTGCTACTCATTAACTTTTCCAAGTTCGCAGAGAAAATTTCTTTACTTTTATTATCGCTCATTTGTATCACTCCTTTATATAGTATATATTACGGCAAAAACGCAAAAAAGTAAAGAAAAAAATAAAAAAATACGATAAAAACGCAAAAAACACTTGACATTGCGGTTTAACCGCATTATAATAGAATCATAGTTGAGTCACTCAATTATAAAAAATCTAGAAAGGACTGTAAGATGCAGAAAATGACTCTTAAAACATTGAGAACTCTAAAAAATTGGAGACAAGCGGATGCAGCCAAGGCTATTGATGTCTCTGTTGATACTTGGGGAAATTGGGAGCGAGGAAAAACAGAACCTACTGTAACACAAGCTTATCAAATTGCTGCTACTTTTGGTGTGTCTATTGATGACATTATTTTTTTACACAGCATTGCGGTTTAACCGCAATTAGTAGGAAGGATTTGAGGAGAAAGAAAAATGGAAATCAAATACATTTATGACAAAACACCTCTTGGATGGGTATGGCAAATTGAAATCGACGGACAAAAACTTTTCTATCCATGCGGAGATATAAAAGGATTGAAAAAATTTGTCAAATCAAACCTTGATTTGTTGGTGGATAAATTGAATAGTACGGACAATTACGGATTAGCCTTTCTTGCTTGTGGATATAACGGGCAAGCACAAAAAGATTTTATTGACTACTGGAAAAAACAAGGAGTAAGCATTTTCTAAATAGGGGGCTGAATGGAAGATAAAATCATTGAACTTGCTGATTACTTTATCAGCGAATCTACAACGTACAGAGAAGCTAAAATAGCGTGTGAGAAGCTATTTAGACAAGTCAGCCATGAAATAGAACTCAGGGCGATGGAAAGTAAGACTTTTTAAACAAAGAAAGCACCTGACGGCAATCAGGCGCATACTAAAACAATTTAAACCATTATATCACAAAAATGTTTGCCCGCATAGTTGAGAGGATGTAAAAAATGGAAGGTATAACGTTACAGTTACGATTAGATGGTGAAAGTGCTGAATTGTTCACGAACCAATTATTGACTTTTGCTGAAAAGCAGGTCAAGGAGCAGTTAGAGAATGATCGCATGCCACTCAATCAACAAGCTTTGATGAAGAAGTTCGGCTTTACTCACGGATATATTAAGAAGTTAGAACGCAAAGGATTAAGATTTCGTAAGCAAGGGAAAGATATTATGTATGATATCAATGATGTTTATGAGATTTTGGAATTAGAGAAAGAAGTACGAAAATTAAGAGCATAAGGAGAACGTAAAATGACAGAACCAACCTTATCAAGCCAATTGCTTGGCTTATTGACTATCTTTATCGGGATCTTCATCCTGATGGTGGTTACGGCTAAAAATGAGAAATCGGATGAGCAAAATGTAGTGGTCATCATTGAAAAAGCAGAAGATTTCAGAGAAGTTGCTCGAAGAAACCTGAGAATTTGTGACAGAAAATCTACATATGACACCCAACCACCTGTCGGACTTCCTTCATCGATTGAGGACGTACCACAAGTTTTTCGGGCATGTATCGAAGACTATGACAGGCTGGCTCAGGACTATCAGGAAGAAGCAAGAAATAATGATCTTCTAAGAAGTCAAAATGCGAATCTCTTAGAAGAAAATGGTCGCTTGCTCTACAAAGAAATGACTTTGGAATCTAGAAGAAATCAACGCAAATGGGGAGCTAGGACATGATTGTTAGTCGTGATATGAGCGAGATGGAAATACGTGTGTTAAACATGATCATGAATTGTGCTACTTTCGATTTGCCCATTCAAGCGAGTGAAATCCGCTTAGAGACCGGACTCTCGAAGCGCAAGCTGGAGGAGATTATCGAAAGTTTGCGTGTGAATTTTAGGCATCCTATAGTAGCTAAGAAGATGAAGCCCAACGGCTATTACTTGCCACGAAGTGAGGAGGAACGACAAGCTGGACTTGCTCCTTATCGCAGACAAATTTTGACCGAGCAAAAAAATATTGCTGCAGTGATGAATGTTGATCTAGAAAAATATTGGGGGAATAGCGCATGAGTGATGATTTTGGAATACTACCTCATGATCTAGTTGCAGAGCAGTCGGTTCTGGGTGCAGTCTTTATCTCACCAGAAACAATGACATCACTAGCAGACGAATTGACTCCAGATGATTTTTACAAGCCTGCAAACAAGATTGTGTTTAAAACAATGTTGTCATTACTTGAAAAAGGTGAGCCAATCGATGCTACTACTATGATTTCTGCCCTTACAAATCAGGGAGAGATCTCAAATATCGGGGGTATAAACTACATTGTCGAGTTGGTAAATTCCACACCGACATCAAAAAATGTAGAGCATTATGCGAAGCTTGTGAAAGAAAAGGCTACGCTCCGAAAGGTAATCGCTGACTTGTCGGATTCGTTATCTAGTGCCTATCAAGGCGATGTATCAATCAGTGATATCATTGCTAAAACTGAAAAGTCCATGCTTGACATCAGCAATCAGAATACAGGTACTGGATTTCGTAATGTGGCTGATATACTTGATACACACATGCAGATGGTCGAGACTCGCTCTCAGACAGATAGAGTTGTGACAGGTCTATCTACTGGATTCGTTGGACTGGACAAGATTACGACTGGTCTTCATGAGGATAATCTCATTATCCTTGCTGCCCGTCCTGCTATGGGTAAGACGGCTCTAGCACTGAATATCGCTCAATATGTCGCTGTAAAAGAGAAGAAGCCTGTTGCTATTTTTTCACTTGAGATGGGGGCGGAAAGCTTGATTGAGCGGATGTTGGCAGCTGAAGGAATGGTAGAAGGCTATCATCTCAAAACTGGGAATCTGAGTGTGGAGGAATGGAGTAGGCTAGTGCATGCTCAAGGAAATCTATATGATGCACCTATTTTTGTTGATGATACGGCTGGTATTCGTATCTCTGAGATACGGTCAAAAGCTCGAAAACTTGCCCAGGAGATGGGAGGGCTTGGAGTCATTATCATTGACTACTTGCAACTGATCACTGGGTCAAAAGGCGAGAATCGTCAGCAGGTAGTTTCTGAGATTTCTAGGGAATTGAAGATACTTGCAAAAGATTTAAAAGTCCCAGTCATTGCCTTATCTCAATTAAGTCGTGCAGTTGAACAGAGACAAGACAAACGGCCGATGTTAGCAGATTTACGAGAGTCTGGCTCGATTGAGCAAGATGCTGATATCGTAGCATTCTTGTATCGTGAGGCCTATTACCAGAAAGAGCAAGCAGACAGTCAAGAAGCGAATAACGTGACGGAGCTGATCCTAGAAAAGAACCGACACGGGAGTCTTGGGACGGTGAAGTTGTATTTTCATAAGGAATACACAAAATTTTCAAGTGTGGAGGAGGTATAACCATGATTAAAAAAAGTGAAGTCACTGGTTTCTTATCGTTTTTCAAATTTCCAAAGCCATTCATCTATGATGAAAAATATAAGACATTGAGTAATAACGCTAAAATGCTCTATATGCTTTTATTTGATAGGTTAGAACTATCTTTAAAAAATGGATGGCATGATAAAGAAGGGAATGTCTTTCAGTATTACACAAATGAACAGTTGATGATTGACTTAAATTGTAATAGCAATAAGACGATTATCAAAATCAAAAAGGAATTAAAAGATGCTGGTCTAATGACGGAAGTCAGACAGGGAATGAACTTACCGAACCGTATTTATCTTGATGCTCTAAACGGAAGTGTAGAAAGTACATTTCAGGAAGTGCAAAAAGTACACATTGGAAGTGTAGAAAATACACTTTCGGAAGTGCAAAAAGTACACACAATCAAGACTGAGAATACTAATACTGAGAATAACAATAATAAATTGTCGATTTGTAAGGAAGTTATTTCTTATCTCAATCTGAAAGCTAAGAAGAATTTCAAGGTAAATACTGCTAGTCATCAAAAGTTTATCAAGGCAAGACTGAAAGAAGGCTATGTCCTTGAAGATTTTAAAAAGGTTGTGGATGTCATGGTAGCGAAGTGGAAAGGTACAGAGTATGAACAGTATCTGCAACCACAAACGCTTTTCGGCAATAAGATGGACAATTATCTGAATCAGCCTATGCCAAAACGCTCTACAATCTTGACTAGTACGGTTGACGAAAGGCTAGGTTTTTAGATGAAGCAGTTTAAACAATTCAAAACTAGAACGGTTCTTGATGATGTCTGTGAAATCCATGGATGCCATCTTTGGTCTGTTAAAATCCCTGTCAAGGGAAAGGTTGAGAAAATCAGTCAATGTCCTGAATGCGAGAAAGAGAATATCCGATGTTTTGAAAAGCAACTGAATATGGAATCTGAAGTTAAAAGCAAGCTATCAGATACTTACGAGGTCTTTGCTCGCGATAGCATCGTTTCAAGCAAGTTGGCCAGCAAGTCACTACATGATTATGAAATTCGAGTTGACATCGATGAAAATGCTATGAATTTCGTGAAGCGTTTGGAGCGTTGCTATGCGAAAGGTGAGACTGGCAATGCTATCATCACTGGTCCGTCTGGTGTTGGTAAGAGTCATCTGACTTATGGCTTTGCTCGGTTTCTCAATGAGCAGTTCAAGTCTTATGATGAACCGAAAAGTGTGCTCTTTGTGTCGGTTGTGACCTTGTTCGACAAGATTCGAGAAAGCTTTGAGTTTGACAATGGATTTTCAGAAGCGAAGATGGTCAAGCTACTTTCTGAGGTTGATTTCCTCTTCTTGGATGACCTTGGGAAAGAGAGTCGAAAAGCTGATACGAAGCGGAATGAATGGGCGCATCAGATATTGTTCAAGATCCTGGATAATCGGACGAATACGATTATCAACACGAATTTGAATAGCGAAGAGATTAAAGAACTTTACTCTGACGATTTTGGGAATGGTGCGCTATCAAGTCGCATCTTTGAGGGAGCAACTGGCAGGTGCTTTGTGTATCCAGCTGGGATGAAGGACAGGAGGTATTGATGTTAGAACTTTAATTCGTCTACAATGGGCACTGCAAGTTTTTCCTCGGAAGTTTTAACAATGTAGATGAACTTATCGAACGAATGAAAGACCATCAATGGGCTTTCTCAGGTATCACAAGACCAAAATTCAAAAAATATATCGGAAAAGACGATGTACGTTTTGATTATGGAGCTGTAGATTGCTATTATTTAGCAACAAAATCAACGTGCCGCGAACCACGTTAAAAGCGAGCTAGAATATGCGTCAGACTTGGACGAATGACGTATAAAGAATTTGCTAGCTCTTGTGTCTTTGAGCCATGAGGGGCAAGAGCTGGATTTTTACAGGTTAGATAAACCATGGAATATAGCAAACAGACAGTGATTGACGGATTGAAACACTCAATCGAAATAACAGAGCAGGAAATCGAGAAGTATTCAAAGCTGTACGATAAACAAGTCGCACAAGGGCGGACTGCTCATCGTGAATTTTTGAAGAAAAGACTAAATAAAATGAAAATGCAATTGAAGGAGTTAGAAGATGATGGAAGATTTAAAGAAAAAAGTTAATGGAGTATACGGCTGGTCGGTAGAAGACGGGAAGTCCAAACCTCCCAAACAAGATTTACCACAAGCTGTGAAAGATCGGGCGGACTATTTCTGGGAAATGACAGAAGATGGCATGACGTTTATGGGAGCGATGGAATGTATTTTCGCGGATGAAAAACCTACAGACTATGATTTGGGTGCTACTAAGGATTGGTTGCCAAAATCTAAGGAGTTTGATGATTGGGTTGGCTATTTACCAGGCATATCTCAGTTAGTTATTGCAGTTTATTTGATTTATGGAGGAAGAGAAGATGAAGCTTGAAGACTTAAACAAAGCTAGAGAAATCAATCAATTGATTAAAGAGTATGAATATTTCTTAGAAGTTAAACGCAAGTGCTGGAATGATCTTATCATTACAAAGAAAGAGATTAATTATATTCTTAAATCAGCTCTTGGATTTCTTTCAAAAGAAATCAGAGCAGATGAGATATTGTCTGGCTTAATCACAGAAGCCATCCAGAATCGAATTGAAATGTTAAAGCAAGAACTTGTTGAATTAGGAGTAGAAATAGGGAATGCGGAAGATGAATAAGCAAGAATTAATTGAGAAAATAAATAATTTACAATATACGCTTTCATGGAATATACCACGTATAAATAAGGAAACCGTTTTAGAGCTAATCGAACAGCTAGACGAACCAGAAAAAGTCACAATTCCGCAGTTTGTGGCGGAATATATAGAATTTAAAAAGAAAAACAACTTCCATGTTTACGGCGCAATGAGAGAAATTGAAGATCATTATGACAAGAAAGTTCCTGATTGGTTTTACGCAAAAAATATTGAAAAATTCTGTCTTGCTTGGATTCTAGGCTATGAGGTAGATAAAGAGAAAAGATATATTGTAACTCTGAAATCAAGTGGTCAAAAGTTGTACTATCACACTGAAGACGAAGATTATATCTTCTCTAGCTACGATGGGGTATTCTACTCAGAATATCATACCAAAACTGAACTAGAAGAAAATGGCATGAGTTGGGTGTTCGATTGCTCAGGGATTGAGATTGAGGAGGTAGAGTGATGGTACAAACGCTTGAAGAAGGAATGAAGAACCAAAGCAAACGCATAAGAATCCCAACGGAAATCAGACCGTTTGATGTGGGTTATCGAATAGTGAACGAATATGGTCAAGCGCTCGCTTTAAGAAATGGAGCAAGTATATTTGCTTTACCTTCGCTGGCTGAAAAAGCTATTAAGAAAGAGTTTAGCAAAAATGACCCAGACTTTGACATTGAGAAGCATTTTGTTGAAGAGGTCGCTATTGTAAATTTAAGTAAATTTCACAGTTATTTTGAGGAGGTTGAGTGATGGTTATCAAGAATTACAAATATGATTATTCAGGTGGCAAAATCTACTACACAATTGATGTTGATGGCTATGAACAAGCCATGGAACACACAAAGACAGAGCACGGAAGTGTGCAAAGAGATGATATTGATGATTTCTTAAGTACGGTTGAGGAATACGACTTTCAAGAAGCTGAGATGATTGAAGCATTCGTTGACTTTCAAAATGATTTGCTCTTATATGGAATTGGCTTTGAATTGAGAAATGAGGTCACAGATTGAAACGAAAAAGCATATCTAAAAGCACTAGGCAAAGAGTTTTAGATAAATATGGCGGTCACTGCGCATATTGTGGCAAGGAATTGGACTTGAAAACTCTGAGAGTAGATCATTTACACCCTCACTATCGAGGTGGAGAAGATAATTTTGATAACTACATGCCTGCTTGTTATCAATGTAATTTCTACAAATCCACCTTTTTGCTAGAGGAGTTTAGAGAACAGATGATGACGCTACATGAACGAATAACCAAGCCATTTATTGCAAGACTTGGTTTAGATTATGGAATTATTGAAATTAAACCCTTTGATGGCAAATTTTATTTTGAGGAGGAGACATGAAAAGATTTATCGCAATTTGGATTGTTCTATCTGCTGGGTTGAATATCTGGCAGATGGACAGGATTCGAGATTTGGAAGAAAAGAAGCCGATGGTTATTTACAAGGCGGATAATGCAGGCGCTGAGATATTCGGTAAGGTCGTCGAGAAAGAACAATTCGGAAAGCTATATACAATCACAATTCGAGATTATGGCATTTTCGTAGTAACGAAAGATTTATATGACAAGGTGAAAGTTGGAGATGAGGTGAGGTTATGAAATTCCTAGATTTATTCGCAGGCATCGGTGGATTTCGTCTTGGAATGGAATCCGCCGGTCATGAATGTATAGGTTTTTGTGAGATTGATAAATTCGCAAGAGCCAGTTATAAAGCTATACACGACACGAAGGGAGAAATTGAATTACATGACATTACAAGAGTCACAGATGAGTCTATTCGAGGAATCGGACGTGTGGACATTATCTGTGGAGGATTTCCGTGCCAGGCTTTCTCAATTGCAGGAAACAGACGAGGTTTTGAAGATTCTCGAGGAACTTTGTTCTTTGAGATTGCTAGGTTCGCATCTATTCTCAGACCTAAATATCTATTGCTTGAGAACGTCAGAGGATTGCTCAACCATGACGGGGGGGCTACATTTGAAACCATCATCCGAACCTTGGACGGACTGGGGTATGATGTGGAATGGCAAGTTCTTAACAGCAAGAATTTTGGAGTGCCACAAAATCGGGAGCGTGTGTTCATTATCGGACATCTTAGAGGACAACGTACCAGAAACGTTTTTCCTCTCAGCGGAGAAAGTCAGTCAATTAGTAGCCAATCAGTCGTAAAAATCGGTAATGTCAACCCATCTGGTATCGGCATGAATGGAGAAGTCTATCAAGCTGACGGCCTAGCTCCTACACTAACAACGAATAAAGGAGAGGGGCAAAAGATAGCTATAAAAAGTAATACCATAAAACAATTTGGGGTATTGCAACCCAATTTTAATCAATGTGGAGTGGTTTACGAAACAGATGGCATCGCACCAACAATCAGAGCCTGTCAAGGCGGAGGACTTGAACCTAAAATCATTCAACGAGGTCATGGTTATAATCAAGGCGGAGAACATGACATCGCTCCTACTTTGACAAGTAATAGCTATCACGAAAACAATGTTTTAAAAATAACAGAGGCAACTTCTCAAGGATACACTGAGGCAACGATTGGCGATAGCGTGAACCTATCACACCCAAACTCTAAGACGCGAAGAGGGCGAGTAGGTAAGCAGAGAGCAAATACTCTCTTGACTGGAGAGAGTCAAGGGGTGGTAGAGCCTGACTTTAGAATTAGAAAGCTAACACCTCGTGAGTGTTGGAGGTTACAAGGTTTTCCTGATTGGGCTTTTGATAAAGCTCAAGAAGTCAATTCTAACAGTCAATTATACAAGCAAGCAGGAAATAGCGTGACAGTCAATGTGATTGCTGCTATCGCAAAAGAATTGGGATGAGGTGAGGTTATAGTTTTCACCTTTAACGAGGATGTAGATATGGCAAATTTTGCACAAGGAACAATTAAACTAAGAGGATATGCAGCAAATATTAAATCGGCTTTAAAATATATGTTTTCAGCTGTTGGAGACATCACAATTGAAGAAGATGCAGATGGTGAGATAATCACTTTTTCTACAACGGACTCTTATTTTTACATCAATGGAACAAAACGTGCTTTTATTGACAATGATAGTTTTAAAATTTTTCTTGATGATGATTTTCTTATCATCGAACTTGATAATTTTGAGCAGGCATGGAGAGCTATCCCAGACGATTACATAAAAATCTCTGATAAATTCAATGTTGACATTAAGATATTCACGTTTGAAATGGGTATGGAATTTACACAAGAAATTGAAATCTCAAAAGGTAAAATTTTAAAAGATATCGTGCGTAAGTATGATAATTACAGATGGGAAGTTCCGTTCAGTAACTTTGGAGGATAAAAATGAACACAATAGATAAAGTCAAACAATGGTTTATAGACTGTGATCTTGAAAACGGAGGAGAATAATGGCTAGAGATATTTTAACCGATTTAGTATTTGAAAATCTACACAAATGCATGGGCATTCCTGATTGGAAAGAATCTGATGAAGTAATCCTTGTTAGCTTAGCCAACAAGGAACAAATAGAGTCAGATGAAAGACATCGCTTAACTGAAAATTGCAGATTTTTTGGCGATCGAATTTGTATCTTCTGTGAACAAGTGAAGAAAAATAATTACATCACGCTACATAAATCTATGTTAGAAAAAATTATTAAGACAATGGGATCATTTAAAGAAACGGAAGAAACGGAGGAAAAATAAGATGAATACAAAAATGAATTTGGAAGAAAAGGTTCAACAGTGGTTTGTTGACCGAAACTTACATGAAGCAAATCCGATCAAACAGTTTTTGAAATTGATGGAAGAGTCAGGAGAATTGTTTGAGGGCATTGCGAAGGATAAATCTGAATTGATTTATGATGCGCTCGGAGACATTCAAGTGGTTTTGATTGGGCTTGAGCAACAAATCAAGAACGGTGCTCAGATTTCAGCAAATCAACAGGAACTTGAATTGCTGCTGATGGTTTCAAGCCTGGGGAATATCGCGCAAAAACTTTATGCTCACATTTGTCACAATGAGACTCAGACACCTCTTATCAAGTCTGATTTGATGTTTCTGGATAGCGTGGTTAGCACTGTTTCATTTTTAAACGGGACAGATGCAGAAAACTGCTTGCAGATTGCGTATGATGCTATCAAAGACCGAAAAGGTAAGATGATTGACGGGGTATTCGTAAAAGAGGAGGATTTGCCAGATGATTCCAAAATTTAGAGGGTGGCACAGGACATGGGAAGAAATGGGCAAAGTCAAAAGAATTCGTTTTGATGACGATGGGAACGTGGCTACCGTTTTGTTTAGAGGAAAAGATTTTGGAGTAAATGAAAAGATTGACGAAATCGAACTCATGCAGTCAACTAGTCTTTGTGACAAGGAAGGTACAGAAGTTTTTGAAGGTGATATCTTACATCATCAGATACAGACAGAATATACCTTTATTGTCAAATATGACAAAGACAAAGGTCGCTGGTACGGTGATGGCCTAAGTCGCACCTATCGGATTAACATCACCAAGGAATTTCTACCGTATTACAAAGTCATTGGAAACATCTACGAAAATAAAGATTTGCTGGAGGTTAAGAATGAGGATTAAAACATCGAATGGCGCAATCGTCAACGTTAACAACATAAAACGAAGTATCACAATCGAAGGAATCGAGCTCGGTTCAGATTGTCAAGCGTTAGTATCTAAGCACCAAGACGGAACAGGTACAATCACATTAGTCTTTGATGGCAAGATTATTTGAAATACGCAAGGAGATTTGAAAGATGCAGCTAAGATTGAAAGAACTTAGAGAGGGCCTTTGTCTCTCTGTAGTACAGATGGCAAAAGAGACAGGTGTTTCACAAAATACAATTCATTTGTATGAGCGAGGTGGATATCCATCTATTAAGCAAATTGAAATGATTACTAAAACCTATGATGTAAACCCTGCTTGGCTTGTAGGGTGGATAGATGACGAAATGATGCCTGCAATCCAGGTAGTTGAAAAAGTAGTCTACAAAGAGAGTCCAACAGCAAGACTGCCAGATTATCACAATAACAATAACGATGGTAAAATTATCAAATGGGTTAAATCCAAAAGATACATGGGAGGTAAGGTTTGGCGATAGATATTAAAAAAAGACTGAAGGCTCTGCCGTATATCGATATCAAAGCGAAGTCAAAACACCAAGAAATCATCAGTTTGAAATCAGGTATTTTACGAGGGCAGCAGTTCGACAGCATGCCAAAATCAAAAAGCAACAAGAATCAAACTGAAGAATTGAATGTGTTGATCATTGACAAATCAGAACAGCTATATAAAGAAATCAAACAAATGTACCACGAACGTGACGAACTCGTTCAAGCGATTGAGTCGCTCGATGATCCAGTGGAAAACATTGTGATGCGTCTACTTTATATTGATGGACTTTCCTGGAAAGAGGTCCAAATTAAGCTAAATTGCAGTCAAGCTACAGTTCAACGCGCAAAACATAAAGCGTTGCTAAAATTATCTAAAAAATATGATAAGAATGATAGCAAATGATAATTTTAACGTGGTAAATTAGTATCATGAAGAATAGCAGAGAGAAAACCTCTGCTTTTTTTGTGCACTAAAAAGGAGGTGAGGATATGTGGTAGTTGTTGAACCAATCAGAAATAGAGATGATGTTCAGCTTATGATTGAATGGCTGACGTTGCATAGCGCAGTCAAAGAGTCAGATAGACAACGTAACCTCATGCTCTTCTTGTCTGGTGTTAATCTTGGTTTCCGTATCGGTGATATTGTTAAACTGAAAGTAAAGCATGTTAAAGGCTGGCACGTCCAGATTGTCGACGAAAAGACAGACAAGCCAACCAAACGAAAGATGCCAAAGAAATTCAAGAATGCTATGCGACAGTACATCAAAGACAAAAAAGATGAAGACTTCCTCTTTCCAAGTCGGAACGGAAAGCATCAGCACATAAAACCTAACACAGCTTATAAGATTATCAAGAGAGCTGCTGAAGAAGTCGGTCTGGAAAATATAGCGACTCACTCAATGAGAAAGACCTTTGGCTTATTCATGTACGAACAAACCAAGGATGTCGCTCTGATAATGGACCTACTGAACCACTCAAGCCAGAGCATTTCACTACGATATATTGGCAAAAACCAAGATTCACAAGACAGAGCCATGACGAAGTTTCAGGGCTTTTAATTTTTTTATTTTGACATCAATTCATTGTTTTGAGGTTATGATGATTTCATTTCACACACGTCAGACAAACGCTTGATAAATCTGAGTTAAAACTCATGTAGCGAATTCATTAGAATATGTAAAACAAGGAATTGAGAGAGTAAAAATAGCGAGGTTTACAAAAGTATGTTAGGTTTAATACGAGAATTGATTTACAAGATACGAGGTAGAGATAACAGAGAATACATTCTTGACTCTCAAACTAAAGAATCTATTATGCGATTCCAAAAAGCAGCTAAGCAAACCTTAATTAGTTCTGACGATTTTACTAAACTATTTTGGAAATCAAGAGGATAATCTTTTGAAAATAGAAGTTGCAACAAGAGCAGACCGAACAGAGTTTTATAATTCTGGTGAATGGAGAGGACTTCGCAAGCTTGCTCTCGAACGCGATCATTATGAATGTGTTTGGTGTCGAGAAGAAGGTAAGGTTACAACAGAGAACCTAGAGGTTGACCACATCAAGGAGCTAGAGTTCTATCCAGAATTCGCTCTTGACTTAGACAACCTTAGAACGCTATGCAAAGAATGTCACAACAAACGTCACGGTCGCTTCCAATTTCGAAAATCTAAAAAAATGATTGAGAAAAGTTTCAGAACAGATGAATTTTGGGGATAATAACACCCCCCGGTCAAAAAAATCCAGTATTTTTAAGGTTTTGGGAACCGGTGGGAGGGGTTAACTGTCCAAATTTTTAACAAAAAAATAAAGGGGGTGGGGGGTAATGGAAGAATACTCGGAAAAAAATGTAAAAGAATTAGAAAATCAGCTACTTTCTAAAATTGGCTATTTTAGTCCTAGAAAAAAGGATGCAGTTCAGTATGAAAAAGTCAATCGCTATATTTATCTTGTGAGGTTACTTTATGAGCTGAAAGCTCGTCTGCATGAGGACGGACTTGTCGTCACTGTCCATAATGGCCAACAAAGATTCCAAAAAGCGAATTCTCTCATCAAGGAAATCAACACAACAAGCAATCAGCTCTTGGCGATTGAGCGGTCGTTTGATTTTGAGGTGGAAAATTCTCCTGTTGAGAAACCGACATCTGGAAGTGATCTGTTATGATTTCTCATCCGTTGGTTGATGACTATATCAGAATGGCTGAGAGTGGAGAAATCGTCGTCAACGAAGAAAGAAAGTTGCTGTTTAAAATCATCAAAGAGAAAATCTATCCTCGTGATGATCTATATTTTGATAATGACCTGATTGAGAAATTCATTCGGTTTACGGAAAAGAACTTTTTCCCTCTAGCGAAATACCAGCTGTTTTTGACTCCGTTCATTTTTCTTTTTAGGAAAGAGGACGGGGAGCCACACTTTGACGAATATCTATATACTCTTGCTCGTGGAGGTGGTAAGAATGGTTTCATGTCTGCCAGATCCTCATTTTTTATCAGTCCTATCTACCCTATCAGAGATTATGATGTGACTATCACTGCTAACTCTGAGAAACAGGGGAAGGTCTCTTTTGAGGAAGTCTATGAGACTATCCAAAGGCGTGGTCTTGAGGACCATTTTTATCTAACTAAAATGTCTATCACAGGTCGAGCTAACAACTCGGTCTTTTCTTTTCGGACGAATAATCCGAAGACCATGGACTCAGCTCGTGATGGCTGTCTAGAGTTTGATGAGATTCACCAGTTTGAAGATGATAAGGCTGTGAAGGTTCAAAGGTCCGGTCTTGGTAAGATTGCTCATGCTCGGACTTTCTACAACGGTACGAATGGATATGTGCGTGAGGGATTCTATGACAAGTTGATAGAAAAGTCTATGCAAATCTTGAATGGAGAGGTTGATGACTTTAGGTTGTTCCCTTTTATCTGCAAGCTAGACAATGCGGATGAAGTGGACGACATGAAGAACTGGCCAAAGGCAAATCCGATGTTGGATGAAAGCACTCCTTACGCCAAAAGGCTTCTTGCGAGAACTAAGGCTGACTATGATGACCTTGAGCTAGAACCGTCTGGCCGTCAGGAGTTCATGACAAAACGGATGAACCTTCCTGAAGCGGACCTTGAGAAAGATGTAACCTCTCGGGATAAATTAGTAGCTTGTCTACGGTCTCCTGGTATCGACTTGAAAGGTCGCTCATGTGTTGCTGGCTTTGACTATGCAAGTATTCGAGACTTTGCAAGTGTTGGTTTGCTATTTAAGAATGGGGATGAGTTTATCTGGAAGCAACATTCATTTGCTCGCAAAGCATTCTTGAAAGCTTTCAAGCTAAAAGCTCCTATCCAGGAATGGGCAGAAAGAGGTCTGTTTACGATTGTGGACGGTCCTAGTATTGATCCGCGGCTTTTGATTGCGAAGCTGGAAGAATGGAGAAATCTTTATCAGATTGAGCTTGTATGTGCCGATGGTTTCAGAATGGACTTGTTGAAACCTCTTTTGGAAGAGGCTGGCTTTGACTATGAGTTCTTGCGCAATCCTGGGGCAATTCAATCTAAGGTTGCGCCAATCATTGAAGATGGATTTGCAAATGAGCGGTTTGTCTTTGAAGATGATAACTCTATGATCTGGTATACGGATAACACCTACGTCAAAGAGGACAAGGATGGCAATAAGCGTTTCTTGAAGAAAGAGCCTGTCAGAAGAAAGACAGATGGGTTCCACGCTTTGATAGCTGCTCTCTACAAGCGTGAGATAGTGCAAGAGTCGAATGTTGGGGAATTCCTTGACATGCTCGATAGCTGGGATTTTTAATTTAAGCATAAATTTTGGGTGGGTGGTCGGCAGAAATTAAAAGAAAGGAGGAAGTGCATTGGGGTTACTGAATTTATTTAAGCGTGAAGTACCAGAGGTTGGTTTTGAGTTCGAGGATCTTGAGCGGATGTTTGGTAATCTTCAACTGAAAAGCTTAGCGGTTGATAAGTCTGCGGAATTTATCGCTCGGATTTTTGCTAAGTCAGTATTTAAGTATCAAGAAAACGGTAAGGTTAAGCCTTCTGATTGGGACTACTTGCTGAATGTAAGACCGAACAAGAACGAATCTGCGTCAGAGTTTTGGCAAAAGGTCGTATACAGGTTGATTACTAAGAATGAGGTCCTAATCTTTCTTACAACTGATGATCAGTTGCTTGTTGCTGACTCTTATACACGGACTAAATATGCTGTTTATGATGATGTGTTTGAGTTTGTAACTTGTAGAGGTTTCACGTTTGAGAAGCGTTTTCGGATGAGTGAAGTCATTTTCCTACAGTACAACAATAATCGACTGCAAGATTATATTTCTGACTTATTTGCTGATTACGAGAAGTTGCACACTCGTTTGGTCGAGGCCTTGGCTAGGAATAATCAAATCAGAGGAACTCTCAAAACAAAAAACAATGGGAGTTTTAATGAGCAGATGCGTGATAAACTCCAATCATATGCTGATGGTCTTTTTAAATCATTTAGCACCAAGACGATTGCCATTGTTCCAGCTCAAGATGGAATGGAATACACTGAGCATACGAATACAACAGGAACTTCAAATATTTCTGTTGATGAGCTGAAAAAACTTCGTCGGCAATTTGATGATGAGGTCGCTGACGCCTTAGGGATTCCAACTGCTTTAATCCATGGCGACATGGCCAATCTGGAAAATAGCCAAAAAATGTTTAATAGTTATTGCTACCAATCGCTTGTTAAGAAAATGAGTGATGGGCTTAATTTCGCCTTGGTATCAAGACGGGAATACGAGCGCAATAATCTATTTGTAATCATCGGCGAAGGTCAGAGAGATAAGTTTGCACTTGCTGGAAGCATTGATAAGCTTATTTCTTCTGGAGCGATGACTCGAAACGAGGTGCGCTCTGAACTTGGCTTAGAATCTGTCCCTGGTGGCGATAAATTCCTCATCACCAAAAACTATCAACTTGGTGAACAGTTAGAGAAAGGAGGTGAGAAAGAAGATGAAAGTAATTCCGATTAAGGGTACGATTGTATCAAACAATGACAGATGGCTTTACGACTGGCTTGAGTGGGATGCAACCGCTCCGAAAGATGTTGTCCTCCCTGAAAGTGGTGAACCAATTGAGGTTCATATCAATTCGGGCGGTGGAGATGTTTATGCTGGTAGTGAAATCTATACTGCTCTGCGCTCGTATCCAGGTGACGTGACCGTGAAGATTGTCGGCATTGCAGCAAGCGCAGCAAGCGTGATTGCAATGGCAGGAGATACGGTTGAAATCAGTCCGACTGCCCAAATCATGATCCATAATGTTTCAACGCAAGTAAACGGAGACCATAACACTCTGCTTCATGAGGCTGGGGTACTAGAAGGGTTTAACAAGTCTATCGCTAGCGCTTATGTCCATAAGACTGGCAAGGCACTTGATGACCTGCTTAGATTGATGAACAAGACTACCTGGTTTGATGCTGAGTCAGCTTTGAATCATGGATTTGTAGACAAGATTATGTTTACAAATGAAGTTGCTCCGACTCTGGTAGCGAGTGAAACTCCTATGATCCCAAGTGATTTTATCGAAAAAATGAGGTCAGCAATGACACCAGATATCGATAAAATCGCAGAACTGGTAGCTAAAAAGCTAGAAGCTAAACTACCAGATATACAAATCGACAAAGAGGCTTTTGAAAATAGCGAATTTCTACAGAAAAAATTCAATTTTCCAGAAAGTCCAGAAAATAACACAGACAAGGCTGTTCCTAAAGGGTTCGGTCTTTTTATGTTTTAAGAAAGGAAAAAACAGAATGACAATGCAATTATCTAACCAATTTGAAAAACAACGTCAGGCATTTTTGGATGCTGTTGCAAATGGTGCTCCTCAAGAAGAGCAAGCGAAGCTATACAATGACATGATCGAGTCCATGACCAATGAAATGATGGATCAAGCTCGTGCTGCTGCCCGTGAAGAGATTTCGGTCTTGAACCCATACGATGCTAAGCTGACCGCTGAAGCTCGTGAGTTCTTCAACAATATTGAAAAGGCAGCACCTCAAGGGATTGAGAAGTTCATCCCACAAGAAATTATTGACCGTATCTTTGAAGATCTGGTACAATCTCGCCCACTTCTTCAACACATTGGCCTTAAAAATGCTGGTATCCGCTTGAAATTCCTCAAATCAGAGCAAACGGGTCAAGCTGTTTGGGGGAAAATCAATGGAGAAATCCAAGGACAACTCAAACAAAAATTCAACGAAGAAGAAGCAATCCAACACAAATTGACTGCTTTTGTTGTAATTCCAAAAGATGCTGAAAAATTTGGGCCAGCTTGGTTGGCGAAATTCATCTCTGTTCAAATCACAGAAGCCTATGCAGTCGCACTTGAAGCTGGCTACTTGAACGGCGATGGAGACAACAAACCTATCGGTCTTTCTCGTACCCTTACAGGAACTGTTTCAGGTGATCATACAACTCATGATGAAAAAACATCTCAAACTACTAAGTTGACTTTTGCTGACTCAGCTACCGTAGTCAGAGAATTGACAAAAGTATGTAAATACCACTCAACTAAAGCTGATGGCACTACTCCAGTTGCAGTCGAAGGCAATCTTGTAATGGTTGTTAATACAGCCGATGCTTGGGATGTGAAGAAGCAATACACTTCTTTGAATGCTCAAGGGACATACATCACTGCAATGCCATTCAACATTATCTTGGTAGAATCCGTGGCACAGACAGCTGGGAAAGTCACTACATTTGTCAAAGGTCGCTACGATGCTTTTGTCGGCGGTGGCATTTCACTCGGTCGCTATACAGAAACCTATGCTTTGGAAGATTTGAACCTCTACACTGCTAAGCAATTTGCTTACGGTAAGGCTCATGATGAAAAGACTGCAGCAGTCTGGACTCTACAACTTCCTCAAGCATAGTCTAGGTATTAAACCATGGATAAGGAAGAACAACTTCATCCACTCCTTAAATCTTTCAAGGAGCGGATGAGGATTTTTCACAGTGGAGAGGATAATAACCTCTCCCGTATGTTGGAAAGTTCTGAGTCAGCAATCCTCAGTCTGGTCGGTAGTAAGGACTCTACCGAACCACGAGTGAGAGAGCTTATTTTAGAACGTGCTCGATATGTCTACAATGATCAAGTTGAACTTTTCTACGGGAACTTTCAAGGGGATTTGATGGCATTATCACTAGAAAATTACAAATTGGAGGAAAAACATGATTAAGGTTTTAAAAGGCTTTTACGACATCAAAGAAGGGGTATTTCGTCCTGTCGGCCAAGAATTTAAAGCGACAAAAGAGCGTTTCGATGAAATCAACGAAGCGTTGCCTGACTTTGTTGAATGGGAAGACAAACAATCAGAAGTAACAATGTCTGATGTCCTATCAGACTAATCGCCCTAGTTATCGCTACAAAAAGCCAGAGGCTCAAAACGGAGACCTGAGAACCCCCTTGACTTTCTATACTTCTAAAGTCGAGGAGGGGGTTGATGGCCGTGATGTGAGTTACAAGAAGGCTTTTTCTACGATGGGGCAAGTTTACTCCCCTAGTTTCAAAGATATTGAGATTGCGACTGGAAAAGCGATGAAAGCTAAGATGACTTTGAAAATTCGTGACCCTCTGACAGATTATCAGCCTGAAAGTCGGCATTTTGTCGAAGTTGGGGATATACGTCTAGTTGGTAAGAAATGGCAGGTTATTGATGTGCGTCCTGATTATGATAATCGGGATTTTTTGATAGTTATTATCGGAGGTGGTCATGATGTCTAGTGGAGCAGAATTGAGAGGTTTTGACGATGTTTTGAAAAACCTTGAAATGCACCTTGGAGATACAAAGGTTAAGCGTGCAACTAGTCGAGCATTAAAGGCAGTCGCAAATGAGACTCTGGAGGAATTTAAAGGTGCTTTGGAAGTCTTTAAAGACACAGGAGAAACTATTGAAAGTGCAACTGTTGGACGTGTAACTGGGTTAGCTGTAGGTGTCCCTATTGTGAAAATTGGTTTTGGTGAGGGGTCTCGTTGGCGTTTAGTTCACTTGAATGAGTTTGGCTATGCCAAAAAAGCACATCCAAGAGGGTTCGGTGTGATTAGACGTTTTTCAGAGGCAAATGCTCAAAAATATAAATATCGAATAGCCAATCAGTTGAAGATTGAGGGATTTAGATGATTAAGGACAAATTAACTGAACTCTACAACGCTTTGAAAGAGGATGAGTCTTTATCTGGTATTAGTATCAAGTCATTTGAACGTCCCGATACTTTGGGGGATGACGAGACGAGTATTGTCATTATCCCTGTCGGACCTCCAATGCAGACGGCTCACGGTAGCAATACTAGTCTGGCTAAGACTTTTCTCTATCAAATCAATGTAGAGTCTGCCAATCGAGTGGAGTGTAAAAAGCTCCAAGGCAAAATTGAAAAAATAATGGAACATCAGGGATTTTATCAGACTGAAGGTGGTTTGGATCAATGGATCCCTGATATCAAACGCTATGTAGATGCTCGAACCTACAAGGGTAAGAGTGCTCTATATGAAGAATACTAAATTAAAGAAAGAGGTGCTATAAATGGCATTGGTTGGTTTTAAACGTATGACAATTCGTGTGTTGGATGGAAATGCTAATCCGACACTTGGAGAAAACCTTTTTGTAATTGAAGGTCAAACCGGTAAAGGTGCGACTCGTACCGCTAAAATTTCAGGTCTTGCAAGTGATCCAGTAAAAACCTATGGTAGTGATGTCGCTTACCACGTATCAAACCGTGGTGTTGGCGATGTGAAGATGGAACTGACTGCGGTTGATATTCCTTCAACAGTACTCGCTAAAATCCTAGGACATCAAGTCAAAGATGAAATTATTGGTATTGGCGCTGATACAGTTGCTCCATACTGCGCTGTTATGCTTGAGTCTCAGACTGCAAATGGGACTCAGGCACAAGTCGGGTTCTTCAAAGGACAATTCTCAATGGACGCTGAAGAACTTGAAACGCTTAAAGATAAGCAAGAAGAACTTCCAGATGACAGCTTGAGTTTCGCTGCTATTGCAAGTGATGACACTGAAACAAATGGTCTTTACTATGTGAAATACATTGGTAAAGATGATGCTAAGCTCAAAAAATTCAAAGGGCAACTTAAAATGGTTGCTGCAGGGTAGGAAGAGGGCGCAAGCTCTCTTTTTATCTTTTTTCTAGAAAGGAAAGTATATGGCTAAGGTTAAATTTTTAATTAAAAATGAGAAAGGTCAAGATGTTCAAAAGACAAGTAAGGAAATTACTACTAAGGACTATCGTGACTACCTGATTCTCAATGAAGCACTATCTTCTGACTTGTCCGAAGTTGAAAAGCTAGACAAGCAATTGGAATTTATCGCCTCATTGTTTGAAGATTTGGAAGTGGAAGAACTTTTGAAATACACAGACATGGCGGATATTTTTGCGGTATTTGCAGACATCTACTCTCATTTGGTGGGTGATGTTGACCCAAAGGAGAAAAAATAAAGCCGAGTGAGGCACTGAAACGGTTTTATGGTTTTGTCAAACAAGCAACTGAAGGACCATACGGCATGAGTATCCGTGATGTTATGGATACGAGCTGGGAGGACCTGATGGGCGTTCTTGGTGAAACTGAATCTGCTAAAGCTGAGGAAGTCATGGATCTTGCTGATTTTCTAGAAATGATTTAAAAAGGAGGATTTGAATGGCAGGTGGAACGCCGTTAGGTCAAATGTATATCGAGCTAGGGCTGGACGTGTCGAAGTTCAATCCTACTCTAAATGGTGCTAAGAATGCGGTTAAATACTTTCAAAGCAATGTAAAGGCGCTAGACAGCTCCCTTAAAAACAATGGGAAAAACACAGACTTGCTTCAAGCTAAGTACAAGACACTTGGTCAAGCGATTGAAGCGCAAAAAAGTGTTTTGGACCAGATGAAGAAAAGCTTTGACGCTCTCGAACCTGGTACGGCTAAATTTGACAAGGCTGCTGCTGAGATTGAGCGTGAGAATGCTAAATTGGCAGCTATGGAAGGTCAACTTCGTAGCGTGCAACAAGCCTTGATTGCGGTTGGTAAGGAGAATAGCTTTGCGAATCGCATCAATAAATTCGGAGACGGACTTATCAAAAGTGGCGATAAAATCAAGACTTTTGGTGACAACGTTTCGAGCTTGGGAGGTAAGCTGACTACTGGCTTGACTCTTCCTTTGGTTGCTAGTGTTGGTATGGTCACGAAAGCAGCTGTCGACTATGAATCTGCTTTCGCAGGCGTCAAGAAGACAGTAGATGAGACCGCAACCGTATCCTACAAGAACTTATCTGATGGCATTCGTCAGATGGCTAAAGAATTGCCAGCTAGTGCGGTTGAAATTGCAAATGTCGCTGAAGTTGCTGGTCAGTTAGGTATCAAGGCGGAAGATATTCTTACATTCTCCCGTACTATGATTGATATGGGAGAATCAACGAACTTGAGCGCTGAAGAAGCTGCGACAGCCATTGCCAAGATTGCAAATATCCTTGGTCTAACATCGGACGAATATGGACGGTTTGGGGCATCTGTTGTTGACTTGGGCAACAACTTTGCAACAACCGAGCGTGACATCGTTGAGATGACCAACCGTTTGGCGGCTGGTGGTAAGCTAGCTGGACTAACCGCTCCAGATATCCTTGGTCTTGCTACTGCGATGAGTTCGGTTGGTATCGAGGCTGAGGCTGGTGGTACCGCTATGACTCAAACTTTGACGGCTATTGGTAATGCTGTTTCATTGACAGGTAAGGGAGCAGCAGATGACTTGAATCTCATCGCCAAAACTGCTGGAATGACCTCAGAGGAGTTTCAACAGGCTTGGAAAGAGAAACCGGTCGTTGCCTTGCAATCATTTATCAGAGGGCTCAAGGATGCACAAGAAAAAGGCGTGAACATGAACGCTATCTTGGCACAACTTGGGATGACGGGTATTCGACAAAGTAACATGTTGAAATCTTTGGCTCTAGCCTCTGATAAAATGGGCGATGCTGTTGATCGTTCAAACAAGGCCTGGAAAGAGAATACTGCTCTGACCAATGAAGCTAATAAGCGATATGAGACCACAGAATCACAATTGAAGATGTTCAAGAACCAGATAACCGACTTGGCTATTGAATTTGGTGGACCTCTTCTGAAGGCTCTCCGTGAAGGTCTAACTGCTGCAAAACCTTGGATTGACACCTTGGCTAAAATGGCCAAACAGTTCAGCTCCATGTCCGAAGAGCAACAAAGAAACGTTCTTAAGTGGGGTGCATTAACTGTAGGAGCTGGTCCAGCTTTAAGCATCCTAGGGAAAGGTTTTGGAATTATCGGAAATCTTACAAAAGCACTCGGTTGGCTTACTAAGGGAACTGGCAAAGCGGTCGGTGGCATGTCTCTAATGCTAAAGACTTTCCAAGCTTTTAGAACAACCGGGAATCTATCATCTGCCTTTAAATTGGCATCTGGTGGAGCAGTTGCGCTTGGAAATGCGACTGCATCAGCATCAACTTCAACAGGGCTTCTAACAACATCAATGGGGACGCTTGCGAATCCTCTTGGTTTAATAGTCGGAGGTCTCGGCCTTACTACCGCCGCACTTGTTTATCTTGGAAACGAGAAAGACAAGGCTCGCATCAAGACTGAAGAGTTCGGTTCTCAGTTGAGCGATACTGCTCGTGGAGAATTGCGAAGTTTTCAAAAGACTGTTGATGAAACCAGTACGGCTGTCGCAAACTTCGGTACTCATGCTGGAGATGCCGACAAGGTCTCTGGAGCCTTTAAAAAACTTTATGAAGAAATAGCGACTGCTGCCGATAAGACCAACAAACGAATGGAAGAGTTGGGCGCCAAGTGGGGCCTTAGTGAGGACGATATTGCCAAAGCTAAGGAAAGAAATGGTCAGGTCGTCTCTAACACTGAGGCTATGATGAATCAAATTAATGAGATTTATCAACGTCATAACGGAGATGCGAGCAAGTTCTCTCAAGAGGAGAAAGAAATCATCCTGAACAATCAGAATGAGATGATTAAGGCAAAACTCTCAATGATGAGTTTGTCAGCTGATCAGCAGAAGGCTGCTTTACAAGCTTTAAATGGCGATGTCAGAAGTCTGAATGAAACACAATTGAAGCATACTAAAGATGTTTTGAAGCAAGCACTTGATGAGGAGAAGAAACTCTACGAAAATTCAAAAAGCGAGCTGAAAGAGTTGCTAGATGGAAAGGCTATTGACCAGGAGACTTACAACAAGAAACTGCAAACTCTAGAAGCAAACCACACTCAAACGATGGAAGCTCTTGGAAGTAAGTATTATCAAGTCATGCAAAATCTCGATGCAAAGGTGAAAGCTCGAACCGGGCAAAGTTGGAACTATTGGGAAGAAGCCAAGAAAGTTCTGGAAGAGTACGGCCTGTCCTATGAAGAAATCGGGAAGAAAGCTGCTGAAGCTTCTCAAAAGGTAGGTAATTCGCATAGCATCCTTGCTAACTATACTAGTGAAATGAGCAAGGAGGTGAAAGAGGCTAATGATGCCTGGTCATTGTTGGTCGGTAACATTGATAAGAATGGGAATTTCCAAGTTAAATCCAATGTTAAGGAAGTTATCGGAGAGGCTGCCAAATCTGCGGAAGGTTGGGAACAATTGCAGTTTATCGCTAAGACTGCGGATATCAACTCAAACGCTCGTGTGACTATAGCCGAGGCCCTTGTCGAATCTGGTAAATGGAAAGACATGACTCTCGAAGAGAAACAAGTGATTGTCAAGAACCAAGCTGGGCTACAAGCTATCTTTGATAGTGAAACTCATCTTAAAACATGGAATAGCATGCCAGCGGAAGTCAAAGAACTTCTCATGAAGAATACAGACATCATGAACAAGGCGGAGGAAGCCTCAAAGGCTCTGTCTAACTATGAAGCTCTGAAACCAAAACAGAAGGAGTTGCTGGCCAATGATGAAAGTGTCCGAAAAGCAGTAGCTCGGTCAACTGATACTCTGACGACCTGGAATGCGACCACACCGTTTACCAAAGATTTGAAAGCTGATCCTACGAATGTTTTGAATAATGGCCAGTTATCTATCGATAAGATTACAGCATGGAATTTTGCATCTGCTGAGACTAAGTCTCTGGATGCGGTGGATAATACGAGCGTAGCTGTCGGAAGTGCGATTTTGAGTGTAAATTCACCCAAACAAGAAACTCCTATTAATTTGTTTGCCGCTGACCAAACAGGCGGTGTACGAAATGAGACAAGCGGTGCTATCAATGCTATCAAGCAATATGATCCAGTGAATATCCTTGCCAAGAATGGCACTAATGACACTGTCAGCGAGGTCAAAAGTGGTGTTAATGGTATTCAAGATAAAACTGTTACTATCAACGCCCGAGATAATGCATCCGGTGTTCTTTCAGGTATTAAGAGCTGGATTGATAGCGTTACTGGTAATTTCTTTACGAATATCTTTGCGAGCAAGCACGCCCACGGTACCAACTATCACCCTGGGGGACTTGCTATCGTCAATGACCAAAGAAATAGCAACTATAAGGAAATGGTCACTCTGCCAAACGGTCGGAGTTTCATTCCTCAAGGCAGGGATGTCTTGCTTCCTCTTCCGAGAGGTTCTAAAGTCTTGCGAGCTGATAAAACTAGACGTTTGATGCGTGAGATGGGTGTTCCTAAATATGCTTCTGGTATCGGGATCCCGAGTGACGCGAAATTTCTTCGTGAAATGGAACAAGCTCAACGTAATATCACTATTCAAACTACAAGTGTTCAAAATAGGCAAGATACTGATAAAGTCGTGTCTGAGATGAGGATTCTGAGAGCAAGTTTAGAAAAATTGCTTACTGCGATCCTTAACAAGGACACAAATGCTTATCTGGACAGCTCAAAAGTTACGGATATCGTTACTAAAACTCAGAAAGAGCGTGAGAAAATGCTACTAAGAATGAAAGGAGTGATTGAATGAGCGAAGTGACTATGCGTTTTAATAAAACAGATTTACGAGAGCTTATTGAAATTCACGACATCCAACGTGATGTCGGGAACAATCGCTCTATCTCTATCGATCATGCCCCAAGAATTGGCGTGAATATCCAGCAACAAACGATTGATGCAAAATATATCAAGGTGGACTTCTCTATCTGGTCCAAAGACAGAAATACCCTCAAGCACAAGCTTGCGGGTATTTTTAATGTTGATAGTCCTAAAGAGTTGACCTTTTCAGATGAGCCGGACAAGTATTATCTGGCCACGGTAATTGATGATATCTCTATGCAGGAGGCAAGTGGGAGACGTTCAAACGGCTCTATTAAGTTCATCATTCCTGATGGCGTGGCTCATAGTTCAGCCTATAAGCGATTTGATAGCGATAAAAACGCAACTAGCGAAGCAGGGAAAATGGTGTTTGATCTTACAAACAATGGCACAGAGAGTGCATTTCCAATCGTTAAAATCAAACATAATGCTGAGAATGGCTATATCGGTCTAGTTAATCAAAATGGAACCTTAGAAATCGGGAACCGTGAAGAGGCCGATACCGAACCATCGCAAAAATCAGAAATCTTACTTGATTTTAGAGGTGAAAAAATCACAAATGGACTGACTAGCGCAGCAAAGAATCAAGCCATCACAAATGACCGGACAGAGTATATTGTCGGAACAGCCGAAATGATTAATCTTTGGGAACGTCCACACGTTAGATTGAAAGATTTACGAGGTGAAACTAAATTACACAACTACGCTACTAGCTTGACCTGGACAATTCCCAATGATAGCACAGGCAGCACTGGGTCCCTGAATGATTATTTTTGGTGGAGACAAGTTTTTTGGTCCGAAGCTAATAATCAATATGGTTTCATCAAGGTAACAGTATCAGATGAAACAGGTCAATTTTTGTATGGTGTCGAGACCTTTAAACGGTCGCTAGGTTCTGAATGTGAGTTTAATTTTTTAGCCAGCGATGGTCAAGGTGGTTATAGAATTCTAAAGCGATGGAATTTTGATGGAACTACAACAGGAGATATCAACCCCTTTAGTGTAGCAAAAGGGTGGTCAGATTTAAAACGGAATGATGGCAAGGTACAAGTTTTTTATCAAGGATCATACTCTACTTTTATCATTCCAGAGATTGAGGGTAAAAAGTCCGCAAAAATTCACATTACAATTGGAGCGTACAGAGACAATCCAATTGTCTCTCACATGTATCTAGATGAATTGTACTACCGTAAAGATTTTGTCCCAACAACGAATGACATCCCCAATCGTTTTCCCATTGGATCGAATGTTCTAATCAATAGCGAGGATGACACGGTCTATATCGATGGAATAGCAAAAGCAAGCGAGGTTGTAGACGGCTCTCAATGGCTCTCTATCCCTCCAGGTAATTCAAAATTAGAGTTATATTTCTCTAGTTTTATCAAAAAACATCCGACAGTAACAATTGAATTTGAAGAAAGGTGGCTATAATGCTTTTAACGATTCACGATGCAACCTTGCAAAAGGTTGCTTTTGTTGATAATAGTAAGCAGAACACGCTTAATTATTATAACGATACATGGTCAAGAGACATGCCAACAGGAGCTTCAACTTTCGAATTTACAGTCTTTAAGAAAGCAATCCAGTCAGACACAGCTTCATCAAAGGCCTACCAGCATCTAAACGAACGTGCTTGGGTGTCATTCCGACACAATGGGCGCACCTACCTCTTCAATGTGATGTCAGTGGAGGAAAATGAGCAGACAATCAAATGCTATTGTGAGAATCTCAATCTTGAATTGATCAATGAGTTAGTAAATTCTTACAAAGCAACGAGAGCCATGACTTTTGCAGAATATTGCAAAGAGATGGCTCTATTGAACTATGCCCATCTCACTATTGGAATTAATGAGATTTCAGACCAGCAACGCATCCTTGAGTGGACGACGCAAGAAACAAAACTTGCTCGCTTGCTTAATCTTGCGAAACAATTCAATGCTGAGATTGAATTTGACACACAATTAAAAGCAGATAGCACGCTTAAGAAATTTACTGTAAATATATATCACGAACACGACGATACACACCAAGGGGTTGGTCGTATTAGGAATGATGTGGTTTTAAAATATGGTAAAAATATTAGCTCTATCACTCGGAAAGTGGATAAAACGGGTATTTTCAATACAATTCGCCCGACCGGAAAAATGCCGACTGTGGAAGTCGAAGAAAGCGGAGAACGTCATCTATCTAGTCAGAGAGTGAAAAATGCGGATGGTTCGACAACCGAAACGATCATTCGCACAGCATCAGACGGGACAAAGAGTAAGACTATTGTCCACACGAAAGTCACAAAACTGGCTGATAAAACACGCATTACAACGACCACCACAACTCGGTCAGATGGCTCTATTGAACAGACTGTGACGACTAGTAAGAAAGGAGGACCATCTAATACTGAGAAACGAATCATAAAACCTCCTAAGAAAAAAGAGAAGGAAACCGAGCCTGAAAAAGAGGTTCTGACTCTTGAGGGGCTGGATGATTGGTCAATTAAGAACGAGAGAGGAGAGGTTGAGTTTTACCAAAGAGGGCAACAACTGTACGCCCCTCTATCCATGCAACTCTATCCCTCAACTTTTACTTCAGCAACAGCTGAGGACCAGTGGACAAGACGAGACTTCGACTTTGACACAGACGAACCAAACGAGCTGAGACGTCTTGCTTACATGAAATTAAAGCAGCATTGCTACCCAGCGATCACCTATGAAGTAGATGGCTTTGTGGACGTAGAAATCGGGGACACTGTCCAGATTTATGATGATGGTTTTAGTCCAACTTTAATAGTAAAAGCACGAGTTACCGAACAGAAAATCAGCTTTACAAACCCGGCAAGTAATAAAACTACTTTTGCGAATTTTAAGGCTCTAGAGAGTAAGCTATCAGATGGAATTCAGGCTGCCTTTGAGCGACTTTTTGAAGCATCCAAACCCTACACTATCAAACTTGCTACAGATAACGGCGTAGCCTTTAAAAATGGCCAAGGTCAGACGATTGTGACCCCTACCCTCATGAAAGGCAACAAAGTCATCAATAGTGGATGGCGCTGGGTGGTGGATGGTGTAATCAAAGCCACAAGTCCTAGTTACATTGTCCGAGGCTCTGACATCAATCAAAAGATGGTTTTGACGGTCTCGGCATGGATTGATAACAAAGAGGTGGCTTCTGAGCAGCTGACTCTTATCAATACGTCTGACGGAACGGCAGGAAAGACTCAGTACTTGCATAGAGCTTGGGCCAACTCAGAGGACGGACGTGATGGTTTCAGCACCTCATCAAGTGCTAACAGGCGCTATTTTGGTACTTACACTGATTTTGATGAGGCGGACAGTCAGGATCCTACAAGATACAACTGGACGGCTCTTTTCGATAATGTAAAAGGCGGAAATCGTAACTATTTCAAAAATGGCCGGGCTCAGCAAATCAACACAGGAAATAATGAAACGTATGACATGCGGACTTTCATTTTTGACGATTTTTGGAAAAACCAAGACAGGCTAAAACCAAATTATGTGCGTGTAGCATTTGAAATTAGCTTATCTCCAGCTCTAGCAAAAGATACACAGGTCAATGTGCATTTTTCGGCTACTCCTTGGTATAAAAATCAAATTGTCCTCAAAGCTGGAGTCACTACCCCTCAAAGTTTTGAATTTACTATTGACCTCTCAAATGCCTCGGAGGCTTACAAAACAGATAATATTTTCATCCGTTTTGGTACAGCTCATGGATTTCCTGCTAACCAGACAGTTACGCTTGAGAATGCCATGCTAGCCGTGGGAACTAATTTTCTTGGTTATGTGAAAGCTATTGAGGATGTAGAGACTGACATCAACTCCAAGGCTGACCAAGGCCTGACTCAGGAACAGTTGAATGCTTTGAACGAGAAAGCTGGGCTTATCCAGGCTGAACTTGAGGCCAAGGCTAGCGCTGATACGCTTGACAACTGGATAAAGGCTTATAAGGACTTTGTCCAGTCTAACGAGACAGCAAGGGCGCAAGCTGAGAAAGATTTGATTTCAGCTAGTCAGCGTGTTTCTAACATTGCTAAAGATTTGGGAGAACTCTCTGACCGCTGGAATTTCATTGATACTTACATGAGTTCATCAAATGAGGGTCTTGTCATCGGTAAGAATGACGGTAGCTCTAGCATGCTGTTTAGTCCAAATGGACGAATTTCAATGTATAGCTCTGGTGTAGAGGTTATGTATATTTCTCAAGGGGTCATCCATATTGAGAATGGTATTTTTTCTAAGACCATTCAAATTGGACGGTATCGTGAGGAGCAATATCATATCAATCCTGATATGAACGTCATTCGTTATGTAGGATAGAAAGGAGCGAAATGCCAAGATTTAGTAATTCAAGTAACAGCTTATATTTGAATGTGTATATTGATGAAGCTTCAACAGACGTTTCAACTAATACTTCAACCATCAACTGGCAGTTGACAGTTAGTCGTTATACGTACTATCACACGTTCAATAAGCAGGGAGACAGTACGTTATCTCTAACTTTGGACGGCCAAAATGTGCACTCTAGCAATCCAGTTTGGGAAGTCTGGGACGGCGAAGTAACTCTCGCTAGTGGTTCAAGCACAATCTCACATAACTCAGACGGTCGCAAGACACTGCCTTTCTCATGTACTTTCAACCCTAACAATGGTTTACATGGAACTATCACAGTTTCAGGAAACCTCGGTCTGACTGCTATCCCACGCTCAAGCTCTGTAAGCGTGAGCGCTGGGATCATTGGTAGTTCGGTTACTATCAATATTAACCGTCAAAGTTCAAGCTTCAGGCATACAGTGCGTTATGCCTGGGCTGGCAAGTCAGGAACGATTGCCACGAATGTAGACACCTCCACAACGTGGACGATCCCTCTTGACTTTGCAAACGACATCCCGACCTCAGCAAGCGGTACAGGGACTATCTATGTAGATACTTATTCAGGATCTACTAAGACCGGAACGCAGTCAACCACACTGACGGCTAGCGTGCCAGCGAATGTGAAACCCACATTTTCAGGGATTTCATTGTCTGACCTAAATGGTGCAGCTCAAAATCTCATCCCTAAAGCTGATACATTCATCCAGGTGATCTCTAACATCAAAGTAGCGTTTAATGGCGCAGTCGGTTCTTACGGCTCATCCATCACTGGATACTATGCTGAAATAATCGGCAAAAACCAGTCCACAAGCTCAAACGGTGGGAGCTTAGGCATTATGAACTATCACGGCACCATCAAAATCAGAGCTAGTGTATCTGATAGCCGTGGACGTTGGTCAGACGCTAGAGAGGTATCTGTCATAGTGCTTGAGTATTTTGCTCCAGCATTGAGTTTTAGCATAGCTAGAACAGGCTCAACCTCTAGCACCTTGACCGCTACGAGAAATGCAAGAATCGCCCCTCTGACTGTCTCAGGCAGTCAAAAGAACTCAATGACCTTGACTTTTAAGGTTGCAAGGCTTGGGACTACTAACTTTCAAGTGGATACAGGACCAGCTACTGGATCCTGGACAAGTATCTCAAACCTAGTCAATTCGCAGGCTAATCTTGCAGGGAACTATCTAGCTAATCAGTCATGGGTGGTTATCGGTATCCTTGAGGACAAATTCACTCGCACTGAGTTCATGGTCAACGTGGCCACAGAGAGTGTGGTCTTATCTTATGATAGGTCAGGGGTTGGTGTCAATAAAATTCGTGAGCAGGGCGCTCTTGATGTGAAAGGTGACATCTTTGCTAATAATCAGCCTATTCAACAGTATCAGTTGACTCAAAATAACGGAAAAGTTTTGAACGCTGAGAGGGACTGGAATGATTACATAAATACTGGGCTATACATGGGGTCCAACCTATTAAACTCTCCTCAAGGAGGGAATGGCTGGAAACATGTGCAGGTCTTTAAGCACAATGACAATTGGGTAGTGCAAGTTGCCTATGATTTTCATGGCCAAATAGCAGCCGTTAGATCTAAAACCAATGGAACATGGAATCCTTGGAAGTATCTTGCAACCGTACAAGCAACTATTTCAAGAAAAATTGAGCTAGGATGGTATGTGAACGGCACTGCTACAAGAAATGGCAACGTGGTTACAATTTCAACAGAAAGAAAAATTACAAATATCAACACAGTTTCAGACTATCGAGAAGTTAAAGAAACAATCCCAGCTGGATTCAGACCAACTCAAGAGGTTAACTTTATCTTACAAGGATTGTCTGACTCAACAGTAACTGGAACGGCTATCTTGCACCTTGCAACAGATGGGAAAATCCGTCTTACAAGTAAATCTCAAGGAAATAAGTATTGGACAGGCACAATAACTTATATTACAAATGACCCTTACCCTTAATAAATGAAAGGAATATATATGAAACTAGAATATGGGACAAAGTCCTTGGAATATGACGGCAGTGGAACAGCATCAGCTACCAAGGTCACACTTGTCAACTCAAATGGTGCTATCGTACCTATCTTGCTACCGGCTGATAAAATCAGTTTGTCCAATACGGAGCTTTTTGAGCTAGCCTTGGAAGCTCTCTATCAGGAGAATTTCCCACAACGTGCTGAAAAAGAGAAATTTAACCAAGTAGAGGCGCAACTCAAGCAAAATAAGGAAATTGCAACTAAGGTAGAGCAAGCGACCGTAGAGAACAAAGAAAACCTTTATGCGGTTTCAACTATCACTGAGGTCTTGAGTGCCGTGGTAGTATCTCAAAATGGTGGCATGCCTACCTTTGCCTATGTAAAGGTAGCAAATTTCATCAAGCCTCTTGTAAAGAGTACGCGATACGGAAACGGCGATATTGTCGCAATGCCGTATCCGTTTGAAACTAATGCTAAATGGCCAAAGGGCACGCAAACTATCTTCATGTTTCAAATGAGAGCAAACGAGGGGTTCACTTGGAAAGATCAGTCACTATCTGATATGCTTCAGCAAGGTGTGCTTACTGTGGTCATGCCTAGAATCGATTAAGGAGGATATATGCAAATCGAATTTTTCAATTTTTTTCGTAGCGTCGTCCAGACTGAAGACGGTCTGGTCTTGTACGCTCTTGCTTTGATTGTTTCGATGGAAATCATTGATTTCCTGACTGGAACGATTGCTGCTATTGCCAATCCCGATATCGAGTATAAGAGTAAAATCGGTATCAATGGGCTTCTTCGTAAGATTTTAGGGGTCCTTTTGCTGATGATTCTTATCCCGATGTCCGTACTCTTGCCTGAAAAGACAGGCTTCGCATTCTTGTACTCGATTTATCTCGGGTACATCGCATTTACTTTTCAATCACTCATTGAAAATTATCGTAAATTAAAAGGAAATGTCACTCTTTTTCAGCCAATTTTAAAAGCATTTCAACGCTTGTTTGAAAAAGACGAAGATAAAAATAAAGGAGAATAACACATGATTAACTGGAAAGTACGTTTTAGCTTTAAAAATAAAACATTCTTATTGCGAGTGGCATTCGCACTAGCTTTGCCAATTCTCGCATATTTCAATCTTAAACTGGAAGATTTGGTTAGCTGGGGAGTCATTTTAGACTTGCTTGGTAAATTCTTCGCGAACCCTTATCTTGTGGGGTTGACGATTGTAAATATTCTAAATATCATTCCAGATCCAACAACTGCTGGGCTTTCTGACAGCAAACGGGCTCTTGACTATCAAGAACCAAGCGAAGATTAGGAGAAAACAATGAAGAAAAACGACTTATTCATCGATGTATCTAGCCACAATGGATACGATATTACAGGTATCTTGGCTGACATGGGTACACAGAATAC
This sequence comes from Streptococcus sp. KHUD_018, assembly GCF_054861215.1. The sequence goes on from NZ_CM142176.1 coordinate 213,819, forward strand.
TATTATCAAAGTTTCTGAAAGTACAAATTACCTAAACCCTTGCCTGTCTGCTCAAGTTGAGCAATCCACACCAGTTGGATTCTATCATTTTGCTTGGTTTGGTGGTGACATTGAAGAAGCTGAGCGAGAAGCACGTTACTTCCTTGATAATGTGCCCCAAAAAGTAAAATACTTGTGCCTCGACTACGAAGATCACGCAAGCGGAGATAAACAGGCAAATACAGATGCTTGTATTCGCTTCATGGAAATCCTCAAAGAAAATGGCTATGAGCCAATTTATTACAGCTACAAGCCATTCACGCTCAATAATATCTATTATGAGCAGATTCTTGCGAAATTCCCAAACAGCCTTTGGATTGCCGGGTATGGTTTAAACGATGGTAACGCTGACTTTGAATATTTCCCAAGTATGGACGGAATCCGTTGGTGGCAATATTCTTCAAATCCGTACGACAAAAACATTGTTTTACTAGATGACGAAGAAGCTAAACCTAAATGGAAAAAGAATGATACCGGATGGTGGTATGAATATCCTGACGGATCTTACCCAAAAGACAAATGGGAAAAGATTGATGGCATCTGGTATTGCTTCGACGAGAGAGGTTATTCAATAGCTTCTCGCTGGTTGAAGGATGATAGTAAGTGGTATTATCTCAAAGAAAATGGCGCAATGGCCATTGGTTGGGTGCTTGTGAATGGCAAATGGTACTATCTTGATGCTTCAGGAGCGATGGTCACTGGTTGGGTTCAATACAAGGACAAACTATACCATCTCAAAGAAGAAAATGGCGAAATGTCTTCAAAAGAACTTGTCAAAGTCGAAGGAGGCTGGTACTACGTCAACGAAGATGGCAGCCGTTCAGACAAACCAGCATTTGATGTATTACCTGATGGACTAATTGTTACTACAAAATAATTTTTTTAAAACAGAAAGGAAAATTTCTAAAATATTGTTCGAATTGTTTTAACCGCAGGCTTATGCTTGCGGTTTTTTGTTTGCTCTGGAACAAGAAAATATCTAACTGACCGACGTTGATGTCGGCCAGTTACAAAATAAATGATTTGTCTGAAAATTGACTTGTTGAGGTCAACAAATAGTATTAAATCGCTTGGTTGCCAATTTTGTTGATGCCAACAAAATTGTTCTGGAAGTACTTTCTGAATTAAAAAAAGTTTAAATTTCTTTGTGTTATTTGTTGACAAACTATCTTACATGTTATATAATATACTTGTAAGATAAATGAAGGAGAAATCAAAATGAAATCACAAGTTATGACATTGGCATGGAAAATCTTCAAAAACGAAAAGAACGATGTAACATTCTCAGAAGCCTTGAAATTGGCTTGGAAAGTAGTTAAACGTCAAAATATGGCTGATGATTTCTATTTCTTCCATTCTTCAAATGTGAAATTCCAAGGAGTTAAGAAATGGTTTGCTGAAAAAGAATTTTACGGACGCAACAAGAAGAATTTGGCCTTCATGTCTGTTAGTGCGATTAGCATCAATGAATTACTTGAGGAAACTGAGAAGGCTGTTAAACTTGAAATCGTAACACCTTATGGAACCTCTACTAAATGGTATCCAAAGAGCGTACTTGCTTAATTTAAAATCAAAGGAGAAACTAAAATGGAAATCAACAACGACATCAAAGACTTAATTTTGGAATATGTAGGACGATACTTCAGATATGAAAATGATTTCTACAAACTACCAGGTATCAAGTTCACCGATGCCAACTGGCAGAGATTCAAGAGTGGTGAGACCTCTATCGAGAAGATGGGCGCTGCACGAGTGAATGCTATGCTGGATCGCTTATTTGAAGACTTTGAATTAGCCATGATTGGTAAGGCTCAAAATAGCTACTATCTGAATAATTCTCTTAAAATGAACATGACATTCCACGCTTACTATGACCAATTCAAGAAGCAACAACTTATTAAATGGATTGAGAATAGCCGTGAAGATATCATCGGTGGTGCTGGTCAAATGATGACTGCAGGTGGAAACTGGATTTCTAGCGCTTATTTGAGAGTAGCCTTGGAGAGTAGCAGTCTAGGAGATGGGTCATATATGCTTCAAATGCGATTCAAGAACTACTCTCGTGATCCAAGACCAATTCCAGCTGGTCGTCAAAATCGACTTGAATGGATTGAGAAGAACTTGGAGAATATCCGATGAGAGAGAATATAATCGGGCAGAGATTCAATCGTCTCGTTGTCATAGAAGATGACGGGACGAGGTCTTCTAAAGGAGAAATCAAATGGCTTTGTCAATGCGATTGTGGAAATCTATATCATGCCCTTGGATACAGATTAAGAAACGGTCGAACCAAATCTTGCGGGTGCCTTAACGACGAGAAGAAGCGCGGCCGATTCAAAGATTTATCAGGAACCGAAACAGATAACTTCAAGATTATTGATAGAGCCTACTCTAAGAACCAGCGAGTATGGTGGAATTGTATCTGCAAGCATTGTGGTCAGAGCGTGATTCTTAATAATAACCTTATCGGTCATCAGACCTCTTGTGGATGCAGACGTGGAGCGTCCAAGGACTATATGGACTCTATCCGAGATCCTGAGAGTCGAAAATCTACAAAACCAACTGCTAGAAATAACACGGGGGTTCGAGGTGTTTATTTTAATAAACGGAAGAAGAACTATCAGGCATTTATAAATGTTGACAAAAAACAGAAGTATTTGGGCAGTAGCACCTCTCTTGAAGAGGCTATAAAAATGCGCAGGGAAGCAGAAATAAAATACGGATATAAATAAAACAGTGAGTAAAACTCACTGTTTTTGTTGCAATGTATGGGCATAATCAGTCATACTGATAGCATGTTTTAGGCGCATGTTCATAATATCTGATACACCATTTTTATATTTATCCACGGCCTGAATAGATACGCCACAGTTTTTGCTGATAGCATAGGCTGTGGCGTTGTCTAAAAGCCAGCGGATAGCTTTAATATCTACTGACATATATTACCTCATAAAATACCAAACTACAAATAGGAGTAGAAGAAGTCCAATAATAAATTCAACTTTTTCACGCTTGGTGGTTTTTCTAATTTTTAGATTTACTTTCATTATTTTTCCTGTTATAATTTAAGTACACCCCCGAAGGGGTGGATAGTGATTTCTCACTATCCAAATTCGATGTGCCATTCAAAGCTGATTATAAATAAGTTTATTTTGATGACTAGCTTATTTGTTTTTACTTTGAGTGGCTTCTTTTTGAACTTAAACATTTTGTTTCCCTTTCTACTAGTTTCCTTGTCTAAGGTTTCCTCCTTAACCTTATGTATCTATTATACAACTAAAGTTGTATAAAGTCAATAGTTTTGATGAAGTTTTTTTAATTTTTTCAAAAAAAATAGACCTTGTCCAGAGGTCGGGGAGTTGGAGGGGACACCCTCCAAAAGCGTTGATTTAATAAGATTTTATTTTACCTTTTTCATAATAATCTCCCTAAAGAAGTCACCCAATCAGGTGGCTTTTTTGTCAGTTTCTAAGTTATATTTAGGTGTCTTCTTGAAAGTAGTACTCCTTTTAAGACAAAGAAAAAAACAGTGACATTACTCACTGATTCTTTTGTAAACTATTAAAACTAAATTGCAGCCTTCTCAACTATACGGGCAAAGGTTAGTATGAAAATGAATACGAAGATGAATACGATTTAAAAAAATGAAGAAAATCAACGGAAATTATTTTAAATAAAAATAAGCAAAAACTCAACTATTGAAAAGCAACAGAAAGTATTGGCAAACATTTGTCACTTATACCATAGTTCGTGACAGTTCCTAGTTTTTTTGATAAAATCATACAGTATGCCTTTGGGCACAAAGTATGAGCTGGGACTGTCTTTCCCAGCTTCGGAGGTAGAAAATGTCAGATTCACCAATCAAATACCGTTTGATTAAGAAAGAGAAACACACGGGAGCTCGTCTGGGAGAAATCATCACCCCTCACGGCACCTTCCCAACGCCTATGTTTATGCCAGTTGGGACCCAAGCTACTGTCAAGACTCAGTCACCGGAGGAGTTGAAGGAGATGGGTTCAGGGATTATTCTGTCCAACACCTATCACTTGTGGCTCCGTCCAGGGGACGAACTCATCGCACGCGCAGGTGGTCTCCACAAGTTCATGAACTGGGACCAGCCTATTTTGACAGATAGTGGTGGTTTTCAGGTTTATTCCCTAGCAGATAGCCGAAATATCACAGAAGAAGGCGTAACTTTTAAAAACCACCTCAATGGTTCTAAGATGTTCCTATCGCCAGAAAAGGCTATTTCTATTCAGAACAATCTAGGCTCAGATATCATGATGTCTTTTGATGAATGTCCTCAGTTTTATCAACCTTACGACTACGTTAAGAAATCAATCGAGCGTACTAGCCGTTGGGCGGAGCGTGGTTTGAAGGCTCACCGTCGTCCACAGGATCAAGGTTTGTTTGGGATTGTACAGGGGGCAGGATTTGAAGACCTTCGCCGTCAGTCAGCTCACGACCTTGTCAGCATGGATTTCCCAGGATACTCTATCGGTGGTTTGGCAGTGGGAGAAACGCACGAAGAGATGAATGCGGTCTTGGACTTCACAACTCAACTTCTTCCTGAAAACAAACCTCGCTATTTGATGGGTGTGGGAGCGCCAGATAGCTTGATCGATGGAGTTATTCGTGGTGTGGATATGTTTGACTGCGTCTTGCCAACTCGTATCGCTCGTAATGGGACTTGTATGACCAGTCAGGGACGTTTAGTTGTCAAAAATGCCCAATTCGCCGAAGACTTTACGCCACTGGATCCTGAGTGTGATTGCTACACATGTAAGAACTACACACGCGCCTACCTTCGTCACCTGCTTAAGGCCGATGAAACCTTCGGTATCCGCTTGACTAGCTACCACAATCTTTACTTCTTGCTTAACCTGATGAAGCAGGTCCGCCAAGCTATCATGGATGACAATCTCTTGGAATTTCGTGAGTATTTTGTGGAAAAATATGGCTACAACAAGTCAGGACGCAATTTCTAAAATGGAATTTATAGAAGCTAAAAATCCTACGTTTTCTCGTAGGATTTTTCTTCTTTTTTTGATAGAATAAAGTGTATAACGAAAGGGAGAATAGACTCGTATGCGTATTAAATGGTTTTCCTTGATTAGGATTACAGGTTTACTTTTGGTGCTTTTGTACCACTTCTTTCAAACGATCTTTCCTGGAGGATTCTTTGGGGTAGATGTCTTTTTCACATTTTCAGGATTCTTGATTACCTCTCTCCTCTTGGAAGAGTTTGGAAAGAAAAGCCAGATTGATTTGCTGGGCTTTTTTAAGAGACGGTTTTATCGTATCGTGCCACCTGTGGTGCTGATGGTTTTAGTGACCATGCCCTTTACTCTCTTAGTTCGTCAAGACTATGTTGCTGGAATTGGTGGCCAGGTTGCTGGAGTTCTCGGTTTTATGACCAACTTCTACGAAATGTTAACAGGGGGAAGTTATGAATCCCAGTTCATTCCGCATCTCTTTGTTCACAACTGGAGCCTAGCTGTTGAGGTTCACTACTATATCCTTTGGGGCTTAGCGGTTTGGTTTTTATCGAAACGTTCAAAATCTAGTAGTCAATTGAGAGGGATGGTCTTTCTCCTTTCTGCTGGAGCTTTTATCATTAGCTTTTTCTCCATGTTTATTGGTAGTCTAATGGCGAGTTCCTATTCATCTGTCTACTTTTCAAGTTTGACCCATGTCTATCCCTTCTTTTTAGGAAGCATTTTGGCGACGGTTGTGGGGGTTCGTCAGACGAGCGATTTAGTCAAGCAGTTTGATCGGATGTGGGATATTCGTCAGAATCTACTGGTATTTGCTGCAGGTCTCTTGGTGTTAATGCTCTTGACTTTCTTTGTCAAGTTCACCTACCTGTTTGCGTACTTATTTGGTTTCTTGCTAGCAAGTTTAGCGGCAGTGACCATGATTTTTGCTGCGCGTGTCTTGCATGAGAAAACGCCTGAGATACAAGAACCTCGGATCATTACATTTTTAGCGGATACCAGCTATGCGGTTTATCTCTTCCACTGGCCTTTTTATATTATCTTTTCTCACTTGATGAGTAATCTGCCTGCTGTTATTCTGACGATCATCTTTTCTTATTTCTTTGCTATCCTATCCTTCTATATTATTGAGCCATTGATTGCCGGTAAGACCAATCCTTTAATACGGAAGATTAGTCGATTACCTCATATTAAACCAATTAGTGCTAGTGGTGTTGGTATTCTTACTTTGATTACCTTGATTATCATAACTGTGGCTCCCCAAGTTGGAGCTTTTGAGATAGACTTGATGGTCAATGGTTTCAAACAAGCCCAGACCAACTTGGATCAGATGAAGAAATTGGCTGAGCAAGCTGAAGTCAGTCGCCTAGGAATTTCGGAGGGAACAAGCCTGATTGGAGATTCGGTAGCCTTACGAGCCAATACAGCCTTGCAAGAGGCGCTTCCTGAAGCAAATATCAATGCCCAAGTTAGTCGAACGACCAAGCAAGCCAATGACATCATGCTCAATAACAGCCAGAACAAGGTACTTCTAAAAACAGTTGTCATTGCAACGGGTGTAAACGGACCAGAGAATTATAAAGATGACTTAGATACGATAGTTAAAAATCTTCCCAAAGGCCACCATCTGATTCTTGTAACTCCTTATGAAGGTGACAAGAGCAAGGAGACTTACAAATCAGTTGAGCAGTATGCGACTTATGCGAGAGAATTAGCTGAAAAGAATCCGTATGTGAGCATCGCTGACTGGAATAAGGTTGCTAAGGAACACCCTGAAATCTGGGCTGGAACCGACCAAGTCCACTTTGGAAATGATAGCAACATGATTGAAGAAGGTGCTAAACTTTACGCAGAGACGATTGCAGCTGCTGTTAAGGCTGCTCAAGAACTGCCTGTGAAATCAAAATAAGATCAAAGAGTTGGAGAAATCCAGCTCTTTTAAAATATCTATGAAAAATAGGTCTATACCATTTACAAATGAAAAAGAAAGGTTTATAATGTAATTGACATAATAAATTCTAGAATCAATCTATCAAGGAGGTTATCATTATGCCTAATTATATTAAAGCGGATCAGTTTTTCTACCCACACGGAGTTCGTCGTGGCGGTTACTTGGAACTTGTGGATGGCAAGTTTGGAAAGCATGTAGAACAGATTCCTGAAGGAGCTGAGGTGATTGACTATACAGGCTACAGCATTGCTCCAGGACTTGTGGATACCCATATTCATGGATTTGGTGGTGTTGATGTCATGGACAATAACATCGAAGGTACCCTTCATACCATGAGTGAAGGGCTCCTCAGCATGGGAGTAACGAGTTTCTTGCCGACAACTTTGACTTCTTCTTATGAGCAATTGCTCGCAGTAACAGAAAATATCGGTGCCCGTTACCAGGAAGCAACTGGAGCGAAAATTCGGGGTATCTATTTTGAAGGTCCGTATTTCACAGAGAAATACAAGGGAGCTCAAAACCCTGCCTACATGAAAGATCCTCGTATGGATGAGTTTCGTGCTTGGCAAAAAGCAGCAAATGGCTTGCTCAATAAAATCGCCCTTGCGCCAGAACGTGAAGGTGTAGAAGACTTTGTTCGTACGGTTACGGGCGAAGGTGTGACGGTTGCTCTTGGTCACTCAGATGCAACATTTGACGAAGCTAAAAAGGCAGTAGATGCTGGGGCTAGTGTTTGGGTACATGCCTACAATGGGATGCGTGGTTTGACTCACCGTGAACTCGGTATGGTTGGAGCCATGTATCAATTACCTCATACCTATGCAGAGTTGATCTGTGACGGTCACCACGTGGATCCGAAAGCCTGCGAAATCCTTATCAAACAAAAAGGAACAGAAAATATTGCTCTTATCACAGACTGTATGACAGCTGGTGGATTGGAAGACGGCGACTACATGTTGGGAGAATTCCCAGTAGTTGTTGCCAATGGAACTGCACGCCTCAAATCTACAGGCAATTTGGCAGGTTCTATCCTCAAACTCAAAGATGGTTTGAAGAATGTTGTCGAATGGGGCATTGCGAATCCGCATGAAGCAGTCATGATGGCCAGCTTCAACCCAGCAAAATCTGTTCACATTGATGATGTCTGTGGACAAATCCGTGAAGGCTACGATGCTGACTTTATCGTGCTAGATAAAGATTTGGAATTGGTAGCTACCTATCTAGATGGTGTGAAACGTTACCAAGCCTAAGAAGATAAAAAATAGGGGTCAATAAGGGACTCCTATTTTTATTATCAGATGAAAATAATAGGATTAAAGAAATTTCTAATGGGGGAAACAAGCAAAATTCTTTCCTTGTTTTGAAAAATTCGTTATAATATACGGTACAAAGGAAGTAGTGAAAATGTATCGTGTTATAGAAATGTATGGGGACTTTGAACCTTGGTGGTTCATGGAAGGTTGGGAAGAAGATGTCATCATGAGTCAACGTTTTGACAAGTACTATGATGCTCTAAAATATTATAAATCATGCTGGTTTGAGCTGGAAAAGAAGAATCCTCTTTATAAGAGTCGGAGTGATTTGATGACTATCTTTTGGGATCCTGCTGATAAACGCTGGTGTGATGAGTGTGATGAGTATTTGCAGCAGTACCATTCTTTGGCACTTTTACAGGATGAGCAAGTCATACCCGATGAAAAACTACGTCCAGGTTATGAAAAACAAACAGGTCAAGAAAAGCACCGTTCTTGCCGCATGAAATTGAGATAAAAAAAGCAGCTTTTAAAAGTTGTTTTTTTTATTTTTTTGCGAATAGTTAGATAAGGAGGGCGGTATGGTACAAGAAATTGCACAGAAAATTATTGCTACTGCGAAAGAAAAGAAGGCTCAGGATATCTATTTCATTCCCAAGGAAGCTACTTATGAACTTCATATGCGAATTGGTGATGAAAGGTGTCTCATTGACTCCTATGATTTTGAGGTTTTAGCTGCAGTGATTAGTCATTTCAAGTTTGTGGCGGGTATGAATGTAGGAGAAAAACGCCGTAGTCAGCTGGGCTCTTGTGACTACCAGCATGGAGAGAAGGTATCTTCTCTGCGCTTGTCAACCGTAGGAGATTATCGGGGACATGAGAGTTTGGTCATTCGTTTGTTGCACGACGAGGAAAGGGAGTTGCGCTTTTGGTTTCAGAATCTAGCGGAGTTAGGAGAGCAGTACAGGCAACGGGGCCTCTATCTCTTTGCAGGTCCAGTCGGCAGTGGTAAAACGACCTTGATGCACGAATTAGCTAAGTCTCTTTTTAAGGGGCAGCAGGTTATGTCCATCGAAGATCCTGTCGAAATCAAGCAGGATGACATGCTCCAGTTGCAGTTGAATGAGGCGATTGGCTTGACCTATGAAAATATGATCAAACTGTCTCTCCGGCATCGTCCTGACCTCTTGATTATCGGTGAAATTCGGGACAGTGAGACGGCGCGTGCAGTTGTCAGAGCCAGTTTGACAGGTGTGACGGTCTTTTCAACCATTCATGCCAAAAGTATCCGAGGTGTTTATGAGCGCCTTCTGGAGTTAGGTGTGACGGAGGAGGAACTAGCAGTTGTCCTACAAGGTGTCTGCTATCAGAGATTAATCGGGGGAGGAGGAATCCTTGACTTTGCAAACAAAGACTATCAAGAACACCAGCCAACTAGCTGGAATGAGCAGATTGATCAGCTTCTTAAAGATGGACATATCACAAGTCTTCAGGCTGAAACGGAAAAAATTAGCTACAGCTAAGCAGAAGAAAATCATCACCCTGTTTAACAATCTCTTCTCTAGTGGATTTCACTTGGTGGAAATTATTTCTTTCTTGGGCAGAAGTGCCCTGTTGGAAAAGGACTATGTGGCCCAGATGCACCAAGGTTTGTCTCAGGGGAAATCCTTCTCAGAAATGATGAACAGCTTGGGTTTTTCAAGTGCCATTGTGACTCAATTATCTCTAGCTGAAGTTCACGGAAATCTCCATCTGAGTCTGGGGAAGATAGAAGAATATCTGGATAATTTGGCCAAGGTCAAGAAAAAGTTAATCGAAGTGGCGACCTATCCCCTGATTTTGCTGGGATTTCTCCTGCTAATCATGCTGGGGTTAAGGAACTATTTGCTGCCTCAACTGGACAGTAGCAATATCGCCACTCAAATCATCGGCAATCTGCCACAAATTTTTCTGGGACTAGTGTCGGTTTGCTCTCTGTCTTTACTTTTGGCCCTCACTTTCTACAAAAGAAGTTCCAAGATGCGGGTCTTCTCGATGTTGGCACGGGTTCCCTTTCTAGGAATCTTTGTCCAGACTTATCTGACAGCTTATTACGCGCGAGAATGGGGCAATATGATTTCTCAGGGAATGGAGCTGACGCAGATTTTTCAAATCATGCAGGAACAGGGTTCTCAGCTCTTTAAAGAAATCGGTCAAGATCTGGCTCAAGCCCTGCAAAATGGTCGGGAATTTTCTCAAACCATAGCAACCTATCCTTACTTTAAAAAGGAGTTGAGTCTCATCATCGAGTATGGGGAAGTCAAGTCCAAGCTGGGGAGCGAGTTGGAAATCTATGCTGAGAAAACTTGGGAAGCCTTTTTTACCCGAGTCAACCGCACTATGAACTTAGTACAGCCACTGGTTTTTATCTTTGTGGCTCTGATTATCGTTTTACTTTATGCGGCAATGCTTATGCCCATGTATCAAAATATGGAGGTAAATTTTTAAAATGAAAAAACTCATGACAAATTTAAAAAAAGCCAAGGCGAAAGCCTTTACTCTCGTGGAAATGTTGGTGGTCCTTTTAATCATCAGCGTTCTCCTCTTGCTCTTTGTGCCTAATTTGACCAAGCAAAAGGATGCTGTTGATGACAAAGGAAAAGCTGCTGTTGTTAAGGTGGTGGAAAGTCAGGCAGAACTCTATAGTCTGGACAAGAATGAAGATGCGAGTCTAAGTAAATTACAGGCGGACGGCCGTATCACAGCTGAGCAAGCCAAGGCTTATAAAGAATACCATGCAAAACAAAAAACAAGTCAAACTGTTGCAGATTAAGGCCTTTACTATGCTGGAAAGTCTCTTAGTTTTGGGACTTGTGAGTATCCTTGGTTTAGGCTTGTCTGGTTCTGTCCAGTCCACTTTTGCGGCGGTAGAGGAGCAGATTTTCTTTATGGAGTTTGAAGAACTATATCGCGAAACCCAAAAACGCAGTGTTGCGAGTCAGCAAAAGACCAGTCTGAACTTAGACGGACAGACAATTAGCAATGGCAGTCAAAAGTTGACCGTTCCTAAAGGAATTCAGGCACCATCTGGACAAACGATTCATTTTGACCGAGCTGGGGGCAATTCGTCTCTGGCTAAGGTTGAATTTCAGACTAACAAAGGAGCGATTCGCTATCAATTATATCTAGGAAATGGAAAAATTAAACGCACTAAGGAAACAAAAAATTAAGGCAGTAATCTTACTAGAAGCAGTAGTAGCTTTGGCTGTGTTTGCAAGTATTGCGACCCTTCTTTTGAGACAAATTCAGAAAAATAGACAAGAAGAGGCAGAAATCTTGCAAAAGGAAGAAGTCTTGCATGTAGCTAAGATGGCTCTGCAAACAGGTCAAAATCAAGTGAAGGTAAATGGAGTGGAGATCCAGGTGTTTGCTAGTGAAAAAGGAGTGGAGGTCTACCATGGTTCAGAGAAGTTGCTCGACCTTAAAGAGCAGTAAGGTTAAGGCGTTCACTCTTCTAGAATCTCTGATTGCCCTTATCGTCATTAGCGGAGGCTTGCTCCTCTTTCAAGCTATGAGTCAGCTCCTCATTTCAGAAATTCGTTACCAGCAGCAAAGAGAGCAAAAGGAGTGGCTCTTGTTTGTGGATCAACTGGAGGCAGAGTTAGAGCGTTCGCAGTTTGAAAAGGTGGAAGGCAATCGCATCTACATGAAACAGGATGGTAAGGATATCTCTATAGGTAGGTTCAAATCGGACGATTTTCGAAAAACCGATGCCAGTGGACGAGGCTACCAACCTATGGTTTATGGATTGAAATCAGCACAAATCACAGAGGAAAATCAACTGGTTCGCTTTCGTTTTCAATTTCAAAAAGGCTTAGAAAGGGAGTTCATCTATCGTGTGGAAAAATCAAAAAGTTAAGGCAGGCGTTCTCCTATATGCAGTCACCATGGCAGCCATTTTTAGCCTTTTGTTGCAGTTTTATTTGAACCGGCAAGTCGCCCATCACAAAGACTTTGCCTTAAATAAAGAAAAGTTGGTCGCTTTTGCCATGACCAAGCGAAGTAAAGATAAGGCTGAGCAAGAAAATGGGGAACGAGTCTTTAACCTAGGAAAAGTCACTTATCAAAATACGAAAACAGGTTTTGCAACAAGTGTTCGTATGAGTAAGAGCAACTATGAATTTCTCTTTCCTCCGATGAAAAATCAAGAAAAGAAAACAGCTAAAAAGGAAGAGGTAGCGACTGATTCAAGCAATCAAGCAGGGAAGAAAAAATCAGAAGAAAAGCCTGAAAAGAAAGACAAATCTTAGTCAATTCAACTTCTTTGTGCTAAACTAAAAGCATGAAACATGATTTTAATCACAAAGCAGAAACTTTTGATTCGCCCAAAAACATCTTTCTTGCAAACTTGGTTTGTCAAGCAGTTGAAAAACAGATTGCTCTTCTATCAGACAAGGAAATACTGGATTTCGGTGGTGGGACAGGCCTATTAGCCTTGCCTCTAGCCAAGCAGGCCAGGTCGGTTACCCTTGTGGACATTTCGGAGAAAATGCTGGAGCAAGCCCGTTTGAAAGCAAATCAGCAATACATCAAGAATATCCAGTTTTTGGAGCAAGATTTACTGGCAAATCCCTTGGAGCAACAATTTGACCTGATTGTAGTCAGTCGAGTTCTTCATCATATGCCTGATCTAGATGCGACTCTTGCCATGTTCTACCATCACCTTAGGGAGAATGGACAAGTTCTCATTACCGATTTTGTCAAGACAGATACCAACCACCACGGCTTTGAGCTGACTGAACTGGAAAACAAGCTCGCCCAGTTTGGTTTTTCGAGCATTGGCAGTCAGATTCTTTATAGTGCTGAAGGTCTTTTCCTAGGAAACTACGCAGAGCTCTTTTTAACTGTAGCCCAAAAATCACTCGCTGACTAAAGCAGTGATTTTTTTCTTCAGATGGAAAAAATAGGGGAAATTTGATAAAATAGGAACATGGATTTTGAAAAAATTGAACAAGCTTATACGTATTTATTAGAGAATGTCCAAGTCATCCAAAGTGATTTGGTGACCAACTTTTATGATGCCTTGGTAGAGCAAAACAGCATCTACCTGGATGGCGAGACTGAGCTAGAACAGGTCAAAGAGAACAATCAAGCCCTTAAACGCTTAGCGCTTCGCAAGGAAGAGTGGCTCAAGACCTACCAGTTTCTCTTGATGAAGGCAGGCCAAACTGAGCCTTTGCAGGCCAATCACCAGTTTACGCCGGATGCCATTGCCCTCCTCTTGGTACTTATTGTGGAAGAGTTGCTTCATAAAGAGGAAATTAGCATCCTCGAAATAGGTTCTGGCATGGGGATTCTGGGCGCTACCTTCTTGACTTCTCTTGCTAAAAAAGTGGATTATTTGGGAATTGAAGTGGATGACTTGCTGATTGATTTGGCGGCTAGTATGGCAGATGTGATTGGTTTGCAGGCTGGTTTTGTCCAAGGAGACGCCGTTCGTCCGCAAATGCTTAAAGAAAGCGACGTGGTCATCAGCGACTTGCCTGTCGGCTATTACCCAGACGATGCAATCGCTTCACGCTATCAAGTGGCTTCTAATCAAGAACACACCTATGCCCACCATTTGCTCATGGAGCAAGGCCTCAAGTATCTCAAGTCAGATGGCTATGCTATTTTTCTAGCTCCGAGTGATTTGTTGACCAGCTCCCAAAGTGATTTGTTAAAAGGTTGGCTCAAAGACGAAGTGAGTCTTGCTGCCATCATTACTCTGCCAGAGGATATTTTCTCAACCGCAAGCCAAGCTAAAAGTATTTTTGTTTTACAGAAAAAAACTGAACAGGAACTGCAACCATTTGTCTATCCTTTGACCAGTCTGCAAGATCCAGCTGCACTAATGAAATTCAAAGAAAATTTTCAAAAATGGAGCAAAGGTACTGAAAATTAAGCAAGAATTTGTTATAATAGTTGAAAACGCTTAAAAGGGGTATCATCTTATGACTAAAACAATTGCAATCAATGCAGGAAGCTCGAGTTTGAAATGGCAACTTTACCAAATGCCAGAAGAAATAGTATTGGCGAAAGGCTTGATTGAACGCATCGGTTTGAAGGACTCTATTTCAACTGTAAAATTCGACGGCCGTTCTGAAAAACAAATTCTTGATATTGACGATCACACACAAGCCGTTAAAATTTTATTAGATGATCTGATTCGTTTTGACATCATCAAAGGTTATGATGAAATAACTGGTGTTGGGCACCGTGTTGTGGCTGGTGGTGAATATTTCAAAGAGTCAACCTTGGTAGAGGGAGATGTGTTAGAAAAGGTTGAAGAGTTGGGACTTTTAGCTCCTCTTCACAACCCAGCCAACGCAGCTGGAATTCGCGCATTTAAGGAATTGCTTCCAGATATTACCAGCGTTGTTGTTTTTGATACATCATTCCACACAACCATGCCAGAGAAAGCCTATCGCTACCCTCTTCCAAACAAATACTACACTGAAAATAAAGTTCGTAAGTATGGAGCCCACGGGACAAGTCATCAGTTTGTAGCAGGAGAAGCAGCTAAAATTTTAGGTCGCCCCCTAGAAGAGTTGAAATTGATTACTTGTCATATTGGAAATGGTGGTTCTATTACAGCTGTCAAAGGCGGTCAGTCTGTTGATACATCTATGGGCTTTACTCCACTTGGTGGTATTATGATGGGGACTCGTACAGGTGATATTGATCCGGCTATCATCCCCTATTTAATGCAACATACAGATGACTTTAATACACCAGAGGATATCAGTCGAATTCTCAATCGTGAGTCAGGACTTTTGGGTGTTTCTGAGAGATCAAGCGATATGCGTGATATTCACGAAGCTATGCATGCGGGTGATGAGAAAGCGCAACTGGCAAATGAGATTTTTGTGGATCGTATCCAAAAGTATATTGGTCAGTATTTGGCAGTTTTGAACGGTGCAGATGCCATTATCTTTACAGCCGGAATTGGAGAAAATTCTGTAACGATTCGTCAGATGGTTATTGAAGGTATTTCTTGGTTTGGCTGTGATGTGGATCCTGAAAAGAATGTCTTTGGCGCTACAGGAGATATTTCGACTGATGCTGCTAAAGTTCGTGTCTTAGTCATCCCGACAGATGAAGAATTGGTCATCGCTCGTGACGTTGAACGCTTGAAAAAGTAAGAAGAACTGAATAAAATTACAAGGTAAGATACAATAAAAAGGAGTTGGGAGATAAATTTTCCCAACTTTTTGTTGTTGAAACAGTGTAAAACCTTGTCATTATTGGCTTTTTTGAAATTTATGGTATAATAGTAGTAATTTAATAGATGGAGTTGAGTTTTGAAGAAAAGCTTTCGTGTAAAAAGAGAGAAAGATTTTAAAGCGATTTTCACGGATGGAACAAGTTTTGCCAACCGCAAATTCGTTGTCTATCAATTGGAAAAACAGCAAAACCATTTTCGAGTAGGGCTGTCTGTCAGTAAAAAACTGGGGAATGCAGTTACTAGAAATCAAATCAAAAGACGGATTCGACACATTTTGCTAAGTGTAAGGGAGCAGTTAGCTGATAACGTTGATTTTGTCGTAATTGCTCGAAAAGGGGTTGAAGGCTTGGATTATGCGGAAATGGAGAAAAATCTACTCCACGTATTAAAGTTATCAAAGATTTACCGGGAAGGAATTAGGAGTGAACAAGAAACTACAGTTGACTAGTTTGCTGGGCTTGTCCTTATTTGTCATGACAGCCTGTGGGACGAGCGATGTTGCAGCAGATTCTACAGATATATGGAGTAAATTTGTCTATTTTTTTGCTGAAATCATCCGCTTCTTGTCCTTTGACGTTAGTATTGGAGTGGGGATTATCCTCTTTACGATCCTGATTCGTACGATTCTATTGCCAGTCTTTCAGACTCAGATGGTGGCCTCTAGAAAAATGCAAGAGGCTCAACCACGCATCAAGGCTCTGCAAGAACAATATCCAGGTCGTGATATGGAAAGTAGAACCAAGCTGGATCAGGAGATGCGGAAGGTCTATAAAGAATTAGGGGTCAAACACTCTTCTTCTCTCTGGCCGATTTTGATTCAAATGCCGGTTCTCTTGGCTCTCTTCCAAGCCTTGACTCGAGTAGACTGTTTTGAAAACAGGGCATTTTTTGTGGGTGAACCTTGGGGGAGTAGACACAAGCTTTATCCTTCCGATTTTGGCGGCAGTCTTTACCTTCTTAAGTAGTTGGTTATCGAATAAGGCTTTACCTGAAAGAAGTGGAGCTATGACAGGGATGATGTACGGGATGCCTGTACTGATCTTTATCTTTGCCATCTCTTCACCTAGTGGCGTAGCCTTGTACTGGGCAGTATCCAATGCTTATCAAGTTTTGCAAACCTACTTCTTAAATAATCCTTTTAAGATTATTGCAGCGCGTGAGGCGGAAGTACAAGCTAAAAAAGATTTGGAAAATAGAAAAAGAAAAGCCAAGAAAAAGGCTCAGAAAACGAAATAATAAGGAGGAATCTGATAATGGTATTATTTACAGGTTCAACTGTTGAAGAAGCAATCCAGAAAGGATTGAAAGAGTTAGGTATTCCGAGAATGAAGACTCACATCAAGGTCGTGTCCAAAGAGAAGAAAGGTTTTTTAGGCTTATTTGGGAAAAAACCAGCTCAAGTTGATATTGAGGCGATTAGTGAGACGACTGTGATTAAGGCCAATCAACAAGCTGTAAAAGGTGTTCCAAAAGAAATCAATGAACAAAACGAACCTGTTAAGACAGTAACAGAGGCTACAGTTGATCTTGGTCATGTTGTTGAGGCGATTAAAAAAATAGAAGAGGAAGGTCAGGGTGTTTCTGATGAAATCAAGGCTGAGATCTTGAAAAATGAGAAACATGCTAGCACGATCTTAGAAGAAACAGGTCACATCGCGATTTTAAATGAATTGCAGACAGGAGATGCTGGAGTGGAAGCCCCAGCAGAGTGTGAAGAATTTGTATCTATGTCAGAATCGGTAGAAAGCCAGTCTTTGGAAGATCTAGGTTTGAAGGTGGAGCCGAGTTATGACATCGAACAAGTAGCAACTCAAGTGGCTAACTATGTTCAAACCATTGTGGACGATATGGATGTTGAAGGTACAATTTCAAGCGACTACAATCGTCGCACGATTAATCTTCAAATCGATACCAATGAGCCTGGTCGCATTATCGGCTATCACGGGAAAGTATTGAAGGCCCTTCAACTTTTGGCGCAAAACTACCTCTACAATCGCTATTCAAGAACTTTCTATATCACAATCAACGTCAATGATTACGTTGAACACCGTGCAGAAGTCTTGCAAACCTACGCTCAAAAATTGGCGACTCGCGTTTTAGAAGAAGGACGTAGCCAACAAACAGATCCAATGTCAAATAGCGAACGCAAGATTATCCATCGCATTATTTCACGCATGGATGGCGTGACGAGTTATTCTGAGGGTGATGAGCCAAATCGCTATGTTGTCGTAGATACGGAATAAACAAAATCAGGCTTGTCCTGATTTTTTGTTAGAAAAGGGAGAAGAAACAGATGATGGAAACAATCAGAAACTATCTATCTTACGCAGAAATCCAGTACCGTAATCCTGATAAAGCTGGCGATGAAAGAGAAAAGATGTTGGACTTGCGGCAAAAAGGTCAAGAGGCCCGAAAGGATTTCACAGAATTGGCCAAAAACTTTCAAGCAAGTCATCCAGAATGGCAACTGCAACAGACTAGTCAGTGGATGAACCAAGCGCAACGCTTGCGGCCGCATTTCTGGGCCTATCTTCAGAGAGACGGACAAGTGACAGAACCTATGATGGCCCTTCGTTTGTATGGAACACCTGCTGACTTTGGGATTTCTTTGGAAGTCAGTTTCATCGAGCGCAAGAAAGATGAGCAGACTCTGGGCAAACAAGCCAAGGTTTTAGATATTCCACCGGTAGAAGGAATGTATTATCTAGCATATACCGACGACCAGAGTCAAAAGGTAGAAGCTACAGAAGAGAATCGTCGTACTTTACGCGAGAAGGTGAGAAGTCAGGAAGTCCGTAAAGTTTTGGTTAAGGCAGATGTTTCCTTCATTGAAAATCAGTCAGTAGAAGCGATATTGGAGAAGCTAGAAGACGCTTATGCGCGCTTGCTTCCGTACTATGAAGTGACGAGGGGATAGACAAATCAAATGTGTTAGATGAACGCAAATTGTTTTATTGCTATTCTATGCATTTTTTCATATAATAGTAAAATAGGATGTGTGATTTATTAATCACCTCAAAGAGAAAGGAAATTCTATGTCAAATCTATCTGTTAATGCAATTCGTTTTCTAGGTATTGACGCCATCAACAAAGCAAACTCAGGTCACCCAGGGGTGGTTATGGGGGCTGCTCCAATGGCCTATAGCCTCTTTACAAAGCAACTTCGTATCAATCCAGCTCAACCAAACTGGATCAACCGCGACCGTTTTATTCTTTCAGCAGGACACGGCTCTATGCTTCTCTATGCCCTTCTTCACCTTTCTGGTTTTGAAGATGTTAGCATGGATGAAGTCAAGAACTTCCGCCAATGGGGTTCCAAAACGCCAGGTCACCCAGAATTTGGTCATACAGCAGGGGTTGACGCTACAACTGGTCCTCTAGGTCAAGGGATTTCTACTGCTACTGGTTTTGCCCAAGCAGAACGTTTCTTAGCAGCCAAATATAACCGCGAAGGCTTCAATATCTTTGACCACTATACTTATGTGATCTGTGGCGACGGAGATTTGATGGAAGGTGTTTCAAGCGAGGCAGCTTCATACGCAGGTTTGCAAAAACTCGACAAGTTGGTTGTCCTTTATGATTCAAATGACATCAACTTGGATGGTGAAACAAAGGATTCCTTTACTGAAAGTGTTCGTGACCGTTACAATGCCTACGGTTGGCACACAGCCTTGGTTGAAGATGGAACAGACCTTGAGGCTATTCATGCTGCTATCGAAACAGCTAAAGCTTCAGGAAAACCATCTTTGATTGAAGTGAAGACTGTTATTGGATACGGTTCTCCAAACAAACAAGGAACTAATGCTGTACACGGTGCTCCTCTTGGAGCAGATGAAACTGCCGCAACTCGCCAAGCGCTCGGTTGGGATTATGAACCATTTGAAATCCCAGAGCAAGTTTATGCTGATTTCAAAGAAAATGTTGCAGACCGTGGTGCATCAGCTTATCAAGCTTGGACAAAATTAGTTGCTGACTATAAAGAGGCTCATCCAGAACTGGCTGCAGAAGTCGAAGCCATCATCGACGGCCGTGACCCAGTTGAGGTGACTCCAGCAGACTTCCCAGCATTAGAAAATGGTTTCTCTCAAGCAACTCGTAATTCAAGTCAAGATGCTTTGAACGTTGTCGCTGCTAAATTGCCAACTTTCTTAGGTGGATCAGCTGACCTTGCTCACTCAAACATGACTTATATCAAAACGGACGGACTTCAAGACGACGCTAATCGCTTGAACCGCAACATTCAGTTTGGTGTTCGTGAATTTGCAATGGGAACGATCTTGAACGGGATGGCCCTTCACGGTGGACTTCGTGTATATGGTGGTACTTTCTTTGTCTTCTCTGACTATGTGAAAGCTGCTGTCCGCTTGTCAGCCTTGCAAGGACTTCCTGTGACTTATGTCTTTACTCACGATTCAATCGCAGTTGGTGAAGATGGTCCAACGCACGAACCAGTTGAACACTTAGCAGGTCTCCGTGCTTTGCCAAATCTGAATGTTTTCCGCCCAGCAGATGCGCGTGAAACTCAAGCGGCTTGGTACCTTGCCGTGACAAGCGAAAAAACACCAACTGCCCTTGTCTTGACACGTCAAAACTTGACTGTCGAAGAGGGAACAGACTTCGATAAGGTTGCTAAAGGTGCCTATGTCGTCTATGAAAATGCAGCAGACTTTGATACGATTTTGATTGCAACAGGTTCAGAGGTGAATTTGGCTGTCGCAGCTGCCAAAGAATTGGCTAGCCAAGGTGCAAAAGTCCGTGTAGTCAGCATGCCATCTACAGATGTCTTTGACGCACAAGACACAGCTTATAAGGAAGAAATCCTTCCAAATGCAGTTCGCCATCGTGTTGCAGTCGAAATGGGAGCAACTCAAAACTGGTACAAATATGTCGGTCTAGATGGTGCAGTTCTCGGTATTGATACCTTCGGAGCTTCTGCCCCAGCACCAAAAGTATTGGCAGAGTATGGATTTACTGTTGAAAATCTAGTCAAAGTAGTTCAAAATTTGAAATAATCGCAGAAATCAGAGTGAAAACTCTGATTTTTTATGACCGATGATACTAATTGTAGGAATCTCAGCTAAAAATCGAAACAAAGAAAGCGTATTCATTTTATTTGATTTTAACAATGTTTTGTAGTAAAATATAAGCGAAGATAATTTGAAAGGAGGTTTAAAGTCGAAATTATCGGTTGTAGTGTTCTATATTTGCTTTCGTAATGAGGAGGTAATGATTATGAAACGTTTAAATATTGCTATACTTTTTCTCGTTAGTTTATTTGTTATAAGTATTCATTTTCATGGCACTGTTCAAGCCGACGAACAAAAAAACTACGCTATTTCTTTAAATGACTCTTCTTCAACTGAAGTGAGTAAAAATGACATAATAAATGATTATGTAAAAAATACTGGAGTAAGCTTTGAAGAGGCATCTCGATTGTTATTTCCTAGCAGCAGGATGAGATCGGTTAATACTGCTGGAGTAGATAGTGTTTCTTACGTACGTTTGGCAAGCTCTTTTCAAGATGACACATTATATGGTTATGTCCCTGGATATGCAGGGAAAGTCTATTTTTATTGCGAAGTAAGTAAAAGTGGTTGGTTTAGAGGAATAAAAAGAATCATTTATGCTGGATACTATGCAGGCGATTTAGTATTTAGTGGCAATTTCCAATACGCATTGCCAAATGCCAACCGTATTCACTATACGCTTAGCGGAGGGCTATATAGCAACACTCAAACTACTGTTTCCACAGGTGGAAGTATTGGTATTGGTCAAACAGGTAGTGTAAACATACAAATTTCTCGAACCTCAAGTTACAAGAGATCTTTGTACTATCATGGAGATAGGTATTATTAGAAAGACAAAAAATGAAAAAAATGATTTTACAGATGACATGGGCCATTTTAGTTCCATTTATCTCTTTAATATTGTGTAGAAATCTTAGTGTATCAACTTTACCCACAGATGCATTGTTTTCCATGTTTTTTATCTTTTTTTCTATTGCTCAATGGATAGCTATTTTTGTGTGGGTAATAAATGAACTTTCTAAATATTTGAAAAAGAAATAAGATGTTACCCGAGAACGGTGAGGCAGTTTCTGCTTTGCCGTTTTTTATCTGCAATGCGATAGCATACAATAATCGTTGCACTATTACCATATTTATTATACCATAAACAATGAAAAGAATTTTGGTGAAGGAGGGATGTGGGATTCTAATTGTTTTTGAACATCATGAGTGTCACATACAAAGTTTTTAATTGGCATAAAAAGAAGGCACAACCTTGTAAAAGTAGCTGAAATTTGATATAGTAGTCCTATGTAAAAGACAAAGGAGAAAACAATGAATCCAAATATTACTTTTTTAATCATGTTAGTAGCAATGATGGGCTTGATGTTCTTTATGCAACGTTCTCAAAAGAAACAAGCTCAAAAGCGTATGGAAAGTTTGAACAAGCTTCAAAAAGGGTACGAAGTTATTACGATTGGTGGACTTTATGGTACCGTTGATGAAGTAGATACTGAGAAACGAACAATCGTACTAGACGTAGATGGTGTTTATTTGACTTTTGAATTAGCTGCCATCAAGACAGTGTTGCCACTAAAAGAAGCTGTGACACCAGAGGGAGCAGTTATCGACGAAAGCGGAGCAATCGAAGAATAAAACGGGATCCTATCACTCCCGTTTTTCTATGATATGAGAGGAAAAGGGATGAAAAAAATAGTATTTGTGTGCTTAGGAAATATCTGTCGCAGCCCTATGGCAGAGTTTGTGATGAAATCCATGACGAGCAATTACCAAGTCGAGAGTCGTGCAACTTCGTCTTGGGAACATGGTAATCCGATTCATAAGGGAACGCAAGGGATTTTCCAGCAGTATCAGATTCCTTATGACAAAGACAAAACATCGCTTCAAATTGGCAGAGAAGACTTTGAGTCGTTTGATTATATTATCGGTATGGATGCTTCAAATGTTTCTGATTTGCGTCAAATGTGTCCTCAGGAATTCCAGCATAAAATCTACTCTTTTGCATCTGAAAGTGTTCCAGATCCTTGGTATACAGGAGATTTTGAGGAAACCTATGCTCGTATCACAAGTGGATGTCAAAGCTGGCTAGATCGATTAGAAAATGAGAGTGACAATGGAAAAGTTTAAAGAAATCTTTGAAAAATATCGAGTTTATCTAACTCGCCCGCGTATAGAGATTGCAACAGTCTTTCTAATCGCTATCTGTGCCGTGTCAGTTTTTCTATTAAACACACCTAAACAGGGTGTTCTGACACTTGATAATGGTGCACTTGTTTATGATGGAACCGTGGTAAGAGGAAAGATGAATGGTCAAGGAACCCTGACCTTTGAAAATGGTGATCAATACACAGGTGAGTTCAACAATGGGGCCTTTAATGGAAAAGGGACTTTCCAATCAAAAGCTGGGTGGAAATACGAAGGTGATTTTGTAAATGGCCAGGCCGAAGGTCAAGGAAAATTGACTACCGAGCAAGAGGTTGTCTATGAAGGAAGCTTTAAACAAGGCGTTTTTCAACAAAAACAGTAGTCTCTAGTTGAGGAGACTATTTTTCAAAACTAGAAAGAAAACGCTTTCTTTGTTTGAATTCGATAAATAACGATCAATCAGAAAAACTTTGTGAAATAAAAAAATTTTTATCACAATTTCACAATCGATAGAGCAAAATCCCGTAGCACCGCAATATTGAGAAAATTTTCACAAATGAATAAAATTTCTTTGTGAAACCAACATGAAACTGTTTACAAAGTCTGAAAAAAGAGTTATAATAAACTTGTGAAAAAATTAACAAAGGATAAAATCCTTAAAGGCTATGGAGGATAATATGGCTGATAAAAAAACAATAACACCAGAGGAAAAACAACTTGCTGCTGAAAAGCATGTCGACGGCCTCGTGAAAAAAGCCTTGGTTGCACTTGATGAAATGCGCAAGTTGAACCAAGAACAAGTTGACTACATCGTAGCGAAAGCTTCAGTTGCAGCACTTGACGCACACGGTATCCTTGCACAACATGCAGTTGAAGAAACTGGTCGTGGTGTATTTGAAGACAAGGCAACAAAAAACCTATTTGCCTGTGAACACGTAGTGAACAATATGCGTGGAGTTAAAACAGTTGGAGTTATCGAAGATGATCCAGTTACAGGATTGACTAAAATTGCAGAACCTGTTGGGGTAATCTGTGGTGTCACTCCTACAACGAACCCAACTTCAACAGCGATTTTCAAATCCTTAATTGCTTTGAAAACACGTAATCCAATCGTGTTTGCTTTCCACCCATCAGCTCAAGAATCTTCTGCTCACGCAGCACAAATCGTTCGTGATGCAGCTATCGCAGCTGGAGCACCTGAAAACTGTGTTCAATGGATTACTCAACCATCTATGGAAGCAACTGGAGCGCTTATGAACCACGAAGGTGTTGCAACTATCCTTGCAACTGGTGGTAATGCTATGGTTAAGGCGGCTTACTCATGTGGGAAACCAGCTCTTGGGGTAGGTGCCGGAAACGTTCCTGCTTATGTAGAAAAATCTGCTGACCTCCGTCAAGCTGCTCATGATATCGTCATGTCTAAATCATTTGACAATGGTATGGTCTGTGCATCAGAGCAAGCGGTTATCATTGATAAAGAAGTCTATGACGAATTTGTAGAAGAATTCAAATCATACCACACTTACTTTGTAAACAAAAAAGAAAAAGCACTTCTTGAAGAATTCTGTTTTGGCGTGAAAGCAAACAGCAAAAACTGTGCAGGCGCTAAACTAAATGCAAACATCGTTGGTAAACCAGCAGCATGGATTGCAGAACAAGCAGGATTCAGCGTTCCAGAAGGAACAAACATCTTGGCTGCAGAATGTGCAGAAGTAGGACCAAAAGAACCATTGACTCGTGAAAAATTGTCACCAGTAATCGCTGTATTGAAAGCTGAGGATACAGAAGACGGCCTTACAAAAGCACGTCAAATGGTTGAGTTTAACGGACTTGGTCACTCAGCAGCTATCCATACAAAAGACGAAGCTCTTGCTAAACGCTTTGGTACAGAAATCAAAGCAATGCGTATTATCTGGAACTCTCCATCTACTTTCGGTGGTATCGGTGACGTATACAATGCCTTCATCCCATCATTGACACTTGGATGTGGTTCATACGGACGCAACTCAGTTGGTGATAACGTGAGCGCTATTAACCTTCTAAACATCAAGAAAGTAGGGAAACGTAGAAATAATATGCAATGGTTTAAAGTTCCTTCAAAAATTTACTTCGAACGCAATTCTATCCAATACCTTCAAACTTGTGAAGATATTGAACGCGTTATGATCGTTACAGACAAATCTATCGAAAAACTTGGCTTTGTTCAACGTGTTATTGATCAATTGAACGCACGTAACAACCGTGTAACGATCCAAGTCTTCTCAGATGTTGAACCAGATCCAGACATCACAACTGTAGAACGTGGTGCTGAAGTGATGAAAGCATTTGAACCAGATACAATCATCGCTCTTGGTGGAGGTTCTCCAATGGACGCGGCTAAAGTGATGTGGCTCTTCTACGAACAACCAGAAATTGACTTCCGTGACTTGGTTCAAAAATTCATGGACATCCGTAAACGTGCCTTCCGCTTCCCATCACTTGGTAAGAAAGCGAAATACATCGGTATTCCAACAACTTCAGGTACAGGTTCAGAAGTGACACCATTTGCCGTTATCTCTGATAAGAAAAACAACCGCAAATACCCATTGGCTGACTACTCATTGACACCAACTATTGCCATTGTTGACCCTGCTTTGGTTGAATCCGTTCCAGACTTCATCGCTGCGGATACAGGTATGGACGTCTTGACTCACGCTACTGAAGCCTACACTTCAAACTTCGCTAACGACTACACAGACGGTATCGCACTTCAAACTATCAAACTTGTCTTTGAATGGTTGGAAAAATCTGTTAAGACAGCTGACCCAGAAGCACGTGAAAAAATGCATAATGCATCTACAATGGCTGGTATGGCCTTTGCTAATGCCTTCCTTGGTATGAGCCACTCAATGGCCCACAAGATCGGTGGAGTTCACCATACTGTTCACGGACGTACAAATGCAATCTTGCTTCCATACGTTATCCGTTACAACGGTACTCGCCCATCTAAGACAACTACATGGCCTAAGTACAACTACTGGAAAGCTGATGAAAAATTCCAAGACATCGCGAAAATGCTTGGATTGCCTCACTCAACTCCAGAAGAAGCGGTTGAAGCATACGCTAAAGCTGTTTATGAACTGGGTGTTGCAGTAGGTATCAAGATGAACTTCAAAGACCAAGGAATCGATGAAAAAGTTTGGAAAGACAGCTTGCATGAAATCGCCTTGCTTGCTTATGAAGACCAATGTTCACCTGCAAATCCACGCTTGCCAATGGTAGCTGACATGGAAGAAATCATGGCAGATGCTTACTATGGTTATGCAGAACGTCCAGGACGTCGTAAATAATCGTTTATCAGCCTAGAGGCAGGAGTTATCCTGTCTCTTTTCATAGTCCTATTTCTGAAGTTAGAGTTGAACTATGAGAAGATTATGCGGATAGGGTAGAAGGTCCTAGAAATAAAAGCTTGGGTGAATGAAGGGGATTGAAAAGTAGAAAAGCAAGAGAGAAAAACAACGCCCGTACTTGCAATTCTACTTAAATAGTTATATAATAATAATGTTGAAAGGTGATTTGTAGTGATTCAAGTTACTCTTTTCACAATAAAATTTTCAGGATTTTCATAAGGAGGAAATCACTAATGGTAGTTAAAGTTGGTATTAACGGTTTCGGACGTATCGGTCGTCTTGCTTTCCGCCGTATCCAAAACGTAGAAGGTGTTGAAGTTACTCGCATCAACGACCTTACAGATCCAGTTATGCTTGCACACTTGTTGAAATACGACACAACTCAAGGTCGTTTCGACGGTACTGTAGAAGTTAAAGAAGGTGGATTTGAAGTTAACGGTAAATTCATCCGTGTTTCTGCTGAACGTGATCCAGAACAAATCGACTGGGCTACTGACGGTGTAGAAATCGTTCTTGAAGCAACTGGTTTCTTTGCTAAGAAAGCAGCGGCTGAAAAACACTTGCACGCTGGCGGAGCTAAAAAAGTTGTTATCACTGCTCCTGGTGGAAACGACGTTAAAACAGTTGTATTCAACACTAACCACGACGTTCTTGACGGTACTGAAACAGTTATCTCAGGTGCTTCATGTACTACAAACTGCTTGGCTCCAATGGCTAAAGCTCTTCAAGACAACTTCGGTGTTGTAGAAGGATTGATGACTACTATCCACGCTTACACTGGTGACCAAATGATCCTTGACGGACCACACCGTGGTGGTGACCTTCGTCGTGCTCGCGCTGGTGCAGCAAACATCGTTCCTAACTCAACTGGTGCTGCTAAAGCTATCGGTCTTGTAATCCCAGAATTGAACGGTAAACTTGACGGATCTGCACAACGTGTTCCAACTCCAACTGGATCAGTTACTGAATTGGTAGCAGTTCTTGAAAAGAACGTTACTGTTGATGAAGTGAACGCAGCTATGAAAGCAGCTTCAAACGAATCATACGGATACACTGAAGACCCAATCGTATCTTCAGATATCGTAGGTATGTCTTACGGTTCATTGTTTGACGCAACTCAAACTAAAGTTCTTGACGTTGACGGTAAACAATTGGTTAAAGTTGTATCATGGTACGACAACGAAATGTCATACACTGCACAACTTGTACGTACTCTTGAATACTTTGCAAAAATCGCTAAATAATTCTTGAGTCAATAAAAGCAAGGCCTTCTGGTCTTGCTTTTTCTATATGGAAAAATGGATGCTAGTGTCATCCATTCTTTTTTAATTCTTTTTCAAATGTATCCGAGAGGGCAGTAAAGCTCAACTTTTCTAAGGTGAGTGGGTGGGTAAAGGAAAGGCGAAAAGCGTGAAGCATGAGCCTGCTCGTTTTTGATTGAGTATTATAGAGAGGGTCGCCTAGGATAGGGTGCCTATAATGAGAAAGGTGAACACGGATCTGATGCGTTCGACCGGTCTTTAGTTTGCAACGAACCAGAGAAGTCTTGTTTGGAAATTGCTTTAATCGACTGATATGCGTTTCGGCCTGTTGCCCATTTTTGGCGTCCACTACTCGTTTTCTGCGATCATGACGATCACGTCCGATCTTATCTCGGAAGACCAGTTCTTTATTCCTAACTTGCCCCTCTGCGAGTGCCCAGTACTCACGAGCGATTTCCTTTTTCTCCAATAAACGATTGAGAATAGGAAGGATAAAAGGATTTTTGGCAAAAAGAACTAAACCGCTTGTTTCCATATCTAGGCGATGAACGACATAGCAGGTTTGGCCGACGTAGGCAGAGACATGGTTGAGAAGGGCAATTTCATCTGGTTGATTTCCGTGGGTTTTCATACCCTCAGGTTTGTTGACGATAATGAGATGTTGGTCTTGATAAACTTCCTCAACGAGGTCTGGATTGCCCCAAAGGATTTCCTTTTTGGGATAATCTTCCTCGTCAAAAGTCAACTGGCAAACGTCACCTGGTTTGACCATCTCGTTCCAGTGAACTTGTTTTTGATTGATTAAGATATTCTTCTTGGTTCTTAGAAAATGGCGAATCTTTCTAGGAATGAGGAGTTGTTCCTCTAGGAATTGTTTGACTGTCATTTGAGGCAAGGATTCGGGTAATGTAAATGTGAATTGCATACAGATATTGTAACAAAAAAAGCCCTATTTGGATAGGGAGTAGCTAAATTCTTGAGTTCCTATGGTGAAGATGATAAAATAAACGCATGAAATTAGATAAATTATTTGAGAAGTTTCTTTCTCTCTTTAAAAAAGAAACGAATGAATCAGCGGACTCTGATTCGACTAGCATGTGTCGTTCACGGAGCGATAGAAAAAAATTGTCCCAAGTAGGTTCAATTCGGAAATTTTGGCGTCGTTATCATCTGACAAAGATCGTCATCATTTTAGGGTTAAGTGCAGGTTTGCTAGTGGGAACCTACTTGTTTGCGATAGCCAAGTCGACCAATGTCAATGATTTGCAAAATGCCTTGAAAACGCGAACTCTGATTTTTGACCGCGAAGAAAAAGAGGCAGGAGCCCTATCAGGTCAAAAGGGAACCTATGTTGAACTGACAGATATCAGTAAAGATTTGCAGAATGCTGTCGTCGCAACAGAGGACCGTTCCTTCTATAAAAATGATGGGATTAACTACGGTCGTTTCTTTCTAGCTATCCTTACAGCAGGCCGTTCTGGAGGGGGATCCACCATCACTCAACAGTTGGCGAAAAATGCCTATCTGTCTCAGGACCAGACCGTTGAACGGAAGGCCAAGGAGTTTTTCCTGGCCTTAGAATTGACAAAAAAATACAGTAAGGAGCAAATCCTTACGATGTACCTCAATAACGCCTACTTCGGGAATGGGGTATGGGGTGTTGAAGATGCAAGTAAGAAATATTTTGGTGTATCGGCTTCACAACTAACGCTTGATCAAGCGGCCACTCTAGCAGGGATGCTCAAGGGACCAGAGTTGTATAATCCGTTGAATTCCATTGAAGATTCGACCAACCGCAGGGATACGGTGCTACAAAATATGGTTGCGGCAGGCTATATTGATAAAAATCAGGAGACCGAAGCGGCTGGGGTAGATATGGCTTCTCAACTGCAAGATAAGTATGAGGGTAAAATTTCTGATTATCGTTACCCATCTTATTTTGACGCAGTAGTCAACGAAGCAGTTTCCAAGTATAATCTCACAGAAGAAGAGATTGTCAACAACGGCTATCGAATCTACACAGAGCTTGACCAAAACTACCAAGCAAACATGCAGGTTATTTACGAAAACACTTCGCTATTTCCAACGGCAGAAGACGGAACGCATGCCGAATCAGGTAGTGTCGCTCTAGAACCCAAGACTGGTGGAGTGCGTGGAGTTGTTGGTCGTGTAGCTGGTGATGACAAACCAGGCTTTCGCAATTTCAACTATGCCACTCAGTCTAAGCGTAGCCCAGGCTCAACCATTAAACCTTTAGTTGTTTATACACCCGCAGTAGAAGCAGGATGGTCCTTGAACAAGCAACTGGATAATCATACGATGCAGTACAACAGTTATCAAGTAGACAACTATGCAGGAATCAAGACATCACGCGAAGTACCAATGTATCAGGCCTTGGCGGAATCGCTCAACCTACCAGCAGTTGCGACTGTAAATGCATTAGGTATTGACAAAGCTTTTGACGCTGGGGAGAGATTTGGCCTAAATATGGAAAAAGTTGACCGAGTTCTTGGAGTTGCTCTTGGTGGAGGTGTGGAGACGAATCCTCTCCAGATGGCGCAAGCCTATGCAGCCTTTGCCAATGAAGGTCTGATGCCTGAAGCCCATTTCATTACTCGTATCGAAAATGCCAGTGGGCAAGTCATCAAGAGTCATGCAAACTCTCAAAAACGCGTGCTAGATAAGTCAGTAGCTGATAAAATGACCAGTATGATGTTGGGTACTTTTACAAATGGTACAGGAATCAGTTCGTCGCCAGCAGATTATGTCATGGCTGGTAAAACAGGTACGACTGAAGCTGTTTTCAATCCGGAATATACCAGTGACCAGTGGGTGATCGGCTATACTCCAGATGTTGTAATCAGCCACTGGCTCGGCTTCCCAACAACAGATGAGAATCATTATCTAGCAGGTTCTACCTCAAATGGAGCTGCCCATGTCTTTAGAAGTATGGCCAACACTATTTTGCCTTACACTCCAGGTAGTACCTTTACGGTTGAGAATGCCTATAAGCAGAATGGCATTGCGCCAGAAAACACGAAAAAGCAGGTCGTTGAAAATGAGACGAGTCAGTCCAAGGATCCGCTAGAAGATATTCGTAGTCGTGCTCAAAATCTTGTAGACGAAGCGGGACGTGCGATTTCGGATGCAAAGATAAAAGAAAAAGCCCAGACAATCTGGGACTCTTTCGTCAATCTCTTTCGTTAAGAGGCTTGTCAAAGCCTAGGTTTCTTGTTATAATAGATAAGATGGAGGCGTTATGGCACTAAAAAAAGCAAGCCTAGCTTGTGCAGTTTGTGGTTCAAGAAATTACTCAATCAAAATTAGTGGGAACCCCAAGCCAACACGACTAGAAGTAAATAAATTTTGTAAACATTGTGGAAAATATACGACACATAGAGAGACGAGATAGGAGAGAACGATGGGTTTTATTAAGGATATTTTTAAACTTCTTAAAGAAACAACTTGGCCAACTCGCAAAGAAAGCTGGAGAGATTTTCGCTCTATTATGGAATACACAGCCTTCTTTGTGGTCATCATTTACATTTTTGACCAGTTGATTGTTTCAGGTTTGATTCGATTTATTAACATTTTTTAGAAGAAAAGCGGAGAACTTCTGCTAGCTTTCTTCTATTATGAAAGGAAATATCATGGATAGTTTTGACAAAGGATGGTTTGTTCTACAAACTTATTCTGGCTATGAAAATAAGGTAAAAGAAAATCTATTGCAACGTGCGCAAACTTATAACATGTTGGATAATATTCTACGCGTTGAGATTCCAACACAAACCGTGCAAGTTGAGAAAAATGGAAAGAAAAAAGAAATTGAAGAGAATCGCTTTCCAGGTTATGTCCTTGTAGAAATGGTCATGACAGATGAAGCATGGTTCGTTGTTCGAAACACACCTAACGTAACAGGATTCGTCGGCTCACACGGGAACAGATCAAAACCGACTCCACTATTGGAACAAGAAATCCGTGATATTCTGGTTTCTATGGGACAAACTGTTCAAGAGTTTGATATTGACGTTGAAGTTGGGCAGACTGTCCGCATCATTGATGGTGCTTTTGCAGACTACACAGGTAAAATTACTGAAATTGATAACAACAAAGTGAAGATGATTATCTCCATGTTTGGTAATGATACGATTGCAGAAGTGAATCTCAATCAAATTGCAGAATTATAACCCCGGAGAGGCCATGCCTCTCTTTTTGTGTGCCGTTGAGGAAGGAATAAGTATAGAATAGATGAAAGAGACTCATAGGCTCTCGCTTTCTGCTAGACTAGAAGCAGAAAGGAGAGATCTATGAATCTGAAAGAGTTATATGAAGAAAGCAAGGGGATTGTCCATAAGTGTCGGAAAGATTATCATCTCCATCTGTGGGAGAAAGAGGACTGGGACCAGGAGGGTATGATGAGCCTCTATGAGCTGGTTAGTCACCATCCAGAATTACTAGAGGGAGAACGTCACCGACTATATGTGTGCTTTAAAACCAAATTCCGAAATCGTATCTTGGACTATATTCGCAAACAAGAAAGTCACAAGCGCCGTTTCGATAAAGAGCCCTATGAGGAGGTGAGCGAAATCAGCCATCGCCTAGGAGAAAAAGGGCTAAGACTAGATGATTATTATCTCTTTCACGAACTTCTAAAGAATTACAGAGTAAGTCAGAGTAAAGAAAAACAAGAACAACTTGATCGTCTCATGGGAGGAGAATGTTTCAAAGGACGCAAGGCACTTCTAGGAGAATTAAGAGTGGTATTGAGTGATTTTAGATAAAATGAAAATAGCCAAAAAAAGTCCTTGACAAAGTAGGAAAAGTCAGTATAATAGAAAGAGTTGAAAAGCTCAAGGTCCGTTGGTCAAGGGGTTAAGACACCGCCTTTTCACGGCGGTAACACGGGTTCGAATCCCGTACGGACTATGTGTGTATCGCAGGGACGAAAAAAGTAAAAAAAGTTTCAAAAAAGTGTTGACATAGGTCAACAGCTGTGATATACTAATATAGTTGTCGCTTGAGAGATTGAGTGACAAAGACCTTTGAAAACTGAACAAGACGAACCAATGTGCAGGGCACTATAACTAAGGTTATAGTACTGAACAATGAAAAAACAATAAATCTGTCAGTGACAGAAATGAGTGAGAACTCAAACTTTTAATGAGAGTTTGATCCTGGCTCAGGACGAACGCTGGCGGCGTGCCTAATACATGCAAGTAGAACGCTGAAGGAGGAGCTTGCTTCTCTGGATGAGTTGCGAACGGGTGAGTAACGCGTAGGTAACCTGCCTGGTAGCGGGGGATAACTATTGGAAACGATAGCTAATACCGCATAATATTGATTATTGCATGATAGTCAATTAAAAGGTGCAATTGCACCACTACCAGATGGACCTGCGTTGTATTAGCTAGTTGGTGGGGTAACGGCTCACCAAGGCGACGATACATAGCCGACCTGAGAGGGTGATCGGCCACACTGGGACTGAGACACGGCCCAGACTCCTACGGGAGGCAGCAGTAGGGAATCTTCGGCAATGGACGGAAGTCTGACCGAGCAACGCCGCGTGAGTGAAGAAGGTTTTCGGATCGTAAAGCTCTGTTGTAAGAGAAGAACGAGTGTGAGAGTGGAAAGTTCACACTGTGACGGTATCTTACCAGAAAGGGACGGCTAACTACGTGCCAGCAGCCGCGGTAATACGTAGGTCCCGAGCGTTGTCCGGATTTATTGGGCGTAAAGCGAGCGCAGGCGGTTAGATAAGTCTGAAGTTAAAGGCTGTGGCTTAACCATAGTACGCTTTGGAAACTGTTTAACTTGAGTGCAAGAGGGGAGAGTGGAATTCCATGTGTAGCGGTGAAATGCGTAGATATATGGAGGAACACCGGTGGCGAAAGCGGCTCTCTGGCTTGTAACTGACGCTGAGGCTCGAAAGCGTGGGGAGCAAACAGGATTAGATACCCTGGTAGTCCACGCCGTAAACGATGAGTGCTAGGTGTTAGACCCTTTCCGGGGTTTAGTGCCGCAGCTAACGCATTAAGCACTCCGCCTGGGGAGTACGACCGCAAGGTTGAAACTCAAAGGAATTGACGGGGGCCCGCACAAGCGGTGGAGCATGTGGTTTAATTCGAAGCAACGCGAAGAACCTTACCAGGTCTTGACATCCCTCTGACCACTCTAGAGATAGAGTTTTCCTTCGGGACAGAGGTGACAGGTGGTGCATGGTTGTCGTCAGCTCGTGTCGTGAGATGTTGGGTTAAGTCCCGCAACGAGCGCAACCCCTATTGTTAGTTGCCATCATTCAGTTGGGCACTCTAGCGAGACTGCCGGTAATAAACCGGAGGAAGGTGGGGATGACGTCAAATCATCATGCCCCTTATGACCTGGGCTACACACGTGCTACAATGGCTGGTACAACGAGTCGCAAGCCGGTGACGGCAAGCTAATCTCTTAAAGCCAGTCTCAGTTCGGATTGTAGGCTGCAACTCGCCTACATGAAGTCGGAATCGCTAGTAATCGCGGATCAGCACGCCGCGGTGAATACGTTCCCGGGCCTTGTACACACCGCCCGTCACACCACGAGAGTTTGTAACACCCGAAGTCGGTGAGGTAACCTTTTAGGAGCCAGCCGCCTAAGGTGGGATAGATGATTGGGGTGAAGTCGTAACAAGGTAGCCGTATCGGAAGGTGCGGCTGGATCACCTCCTTTCTAAGGATAAGGAACTGCGCATTGGTCTTGTTTAGTCTTGAGAGGTCTTGTGGGGCCTTAGCTCAGCTGGGAGAGCGCCTGCTTTGCACGCAGGAGGTCAGCGGTTCGATCCCGCTAGGCTCCATTGGTGAGAGATCACCAAGTAATGCACATTGAAAATTGAATATCTATATCAAATAGTAACAAGAAAATAAACCGAAACGCTGTAAGTATTTAATGAGTTTTCTAATTTTTGAAAAAATTAGGTTAATAAGGTTAAGTTAATAAGGGCGCACGGTGGATGCCTTGGCACTAGGAGCCGAAGAAGGACGTGACAAACGACGATATGCCTTGGGTAGCTGTAAGTAAGCGATGATCCAGGGATTTCCGAATGGGGGAACCCAACAGGTACTACCTGTTACCCGCATCTGTTAAGGATGTGAGGAGGAAGACGCAGTGAACTGAAACATCTAAGTAGCTGCAGGAAGAGAAAGCAAAAGCGATTGCCTTAGTAGCGGCGAGCGAAACGGCAGGAGGGCAAACCGAAGAGTTTACTCTTCGGGGTTGTAGGACTGCAAAGTGGACTCAAAGATTATAGAAGAATGATTTGGGAAGATCAGCCAAAGAGAGTAATAGCCTCGTATTTAAAATAGTCTTTGTACCTAGCAGTATCCTGAGTACGGCGGGACACGCGAAATCCCGTCGGAATCTGGGAGGACCATCTCCCAACCCTAAATACTCCCTAGTGACCGATAGTGAACCAGTACCGTGAGGGAAAGGTGAAAAGCACCCCGGGAGGGGAGTGAAATAGAACCTGAAACCGTGTGCCTACAACAAGTTCGAGCCCGTTAATGGGTGAGAGCGTGCCTTTTGTAGAATGAACCGGCGAGTTACGTTATGATGCGAGGTTAAGTTGAAGAGACGGAGCCGTAGGGAAACCGAGTCTGAATAGGGCGCCTTAGTATCATGACGTAGACCCGAAACCATGTGACCTACCCATGAGCAGGTTGAAGGTGCGGTAAGACGCACTGGAGGACCGAACCAGGGCACGTTGAAAAGTGCTTGGATGACTTGTGGGTAGCGGAGAAATTCCAAACGAACTTGGAGATAGCTGGTTCTCTCCGAAATAGCTTTAGGGCTAGCGTCGACATAAAGATTCTTGGAGGTAGAGCACTGTTTGGGTGAGGGGTCCATCCCGGATTACCAATCTCAGATAAACTCCGAATGCCAATGAATTATGGTCGGCAGTCAGACTGCGAGTGCTAAGATCCGTAGTCGAAAGGGAAACAGCCCAGACCACCAGCTAAGGTCCCAAAATAATTGTTAAGTGGAAAAGGATGTGGGGTTGCACAGACAACTAGGATGTTAGCTTAGAAGCAGCTATTCATTCAAAGAGTGCGTAATAGCTCACTAGTCGAGTGACCCTGCGCCGAAAATGTACCGGGGCTAAAACAATTTACCGAAGCTGTGGATACCTTTATAGGTATGGTAGGAGAGCGTTCTATGTGTGATGAAGGTATACCGTGAGGAGTGCTGGAACGCATAGAAGTGAGAATGCCGGTATGAGTAGCGAAAGACAGGTGAGAATCCTGTCCACCGTAAGACTAAGGTTTCCAGGGGAAGGCTCGTCCGCCCTGGGTTAGTCGGGACCTAAGGAGAGACCGAAAGGTGTATCCGATGGACAACAGGTTGATATTCCTGTACTAGAGTATGTAGTGATGGAGGGACGCAGTAGGCTAACTAAAGCAGACGAATGGAAGTGTCTGTCTAAGCAGTGAGGTGTGAATTGAGTCAAATGCTTAGTTCTATAACATTGAGCTGTGATGGGGAGCGAAGTTTAGTAGCGAAGTTAGTGACGTCACACTGCCAAGAAAAGCTTCTAGCGTTAAACATACTCTACCCGTACCGCAAACCGACACAGGTAGTCGAGGCGAGTAGCCTCAGGTGAGCGAGAGAACTCTCGTTAAGGAACTCGGCAAAATGACCCCGTAACTTCGGGAGAAGGGGTGCTGACTTTAAGTCAGCCGCAGTGAATAGGCCCAAGCAACTGTTTATCAAAAACACAGCTCTCTGCTAAATCGTAAGATGATGTATAGGGGGTGACGCCTGCCCGGTGCTGGAAGGTTAAGAGGAGTGCTTAGAGGTAACTCGAAGGTATGAATTGAAGCCCCAGTAAACGGCGGCCGTAACTATAACGGTCCTAAGGTAGCGAAATTCCTTGTCGGGTAAGTTCCGACCCGCACGAAAGGCGTAATGATTTGGGCACTGTCTCAACGAGAGACTCGGTGAAATTTTAGTACCTGTGAAGATGCAGGTTACCCGCGACAGGACGGAAAGACCCCATGGAGCTTTACTGCAGTTTGATATTGAGTGTCTGTACCACATGTACAGGATAGGTAGGAGTCTATGAGATCGGGACGCCAGTTTCGAAGGAGACGTTGTTGGGATACTACCCTTGTGTTATGGCCACTCTAACCCGGATAGGTTATCCCTATCGGAGACAGTGTCTGACGGGCAGTTTGACTGGGGCGGTCGCCTCCTAAAAGGTAACGGAGGCGCCCAAAGGTTCCCTCAGAATGGTTGGAAATCATTCGCAGAGTGTAAAGGTATAAGGGAGCTTGACTGCGAGAGCTACAACTCGAGCAGGGACGAAAGTCGGGCTTAGTGATCCGGTGGTTCCGCATGGAAGGGCCATCGCTCAACGGATAAAAGCTACCCTGGGGATAACAGGCTTATCTCCCCCAAGAGTTCACATCGACGGGGAGGTTTGGCACCTCGATGTCGGCTCGTCGCATCCTGGGGCTGTAGTCGGTCCCAAGGGTTGGGCTGTTCGCCCATTAAAGCGGCACGCGAGCTGGGTTCAGAACGTCGTGAGACAGTTCGGTCCCTATCCGTCGCGGGCGTAGGAAATTTGAGAGGATCTGCTCCTAGTACGAGAGGACCAGAGTGGACTTACCGCTGGTGTACCAGTTGTCTTGCCAAAGGCATCGCTGGGTAGCTATGTAGGGAAGGGATAAACGCTGAAAGCATCTAAGTGTGAAACCCACCTCAAGATGAGATTTCCCATGATTTTATATCAGTAAGAGCCCTGAGAGATGATCAGGTAGATAGGTTAGAAGTGGAAGTGTGGTGACACATGTAGCGGACTAATACTAATAGCTCGAGGACTTATCCAAAGTAACTGAGAAAACTTAGCGTATGGTTTTTCTAATTATTTGATAGATATTCAATTTTGAGTAGGTATTACTCAGAATTAAGTGACGATAGCCTAGGAGATACACCTGTACCCATGCCGAACACAGCAGTTAAGCCCTAGAACGCCGGAAGTAGTTGGGGGTTGCCCCCTGTGAGATATGGAAGTCGCTTAGCTCTAGGGAGTTTAGCTCAGCTGGGAGAGCATCTGCCTTACAAGCAGAGGGTCAGCGGTTCGATCCCGTTAACTCCCATAGGTCCCGTAGTGTAGCGGTTATCACGTCGCCCTGTCACGGCGAAGATCGCGGGTTCGATTCCCGTCGGGACCGTAAGATAACGGAAGTTATTTTAGACTCGTTAGCTCAGTTGGTAGAGCAATTGACTTTTAATCAATGGGTCACTGGTTCGAGCCCAGTACGGGTCATATTTGCGGGTTTGGCGGAATTGGCAGACGCACCAGATTTAGGATCTGGCGCTTAACGGCGTGGGGGTTCAAGTCCCTTAACCCGCATAATAGAAAGTAGCCGGCTTAGCTCAGTTGGTAGAGCATCTGATTTGTAATCAGAGGGTCGCGTGTTCAAGTCATGTAGCCGGCATTTTTTTATATAGAATAAGAGGTCGATGCGAACGTAGTTCAGTGGTAGAACACCACCTTGCCAAGGTGGGGGTCGCGGGTTCGAATCCCGTCGTTCGCTTAGAGAGGCCGGGGTGGCGGAACTGGCAGACGCACAGGACTTAAAATCCTGCGATTGGTAACGATCGTACCGGTTCGATCCCGGTCCTCGGCATATAATGATGAGCACCCTTAGCTCAACTGGATAGAGTACCTGACTACGAATCAGGCGGTTAGAGGTTCGAATCCTCTAGGGTGCATTTTTTCTATTTAACTCGGGAAGTAGCTCAGCTTGGTAGAGTACTTGGTTTGGGACCAAGGTGTCGCAGGTTCGAATCCTGTCTTCCCGATTTGATTTATTGACTAAGATACTTAAGTGAGTATCTTTTTTTGGCTCTTTGTCAACTGTAGTGGATTACCAAAAAGTCATACTCTGGAGAGGACTAAATCAGTCCTCTCCTTTTTGATATTCAAAGCGACGAGAATTCTAGTTTGGCCTTGGAATAGAGTGATTCAAG
Source organism: Streptococcus sp. KHUD_018 (assembly GCF_054861215.1). The sequence continues at coordinate 252,133 of NZ_CM142176.1, forward strand.
GGCATTAATGATTTTTTCTTTGTCCTTGAGAAAGGTTTGAAAGACAGCCTGAAAGTGATTTCGGATGACAGCTTGTGTTCTTCCCTCAAGAACAGTGATGATATTGAGCTTTTCAAAATATTGCGCAATGAAACTCATCTTCATCTCCCGATTGAAACAGTCACTCCCCTGACTGTTTCAACATCCCAAGACATAATCTCTGGAAGACGAGAAAAATCATGTTTAAAACGGAAGTCATTGAACTTTCGGAGAACAGTTGAAGTTGAAATGGACAGCTGATGAGCAATATCGGTCATAGAAGTCTTTTCAATCAACTTTTGAGCAATCTTTTGATTGATAATACGAGGGATTTGATGATTTTTCTTGACTAGGGAAGTCTCAGCCACCGCCATTTTCGAACAATGATAGCATTTGAAACGACGCTTTTTAAGGAGAATTCTAGTAGGCATGCCAGTCGTTTCAGGGGAAGGAATCTTAGACGGTTTTTTGGAAGTCATATTTCTTCATTTGGGTTCCGCAATCAGGACAAGATGGGGCGTCGTAGTCCAGTTTAGCGATGATTTCCTTGAAGGTATCTCTATTAACAACATCCATAATTTGGATATTAGGGTCTTTAATATCGAGTAGTTTTGTGATAAAATGTAATGGTTCCATATGATTCTTTCTAATGATGGTTTGGTCGCTTTTTAATATAACTCTTATGGGACTTTTTTTCTACAACAAAATAGGCTCCATAATATCCATAGGGGATTTACCCACTACAAATATTATAGAGCCTGCAAACAACACCCCATGACTAGAAGATTCTTCTAGCCATGGGGTGTTTTCTCTATAGGAGGGCTAGGTTATACTCTTCGAAAATCTCTTTAAACCAGGTCAGCTTCGCCTTATCTACAACCTCAAAGCTGTGCTTTGAGCAGCCTGTGGCTAACTTCCTAGTTTACTCTTTGATTTTCATTGAGTGTTAGTTCTTTTTCTTGTTTTTTATCAACCATCCAAGTCCGAGCAGGGCAAGGATACTGAATCCAGCAAGGGCAAGGAGGGATTTACTCTCAGTTCCTGTGTTTGGAAGGAGGTTTTGAGAGTGAGCCTCTGCAGCAGTTTCTTGAGTTTCAGGATTGGCTGCTAGGTTTTGATCTTGTTCTTGTTCGACTTTCAAGCTAGAAAGATCAAATTCTGGCTTTTCTTCCACAGCTGGGGCGACAATGGCGCCACCTTGAGACAAGCGGAGAACAACAGCAGTGAGAGCGTTCAATTTCAAGCCTTTTTCAGTCCATTCAAGGCCTTGAGGTTTAGCGATTCCTACTGGTCCTGCTTGATTTTCATCAGCCAAGACTTCGGCCTTTCTCAAGTGAGCAAAGGCAGTTCCCAAGTTGAATTCACGAGCCTTATCATCTGCATTGACAAAGACAGCGTAGATATCTCCATTTGGAGCGGTGATTTGGTAGCCGATGACCACGTCTTCTTTTTCAACACCATTTTGGCCTGGGACAGTAATGAGTTGGACGCGCTCTTTGATATCTTGTAGACTCTTGAGTCGGAAGGCGTCTGTAGATTGACGAAGAGCGATCAATCCTTTCATGTAGTCACGACTCTTGACATTTTCAGGATATGCTTTGCTATCGGTAGCCTTGGTCCAATCAAACTTGTTGACAGCATCACTAGAGTCGTAAGAATCATGGATAAAGTAAGGATAGACAAACGGCTTGCCGTCCTTATCACGCAATAAGTGAGATTTGTGTGGAGCCTTATCCTCTGGAACAGGAGTCTTGTAGGCTGGATCTAGGAATTGTTTGGTACGTCCGTATTCCTGACCGGAATGGATAAACGGAGTCCCCTGAGCAGTCAAGACCATGAGGTTTCCAAGTCGTAAACGGCGATGGATTTCAGCATAGTTCTCAGCCTTGCTTGGGTCTTTTTTGATAGACTGGGCAATGATGTCAAAGAGGGTCAAGTTATCATGGGCTGCAATATACTGGATCACATCTCCAGGACTGTCAGCTTCAAAGTTGGTTGGTTGGGCAATGAGATTTTTAAAGATGGTATTGATATCTCGTTTGCCACCTGTGATAAAGGCAGGCTTGCCTTCGTTTGGATAGCCAGACTTGAGGTTGTTGCGGATGTCGTCTGAAAAGACAGCAACAGTATCTGTTTTCTTCATCCAATCTTGGTCAGCAGGTTGTACAGGCGTATTTTCATCACCAGTATAGGTTCTCCAGCCTTCACCTAACATGATAAGATTTGGATTGAGGGTGCGTGCAGCCTTGTAAGCTTCTTCGATAGAAGCCGCATCGTGGTCACCCATCATATCAAAGCGGAAACCATCTACTTTGTAAGTTTCAACCAGATACTTGATAGAGTCTACCAAGACACGTTTAGACATGTAGTGGGTAGTTCCCAAACGGCCGCCTCCAAAGCTAGTACGGGGAGTTCCGTCTGCGTCCATAAAGTGATAGTAGTTTGGCTCAATATCCTCAAAAATGTCAACATTGGCAGTATGGTTGTAGACCACATCCAAGATGGCACCCATGCCACGTTTGTGGATTTCGTTGATGAGGTTTTTGAATTCGGAAATACGTTTTTCTGGATTCTTGGGATCGCTTGAGTACATACCAGTCAAGGAGAAGTAGTTTTGAGGGTCATATCCCCAGTTGTAGTTGCTGTTGCTTGAAGCGTAGGCAGACAAACGCTCATGGTTTTTCAATTCATTGACAAAGTAGTAAGACAGGACTGGAAGGAGCTGGATATGAGTCACACCCAAGTCTTTGAGATAGTCTAGTTTTTCGATAAAGGCTTCAAAGGTACCAAATGGTTTGGTCAAGTCTTTTGCGATGGCAGGATCCGAAGTGAAGTCACGCACATGAGCTTCATAGATAACCGCATCTTCACGCGATTTGAAGTTACGAATCTTCCCATAGGTCAAGTCTTGCGGACCTAACTTCGCTGGATCGACAAAGGCAGCTTTAGCGACCTTATGAGCGACATCTGTTTTTGCTAGGTCACTGTTCCAAGCCGCTAATGATTTGGCATAAGGGTCAAGAACGAGGACAGTTTTACCTTGGCGCTCGATTTGGTAGTGGTAGTAATAGCCAGTGTAGTTGCTGATACCGAGACCAGAGTTTGCATCCAGAGTTTGTTTCCAGGTGCCTTTTTCTCCTTTTTCAAGTGCGATAGTTCCAACTACTTTTTCAGGATCTTTCTTGTCATATACGACAACAGAAACCTTATCAGCGCTTGGAGACCAGAGGGTGAGGTCAACGCGCTTGCCATCTTCTTTTAGAGTTGCGCCGAGTGGACCATCGTAACTGTAGGACTCATCCTTGAGGCGCCAGCTTGAACGTGTGGTAAAGCGGTCTGAATTATAGCTGACAGTGTAAGGGTGTTGGGTGTCAGAGAAGTCGCCGATATAGATCACTTTTTTACCTGCCTCATCCACTTCCACGTCTGTGATAGCTACTTTATTCCCTTGGTAATCAGTGATGCTGGAGTGTTTGAGGATGTCGTCTTTCTTAGCTCCAACGAGGGTAGAAAAACTGCTTTCGATACGAGATTTAGCCACGTGTTGGGCTCCAGTCATGCGGATATCGTGCACATAGTAGGGGTTAGTATAGATGGTTTCGTCATCATCTTTGAGGAAGATTTGACTGTGATTTTTTAGATCAGTAAATTTATAGTCTTCTTTTCTGATTTTCACATCATCGCCTTTCTTGCTTTCGTCTAGTAATAAAAATCCAAATTCTCTTGCGGCTTCATTGAGTGGGATATCAATGTAACGGCCATATTTTCCAGTTGCGGTAAAGTCAGTACCGTCAGGCCATTCTCCACTGCTTGGGTTTTTAACATCGCCCCAATACCAGAGAGATTTTTTGTCATAGTTGCCATCGGTGCGATAGTAGTTGACACGAATAGTTCCTGCTGGTTGAGGGCGGTAGTTGTATACCTTGTAGTTTTCATCTAGCCAAGCCTCATTCATTTTTGGAGATAGGCGCTCTACTGAACGGTCTCCGGTAAGGTTATCCCCCTTGGTATTGTTGATAAGGAAGCTGACTTTCTTGGCTTGCTCATTTTTGAGTTTGACATCTAGATAATAGCCATAGTCATCTTTCTTGGCATCCTTAAAGGACTTGGCACCATTGGGCCAGTTTTCAGACGGCTTTTCAACATCATCCCAAGTCCAAAGACCTTGAGATTCTTTGTTTTCTTCAGGGAGTTTTTTTACATGGATGCGGAAGTGGTTGTCTGCGATGGGTTCTTCAGAGGATGTATCAGCTTGTGGTTTTTGATCTGAAGTTGGTGTCGAAGTGCTGGCATTTACTTTCTCTTCCTTGCTGTTAGCCTGCCTTGCAGTAGCATCTTCTGTTTTAGGTGTTTCTGGTGCCGTAGTAGTTTCCGCAGCTGGAGCTTCCTTCTTAGAATCAAGGGAAGCGTTTGCATTCTTTTGTTCAGAAATAGGCGTTTCCTTTTGAGTTTGACTCGTTTCAGTCTCAGTAGGGGCCTTGGTCACAGCGCTGGTATTTTCCTGAGTTTGAGGAAGGTTTTCGTTGGCCGAAATAGTTGGCATTGCAGCAGAAAGCAAGACAATGCTAGCACCAATAAGGACAGAACCAGTTCCGTTCTTCAAGGAACGGATACCATAAATCATTTTTTTCTCAGTTTGAGATGGGATCTTTTTCATCACAATTCTCCTTGTGTAGTTGTTCCCTATCAGTATAGCACGAGGTAAACATTAGTGCAAGCGTTTTCCTAACTTTTAAGAGAAAATATAATGCTTCATTCTCTTGAAATTTTAAAACAATATATAGGAAAAGATTGTTTAAAAAATAGTAAAAAAACCTTGAAAAATCTAGCTAAATAAGGTATAATAAGAATAATCATTTGTCGTAGGTTTTGTCTGAAATATTGTCCAGACAAGGCTCACAGCAGTTAAATCTTCTGAAAAAGTCAGATTTAGCTGCTCTTTTTGTGCTTTTTTTTCAGGTTTTTGAGTGCTTGTAACAAAGATTTAAAGATTCTGAAAATTCATCAGAAGGACATGGTGATAAGGTTTTTATAACCATATGACGATTAGAAAAGCCTGATTGATAAGGCTTGGAACTTATTTACAAAGGAGAATCATCTTGGCAGGACATGACGTTCAATACGGGAAACATCGTACCCGTCGTAGTTTTTCAAGAATCAAAGAAGTTCTTGACTTACCAAATTTGATTGAAATTCAAACAGATTCATTCAAAGCTTTCCTAGACCATGGTCTTAAGGAAGTGTTTGAAGATGTATTGCCAATTTCAAACTTCACAGACACAATGGAGTTGGAATTTGTTGGCTATGAAATCAAGGAACCCAAGTACACGCTCGAAGAAGCACGTATCCATGATGCTAGTTACTCAGCACCAATTTTTGTAACCTTCCGCTTGATCAATAAAGAAACAGGCGAAATCAAGACACAAGAAGTCTTCTTTGGTGATTTCCCAATCATGACCGAAATGGGTACTTTCATCATCAATGGTGGTGAACGTATCATCGTATCTCAGTTGGTCCGCTCACCAGGTGTTTATTTTAATGACAAAGTTGATAAAAACGGTAAAGTGGGTTACGGTTCAACTGTTATCCCTAACCGTGGAGCTTGGTTGGAACTTGAAAGCGACTCAAAAGACATCGCTTATACTCGTATCGACCGTACGCGTAAAATTCCGTTTACGACCTTGGTTCGTGCGCTTGGTTTCTCAGGTGATGATGAAATCTTTGATATCTTTGGTGATAGTGAGTTGGTTCGCAATACTGTTGAAAAAGATATCCACAAGAACCCAATGGACTCTCGTACCGACGAAGCCTTGAAAGAAATTTACGAACGCCTTCGTCCAGGTGAACCTAAGACTGCTGAAAGCTCACGTAGCTTGCTTGTGGCACGTTTCTTCGACCCACGCCGCTACGATTTGGCAGCTGTTGGTCGTTATAAGATCAATAAAAAACTCAACGTTAAAACACGCTTGCTCAACCAAACCATTGCGGAGCCATTGGTAGACCCTGAAACTGGTGAAATCTTGGTAGAAGCTGGTACCGTTATGACTCGTAGCGTGATCGAGAGTATCGAGAATCACTTGGATGGCGACTTGAACAAGATCGTTTATATTCCAAACGATGCAGCTGTTCTGACAGAACCAGTTGTGCTTCAAAAATTCAAGGTTGTTGCCCCAACGGACCCAGACCGTGTCGTAACCATCATCGGGAATGCCAATCCTGACGACAAGGTTCGTGTTGTAACTCCTGCGGATATCCTTGCAGAGATGAGCTACTTCCTCAACTTGGCGGAAGGTATCGGACGTGTGGATGATATCGACCACCTTGGAAACCGTCGTATCCGTGCAGTTGGTGAATTGCTTGCCAACCAAGTACGTCTTGGACTTTCTCGTATGGAACGTAATGTCCGTGAACGCATGTCTGTTCAGGACAATGAAGTTTTAACACCACAACAAATTATCAATATCCGTCCTGTAACAGCTGCAGTTAAAGAATTCTTTGGTTCATCACAGTTGTCACAGTTCATGGACCAACACAACCCACTTTCTGAGTTATCTCACAAACGCCGTTTGTCAGCCTTGGGACCTGGTGGTTTGACACGTGACCGTGCTGGATATGAAGTCCGTGACGTGCATTACACTCACTATGGTCGTATGTGTCCAATCGAGACACCTGAAGGACCTAACATCGGTTTGATCAATAACTTGTCATCTTACGGGCACTTGAACAAATATGGTTTTGTTCAAACACCATACCGTAAGGTTGACCGTGAAACAGGTGTTGTTACCAACGAAATCGTTTGGTTGACAGCCGATGAAGAAGATGAATTTACTGTAGCACAGGCTAACTCTCGCCTCAACGAAGATGGTACTTTTGCTGAGAAAGTTGTCATGGGACGTCACCAAGGGGTCAACCAAGAGTATCCAGCAGAAGTGGTTGACTACATGGACGTGTCACCAAAACAGGTAGTTGCCGTTGCGACTGCATGTATTCCTTTCTTGGAAAACGATGACTCCAACCGTGCCCTTATGGGTGCCAACATGCAACGTCAGGCTGTGCCATTGATTGATCCAAAAGCTCCTTACGTTGGTACTGGTATGGAGTATCAAGCAGCCCATGACTCTGGAGCGGCTGTGATTGCTCAGTATGATGGTAAAGTTACATACGCAGATGCTGACAAGGTAGAAGTACGCCGTGAAGATGGTTCACTAGATGTTTACCATATCCAAAAATTCCGCCGTTCGAACTCAGGTACTGCTTATAACCAACGTACACTTGTTAAGGTTGGCGATGTCGTTGAAAAAGGCGACTTTATCGCTGATGGACCTTCTATGGAAAAAGGGGAAATGGCGCTTGGACAAAACCCAATTGTTGCCTACATGACATGGGAAGGTTACAACTTTGAGGATGCCGTTATCATGAGCGAACGCTTGGTGAAAGATGATGTCTACACATCTGTCCACCTCGAAGAATATGAATCAGAAACGCGCGATACAAAGCTTGGGCCTGAAGAAATTACTCGTGAAATTCCAAACGTTGGGGAAGATGCTCTTAAAGACCTTGACGAAATGGGTATTATCCGTATCGGTGCTGAGGTTAAAGAAGGGGACATCCTTGTAGGTAAAGTCACACCTAAGGGTGAGAAAGACCTTTCAGCTGAAGAACGTCTCTTGCACGCTATCTTCGGAGACAAGTCTCGTGAAGTGCGTGACACTTCTCTTCGTGTACCTCACGGTGCCGACGGTGTCGTTCGTGATGTTAAGATCTTTACACGTGCAAATGGAGATGAGTTGCAATCAGGTGTTAACATGCTGGTTCGCGTCTACATCGCTCAAAAACGTAAGATCAAGGTCGGAGATAAGATGGCCGGACGTCACGGAAACAAAGGGGTTGTCTCTCGTATCGTTCCTGTAGAAGACATGCCTTACCTTCCAGATGGAACTCCAGTCGATATCATGTTGAACCCACTTGGGGTGCCATCACGTATGAATATCGGTCAGGTTATGGAGCTTCACCTTGGTATGGCAGCTCGTACTCTTGGTATCCACATCGCAACGCCAGTCTTTGACGGAGCAAGTTCTGAAGACCTTTGGTCAACCGTTAAAGAAGCAGGTATGGATAGCGATGCTAAGACGATTCTTTACGATGGACGTACAGGTGAGCCGTTTGACAACCGTGTATCAGTTGGTGTCATGTACATGATCAAACTCCACCACATGGTTGATGATAAATTGCACGCGCGTTCAGTCGGACCATACTCAACCGTTACCCAACAACCACTCGGAGGTAAAGCTCAGTTTGGTGGACAACGTTTCGGTGAGATGGAAGTTTGGGCTCTTGAAGCCTACGGTGCGTCAAATGTTCTCCAAGAAATCTTGACTTACAAGTCTGACGATATCAACGGACGTTTGAAAGCTTATGAAGCTATTACAAAAGGAAAACCAATTCCAAAACCAGGTGTTCCAGAATCCTTCCGAGTTCTTGTGAAAGAATTACAATCTCTTGGTCTTGACATGCGTGTCCTTGACGAAGATGATCAAGAAGTGGAACTTCGTGACTTGGATGAAGGAATGGACGAAGATGTCATCCACGTAGATGACCTTGAAAAAGCCCGCGAAAAAGCAGCCCAAGATGCAAAAGCAGCATTTGAAGCTGAAGAAACTGCAAAAGCGGAAGCAACAGAAGAAGCTGCTGAACAAGAATAAGCAGTTCACTTAGAATAGAAAGGGAAGAAATAGTGGTTGATGTAAATCGTTTTAAAAGTATGCAAATCACCCTAGCTTCTCCAAGCAAAGTCCGTTCATGGTCTTATGGAGAAGTCAAAAAACCTGAAACAATCAATTACCGTACGTTGAAACCAGAACGTGAAGGACTCTTTGACGAAGTCATCTTCGGTCCTACAAAGGACTGGGAATGTGCTTGTGGTAAGTACAAACGCATTCGTTACAGAGGGATTGTTTGTGACCGCTGTGGGGTTGAAGTAACGCGTACGAAAGTTCGTCGTGAGCGTATGGGGCACATCGAGTTGAAAGCTCCTGTATCTCACATCTGGTACTTCAAGGGGATTCCAAGCCGTATGGGCTTGACCCTTGATATGAGTCCTCGTGCCCTCGAGGAAGTTATCTACTTTGCGGCTTATGTGGTGATTGATCCTAAGGATACACCACTTGAGCACAAGTCTATCATGACAGAGCGCGAATACCGTGAGCGCTTGCGTGAGTACGGTTATGGATCATTCGTTGCCAAGATGGGTGCCGAAGCTATCCAAGACCTCTTGAAACAAGTAGATCTTGAAAAAGAAATTGCTGAACTCAAAGAAGAGTTGAAAACAGCTACTGGACAAAAACGTGTCAAAGCCATCCGCCGTTTGGATGTTTTGGATGCCTTTTACAAGTCTGGAAACAAACCTGAATGGATGATTCTCAACATCCTTCCGGTTATTCCACCAGACCTTCGTCCAATGTTGCAGTTGGATGGTGGTCGTTTTGCCTCATCTGACTTGAATGACCTTTACCGTCGTGTTATCAATCGTAACAACCGTTTGGCCCGTTTGCTTGAGTTGAATGCACCAGGTATCATCGTTCAAAATGAGAAGCGTATGCTTCAAGAAGCGGTTGACGCTTTGATTGACAACGGTCGTCGTGGTCGTCCGATCACAGGACCAGGTAGCCGTCCACTGAAATCATTGAGCCACATGCTCAAAGGTAAACAAGGACGCTTCCGTCAAAACTTGCTCGGTAAACGTGTTGACTTCTCAGGACGTTCCGTTATCGCCGTTGGTCCAACTCTTAAGATGTACCAATGTGGTGTGCCACGTGAAATGGCGATCGAGCTCTTTAAACCATTCGTCATGCGTGAAATCGTTGCCCGCGACATCGTGCAAAACGTCAAAGCAGCTAAACGCTTGGTGGAACGTGGAGATGAACGTATCTGGGATATCCTCGAAGAAGTAATCAAAGAACACCCAGTGCTTTTGAACCGCGCACCGACCCTTCACCGTTTGGGTATCCAAGCCTTTGAACCTGTCTTGATTGACGGTAAGGCCCTTCGCTTGCACCCACTTGTCTGTGAAGCCTACAATGCCGACTTTGACGGGGACCAAATGGCCATCCACGTACCGCTTTCAGAAGAAGCTCAAGCAGAAGCTCGTATCCTCATGCTTGCTGCTGAGCATATCCTAAACCCGAAAGATGGTAAACCAGTTGTTACTCCATCTCAGGACATGGTTTTGGGTAACTACTACTTGACCATGGAAGAAGCTGGTCGTGAAGGGGAAGGAATGGTCTTCAAAGACCGTGACGAAGCGGTTATGGCTTACCGTAATGGTTATGTTCACCTCCACTCACGTGTTGGTATTGCAACAGATAGCCTCAACAAACCATGGACAGAAGAGCAAAAACACAAGGTCTTGTTGACAACTGTTGGTAAAATCCTCTTCAATGACATCATGCCAGAGGGTCTGCCTTACTTGCAAGAACCAACAAATGCTAACTTAACAGAAGGTGTTCCAGCTAAATACTTCTTGCCACTAGGTGGAGATATCAAGGAAGCAATCAGCAATCTTGAACTTAACCCTCCGTTCAAGAAGAAAAACCTTGGAAATATCATCGCTGAAATCTTCAAACGTTTCCGTACGACAGAAACTTCTGCCCTACTTGACCGCATGAAGAACCTCGGTTATCACCACTCAACTCTTGCAGGTTTGACAGTGGGTATTGCCGATATCCCAGTTGTTGAAGACAAGGCTGAAATCATCGAAGAATCACACAAACGTGTAGAACAAATCACCAAACAATTCCGTCGTGGTATGATTACGGACGATGAGCGCTACAACGCTGTTACAGCTGAATGGCGTGCAGCTCGTGAAAAATTGGAGAAACGCTTGGTTGCCAACCAAGATCCGAAGAACCCAATCGTTATGATGATGGATTCTGGAGCTCGTGGTAACATCTCAAACTTCTCACAGCTTGCCGGTATGCGTGGCCTGATGGCCGCTCCGAATGGACGTATCATGGAATTGCCAATCCTTTCAAACTTCCGCGAAGGTTTGTCAGTACTCGAAATGTTCTTCTCAACTCACGGTGCCCGTAAAGGTATGACCGATACGGCCCTTAAGACAGCCGACTCAGGTTACTTGACTCGTCGTTTGGTTGATGTTGCCCAAGACGTTATCATCCGTGAGGACGACTGTGGAACAGACCGTGGTCTCTTGATCCGTTCTATCGCAGAAGGAAAAGAGATGATCGAGTCTCTCGAAGAGCGTCTCAATGGTCGTTACACTAAGAAAACTGTTAAACATCCAGAAACTGGTGCAGTGATCATCGGTCCAAATGAGTTGATTACAGAAGACAAGGCGCGTGAAATTGTCAATGCTGGTGTGGAAGAAGTCACTATCCGCTCTGTATTTACATGTAACACTCGTCATGGTGTCTGCCGTCACTGTTACGGTATCAACTTGGCGACCGGTGATGCGGTTGAAGTTGGTGAAGCAGTTGGTACAATCGCTGCCCAATCTATCGGGGAACCTGGTACACAGCTTACAATGCGTACCTTCCACACGGGTGGGGTTGCCTCAAATACCGATATCACTCAGGGTCTTCCTCGTGTCCAAGAAATCTTTGAAGCCCGCAATCCGAAAGGGGAAGCGGTCATCACTGAAGTCAAGGGTGAGGTTACAGCCATCGAAGAAGATGCTTCAACTCGTACTAAGAAAGTCTTTGTTAAGGGTGAAACTGGCGAAGGTGAATACGTGGTACCATTTACAGCCCGTATGCGTGTCGAAGTTGGAGATCAAGTCTCTCGTGGTGCAGCTCTTACAGAAGGTTCTATCCAACCGAAACGTCTCCTTGCTGTTCGTGATGTCTTGTCAGTTGAAACCTACCTTCTTGGTGAAGTACAAAAAGTCTACCGTAGCCAAGGGGTAGAAATCGGTGACAAACACATCGAGGTAATGGTTCGTCAAATGATCCGTAAAGTTCGTGTCATGGATCCAGGTGATACAGACCTTCTCATGGGTACCCTCATGGATATCAACGACTTTACAGATGCCAACAAAGATGTTCTTATCGCAGGTGGAGTTCCAGCGACAGGTCGCCCAGTTCTTATGGGAATCACCAAAGCCTCACTTGAAACAAACAGTTTCTTGTCAGCGGCTTCCTTCCAGGAAACAACTCGTGTCCTTACAGATGCTGCCATCCGTGGTAAGAAAGACCATCTCCTTGGGCTTAAGGAAAATGTTATCATCGGTAAGATCATCCCAGCTGGTACTGGTATGGCTCGCTACCGTAACCTTGAACCACAAGCCATCAATGAAGCAGAATATCTGGCTCCAGAACAAGAAGAGACAGAAAATGCTCCAGTAGACGAAACTGTGGAAATCCAAGTTGAAGAAACAGTAGAATAAAAGCAAACAAGAGAACCTTTGGGTTCTCTTTTGTTTCACTCTTCTGTCTATTGGGGTTAGGTGAGCACGACGCAATATCTCTCAAATCGCTTCAACCATTTTTTATAGTTCATTTTCAAAAAGTAAAAAAATGTCGGATAGGGGTCTGTCAGAACTTAAAAATAATCCTCGCCAATAATTTTCCATTTTTGTCAGTTGAGCGTTAAAATAGGACATTTGAGAAGAGGGGAGGGGTTTTATCTTTCTTGCAGAGTATAATTATGTATACGAAGGGGGTACTGAAAATGATAAAATCAATTCGCATCTTATTGTTACTGGCTTTGATCCAGATTAGTCTGAGTAGCTGCTTGCTGTGGAAGGGATCCATCTTAACCTTAAAGCAGTCAAGCGCTTATTTTCTAGTGTTTATCGTATTGGCATCAGGTCTGTGTGCGGGCATGAATTTCTTTTATACTCGAGATCAGGATGTTCATAGCATTATAAATAGTCAGAAAAAAGTGAAACTATTTTATAGTACCTTGTTGGTCTTAAACCTAGTAGGTGTCTGTCTGGTGTTGTCGGAGACTATTTTAACACAGACAGCTTTTCAGCAAGAGCTGGTAGATCTTTTCTTGCCTTCCTTCTTTTTCTTGTTTGGCATTGATTTACTTGTCTTTTTGCCGTTTGAAAAATACAGCCGAGATTTGGGAGCAACTCTCAATAAGAAAAAAACAGTTGTCCTGACAGTTCTGGCAACCTTGCTGTTCTTGAGAAATCCAATGACAGTTTTATCCATTGTTTTTTATGTCGGTTTGGGATTCATTTTTGCTCGGTTTTTATTTCCAAAATCCATGAGAAGAGAATTTTCCTTTTACGGGCATGTAATCCGAGATATTTTACTTGTTAGCGCCATGTGTATATTCTTTTAAAAATACTTTTCTATCAATAAAAATCCCTTATTTTACCAAAGTTGTTATAGTAAGTTTGTAAAGAAAATTTACATAAAAGAAAACTTTTTGGTATAATAGTAGCATGTACACAAAAAATGAAGAAGAGCTGATCAATCTAGGAGAACGCCTAGGAACCTTGCTCCAAAAAAACGATGTTTTGATCCTGTCTGGAGAACTGGGCGCTGGTAAAACAACCTTTACCAAGGGTCTTGCCAAGGGCTTGGGTATTCGTCAGATGATCAAAAGTCCAACTTATACTATCGTGAGAGAGTATGAGGGTCGCCTTCCGCTCTACCATTTGGATGTCTATCGGATTGAGGGGGATGCTGATTCGATTGACTTGGATGAGTTTCTCTTTGGTGGTGGTGTGACCGTTATCGAGTGGGGACATCTTTTGGGTGAGGATTTACCAGATTCCTACTTGGAGTTGGAAATTTTGAAAGAAGCTGACGGTCGTTGCCTTCATTTTACAGCTCATGGTCCTCGTGCTGAACAATTGATTAAGGAGCTTCAAAATGGAGTATGAACTTTGTATTCGTGAGGCTGAAGTTCAGGATGCAGCTGCTTTGGTTGCATTTTTGGATTTAGTTGGACAGGAGACAGATTTCACCAGTCTGGATGAAAATGGTATCCTGATGACAGATTCTGAAATGGTGCTTTTTATTAAAAAGCAAGCGAATTCAGATAACCAAATCACTCTCCTAGCCCTCCTGAATGATGAAATTGCAGGTGTTTTGAACATCACGGCAGAGCAGCGTATACGGATTCGTCACATCGGGGATATCTTTTTGGTCATCCAAAGGAAGTTTTGGAATCATAGCTTAGGAAGCATACTCCTTGAAGAGGGAATTGAGTGGGCTAAAACCAGTGGGGTTCTGCGTCGTTTGCAGCTCAGTGTACAAAAGCGCAACGAGGCAGCTATCCACCTCTATTCAAAATTTGGATTTGTTACAGAAGGCTTACAAGAAAGAGGAGCCTATTTAAAAGAAGGGAAATTTTTAGATGTTTGCCTGATGGGTAGACTGATAGATAAGTGAAAAGATGGTAAAAAAAATAATCGGAATGCTATTAGCTTTTCTAGCAGTAACAGCTTTAGGTGTGGGTGCTTATGCCTATACTATTTATTATCAAGGAACTGAAACCTTAAGTAAAAAAACTTATAAGAAAATTGGTGAAGAAACCAACGTTATTGAGGCGACTGAGCCTTTGACCATTCTTTTGATGGGGGTGGATACGGGAAATGTAGAACGTACCGACCCTTGGGCGGGGAATAGTGATTCCATGATTCTTCTGACAGTCAATCCGAAAACCAAGAAAACCACTATGATGAGTTTAGAACGGGATATTTTGACCAAGATTGAGACTGGAAATGGCCAAGTTCAGGAAGCGAAACTCAATGCTGCCTATGCCAATGGCGGTGCAGAGTTGGCTATTTCAACCATTCAAAAAATGATGAACATTCATATCGATCGTTATGTGATGGTCAACATGCAAGGACTCCAACAGCTAGTTGATGCAGTTGGGGGCATCACAGTCAACAACACACTCGGTTTTCCAATTTCGATTGCTGATCAGGAAGAATTTAATAAAATCTCGATTGGAGTCGGTGAGCAAACTTTGAATGGTGAGGAAGCTCTGGTCTATTCACGGATGCGTTATCAGGATCCTGAGGGAGACTATGGTCGTCAAAAACGTCAACGTGAAGTCATTCAAAAGATTATGGAAAAGGTCTTGAGCCTCAATAGTATCAGTCATTATCAAGCTATCTTAAAAGCGCTTAGTGATAATATGCAGACAAATGTTGATTTGTCTGCCTCCAGTATCCCACAACTACTTGGTTACCAAGATTCCTTTAAAAACATCGAAACTCATCAACTTCGTGGTGAAGATGCTGAGTTGCAAGGAATCTCTTACCAAATCGTAACGAGAGAGCATATGCTGGAAATGCAAAATCTCTTGCGTCGTTCCCTAGGGAGAGAGGACGTAGCAGAGTTGGAGACCAACGCTGTTCTGTATGAAAATCTTTATGGTCGAACAGCACCTTCCACAAATGCTTCAAACGAAGAGATAGAATAAAACAAAGAATCAAATCGTGGGACTTTCCTGCGATTTTTTCAAAAAAATTCGAATAGATAGGTAGGAGGAAAGATGAAAGCAGAAATCATTGCTGTAGGAACGGAAATTTTAACAGGGCAGATTGTCAATACCAACGCCCAGTTTTTATCAGAAAAGCTAGCAGAAATTGGAGTAGATGTCTACTTCCAAACAGCTGTGGGAGATAATGAAGCGCGTCTCATGTCCTTGCTAGAGATTGCGAGTTCACGTAGTAGTCTAGTCATTTTGACAGGGGGCTTAGGGCCAACTGAGGATGATTTAACCAAACAAACTCTGGCAAAATTTTTGGGAAAAAACTTAGTGTTTGACCCTCAAGCGCAAGAGAAACTGGATGTCTTTTTTGCTCATAGACCTGACTATGCTCGGACACCGAATAATGAACGCCAAGCCCAAATTGTAGAAGGGGCAACTCCACTGCCAAATGAGACAGGTTTAGCAGTAGGAGGGATGTCGGAAGTGGATGGCGTGACCTACGTGGTCCTCCCAGGACCGCCAAGTGAGTTGAAACCCATGGTCTTAAATCAACTCTTACCTAAGTTAATGACTGGTGCCAAGTTGTACTCACGAGTGCTCCGTTTCTTTGGGATTGGTGAAAGTCAGTTGGTGACCATTTTAGCGGATTTGATTGATAATCAAACCGACCCGACCTTGGCTCCGTATGCCAAAACGGGAGAGGTGACCTTGCGCTTGTCTACAAAAGCAGTCAGTCAAGAAAAGGCCAATCAAGCATTGGACATCTTGGAAAATCAAATCTTAGATCGCCAGACTTTCGAGGGAATTTCTCTACGAAACATCTGTTATGGATATGGGGAAGAAACCAGCCTAGCAAGTGTCGTTGTAGAAGAACTAAAGAAGAGACAGAAAAGCATTACTGCGGCAGAAAGCTTGACAGCAGGCCTCTTTCAAGCGACATTAGCAGACTTTTCAGGTGTTTCAGCTATCTTTAATGGTGGTTTTGTCACTTACAGCCTAGAAGAAAAGTCCAAGATGTTGGATATTTCCGAGCAAGAGCTGAAAGAACACGGGGTCGTTTCAGAGTTTACGGCTAAAAAAATGGCAGAGCAGGCACGGCTCAAGACTCAGTCTGACTACGGAGTCAGTTTGACGGGTGTGGCTGGGCCAGATAGCCTAGAGGGGCATCCAGCTGGGACAGTCTTTATCGGATTGGCACATGCAAAAGGGACAGAAGTTATCAAGGCTAATATCGCAGGGCGGAGCCGAGCAGATGTTCGTCAGATTGCGGTCATGCATGCCTTTAACCTAGTTCGCAAGGCTTTATTAAGTGACTAACTTTTGATATAATAGTAGACAGGTCTTAGGACTATTAGAATACAGGAGAATAGAATGGCGAAAAAACCAACAAAAAAATTAGATGAAATTGGGAAAAAATTTGGGGCTGACCGTGAAAAAGCATTGAACGATGCCCTGAAATTGATTGAGAAAGACTTTGGTAAAGGCTCAATTATGCGCTTGGGTGAGCGCGCGGAGCAAAAAGTTCAAGTGATGAGTTCAGGATCATTGGCTCTGGACATTGCCCTTGGTTCAGGTGGTTATCCTAAGGGACGTATCATCGAAATCTATGGACCGGAGTCATCTGGTAAGACAACGGTTGCCCTTCACGCTGTTGCGCAGGCGCAAAAAGAAGGCGGTATTGCAGCCTTTATCGATGCGGAGCATGCGCTTGACCCAGCCTATGCTGAGGCCCTTGGTGTGAACATTGACGAATTGCTCTTGTCACAACCAGACTCAGGGGAGCAAGGTCTTGAAATTGCAGGAAAATTGATTGACTCAGGTGCAGTTGACCTTGTCGTTATCGACTCGGTTGCGGCCCTTGTACCTCGTGCAGAAATTGATGGGGACATTGGAGACAGCCACGTTGGTTTGCAAGCTCGTATGATGAGCCAGGCCATGCGTAAACTCGGAGCTTCTATCAATAAGACTAAAACAATTGCCATCTTTATCAACCAATTGCGTGAAAAAGTTGGGGTCATGTTTGGAAACCCAGAAACAACCCCTGGTGGACGTGCTTTGAAATTCTACGCTTCAGTCCGTTTGGATGTTCGTGGAAGCACACAAATCAAGGGAACTGGTGACCAAAAAGATACCAATGTCGGTAAGGAAACCAAGATCAAGGTCGTGAAAAACAAGGTGGCTCCACCATTTAAGGAAGCCTTTGTTGAAATCATGTACGGAGAAGGAATTTCTAAGACCGGTGAGCTCTTGAAGATCGCAAGCGATTTGGATATCATCCAAAAAGCAGGAGCTTGGTACTCGTACAAAGGTGAAAAAATCGGACAAGGATCTGAAAATGCTAAGAAATACTTGGTAGATCACCCAGAAGTCTTTGATGAGATTGACCATCAAGTCCGTGTTCAATATGGCTTGATTGAAGATGAAGAAGGAACAACTCCCACTTCTGTCGTTGAGGATTTAGCACCTAACCAAGAAGTGACACTTGACCTAGGCGATGGACTTGAAATCGAAATTGAAGAATAACATAAAAAGTAGCAGATAGGAACTGCTACTTTTTATGTTTGTTTCAGATGAAAGAACTAATGGTCACTAAAACGACGATACTCGATATGAAAGTCAAAATAATGTTCATCTTGCAACTTCTGGAAGATGTCGCGATAGGCTTCTTCGTCAAAATGGTCGCCACGGTAGAGGATTTCAAAACTCAGATCATCGTACTCTAGAAAAGCGTTGGCTGTTTTAAAGCCATTTTGTCGATAGAAGTCCATGCGAGCCTTTCTCTGCTCCAAGTTATCGCATTCTTCATCCAAGCGCTCGACTTCTAGTAACATGGTTCGCTGGTAAAAATCAGTCAGCTTTTCGATGATCTCTTTTCCATACCCATGACTTCTTAAGTGAGGCATGATGGCAAAAAAGCTAATATAGAAGGCCTTTTGGTTGGAGATGGCAAAAGCAAAGCCAACAAATTCTTCTTCGTTATAAAAAGCAAAAAAGTGGGCGTCATCACGGTCCTGATAGCGCAAAAACTCAGAAAGAGGGACCCGTTCTTCCTCGGGGAAAGCTTCGTTATTTAGCTTTTCAACTTTATCAAGATCTGGAAACACATCGGTTATTAATTGACTGGTCAAACTCATAAGTGACCTCCTTTTCTTGATTATAGCAAATTGTCTCTCTGTAAGCAATTGATTTCAGGATTCGTTAAAGAATCTTGTCGGTCCTCTGGAAAGCTGATATAATAGCTTTATGAATAAGAAACGATCCGTGGACTTGATACATGGTCCTATTCTTCCTGCGCTGTTAAGCTTTGCCTTTCCAATCTTGCTGTCTAATATCTTCCAACAGCTCTATAACACTGCTGACGTCTTGATTGTTGGGCGTTTTCTTGGTCAAGATTCCTTGGCTGCAGTAGGGGCGACAACTGCCATTTTTGACTTGATTATAGGCTTTACGCTTGGTGTTGGCAATGGGATGGGGATTGTCATTGCCCGCTATTATGGGGCTCGTAATTTCACTAAAATTAAAGAAGCAGTAGCAGCAACTTGGATTTTAGGTGCTCTTTTGAGCATTGTGGTCATGCTGATGGGATTTGTTGGTCTGTATCCACTCTTGCAATATTTAGATACCCCTGCAGAAATCCTCCCCCAATCCTATCAATATATTTCTATGATTGTGACTTGTGTAGGCGTCAGCTTCGCTTATAATCTCTTTGCAGGCTTGTTGCGGTCCATTGGTGATAGTCTAGCAGCTCTTGGCTTTCTGATTTTCTCTGCTTTGGTTAATGTGCTTTTGGATTTGTATTTTATTACGCAACTGCATCTGGGAGTTCAATCTGCGGGGCTTGCTACCATTATCTCGCAAGGATTATCAGCTGTTCTCTGCTTTTATTATATCCGTAAGAGTGTTCCAGAACTGCTCCCTCAACTTAAGCATTTTAAATGGGACAAGGCCTTGTATGCGGATCTTTTGGAGCAAGGTTTGGCTATGGGGTTGATGAGTTCGATTGTGTCTATCGGCAGTGTGATTTTACAGTCTTCTGTCAATACCTTTGGAGCCGTGATTATAAGTGCGCAAACAGCGGCTCGACGCATTATGGCTTTTGCTCTGCTTCCGATGACGGCTATTTCTTCTGCTATGACGACCTTTACCTCTCAAAATCTCGGGGCTAAGCGACCAGACCGCATTGTTCAAGGACTTCGAATCGGTAGTCGTTTGAGCATGTCCTGGGCAGGTTTTGTTTGTATTTTCCTCTTTTTTGCCAGTCCTAGCTTGGTTTCCTTCTTGGCCAGTTCGACGGATACTTACTTGGTAGAAAATGGCACTCTCTACCTGCAAATCAGTTCAGTCTTTTATCCGATTTTGAGCCTCTTATTGATTTATCGGAATTGTTTGCAGGGCTTGGGGCAAAAAATCTTACCACTTGTTTCCAGTTTTATAGAACTAATCGGGAAAATCGTTTTTGTGGTCTTGATTATCCCTTGGGCAGGGTATAGGGGAGTTATCCTTTGCGAACCTCTTATCTGGGTTGCCATGACCATTCAACTGTACTTCTCACTATTCCGTCATCCCTTGATAAAAGAAGGCAAGGCTATCTTGGCAACCAAAGGACAATCCTAGCTGGATTTGCTGAATAAAATCCATTTCCTCTAGTGAAAATCGAAAAAACTTGTGTTATAATAAGAAAGATTAAAATGTGAAAAAAGGAGATTCCTAATGGGACGTAAATGGGCCAATATCGTAGCCAAGAAAACGGCTAAAGATGGAGCTAACTCTAAAGTATATGCAAAATTTGGTGTAGAAATCTATGTAGCAGCTAAAAAAGGTGATCCAGACCCAGAATCAAACACTGCTTTGAAATTCGTTATCGACCGTGCTAAACAAGCCCAAGTGCCGAAACACGTTATCGATAAAGCGATTGATAAAGCAAAAGGAAACACAGACGAAACCTTTACAGAAGGACGTTACGAAGGATTTGGACCAAATGGTTCTATGCTGATCGTTGATACCTTGACTTCAAACGTCAACCGTACAGCAGCCAATGTTCGTGCAGCTTTTGGTAAAAACGGCGGGAACATGGGTGCTTCAGGTTCTGTTTCTTACCTCTTTGACAACAAGGGTGTTATCGTATTTGCAGGTGAAGATGCGGATGCCATCTTTGAACTTTTGCTTGAAGCAGATGTGGATGTGGATGATGTAGAAGCAGAAGATGGAACAATCACTGTTTACACAGCTCCAACAGACCTTCACAAGGCTATCGTTGCCCTTCGTGAGTCAGGTATCCAAGAATTCCAAGTGACAGAATTGGAAATGATTCCTCAGTCAGAAGTGGAATTGTCAGGCGAAGACCTTGAAACCTTTGAAAAACTTTATAGCGTTCTTGAAGATGACGAAGACGTGCAAAAGATTTATACGAACGTAGATGGGTTCTAATAAAAAAGCGAACAGACTTGCCAGCTGTTCGCTTTTTATATTTGAGATTAGATTCTGGTTCCAGAATCTCTTTGCTGCTGTCTTTCTCCTAGGCCTACAGCTATTTTATGAACTAGTAAGAGCTCTCCATTGTCCTGTTTTGCAAAAGTTAAGGTAACAGTCTTGATCTTGTCTCCAATGGAGATATAGGTGATTTTTTTCGTATCGTACCCTCCGATAGTGGAGTCAAACTCGGAGTCTGGTAGTCCGTGTTTTTTGATAATATCCTTGTAGTTGGTACCACCTTTTCCTTTGTTGTCAAGGTCACCTTCGATTAAGGCGTCGAACTGTTCTTGGGTCCAGGTGAAGGTATCGTTTTCTTCCTCCTCAGGGATGGAATAGGCGCTATCATCTGTCAAGTCGCTTTCTTCTTCGCGTTCCATTGAGGCACTCGCCTCGCTGTAGGAACGGTTAAACTCCCTGACAAACTCTTTGTAGACATTAGCGTACAGTACCTGAGTCGTAAAGAAAAGTACAACAGAGGCAACTGCGAGGGATGTTCCGATAATGGCCATTGTTTTTCGTTTTTTGAGGTTGACGATAAGGCCGATAATCCCCAAGATAAATGCGACGATGGCGATGAAAAACGATAGATAGTTAATAAATGGAATCCAAGACCCTAAAAGTGCGATGGCTCCAAAAATAGTTGCTAAAATCCCTAAAACTTTTTGTTCTTCTGGTTTCATTTGAAAGTTTTCTCCCTTCATCGAGTGAATGGATTTCTATCCATGGTAGTTAGTGCTTATTATAGAAAAAATATTGCATAATGTCAATTTGTGCCAAAGTAGTTCTCTTGGAAACTTTTTTCTTGACATTTCTTCTGGAAGTGATAGAATAGTTCTCATGGAAACTTAAATAGTTCTTGTGAGAACTATTTAAAAGATAAGAAAGGAGCAATCATGGACAAGCCGATGTTAATGTTTAAACGTTTTGGACACCAGGTTCATCTGATGGTACAGAAAGAAGCTAAGCGATGTGGCATTGAATTTATGGGTGGACCTCAAGGCCAGGTTGTACGTTTTTTGGATGGTCGTGAGGAAAACCAAGACTTGGTCTTGATTAAAGATATTGAGCAGGAACTCAATATTACTAAATCTGTTGCGAGTAATTTAGTCAAGCGCATGGTACAAAATGGTTTGGTTGAGTTAGAGGCGAGCCCGAGCGATAAGCGGGCAAAATTTGTTCGCCTGACGGAGAAATCGCGTTCGCAGATGCAAAAAGTTAAGGCTTTTTTTGATCGGATTGATCAGAGTCTGCTAGAGGGGGTTTCAAAGTCAGACTTGACAATCTTTGAAAAGGTACTCGGGCAACTACAAGCAAATGTAGAAAAAATAGGAGGAGAGAATGAAGAAACTCGCTAAGCGTATCACAGGAAAAGAGTGGGGAATGATTCTCCTGACTGTCCTCTTTACCTGTTTTTCGGTCTATCTCGAGTTAGAGGTACCGACTTATATTTCGCAAATTACAGAATTACTGGGAACGTCTGGAACGCAGTTGGGTGAACTCTGGTCACCAGCTGCGAAGATGATTGGTTTGTCTTTATTGGCTTTCTTTTCATCTGTTATAGTTGGTTTCTTTGCTGCTCGTGTTGCAGCATCCTATACGGCTCATTTACGCAGTGATATTTTTAATCGTGTATTGGATTATTCTCAGACAGAAATTAAACGTTTCTCTATTCCTAGTCTTTTGACTCGGACAACCAATGATATTACCCAAGTACAGATGCTCTTTACCATGGGCTTGCAAGTAGTTACTCGTGGGCCAATTATGGCTATCTGGGCCATTGGAAAAATCCTTGGGAAATCGGAATACTGGCTCTGGGCGGTCGTTGTGGCTGTTATTGTGAACGTTTTGATGACCACTGTTCTCATGACTCTGGCCTTTCCAAAACAATCCGTCATTCAAAGACTTACAGATAAACTCAATAGCATTACTCGTGAAAGTCTGACTGGGATTCGAGTTGTTCGCGCATACAATGCCGAGGATTACCAAGATAAGAAATTTGAAGCAGCCAACGATGAGGTAACGCGTCTCAATCTCTTTGTCAATCGATTGATGGCGATTATGAACCCGATTATGATGGGGATTTCCAGTGGATTAAGTTTAGCCATTTACTGGATTGGTGCCTATATCATCAACGATGCAAGTGTGACAGAACGTCTGCCACTCTTTAGTGATATGGTGGTCTTCATGTCCTATGCTATGCAGGTCGTAATGGGATTCCTTCTCATGGGAGCACTCTTTATCGTTCTTCCTCGTACCTTGGTTTCGGCAGGACGTATCAATCAAGTATTGGATCTGCATTCTTCTATTGAAAATCCTAGTCATGCACAGACAGCGGATCCTTCAGTTCAAGGACAAGTGGAATTCCGTGATGTGACTTTCCGCTACTCTAAAAACTCTGAAGCAGTCGTGGAACATGTCACTTTCAAAGCAGAAGCGGGTCAAACCGTAGCCTTTATCGGATCGACTGGATCAGGTAAGTCCACCCTAGTCAACCTCTTGCCTCGTTTTTACGACGTTTCAGATGGAGAAATCCTAGTTGATGGTGTCAATGTGCAAGATTATGACTTGGAAGATTTGCGCAATAAGGTCGGCTATATTCCACAAAAAGCTGTCCTCTTTTCTGGAGATGTCAAGGAGAACTTAGACTTTGGTAAGAGCAAAGAAACTCCTCTAAGCGAAGCTGCTATGTGGCAAGCTCTAGAATTGGCCCAGTCTAAAAGCTTCATCGAGGATAAGGAAGCAGGACTTGCATCAGAAGTGGCCCAAGGCGGAACCAACTTCTCAGGAGGTCAAAGACAGCGTTTGGCCATTGCGCGTGCCTTGGCTCGTAAACCAGAGATTCTCATCTTTGATGACTCTTTCTCAGCCTTGGACTACAAGACAGATCGTGTCCTGCGCCAAGAGCTAGCTCAGAAAACAAAATCCATGACCAAGCTCATCGTAGCGCAGCGGATTTCTACCATTATGGATGCTGACCTGATCTTAGTATTGGATCAAGGAAAAGTCGTGGGACAAGGCACCCACAAGGAACTTCTAGCTACCAACGAAGTCTACCAAGAAATTGCCTACTCACAACTATCGAAGGAGGAATTGGAACATGGAAAATAAAAAAGTGTCGTTCTGGAAACAGTGCAAACCTTATATGGCAGGCCTCCAACTCCCTCTTCTAATAGCAGTTGTGGCTGCAGTCATTTCAAGCATCATTACTGTTTATGGGCCAACTAAGATTAAAGAAATTACTAACTTGATTTCAGATGGTTTGGCTACAGAAATCAACTTGGTAGCTGTATCAAACATTGCTGGATTTTTAGTTGTCCTATATGTATTTGGAGCTATCCTTAACTATACACAGGCCTATATCTTTTCAACGAGCATTCAGCATTTTTCAAAACGCTTGCGGACGGCTATCGCTGAAAAGATTAATCGTTTGCCACTTGGCTATTTTGACCGTCATTCACAAGGAGATACCCTTTCGCGCGTGACCAATGATGTGGATACAGCAGCGCAATCTCTCAACCAAAGTCTTGGGACAGTTCTTTCAGCTAGTTTCTTGTTGATTGCTGTCTTGGTGACCATGTTTGAGATGAACTGGATTTTGGCATTGGTAACAGTTGTATCAACCCTTGTTGGTTTTGCGGCGGTTTCCGTAATCATGGCCAAGTCACAGGGTTATTTTAAAGCTCAACAAAATAATCTAGCGGCCGTCAATGGTTATGTGGAAGAGATGTACTCTGGCCATAATGTAGTGACCAGCTACAACGCTGTGAACACCTCCAAAGCAAGATTTGCAGGTTTAAATCAAGACTTGCATGATAGTATCTGGAAATCTCAGTTTATCTCTGGTATCATGATGCCAGCTATGTTCTTTGTTGGAAACTTTAGTTATGTATTAGTCATCATCGTTGGAGCTGCGCTGGCGTTAGAAGGGCATATCACAATAGGGATTATTGTAGCCTTTATGGTTTACGTACGGACCTTCTCCCAACCTCTGTCACAGATTGCCCAAGGGATTACGAGCTTGCAACAAGCGAGTGCAGCCATGACTCGTGTATTAGAATTTCTAGCTGAAGCAGAGATGCAGGATGAATCTCATAAGGAAAGACAATTGGCCCATATGAAAGGGGAAGTGGTTTTTGATCACGTGTCCTTTGGCTATACACCAGAGCGCACCATCATCCATGACTTTTCTGCGACGGCTCATGCAGGTCAGAAAGTCGCTATCGTTGGACCGACTGGGGCTGGTAAGACAACCATTGTCAATCTTTTGATGAAGTTTTATGAGATTGATAAGGGAAGTATCCGCATCGATGGTGTGGATACCAAGGACATGAAGCGTTCGGAAGTACACGATGCCTTCTCAATGGTCTTGCAAGATACTTGGCTCTTTGAAGGAACCATTCGAGATAATCTCATCTACAATCAAACGGGCATCAGCGATGAGCGGATGATGGAAGCTAGCAAGGCTGTGGGAATTCACCACTTTATCATGACTTTGCCAGATGGCTACGATACTGTTTTGGATGACACTGTGACCTTGTCTGTTGGACAGAAACAGCTTTTGACTATCGCTCGTGCTTTGTTGAAAGATGCACCGCTCTTGATTTTGGATGAGGCGACATCCTCAGTCGATACACGTACAGAGGAATTGATCCAAAAAGCCATGGACCGTCTGATGGAGGGTAGAACTTCCTTTGTCATCGCCCACCGCTTGTCAACTATCCGTAATGCCGACTTGATTCTTGTCATGAAAGATGGCAATATCATCGAACAAGGCAATCATGAGGAACTAATGGCGCAAGGTGGCTTCTACGCTGACTTGTACAATAGTCAATTTACAGAAGACGAAGCAGAAGAATAAATCAAAAGAAGGCTTGACGGCCTTCTTTTTCTACACTATACTAGAAGACAAACGTCTCACTTGTAGGCAAAAAAGTAATGAATGAGAAGCATAAATGAAAAATTATCAAGAATGGTATCGAAATATCAGCTCCAGACTCACCAGCTATCCCACCCTTTTATTTCTATTACGCAGTTTCAATCGTTTGATGACAGTCGCCATGCCTATGGTCTATCTGACCTTGCTAGTCACTACTTATCTGCAATTAGGACTTGGTCAGCAAGTTGGGGTTTATGTGCTTATCCCTGCAACAGGCTTTGTGATGTTATCACTGTTTCGTAAGAAAATCAATCACCCGCGACCTTATGAAACTTGGGATATCTGTCCCCTTCTTGATAAGGATAGTTCGGGACGGTCGATGCCCAGTCGCCATGTCTTTTCGGCAACTATCATCTCCATGGTCTGTCTGCATGCTAGTCTACCTGTTGGCTTAGCATGCTTGATTTTTTCAGCTTTGCTGGGACTGGTGAGGGTTTTAGGGGGGGTTCATTATCCCAAGGATGTCTTGGTTGGCTATGCTTGTGGTCTGGTGTGGGGATTCCTTTTCTTCTTATTCTGACATGTAAGTTAAGCTAGTCCTACAACCACTTACTGCTTCAAATTGACCACTTGCTTTTTTGCCCTTGTATTCCTAACTTAGCTTTGATATAGTAGAGTCAGAAAGGAGATGTGATGAAGTTACGAATTGAGATTGACGGCAATTTAGAGGAGACTGAAATTGTCATCAAGACCCCTGCTTTGACAGATGAAATTGCAGATTTGCAACGGATCTTGCAAGAGTCAAAGGCTCCGAGGTTGACTTTTTACAAGGGGACAGGTGAATATTATCTAGACCTGTCAGAAATTCTCTTCTTTGAAACAGAAGGGAGCAAGATCTATGCTCATAACCAGAAGGAAGCCTATGAAGTTCGTCTCAAGCTCTATGAGTTAGAGTCCATCTTGCCTCGCTATTTTAGTCGAGTTTCCAAGTCAACTATTGCAAACATCCGTCAGATTTACTCAGTGGACAAGTCCTTTTCAGGAACGGGCACCATTTCCTTTTATCAGACGCACAAGGAGGTTCATGTCTCACGACATTACCAATCCCTCCTAAAAGAAAATCTAAGAAACATGAGGTAAAAAACATGAAAAAGAAAGCATTTGGTATTGTTTTATTGGTTTTAGCGGCCTGGATCTTGCTGCAAGGAAATTTTGGAATTCCTTCTTTGGATGGTAAAATATGGCCTTTGATTGGTATCGTCTTTTTTGCCTACCAGTCAGTTGAAGCTTTGCTTCGTCGTCACCTGACATCAGCAGTTTTTACCGCTCTAGTAGCCTTAATGATTGCGAATCATTTTTATAACATTTTTCCTATTCCAAACCAGTCTTTGTTTTGGGCTAGTATCCTAGCAGTGCTAGGTGTTGGCTATCTCACTCACTCAAGTAAGTTTTGGTATGGCAAAAAATGGTGGTACAGTGGTGAGCGAACAGTCATCACGGATAAGGAAGTCGCTTTTGGTAGTGGAACCTTCTATAAACAAGATCAAGATCTTGTCGACGATCAGGTGGAAGTCGCTTTTGGTGACGCAAAAATCTACTATGATAACGCAGAGATGTTAGGTGATTTTGCCACTCTGAATATCGAAGTGGCTTTTGGTAATGCAACTGTCTATGTTCCACAACACTGGCGTGTAGACTTGAAAGTAGAAACATCCTTTGGTGCAGCCAAGGCGGACGCTCCTGTAGCGCCGACTAACAAAACCTTGATTATCCGTGGAGAAGTCGCTTTTGGTAAACTTGGTGTTGTTTACGTCAAATAAAAAAATATTTTAATTCTCTTGATAAATTCAAGAAAGTGTGATAACATAGTACGGTATGTGGTGCTAGCACATCCGCTATATTAGATCTAATAGGAGGAAAACATAATGGCTAAAGTATGTTACTTTACAGGTCGTAAGACTGTATCAGGAAACAACCGTTCACACGCGATGAACCAAACAAAACGTGCCGTAAAACCAAACCTTCAAAAAGTTACTGTTCTTATCGATGGTAAACCTAAAAAAGTTTGGGCTTCAGCTCGTGCTTTGAAATCAGGTAAAGTTGAACGCGTTTAATAAAAATGAAAAGACCTAACTGGTCTTTTTCTTTTGCTCTATAGATAAAACCATTTGAAAAATAGAGTAAATATCTGCCGATACAGCATTCTGCTTTTACACTTGGGATGAAATATGATAAAATAAAGTATCAACTAGTTGAGGTAAAAAAAATGACTGTAAAAATTAATACAAAAGATGGTCAAATCGAACTGACAGATGAAGTGATTGCAACCGTTGTAGGTGGTGCAGCAACTGAGATTTTTGGTGTGGTCGGTATGGCTAGCAAAAATACCCTCAAAGATAATTTCCAAGCCCTTCTTGGTAAGGAAAATTATGCAAAAGGTGTTGTCGTGAAGGCAGCCGAGGATGGCAGCATTGCAGTTGATGTTTATACCGTGTTGAGCTACGGAACAAAGATTAGTGAAGTCTCAAAAAACATCCAAGGGAGCGTTCGTTTTAGCTTGGAAAACCAACTAGGAATTACTGCTCAGACTGTGAATGTCTACATTCAAAATATCAAAGTTGTAGGAGAATAATCGTGTCAAAAATTACTACCAGCTTATTTCAAGAGATGGTGCAGGCTGCATCAACTCGTTTGAATAAGCAAGCAGAATATGTCAATTCATTAAACGTCTTTCCAGTTCCAGATGGAGATACTGGGACAAACATGGGGATGACCATCGAAAATGGTGCCAAAGAAGTAGCAGATAAGCCGGCTTCTACAGTTGGAGAAGTGGCGAGCATTCTTGCTAAGGGGCTCTTGATGGGTGCGCGTGGAAACTCAGGAGTTATCACGTCTCAACTTTTTCGTGGCTTCTCTCAAGCGATCAAAGATAAAGACGAGTTAACAGGTCAAGACTTGGCTCTTGCTTTCCAATCTGGTGTCGAGGTAGCCTACAAGGCTGTTATGAAACCAGTCGAAGGAACTATTTTGACAGTTTCTCGTGGTGCTGCCATTGGTGCCAAGAAAAAAGCGGAACAGACAGATGATGCTGTTGAGGTCATGCGTGCAGCCTTGGAAGGAGCTAAAACAGCTCTTGCCAAAACACCAGACATGCTTCCAGTTTTGAAAGAAGTTGGTGTTGTGGACTCAGGTGGTCAAGGTTTGGTCTTCATCTACGAAGGTTTCCTATCAGCTCTTACTGGTGAATACAGTGCGTCTGAGGACTTTGTAGCAACTCCAGCTAATATGGGTGAAATGATCAATGCTGAACACCACAAGTCAGTAGCTGGACATGTGGCAACTGAGGATATTACCTTCGGTTACTGTACAGAGATCATGGTAGCTCTCAAACAAGGTCCAACTTATTCTAAGGACTTTGACTACGATGAATTCCGTAACTACTTGAATGACCTAGGGGATTCTCTTCTTGTCGTCAACGATGATGAAATCGTCAAAGTCCACGTCCATACAGAAGATCCAGGTCTTGTTATGCAAGAAGGCCTTAAATATGGTAGCTTGGTCAAGGTTAAAGTAGATAATATGCGCAACCAACACGAAGCTCAAGTAGAAAAAGAAGCTCAAATCAGCAAGCCAGCTGAAGAGAAGGAATACGCCCTTATCGCAGTAGTAGCAGGTCAAGGCTTGGCAGATATCTTCCGTGCCCAAGGTGTGGACTATGTCATCGAAGGTGGACAAACCATGAACCCTTCGACAGAAGACTTTATCAAGGCTGTTGAGCAAGTCAATGCTCGCAACATCATCTTCTTGCCAAACAACAAAAATATCTTCATGGCGGCCCAATCTGCTGCAGAGGTATTGGATCAACCAGCTGTTGTGGTAGAAGCTCGTACCCTTCCTCAAGGATTGACTAGTCTTCTTGCCTTTGATCCAAGCAAGTCTATCGAAGAAAACAAAGAACGTATGACTGCAGCTCTTGGTGAAGTGGTCAGCGGTAGTGTAACAACAGCCGTTCGTGACACGACTATCGATGGTTTGGAAATTCACGAAAATGACAATCTTGGTATGGTAGATGGGAAAATCCTCGTGTCAAACCCGGACATGCATCAAACTTTGACTGAAACATTGAAACATATGCTAGACGAAGATAGTGAAATTGTGACTTTCTATGTCGGTGAAGATGGAAGTGAAGAATTGGCCAACCAAATTGCCCAAGAAATCGCAGAAGAATTTGAAGATGTTGAAGTAGAGATTCACCAAGGTCAACAACCTGTATATCCATATCTTTTCAGTGTGGAATGAAAATTTAATAGATTAAAAGAAAGTTGATTCTTCAACTTTCTTTTTTTATGACATTTGTCATATTTCCTAGTGACAGAAGCATCTAGCTCCGCCAACTTCAAAAGTCTATAATTGAAGTATGAAATGGAGGAAGAAGAAATGAAAAATAAAATGATTGTCGCAGTGAGTTTAGTAGCAGCAGGAGTTATGACCTATCTCATGTTTTCAGGATTGGATGAGGGTTTCTACCATTTTCCTTGGGAGCTCTTTGCTGGCTTTGGAATGATGTCTTGGCTTGTCAGAGAAGGTTTGAAATTGGTCAGAGATGTGAAAAAGGAGTTTGAGGAATGAAAAAAGCAATCATCTATTTCTTTATCGGCCTGTCACTCTTGGTATGGTTAGTGGAAATGTTTACTGGTTGGTTTGACCAAACCTTGCTTCGCCAATTTATTCGTGGTGCTTGGGGTTTTGGATTTATGATTTTCGTCGTTTTCCCTATGGGAATGAAGTGGTTGAAAGGAGAATCTCATGACTGTGATTAAAGTTGAGAAATTGAGTAAGAAAATAAAAGGCAAGGAGATCTTGCGTGATATCTCTTTTGAAATCAATGACGGAGAATGTGTCGCCTTGATTGGTCCTAATGGAGCAGGAAAGACAACTTTAATTGATTGCCTCTTGGGCGACAAGTTCGTGAGCTCAGGTCAGATAGCTATTCAAGGCTTTGCACCAACAGATCCTCGATTAAAGCAGCTTATTTCTATCTTACCTCAAGAAAATACGGTGGTTCAAGACTTGAAAGTGAAAGAACTCTTATCCTTCTTTCAATCAATCTATCCAAACAGTCTCTCCAATCAAGAAATTGATGACTTGCTGAGATTTTCGGACAAACAGAAAAATCAGCTAGCGGGCAAGTTGTCTGGTGGGCAAAAACGTTTGTTCTCTTTCGTGTTGGCACTAATAGGTCGTCCGAAAATTCTATTTTTAGATGAGCCGACTGCTGCAATGGATACCTCGACACGTCAGCATTTTTGGGAGATTGTCGATCAGTTAAAGAAAAATGGTGTGACCATTGTTTATTCTTCCCACTATATCGAAGAGGTAGAACATACGGCCGACCGCATCTTGGTGCTCCACAAGGGAGAATTGATTCGTGACACGACGCCTTATGCCATGCGTGGTGAAGAACAAGAAAAACACTTTACGGTGCCTCTAACCTATCAGGATTTTGTCAGTACCCTGACTATGGTTCAAGAGATTGAAATCAAGCAAAATGTTCTTTCCTTCACAACCAAAGAAGCCAGCCAGGTATGGAAAGTCTTGCAAGAACAGGGCTGCACGATCGAAGAAATTGAAGTTCGCAATCGAACTCTCTTAGATAGTATCTTTGAAACGACTCAAGACTAAAGGAGATTGACGATGAAAAATATGACAAGTCTCATGAAAGTGGAAATCATTCTGATGAAACGGCAAGCAGTCTACTACTTGCTTTCCATCGGACTTCCAAGTGTGTTTTACCTTATTTTCTCTGGTATGATGTCAGGATCAGACATTCCAGAAATCGCTCTCCAAGCCTATCTTTTTGCCATGACGCTCTTTAGTATCATGTCAAGCGCCTTTTTCAGCATTCCTAGCACACTCGAATCCGACAAGACGAATAACTGGCAAAAATTGATTCAACATTCTCCAGTATCTATGGTAGAATATTATGTATCAAAACTGTTTAGTACTCTACTAACTTTCCTTCTATCAATTATAGTTGTCTTTTCAGTTGGTCATTTTGTCCGTGGAGTGACTCTGCCTTGGCTTGACTGGTTGGTAATCGGAGTTATGTTGCTGGTCGGAAGCGTGGTCTTTATCAGCATGGGTGTCTTGGTGAGCTTGCTTCCCAGTGCTCAACTGATGACGGTGATTGGAAATATTGCCTATATTGCTTTGGCTGTCCTAGGTGGACTATGGTTTCCCTTGAGTTCCTTCCCAGAATGGCTCCAATCCATTGGAAAACTGACCCCAACCTATCAACTGATGCAGGTCGTCTCTACTTATTTGGAACACCACGAGTTTAACGTTCTTGCTTCCTTGGTTGTACTAGGCTATACGGTTTTCTTTGGTGTATTGGTAATCCAACTGAAAAAACGGATCGAGGTAAAATAAATCTATGTTGGAAAAATTAAAAAACACTCATTATATGTTTCATATTTCAACAGTGTTTATCATCTTTCCTATAGCGGGTGTCATCAGTGGAGAGTACCCGCCTTTGACCTTGTTCTGGACATTATTATTTGTCCTAGCCTTCTATTCGATTTTATTAAGTCAAAACCGCACCGTGCAGTGGCTGGCTTGGTGGCTCATGATTGCCTACATTTTTTATACATCGGTTTGGCTGAATTCGGGTTTCACATGGTTTATCTTTTACTTATCTAACCTCCTCATTTATGAGCTGGATGAGATTTCTCTTCACTCTTGGCGTTTTGTCAGTTTTATTGTCTTACAACCGCTGATTTTGACAGGGATTTATATGGTTGATCAAGTTAGTCCTTGGCAACTGCTCTTTTTCTTGGTGACTTTTGTCTTTTCTGATGCCTTGACTTTTGGTCTCTATCGAATTCGGATAGCAGAAGAGCTAAAAGAAGAAAAGATGAAACAAAATGCCAAGCTCAATCTTTTCTTGGCTGAAAACGAACGCAGTCGTATCGGTCAGGATCTTCATGACAGTCTAGGCCATACCTTTGCCATGTTGAGTGTGAAGACGGATCTTGCCCTCCAGCTTCTTCAAATGCAGGCCTATCCTCAAGTGGAAAAAGAGTTAAAAGAAATTCATCAGATTAGTAAAGAATCCATGAATGAAGTTCGTACCATCATTGAAAATCTTAAAACCAGAACACTTGCCTCCGAATTTGTGACTGTTAAAAAAATGCTGGAAATTGCAGGAATTGAAACGGAAATCAATCACCAACTAGATACTGCTAGCCTAACTCAGGAATTAGAATCAACGGCCTCCATGATTTTACTTGAGTTAGTGACCAACATCATCAAACATGCCAAAGCATCGAAAGCTTACTTGAAATTAGAACGAACTGAGAAAGAACTCATTCTAACAGTGAGAGATGATGGATGTGGCTTTGCTTCTTTAAAAGGAGATGAGCTCCATACCGTCCGCGATCGTGTCCTTCCATTTTCAGGAGAAGTAAAGGTAATCAGTCAGAAGCAGCCTACTGAAGTGCAGGTTCGACTACCTTATAAGGAGAGAAACTAAGATGAAACTACTTGTTGCAGAAGATCAAAGTATGTTGCGAGATGCTATGTGCCAGTTACTTACCTTTCAACCAGATGTAGAGTCTGTCCTACAAGCCAAGGATGGCCAAGAAGCAATCCAACTCTTAGAAAAGGAGTCCGTAGATATTGCCATCCTTGACGTAGAAATGCCTGTTAAGACAGGTCTCGAAGTCTTGGAGTGGATACGAGTAGAAAAGCCAGAAACAAAGGTGGTTGTGGTGACGACCTTCAAGCGCCCCGGATATTTTGAACGTGCGATCAAGGCTAGAGTGGATGCTTATGTCTTAAAAGAAAGAAGCATCGCAGATCTCATGCAAACCTTGCACACTGTTCTCGAAGGACGTAAGGAATATTCGCCTGAATTGATGGAAGTGGTGATGACGCATCCTAACCCGTTAACAGAACAAGAAATCGCAGTTTTAAAGGGAATCGCTCAGGGCTTGTCTAACCAAGAAATCGCAGACCAACTCTATCTATCAAATGGAACCGTCCGAAACTATGTCACCAATATTCTTTCGAAACTAGATGCTGGTAATCGAACAGAGGCAGCCAACATTGCAAAAGAATCTGGTTGGCTTTGATAAGAAGGGTTAAAAAATTCCGAAATGACAACTTGAATCAAAGGAAAACCATACTAGAAAGGAGGAGGCAAATTGCCTCCTTTTCTGGTTTAGAAAAGCGGTGAAAGCTAGTGTCAAAGAGTTAAAAGATCAGAATAAAAACAAAGTAAGTGGTAAGAGTTTTTAGAAAATCAAATAATTCAATATTTTTAGGAGAACAGAGAAATCTGTTCTCTTTTTTGTTCGCTTAAAAATCTATTGGAAAGGAGTTCAACGATGCTAGGATTAGAGATTGTAATGAATTTAGACACACTAGAAATCTTTGACGTTATCGATCATGATAAGACTGGGAATAGCGAACAAGCGCCTAAAACCATCCAATTAAGTTTATTTGACTCAATGACGTGCATTTGACAGAAGGAGATATATTAGGATGGACAGAGAAGCGCTATACAATGAATTAATTCAAAGCGAACCATTAGGTTTCATTGATCCATTCTCAGATCTTGGGGAGTTTG
The DNA here is from genome assembly GCF_054861215.1 of Streptococcus sp. KHUD_018. Next base: position 286,545 of record NZ_CM142176.1, read on the forward strand.
ATCCTCTTCAGCTGAAATTTAAACAACCCGTAAAGGACTTAGTGAATCGATATTCAGGACAACCTTATAGCTTGGCCTGGCAACATAAAATTATGGAAATGCGGAAGTTGTTTATTGCCTATCATATAGCATTAAATGAAGAAGATAAGCAGATAAACTTTCAGCGAAGAACAAGAAGCGAAGAGTCCAAAGAACATGCTGATGCTATTGTAACAACATATTTGAAGCTGGGATTTAGTTTTAAAGAGATTGAGAAGCGTGTTTCTTTATCTTACAAGCAACTTCGCCGAGGATGGAGAAGAAGTGATCACATAATGACAAATAGTCCTGAATTTTATAGCAAAGGGGACTTATCTGAAGGTAACTGTTTACCGAGTAGAAAGCTACCTAAAAGTATGAGAATCAATGAGGAGTAATTATCGTGAAAGAAGCAGTATTAAAGGAAGGTATTTGTAAAAAATGCGGATGCACGTGGGAAACACCCTGCATTGATGAAAAATGGGGTAGTTGTTGGTGGATGGATCGAGATGAGACTATTTGTAGCCACTGTTTTTTGGGGGTTAATGATGAAAGAAATTAAAAATCATATGAAATTTCTAGATCTGTTCGCAGGTATCGGCGGCTTCCGTCTTGGAATGGAGTCAGCTGGGCATGAATGTATAGGATTTTGCGAAATAGACAAATTTGCAAGAGCTAGCTACAAAGCTATACACGATACGAAAGGAGAAATAGAACTACATGACATCACAGCAGTATCAGATGAGTCTATTCGAAGAATCGGATGTGTGGACATTATCTGTGGAGGATTTCCGTGCCAGGCTTTCAGCATTGCAGGAAACAGACGAGGTTTTGAAGATACACGAGGAACTTTGTTTTTTGAGATTGCACGGTTCGCATCTATTCTCAGACCTAAATATCTATTGCTTGAGAACGTCAAAGGACTCCTCAACCATGACGGAGGAGCTACATTTGAAACCATCCTCGGAGCCTTGGATGAATTGGGGTACAATGTGGAATGGCAAATCCTTAACAGCAAGGATTTTGGAGTACCCCAAAACAGAGAACGGGTGTTCGTTATCGGACATCTTAGAGGAGAATGTACCAGAAGAGTTTTTCCTCTCTCAAAAAGTTGCCAGCAAGCTAATTCAATCAAAAAGCAGTACAGCAATACCATTACAACCAGATATGGCAACTCACAAGGAGCAGGGGCGTACATTGTTGAAAGTAAATCGCAGAAAGTGAGGTCTATCGGAAACATCCATCCTTCAGGAAATGGGATGAATGGAGAGGTTTATGAATCAGCTGGATTGGCTCCCACGCTCACAACCAACAAGGGAGAGGGGCAAAAGATAGCCATACCTGTTTTAACACCTGATTGTACGGATAAACGACAAAATGGGCGCAGGTGTAAGTCTAACGAAGAACCTGTGTTTACTTTGACTACGCAAGATAAGCATGGAATTCTAATCGCAGGGAAATTGCCTGGAAATCATGACCAAAACTCAAGAGTATATGATACAAATGGACTAGCTCCCACTCTATCCACAATGCAAGGTGGTGGGCAAGAACCTAAAATAATCCAACGTGGTCATGGTTATAACCAAGGTGGAGAACATGACATTGCTCCTACTTTAACTAGGAATAGCTATCAGGAAAATAATTATTTATCAGATGGATTTAGGATCAGAAAGTTGACACCTCGTGAGTGTTGGAGATTACAAGGATTTCCAGATTGGGCTTTTGATAAGGCGCAAGAAGTGAATAGCAACAGTCAATTATACAAGCAAGCAGGAAATAGCGTGACAGTCAATGTCATTGCTGCTATCGCAAAGGAATTGGAATGGGATGGTTGAATGTTGAATAAATGAGGATGAACACAGGAGGAAAGAAATATGAAAAATGCAGACTGGGAAAAAAATATACAAAGACCACTTACTAGCTTTGATTTTAAAAGCGTGGAAAGCGCTTTTGGGATGCCGATGCGTTACGCAAACAATTCATCGCATTTGGTAGCTTGCTTGGAGAAAAGTAAGCTGATGTTAGATGACATTTTTCAAGAGAAAATAAATTTTCTCTTAAACGGTCTGTTTTACGCAGACGGAGAGGTGAAAAAGAGCTTGTTTATCGAAGAAAATATGAGCGTTTTCTTCGAGTTGAAAAAGTGTGTTTATGATGCACACATTAAGAGCTTAAATAAAATTTAAGTGTTAAAATAAAAAATCTCAGAAGAGGGTAGGAGGGAATTATATGATTTTGTTGTCTATTGTATTGTTTATTATAGGAGTGTGCATTTCGTTCAGTGGAGTATTTATCATAGCTAAAAATACAGACATCAGACTTAACTGGAGTGGTGAGAAAGATTTCTTTCCACATCTAACTACTTGGGAATGGGTGTTAAGTCTCTTTTTAATTATTGTAGGAGGGGGAATGATATACCTATCGTCTGCTGAGTTGATGCCGTATCTTATAAATTCATTTGAGCTAAAATAGGAGGTATATTATGACTGCATTGTATTATTATCTATTCATAAACAAGGGTATCTTGAAATCCATAAGGGAAAACATTCTTTATTCTAAAAGTTTGCGGAAAGTGCTGGCCAATATAGTTCTTTGCTTTATCTCGCTTATTGCTATCCCTTTTTCTTATTCTTTCCTTCTAATATATATCAACAACTGGATTTCAATGTCGTTAATAAGTTCTGGAGTGATTGAGAATAAAGCAATATTGCTTATATTAGGGTGCGTTTCACTTATTACTATTATTGAAATGGCAGGTATGCTTATTATTTCATTGTTGGGAATTCTGGCTTTATCTTTTTGGATAATGGCAAGGTACTCTTATGAACTATTTGGCAAAGAATTACAGAATAAGAAAGAAAAAAGGATTGCAAATTTACCAGACAGTAAAAAAGAATCCGTAAATTTTTTAAAGTATAGTTTAATAATCTTGTTAGCAATGATACTGGTAGTTGCTCTGCTATATATTTTCAATGCTGAACTACTTTTGAGATTACTAGATTTTATATTTGAAATTTTCCAAAAAATTCTTGATTTATTTTCTGAGGTGACTGATTTTCTATTTAGAGTATGGCCATCTCCACTATCACTGTTTAAATAGATTAGCATTTTTGGAAATTTATTTTATAAGTGTACTTGACTTCAAACTATAACTAGTGAAGGGATATGAGAGTCCTAAAAACCATGAAAAAGATTGATTTATTAAAATGCTTATCCATCATCACAAAAGACGGATTAAGAACTCAAAAATTTAAGAATAGCCATCTACAGCTCATCTCTTCAGCTGAAGAAGGAAGACGAGGGTCTGTATTTGCTTATCGTTCAAAAGCAAATATGGTGAAGGCACGTGGTGTTGTTTTAACCTCTGTCGAATCATTGCTTGAGAACCAGGATCAGTTTACACACTGGACACCTAATGTGTATTGCTATGGAAGCTATAGTGATGCTGGTCGACGGATTACACGTGGCCACTCTGAAGATAATCTAAGACAGATTAACACATTCTACATTGATTTTGATATTACCTCTGCAGCTGAAGAAATGACGACAGGAGATATTTTAACCGCTTCTCTGGAGCTAGGTTTTATGCCAACGTTGATTCTAAAATCTGATAAAGGATTTCAAGCCTATTTTGTCCTCTCAGAATCGGCTTATGTTACAGCTCATTCCCAATTTCGAGTGGTAAAGGTGGCCAAAGCAATCTCTCAAAATTTGAGAAATTACTTTGCTCAAACCTTACCAGTAGATATAACCTGTAACCATTTTGGAATTGCTCGGATTCCTCGAACTGATAATGTCGAATTCTTTGAACCTGACTATACCTATTCATTCCAGGAGTGGTTAGATTGGTCAATGAAGCAATCAAAACTTCCTTTCCCAAGTAAAAAGCCCAATTTGACAGTTATTTCAGGCTCTGAAGGGGTGAAACAGATTGATGAGCCCTGGTATCAATTGCTGATGAGAGAGGGGAATATCAAAGGTGGAAAAGCCTTGATGGGAAGAAACAACGTTCTTTTCACGCTAGCTTTAGCCAACTTCTCTTCAGGAATCGATCAGGAAGAGTGTGAGGAGGTTCTTTCTAGTTTTAATGCGAATCTAGACGAGCCACTCTCTTCAGCTGAATATCATAAGATTATCACAAGCGCCTACTCAGGAAAATATGAAGCTGCTAGTCGTGATTATGTGATGACTTTATGTAAAGCATGGGTCAATCAGGAACTCAAGGCTTCAGATCTCTTTGTGAAGCAACGTTGGTACAAATTTAAGAAGAAACGTGCTGACAGGAAGAATAGTCATCTCTATGAATGGAAAACAGACGTAATGGCCTATTTAGAAGGTTTCTATCAATCCGAGGATCCATTTATCCAGACGACGAAAAAAGAGATACGAGAGAAGTTGAACATTCCTGAGCGCTCATTAGACAAAGTATTGAAGGTTCTCAAAACAGAACAAAAGATCTTCTTCACAGTCAAACATGGCCGTGGAGGAGGCATCAGATTAGCCTCTATCAAAGCAATCTTGCTTTCCCTTATCCAGGTGAAGAAAGAGCGCCAGGAGGCTTATATGGCCAATATTGCTGCTTTCTTTGAAGAAAGTATAGAGTTCACTCAGAGAGTGATAGAAAGGGTTAAAGATGGCTTTAAACAAACACAACAACTATCTCTATTTGAGCTTGATATTGGATAATTTTAAAAACCCGCAGACTGCCTTACATTTATATCTACGATTACTGCTAAGATATAAATGTATATAAAATAATCTATGGAGGAATGATATGATTTTGATTTTAGCTGGACTATTTAGTCTTATATTTGTCGGAGGATCTTTATTAGTTTTCTCACTTATAGGGATTCGTCAACGAGTTCGTTTAGAAAACGGATATGATTTTGAATTAGAGACAGATCTATTGGCAATGGTTGGCGAAGATAGAAAGTGAGAAGAAGAATGAAGTATGTAATTTTCAGTTTTGAATTAGGTGACTATATTTGTAATGGGGAGAATAAAGTTTTAGTTTTTGATACCTTGGGACTAGCTTTTCAGTATCTTCAAAAGCATTACCGTAAACCACTTCCTGAACAAAGAAAAAAGAGACTGATTCACTATCCTGATGTGTATCAAGCTCCGTTTAGGCTTCTAAAAGTTTGTTAGGAAGGAGACAGGTTGATGTCAGAGTTATTCAAAATTATCCGTGGATACTACCTAACAGGGGTTGGTCAGGAAGCATTGGCTTATTATTTTAAACTTTCATCGGATAACTTAAAATTTGATTCTGTTTCTGCAGGGGATGTGGCTTTAACTTTTTATCAAAACGAGGAGAGTATTTCTAGCATTCCAGCGATCATTAGAGTAGATAGTGTTATCTCGAATGATAAAATGATTTCAGATTACCTGCAGGAAGAGTTGAGAGATCATTATCCAATGTTGCCAATTGTCCGTGTATTGGATTCCGAGGAATTTGATCCTTTACTCTTTCAAGAAGTGATGACAACGTTCACTAACTTGAAATTAGAAATAAAAGAATTGGCCAAGATTGATTATGTTCAAGGTTCCATATTTGATTTTATGGATGAGGAGGAGATAGGATGAAAGAGCTTTTTACGCATGTTAAGTTAGTTCTAGGGGTTATTCTTGTCATTTTATTTGTGAGTCTTGCAGTTCTGGGAGGATATGGGGTGTATAAAGATCATTTTATCTTAGATTATGATCCTCACCTCACTCAGAAGGAATACCAGGATACTGTACTCGATCAAAATGTAAATCTAGTATTTTATAAAAAAGATTGTCCTTACTGTCAGGTTGGGAAAAGTGTAGTTGTAGATGCAGCCAATAAAGGTTCCTATCCTACATTTTACATTGACACTCAGACAGAAGAAGGTCAAAAGTTGGTAGAAAAATATCAGGTTGAAAAAGCTGCAACTATCATCAAGATTCGTAAGGGAAAAATAAAGAAATATCTATATGCTTCAAGAGATTCAGAAGAAAAGATTGTAGCAGATGAGAAAAGTATTCAGGAGGCCATAAATGACTAAAAGGGTAAAGCTAAGTAAATGGGCCGAGACAGCTTTTCACAGATTGAAGTATGTCTAAGGAGGTAGTATGTATCAATTTTTAAATGCTATTGCGCATGGCGTGGTTGGAACTGTCTTGATTGCGATCTGGTTCGTACCGCTCTTCAGGATAACTATATGTGATAACTTTGGAAATGAAATCAAAACGAAAAGGCTGCCATTAGCCTTCTTAATGTTACTAAAGAGTGTTTGGCCGAAAAGTAAGGTTTCATTTATTTGGAAAGGATATAAGAAGCATGAGAAGAACTAAATCATCTAGTCTGAAGCAGAAAAGAGCTAACAAACATTTGAGAGGTATAAAAAATTATACATTATCGAATGAACCAAAAAAATTCGATTGTGTGTCAGCTTCTGATATGTTGTTTGCAACTAATCAGAAGTATCAAGTTTTTGCAATTTTAGGAGGCATATCTTTTTATATTTTGCTAGCTTTAGTGCCAATCAATCTCTTTTTGGGCTTTATTGCATATGTAGCAGTAAATTTAGTTCATATGAATTCAAATTTTTTTCAATTAGTTGGAGTGAAAGACGTTTCTTTTATGACAGTCTTTGAATCTTTTTATTTGGGAAATTTCGAGTTTATGAGAGATATATTTGTAACTATTTGTGTAGCTATTATAGTTTTTTCCTTATCTTTGTATGGAATGTGGTGTACTGAAAAAAAGACGGATATAACCTCTTTAACAAATCAGTATTATGGAAAAATTAGGAAGGAGAAATAAAATGTCTACTTTAATTGAAATATCCAAGCGCTGGATTGAAAAGATAAAATCTAGCCCAATTTTGAAGCCATTTATTAAGACTAAAGTTTGGTTTCAAGAGAATATTATTAAGAGAAAACTAGTCATTTTCTCAATGTTATTTTTGACCTGGTTAAGCCTTTTGATGGGAGCGATTTTCTCACCACAAAGACAAACATATACCTCAGAACAACTCAAAACAAAGCAGATTTTTGCGAATGGCAGTGGTGAGATGAAACTTGTTAGCCAGGAATATTCACCAGATACTGGAATTATCGTTTTACAATTTGAGACGAAAGATGCTACGACTTCGATAGATCGGGGCATCGATGCCAAACGATTGAAATGGAAACTCTATGCGCAGCATAAAGACTCAAAAATAGAGATGGATGTTGTACCAATCATTGATAATAAAGTATCAGTTATTATTAAAGGTGTTCCGAAAAATTTTGGAGCATTTGCGATCGATGTGACGAATCAGACAGTCTCTTCTAGTTCAATTGATGTGAATATTTCATCGCCATCCAGTGATTCCAAAAAGGTTTCTCAGAAGAAATCTGGAGAAGAGGACACTGTACAATTCTTTGTAACTCCTCAAAATCCTCAGCTTGAAATCAAAGCTATTGAAGTTGTCTCCAGAGAAGAATTTACTCTTCAGGAAATCGAAAAAGAGATCAATTTCCAGAACGAACAGTCTCAAAAATTGACAACATCAATTTCTCAATTGAAGGAATCTATTGAAGATGATAATTCACGAAAAGCGAGTCTTCAAGCAGAAGCAAAATATCTAACAGGTGATGATCTCGAAGCCAATCAAAAGAATATTGCTACGCTGGATACAAACATCGAAACGAAGAACAGAACCATTGAAACGGCCTATAAAAACATTGAAAAGTTGAAGGCTAAATTGGAGTCCTTGGACAAGAAAAAACAGGCAGTCAAAGATGGTACATTTGAATTTTCAAACCCTATTGAAACTGTAGAAATGAATTAAAGGAAGGTAAAATAAAATGAAAAATTTAATTAAAATGGTAAAAGAAACTGATAAATTGGGATATAAATTATCTGCAATTTGTGGAGTGAATTGGCTTATTAGACAAGCCTTTAAATGGCAATATTTATTTTTTTTAATGGTTGCAGGCGCTGTTCTGATTAAAAAAATTTCAGCAACACTTGAAATTAGTCCAAATTATTTAGGACTTTTGATGGTTATTTTTATCTTAGTCGTTCCTTTTTCAAAATTGCGTTTTGGTGTTGAGAGATTTATTTTTTCATTTTTTGAAAGTGTTGTGTTAGGCTTGATTTTTTCAATCGCAGTGGATTTTCCATTTCAAGAAAATGAATCATTGTTCTGGCTTTTAGCCACAATCTTTAGTGTTGGTATTTATTATTTCATGAAGTGGTTTCAAGCAAAACTTTTTCAGCGTTATTTATTCAAAAATATCTTAAATAAGGACTATCTTGGAATCCGAAAATTAAAAGATAAGTTACCTCCTAAAACCAATCTTTTTACAGATGCTGATGAAGGTGATGCAAACCAACGAATGATTACGATTAACCAGCGAGCAGTGAAAAAGGATTATCAAGATATTGTAGAATTAAGTTTTTTGAATAGAGAAAAATGGACAGGTATTTCCTATCATAGAAAATCATGGAATGGTTCTGAAGCTCCTCTTGAAAGAAAATTTGTAGATATTGAAGAATGGTATCATCCAGTATTTAGTGTCTTCCCATTTGGAAAAAAACATGATTTTTATTTCAGGCTGATTCAATTTGATGTAAGTAAAAAGAGTGCATTTTCTATGAAAGGCGAGTTTGTGTTTACCAATAAATAGCAATCAAAAATCTCCTTAATTTTTGAATTAAGGGGATTTATTTTTTATGATTGTCCCTTTAAAAAATAATTTGAGATTTTCGATTACAATAGGATCAATTAAATAAAAAGGAGAAGTAATCATGGCTAAAAATGATTTAACAAAAATTGATAATCAACTGGAAGAAGCAAAGAAAAGAGTTGCCCTTTTGGAACAGGAACGTAAAGAAGCAGAAGAGAATCTTCAAAAACAAATTGGTAAAATCTATGTTCAAATTCAATTGAAGAAAAATAAAAATCAGTCGTATGAATCAATTCTTGAAGAGTTAAAAATGGAATTAAACCTCATCAAAGAAGATGAAAAAGAACAACGTTTAGCAGCTAAGAAAAATCGTGAAGAAGGAACCTTTCCAGCTGAAGATCAGTCTTAATTTTTGAGTTTTGAACTTCTAAACGAAGTCAAAAACGGTGTAGGTAAAAGTATGTAAAGAAGAAATACAGTGTAAGTATAACACCTATAAAGTGTGTAAAGGTAAGTATAGCATGTGTGTGTAAGTAGGTGAAACCGAGAAAATTGATATCATTGGAAACGTTGATACTATCAACATATCACGGCACGTGATATCAGTTTCCCTTATGCTCTTTTCTACCACAACACACCTAAAAAGGACCTTAGTCCCTCTGTGTGTGTTAGTGTGTTGAAAAACCGCAAAAATAGAACCGTGACGGTTCGTGATGTTGCGAGGTTGAAGTTTTCTTTTTTGCTTCTTTTTGCTTTTGCTTCGACAAAAGAAAAAAGAAGTCCTGCTTTTGGGACAATAAATAATAAGATGGAGGATACAGATGAACCTTCTCATTAGAGGATTAACACAGGAAGAGGTTAGCTATCTAAAAGCTCTTGCAAAAAAAAATAAAGCCAAATCATTAAATGATTTTCTGCTCTCAATCTGTCGTGAAAAAATTGAGTACGGAAAATTTAATCGTGCTCAAGATTTGTATGTGGCTCATTTAGAAAATATGAAATTAGCTTCTGACCATGTTCTGGAACAAATGAAAAAACAGACAAGGATACTCTCAGAATTTGAAGAAAAAATGGATTGTTATGGCGATCATATTTCACGTTGGTTAGAGTATGAGGGGGAGGTGGAAAGTGATGACTAAAAATTTTTTAATTAGAAATGTTCCTGATGATATGTTTGAACAACTTCAGGCTATTTCAAAAAAATATAACTATCCAAGTTTTAATGAATTTATGTTGTCGCAAGTTCAAAATATCGTAATGAATGACGGACTGAATTTGTACAATAATCAATTTGCAGAAACATTATCTGATATCAAAGAACAACAAAGGCAGATTTTAGAATTGATGTTGAAGAATGAAATTTCTCTTTCAGCTTTAAATGTTAAACAAGATATTGTAAATGAACTAATCACAAGTTGGTTACATTTTATGGATGATGTATCAGCACTTGAAGCGGAACGACGGTCAGGTGGTGTTTGAAAATGAAGAAGAATAAATCTCTGTTCATCATTCTCATTTTTCTTGCAATTTTTATCGTACAACCTAACAATTTTAATGCTATCAAATCTGGCTTGACACAAAATGATATTCCGAATCAATTGAACATAGCCGATTCAGCTGAAGAAAAAAATCCCAACTCAAATTTGAATTCTACTCTAAAAAATGATGATTTGAAATCGAAGGAGTATGATGGAAAAAATCAAGTGATTGTTGTCAATGAAAAATCACAATTTACAAAAAGCGAATTGAGTTTAGAAAATGGCAGCTGGGAAAAATATTCTGATCTAGATTTTTTAAATCGTGTAGGAATTGCTGAAGCGATGTTGGGAAAAGAATTGATGCCAACTGAAGATAGAGAATCTATTTCGTCTATCACACCAACAGGATGGAAAAATAAAAAAATAATTTTCAACGGGAAAGAAGATTATTTATATAATCGTTCTCACTTAATCGGTTTTCAATTAAGTGGAGAGAATGCGAATGCTAAAAATTTATTTACAGGTACACGTGCTTTAAATGCAAATTTTGAAGATGAACAATCATCAATGGTTTACTATGAAAATAAAATTGCTAACTACATAAAAAATACGAACCACCATGTCCGCTATCGAGTAACTCCTATATTTAGAAATGTGGAATTGGTTGCTAGAGGAGTTCGTATGGAAGCGCAGAGTATTGAAGATGATGAGATCTCATTTGATGTATATATCTTTAATATTCAACCAGGATACAAAATCAATTATTTGACAGGATCATCTCAGAAAAATTGAGGAGGGAAAAATGAATCCAAGACTTAGCTTATATTTTAGCGAAGAAACACATGAAAAATTTAAGGAAATAAAATCCTACTTGAAAGAATCGTCTGCTTTGCAGAAACAGTATCGAAATAATTCAGCAACGCTAGTCACTTTGATTGAAGTTTTTTATAAACTTTTTATTGAATTAGGAGAAGGAAAAAATTTCTATGAGCGACTGACTCAGCTGGAAAAAAATTTGGGGGATGCCTTTGATTCTGGAAATGACAACAAGGCAATTCATCGTCAACTTGATCAAATTCTCTATTTAACACTAACCAACTTTCATGCTATTACGAAAGATGATTTTGATGTTCAAGATTTGGAATCTATTCATTCACGACTGGATCCTACACAGCATGAATTAATGGCAAGAATTAATGATGTCATTCAAGAAGATGTTGCACGTGGTCAAACAATTAAACATTCTCATTAATTGAAAGGAGACCTTACTCGTGAGTGAGTCTAGTCCAAGTATTACCTTCATGCTGCAATACACTGAAGCAAATAGTGGCTTTGTAGACTACACCAATAGAGATGAAGCTGTTGAGGTTGATAATGAATTAAATTTAGAAACACACAGACAAAATATTGAGTCTCTAACTGAAGATGAACTACAAAAAATTCAAGTTGAAGTTCCAGAAACGAAACTAAATTTTCAGGAATACATTGATTACATGAATCGCTCTTATGCTACTGAAAACCAAAATGAAGAGATGACAGCGATTTTTACAAAAGAGGCCAATTATTTGCAGCGTAGCAAAGTAACTGAATTGAAAAATAATTTAGAACAGGCTTATCAAAATGGCTCTCTTCTATGGCAGGGTGTTATCTCTTTTGATAATGATTTTTTGGCCAGGGAGGGATTATATGATCTGGAAACTGGGAAAGTCGATCAGCAAGCTATCAAGTCGGTCATACGTGAAGCATTGCCAAGATTGATTGAAAAAGAAGGCTTATCTGATTCATCATTTTGGTGGGCCAACATTCACTTGAATACGGATAATATTCATGTGCATTTTGGTTTATCAGAAGTCGAGTCTGCAAGAAAAAAATTTTTCTATCGGCCTCGTGGACGAATGGAATATAGAGGTAACTTTTCCCAGAAGACCATTGAACGTTTTAAAAGCGATGTTTTTCATGGCCTGTTAAATGAACAGACTAGAGGAATGATTGTTCGACGAGAACAAATTTTGGCCAATATCAGAAGTGAGTTGATCAATTCTGTATTTAGAGATCAGATGGTGCGTTCTTCAGCTGAAAAAAATTTTTTGGAGCAGGCTTATAATCATTTGCCTATGAATAAAAAATGGCGCTATGGCTCAAATGCAAAAGATTTTGCAGTCAGTAAATTCTTCCTGGATCGCTATCTGGATTCCTATTTAGAAAATGATGGGAAGGAGCTCTATCAAGAATTTCTGAAAGAAACGAAGGACTTCCTAGAGACCTATAGAGGAGCATATTCGGCTGGAAAAAAATCAACCTACGAAAAGATTCGGAAACTTGATGGTCGTGTTGAGAAAACACAACAGGAGGCTGCAGGCTATCATCTGCAGCAATTAATAGCGAATCGAGAAAAAGAGTTGAGAGAACGATTAGCAAATAGAATCTTGCACCTATTTCGTGAGAATGCTCCTGAAATAGCTGATGTTCGGCTGGAAAAAAATTTGGCCAATTTCTCAGTAAAGAATCAACAAATGATTTTAGAACAGGATCCCAATGCAAGTGTTATCAAAACACTAGATGCTTGGAAAAAACTGGGTTATGAATTGAAAGATGGGGCAAAACCTCTTGAAATCACAAAACCAGTCTATGCTGCTTATGATAAACACGGAACAGGTTTGGGACGTCCTGAATATGTTACGGAATTAGTTTATGATGTGAGTCAGATGAAAGAAGACTTACTGGAGAAGCAACTTAGTTTAAGAGACTTGTCGCTATTTTCTTCAGCTGATTTGAAAGAACTTGTAGAAGCGGCTAAAAAGAAAAGTGATCGCTCATTAAAAGAGCGCCAGGAGTTAGGAACATTTCGCTATGCTTTAAAATTGAGTTTATTGGAAGAAAAGCAGAGTAGTCTATTAGTACGTAAAACTCTTTTTGATCAAATTCAACCACTTGAAACCGATAAGCCATTTGTTGAATTGAAAAAGAAAGAAATTCAACAAAGACTGAAGCTGACTGAATTGCAACTGACTCCAAATTATAAACTAGGTGAAGCAGACCAATCTCTAAAACAATCTCTTGCTAACCAGTTTGAAGATAGTGTTTCATTTTCAGTAGAAAAGGCTGATTCGTTAGCAATTCAAGCACCAATTAAACGTCTGAAGGGAGAATTAGCGGCAGTTCAACCTCTTCAAGATGAAGGAGTGCTGACTATTCTAAAGGGCTATCCTGTGACGAAAGATAGCTATATAGAAGAGCTACAGACCCATATCTCTATTTTTCAGCTGAAACATCAGATTTACAGTCGAAACAAGGAAATTTCACAAACGACTGATCAAGCTACTATTCAAAAATTAAAACAGGAGAATGCGAAAGGATTTTCTGAACTCAAATCACTCTATCAAAAAATATTGCCAGAGGAAGAAAGCAATCAGAAAAGTCAGTTAGCTCAAGCTGTTTCACATAAAATGCAAGAAAGGAAGAACCTGCAAAGAAAAAACGTCCAACAATCTCAAGGTAAAGCAATCATCAATACAGATTTCATGAGAAATTTGACCAATTCTCTTCAAAGGGCCCAACGTGCAAATAAAAAAGCCCTCATGGAACGTGAGAGAAGTGATGAGAGACAAGAACTTGAGGAAAAAGGACAAAGTATATAAGAGTCATTGTAAAAGCAATGACTTTTTTTGTTGAAAATGGAAATCTATTGTCCCTTTAACTGGAATTTCTTGGTTATTGCATAGAATAGAAAGATAAAAAGAGAAAGGAGAAGAAAAATGAAGCTATTATTTCCAGATGTTGCAGTTGAAGACTTTGACTTTTCAGCTGAATGGTTAATTACGGCAATGAATGCCGATAATAAGCAAGTGCATTTTGAGGGTCAAGGAAGAAATTCTGATTTAGAAATGGTTCTAGATTTTAAGGAAAATTCTGAGCTATTTGAATCTTTTTCAGTAGGGGAATTGGTTCACTTAGATCCAGAAACATTTCTACAAGCAGAGAAAGAGCCGTACAAACCACAGTATGAAGGATTTTAAGGAGATTTTATATGACAGAACAAGAATCAAGACGTGGGAAAAGTCGTAGAGAACGTGTTGAATTTGCACGTTCTAGAGATATTTTGGATGTTGCAAACGAGCTTCAGATGGAGCTGGTTCGATCTGGACGAGACTATCGATGGAAAGAACATGATAGCCTAGTTATTTCACCTGATAAAAATTTATGGAAATGGTTTTCTAGAAATACAGGTGGTGATGCGATTTCTTTGGTTGAGACGATAAAGGAAGTAGATTTTAACCAATCGGTAGATTTTTTAAATGATGGAAATTTTAAAGAGTTTCAACTGGTTGAAAGGCCTCAAGAAGATTTTAAATACTATCTTGAGAAATATGAGCAGCCGTTATCAACTGGACGAGACTACTTACGAAATCAACGTGGGCTATCCGATGAAACGATTGATTATTTTTTGGAACAGGGTATTTTAGCCCAAGCTAATGCCAAACTTGACTACTTTGTGGAAGGTAATGGCGGAAATTCAACAAATGCGATTGAGCCAGTTATTGTCTTCAAGTCCCTTTCTTCTTCAGGTGAGGTTGTTGGAGCCTCTTTACAAGGAATACAGGAGAATTGGGAGAAGTGGCCAAAACATGGATATGCTAAAGTGATTATGAAAAACTCCGATCCTATGACAGGTATTCATGTTGATATTGGCAGTCCAAAACGATTGATTTTCACTGAGAGTCCAATTGATTTAATGTCCTACTATGAATTGCACAAAGATAGTCTTCAGGACGTCAGATTAGTCTCTATGGATGGTTTGAAAGAATCGACTATAGGCCGTCATCTATCTCAAATTCAAGCTGAAATATCAGGAAAACCGCTAAGATGGACACCTGAACAATTAGCGGACGGGCTTCAAGTAGCTATTGATCATCACTTTTTTGAAGATGGGAAAAATGCGGATTTGATTACTCTAGCTTTAGATAATGATGAAGCAGGTAGAACATTCATTCAAGAATTAGAGGCAAAAGGAGCTGTTATCAATTCAGATCTACCAGAACTAAGACCAGGACAAGATAAAACGGACTGGAATGATGTTCTAAAGAATCAACAGGAAGAAAAGCCTGACAACAGTCGTCTTGCACAGGCACGTCGAAAATTGGAACGACTAAGGGGTGAACAAGACGAGGCTATTTCAAGGGCTTATTCCCACCAAGCGCTAACAAATGGGCAACCCATGAATGATAAGCGAGGAGGTGCTAGCTTTAAACGTAAGCAAGAACAAATAGAAGATCAAGTCTTCTCAAAGATGGATGAGATTAGGCAACAGGAAGAGCGAGTAGAGCGCCTGGAGCACCAACAACATTTGAAAGAAATGGGGTTGAATCGTCAGGGAAGTGGTCTGGAGATGAGTGTTCAAAATATACCTAGAATCCGTGAAGAGTTAGAAAAAGCTAAACGTGGGGAGTCGTTCTTTACCAAAGCTACTCTCAAACGCTATCAAGAAGAGTTGACTAGACTTGAGGCCATATCTGAACAAATGGGTAAAACGAGCATTCAACCAGCAACTCAAGCCTTAATTGATGAAGGGCTAGTGAACCAGTGGCAAAAACAACCAAATACGTATTTTGTAAAAGGGTTACGAAGAGTTGCCCTGGAGTTGACTGAAGAAGGAGAGTTTCAATTATCTTCACAAATCAAGTATCATCCGAAAACAGACGAGGAAAGACTGAAGGTGGATGAATTACTTGCCAAACAAGCGCAAGGAAATATTGGAGTAAAACCAATGATACAGGAAGAGCGAAGTTCAGTGCCTCCAGAGTTATTTGTAGCCTTTGATTTTACAGAAAATCCAAATCTATCTCAGAAATTCTCATCAGGAGATGTGATTCCATATAAGGATTTTATAGCTCAATTGTATGAAGAGAATAATTTGAGAATGCTTAGCCTGGGATATGATAAAACTTATTTTGCATTGCAAGATGAAAAGGGGAGTCGTCTGACAGATGATTTTCGATATGATATTGGTAGTGAAGACAGTGATCTTTCAACGCAATTGGGAGAAACTCTTCCAAGTCCTTACTTTGAACAGGCACAAAAGGCAGATTATGACTATCGGTCTCAAATTCCAGCTGAAGAAAATATCCAATTACGGTCAGTTGAATCAGAAGAAAAACATCCTCTAGAAAATCAAGAATCTATTGCCAATACAGAGGAGAATGCTGGAAGAACGATGAGCTACGAAGAGGTGAAACGGGAAAACGAAGCATTAACTAAGGAATTAAATAATCGGATTCAATCTGGAGAATTATCAATCGAATTTGCACCAGATTTCTATCTGTATGATGTCTTTGCGAAGTTGGGAAATAGCCATCCTACAAAATATCTCAATGATAAGCGAATGGAAGTGCTGTCTCCTATTCATTCACTTTTAAGCTCTATTGATGATCGAACGGTTGATTTATACAAGACAAAAGGGACTCCTGAACAGGATTCCTTGTATCAAGCATTGAAACCTCATCAGAGAGCTTTGGGAGTAGATATTTCAACCCAGTTTATTGGTGAACTTGCAATAGCAGCCTACAATACCAACAAGCAGATAGAAAGCCTTTCAAGTGACAGTTTTGGCGTCTATTTTGGTGAAAGAACCCTTGATAATCTATCACAATCGGTTGAGCGAATGTTGGAGTATCCATTGATTGAATCCGGAACAAGAGACTTTGCCCATGGTTTTGTGACAACACCAAATACATTGTTTCACTATTTGAATGAGCAAGAGGGAGAAGTGGTGTTAAACCATGAATTATTGGATAACTTGATGTCACGTCTTGAGACTCATCCTATTAAGATAATGGAGGATTCAGAAGAAGTGGAGCCAGTTAGACCAGTGATTGTTCTAAAACAAGATGAGCTATACAGCGATTATTGGCGTGTTTATCAAAGCGACGGTGAGCTTGAATTCTATTTATTTGAGGATGGTCAGTTTGGCTATCGCCAATATGGTTCACTTAGCCAGAAAGAAGATAATATTGTTTTTAAATACCATTCAGAACCAGGTAAAACGGAGTTTCTAGCTACTCAAATGGGTTATGATAGTTTAAAATACATTGTTGTTAAAGATTGGGAGTCTCTTTTTGATGAAAATAAAGCGTTACTGCGAGAAAACTACGTTTTTGACGACTTAGAGAACTTCTTGAAAAAGTCGAATTATTTTGAACTAGATTACTGGACTTTTAATAGTGGATTGAAAGAAGATGAAGAGTTTTTAAACGAGATTACAAAAAAAGCTCATGATCAAAATCAAGAGCTTTCTAATAACACTGGGGGCGAACTATTGAATCGCAATTCCAGTTTTTTAGGAGTGGAAACTCCAGGGACAGCACCGCAGCCCGTTGAGAAAAATTCTCAACCTGATTTTCCTGCCAATGTTCATCTTCATTTTACCATCGATGAGGATCGAATGTCAAATAAAATATTCAAAAAAAACATGCGGACGTTAAATTTATACGCAAACGCAATGAGAGACTCGGCTCAATGGTATCTAAAAGAAATGTCAGGGACAAGTATCCATTATGTTTATAAGAATCCAGAAGAAAAGCAATTCCAAATTCTAAATGTTAAATTTGATAAGAAAAATTGGATGCACTTAACTGGAGTAACACCTGTATATAATGAGTGGGTAGAACATTTGTCTGAGTCATTTGTTGAAGATGTTGCAGCTGGAAAAGGGCATTTCAAAGATTTAAAATTTGCGCAGGGAATGTCGGATAAACTAAAAGTTTTGAACTTATTACCTGAGGTGATAGAGTCAGACTCCTTTGTGTTTAACGATCTTTCATCTGTAAAGAAATTTAATAATCTGGATCTTTCAAAAGCAATTAGACCTGAAGATACTGATTTGTTATTGTTATTCAAAGAAAAGGAATTTACTCATGTCCCTGCATCTTTAATGAGAGTGAAGGGGGATTTAAGTAAACAACTGGAAGATATAGATACTGGCACAATTCTCGGTGTCTATAGAGAAAGAGATGGCCAGATTGAGCAACTGTCAATTAATGAGGAATATGTTAAAGATGGTGGCGAGGAAATGTTATCTGTCTTAAAAAATAAACAGTATGAGGAGGTTTCTGAAGAACCTGAACCACCAGCTCCAGAGAATACACTGGATAAAACCTCACTTGATTCAGCTACCTTTACTCAAGTCTTAGATACTGTCTATAATTTAGGTGTGCCTAGTGATATCTCAAAAACGCCAGAAGAATTTCATCAAGCCTGGAATCAATATCTTGACTATGCGAAGAAATACAATGATGAATTTGATCAGATTGTTGCTGCAGCTGGGAAAGATCATCTCCTAGATACAAATTCAGATTTTTATAAAGAATGGCAACAAGACCATATTTATAAGGAAAACTACCATGTACGTCTCCAATGGTCTGAGGATCGCCCAGGTGGGCCGAAATTGCCCTTTAAAGAGACCGAGCTGATATCTTATCAAGATTTTGCTAGGGAGCTATATAAGGCCAATCAGGACTTTTATCCAATTCATCAAGAAGGAATGAAACAAGTAACTGCAGGCAATACTGAAGGCTATATCCCTCCTACCAAAATTAAGTTTGATGTCTATGCTCCAGGCGGTGAAGTGATTAAGGAGGGAATTCGTTATGATATTGGAGATGAGACTACACCAATTTCACAAATGCTAGGGTTAGGATATCGTCGACTCAACGGTCAATCTGAACTAGCATCGATGGATGAAGAAATTCTTTCTCAGCTGGAAAATAAAGAGGTGAATAAGGAGATTTCCCTGGAAGCAAATGAATCGTCTCGATTGATAGAAGAAGGAGAAGGTCAAACTCCTGATACAAGAAAAACGGTAGCTTTTCAATCTTCTAAGCAAGAAACTAAAACTAATTTGCTTCAGCGTGTAGAGGAGATTCTGAAAGAGGAATCTATTTCGGATTTGGAAACCCCTGAAGTAAACTCAAGTAGTATTGATTATGCTACTTTAACGCCTCATGAATTGAGTGAAGTTGCTTTTCAAAAAGTGAGGGAGTACACAGAAACACCAGAACGGTTAGAAGAGTATCTGAATTTTATGAGTAAGTTTCCAGAACTTTCTCCTAGAAATGTAGCTTTGATTCAGGAACAGTGGCCAGGAGCGAGTGCAGTCGCAACCTATAATCAATGGCAATCGATGGGGGAAGTTCTTGGGATTACTTCAGATCAGGTATTTGAAACTAGAAATACCTATACCAATAAAAAAACAGGTCGAACAAGAGAAGTTGTCCATAACAATCTTTCGGTTAAGACAGGAGAAAAATCACATATTACCTTGTTTAGACCTATGATGGTTGAAATGATTCCTGTATTGGATGAAAATGGGAACCAGGTAAAAAATGGAAAAGGCAATCCAAAATATAAAAGACTTTCTGAAGCGACACCTGAAGAAAAGGTTTTAAAGAAAGAAGGAAAATTGAAATCTCGCTTCTTCCAAGAAAGAGATTCAAATACAGGCTTAGCTAAATTCGCTACGTATAAAGTATTTGAGTTGTCCCAAACAACCTTGAAGCCTGAATTTTATCCCAAAGCGATGCCAAATCGTCACTATAACTTTAATATGGATCATATTCGTACAAAAGAGGTGCTTGAAGGACTTTCAGACTATGCTAAGAATATTGGGGTAACAATCTATCAAGACGATGCAAAAGAGTTGAGGAGTGCGAAAGGAGCTTTTTATCCAGATGAACAAAAGATACTTTTGAATCCAGATAATACTCCTGGAGAAGTCGTTGCAACCACTATTCACGAGTTGGCGCATGCTAGTCTACATAATCCTAAATTTGCTAACTCGTATAAGGAAGAAGTCTCAAAAGATCGTAGAGAACTTGAAGCTGAGATGACAAGTTATCTCGTTTCTAACCATTTTGGATTAGATACCTCTGAGAAAGCCATTCGCTATATGGCAATTTGGACTGATAATTTGACCTCTCTTGATGATCAACAACTAGCGCAATCTATGAAACGGATTCATGGAACAGTATCTAAGATTGTAAAAAGTGTTGAACAACATACAAAGCCTTATCAGTTGAATAGACAGGTGGGACAAAATCAAAATTTTATCCAAAGCCCAAAAAAGGGGCTTAAAGTATAGAAAGAGTGCTCTTTATGAGCCTCTTTTTTGTATAAAAAGTTATATAACTTTTTGTGTTGTTCTTTGATATGAACTCGTTCTACTCTGTGTCAATGTCCCTTTACAAAATATTTTTTAATTATAGCTTACAATGACAGAAAATGAAGTAGAAGGAGAATGATATGGTTATAGTTATTCTGGCTGAAAAAGAGAAACAGGCAGAAGCTTACGCTACAGCTTTAGGACAATTTAGTAAAAAGAAAGGTGTCTATGTTATCAGGCAACCACTCTATTTTCCAGCTGAAGTTCATGTGGTGGCTGCTGAAGGGCACCTATTTGAATACAGTGAACCAGACAACTGGTCACTTGATAAATTACCTCTGACAAATGTTTCATTTAAGCAACATCTCAAAGAGGACAAAAATTCAAGAGAAAAATTCAAGAGAATTTATGATGAAGTGGTAGCAGCGGATCAAGTGATTATTGGGACGGATGCTGATAGAGAAGGAGAGCGGATTGCGTACTCTATTTTATCGCATATACCAGGAGGCAAGGAGAAAATTTGGAAACGTCTTTGGGCAAGCTCCATGACAAAGAAAACTCTTCAAAAAGCTTTTCAGGAATTGAAGGAACCTTCAGAAACCTATAATTACTATTTAGAAGCTGAAGCACGTGCACAAAGCGATTGGTTGGTAGGCATGAATTTATCACCTCTTGCAACGATTGATCTTCAAGCAAGAGGGCAACTCCCTCGAACAAAAGGTAGCCATCTATCTGTTGGCCGAGTTCAAACACCAGCGGTCAGACTAGTTTGTGAGAATGATTTAGAGATTCGCAACTTTACTCCAGAAAAATATTGGAAGCTTCAGTTGGAGGATAAGAAAAATGGGGTATTTTTCACCACAAAAGACAAAACTAAGGATAGTGAGGCTATTTTAGCCTCTTCAAGGGGATTATCAACCACCTCTGTTATTTCTTCAGTTGAGGTAGAAAATCATCAGAAATCAGCTCCACAATTATTTACCTTGTCTGCATTACAAAGTTTTGCAGCAAGTGCTTGGAAATTTGACTCAGATAAAACAGAGAGCATTGTTGAGGGACTGTATTTGGAAGGATTTCTATCCTATCCACGACCAGATTCAGAATACATCAATCAATTTGAGTTTAACGATTTAAAAGAAAATCTATCTGCCTATCAAAAAGCTATTAATTGTCATTTTCAGCCAGCGTTTTTGGAGCCTAGAGAAGATTATGTCAATGATGAAAAAGTATCTGGTACAAGCCACTCAGCCTTGATTCCGACTGAAAGAATTCCAAACCTTTCAAATTTAAAAACTGACCAACGACTGATTTATGAAGCAGTTGTGAAGCAGGCAATCTTGATGTTTGCGGATGATTGTTATTATTCAACCAAAACAATTGAAGTAGAAAATAATGGTCTTGTTTTTAAAACAAAGGGTAGAACGCTTCATAAATTAGGATGGGCTGAATGGAGTTCACGAAAGGTACGAGGTCCAGTTGAAGTTCCTGATTATCAAGTGGGAGATAAAATTGATACGCAGGTTCAGATTGTAGGGGGTGAAACGAAACCACCTAAAAGACTAACTGAAAGCCAATTGATTGGCCAAATATTTCCTAAATATGGCTTGGGAACACAAGCCACTAGAGGAGAAATCATTAAAAAAATTCAAAGTAAGGGTTATGTTGTTAAAGATAAAAAAACAGGTCAACTAACTCCCACCAATAAGGCCTATCTACTTATCAATTATCTCTATGACAATGAATTCTCTGATCCAGAGACAACAGGAGGCTGGGAAATGTTTCTATCTCAGATTGGAGAAGGGACAATCAATCCACGAGAATTTGTGGATGCGATAAAAGATAAGCTCACTCTTCAAATCAAGGAAGTAAAAGAAAGAGGTGACTAAGTGTGACTACTGAAGAAAGGAAAAAAACACCCTATTTAGATCGTTATACAGATAATTTGACAGAAAAAGTTTCAAAAAAAGCGGAAGATTATCAGGTGTACGGACGTGATAAAGAAGTAGAAGCTGTTCAGACCACTCTTCTCAGGCGAACTAAGAATAATCCTATTTTGGTAGGAGAAGCTGGAGTTGGAAAAACAGCTATTGTTGAAGGATTTGCTTTAGCCATTTTAAGAAACCAGGTATCTCCAAAATTAAAAAATTTGACCGTGCGTTCTCTGGAACTATCTAGCTTAATGTCAGATGAGGATGGAGGATTTATTGTTAAGTTTAAAAAAATTATTGAGGAGATGGTAGAAACCAAAGGAGAGAATCTTCTCTTTATTGATGAATTTCATACTATTGTTGGTGCTGGTGGTTCAGATAAGGGCGCTTTGGATGCTGGAAATATTATTAAACCAGTTTTGTCACGTGGTGAGATGCAATTGATTGGCGCAACTACTTTAGATGAATTTCATGAATATATTGAAACGGACCGAGCGCTTGAGCGAAGGATGCAGCCAATTAGGGTTTCTGAACCAACAACTACTCAAGCGATTGAAATTCTTGAGCAAGCTAAAACTATTTACGAAAATTTTCATCAGGTGTCTATTAGTTCTGATGCTGTAAAACAAGCTGTACTTCTATCTGTCCGCTACATACCTGATCAATTTTTACCTGATAAAGCCTTTGACTTAATAGATGAAGCAGCAACAATTTGTTCTACAAATGGATTAGGCGATGTCAGGAAGCAAGAAATTGCAGAGGTGCTGAAAAATAAAACAGGTATTCCTGTCACGACGATTTTGAAAGGTAACAAGGAAAGACTAGATGGTTTAAAAGAAAAGCTGTCACGACGTGTTAAAGGCCAAGATGAGGCTGTAGATGCTGTTGTGGATTCTATAACTGTTGCACAAGCTGGTTTACAGGATCAAAGAAAGCCTCTATCCTCCTTTATGTTTCTAGGAACTTCTGGGGTTGGAAAAACAGAGCTTGCCTTGGCACTAGCAGAGGGAATATTTGATGATGAAGAGGCAATCATTCGCTTTGATATGTCTGAGTATAAACAAAAGGGAGATATCACAAAGCTGATTGGCGATCGCCAAACTAGAACGAAAGGACAATTGACTGAGAAAGTTAAACAAAAACCTTATAGCGTTATTTTGATCGATGAGGTGGAGAAAGCACACTCAGAAGTTGTAGATTTATTTTTGCAGGTGCTTGATGCAGGGCGCTTGACTGATTCAACTGGAAGGCAAGTGAGTTTTAAGAATACAATCGTTATTATTACTACGAATATTGGTTCTCAAAAAATTATTAAACAGTACGAATTGAAAGGGAATTTTAAAAAGCTAACCGACAGGGACAAAGTTCAATTTGAAAAGAGCATGACGTTGGAGTTAGAAACTAGGTTCAGACCAGAATTTCTCAATCGAATTGAATATAAATTGATTTTCAATATGTTAGACGAGGAAGTGAATAAGGAAATTATTGTCAAACATCTATCAGAAATCGAAGAAAGAATGAAGAATCAAAGGTTGACTCTTTCTTATGAAGAAAGTTTGGTTACTTATTTATTGGATGTAGGAACAAATATAAAAGATGGTGCACGGCCACTTGAAAGAGTGATTAAGCATAAAGTACTTCCTTTAATTTCTAAAGAGTTTCTGAACTTATCTGATTCCAACCAAGAGTATCATTTTCATCTTTGGGTAGAAGGTGATGCACCAGATGAGTATCACCGTGAAGACAAAAGAAAAATATTATTCGATGTCGAAGCTGAAAAAACGTCATTTGGTGAAGCATTATTTTCTTAAAACTCACCTTAAAAAAATGATTGTCCCTTTAAAAAATTTTTTTCAATTATCTATTATACTAACGTTGTCAAAAAAACAAAGGAGGATTTCTATGAAAAATTATTTGACAAGACAACTTCAGCAAGTAAAAACAAAATCACAGATGTTTTTATTGAGCCTTTCCCTATTTCTAACAGGATCTACAGTCTATGCGGACGATCCATTTGCTAAGTCGGATAACTTGGCGAAACAAGGAATTACAAAAGTTCAGCTAGTCAGTGTTGCACTATTTGGGCTAGCTGCCGTTGTCACTTCGCTCATTTATGCGTTTGGTGGACGGGAGTTAAAAGCCTCAATGAAAAAGAATTGGATATCAATTGCAATTGCAATTATTGGTGTTTCAGCGGGACCAAGTATCATTGAATGGATTTTTGATTTCGTGAGAAGTTAAGGGGTGGTAATTTATGGCTTTTTCACTCTTTAATAAAGGTCGCTGTACGATTACAGATGATCTATTTTTAGAAATCACCTGGGAAGATGGAAAAGGCCCAGAGGATGATCGTGAGTTACTTGCTATTATTGAAGTATTGGATCATAGTTCTGGTTATTCTCAGAGGATTTCAAAAAATTTCCCCTACCTAACATTTCAACAGGCCGAGTTGTTATTTAGAGAGTTGAATCAAATGTATGGTCAATTTCAGCTGAAAAAAGTAGCAATCGCCCATCTGGAAGGAAAAAGCGTGGTGACAGAGGGAGAGGTTTACGCTAGTCCCTTCCTCATTACAGAAGACTATGAAAACCTCTTGCTTCCCCTCATTCAAGCGATACTTACTCGCTCTGAATTTGCAAATTACAGCTATCAAGAAAAAAGGGAGTACTTTGAGAATCAGATTTATCCTGTATATAAACAAAGTATGGGATTGTCCGATTCTTCTCTTCCTCTTTTCCCAGCTGAAGGTGAGACGATGGCTGTTTCGCAACCCAATCGCCTGCCACCTGTCCCAAATGCAAGGGATCAAACAGATATTGTGCCTCCCGTATCTCAAAAGCGGTCAACTTCTCTGAAGAAATTTTATCTATTTTTAGGTGTTTTGGGAGTGTTGTCAGTAATAAATATCATTTGCGTATTTTTTGCTTTCGCTCAACTATCAAACCAGTCCGAAAAAGTAAATTTCTTATATCAGGAACAAAAAAATACTCAACTTATCATTTCAACAAAAAATGAAGTTGATGTATTTAGCCGTTATTTCTTACCTTCTTATTACTCGGGCAAAAAAGAAAACCTAGTAGATTTTCTTTCTGAAGGTGATGCAAAATTTACCAAACCAAAAGAAGGGATTTTACAGTCCGTTATTTTAGAGAAATTGAATTATGATTCAGAAACTCAAAAATATACGGTTTCCTATATCCTGTCCGTCAAAAAAGGGGATAAATCATCTAGCGTTAGATTAACTTTTGATGTAAAAGCTTCTGATTCTTCAAAATATGGATTTGTTGTAGAAACAGAACCAAAAGAATCAAATTATCTTAAAAATTAGAAAAGGAAAAATTACAATGAACAAGAAACAAGTATTAGCTACACTAGCACTATCAACAATGGCATTTGCACAAGCTGGATTTGTATCAGCTGATGAAGTAACACCGATTGATTCTTCTGCTCCAACAACGGAAGTGGTTACACCAACAGCGCCAAGCGCTTCAACAGGAACAGAGGCTCCATCAAATCAGTCAACAGAGCCTTCAGTTACTCCAGTTGATCCAACAGCTCCCTCAGACAAGGATAACGCAGGAAGCCTTGACGGAGTGCCAGCTGATAAACCAGCACCTTCAGATAAGGCGCAAGACAAGGATAATGCAGGTAGCCTAGATGGTGTTCCAACACCATCAGATAAACCACAAGACAAAGACAACGCAGGAAGTCTTGACGGAGTGCCAGCTGATAAACCAGCGCCTTCAGATAAGGCGCAAGACAAGGATAACGCAGGTAGCCTAGATGGTGTTCCAGATGAAAAGCCAAAAACTACTGATCAAGCGAACCAGCAAGGAAAGTCACAAATTGGAACCACTTCAAGCTCAACAGGTCAAGTCGTTCATGATGTGACAAAAGCACCTGTTCAAACCAGTACAGGTGATTCCATTGTCAGCACTCAAAACGGGAATCTTGTCCTTGAAGATGGCTCTGTAGTTGCTCCTGAAGCACTTGGAGCTGTTACAAATGAAGACAAGACTATCAGTGTTTCAACTGCAGATGGTAAAATGGTAACTTTGCCAAACACAGGAACAAAACAAAGTTTCCTAGCTGTAATCGGTGGCATGTTGTTTACTGCGGTTGGCTACTTCTACAAGAAGAAATTATTTTAATTAAGTGAAGGAGAAAGAAATATGACAGAAAAAACAAAAGGACACGGATATTTCCGTAAGAAAAAATGGGCTAAAGGTTTAGCATCAGGTATTGCAATCGCAAGTTTTGTAGCCTTCTCTGCAGGTTCAGCATTTGCGGATGAAGCAGTACAACCTGAAAGCAAAAATGACAATAACATGTACGCTACACAAGCTGGTAAAGCAACAGGAAGCCAGCCTGTAGCGATTGATAATGGAGCAGTCACAAAGGCTGCTGACAAAGCTAAAACAGCTGGAGTAGTTGTATCTGAAACACCAAGCGTTGATAAGGGGACAGATACCACTGCTCCAAAACTTGAACAGTCTAAGTCTGAGATTAAACAAGATCAGAATAAACAAGTTCAGGAACTTGAAGCCACGACTACAAAACAAGTCAAAAACAATGAAGCCTTCCATGAGGCGCAAGAAGCTATTCAAGCGAACAATCAATTTGTAGCGGATGAAAAAGCCAAGCATGAAGGGGCAACAACTGTCACAGTTACAAATGACGGTTCGACTGCCACAGATGGGACAGCAACTCAAAACAAGAAAGCTACTCAAACAGCCAAAAATACCTTGTCAGAGAATCAGCAAGCTGTCTCAACCTACCTGGAAGAAAAAGGGAAGTACGAAGCTACTGTCAAACAAGCTACGATTTTGAATCAGGCTGTAGAAGCCGCTACTACAGACTTGAAGAAACAGGGCGTAACGGTTGATGCAGTGACACGTACAGTTTCTTCAGTCGCAGAAGTAGAAGCATTGAAGAAAGCAAATGACCAGGCTATTGCGACCGCAAAAAGAAAAGTTGTGCTCAACAAGGCTCTTCTTGATGCCTACTCAGAAAGCCAAACTGCTAGTCAAGAAGTCAATCAAGATGCTGATCGTAAATCAACAGATTTGAAAAACTCTGGTGTACTTTTAAACTCTAAAACACAGGAAGTTTCTTCAGCTGATGAAGCGAAGCAAATTGGGAAACAAAACCAAGCGTCTTATGATCAAGCTAAGAAAGCCCAAGCAGACTGGCAGAAGAAGTACGATGAGCTTCGAGCTAAGACAAGCACGGAAGGCTACACAAAAGAAGTAGTCTTGCAAGCCCTTAGCGTTGCGACCGCAAATCCTGAAGCAACAGTGGAGTCCTCTGCTCCAGGAGCGCAAGTAACTACTAAAGATTACATTGCCTCATCAAATGGAACATCAGGCTATACTCGTGTTCTTGACTCGACTAAAGTCTTGAAATACAAGGATGTTGGCACTGGATGGAAAACAGAAGTTGACTACACAAATCTGAAAGGTTTGACTGTTTCAACTGCAGATGGTAAAAAGCATGATATTTCTCGTATCCATCGAAAATTCGAGATTCTTAATCAAGGGAAGACAGGGTTAAACGATGTATATGTATTGAATGACCCGACTGAGGGCTTTGTAGTCGCTCGTAATGATGGAGCTGGTGGAGCTGCGGACTACATGAATTTCTTGGTTACGGATACCTACTACTACAACGTGGATGGGAAAGAAGTAGCGTTCACAGCAAGTGAAAAAACTCCTGCTACACTAACCTATTCTTCACTCAATCACAATCGTATTGGTTGGGAAGGTGCGAAAGCCATTAACGGAACTCATGTTGAAATTAACGGCTCCACTGTTACAGAAAACAAAGATTATGGCTATGTCTATGCGGAAGACTATAACCGTCAGGAAGATGTGGGGCATCTTTGGGATACATCTGATTCACCTTACCAATACAAGGGCGCTGCACTTGGTGTTTTCAAGGAAGGAACAGCTTTCACAACCGAATTTATTCAGTGGGATGGACCAGAAAGTCCAAATGGTCAAACCTACTGGTTCGCTTTGAATACGAAAGTTGTAACGCCAGTTGTTGAAGTTCCAGCTACAGCAACTATCACAAAAACAACTGTGAAACCTGTCAAAACGGAACCTGTATCAGCTAACCTGGTCAATGCGAAGAATCCAGCAAAACCAACTTTGGCGCTTAAAACAGTTTCTGAAACCAAAAATCAGAAATTGACAGCAAGTTATCACGGCTATAAATTGCATTATAAACCAGTTGTCAGCAAATCTGTAGCAGATACAGACAAGACCAATACAAACGGTCAAACAGTTGCTAAAAACGCTACTCAGCTTTATACATTGCATCATGATAATATCTATGCGAACCTTAAAAAAGGGGACAAGATTACCATCATCGATCCACTCGAAGCTGGAGCAGTTCCTGATGTGGCTGTCACAAAGGCAGCTACAGAGAAAGCAGGATGGGGCGTTGCCTATGATGCAGTAAAGAATACGTATACCTTTACTGCAACCTACGAAGGGAAGCGCCTAGAAGCTCCTGTGATTACTTGGAAGCCAATCTATGACAAAGGCTTCTATGACAATACTTATAAAGTGTTAGTGAATAACTATGAAGTTTTCTCAGATACTGTTACGAACTACACTCCAAGACCTCCAAGACCAGTCAAAGCTGTCTTGGATCGCTCTGGTAAGGATATCAATGGTGCGACAACATTTGATCGCAACGTGACCTTCCGCTTGATGACAGATTATAGCCCTTACACCAAAACCCTTGCTTCAGCGCAAGCGATTGGTAAGAAGTTTGGAATCTTTGACGATGTTCAAGACAAAGCCTTCACAGTTGACCACAGCAAGATCAAGATGACTGCTGCAGGTAAAGATGTAAAAGACTTGTTTGACATGTATCACGTCCTTTCAGACAAAGGGCGTACAGATGCAATCAATAAGATTCTGAAAGAATTGAACTTGAATCCTAAAGGTGAGTTTTATCTTTGGGTAGCGAAGGATTCTAAGAGTTTTTATCACAATTACGTGAAGCAAAATAAAAAGGTGACGATTGATCTCCCAGCTAAACTCCTGGTTAAAGCAGGGGAGAAAGTCGAAAACGATCTTAAACAAATCGACTTTGGCAATGGCTATCAATCAAACCTTGTCACTATCTCGGTTCCTGATGTGAATCCAGAGAAACACGCCTTGGATCAAAAGGATAATAAAAAAGTCTTGGACGGCCAAGAAGTACAGATTGGCCAATACATCCGCTATCTACTTGACGGTGTAACCGTGCCTACTAAACACGACAGCCTCTTCCAATATGATGGTAGTGACCAGTTGGATGTGGTTCATGATCGATTCACAGGTAAGTGGGAAGGTATTATTCGTGGGACAGAGTACCTTGCTGAAAAAGACTTGGTTCTTCCTTATAATGTAATCCTGAAGGATGGAAAAGTAGTCAAAGCTGGCGACAAGATCGCCAAAGGTACAGCTTATTCCTTCTTATTTGAAGTGAACCAAGATACAAATCCTGACTTCCTCAAGAAGATTGTGACCGTTAAATGGTCCGAAAAAGAAGGCAAATGGTCTTACGTTATCAACCAGGATTTCCTAAATTCTTTAGGTGTAAAAGGCACGTTCGATGCAGACTTCTATCTAGAAGTCGAACGCATCAAGGCTGGTAAGGTTGAAAATACCTTTATCAATACAGTCAATTTACAAGAGATGACGGCTAAAGTTACAACAACAACGCCGGAACCTCCAAAACCAGAGCCTAAAGAACCAGGCAAACCACAACCGCAGCCATCACTTCCAAACACTGGAACGGCAGCAAGCATGCTTCCAGTTGTGGGAATGATTTTGGGATTGTTGAGTCTTGCAGGTCTTCGTAAGTCGAAAGAAAACTAATTTGATGAACTAAAATGAAAGGATGACCACAAGCTGGGGTATAACTCTCTTGTGGTCTTTATTGAAAGGAGAAAAAATGCAAGTATTTATTGCGTCAGGCCGAGTTGCATTCATCCCAAGCGATGCAGTAGGTCGAACTCAAAACGGTCATGTGAGTTTTAAATTTGAGTTTGTTTGTGACTCTAGCATGACTGATGATACAAATAAACCAATTTCTAGTTTCTTCCATGTGCAAGTATACGGAAAACAAGCAGAATTAATGGCTCAGAGCCTATCAAAAGGCTCTCCAATCCTCTTAAAAGGAGAAATTATCCAACGACCATATAACGATGAACAGGGTCAACGTCGGACGTACCAGTTTATTTCACCAAACCAACAAGGAGGAATCACTTTCCTTGAAAATAAGGAAGCATCTAATCGACGTAAGCAGGAACAACAGGGCTTTTCTCAGCCGACATCAAGTTCTATTCCTCCATCCTATCCTGAACCAATAGATGCGGATTCCCCATTCTAAAGGGATTAAAAGCATACAAGAACACTTGTGTGCTTTTTTATTGCTTATTTATTGTATAAAAAGTTATATAACTTATGGTACAATAATATCTTTTGTCCCTTTAACAAAGAATTTGATATTATCCTTTAGAATAGAGGGGAATTAAGAGATAATAAGAAAGGAGTGCAACAATGGCAAGACAAAAATACAATTATCTGTCTGATGAATTGATTGCAGAATCTCTTCAGGTGACCAATTACTTAGAACAAAGTAGATCCAGTCGATTGAATGTTCTTCAGTTGGATGGAGAGAAATGGTTAGAAAATTATTTTCACCGTTATGAGAAAGCCTCTCCAAGGCTACAGTTTCACATATTTCTCTTTTCGAGCTTCTATACTCGAAAAATGGAATGGTTTTTGGAAGGTGTAAGGGGGTAGTAGTTTGTTTGAGTTATTTGAAGTAGTATTTTATACCCTTATCCAACTGATTCGAGCCAGTTGGATCAATACCTTCCTTTTTTTAGGGGGTGTAGGTTATTACCTATTCAAACTCTTCCAGCCGTATTTTTTAAGAAGCTATCAAAGGTTATTATCAGGAAAGAGTAGTCTAAGCCAGGCAATAAAAATAGGTTGGAAAAATCGTAAAGGAATTGATTGGAAACAAGTTTGGAGACAATCAGTTAGAGGGCTGCTCAATGGGATGAAGTCATTCATACCTAAACTCTTGGCGCTGGTCTCTCTCATCCTTTGGAATGTTTTCTTCAGGATATTCTATACCCTCCCTTTTGTTAAACGAGAACGGAAACGTTTTGATAAAGAGATGAAACCCATTCTTTATTTTAAAAGTTACCGTAGTTTTGTTTATATGGGATTAGGTTTTAGCTTTATTGCTTTTATCTTAACCAATTACCTGGTTACTGTTTTGAGGGCTACAATCCGCTTTCTCTACTTTAGTATTTGGTCGTTTAAAGATGCTAGTAAGGCCGTAAACTTTGACTTAAACAGCCTCTTGTTTCAAAGTTTATTGAATGTAAAAGTCTTTTGGATTGCCCCGATTTTAGCTTTTCCTCTCTTTCTGATGGGTCTAGTCCTTGCTTGGAAATCTGCTTGGATCAACTTTGAGCAGTTTCGTGATTACAACCATAATGAGGAAGGGGATGACCGTTTTGTGACGGTTGATGAAATTCGTCGTCAATACAAAAAGATTCCCAATAAAGCTCTAACTTATCCAGGTGAAGGTGGGGCTCCAGTATTTCATGAACTGACTCATGATTTAGCAGGACAAACACTCCGAACGCAAATGTTATGGCAAAATAAGACAATCAGTCGATACGTGACCAATGCGGAGCGCATTTTGGGCATGCAATCTTTTCCTTCGGGATATTATTACATTGAAGATAAGCCGACGAATCTGTTAGGGATTGGGATGACTCGTTCAGGTAAGGGGGAAGGTCAGATTACGACAGCGATTGATATCAACAGTCGTGCGGAGTTGCAGCCATCGCTGGTTCTAGCAGACCCGAAAGGGGAACACTACCAAGCCTCTTACAAAACGATGAGGCAACGTGGCTATGAAGTTGATGTGCTTTCTTTCCAAAATATGGATTGGTCTATGTCCTACAATCCTTTGGCTCTAGCTATTGCAGCCGCCAAGAAAGGTTACTATGAGAAAACGCAAACCTATGTCAATGCAGTCGCAGAATCCATTTTTCCAAAACAAAAAGGTGGTGAGAAGGGAAATGCGGAGTATTTTCGTAAGTCTTCTATATCCTTGTTTAACGCTCTGACAATGGCTTTGATGGATCGAGCTAATGAAACCGTTCAAAATGGTGAAGACGATGCCTGGGATACCATTACGATCCCTAACGTTGCGAAATTCTTGGCGACAATGGGGTCTGAAGAAGTTTTTGTGGATGGAACGGGGGAAGTCGTTGAGAATCCAACTAGAGAACAACAGGTATCCAAGAAATCAAAAATCACGGTCTATTTTGATAATTTGAGACAAGTGAATCAAAAACAATTCTCCAAATTCAGACAAATGGCAGATATCGAATTTCGTGCCTCAGACTTTGGTGGTGATGAGACTAAAGGGAATGTCTACTCTAGCATGATGACAGGAATCAATCTGTTCTTGCAAGACAACGTGGCCAAACTCACTTCCAAAAACTCGATTGATTTAGAGTCTTTTGCCTTCCCACGTCGATTGTCTGTTAAGTTGAGATCAAGCACCAACAGTCAATTAAAAAATGAGTTCAAACATAAGACTGCTAGGGTAACCATTACAGGTTTGAAGAAATGGGGTAAAGTTGAAAAGCAAGTTGATTATGTGAAGCAAGCGACAGCTCTTATTGATGGAGAAGGCTATCTGACTTATGCCATCGAACCTAAACTTCCAGATCAGTTTACGGTTACGATTGATTTTAATCATAAGAAAAATGGTAAGTCTCCAGTTCGGGATCGGGTCTTCCAATTCTCAGCTGAAAAAGTCTATCGAAAAGATGGAGATAGGTTAGAACTAGATGAGTATACCAAGAAGCCAATTTTAGATCATATCGATGTAAGGGTTCTGAAGGGCAAAGAAGACACTCAAAATCTTCTCCAAGAGTCAGATATTGAGTTGATTTACTCCGATAAACCAAGAGTCGTCTATCTGGTAACACCACCAAACCGAACAGAGTACAATGGGATTGTCTCTTTGTTCTTGGATCAGTTGTACAATGCCAACTATGACCTTGCCTTAACAAATGGGCGGAAATGTATCAATCGGATTCTCCATATCTTGGATGAGTTTACAAACATTCCAGCTATTCCTCACATGGATACGAAAATTTCTATCGGATTGGGACAAAACATTCTCTATTATCTTTGGGTTCAAAACTTGGAACAATTGGTTAATGTCTATGGTGAAAATGTTGCGCAAACGATTCTGGATAACTGTTCATTGAAAGTTTACGTCAAAACAACGTCTCCAGATACCAATAAGAGATTTAGTGGGGAGTTGGGTACACGTACCATCACCAGAAGACGGCGCTCCAGCAATATCCTGGACGAAGCCAATCCAAATGTAGCTGTCGAGAATCCAAAACAAGAGTTGTTGACACCAACGCAATTGGCCAAGCTACAGGAAGGAGAAGCGGTTATCTTACGTGGAGTCAAGGGACGGGATAATGTTGGACGTAAGGTCACAACGGATCCAATCTTCGCACATGATAAGAACAGCTTCCCTTACAAATACATGTTCTTACAAGAGGAGTTTGATACATCGATGACTCTTGCAGATATTCCAGTCGAAAGTGCACACCGTGAGCTAGAGCTTCAGGAAATAGCAGTTGATGCTGGTACAGCCTTCAACAACATCATAGACTGGAGGCAACGTTTGACCATGCCTCTTCTCAGCAACAATGGAGAGACACCCAAACTTTCAGGCCGCCACAGTAAAGGACAAAAGGCACAATCCCAATCATTTGCTTCCACAGATGAACTATTTCAGGCAACTGTAGCTAGTGTCATTCAAGGTGACTATGATTATTATGATGATGAAGATGACTTCTTTGCGGATGAAGTTATCTAAAAAGATGTACAATAAGTTATATAAACACTTGCAAGAAAAAATGATGTTTGTTATAATGAAGTAAATAATGATCAGGAGAAAAAATGATGAAAGCAAAGCACTTTTTAAGAATTGTTTTAGTAGGGTTAGCCTTGATTTTACTAGGAGCATGTGGTCAAAAATCACCTGATTCTATTGCTAAAAATGTGCTAAAAGATAGCTATACAGGCTTCTCACCAGAACATAGTTCTGATAGTTCTGTTTTTAAGGGTGGAGTAGGAACTACCTTGAAATTTGATAAAGCAGAACGAACCATCTCGAATAACGACGGTAGAAGTGTTAAGTACAGTGTCCTATCAGATGAACAAGTAAAGACTATTCCAGCCTCTTTCAGAGGAACGATTGTTAGTTTAGAAAGTCAGCTGAAAGGAAAGGATAACTTTACAATCGCTGTTGGTGATAATGCAGATAAGCCTGAGGATGCAGGTGCCTATTATCAAGTCGTCTTGACTGATGGTGGTAAAAAAATCCGAATTATTGAACTCCTTCGTGGCTATAAAGAGGACAATGCTTTCTATGATTTCAATGGAACCGCAGATTAATTTACAAAAGTCTCAATTACTTGAGGCTTTTTTTGTTGTCAGAATTTCATTGTCCCTTTAAAAACGATTTTGTCATTATCGAATATGATAGGGGTATCTTAGAAAGAAAGAAGGTACCTTTAGTGCACTATCAAACCTTTTCAGATTTGGTGAATGAGGTCAAGAATCTCAATGGTGAAATCACAGGCGAGAATGCAAAAAAGCTGGCGGAATTTTATTCCTACTGGGGCAACTATTTAGAACCGACTCCTGCATTTATGGCATTTCTCACTTATTTACCAGGAGGGATTGTCAAGGCTCTTTATCAAATCACTTCCAGCCTAGAACATGTTTTTAATAATATGTTCAAGCTCTTTGGTCTCTTCGGTTATCTGGGAGACCAGAAGACGATTATAGGCCAGTTCTTTTACTGGTTTCAGTTATTGGGGACGTCTTTGTTCACCCTGATTTTGGTTGTGTCGGCTGTCGCTGGAGTTTTTACAAAGCCAGTCAAATACAAAGGGGTCATCACGAATTTCCTTTTGGTAACGGCTGTAACTGCCGTATTGCCACTAGCTTTGACCACCATCTCAACAGCAGTAGCACAGGATGCCATGTCTATCCAGACGGTCTCCAGTGAAGCGCCATCTGGTAGCCAACCGATTTCTTCCTTGGCTCTTCAGCCCATGAAAAATAATGTAGTAGACTTAAAAGTCTTGATCTACAAAGATTTTTCTACGGAGCTGTTTCCAATGGATGATTATGGCTTCATCAAGCCTGTTCAGGAAGGCTCTACTCCTGTCAATAATATCACGGATGACCCTGCACAGCGGGATACGACTGATTTTGCGACCAAGATTGATTTTGGGGCAAACTATGGTACAACAAATCCAGAAATGCTAAAGAGGATGCAGGAAGACGACAAAATAGCAGGAATTAAAGGCTTGTTCCTCCATAAGTTGAATTCCAATAATACTGGAGTTGAAAGCATTACAGAACATCGACTCATTAATCAATTGAGTGCTTTTGAATCAGTTTATATGCGCTATAAAGTCAACTGGATAGGGATGTTCCTCCAGTACATTATCCTGATTGTTCTATTGGTCAGCATGATCATCAAGCTCGTCAAATCAGTTTTTGATATTCTGATTGAAGCAATGATCTCTCCGATCCTTGGATACAGTTCTCTATCAAACTCAAAGAAATACAAAGAGTTGTTAAGAACCATTGGCGGTGCTTTGGCAGGAATCTTCTTTGAAGTTATCATTATGCGTGTAACCCTTGAGATTTTCAGAGATTTGCCAATTCTCTCTGTCTCAGCTGTAACGAAGCTTTCTGGTGGATTCTTTGATGGACTCAACATGTGGGAGCAGTGTCTTGCAGCTGCCTTTGTTTATGTTGGAGTATTCTTTGCGGCAATGCAAGGAGTGGCCATGATCGAGCGCTGGCTTGGAGTTTCAACAGGTCATAGTGAAACAGCTCAACAACTGCTCGGAGCTATGATGATGGGCAATGCCTTTGCGGCTGGAGCAGGCGGTCTCTTTAATGGTAGTATGGCACTTGGCCAATTTGGTATGGATATGGCACAAAAAGCTCCAGATGCCCTGTCTAAAGGAAGTCAGATCCTAGGAAATAGCCTAGCCAGAACTGGAGGTGGCATTCAAGGTGCTTTGAACTCTGTAAAAGACCAAGGCTTGATGAATGCGGCCAAAGGTGGCGTAAGTAATATGGTTGATTTGGCAGAATGGAAAGCATTTGAAGCCATGCAAAATGGGCAAGGGGCAGTTGGCAAAGTTTTAGATAAGCTGGATGATAAGGCTGCCTCTGCTCAAAATGCGACCTATAACGCTCTGAAAAATGATGCGGTTCCTGGAATTGCACAGCCTGGTCCAATTGATATTCCTGAGCCTCCAATTGATCCAGGAACAACGGATGCACCTATTGTCGCTCCAACTTCTTCAGCTGAAGGAATGGAGTCCCCAATCCAAGATTCAAATCCACCTGCAGATGCGCCAGTTTCAGAATCGACACCACCACCAGCACAGCCTGATTCTTCTCAACAAAAATTTCAACAGAGTATGAATCAAATGAACTACATGAACCAACAAATGCAACAAGCAGGACAACGTATGCAGGGAGGACGTCATATCACAGGTGCTGAGAGTGAAGACGAAGAAGAATAGGCTGAACTATGGATTTAACAGGTAAGAATATTGTTGTCACAGGAAGCCTACGTCCTCTAACTCGAGAAGAAGCCATACGATTTTTAGAAAGTAAAGGAGCTGTCGTTCAAAACTATATATCTTCAAGGACAGATATATTGATTTTAGGACACAAGCAGTTGAACCTTTTTGATCTAGATAAAAGGTCTAAAAAGCATGATGAAGCGCTTAGACGAATATCAGACGGTCAATCCATCACTTTCCTTTCCGAAGAATCATTCTTTGATTTGGTTAAGAAGTCTCAAGATTGAGGCTTCTTTTATTGTATAAAAAAGTATATAACTTTTTGTACAATTCATTCCTGAAGGATGATGGTAAAAATGCTATTGTCCCTTTAAAAGATATTTTCGATTATTCATTATAATGTGAGTGTCAAAACAAATATAAAGGAGAAATTCATGTACGGTGAAAAATACGGTGTACCTAGAGATATCTATGCCAAAATCAAAATCATAGGCCTTCTTATCCTAGATATTGCTTTTGTAGGAATTACTGGAGTAATCGCTTTGAGCGTTGGCTTAAAAATCTTTCCTAAAAGCCAGTGGATACAGATGTTCGCATTCATTTTTTTAACACCAGTTCTGAGTTTGTATCTGGTGTTACCAGCTAACGGTGGCAAAAAGAATTGGCACAGCATGTTTCTTTTCTTCAGACGAAGAAGAAAACGTTATATTAGCTTGAATTATATCAGAAGGAGAAAACCATAATGGCAATTAAACAAATTCAACCCTCAAAAAACGAGAAACGCCCTCTGGGACGTCTTCAAGAAACAAAGAAACAAACGCAGGAATATTTTGATTTACATTCTTGCGTTGAGTTGTTAGATGTAAAATCAATCATTCCGAACAGCCAGGCTTATATCCAGTTAGTTGATTATGGCTACTTGCAGCTGATGGAGATACCAGGTAAAGATTTAGGATCGATGTCTTATAACGAGGTTATGAGAACGATTGAAAATTTTGAAACCTGGTTGACTCGATTTGGACCGAATATCCAAGTGGAGACGACAACTTTGCCAACAAATACAGACACGCAAATTTCTGACTTGCGCCATCATTTGAATTTAGTGCGACAAGATATGTCTAAGTTATCAGTAAACGATAGACGTTTTTTACAACTCAAGGATCGTGAAATTTGGCTTCAAAGCCAAATTAAGGTTGAAGAAAGCATCCGACAAGAAGTCTATAATACAGAGTTCATTCTGTGGCTATTTGCACCTACAACAACCGAATTGGACGAATTGGTTCGGAAGGCTAAAACCTATGGAAATAATGATTTTGTTCCACAAGATATCAGCTACAGGAAGAAAATTCAGATTATAAAGCAATACAACAATATGAATGAGAAAGTGTAGGAGAGATAGCATGCCTGATTTATCAAAACGTAGACAAAGACAACTAAAAAATGAAGGATATGACCTTGCCTTTCTTAGCCAGATTCAACCGCAAGGAAATATTGATTTTCAAAAGGATGACCGCTCCTGGATAAGTGGAGATGGATACCATACAGTTTTACACTATTATGAGTATCCAACTGAAGGAATGGATCGTTTTTGGCTTTCCGAATTGTTATTGATCCCTGGGACACGTTCCTTCCTGTCACTGTACAAGGAGGATAATAGACAGCTTCAAAAAGAGATTGAGGACTCTATTGAAGAGAAGTCAACACGGATTACAAACAATAGCAAACTAACCAATAATCGGAAAGAACTAGATGAGATTGACAATCTGAATAAACTAAGCCGTGAAATTGATAAGCGGAATATAGCTATGTATGGGATGTATATTCGTGTCTTTGTATTTGCATCAACCAAAGAAGAATTATTTAAGAAGGTTGAAGAAGTCAAAGACAAAACGTCGAAATTCAAATCCACTATTCTGTCTGGAGAGTTAGACTTTGAATACCATGCTCCATTTATTCCAGCCGAATATCAGATTGATTTGCCCAATCATCGAAGAGGGATACCGACTCCAGCTCACTCAATAGCTGGTGGATATTTCTTTAATCATACGAAGCTAGAAGATGAGAAAGGCTTCTATCTTGGATGGACTCCAACGAACGGAGCGGTAAATTTCAATTTTCTAGAACGTGACGAGAAAAGAACACGATCCTTTATGATCCTATCTGGAAATCCAAAGATGGGACAACGATCTTTTCTTATGAAACACACAGACGGTCTCTATGCGAAGGGGCATTATATTCGTAACTTTGATGCTACTGGCCAGTTTCTTGATCAGACACGAAAACAACATGGATTGATTCTTGATTTATCAGGTGAGGCTAACCGTATCAATATCTTCCAGGTATTTCCAACAGTAACCAACGAAGCAGGAACTGAAATTGATAAGAAGAAATCTTACAACCTTCATATCGAGAAACTGAAGAGTATCTATAAACTCCTGAATAATGAAGTGACAGGAGACGATTTAATCACATTTGGAACTCTCCTGAATGATTTCTATATTGAGGAAGAGTTGTGGGCTCGAAATCCTTCGTTGAATCCAGAAAAACTGAAAGCGACGGATATTGTGAAGGAAGAGTATCCTATTCTGTCTGATTTTATTTTGTTTGTGGATGCTTATAAACGTCGGCTGGAA
The DNA here is from genome assembly GCF_054861215.1 of Streptococcus sp. KHUD_018. The sequence goes on from NZ_CM142176.1 coordinate 326,084, forward strand.
CAAACTAGTGCGGATAAAACCGAACTCAAGGCCGTTAAGCGTATTTACAATACGTTTAACGAACTATTGACAACAAACGCAGAAATTTTCGAGGGAACAACCGAATTTCAAGATATCTCTTCAGAGCAAGTTGTAACATTTGACTTCTCAGGGTTGAAGAACGCCCCTCATTTGTTAAATGTTCAGATATTTTCTGTTCTTTCACTTGTCTCAGCTGATATTGTTAATAACGGAAAACGTTGTAAGCAACTACTGAAGAAACGATCTGACTTAACGGAGATGGATATGCAACACTATATTGTTAATATTAGTGGAGCACAGACACTCATTAATCCAAAGCATGAAAGTAGTGTTAATCTCCTGGCTGATATGATCGATACAATGGGGGAAAACTTTGCTGGTGTTGTATTGTCTGTTAATTCACTACGTGGGATTCTGTTTGAGACAGGTATCGGTACTCATAAGGATCCGTACGTGACTGCAGTTCAGAGGATTTTTGGTCTGATGCAATATAGAGTTTTTGCTCAGACGGATGAAACCAGTGTGCCTCTACTAGCTAACGCCTTATCTGGATCGATGAATCAGTCTGAACTAGAGACTTTGCCTCGTCTGGCGAAAGGACAGTTATTCATGAACATTGCAGGAGTTGGAAATCTAGTATTTAACCAACAGTTGTTAGCTCCTGAAGTTGAGCGCTATGGCGGTATTGAATAAGAAAGGAAGATGAACCAGGATGGCCAAAAATAAACTAGGAATGATTGCAAGGACTAAGCAGAGATTTGATCAATATGTGTTGATTCGTAAATATCGCATGAAACAAGAAAGAGATTATTTCGCTTCAGAGGGAGAATCTGATCCAAAGCGCCTAGAAGCGCAAAAGGAACGAGATAAGGAGTTTTTGAACGGTCTCAAGAAAATAGGTATAGGGTTTATTGTATTTTTAGTTTTTTATGGAATTTTGCGAACAATATTAGGATTGTGGTAGATAAGCGAGGTATCCATGAAAAAAATATTTAAACTGAAGATTCTCATCCCTCTTGTAGCTCTTCTATTAATTGTCAATGTTGGGATAACCATGTTAGTTGGGATAATGGGAGCTGTAACCAATAATGGAAGAAATGATTGTGGTGCTGTAGAAACAACATCTTCAACTGGCGACTCCACAGTTTCTTCAGCTGATGGTTCCATTGATGACTTTGTAAAAAAGCACAAGGAAGCCTATATCCTGTCTTGGAAGGCAGGAGGTTTCCTACCTTCAGCTTCTATCACTCAAACGATGATAGAGAATGGGTTCAATTTTACGAATCCTAATGGTACTTCCTTCTGGAAAGCTCACAATATGGGAGGTGTTAAAACCTCTAGTAAAAGTAATTTTCCAGTTACTCTTGCGACGTATGGTGAAGATAGTGTTGATTTAAGTGGGACAAAGCCTGGAGCGAATGTCGGAGACGGTACAGGAGGAGCTTATACTTGGTTCTCTAGCTACGATGCAGGGATCGTAGGGAAAGCTGAGTTTATGGCTCACCAGACACTCTATAAAGGGGCTATAAACAATACAAATGGTATTGCTAGCCTATCTGCTATAGCAGATGGTGGATGGGCCACAGATGGCACTTATAAGAATAAACTAACTGATATGTACCAAAAACTAGGTACGAAGTATCAGTGGCTTGATAAGGAAGCTATTGCTGCTCATGGTGAGAAACCTTATGAAGGATCCAGTACACAAGATGTCAGTCCTTCAGATAGTGCTGTGTCTTCTTCAGCTGAAAGAAGTGGATGTGGTGAGTCAGGTAGCAGTACCGATGGAACGGGAACTGTCCCTTCAGATGCGACTGCGTGGGGGTATAAACCAGAAGACTTACCAGATAGCTTGAAACCATTCATTATTGATCCTAAGAGCTTAGGCATGGATTATGCCAAGTCTACAGGATGGTATAATCCTGGAAGTGACGAGTATGCTGGACAATGTGTGAATCTTACAATTAGCATGGGAAATCACTTATGGGGTCATTCTGGCCCAGTACAGGGAGATGGGAAAGATCAAGCGGCGGCATGGGCTGCAATATTTGGAAATTCGGTTAAGACTACACCTAAAAGAGGCGCTATTTTTTCTTCACAGGTAGGAGGCGGAGGATATGGTCATACTGGAATTGTATGTCATGTTTTCGAGAATGGCTCTATATTATTTGTAGAACAAAATACACCTCTGAGTGGTTGGGATCAGTTCAAAACTCCATATACATGGAATTATCGTATTTGGACTAAATCACAACAACAAGAACAGGTAATCTCTTTTGCTTATCCAGATGACAGAGAAGCTAAATTAAGTTCAAATTAAAAGGAGGATATAAGATGATTGATTGGATAAAGGAGAATATGGTTGTATCGATTGTAGTAGGTATTCTATTGATTTTGGCAGGAATAGGGATTGTATCGAGTTTCAGGCCATCTCAACAAACTAAAATAGAAGAAACGGCTCAGGTGAGTTCTTCAGGAACCGCTCAAAACGAACCGTCTTCCAGAGAGGAAACAGCAGACGAGAAGAATTATCGGACAGCTAAGTTAAAACTAGAACGCCCCTATGCAGAGGCAAGCTCAGAAGACAAAAAAGAAGTGTTAAAAGCCTTTGAAGAAACAGTAGCAGATATAAAAAAGACGAAGTTTCTGCCAAATGTCAAGGGAACAATCGAAAATCATTTATCTATGACACAGAATGCGATGGTTCAAACTTTTGCGATGGCTCTTCTGACGAATCAGTATGATTTTCAACCTAAACAATTGGAAGTGATGCCAACTGAATCAGATGACGTGATTCAATTTTTAGTTGTTCTAACTAAAAATGGAGAAGAGAACAGCTATTTCGTTGGAAATTTCAATACTACGGTTCAACAAATCCAGCTAAAAGCCTATGTTGGTGGGAATATAGGTGGTACATACGGATAACAAGTTGCACAAAAAGTTATATAACTTTTTGTGCTTTTATATTGACAAATAAAGTTGTTTTAGATATAATTAAGTATATAAAAAGTTATATAACAAAATATACAATTATCCAAGGAGGGAATCATGAAGATTCAGACTACAAACTTAGGAAAAGGTGGCGGTGGTAAGACTACAGATACCTTTAATGAAGGGGATTGGTTGGCACGTGTTAAGGGGCTTAGAACACTACTCATTGATGGAGCTTGGGAATGTAATTTGACAAGAACATTTGATGTAAAATGTGAGAAAACCGTCTATGATATATTTACGACTGGAGAGTATGAGATTGTTCCAATATCAGAAAATCTCAGTTTGATTTGTGGTGATGAGCGTTTGACAGATGAGCAGTTAGATCTTGCTAGTCGAAACAACAAGTATCTCCAGTTGTTTATGTGGTTTAGCGAACATTACGAAGAGTTAGAAGCACAATTTGATGTCATTCTGATTGATACGCACAATGATGAGAGTTTAGTTACAGCAAATTTTATAGCTGTATCAGATATTGTCTTGGCTGTTTCTGATGCCTCTCTTAATGGTTTTCGTGCCTGGTTATCTTTGAAAAATTTTGTAGACTTCATTAAGAGCGAAGCTATCGAAGTTATTACTAAGAAAAGCTATGTTAAAGCAGAACCTTATCTTATTGGAAATAAGATTAAGTACGTTGGAAACCATGTAACAGACACCTGTAAACAATTTTTAGAAGTTGTTGAAGAAGATCAGGCTTACTTAGGATCTATCCAGGAGAAAGAGCTCATGGCCAAGAGTCTTGTGATCAGTCAGAGTGTCTTTGAGCAGCATGAAGAGATGACAGCTAACCAACAAGAGACACATCAGAAGTTTTATGATAATATAAACTACGTATATGAAAATATTTTGAGTGTGTTAGAAGGAGAGGTAGCATGACAGAGAATCGATTCGCACAAGTAAAACAAACATTCCAAAGTACACCAAAGAGAGAAAAGACTCCTTCGTCTAGGAAGCAAAATCAGGAGGCTAGAAAGTCTCCTGAGAGTTATAATAAAAAGCAAAGATATCCATTCTCTTTACATCATAATGTTCGATACGATATGTTAGATGCTTTAGTAGAGTATCATGGTGAAAAATCAGCTTCATCTTATCTCGAGAATCTGATTATAAGAGAATGGGAAAGGATGGAGCGAAAGAAAAAATAGCGTTCCATAAGAAAGGGATGAAGTAGGAGGAATCTATGATGATTTTCATTGATATTAAAAGACTTGTTCAGCTGTTCTTTATTTTTATCGGAGCTATAGCAATCTATGTGTTCTATAAAACATTTGGACTTAGTACGGTGTTTATAATTGTTTTAGGGTTGGCCGTTTTGAAATTCGCTCCAGCTTTCCTTCCAGTTGTATTATTACTGTATTTGGGACTTCACTTTACAGGTGGTTTTTCCTTTATTGCAGATGGAATTGTGACGGTTTTATGGAGTATTATTTTGATTCCTATGGGGATAGCTACTATTGAAATGAGCAAATCCTATTTTAGTAAGAAAGAGAAACCCTGGTATGACAAGTAAGAGTTTATCTGAAAAGATAGGCTCTTTTTTTGTCAGAACAAAGGATTGTTTGAACATTCAGGTCAAAATTTATTAAAATAAGCGTAATTTTAATAAGGGAGGATTCTGAATGGCTTTCTTTGACGAGAGAGAACTAAAAAATCAATTGCTGTTTCAAAATGCAAAAGAATTTTATAACTTTGTTTCTAGGTATGATGAGGAGATGATTCCAGTCATGAAAGCAAAGGGCTATACCTGTATTCATTCAATGGAGCGAACCGTCGCTTTTACATTTGGTGAGTTTACTTTCAGAAGAAGACGTTGGAAAAAGGGAGATCATTGGGTCATTCCAGTAGATGAAAAGTTAGGGCTTCAGAAGAACGTCCGCTTCTCCTGGGAATTTATGTATCAGGTGGCCAAATTATCTACTTTGATGCCATATGATAAAGTAACTCAGGTGATCCAATTGACTTATCACATCTCTATCACAAAGCCAATTGTAGTAAAAGCTGTAAAAATCTGTGAGAAGTTATTGGAGGAAAGAGAAGGCTATCGATATTATGAAGAGAATAAAGAAGTTAGCAAAAGAAAAGCCCAGGTTATTTATATTGAGGGTGACGGTGTGATGGTCAAAGCACGTGACACACAGAAGGATAATAAACATTATGATTTATCCCATTTTGTAGTCCATACGGGAAGCCAGAAAGTTGGCAGCAATCGATTTGAACTCCAGGATAAAAAAGAATTTATTGGCCTTGACAACCGCTTAGTGAGGGAGCAGGTGATCGATTATTTGTTCAATAATTACGAAATTACGAATCAGACTTTATTGATTACGAACTCTGATGGAGGTCATGGATATACACCCTATGTTTTCAAAGAGATTGCGAAGGTTTTGCGAATTAAACGCCACGAACATTTCTGGGATGAGTATCATGTAAATAAGGAGTTGAAGAATTATCTAAAATTTTACTCTGAGGATCTATTAGAGAGAGCTTTCCAGGCGATTAAGCAACATGATAAGCAGTTAATGAGAACTGTCCTAGATACGACCGAAAGTTATATCGATACAGAAGAAGAACAAGAGTTGTTTGAGAAGTTCAAGAGTAAAATATTGAGAAATTTCCAATATACCAAACCAGCCGAACAGAGAGGATTCAGTCATGCAGGAATCGGGATAATGGAGAGTCAGCATCGTAAGGTCACTTATAGAATGAAAAAAAGAGGAATGTATTGGACTCTTGCTGGAGCTGAAACGATGAGTCGGATAATTGTTTTGAATTATGAGGATTCCTTGAGGGAACTATTCTTTGGCAACTGGAGAGAAGATTATGAAAAATTTATTTCTTTAGAGGAAGTTTCTGCTTATACCATTAAAAAAAGAATGAGTAAAACGGAAAAAGAAAATACATCTAGATATCAATGTTACCCTGATAGTAAAAGATTATCTTACTTCCGAAAACAATAGAAGTACATAACAAAGTATATAAAAAGTTATATAACAATAACCTTTGTAAAAAAAGGTCTTTTTGTGCTACAATCAAACATAAAATGCTTGCACGGTATGTAAAAATGTGTTATAATTTACTTAAATTAATCGAATAAAAAAAGACGAAAAGTGCGCTAACACTTCTCGCCTTACCGAGTAAGAACTCGTCCTTCTTACTCAGTCTTTAATTAATGATACCTGATAAGTGTATCAATGTCAAGACTGAGCAAGAAATTTGTTCAGTCTTTTTTTAAAACTCGGTGATGTTCTCCTAAAAAATGTATGAATTTAGGCGTTCTAAAAAATTCTACCGCATACAAAAACAAAAAAAATATTGACAAGGAAAGAAAAATTGTGTTACAATAATAGACGGTACTTTTTACTTTTGGTCTCTCAAAAGTGTACAGGGACGTGCTGACAAATGTTGCAAAAGTACACACAGATGGTAGCTGTCACCAAGTGTATCATCACCAAAAATAAAAAAACACAGGAGAATGTAGATGCCTACAATTAACCAATTGGTTCGCAAACCGCGTAAATCAAAAGTAGAAAAATCTAAATCACCAGCTTTGAATGTTGGTTACAACAGTCATAAAAAAGTTCAAACAAACGTTTCTTCACCACAAAAACGTGGTGTTGCAACTCGTGTTGGAACAATGACACCTAAAAAACCTAACTCAGCCCTTCGTAAATTCGCTCGTGTACGTTTGAGCAACCTTATCGAAGTTACTGCCTACATCCCAGGTATCGGACACAACTTGCAAGAGCACAGCGTGGTGCTTCTTCGTGGTGGACGTGTAAAAGACCTTCCAGGGGTACGTTACCATATCGTCCGTGGTGCACTTGATACTGCAGGTGTTAACGATCGTAAACAAGGCCGTTCTAAATACGGTACTAAACGTCCAAAAGCATAAGGAAAGGGGATAAAGAGAAATGAGTCGTAAAAATAGAGCTCCAAAACGTGACGTATTGCCAGATCCGCTTTACAATTCACAACTAGTTACTCGTCTTATCAACCGCGTTATGCTTGATGGTAAACGTGGTACAGCTGCTTCAATCGTTTACGGTGCTTTTGAGCAAATCAAAGAAGCTACTGGCAACGATGCACTTGAAGTATTTGAAACAGCTATGGAAAACATCATGCCTGTACTTGAAGTACGTGCACGTCGTGTTGGTGGATCTAACTACCAAGTCCCAGTTGAAGTTCGTCCAGAACGCCGTACAACACTTGGACTTCGTTGGTTGGTAACCATCGCTCGCCTTCGTGGTGAACACACAATGCAAGACCGTCTTGCAAAAGAAATCTTGGACGCTGCTAACAACACTGGTGCAGCTGTTAAGAAACGTGAAGACACTCACCGTATGGCTGAAGCTAACCGTGCCTTCGCACACTTCCGTTGGTAAGATAGGATACGAAAGCGTTAAGAAAGTCCCAGAGAAAATAGGGAATCGAAGTAGGTTGCGATTGCAACCAATGAGATTCATCTTTTTCTCCAGACCTTTAGCTTGAGTTCAAATCAGCTAACTTAAGCTTTTAGCCCGAGTTCAATTCAACTTGTCTACAAGTTGAAACCAACAATAACATGAAAACATTGAGAACGGGTAGGTCCTGCCTATCCGTTTTTATTAAAATCGTGTTATAATAGAATAGAAATTAAAAATAAATAGGAGAAACAAACCTCATGGCACGCGAATTTTCACTTGAAAAAACTCGTAATATCGGTATCATGGCTCACGTCGATGCCGGTAAAACAACAACTACTGAGCGTATTCTTTACTACACTGGTAAAATCCACAAAATCGGTGAAACTCACGAAGGTGCGTCACAAATGGACTGGATGGAGCAAGAGCAAGAACGTGGTATCACAATCACATCTGCTGCGACAACAGCTCAATGGAACAACCACCGCGTAAACATCATCGACACACCAGGACACGTGGACTTCACAATCGAAGTACAACGTTCTCTTCGTGTATTGGACGGTGCGGTTACTGTTCTTGACTCACAATCAGGTGTTGAGCCTCAAACTGAAACAGTTTGGCGTCAAGCAACTGAGTACGGAGTTCCACGTATCGTATTTGCCAACAAAATGGACAAAATCGGTGCTGACTTCCTTTACTCAGTAAGCACACTTCACGACCGTCTTCAAGCAAACGCACACCCAATCCAATTGCCAATCGGTGCTGAAGATGACTTCCGCGGTATCATCGACTTGATCAAGATGAAAGCTGAAATCTATACTAATGACCTTGGTACAGATATCCTTGAAGAAGATATTCCAGCTGAATACCTTGACCAAGCTCAAGAATACCGTGAAAAATTGGTTGAAGCAGTCGCTGAAACTGACGAAGACTTGATGATGAAATACCTTGAAGGTGAAGAAATCACTAACGAAGAATTGAAAGCTGCTATCCGTAAAGCGACTATCAACGTTGAATTCTTCCCAGTATTGTGTGGTTCAGCCTTCAAGAACAAGGGTGTTCAATTGATGCTTGATGCGGTTATCGACTACCTTCCAAGCCCACTTGATATCCCAGCGATCAAAGGTATCAACCCAGATACAGACGAAGAAGAAACTCGTCCAGCATCTGACGAAGAGCCATTCGCAGCTCTTGCCTTCAAGATTGCAACAGACCCATTTGTAGGTCGTTTGACATTCTTCCGTGTATACTCAGGTGTTCTTCAATCAGGTTCTTACGTAATGAACACTTCTAAAGGTAAACGTGAACGTATCGGACGTCTTGTGCAATTGCATGCCAATAGTCGTCAAGAAATCGAAACCGTTTATGCTGGTGATATTGCAGCTGCTATTGGTTTGAAAGATACTACAACTGGTGATTCATTGACAGATGAAAAAGCTAAAATCATCCTTGAGTCAATCCACGTTCCAGAACCAGTTATCCAATTGATGGTTGAGCCAAAATCTAAAGCTGACCAAGATAAGATGGGTATCGCCCTTCAAAAATTGGCTGAAGAAGATCCAACATTCCGCGTTGAAACAAACGTTGAAACTGGTGAAACAGTTATCTCTGGTATGGGTGAACTTCACCTTGACGTCCTTGTTGACCGTATGCGTCGTGAGTTCAAAGTTGAAGCGAACGTAGGTGCTCCTCAAGTATCTTACCGTGAAACATTCCGCGCTTCTACTCAAGCACGTGGATTCTTCAAACGTCAGTCTGGTGGTAAAGGTCAATTCGGTGATGTATGGATTGAGTTTAGTCCAAACGAAGAAGGTAAAGGATTCGAATTCGAAAACGCAATCGTCGGTGGTGTGGTTCCTCGTGAATTTATCCCAGCGGTTGAAAAAGGTTTGGTAGAATCTATGGCTAACGGTGTTCTTGCAGGTTACCCAATGGTTGACGTTAAAGCTAAGCTTTACGATGGTTCATACCACGATGTCGACTCATCTGAAACTGCCTTCAAGATCGCGGCTTCACTTGCCCTTAAAGAAGCTGCTAAATCAGCACAACCAGCTATCCTTGAACCAATGATGCTTGTAACCATCACTGTTCCAGAAGAAAACCTTGGTGATGTTATGGGTCACGTAACTGCTCGTCGTGGACGTGTAGATGGTATGGAAGCACATGGTAACAGCCAAATCGTTCGTGCTTACGTTCCACTTGCTGAAATGTTCGGCTATGCAACAGTTCTTCGTTCAGCATCACAAGGACGTGGTACCTTCATGATGGTATTTGACCACTACGAAGATGTACCTAAGTCAGTACAAGAAGAAATCATTAAGAAAAACAAAGGTGAAGACTAATCAGTCCTCGCTCTAGAAGGAAGTCACTTGGTGGCTTCCTTTTTCTATGCCTATCTCAAGCATCTTGTATGTCTATATCTACAAAATGAAAGAAATCTAGTAAGGATTTTAGAAAGTCTATTTACTAAGAAAATAGAGAAAGTTAATAAATGAAAGTTAATAAAGAATCCGATTTTGTTTAAATAGTTAATAAAAATTAGAAAAGAATTCATAAATACACCCTTAGATAGAAAATTCAGAAAATTAATACTTTTGTCTTGAAAATTTTTGAAAAAATGGTATGATAGTAACAAGCTATTTTTTAAGAGAAGAGAAAGGGGAACAATGGAGAAAATCAGTTTAGACGCTCCTAAGACGGGATCGGACCTAGTTTTGGAAACCCTCCGTGATTTAGGGATTGATACTATATTTGGTTATCCTGGTGGGGCTGTCTTACCTTTATATGATGCGATTTATAATTTTAAAGGCATTCGTCACATTCTAGGTCGTCATGAGCAAGGGTGTTTGCACGAAGCTGAAGGCTATGCCAAATCAACTGGAAAGTTGGGTGTCGCAGTCGTCACAAGTGGACCAGGAGCAACAAATGCCATTACAGGGATTGCAGATGCCATGAGCGATAGCGTTCCCCTTTTGGTCTTTACAGGTCAGGTTGCGCGAGCAGGGATTGGGAAGGATGCCTTTCAGGAAGCGGATATTGTCGGTATTACCATGCCCATTACCAAGTACAATTACCAAGTTCGTGAGACAGCTGACATTCCTCGTATCATCACCGAAGCTGTCCATATCGCGACCACAGGTCGTCCAGGTCCAGTCGTGATTGACTTGCCTAAGGATGTATCTGCCTTAGAGACAGACTTCATCTATTCACCAGAGGTAAATTTACCGAGTTATCAACCGACGATAGAACCGAACGACATGCAAATCAAGAAAATCTTGAAACAATTGTCTAAGGCTAAGAAACCTGTTTTGTTGGCAGGTGGTGGGATTAGTTATGCTGAAGCAGCTGCAGAATTAAATGAATTTGCTGAACGCTATCAAATTCCAGTCGTGACCAGTCTTTTGGGGCAAGGCACGATTGCGACTAGTCATCCACTCTTCCTTGGTATGGGAGGCATGCACGGTTCTTTCGCTGCTAACATTGCGATGACCGAAGCAGATTTTATGATTAGTATTGGTTGCCGTTTCGATGACCGCCTGACTGGAAATCCTAAGACCTTTGCTAAAAATGCTAAGGTTGCTCATATCGATATAGACCCAGCTGAGATTGGGAAGATTATCAGTGCAGATATTCCAGTGGTTGGGGATGCTAAGAAAGCCTTGCAGATGCTACTGGCAGAACCAACTGTTCATAACAATACTGAAAAGTGGATTGACAAAGTTACCAAGGACAAGAACCGCGTTCGTTCTTATGATAAGAAAGAACGTGTGGTCCAACCGCAGACAGTCATTGAACGCATCGGTGAGTTGACGAATGGAGATGCCATTGTTGTCACAGATGTAGGGCAACACCAAATGTGGACAGCCCAGTATTACCCATATCAGAATGAACGTCAATTAGTCACATCTGGTGGTTTGGGTACCATGGGATTTGGAGTTCCTGCAGCTATCGGAGCTAAGATTGCCAATCCAGAAAAAGAAGTAGTTCTTTTTGTCGGTGATGGTGGCTTCCAAATGACTAACCAAGAACTAGCCATCCTAAATATCTACAAGGTGCCCATTAAGGTCGTGATGTTGAATAACCACTCACTAGGAATGGTTCGTCAGTGGCAGGAATCCTTCTATGAGGGTAGAACTTCAGAGTCAGTCTTTGATACTCTTCCTGACTTCCAGCTGATGGCACAGGCCTACGGCATCAAAAACTATAAATTTGATAATCCAGAGACGATAGAGAAGGATCTAGAGGTTATTATGGAGGATGTGCCGATGTTTATCGAGGTGGATATTTCTCGTAAGGAACAGGTTTTACCAATGGTACCAGCTGGTAAGAGTAATCATGAGATGTTGGGGGTGAAGTTCCATGCGTAGAATGTTAACGGCAAAACTACAAAATCGTTCAGGAGTCCTCAATCGCTTTACAGGTGTCCTTTCTCGTCGTCAGGTCAATATCGAGAGTATCTCAGTTGGTGCGACGGAGAATCCTGATGTATCACGGATTACTATCATTATTGATGTAGCTTCACATGATGAAGTGGAGCAAATTATCAAGCAACTCAACCGTCAGATCGATGTGATTCGCATTCGGGATATTACAGATAAGCCACACTTGGAAAGAGAAGTTATCTTGGTGAAGGTATCTGCTCCTGCTGAAAAGCGTGCAGAAATATTGGCCATTATCCAACCTTTCCGTGCAACGGTAGTAGATGTGGCTCCAAGTTCGATTACGATCCAGATGACTGGGAATGCTGAAAAGAGTGAGGCACTCTTGCGAGTAATCCGTCCTTATGGAATTAGGAATATTGCTCGTACGGGTGCAACTGGATTTACCCGCGACTAATACTCTTTGATTTTCAGTGATTATAAAATCCAGTTTAAATTTGTTAAACCAGCCTAAAAGGCAATAAATAATAGAAAAGAGAGAAAAACTATGGCAGTACAAATGGAATACGAAAAAGATGTTAAAGTAGCAGCGCTTGACGGTAAAAAAATCGCCGTTATCGGTTATGGTTCACAAGGACATGCGCATGCGCAAAACTTGCGTGACTCAGGTCGTGATGTCATCATTGGTGTACGTCCTGGTAAGTCTTTTGACAAAGCAAAAGAAGATGGTTTTGACACATACACAGTAGCAGAAGCGACTAAATTGGCTGATGTGATCATGATCTTGGCTCCAGACGAAATCCAACAAGAATTGTACGAGGCAGAAATCGCTCCAAACTTGGAAGCTGGAAATGCAGTTGGATTTGCTCATGGTTTCAACATCCACTTTGAATTTATCAAAGTGCCTGCGGATGTAGATGTTTTCATGTGTGCTCCTAAGGGACCAGGACACTTGGTACGTCGTACTTACGAAGAAGGATTTGGTGTTCCAGCTCTTTATGCAGTTTACCAAGATGCTACAGGAAATGCCAAAGACATCGCTATGGACTGGTGTAAAGGTGTTGGTGCAGCTCGTGTTGGTTTGCTTGAAACAACTTATAAAGAAGAAACTGAAGAAGATTTGTTTGGTGAACAAGCTGTACTTTGTGGTGGTTTGACTGCCCTTATCGAAGCAGGTTTTGAAGTCTTGACAGAAGCAGGCTATGCCCCAGAATTGGCTTACTTTGAAGTTCTTCATGAAATGAAATTGATCGTTGACTTAATCTATGAAGGTGGATTCAAGAAAATGCGTCAATCTATTTCAAACACTGCTGAATACGGTGACTATGTATCAGGTCCACGCGTGATTACGGAGCAAGTTAAAGAAAACATGAAAGCTGTTTTGGCAGATATCCAAAATGGTAAATTTGCAAATGACTTTGTAAATGACTATAAGGCTGGTCGTCCAAAACTCACTGCTTACCGCGAACAAGCAGCTAATCTTGAAATTGAAAAAGTTGGTGCTGAATTACGTAAAGCAATGCCATTCGTTGGTAAAAACGATGACGATGCTTTCAAAATCTACAACTAATTTTTGAAAATAAAAACAGAAGGCGAGTTGGGGGGTACCTAACTCGCTTTTTATCTTGTAAAGTATTTGAGGAGGAGATATGCTAAGTGCAAAAGATGTGGTGAAAGCCCACAAAGTTTTAAGTGGTGTAGTAGTGAATACACCACTGGAATATGATCATTATTTATCAGAAAAGTATGGAGCTAAGATCTATCTGAAAAAGGAGAATGCGCAACGAGTTCGCTCTTTTAAAATTCGTGGAGCCTATTATGCCATTTCTCAATTAACGAAAGAAGAACGTGAGCGTGGTGTAGTCTGTGCATCGGCGGGGAATCACGCTCAAGGAGTTGCTTACACTTGTAAGGAGATGAAGATTCCTGCGACAATTTTTATGCCAATCACAACGCCTCAACAAAAAATTGGCCAAGTTCGTTTCTTTGGTGGTGACTATGTGACGATCAAATTGGTCGGAGATACTTTTGACGCTTCGGCTAAGGCGGCTCAAGAATTCACCGTTTCAGAAAATAGAACCTTTATCGATCCTTTTGATGATGTCCATGTTCAGGCAGGTCAAGGGACTGTAGCCTATGAAATTCTTGAAGAAGCCCGTAAAGAGTCTATTGATTTTGATACAGTACTAGTGCCGGTAGGTGGTGGCGGACTGATTGCAGGGGTTTCGACCTATATCAAAGAAACCAATCCCGCTATCGAAGTCATTGGTGTTGAAGCCAATGGTGCCCGTTCGATGAAGGCTGCTTTTGAGGCTGGAGGACCAGTTAAACTCAAAGAAATTGATAAATTTGCTGATGGAATAGCTGTGCAGAAAGTTGGGCAGTTGACCTATGAAGCGACCCGTAAGAATGTTGAAACGCTGATTGGAGTGGATGAGGGTTTGATTTCAGAGACCTTGATTGATCTTTATTCTAAGCAGGGGATTGTCGCCGAACCTGCTGGAGCGGCCAGCATTGCGGCCTTGGAAGTTCTATCAGACTATATTAAAGGTAAGACAATTTGTTGTATCATTTCTGGGGGGAATAACGATATTAACCGTATGCCAGAGATGGAAGAACGTGCCTTGATTTACGATGGAATCAAGCATTACTTTGTAGTCAATTTCCCACAGCGTCCAGGAGCTCTTCGAGAGTTTGTAAATGACATTTTGGGGCCAAATGATGACATCACTCGTTTTGAATATATCAAACGAGCAAGCAAGGGGACAGGACCAGTATTGATTGGGATTGCTCTTGCTGATAAGCATGATTATGCTGGCCTGATTCATCGGATGGAAAAGTTTGACCCATCTTATATTAATTTGAATGGGAATGAGACTTTGTATAATATGCTAGTCTAAAATAAATTTGCTATCATATTATTTGCATAATGAATATAATGATGCTATAATGATGGTGACGAAAGGGGGGATTCCCATGGTTTTACATGTTTTACTTGTTCTATTTTTTCTAGTGCTGATTGCATCAATGATTATTATCAGCTCTGTATATGTTGTAAGGCAACAGTCTGTCGCTATTATCGAGCGTTTTGGTAAATACCAAAAGTTGAGTAATAGTGGTATTCATGTACGAGCACCGTTTGGAATTGATAGAATTGCGGCCAGAGTGCAATTGCGCCTTTTGCAAAGTGAGATTGTCGTGGAAACAAAAACACAAGATAATGTATTTGTGACCATGAATGTGGCGACTCAGTATCGAGTGAATGAGAACAATGTCACAGATGCTTACTATAAACTAATGAGACCAGAAGCTCAAATCAAATCCTATATTGAGGATGCCTTGCGTTCGTCCGTACCGAAATTGACCTTGGATGAACTATTTGAGAAAAAAGATGAAATTGCATTAGAAGTTCAAAAACAAGTAGCAGAAGAAATGTCTACATATGGTTACATCATTGTAAAAACACTGATTACGAAGGTTGAGCCTGACGCTGAAGTGAAACAATCAATGAATGAAATCAATGCTGCCCAACGTAAGAGAGTCGCTGCGCAAGAACTTGCAGAAGCAGATAAGATTAAAATCGTGACAGCGGCGGAAGCAGAGGCAGAAAAAGATCGCCTACACGGTGTAGGGATTGCAGAACAGCGTAAGGCTATTGTTGACGGACTTGCTGATTCTATTCAAGAATTAAAAGGAGCCAATGTTGAACTCACGGAAGCCCAGATTATGTCCATTCTATTAACAAATCAGTATTTGGATACTTTGAATAATTTCGCCGACAATAAGGGCAATAACACCATCTTCCTACCAGCAAATCCTGATGGAGTTGAAGATATACGAACAAGCATATTATCAGCTTTAAAAGCTAAGTAATAACAATTCATTATTTGTTTTCAATAAGTAGATGTTTTTTGGATAATCCTAAAAGAATGGATATATTTCAGTATCGTAAAGAATAAAATAGGAGAAGAACATGGCTAAGTCAAACTTTGAAAAAGTAGAATCAGTTGTTGGCTGGGTTCGTGATAAGAAAATCACAGGTTACCGTATCTCTAAGGAAACAAATGCACGTGAAATGTCAATTATTGCTTTGGCACAAGGTCGTGCAAAAGTGAAAAATATTTCATTTGAAACAGCCCTAGGTTTGATTGATTTTTATGACAAGAATCATGAAAAATTTGAAGATTAAACTAGGCTTACAGGCAGATTCTTAAAATGGATCTGCCTTTTGTTTTGAAAAGAGTTAGTAAAAAGACTACATATTTTATGCAGTCTTTGTTTGTTATTTGAGATAGCGCTGAAGAAATTCTCGCGTTCGTTCTTCTTTAGGGTTCGTGAAGAGGTCTTCTGGCTTGCCTTCTTCGGCAATGACACCCTTATCCATAAAGATGACACGGTGTGAGACATCGCGGGCGAACTCCATTTCGTGGGTGACGACAATCATGGTCAAGCCTTCTTGAGCTAGATCCTGCATGATTTTAAGGACTTCACCGACCATTTCTGGATCCAGGGCAGATGTTGGTTCGTCAAAAAGGATGGCGTCAGGATTCATGGAGAGGGCGCGAGCGATGGCCACACGTTGCTTCTGGCCACCAGAGAGTTGTTTGGGTTTGGCTTGCCAGTAGCGTTCTCCCATGCCGACTTTTTCAAGATTTTCTTTGGCAATTTTTTCAGCTTCAGAGCGTTCTCGTTTAAGGACAGTCGTTTGGGCGACGATCGTATTTTCGAGAACATCGAGGTTTTCAAAGAGATTGAAGGATTGAAAAACCATTCCGAGTTTTTCCCGATAGTGAGTAAGGTCATAGCCTTTCGCAAGGACGTTTTCTCCTCGATAGAGAATCTTTCCCTCTGTAGGTGTTTCAAGTAGGTTGATAGAACGTAGGAAGGTTGATTTTCCGCTTCCTGAGCTCCCGATGATGGAGATAACCTCTCCTTTGTGGACTGACAGAGAGATGTCTTTTAAGACTTCATTTTGTCCATAGGATTTTTTGAGGTGTTTAATTTCAAGAATGGGTTGATTCATTATTTCAAGTCCTCCGTTTGCATTTGATTAGCACCTGTAGTGTAGGTATCCATGTCCATGCGTCTTTCGATAAAGCGTAGAATACGGGTCACTGTGAAGGTGAGGACAAAGTAAATCACGGCGATGATTGTAAATGTCTGGAAGTATTGATAAGTTTGGGTGGCCACAGTATTACCAGAGAAGTAGAGTTCTACCACAGAGATCACATTCAATACAGAGGTATCTTTGATATTGATGACAAACTCATTACCAGTAGCAGGTAAGATATTGCGAACGACCTGAGGTAGGACAACCTTGCGCATGGTCTGATTATGGGTCATACCAAGAGCAGTTGCGGCTTCAAATTGTCCCTTGTCGACTGCTAGGATACCTCCACGGACGATTTCTGTCATATAGGCACCAGTGTTGATTGAAACGATGAAGATGGCAGCCAGTGTACGGTCAAGGTTAATACCGAAGGCTTGTGCTGTACCGTAGTAGATAACCATAGATTGAACGATCATAGGCGTACCACGGAAAATTTCAATATAGACATTAAGGATCCAGCCAAGTAGTTTTTGCAAGCCATAGATGGCCTTGTTTTCAGATAGAGGGGCCGTACGGAAGACTCCGATTGCAAGCCCGATAATAAGCCCTGCGATGGTTCCGATAATGGAGATCAAGAGTGTGATGCCAGCACCACGCAGGAGTTGTTGCCAGTTTTCAGAAAGGATCTTAGCGACTTGACTAAAGAAACTACTTTCTTCCTCCGTTGTTGTCGCCTCAACTGGTTGCTCTTTGATCATCCGATCCATAAGAGCTACTTGTTCGTCCTTAGAAATGGTTTCGATGCTGGCATTGATTTGGCTGATGCGGCTGTCATCTTTACGAAGTCCAATGGCAATAGCGGTGTCTTCTTCTCCGGTTTCAAAGCCTTTGTCAAGCTGGACCATCTTGAATTTGGAGTTGGCAGATTCAGCGGTCAGGGCTTCAGGGCGTTCTGAAACATAGGCATCGATGACACCTGCTTCAAGTGCTTGACGCATCTGAGCAAAATCCCCCATGGCTGTTTCTTTTTTGGCACCTGGGATTTGGGAAATCAAGTCATAAAGGTAAACGCCTTGTTGAGACGTGATTTTTGCTCCGCTAAAATCGTTTAAAGATTTGGCGTTGGCATAGGCAGAGTCCTTTTTGACCAATAGAACAGGTTCACTAGTATAGTAACTGCTTGAAAAGGCAATTTCTTGTTTACGTTCAGCCGTTGGGCTCATACCTGCAATGATCATATCGATTTTGCCAGAAGTAAGAGCAGGAACAAGTCCTTCCCACTTGGTTTTAACGACCAAAGGTTCCTTACCTAGATCTTTGGCAATCTTTTTAGCAATTTGAACATCGTAGCCGTTGGCATATTGGTTGGTACCGTCGATTTTGACGGCACCGTTACTATCGTCGTCTTGGGTCCAGTTGAAGGGAGCGTAAGCTGCCTCCATCCCGATGCGTAAATATTCGTCGGCTTGGACCTGGCTAACTAATCCCAGTGTAAGGGCTAGGCTAGCAAGGATAGATAAGCATAATTTTTTCATGTTTTCTCCTATTTCTAGTCTAAAAATGACTCTCTCTATTGTATCGAAAAATAGTGAGATTTTCAATACAAGTAAGCCTTTACTTATAAAAAATGATATAATGATAGCAAAGATAAAAAGGGGGATTGTGTTGTGAAAAAGACTTTTTTCTTGCTTTTATTTAGCTTGTTTTGTATTTTACCACTCTCTGTTTTTGCGGTTGATTTCAAGATTCGCTCTTATCAAGGTGATTTGTATATTCATGCAGATAATATGGCAGAATTTAGGGAGAAAGTAGTATATCATTTTGATGAGGATTTTAATGGACAACTAGTAGGACTTGGTCGTGCTGGTAAGATGCCAAAGGGCTTTGAAATAGATTCCAGTCCGAAGGTTCAGGTATGGAAAAATGCTGCTGCCATTGAAAATGTCAATAGTGAAGTGATAGAAGAATCGGAAGGGTATACTGTAAAAGTGTATAATCCAGGCCAAGAGGGGGATACCGTTGAAGTGGTAATCACATGGCAACTAAAAAATCTCCTATTTCTATATGATGATATTGCGGAACTTAATTGGCAACCTCTGACGGATAGTTCAGAACCTATCGAAAATTTTGAGTTTCGAGTAATGGGCTTTAATGGAGCAGAAAAACTTTTCTTTCATACAGGGAAACTCTTTACAGAGGGCAATGTAGAGAAGATAGATAGTGATTATCGTGTTCATTTGCAGAACCTACCTCGTCAGCGTGGGGTTGAATTGCATGCCTATTGGCCTAGAAAAGATTTTGGAACAGCTTTGGATCAGGGATTGAAGGGCAATCGTTTAGCAGAATTTGAAAAAATAGAGGAGTCCATTGCTGCTGAAAAAGCTCAAAGCAAAGCTCTGGTTACGTGGATCATCCCTTTGCTACTCTCGCTTTCTTTAGTCTTTAGTGTTATTTTATACTGCATTTACAGAAGAAAAACTTCCCCATCGAAGAAATATGCTAAAAATCACCGTCTCTATGAACCGCCAATGGACTTAGAACCGATGGTTTTATCGGAAGCTGTTTACTCCACTTCTTTAGAGGAAGTCAGCCCCTTAACCAAGGGAGGAGGGAAGTTCACCTTTGACCAACTCGTTCAGGCAACTTTATTGGATGTGATTGACCGTGGAAATGTTTCAATCATCTCAAATGGAGATGAGGTCCGTCTAAAAATCGTAAAAGAAAAAGGATTGGTAAGTTTTGAAAAAGATTGCCTTAATTTGGCCTTTTCAGGAAGAGAAGAAGTGCTTGTTTCAGATTTGTTTGCAGATTACCAAGTGTCAACTAGTCTTTACCAAGGTGCAAAAGCAGCTGATGAAAAACGGATTCAGAAAACGGGACGTAAGCTTAAGTCGTCTTTCGAGCAAGCTCTGAAGCAGATGCAGGATGGGGTGAGAAAGCGGGTTTCCTCTTTGCAACTTCCAGATTACTATCGTCCACTGAGTAATGGAGAAAAAATCCTGCGATTGACGATAGGTGTCTCTACGCTTCTACCTGCTTTCGTTGGTTTTGGCTGGTTTTTGTATAGTTTGGATGCTCACGGGTATCTTTCCCTGCCACTTCCTATCCTTGGGGTTGTGAGCTTGATGTTAGCCGCCGTCTATTATTGGACGACCCGATTTGATACTCGTGATGGTGTTTTAAACGAAGAAGGACTAGAAGCATACTATCTCTGGACTAGTTTTGAAAACATGCTTCGCGATATCGCCCATCTAGACAAGGCAGAATTAGAGAGTATTGTTCTTTGGAATCGCCTCCTTGTCTATGCTACTTTATTTGGTTATGCGGACAAGGTGAGTCATTTGATGAAATTTTATCAGATTCAAGTTGAGAACCCAGATATCAATCTTTACGTAGCTTATGGCTGGCACAGTATGTTTTATCATTCAACTGCTCAAATGAGCCACTATGCTAGTATTGCAAACACAGCAAGTACCTACTCCGTATCTTCTGGAGGTGGAAGTTCTGGCGGAGGATTCTCAGGAGGCGGAGGTGGTGGTAGCATCGGCGCCTTCTAAAAAATCTATCGCAACATCCGAAATTATGTTATAATAGAGGACAGAAAAAGGAGTAATGCATGTATTTTATTGAAATTTTGAAGTCAATCTTTTTTGGGATTGTTGAAGGAATTACAGAATGGTTGCCAATTTCAAGTACTGGACACTTGATTTTGGTTGAAGAATTTGTACAATACAAGGACCAGAATGAAGCCTTTATGTCCATGTTTAATGTTGTCATTCAGCTCGGTGCTATTTTAGCCGTTATGGTAATTTACTTTAACAAGCTCAATCCCTTCAAACCTGGTAAAACCAAGGTCGAAGTTCGTCGAACTTGGCAGTTATGGTCAAAAGTTTTCGTTGCGACCTTGCCTTTACTGTTGGTCTTTAAGTTGGATGATTGGTTTGATGCCAACTTCCACAACATGGTTTCAGTTGCGATTATGTTGATTATCTATGGTGTTGCCTTTATCTATCTTGAAAAACGAAATAAGGCGCAAGCCATTGAACCAACAGTAACAGAGCTAGACAAGTTACCTTATAAAACAGCCCTTTACATTGGGCTCTTCCAAGTTCTCGCCCTCTTTCCTGGAACGAGCCGTTCAGGTGCGACGATTGTTGGTGGTTTGTTGAATGGAACAAGTCGCTCAGTCGTAACAGAGTTTACCTTCTATCTCGGAATTCCTGTTATGTTTGGGGCTAGTGCTTTAAAGATTTTCAAATTTATTAAAGCAGGTCAACTCTTGAGTTTTGGACAACTGTTCTTGCTCTTGGTTGCTATGGGTGTTGCCTTCGCGGTCAGCATGGTTGCTATTCGTTTCTTGACCAGCTATGTGAAGAAACACGACTTTACACTCTTTGGTAAATACCGTATTGTACTCGGTAGTGTCTTGTTGCTCTATAGTTTTGTGCGTTTGTTTGTATAAGAAAAAGCTTGAAGGAATCTCCCTTCAAGCTTTTTAAAATCCTGTCACTGTGATTCCTAGTAGACGAACGCCTTTCTCTTTTTCGGCTAGTTCTTCGTAAAGTTGAAGGGCGGTTTGAGAAATCTGACTAGCGTCCTGTGTTGCTTGTGGGAGGCTTTTTCGTCTAGTCAGAGTGGAGAAGTCAGTATAACGAATTTTAAGGATAATGATTTTTCCAGCTTTATCTTGCCGGTTGAGATTGAGAGCTACTTTTTCAGAGAGAAGAGTCAGCTCTTTTTTGATGTCTTCTTCAGCCTGGAGAATTTTTCCATAGGTTTTCTCCTTGCCGATGGACTTACGAATGCGATTGGACTTGACTGGAGAGTTGTGGATGCCTCTGGCCTTCCGATAAAGGTCAAAACCGAGTCTGCCAAACCGATCGATTAAAGTGACTTCAGAAACGTCTAATAAGTCTGCGCCAGTATAAATGCCCATTTCATGAAGCCTTTCCACTGTTTTCTTGCCCACGCCATGGAATTTAGCAATGTCCATTTGTTTGAGAAAATCTTGAGCTTGTTCTGGGAGGATAACTGTCAAA
The DNA here is from genome assembly GCF_054861215.1 of Streptococcus sp. KHUD_018. Next base: position 347,964 of record NZ_CM142176.1, read on the forward strand.
CCATGTGGCTTTTGATAATCGCTGGCCATTTTAGCTAGAAATTTGTTATAAGAAACACCTGCAGAAGCAGTCAGGTGTAGTTCCTGCCAGATATCTTGTTGAATGAGACGAGCTATTTTGACAGCTGACTTGATACCGAGTTTATTTTCCGTCACATCCAAGTAGGCTTCGTCAATACTCATAGGTTCAATCAGGTCGGTGTAACGTTTAAAAATAGCTCGAATCTCAAGTCCCACAGTTTTGTATTTTTCATAATTTCCCGAGATAAAGACGGCTTGAGGACAACGCTCATAAGCTTCTTTAGAACTCATGGCAGAGTGAATGCCAAAGGCTCGTGCCTCGTAGCTACAAGTAGACACAACTCCCCGTCCGCCTGTTTGTCTGGGATCACTCCCAATGATGACAGGTTTTCCTTTTAACTTAGGATTGTCTCTTATTTCCACCGCAGCAAAAAAGGCATCCATGTCGATATGGATGATTTTTCTGGACAAATCATTAATCAATGGAAATATGAGCATTTTGCTTCCTTTCTAATGTCATTTTTTATTCATTATACCTTTTTTTCTGAAAAAATGGAAAAGAGTACTCATTCTTTCAAATATATAATACAGATTGCGCCGATAAACAGACTGTATTAGAAAAGAAAGTGATAAAAAAGCCTTTTTTCGCTTGTTGAAATCGGTTACTGTATGGTATACTGGTCTCATGAATGTAACAGATGACTGTTACTAGAAAGAAAAATGAGGACATTAACATGGTTGTTAAGACAGTTGTTGAAGCACAAGATATTTTTGATAAAGCTTGGGAAGGCTTCAAAGGCGTAGATTGGAAAGAAAAAGCAAGTATTTCTCGCTTCGTTCAAGCCAACTACACACCTTACGATGGAGATGAAAGTTTCCTTGCTGGACCAACAGAACGTTCACTTCACATCAAAAAAATCGTAGAAGAAACAAAAGCACACTACGAAGAAACTCGTTTCCCAATGGACACTCGTCCGACATCTATTGCTGATATTCCTGCTGGATTTATCGACAAAGAAAACGAATTGATTTTCGGTATCCAAAACGATGAACTCTTCAAATTGAACTTCATGCCAAAAGGTGGTATCCGTATGGCTGAAACTACTTTGAAAGAAAATGGATACGAACCAGATCCAGCTGTTCACGAAATCTTCACTAAATACGTAACAACAGTTAACGATGGTATCTTCCGTGCCTACACTTCAAACATTCGTCGTGCTCGTCACGCTCACACTGTAACTGGTCTTCCAGATGCCTACTCACGTGGACGTATCATCGGTGTTTACGCACGTCTTGCTCTTTACGGTGCAGACTACTTGATGCAAGAAAAAGTCAACGACTGGAATGCAATTAAAGAAATTGATGAAGAAACAATCCGTCTTCGTGAAGAAGTAAACCTTCAATACCAAGCATTGCAACAAGTTGTTCGCTTGGGTGACCTTTACGGAGTTGATGTCCGCAAACCAGCGATGAACACGAAAGAAGCAATCCAATGGGTTAACATCGCCTTCATGGCTGTCTGCCGTGTTATCAACGGTGCTGCAACATCTCTAGGACGTGTACCAATCGTATTGGATATCTTTGCAGAACGTGACCTTGCTCGTGGTACATTTACTGAATCAGAAATCCAAGAATTCGTTGATGATTTCGTTATGAAACTTCGCACAGTTAAATTTGCTCGTACAAAAGCTTATGACCAATTGTACTCAGGTGACCCAACTTTCATCACAACTTCTATGGCTGGTATGGGTAACGACGGTCGTCACCGTGTTACTAAGATGGACTACCGTTTCTTGAACACTCTTGACAACATCGGTAACTCTCCAGAGCCAAACTTGACAGTTCTTTGGACAGACAAATTGCCATACAACTTCCGTCGCTACTGTATGCATATGAGCCACAAACACTCTTCTATCCAATACGAAGGTGTGACAACAATGGCTAAAGACGGATACGGAGAAATGAGCTGTATCTCATGCTGTGTGTCACCACTTGACCCAGAAAACGAAGATCAACGCCACAACATCCAGTACTTCGGTGCTCGTGTAAACGTTTTGAAAGCTCTTCTTACTGGTTTGAACGGTGGTTACGACGATGTTCACAAAGACTACAAAGTATTTGACATCGATCCTATCCGTGACGAAGTTCTTGAATTTGAATCAGTTAAAGCGAACTTTGAAAAATCTCTTGACTGGTTGACTGACACTTATGTAGATGCTTTGAACATCATCCACTACATGACTGACAAGTACAACTACGAAGCTGTTCAAATGGCCTTCTTGCCAACTAAACAACGTGCCAACATGGGATTCGGTATCTGTGGATTTGCTAACACTGTTGATACATTGTCAGCGATTAAATACGCTACTGTTAAACCAATCCGTGATGAAGATGGCTACATCTACGATTACGAAACAATCGGTGAATACCCACGTTGGGGTGAAGATGACCCACGTTCAAACGAATTGGCAGAATGGTTGATCGAAGCTTACACAACACGTCTACGTAGCCACAAACTTTACAAAGACGCAGAAGCTACAGTATCACTTTTGACAATCACATCTAACGTTGCTTACTCTAAACAAACTGGTAACTCACCAGTCCACAAAGGTGTATACCTCAACGAAGATGGTTCTGTGAACTTGTCTAAACTTGAATTCTTCTCACCAGGTGCTAACCCTTCTAACAAAGCTAAAGGTGGATGGTTGCAAAACTTGAACTCACTTGCTAGCCTAGACTTTGGTTACGCAGCTGACGGTATCTCATTGACAACTCAAGTTTCTCCACGTGCTCTTGGTAAGACTCGTGACGAACAAGTTGATAACTTGGTAACAATCCTTGATGGTTACTTCGAAAACGGTGGACAACACGTTAACTTGAACGTTATGGACTTGAACGATGTTTACGAAAAGATCATGTCAGGTGAAGACGTTATCGTACGTATCTCTGGATACTGTGTAAATACTAAATACCTCACTCCAGAACAAAAAACTGAATTGACACAACGTGTCTTCCACGAAGTTCTTTCAATGGATGACGCATTGAGCTAAGATTCAATTGGAATAGAGAAAAGCCAGTCGATATGACTGGCTTTTTGTGTGCTTAAAAATTTTTAAAAAAATAGTCAAATTTGGTCAAAAAGTTATTGACTTTTACTGACCAAAGTGATATAGTAGAAACATAAGGAAAATGAATTCCTTAAAAAGCTCATTTTCAACGAATTAGTCTTTGAGAATGAGGTATAGAATCCCGAGAAAGGGGTGAGGCCTATGTTAAATCTAACAGACTTTGAAAAGAAGATGATAGAAGGCTTATTTAAGAAAGAAAAACCAGAAATTATATGTAGGGTAGCTAGTTAGTTAGTCTAAAATTTTTAAAACAAAGGTCAAAGATAGTCAATATCAGAGATCGCAAATAACTAACAATAAACGAGGTAAAGAATATGAACAACAACTTTAATAACTTTAACAACATGGATGATTTATTTAACCAATTGATGGGTGGTATGCGAGGATATAGTTCTGAAAACCGTCGCTACTTGATTAATGGACGAGAAGTGACACCTGAGGAATTTGCTCATTATCGTGCAACTGGTCAATTGCCAGGAAATGTAGAATCTGATGCGCAAATGCAACAACATGCTTCAGGTATGAAACAAGACGGTATACTTGCTAAACTAGGTCGAAACTTGACCGCAGAAGCTCGTGAGGGCAAGTTGGATCCTGTTATCGGACGAAACAAGGAAATTCAAGAAACATCTGAAATCCTATCCCGTCGTACCAAGAACAATCCTGTACTTGTCGGAGATGCAGGTGTTGGTAAAACAGCCGTTGTCGAAGGTCTAGCACAAGCTATTGTGAACGGAGATGTCCCAGCTGCTATTAAGAACAAGGAAATTATTTCCATTGATATCTCAGGTCTTGAGGCTGGTACTCAATACCGTGGTAGCTTTGAAGAAAATGTTCAAAACTTAGTCAATGAAGTGAAAGAAGCAGGAAATGTTATCCTCTTCTTTGATGAAATTCACCAAATTCTCGGAGCTGGTAGCACTGGTGGAGACAGTGGTTCTAAAGGGCTTGCGGACATTCTCAAGCCAGCTCTCTCTCGTGGTGAATTGACCGTTATTGGAGCGACAACTCAAGACGAATACCGTAACACCATCTTGAAAAATGCAGCTCTTGCTCGTCGTTTCAACGAAGTGAAGGTCAATGCTCCTTCGGCAGAGGATACTTTTAAAATCCTTCAAGGGATTCGTGACCTCTATCAACAACATCACAATGTGATCTTGCCAGACGAAGTCTTGAAAGCAGCAGTGGATTATTCTGTCCAATACATTCCTCAACGCAGCTTGCCAGATAAGGCTATTGACCTTGTCGATGTAACGGCAGCTCACTTGGCAGCTCAACATCCTGTAACAGATGTTCATGCTGTTGAACGTGAAATCGAGGCAGAAAAAGACAAGCAAGAAAAAGCAGTTGAGGCAGAAGACTTTGAAGCAGCTCTCAATGCTAAAACACGTATTGCAGAATTAGAGAAAAAAGTCGAAAACCACACAGAAGACATGAAAGTGACTGCAAGCATCAACGATGTGGCTGAATCTGTGGAACGAATGACAGGTATTCCAGTGTCACAAATGGGAGCGTCAGACATCGAACGTTTGAAAGATATGGCTCATCGCTTGGAACACAAGGTAATCGGCCAAGATAAGGCGGTTGAAGCAGTAGCTCGTGCTATCCGTCGTAACCGTGCTGGTTTTGATGAAGGCAATCGCCCAATTGGTAGCTTCCTCTTTGTAGGCCCAACTGGGGTTGGTAAGACAGAACTTGCTAAGCAATTGGCGCTGGATATGTTTGGAACTAAGGATGCTATCATTCGTTTGGATATGTCTGAATACAGTGACCGCACAGCTGTATCTAAGTTGATCGGTACAACAGCAGGTTATGTGGGGTATGATGACAATAGCAATACCTTGACAGAACGTGTTCGCCGCAATCCATACTCTATCATTCTCTTGGACGAGATTGAAAAGGCTGATCCTCAAGTAATCACCCTTCTCCTCCAAGTCTTGGATGATGGTCGTTTGACTGACGGTCAAGGAAATACCGTTAACTTTAAAAACACTGTCATTATCGCAACATCAAATGCTGGATTTGGCTATGAAGCCAACTTGACAGAAGATGCGGATAAACCAGAATTGATGGATCGCTTGAAACCATTCTTCCGTCCAGAGTTCCTCAACCGCTTTAACGCAGTTATCGAGTTCTCACACTTAAATAAGGAAGATCTTTCTAAGATTGTGGACTTGATGTTGGCTGAGGTCAACCAAACCTTGGCTAAGAAAGACATTGACTTGGAAGTCAGCCAAGCAGCTAAGGACTTTATCACAGAAGAAGGTTATGACGAAGTTATGGGTGTTCGTCCGCTCCGCCGCGTGGTTGAGCAACAAATCCGTGATAAGGTGACAGACTTCCACTTGGATCATCTAGATGCCAAACATCTGGAAGCAGATATGGAAGATGGCGTTTTGGTCATTCGCGAAAAAGCCTAAGTCGAGATTTTGAGAATAAAAAGGAACTAGCTAAAAAGCTGGTTCCTTTTGTGTTTAGATGATATGACGCTCAAAGGCATCATCTGAGATTCCTTGTTCCAAGATGAGTTTTGCCCATTCTTTAGCAGAAAAGAGGCTGTGGTCTTTGTAGTTTCCGCAAGATTCGATGGTTGTTCCAGGGACATCTTCCCAAGTAGTGGTTTCAGCGATTTCCTTGAGCGAATCCTTGATAACAGCCGCGATTTCAGCACTGGTATGGCGCCCCCACATAATCATGTGAAAACCTGTACGGCAGCCAAATGGCGAACAGTCAATCATGCCGTCAATGCGGGTACGGATGAGTTTGGCCAAGAGGTGCTCGATAGTGTGAAGGCCAGCGGTAGGGATAGAGTCTTCATTTGGTTGCACCAAGCGAATATCAAAGTTGGAGATGATATCTCCCTTTGGTCCTGTTTCTTCTCCAATCAAGCGAACATAGGGTGCTTTAACATTGGTGTGGTCAAGTTCAAAACTTTCAACAATAACTTCTTTTGACATGGTCGTTCCTTTCAGTTTTCTTCTTTCATTATATCATAAAGCCTGCTCTTGATGGAGTTTGATAAATGACTTTTTGGTACTAGAATGATAATAAAGTCCCCATACATAAACCTCAGAATTATAAAGAAAGAATGGAGTAAAGGAAAAGAAAAACTGAGTTCTTTCTAATGAAGCTAGAGCAACTTTTGAAAAGTGGAGTCAACTTTTAGAATTTTTGCTTGATCTCTGAACTAATTCTGAACTAGATTGGGTATACTGGAGGAAATAAAGATAAAGGAGTTCAGTATGGAACATATGGTGAAAATAGAAGGCGTCTGCAAAAAGCATGGGAGCAAGCAGATTTTGGAAGATATTTCTTTTACAGCTAGAAGCGGTCGGATTACAGCCTTTCTGGGCCCAAATGGTGCAGGGAAAAGTTCGACCTTGAGGATTCTCTTGGGGTTAGATCGGGCGACGTCTGGTACTGCGACTTTTGATGGGCAAACCTATCAGTCAATGACCTATCCGCTCAGAACTGTAGGTGCAGCCTTTGACGGCATAGGCGGTCTGACAAATCGAAAGGTCTATGACCATCTGCGAATTATCGCGGCGAGTAATGCTATTCCCAAGTCTCGAATTGATGAGGTTTTGGAGATGACTGGAATCGCTCATAAGAGGAAGGACCTCTTATCAAGCCTGTCTCTGGGGGAAGGTCAGCGGCTGGGTCTGGCAGCAGCTTTGCTGGGTGATCCTCAGTTTCTCATATTAGATGAGCCGACTAATGGACTGGATCCAAGTGGGATCAAATGGTTTAGAAAGTTCATCCGTCAGCAGGCTGATTTAGGGAAAACGGTACTTCTATCTTCTCATATCTTATCAGAGGTGCAAATGGTGACAGATGATGTAGTCTTGATTCATCATGGGCGAATTATTGAGCAGGGACAATTGGAAGAGGTACTGCAAGATTCAGACAGTCTAGAAGATCTCTTCTTTGATTTGACAGAGGAGGTTTAAGATGAAAGAAACGATGTCCTTATTGCATTCGGAATGGTTGAAAATTCGCTCAACCAAGGCTTTCAGAGTGAGTATGGCCTTCATGCTGCTATTGGTGCCTGCTGTATCCTGGCTGGAGGGCCGACAGTATTTGTCTATTGGCTTGGATGCCACCCCTAAGACGGTTCCCGGTCTGGCAGAAGCCATTGATCCGCTGGAATATCTAGGCCTCAATGGAGCTTCTATGGCAGGCATGGTTTTGGTCATCTTAGCTGGAATTTTGGGAGCTATGGAATTTCAGTCTCATAGCTTGAGAACTAGCCTCTTGACCTGTAATAACCGTCTGAAGCTGCTTGTCGGAAAACTCATGACCTTCACTTGCTTTTCTCTTGCCACTAGCTTTTTATCAATTTACTTTAGTTATATGGTCATGCATCTGGCTTTAGGAAAGGAAGGGCTTGATCCGATTCTGCTCAATCAGGTAGCTTGGAGTTTGATTTTGTGGAAAACTTTATCTCTAACCTTATTAGGAATCCTTTCGTTTTTGTTAGGTTTATTGGCTCGGACCATGCTAGTTCCTCTGCTTTTTCTCGTGCCACAGATCTATAATCTGGGAAACTACCTGGCAGCTCACACGAGTTGGGGGGCTTATTTGCCACAGCCGGCAGGAGAGTTGTTTACTGCAACGCCGACTTCCCAATATGCCAACAATCCCTCACAAGGACTGTTGATACTTGGTGCATGGTTACTAGTCATCGGCGGTATTACCTCTCTGCGCTTTTTGAAGACGGATTTAGGAGGGCGATACTGATGATAAAAGCTCTACTTAGAAGCGAATGGATTAAGTTCCGTTCTTACTATCTCGCTCTTGGTGCCGCCTTGGTGGCTCTGGTAGTCGTTCCTTTTTTTCTGATGAATCTTGACTACAGTCAGACAGCAGTTGGCCAGACGAAGGCTCTGAGCGAGGCTTTGCATGCCCTCTATCTGGCGCAGCCTGTCATCGTCATCTTTACTTCCCTCTATTTTGCCCAGGAGTTTGTCAAGTCAGGGATGCGAACGAATTTTCTAACCGTATCAAATAGAAAGGCTTGGTTGGCTGGGAAAAGCCTTTTTCTGGCCTTGCTGCTCTTGGCTCTCTACAGTGTCGTGATAGGCAGTTGTTTCCTTGTTATGCTGGCTCGTTTTGACCTAGCCTTCAGCTGGTCCTTACTGGGGGAATTCCTCTATTACAGCTCTTTTGGTCTTCTCAGCAATCTTTTTCTGGCTTTTTTAGCAGCTGGACTCGCTTTGCTCTTTCAATCTTGGATTGTGCCGGTGTCGGTGCTCTTTCCTCTCTTGATTGGTCTCAGCCGTCTATTGGCAACTTTCATCAAAGAAGCAAAATACCTGCCCGATCTGGCTACGCTAAATCTTTTTGAGTATGAAGGGCTTCAGCATTCAATAGATCTATCAGGGCTGGGAACACAGCTGTTATGGTTAGCTTTGGTTTGGAGCTCTGCTATATTCTTAACCTTGAAACGAGATGTTCGCTAGAGGTATGCTATAATGGAAATTATGAGACAGTATCGTATTTTGGTGGTTGATGACGACCAAAGCATTTTGAAGCTGGTGAAAAACGTCCTAGAGCTTGATGCTTATGATGTGACGACGCTTGATCAGATAGAAGAGCTAGAGCTGACGCATTTTGTCGGATATGACTTGATTCTGCTGGATGTGATGATGGAGCCTGTAAATGGTTTTGAGCTGTGTTCCTACATTCGTCCTCATCTTTCGTGTCCAATCATCTTTCTGACGGCCAAGGAGTTGGAGGCGGACAAGGTGGAAGGGCTCTTTCGTGGAGCAGATGACTATGTTGTCAAGCCTTTTGGAACCAAAGAATTGCTGGCGCGTGTCAGAGCTCATCTTCGGCGGGAGGAAAGACGTGAGGAGCGCTATTCTGAAATTGCTTCTTGTCAATTTTATCCGGAGCGCTATGAAGTTGCCTGTTTTGGTAAAGTCTTGAAATTCTCAGAGCGAGAGTTTAAATTGCTGCATTTACTAGCTAGCAATCCCAAACAGACCTTTTCAGCTGAACGCCTGCATACCTTACTTTATCCAGAAAGCTCAGAAACACAGCTTCGCTCCATCTCAGAATATGTATATCAGATTCGCCAAAAATGCAAACAAGAAGGGCTGCAAGCAATCGCAACAGTGAGAGGAGTAGGCTATAGATGGCAATTAGAACCCGAAATTTCAAAAGCCTAGTCTGGACAACCAGTTTAAAAATCGTCTTTTTTCATGTTTTGATTTTTGTGCTTATCGGCTATGAATTTACACAAGGCAGCGATTATGCCCTTTTCACCTTGTTCTTTTGGGCAGGGAGCTTGCTGCTGATTACTTTTTATCATATTTTGAAATTGCTCCGAAAAATCGACAGGGAAATAAAAATGCTAAGGAGCGAGAAGCTTTTAGAAGAAAATCAAAGCCAGCTTTTTCGGATCGAGGAAATGCTAGAAGTTTATAGCGATTTACGAAGCAGCCATCAAGAAAATGCTCGTCTTCTAGAAAAAGAGCAGCAGCATAATCAGGAATTGATTCTACAGCTATCAGCGACATCGCACGATTTGAAAACGCCCTTAACTGTGATTAAGGGGAATGCTGAGCTCTTGGAATTGGCGCAGTTGAGCCAGCCTCAGGCAGACTATGCTGCTGAGATTTTGCAGGCTAGTCACAAGATGGAAGAGTATTGTGGCTCTTTGATTGATTACGCTAAGACTTTTCAGATTGATTCTAATCAGTTCATTCAGCTTTCCTTGGAGGACTTTTTGGCTTCTTTACAGGACGACTGGGCGCTGTTCAGCAAACAGGAAAGCCATCGTTTCTACCTCCAAGAAGATTGTGAGCTTAGTCTGATTTTGTCAATTCATTTGGACTATCTCAAGCGAGCTTTGCTCAATATTTTACTGAATGCGCTTGAACATGCAGACCAGAATCAAAAGGAAGTAAAGCTGATGGTATCAGTGCAGCAGGACCAGTTGGTTTTTGCTATCTGGAACAATGGCCCTGCATTTTCAGAGGAGATGCTGCTGGGAGCGGAACGGCTCTTTTATCAGAGTGACCAAAGCCGCAATTCAGCTAATCCCCATCATGGTATCGGCTTAGCCTTTTCTAAGCAGGTAGCTTTCTTGCACGGTGGTCGTCTGACCCTGCTCAATCCAGACCAAGGAGGCGCCTGTGTCGAGTTGACAACTTCATTGAAATAAATGAGAATTGAAAATCATAAAAACGCATAATATCAAGTGTTCAAAAGCCTTGATATTATGCGTTTTATCTTTTATCATGTAAAGATTTACTGGATTTTTCCCTCGAATTGAGTTTTATCCAGCCTTGTTTATTTACTTCCGATACAAGCGATCGTATTGGTAGAATGGGTCAAAGGTTACGTTGATGCCTAGTTTGCGAAGGACATTCTTGTCTTCGTCGGTCAAGATGATGGTTGAGTGGGCTTCGCTTCCTTTGAGGTTGCCAAGTTCTTCCATGGCACGCGCAGCATCAGGATTTTCCATAGCTGTGATTGCAAGAGCAATCAGGATTTCATTTGAATGCAGGCGTGGATTGCGACTGCCGAGATGATTAATCTTAAGGCCTTGAATTGGTTTGACAACTTCAGGCTCGATTAGTTTCACTTCTTTAGCGATGTCAGCTGATTTCTTGATGGCATTAATCAAGGCAGCGGCTGTAGGACCAAAGAGTTCTGAGTTTTTACCAGTGACAATGTCGCCAGATGGCAATTCGAGAGCTAGGGCAGGGCCACCAGTTTCTTCTGCTTTTTGGCGTGCAGCAACAGCAACCTTACGGTCTGCAGGTGTGATACCGAGGTCGTTCATGAGAAGTTCAATCTTCTTGACAGCAGATTCTCCGACTTTTTCAGCTTTAAAATCAAGTACAGTCTGATAGTAGCGACGGATGATTTCTTGTTTAGAAGCTTCGATAGCAGCTTCATTATCTGTAATAGCAAAACCAACCATGTTGACACCCATGTCTGTTGGTGAAGCGTACGGAGATTCACCGAGAATGCGTTCCAACATACGTTTGAGCACTGGGAATATTTCGATATCACGGTTGTAATTGACAGTGGTTTCTCCGTAGGTTTGGAGATGGAAGGGGTCAATCATGTTGACATCATCAAGGTCTGCTGTGGCAGCCTCGTAGGCCAAGTTGACTGGATGATGAAGGGGCAGATTCCAGACAGGGAAGGTTTCAAATTTAGCGTAGCCAGACTTGATACCATTGATTTGGTCATGGTACATGTTTGACATACAAGTTGCCAATTTCCCAGAACCAGGTCCAGGAGCAGTTACGACAATCAAGTTGCGACTGGTTTTGATGTAGTCGTTTTTCCCCATACCTTCTGGAGAAATGATGTGGTCCATATCAGTCGGGTATCCTTTGATTGGATAATGAAGATAAGAATCAATCCCGTTTTTCTCAAGTTGGTTGCGGAAGGCATCTGCAGCTGGTTGGCCAGCGTACTGTGTGATGACAACGGAACCAACAAAAATTCCCAGCTCATTGAATTTGTCAATCAAACGAAGAACTTCTTGGTCATAAGAAATGCCTAGGTCGCCACGCGCTTTAGAATGCTCGATGTTGCTTGCGTTAATAGCAATCACAACCTCAACCTGCTCTTTCAATTCTTGCAAGAGCTTGATTTTGTTGTCAGGCTCATAACCGGGAAGAACACGGGCAGCGTGGAAATCTTCTAACATTTTGCCACCAAACTCCAAATAGAGCTTGCCATCAAATTGGTTGATGCGCTCCAAGATATGGTCGCGCTGTAGATTCAAATATTGTTCAGAACTAAAAGCTTGTTTTTTCATTTTTTTACCTCTGACCTCTATTATAATAAAAAATTGGAAGATAGGAAACTACGGAGCTAAAAAAGAAATTAAAAAGATTAGGCAAACGCTTGCACTAAGTTAAAAAAAGCGCTATCATAGACTGTAGATTATTAAAACAATGAGGTAAGAAAATGCAAGAAAAATGGTGGCACAATGCCGTAGTCTATCAAGTCTATCCAAAGAGTTTTATGGACAGCAACGGAGATGGGATTGGCGATTTGCCAGGAATTACTAGTAAGTTAGACTATCTAGCTAAGTTAGGAATCACAGCGATTTGGCTTTCTCCTGTTTATGACAGCCCTATGGACGATAATGGCTATGATATTGCTGATTATCAAGCCATTGCAGCTATTTTCGGAACCATGGAGGATATGGATGAACTGATCGCAGAAGCTAAGAAGCGTGATATTCGAATTATCATGGACTTGGTGGTCAATCATACCTCGGATGAACACGCCTGGTTTGTAGAGGCCTGTGAAAATCCTGACAGCCCTGAGCGAGACTACTATATCTGGCGGGATGAGTCCAATGATTTGGAGTCTATCTTTAGTGGATCTGCTTGGGAATACGATGAAAAGTCGGGTCAATACTATCTCCACTTTTTCAGTAAGAAACAGCCTGATCTCAACTGGGAAAATGAAAAAGTGCGCCAGAAAATTTATGAGATGATGAACTTCTGGATTGAGAAAGGCATTGGCGGTTTCCGTATGGATGTCATTGACATGATTGGGAAAATTCCTGATGAGAAGGTAGTGAATAATGGTCCTATGCTCCATCCCTATCTCAAGGAAATGAATCAAGCAACCTTTGGCGACAAAGATCTCTTGACAGTAGGAGAGACCTGGGGAGCAACGCCAGAGATTGCTAAGCTTTACTCGGATCCAAAAGGACAAGAATTGTCAATGGTCTTCCAGTTTGAACACATCTGTCTTCAGTATCAGGAAGGGCAACCTAAGTGGCACTACCAAAAAGAGTTAAATGTAGGGAAATTAAAGGAAATTTTCAACAAATGGCAGACAGAGTTGGGAGTTGAAGACGGTTGGAATTCCCTCTTCTGGAACAACCATGACCTCCCTCGCATCGTCTCTATCTGGGGAAATGACCAAGAATACCGTGAAAAATCTGCTAAAGCCTTTGCAATCCTGCTTCATCTCATGAGAGGGACACCTTATATCTACCAGGGTGAGGAGATTGGGATGACCAATTATCCGTTTGAAACACTGGACCAAGTAGAGGATATAGAATCCCTCAACTATGCGCGTGAAGCTCTTGAAAAAGGTGTTTCTCTGGAGGAAATTATGGACAGTATCCGTGTCATCGGTCGTGATAATGCCCGTACTCCGATGCAATGGGATGAGAGTAAAAATGCTGGCTTCTCAACAGGTTACCCTTGGTTGGCAGTCAATCCAAACTACGAAGAAATCAACGTTCAAGAAGCACTGGCAAATCCAGATTCTATTTTCTATACCTATCAGAAGCTGGTTCAAATCCGTAAGGAGAATAGCTGGCTGATTCGAGCTGACTTTGAACTACTTGATACGACTGATAAGGTCTTTGCTTATATCCGTAAGGACGGTGACCGTCGATTCCTAGTCGTGGCTAATTTGTCCAATGAAAAACAAAACTTTTCAGTAGAAGGAAAAGTGAAATCTGTCTTGATTGAAAACACTGTGGCTCAAGAAGCGCTTGAGAAACAGACCTTGGCTCCATGGGAAGCCTTCTGTGTGGAAATGACTGACTAAAATGAGAGAACCTCAAGTCTTTGATGCTTGAGGTTCTTTTACTAAAAATTATGTAGAAAAATCTTTAAAAAATATTTGTTAGAATTTTCTAAAAAATCTGTCGAAAGTCCTTGCTTTTATGAAAAAATAGGGTATAATGGTGAAAACACTATCTTTAAGGAGATTACTTATGAAATCGAAAAAGTGGCTCTTAGGAGCAGGTGCTGTTTTGAGTGCAGCCCTACTGTTAACTGCTTGTGGGCAAAGTGAAAAGAAGGCTGATGCTCCCAAGACATTTTCTTATGTCTATGCAATAGATCCATCATCTTTGGACTACAGCGTGACGAGCAAGAGCTCAACTTCTGACGTTATAGCCAACGTTGTCGATGGCCTCTTGGAAAACGATAAATACGGGAACTTGATTCCGTCGCTTGCAGAAGATTGGTCTGTTTCTAAAGATGGCTTGACCTATACCTACAAACTTCGTAAGGGTGTAAAATGGTATACTTCTGAGGGAGAAGAGTATGCTGAAGTCAAGGCTCAGGACTTTGTTACGGGTCTGAAACATGCAGCTGATGGTAAATCAGACGGCCTCTCTCTCCTTCAAGATTCTATCAAAGGTTTGGCTGCCTACATTAGTGGTGAAAGCAATGACTTTTCTACTGTAGGAGTCAAGGCTGTTGACGATTATACGGTTGAATATACACTCAATAAACCAGAAAGTTTCTGGAACTCTAAAGTCACAACTGCAACCATGCTTCCAGTTAATGAAGAATTCTTGAATTCTAAAGGGAGTGACTATGGTGCACCAACACCATCAAGTATTCTTTATAACGGTCCTTATTTCTTGAAATCATTGACTTCAAAATCAGTCATCGAATATGAAAAGAATCCAAACTACTGGGATAAGGACAATGTTAAGATTGACAACATCAAACTAACTTTCTACGATGGATCTGACCAAGAATCTTTGATTCGCAGCTTTACACAAGGTGCTTATACAACAGCCCGTCTCTTCCCAACAAGCTCAAACTTTGAGTCAACTAAGAAAGAGTACGGCGATAAGATTGTCTACAGTCCACAAGAAGCGACAAGCTACTACCTCACTGTTAACGTAAACCGCCAGTCTTACAATAAAACAGCCAAAACAGACGAAGCTCAAAAAACATCAACCAAAGAAGCTCTTCTCAACAAGAACTTCCGTCAGGCACTGAACTTTGCCCTTGACCGTCACTCTTACACGGCTCAGTTGAATGGTGAAGAAGGGGCGGACAAGATTATCCGTAATAGCCTAGTACCTCATGACTACGTTCAAGTAGGTGAAAAGACATTTGGAGAGTTGGCTCAGGCAGAGCTCGTTTCTTATGGTGATCAGTGGAAAGATGTAGCCCTTACAGATGGCAAGGATACGCTATACAGTCCTGAAAAAGCCAAGGCAGCCTTTGCAAAGGCTAAGGCAGAATTGCAGGCCAAGGGTGTCACCTTCCCAATCCGTTTGGATGTTCCAGTTGAACAGACCGATGTCATTGCCGTTCAACAAACCAACTCACTCAAGCAGTCTATCGAGTCAACACTTGGTACTGAAAATGTCATTGTCGATGTTCTTCAAATGACCGATAATGAAAAAATGAGCATTACGTCTCAAGCCAAGGTGCCATCCCAAAAAGATTATGACTTGAACGGAACTGGTTGGGGACCAGACTATCAAGACCCAGCCACCTACCTCAACATTCTTGATGCTAAGAAGGGCTCAGCCCTTAAACACTTGGGGATCACCCGCGGAAAAGATCCAGAAGTGATGGCTCAAGTTGGACTGGACGAATACAAGAAACTCTTGGATGATGCTGCAGCTGAAACTAGCGACCTTAATAAGCGTTATGAAAAATACGCTAAAGCTCAAGCTTGGGTATCGGATAGCTCACTCTTAATCCCAGTAGCTTCTTCAGGTGGTTCTCCAACTGTTAGTCGTACTGTACCATTCTCAAAAGCATACTCACAAGTCGGAATCAAGGGAGACCCGTTTGTATTCAAAGGTTTGGAGTTGCAAAAGGATGTCGTGACTACAAAAGAATACGAAGAAGCTCTCAAGAAATGGCAGAAAGAAAAGATTGAAACAAATGCCAAATACCAAAAAGAGCTAGAAAAACACGTCAAATAGTCTATAAAAGAAAAGGAAGTTGCAGGAAATCTGTACTTCCTTTTTCTGGTTTGGAGACAGCAGTCGTCGTAAAATCAGTTCTTGAATGACAATTGAAGTTGAAATGAAAAACTGATAAGTAATCTCAGGCGTAAAAGCTTTTTTAATTAGTTTCGGAGCAGCCAAAACTTAAAACGATGCTTCTTGAAGATAATTCTAGTGTATTGTGAAATAGAGCGAGTAGAAACCTCAAAAAAACGAACTTTAATATTTATATGGAAAATCACTTTAAGAATATTTATGCAGTATAAATGAATTTAAAATAATTCCTAAGTAAGTATCTAGCATTTTATAGTTTTAAGTTTAAAACTATAAAATGCTTATTGTAGCAACTAAAAATACTGTTTTTTAAAAATAATGGTAACTATGTTATTTTTTTGATTTTAAATTATGAAAGTGCTATAACTGTTATTGAACGCAATAAATATAAAAAAGTGTTCAATAAATCCAATTTATATTTTATAAAATATATTCCTTGTTTATAGTCCGAAAAACGAATAGTGCACAAAAGTTTTCCGAACGTTATGACCAGCGATTCTTTTTTGGAGGTTTAATTTAAAATGAATAGAAAATATGGTCTTTTGGCGGGAGCGGCTCTGGCGACAGCAGTTGCAGTTTCAGCTTCTGTAACACCAACGGTTCATGCAGATTATCGTTGGGATTCCCGTCATAGTTGGGACTATGATTTTGATGATTGGGGTTATGACTATAATTATTGGAATCGATACAACTACCGACAGCCAGATAGTGGTCGCTATTTTTACTGGAATGGCAGCTACTACTATCGTATGAGTGATGGTAGTTACTATATTTACCGTGATGGTGAGTGGAAACCACTGACAAACAATCGTGACAACAGTTCTTCCACTAACAACTTAGTAAATGATAACCACTATCGTTACGAGAATGGCTACCATTACTATGTATTAGAAAATGGGGATTATTACTACTACCAAAATGGTCGTTGGGTGTTTGTCAAGAAATCTGCGGATAATCAAAAAGAGTCGGAGTTAGAAAATCCAGGTGGGGTGGAACTCCCAGAAAATCCCCCATTCAATGGAGCTGATGGGGAATTTAATCCTTTTGAATCAGGTACTATTGAGTTTCCAGAGACTCCGTTGAGTTTCCAGAGACTCCGTCTTACGGAGGTGCGGACGGTGAATATGCTCCTTTTGACTTGGGAACAATCGAACTTCCAGAGAATCCACCATTCAATGGAGCTGACGGGGAATTTAATCCTTTTGAATCAGGTACTATTGAGTTTCCAGAGGTTCCGTCTTACGGAGGCGCGGACGGTGAGTATACTCCTTTTGACTTGGGAACAATCGAACTTCCAGAAAATCCCCTATTCAATGGAGCTGATGGTGAGTTGGATCCTTTTTCGCCAAAACCAGACC
The DNA here is from genome assembly GCF_054861215.1 of Streptococcus sp. KHUD_018. The sequence goes on from NZ_CM142176.1 coordinate 365,236, forward strand.
AGCCAAATGAAGAACCAAAACCAGATAATTCAATCAATCCCTCTGTCCCAGAGACTCCAGGTTTGGTAACAACAGATGAACCGAGTGAAAATCAGATACCTCCGTATGTTGAAAAACCAGCACCAGGTTTAGAGCACTTATTATGGGCTCCAAATGGAAGCCAACCCAAATTAGTCATCCCACCAGGAAAACCAGGTGACAAGATTCTGGAAAATGATACAAACTATGCCTTTGATGGTACCAATCACTATTACTACGTTGAATCAAACGATGCAGTTACAGGTTACACAGCCTACTGGAAGTGGACGGGAGATGTATGGAAGCTACATGGAATGACAGATCCAACTGACCCAGCGCTGGATCCGAACTTGCACTCAAATCCCGTAGATGATGAGTATAGCTATAGCGATCAAAACTCTAGCGTGAAATTGTATTCGACTAATTTAGTCGAAACTGCCAAAGCAGGACAAGCACTTCCTTTCCAAAATGTCGAGGAATTCAAAAACTATGTGATCGAAAAACTAAATCCTAAGTTTTTAGATAACGCGGGTTGGGATGCAAAGGTCACTTGGGAAATTGAAGATGAGGATATCTTTGAGAAGACCAAAAATGATCCTTGGGCTAGAGATTATGTTTTAGTTGCCAACCTCAAGAGCGGAGTGGATGAAGAAAAATACCGCGATGTAGAATTTGGTTATGTGAAATTTGTCTTCCGCGTTGCTGCGACGGATGATACGAATTATTACTATATGGAAAAGGCCAAAGAAGCATTCGCTGGAATCAATGAAATTCGTAAGGAACAAGGTTTGAAAGAATTGACTTGGTCAGATGAGATTTATCAAAATCAAGCTCTACCAAAAGCAAACCAGATCTCTCGCCAATACGATAGCTCAGGTTTTGTTGGTCGTCGTGATCAAGATGCAGCTACTGTTGTCAAGAAATGGGCAAATGGCGGTTTGAGAGAATTGCTTTTGGATCCAAATGCGACAGAAGGAGCTGTAGCAGCAGTAGTTAGTGGAAACGGGGACTATTACTGGGCTTACAATTATAAATAAAATAAATTTCTAACTTCGTCAAGCTCTTTGTTAATTGAAGCGGATTGATGTTAGTTAAGATTTGGAGAGGACAGCGACTGTCCTCTCTGTTTTTATATTCAGAGAGACGAAGAACTGTTTCTTAAACTTATAAAAGTCACAGAAATCAAAGGAATAGCGTTTGGTGGCTTTTATAAGGCTGTTAGCAGTTTCCTGCTTTACTTTAGAATTAGGCGATCGAATCTTATCTGCGTTCTTCCGAAAGGTTTTGGAAACGGTTTGGAAAGCGGATGGATGCCTTGGGTTTCGTCTTCTATCGGTTCGAAAGAATTTCGAAAACCAAACTAGTCGCCTATTTATTTTTGCACACTCAGCGGCTAATTGTATTCTAGAGCTGTCAATGCTAGTGTAGGTTAATCATTTGCTGGAAAAACATAAACTTTACAATTTGGGATGGATTTGATAGAATATGGTTATGTTATAAGAAGTGACATAAAGGAGTGAATGATTAAAATGAAAAAAAGACTTATCGGGACAGGTCTTGTCCTAGCGACAGGGATTATGCTCTCTGCATGTGGACAGTCCAACACAGATACTAGCACTTATTCATCAACATTTAGTGCGAATCCGACAACTTTTAACTATCTTCTAGATTATTATGCGGATAACACTGCCGTTATTACCAATCTCGTAGATGGTTTGCTGGAAAATGATAGCTATGGCAATCTAACGCCAGCTCTAGCTGAAGATTGGTCTGTTTCAGCAGATGGTTTGACCTATACCTACAAACTCAGAAGAGATGCCAAGTGGTATACGGCTGATGGTGAGGAATATGCTTCAGTCAAGGCTCAGGATTTTGTCACTGGGATCAAATATGCCGCGGACAACAAGGGGCAAGCCATGGATCTGATCCAAAATTCAATCAAGGGATTGAATGACTATGTGACGGGTGTGACCAATGACTTTTCAACTGTCGGTGTCAAAGCCTTGGATGATTACACAGTCGAGTACACTTTGACTCGACCAGAACCGTATTGGAATTCAAAGACAACCAATAGTATTCTTTTCCCAGTCAACGAAGAGTTCTTGAAATCAAAGGATAAAGATTTTGGTACCTTGACACCAGACAGCATCCTTTATAACGGTCCCTATCTGTTAAAAGATTTCACATCAAAATCTTCGATCGAATATGTGAAGAATCCACACTATTATGATCATGATAAAGTAACCATTGAAAAAGTTAAGTTAGCTTACTTTGATGGGTCAGATCAGGAGATGACCATTCGAAACTTTGAAAGTGGTGCTTACTCGATTGCAGGAGTCTATCCAAATAGTTCGAACTATGCTAAGACAAAAGAAAAATACCAAGACAATATCGTCTATAGCTTACAAGATAAGACATCTTGGTACTTTAACTTTAACGTCAACCGCAAAACCTATAATCATACCGCTAAAACAACGGACGAACAAAAGAAATCAGCTCAAACAGCTATCTTAAATAAAAATTTCCGTCAGGCTATCAACTTTGGTATTGATCGAACAGCCTACTCTGCTCAATCTAACGGTGAAGAAGCAGCGAGCAAAACCCTTCGTAATACTCTAGTTCCTCCAATATTTGTCCAGGTGGGAGATAAGACCTTTGGAGAAGTAACAGCTTCTAAGCTTGTGAACTACGGAACTGAGTGGTCAGGTATCAATTTGGCAGATGCTCAAGATGCCTACTTTAACAAGGAAAAGGCCCAAGCAAAATTTGCGGAAGCTAAAAAGGAATTGGAAGCCCAAGGCGTGACTTTCCCAATCCATTTGGATGTCCCTGTTGATCAGACGAATAAAAATGCGGTTTCTGGTATGAACTCGGTTAAACAAACCCTTGAAACAGTACTAGGTTCTGACAATATCGTCATTGATGTTCAACAGCTTTCTACAGATGACTTTGGAAATGTTGCCTTCCTAGCACCAAATCCAGCAGCTCGTGATTACGACCTAAACTTTGATGGTTGGGTTGGTGATTACCAGGATCCATCAACTTATCTAGATCCCTTCAATGCTGAAACTGGTTTCTATCTCAAAATTTTTGGTCTTGACGCCAAGGAAGACCAAGAGCTCATCAAGAGTTTGGGACTCGATACCTATACACAACTCTTGAAAGAAGCAGATGCTGAGAACAAAGATGTCGCTAAGCGTTATGAAAAATACGCTGAAGCTCAAGCTTGGATGATCGACAATTCTCTGGTCATGTCTGCTATGTCAAATGGCGGTACAGCCTCTGTAACTAAAGTAACTCCGTTTACACGTGCTTACTCCCTAGTGGGTATCAAGGGTGATGGAAATAATTACAAGTACATGAGATTACAAAAAGATCCTGTTACCAAGAAACAATTTGATGAAGCCAAGGCCAAGTGGGAAGAAGAGAGTAAAAAGGCTATCGAAAAGAGTCAAAAAGAATTTGAAAATCATATCAAATAAAAAGTTAAATAAGGTCTCTTGCAAGGGATCTTGTTTTTGTTTGCTCAAGGTTCTAAATAATGAAAGCGGTTACTTCAAAATATAGCTAAGAAAAAAGGAATGAAAACGCTGAGAATTGTGGGAATGAATGGAATTTGTCCTACTTTTGTGATATAATTACTTTAATTATTATAGTATAGGGGAATGTCATGACGAAACGTTCAAAGAGATCTCGCTCAGGAAAAGTAAAGCGAAGCGTTAACATAGCCTTGTTAACTGTTTATCTATTGTTGGCTAGCTTTTTATTGTTTTTGATTTTTAAATATAATATCCTTGCTTTTAGATATCTTAATCTAGTGGCAACTGCGTTAGTTCTACTAGTTGCCTTAGTAGGATTGCTCTTGATTATCTATAAAAAAGCTGAAAAATTTACCATTTTTCTGTTGGTGCTCTCTATATTTGCCAGCTCTGTGTCGCTTTTTGCAGTACAGCAGTTTGTTGGATTGACCAATCGTTTAAATGCGACTTCTAATTACTCAGAATATTCGATCAGTGTTGCTGTTTTAGCAGATAGTGAGATTGGAAATGTTACGCAACTGACGAGTGTGACAGCACCGACTGGGACTGATAATGAAAATATTCAAAAACTACTAGCTGATATCAAGTCAAGTCAGAATACCGATTTGACGGTCAATCAGAGTTCGTCTTACTTGGCAGCTTACAAGAGTTTGATTGCAGGGGAGACTAAGGCCATTGTCCTAAATAGTGTCTTTGAAAATATCATCGAATCGGAGTATCCAGATTACGCATCGAAGATAAAAAAGATTTATACCAAGGGATTCACTAAAAAAGTAGAAGCTCCTAAGACGTCTAAGAATCAGTCTTTCAATATCTATGTTAGTGGAATTGATACTTATGGTCCAATTAGTTCTGTGTCGCGTTCAGATGTCAATATCCTGATGACTGTCAATCGAGATACCAAGAAAATCCTCTTGACCACAACGCCACGTGATGCTTATGTACCAATCGCAGATGGTGGAAATAATCAAAAAGATAAATTGACCCATGCAGGGATTTATGGAGTAGACTCGTCGATTCATACCCTGGAAAACCTATACGGGGTTGATATCAATTACTATGTCCGTTTGAACTTCACTTCGTTCTTGAAGTTGATTGACCTTTTAGGTGGCGTAGATGTTTATAATGACCAAGATTTCACATCTCTACACGGGAAGTTCCATTTCCCAGTTGGAAATGTCCACTTAGATTCTGAGCAGGCTCTGGGATTTGTTCGTGAGCGCTACTCTCTAGCAGATGGAGATCGTGATCGTGGACGCAATCAACAAAAGGTGATTGTGGCTATCCTTCAAAAATTAACTTCGACCGAAGCACTGAAAAATTATAGTACGATCATTGATAGCTTGCAAGATTCTATCCAAACAAACATGCCACTTGAGACTATGATGAACTTGGTCAATGCTCAGTTAGAAAGTGGTGGAACTTACAAAGTGAATTCGCAAGACTTGAAGGGTACGGGACGGATGGATCTTCCTTCCTATGCGATGCCAGATAGTAACCTCTATATGATGGAAATTAACGACAGTAGCCTTGCATCTGTCAAAACTGCTATTCAAGACGTGTTGGAGGGCAGATGAAATGATTGATATTCATTCGCACATTGTCTTTGATGTAGATGATGGTCCCAAGTCAAGAGAGGAAAGTAAGGCTCTCTTGACAGAAGCCTACAGGCAGGGGGTGCGAACCATTGTCTCTACCTCTCACCGTCGCAAGGGCATGTTTGAAACTCCAGAAGAGAAGATAGCAGAAAACTTTCTTCAGGTTCGGGAAATAGCTAAGGAAGTCGCGAGTGACTTGGTCATTGCTTATGGGGCTGAAATTTACTACACACCAGATGTTTTGGATAAGCTGGAAAAAAATCGGATTCCGACCCTCAATGATAGTCGTTATGCCTTGATAGAGTTTAGTATGAACACCCCTTATCGCGATATTCATAGTGCCTTGAGTAAAATATTGATGTTGGGAATTACTCCCGTCATTGCCCACATCGAGCGTTATGATGCACTTGAAAATGATGAAAAACGCGTTCGAGAGCTGATTGATATGGGCTGCTACACGCAAGTAAATAGTTCACATGTCCTCAAATCCAAACTTTTTGGAGAACCTTATAAATTCATGAAAAAAAGAGCGCAGTATTTCTTGGAGCGTGATTTGGTTCATGTGATTGCAAGTGATATGCACAATCTAGACGGTAGACCTCCTCATATGGCAGAAGCATATGACCTTGTTACCCAAAAATACGGAGAAGCGAAGGCTCAGGAACTTTTTATAGACAACCCTCGAAAAATTGTAATGGATCAACTAATTTAGGAGAAATGATGAAAGAACAAAATACGATAGAAATCGATGTATTTCAATTATTTAAAACCTTATGGAAACGCAAGCTAATGATTTTATTAGCGGCACTTGTGACAGGGGCGGGAGCTTTTGCATATAGCACTTTTATTGTTAAGCCAGAATATACGAGCACCACGCGTATTTACGTAGTCAACCGTAATCAAGGAGACAAGCCGGGGCTGACAAATCAGGATTTGCAGGCAGGATCTTATCTGGTAAAAGACTACCGTGAGATTATCCTTTCGCAGGATGTATTGGAAAAGGTAGCGACAAATTTGAAATTGGATATGCCAGCAAAAACGTTAGCTAGCAAAGTTCAAGTGACTGTACCAGCTGACACTCGTATCGTCTCAATCTCTGTCAAGGATAAACAGCCAGAGGAAGCCAGTCGCATGGCTAATTCTCTACGAGAAGTTGCTGCAGAAAAGATTATCGCTGTAACGCGAGTATCTGATGTAACGACGCTTGAAGAAGCGCGACCAGCTACGACTCCCTCTTCTCCAAATATTCGACGCAACACCTTGTTTGGTTTTCTTGGAGGGGCTGTCGTAACAGTGGTTACTGTTCTTTTGATTGAGTTACTCGATACCCGTGTGAAACGTCCTGAAGATGTCGAAGATGTACTGCAAATTCCACTTCTAGGGGTCGTTCCAGATTTGGATAAAATGAAATAGGAGGAAGTTATGCCAACGTTAGAAATCTCACAGGCAAAATTGGATCTTGTAAAAAAAGCAGAGGAATATTATAACGCTTTGTGTACGAACTTACAGTTAAGTGGAGATGATTTGAAAGTATTTTCTATCACTTCTGTGAAACCAGGAGAAGGAAAATCAACGACTTCCACCAATATCGCTTGGGCTTTTGCGCGTGCAGGTTACAAAACGCTGCTGATTGATGGAGATATTCGTAATTCTGTTATGTCAGGTGTCTTTAAAGCAAGGGATAAAATTACAGGTCTGACAGAATTTCTATCAGGGACTACAGACCTGTCACAGGGGCTTTGTGATACCAATATTGAGAATCTCTTTGTGATTCAGGCTGGCTCTGTGTCACCAAATCCGACAGCCCTTCTTCAAAGTAAGAATTTCAGTACAATGCTTGAAACCTTGCGTAAATATTTTGACTATATCATCGTAGACACTGCTCCTGTCGGTGTCGTGATTGATGCGGCTATCATTACGCGAAAATGCGATGCTTCTATTTTAGTGACAGCGGCAGGTGAAACAAATCGACGGGATATTCAAAAAGCGAAAGAACAGTTGGAACAAACTGGGAAGCCGTTTTTAGGAGTTGTGTTGAACAAATTCGATACTTCAGTAGACAAATACGGTTCTTATGGGAGTTATGGGAATTACGGGAAAGAATAAAAAATAGGTTGGGGGGGATAGAGATGAATGGGAAAGTAGTAAAGCCTTCATTGGCCATAGTCCAGAGTTTTCTTGTTATTTTATTGACTTATCTACTTAGTGCTGTGAGAGAAACAGAGATTGTTTCAACAACAGCTATTGCACTTTATATCCTCCACTATTTTGTCTTTTATATCAGTGATTATGGACAGGATTTCTTTAAAAGGGGATATTTGATTGAACTTGTCCAGACATTGAAATATATCCTATTCTTTGCGCTAGCGATTAGTATTTCTAATTTTTTCTTAGAAGATCGATTTAGTATTTCCAGACGAGGTATGATTTACTTCCTCCTATTACATGCTCTCTTAGTCTATTTGCTAAACCTATTTATCAAGTGGTATTGGAAGCGGGCTTATCCTAACTTTAAAGGAAGTAAGAAGATTCTCCTACTTACAGCAACTTCTCGTGTTGAAAAGGTACTGGATAGACTAATAGAATCAGATGATGTTGTTGGGGAGTTAGTAGCCGTCAGTGTTTTAGATAAACCAGATTTTCAGCATGATTATTTAAAGGTTGTAGCAGAGGGGGAGATAGTGAACTTTGCGACTCATGAGGTGGTCGATGAAGTCTTTATCAATCTTCCAAGTGAAAAATACAATATTGGTGAACTTGTCTCTCAGTTTGAAACGATGGGAATTGATGTGACAGTCAATCTAAATGCTTTTGATCGTAGCTTGGCACGTAACAAGCAAATTCGTGAGATGGCAGGATTAAACGTTGTGACTTTTTCTACAACATTTTATAAGACTAGCCACGTGATTGCTAAGCGGGTTATTGATATTATCGGTTCCCTGGTAGGTTTGATACTATGTGGTCTAGTCAGTGTTGTGCTGGTTCCTTTGATTCGAAAGGATGGGGGCTCTGCTATTTTTGCTCAGACGCGTATTGGGAAAAATGGCCGCCAGTTCACTTTTTATAAGTTCCGCTCTATGTGTGTAGATGCTGAGGATAAAAAAAGAGAACTCATGGAACAAAATACCATGCAGGGTGGAATGTTTAAGGTGGATGATGATCCACGTATCACGAAAATTGGTCGTTTTATACGGAAGACGAGCTTGGACGAGCTACCACAGTTTTACAATGTTCTAAAGGGAGATATGAGTTTGGTAGGTACACGACCACCAACAGTGGACGAGTATGAGCACTATACCCCAGAACAAAAACGTCGCCTAAGTTTTAAACCTGGCATAACAGGTTTATGGCAGGTCAGCGGACGAAGTGAGATCAAGAATTTCGATGAAGTTGTCAAATTAGATGTGGCCTATATAGACAATTGGACAATTTGGAAAGATATTGAAATTTTATTGAAGACAGTTAAAGTAGTATTTATGAGAGATGGGGCGAAGTAATTTCTGCCCCTCAGTCTTGTTAGGAGAAAAATGAAACAGTCAGTTTATATCATTGGTTCAAAGGGGATTCCTGCCAAGTATGGAGGATTTGAAACCTTTGTTGAAAAATTAACCGAATACCAAAAAGACAGCAACATACAATACTATGTTGCTTGTATGCGTGAAAATTCAGCTAAATCTGGCATCACGGATGATCAGTTTGAGCACAATGGCGCCATTTGTTTCAACATTGATGTGCCCAATATCGGACCGGCTCGTGCTATCGCTTACGATATTGCTGCTGTGAATAAAGCGATTGAAATAGCTAAGAAAAACAAAGATGAAGCTCCTATTTTTTACATTCTAGCTTGTCGTATCGGGCCTTTTATTTCTGGACTTAAGAAAAAAATTCGTTCGATCGGAGGCCGTTTACTGGTAAATCCAGATGGTCATGAGTGGCTGCGGGCAAAATGGAGCCTGCCAGTTCGAAAGTATTGGAAATTTTCGGAACAGTTGATGGTCAAACATGCAGATTTATTAGTCTGTGATAGCAAAAATATCGAAAAATATATCCGAGAGGACTATAAACAGTATCAGCCCAAGACGACCTATATCGCTTATGGTACAGATACTACCCCTTCAAGTTTGAAATCAGAAGATGCCAAAGTTCGAAACTGGTATCGTGAAAAGGGAGTAAGCGAAAATAGCTATTATCTAGTGGTGGGACGATTCGTTCCTGAGAATAACTATGAATCAATGATTCGTGAATTTATCAAGTCTAAGTCCAATAAGGACTTTGTCCTTATTACAAATGTGGAGCAGAATAAATTTTACGATCAGTTGTTACAGGATACTGGTTTTGATAAAGACCCTAGGGTCAAATTTGTCGGTACTGTCTATGACCAAGAATTACTCAAGTATATTCGCGAGAATGCTTTTGCTTATTTCCATGGACATGAAGTTGGTGGAACAAACCCTTCTCTACTGGAAGCTCTGGCATCCACAAAGCTTAATTTGTTGCTAGATGTTGGTTTTAACCGAGAAGTTGGTGAAGATGGGGCTATTTATTGGAAGAAAGATGAGTTGGCACGTGTAATCGAGGAAGTGGAACGACTTGATGAAAGTGCTATTTCGGAATTAGACGAAAAGTCTAGCCAACGAATTGCGGATGCATTTACGTGGGAAAAGATTGTGTCGGATTATGAGGAAGTATTCATTGTATGAAAATTTTGCATTATACTTTAGGCTTTCAACCATCACGTACAGGTGGTCTTGTCAAGTATGCTGAGGATTTGATGACTCAGCAAGCTATAGATGGACATGAAGTAATCGCATTATATCCAGGAGAAATCTCTTTTATATTTAGGCAAGTTAGAATAAAAAAAGCAGAGAATCGAAAATTCCAATGCTACAAAATAATAAATAGCTTGCCTTTGGCTCTATTTGGTGGTATTTCAGAACCAGATAAATTTATGAAGGGCTGTCATAAAGCTTCCTATAGGAAATTTTTGGAAAGCATTGATATAGATGCAATTCATATCCACTCGCTTATAGGATTACATAAGGAATTTCTTGAAGTTGCAAAAGAATTAGGAATTAAAACTGTGTTTACAAGTCATGATTATTATGGTTTAGCACCAGTTCCGCATTTCTATTTTAACGGAGTCGATTATAGTAGCAATAATACTAATTTAGCATGGAATATTATGTCCTCTAATGCTCTTAGTGTAAAGAAGCTTCGATTCTTTCAAGTTCCTTTTTACCCAACAATTCGGAAATTGTTGAAAATACTTGGGAAAAATCCAAAATCCAAGAAAAACATAGTAATTCGTGAGGTCACAGAGGCTATTGATTATAGTGGTCTCCGCTCTTATTATAAAGCAATGTTTGGGTTGATAGATGCTTACCTTTTCAATAGTCAGTTAGCTAAGGAAGTTTATGAAGCTAATCATATAACACCTAAAAATAGTAGCATAGTTTCTATTTCTAACAGCTCAATAAGTAAGCACAATATTCTTACTAATTCCCGTGAGAAGACAGTGGTAGCCTATATTGGGCCTGATGAGGAATATAAGGGGTATTTTGATTTTCTAGATATAGCTGATGATTTAGATCAGGAAAAGTATGATATTAAGACCTATGGCCATTTTCCAAATGAAGAGTGCCCATCTTATATCCAACAGAACGGTTATTTTACAAAAGAAACTATCGATATGATATACGCTGATATAGATATTCTTATTGTACCTAGTAAGTGGAAAGAAACATTTGGTTTCATTACGATGGAGGCGTTATCTTATGGTGTTAATGTATTTGTTAGTGAGAATGTAGGGTCAAAAGACTTAGTTTCTCAAGACCATATATTTAATAGCAAACAAGATCTACTCGATAAATTGAATAGTGTTCAGTGTGAGACAGTTAGCCTTAAGACTTTGAAAGATCATGTAATAGAGGTTATAGAATGTTATTCAAGAGTTAGAATGTAAGAAATGATATTAATTAGATGAATTAGTATCAGTTGTTTTGTGCTTTGTCACTAGGTTAGATAAGCAATTGAAATTTGGAAGACATCTATAATACGGCGGATAGAATTATTTTTTAGTCGTTTTATTAGATATTTTTACAATAAGTAATTATATGGAGTATAATGGAAAATTTAATCATTTTAGATAGTGAGCTGCAAAAAAAGAATGAAGCATATTATCAGTCTCTTAATGGGGGAAGCCAAGTAGTTTATACTAACTATGAAAGCTCGCTTATAAGAAAGGTTCGAAACTTTAAATATATTGGTAGTGCTCTATATCATCTGTTGATGTGGAAAAAATCCTATGACTATGCTCGGAAATTTATTAAATACGATGTTAAAAAGATTATCTGTTTGAATCCCCTCGTAGGGATATTTTTAGGCCTATTCAATAAAAGTGACAAGGAAATTACACTTGCAGGTTTCCTCTTTGAACCCAAAAAAAATAAGCTTTACTATTATCTCAGAAAACAGTTAGTTAATAAAACCTTGCAAAATGTAAATAACGTAATAGTTTATAGTTCTAAAGAGATTGATTATTATGCAAAGATTTTTCCAAGTTGTCAAGACAAATTCAAATTTGTTCATTATGGCTTGGATTATGATAATCAGAGAGCCTATCAAGGTTCGCTACCTGCTAAGTATATCTTTTCAGGTGGGGGTAGTAACCGAGATTATGAGACACTAGTTAAGGCAGTTGAAGCTTCAAATCTTTCAATGCCGTGTGTGATTGCAACTCAGCCATGGAGAGTACCAGCGCATGGGTCAAATGTTCAAGTTTTATCAGATGTCGTAGTGGAGAACTTTGGAGATGTGTTAGGAAAGTCTGAGGTGTTGGTCCTATCATTAAAAGATGTGGAGCTTTCTGCTGGTCACATGGTCATGCTGCAAGCAATGTCTTTAGGAGTTCCTATCATTGTGAATGATATTCCTTCTGTTCGAGATTATGTTGATGAATCTTTGGTGATCTTCTATTCATCAGGTGACTATCAAAAACTAGCACAACTTATAGAAGGATTTGATCCTTTGGCTGATGAGGTTGTTCAAAGAGTTGAAAAGGCGAAAGCACTATACTTTGAAAACTACACCTCTATAAAATTGATGAAAAGACTGTTAGATTTTTAAATAGGAGAGACTCAATGGTAGAAAAAATTGATTTCGTTGTCACATGGGTTGATGGGAATGATCCGGTCTGGAGAGACAAGAAAGCGCAGTATGATGGGGCAATCAATACATCAAAGTATAGTATGAATTCTGATAAAGCGTATCGTGATTGGGGAACATTTAAATACTGGTTTAGAGGGGTTGAAAAGTTTGCTCCGTGGGTAAATAAGGTTTATCTTGTTACGGACAATCAAAAGCCAGATTGGCTCGATTTGGATAATAAGAAAATAGTTGTGATTGACCATAAAGATATTATTGATAATAAATATTTGCCGGTTTTCTCATCAAATTCGATTGAATGCAATGTTCATAAAATTTCTGGTTTATCAGAACATTTTGTTATCTTTAACGATGACATGTATTTAACCGCCCCAGTTACCCCAGATGATTTTTTTTCAGAGGAAGGGTTGCCTAAATATATTACTTCTTTAGCACCAATCACCACTGAAAGAAATGGGACCGGACATTTTCAGATGAACAATATGGGTATCATCACCAGTCATTTCACGCGTAGAGAAATTATAAAAAACGGTCATTTTTTTTCTCCTAAGCAAGGAATTAAACAAATTATAAAATCTTTGTTATATATAAACTGTAAGTTCATTTGTGGTTTTTGGGAGAGCCACCTCCCTTATCCAGTATTGAAATCAACATTTAAATTGCTTTGGGAGAAAGAGTATGAGGCTTTAGATAAAACTTCTTCAAATCGTTTTAGGAATCCATCAGATACTAATGTTTGGCTCTTTAAATATTGGCAAATTGCTAGCGGTCAATATGTTATTGGGAACCCTAAACTAGGGAGTGTTTTTTATTTAGATAATGCGGGAGCAGATTTGTGGAATTTATTAAATTCTGGAAAATACAAAATTATGTGTATCAATGATGGATATAACGTTCCAGATAAGGAGCAGGTAATGAGTGATTTTATTCAGGCCATGGAAAGTTTGCTGCCGGATAGTAGTCAATTTGAGTTATGAATTTTTAAATAAGGATAGCAATGAGAAATGAAGTTTCAGTAGTTTTAGCTACTTACAATGGTATTGAATTTATTGAGAGGCAATTAGATACTATTTTAAATCAAACGATTGTGCCCAAAGAAATAGTCATTGTTGATGATTGTTCTACTGATGGTACATGTGAATTTATATCCAGTTACAGAGATAAACATCCTAATCTTGACTTTAAATTAGTCTTTCGTGAAGAGAATATTGGATATGTAATGAATTATATTGATGGTATTAATCGTACAACATTTGATACTGTATTTTTGTGCGACCAAGATGATTTATGGGAGTTTGATAAGGTTGAAGTGTATTTAAGCCTTTTCGAAAGTAATCAAAAAGCTATAGCAATCCATGGAGAGATTGATATTATTGATGTTAAAGATCAGCAAATTCGAGGCCCGCAATATAGATATAAAGAAGATTGCGGATACTTAGATATAAAAAAGTTTGTGAAAAGGGTAAACTATGCTGGGATGTCTCTAGCTTTTAAAAAGAATAAAATTTTACCATTATTGAATCAAATGATTGATGATAAAGTTGGCTTAGCTACACATGACTGGATTATTTGTTATATTGCAAGTCTACAAGATGGATTATTTACGACAAATAATATTCTTACACATAGACGTTACACAGGAACTAATGTTGCTCTGAGACTTAATCAAAAGCGACTATCTGGAATTGAGAGTCGTATAGATGGGATTAATACATATTTATTGAATTATCAAATGGCTCTAGCATGTCAAAATTTGAAGTATATTGATAATTCATTTGATATTATACCTTATATTGATACATTTAAGGAACGCAAGACTATCTTAAAAAACAAAAATAGAATTCGTTCGTTTTTAATGATCAGAAAATTAAAGTATTTTCCGAGTCTGAAATCTTATATAGGGGATATTATATTACAATTTCGGAATTAGTAGAAAGAAAGTAGAGACAATGAAAATTACATATTGCTTACCGCTAATCTTAAAAAAACCTGCAGGTGGTTATAAGATTGTATTTGAGTATGCAAATCGTCTAGTTGAAAGAGGTTATGATGTTAGTATTGTATTCTTAACTGATGAGAATTATACAAATACTACTAAAAGTAATATAATAAAAAAGATGTTAGGGACCATTGAGTTATTTAATTATCCTAAATGGTTTAAATTAGATAAAAGAATAAAAAAAATTGCGACCCCTTATCTAGATGGGAGAGATTTTCCAGAAGCGGAAGCGGTTTTTGCTACATCTTTAAGGACATCATTTATTATACAAAATCTTTCGTACCAAAAAGGAAGAAAGTTTTATTTTATCCAAGGCTTTGAAAATTGGTCAGCTAACGATGATGTAGTTTTTGAAAGTTATAAATTAGGCCTACATAATATTGCTGTTTCAAAATGGCTAGAAAACTTGGTAAAACAGTATGACAAAAATGTAAAATTAATTCCTAATGCAATTGCTACAGACCAATTCTATATAGAAAGACCTATTGAGTCTAGAAATCCATATATTATATCGATGCTATATCATGAAAATCCTCAAAAAGGATTTGATATTGCTTTTAAGGCTATTAGATTAGTCAAACAAAAATATCCTAATGTTTCGTTACATCTTTTTGGTGTATCCAAAAGACCAGATGATTTAGAATCTTGGATTTTATACACAGAAAAAGCAGATATAAACCAATTAAGAGAAATTTATAACAACAGTTCTATTTATGTATGTGCGAGCAGAAATGATGGTTTTGGCCTTACTGGAGCTGAGAGTATGGCATGTGGTTGTGCCTTGGCTTCAACTGCATTTCAGGGAGTATTTGAATATGCTAAAGATGGAAAAAATGCCTTGCTTTCTCCAGTCGATGATATTGATGCGCTAGCTAAAAATATTATAACTTTAATTGAGGATAATCAATTACGTTTTCGAATTGCTAAACAAGGTAATATAGATATATCAAAACACTCTTGGGATAGGGCAATTGATCAAATGGAACAAGTATTAGAAGAAAGGAGCTGATAAATGGCTGAAAAACAGTACAATCTTTTTATTACATTTAGTTATATTTTTAACTTTATATTTTCTGTAACTTTACTATTAGTAAATACTGATAAGGGATCTTTCCTACTATTTTCTGCTTTAAATTTGGGGTTAGCTTTATCGATAATTTCCTTTCTTTATGATATTTGGCTCCATAAAATGAGTAGAGATCATATCACTGTATCAATTACTATTATTGCTTTAATATTGTTTAAGTTTACAATAGGAGATACATTTACTTTTGATCGTACGATTTTACATCTTCTATTATATTATCCTATCATGAGTCGTTTGGATAGGACATTTTTGCGTCGCTTATTTTTCTCTAAAATCATTTTTTTTATCACGATAGTCGTAGCAAGTAGAATAGGTTTTATTCAAGAACAAATTTATTCTAAAGTTACAATGACAGGAGAGGTACATTCGTTAGGTTTTATTAATGGTAATGCTGCTGGAGTTGTAATATTCAGTATTCTATTAGATTCAGTGATTTTAAATATACATAGAACAAAGAAAACATTAGTTTTTTCTATTGGTCTATTTGTTGTAGCATTAATGGTTTATAAAGTTACATATTCACGAACAGCTGTATTGATGTCTATTATTATTGCTATAATTTATCTCTTTAAAAAATTGTTATTACATAACATAGTCAGTGGGACTAAAGTTGCTATGATACAAGTAAGTATTGTAGTCGCTAATCTGGTGTTGGCTTTAAATTATAATCCTGATATAACATGGATGTCTATGTTCAATGAAGTAGTATCTGGTCGATTACGTTTAAGCCATATTTATTTATCTGTTTATAGACTAAGTTGGATGCCTCAGATTGTTACCCGCTATAAATATTTAAGAGTATGGGATAGCCTTGATTATTATTTGGATAATTATTGGATTAGTTTTTTCATTGAAAATGGTCTACTGTACTGTACTATTTTTGGGATTGTAATGTTCTTATTGCTACAAGGTAAACGTTTTAACTTATACACACTATTACTTATAAGTGTGTGTTATGTTTATCTCTCAATGGAGTCACTGGGGTATAATTTATTCTTGTTTACACCGCTTTTATTTAGTTTGATGAGTTCATCAAGCTTTGAAGATAAGGATTTGGTGATATCAAATGATTAAATTTTCAGTAATAGTTCCTATTTATAATGTTGAGGAGTATATTGAAGAATGCGTCAGTTCTGTTCTAAGACAGACATATTCTAATTTTGAGTTAATATTAGTAAATGACGCGTCACCGGATAGTTCTCTAGAAATTATAACACGTCTTTCAAAACGAGATGATCGTATTATTGTAATAAACAAAAAGGAGAATGAAGGTGTTGCCTTAGCACGTTCGACTGGGTTGTCTCAAGCAGTAGGTAACTTTGTATTATACTTAGATGGAGATGATCAACTTGTTCCTGAAGCACTAGAGATTTTAAGTAAAAAAATTCAATATAACAATCCTGATATTGTTATTTACCCTAAAATAAAAGAGTGTAATGGGGAAAAATATGTCAAGCCTTATTTTTATGAGGAAACTCTATTTTCAGATAATAAAAAAGAATTACTAGATGGCTTTTTACGTTACGGATATTTTATTATTGGTTTTGCAGCTGTTCGGAGAGAATTAGCATTAAAGTATGATATCGCTGATGAACTTCGTTCAATCTGGATTGGAGAGGATCTCTTACAAAGTTTACCTCTTCTAACTTACGCACAAAGTATTCTTTATATCACTGAAGGTATTTATATTATAACGTATAATCCAAATTCTGTGACCAGGAGTCGAGTGCTGAGGAAAGATAGATACTTGCAAGCAATTAAGACCCATAGAATAATTGAACATTATTTGTCCTTATGGAATATTAAAGAGTTAGAAGAAACGTTTCAATTTCATGTTATGAAGGATGCTATTGAATATGCTTTAGAAGGTATTTGGAGTGCTAATAATTTGAAAGAAGGAGTCGAATATTTAAAAACAATAGGAACTGATAAGCGTTTTATAAAGTCCTATTCATTGGGTTACCCTCATGATAAAAAAATGAGACTTATTGCGTTTTTATTAAAAAATAGACAATATACTCTTGTATATTATTTGATTAAAATAAAAGAAAGGATAGCGTTTTGAAAGTTCTAAAAAATTTTATCTATAATTTTTTGTATAAAGTTTTAACGATTATTCTTCCTTTTATTACTGTTCCGTATGTAACGAGAATTTTCAGTCCAAATATTATGGGGAGTTATAACTATACTGCTTCTATTACAACTTATTTCACCATGTTTGGTATGTTGGGGATAGTAACATATGGTAGTAATCAGATTGCAAAAGTAAGTCATAGAGGAAAACAAGAGATTTCTTATACATTTTCTTCAATTTATTACTTTCAATTGTTGACTACGGGAATAGCGACTTTATGCTATCTACTATATATATTGCTATTTCCAGGGCAGTATCAGCAATATTTTTTAGTTCAGATTTTTTCATTGCTTTCAATTATGCTTGATATTAGCTGGCTCTTTCAAGGTATTGAAGATTTTAAAAATATTGTAATCCGTAATACGTTTGTGAAAATGTTGGGTGTTGTCTGTATCTTCTTATTTATTAAGAGCCCATCGGATATTTATCTCTATATTCTAATGATGAGCCTTTCGTCAATGATTTCACAAGGATTCATGTGGTTTAATGTAAAAAATTATGTTTCGCTGGTGAAGGTCAGTATACAAGAAGTTTTGTCAAATTTTAGACCTACACTATCCTTCTTTTTGCCTCAAGTTTCCATTACGATTTATAATACGTTAGATAGAATTATTCTTGGTTCTTTAAGCAGTGTGTTTGACGTTGGAATTTATACACAAGCAGTCAATATCAATTCAATTTTAATTAGCTTAGTTGCTACGCTAAGCGCAGTATTGCTTCCTAGAATGACAAATTTATATGCTCAAGGCAAACATGAAGAAGTTCAGAGGGTCATGTCATCATCCATGCTTTTCAATAGTATCATTACTTTTCCGACAGTATTTGGTATGCTTCTTGTGAGCCAAGAGTTTGTTCATCTTTTTTTAGGCAGACAGTATGCCGAATCATATGTTGCAATCAATATTGTGGTCTTTGCCCTGATTCCCATTGCTTTTTCTGAGATTGTTGGAAGGCAGACATTAATTCCTACAGATAATGTCAAACTCTTTACCGCGTCTGTAATGTCAGGAGCTGTCGTTAGTATTGTCCTTAATATGTTGGCTATACCGCTTTTTGGATATAGAGGAGCAGCAGTGACACTAGTTGTTGTAGAAACAGTAGTCTGTGTTTTGATGACTTATTTTGCTCGTAAATATTTAGATATTGTAGATTTACTTAAAATAGCAACTAAACCATTAGTTGCTAGTGTTGTAACGGGTACTCTTGTATATCTATTATTTTCAAGTGTGCTATCTATTTCTAATAATTTGTTAAGTATGTTACTAAAAGTTATTGTTTATTCAATAGTATATGGTTTTCTATTGCTGTTAACAAAAACAATTAGTCACAAAGAACTCTCTTTGCTACGAAAAAAAAGATAGTTTTGATATAATTGATATAATATAGTCTAATGAGAAACTAGACAGAAAATATAATGATGAAATACAAGATTTAACAATATAGAAAGGTTTCCTATTATGAAAGGTATTATTCTTGCAGGTGGCTCAGGTACCCGACTGTACCCCCTTACACGAGCTGCGTCAAAACAGCTGATGCCGGTTTATGATAAACCCATGATTTACTATCCTTTGTCAACCTTGATGTTGGCTGGGATTAAGGATATTTTGATTATCTCAACACCACAGGATTTACTCCGTTTTAAGGACTTGCTATTGGATGGCTCCGAATTTGGAATCAAGCTTTCCTATGCGGAACAGCCTAGTCCTGATGGACTTGCTCAAGCCTTTCTTATCGGTGAAAAATTTATCGGTGATGATAGTGTTGCTTTGATCTTGGGGGACAATATCTATCACGGCCCTGGTTTGAGCAAAATGCTTCAAAAAGCAGCCAAGAAAGAGAAAGGTGCGACTGTCTTTGGCTACCATGTCAAGGATCCAGAACGCTTTGGTGTTGTAGAATTTGATGAAAATATGAATGCTATCTCCATCGAAGAAAAACCAGAACAGCCGCGCTCTAACTATGCAGTGACAGGACTGTATTTCTATGATAACGATGTTGTCGAAATTGCCAAGAGTATCAAACCAAGTCCTCGCGGAGAATTAGAAATCACAGATGTCAACAAGGCTTACTTGGATCGTGGTGATTTGTCTGTTGAGCTTATGGGACGTGGTTTTGCTTGGTTGGATACAGGAACTCACGAAAGTCTCTTAGAAGCAGCTCAATATATCGAAACGGTTCAACGTATGCAGAACGTGCAAGTGGCAAATCTGGAAGAAATTGCTTATCGTATGGGCTATATCAGTAAAGAGCAAGTGCATGAATTGGCGCAGCCGTTGAAGAAGAATGAATACGGACAATACTTGCTCCGTTTGATTGGAGAAATTTAGATGACAGATAATTTTTTTGGAAAAACACTTGCAGTGCGTAAGATTGATGCAATTCCAGGTTTGTTAGAGTTTGACATTCCAGTTCATGGAGACAATCGTGGCTGGTTTAAGGAAAATTTCCAGAAGGAAAAGATGGTGCCACTTGGCTTTCCTGAAAGCTTCTTTGCTGAAGGGAAACTGCAAAATAACGTCAGCTTTTCTCGCAAAAATGTTCTTCGAGGCCTCCATGCTGAGCCTTGGGACAAGTACATCTCTGTTGCAGATAATGGGAAGGTTATAGGATCATGGGTTGATTTGCGTGAGGGTGAAACTTTTGGGAATGTTTACCAGACAGAGATTGACGCTAGTAAGGGAATCTTTGTCCCTCGTGGCGTAGCCAATGGATTTCAAGTCCTATCTGATACAGTTTCTTATAGTTATTTGGTTAATGACTATTGGGCGCTTGAACTCAAACCTAAGTATGCCTTTGTTAACTACTCTGACCCAGAATTAGGAATTGAGTGGGAAAATCTGGAAGAAGCAGAGGTATCTGAAGCGGACAAACATCATCCCCTACTTAAGGACGTGAAGCCTTTGAAAAAAGAAGATTTGGAATAAGGAAATAATATGACTAAATATAAAAATATCATCGTGACAGGTGGGGCTGGTTTTATCGGTTCTAACTTTGTCCACTATGTTTACAATAACTTTCCAGATGTGCATGTGACAGTGCTGGACAAGCTGACTTATGCAGGTAATCGTGCCAATATTGAAGAAATTTTAGGCGACCGTGTTGAGTTAGTTGTTGGAGATATTGCTGATGCAGCCTTGGTAGATAAGTTAGCAGCTGAAGCGGATGCCATTGTACACTATGCGGCAGAAAGCCACAATGACAACTCGCTCAATGATCCGAGTCCCTTTATCCACACCAACTTCATTGGAACCTACACACTTTTGGAAGCGGCTCGTAAATACGACCTTCGTTTCCACCATGTGTCAACTGACGAAGTCTATGGGGATCTGCCGCTGCGTGAAGATTTACCAGGTCATGGGGAAGGACCAGGTGAGAAATTTACGGCTGAAAACAAGTACAACCCAAGCTCGCCTTACTCATCAACCAAGGCAGCTTCTGACTTGATTGTCAAAGCTTGGGTGCGTTCATTTGGTGTCAAAGCGACTATTTCGAACTGTTCAAACAACTATGGTCCTTACCAGCACATTGAGAAGTTCATTCCGCGCCAAATCACCAATATCTTGAGCGGTATCAAGCCAAAACTCTACGGTGAAGGTAAAAACGTCCGTGACTGGATTCATACTAATGACCATTCATCAGGCGTTTGGACGATTCTGACAAAGGGACAAATCGGCGAAACTTACTTGATCGGTGCTGACGGTGAGAAGAACAACAAGGAAGTGTTAGAGCTCATCCTTAAGGAAATGGGACAGCCAGCTGACGCTTATGATCATGTGACCGACCGTGCTGGCCACGACTTGCGTTATGCTATTGATGCCAGCAAACTTCGTGATGAGCTAGGATGGAAGCCAGAGTTCACCAACTTTGAAGCAGGTCTCAAAGAGACCATCAAGTGGTACACGGATAACCAAGACTGGTGGAAATCAGAAAAAGAAGCAGTCGAAGCTAACTATGCTAAGACACAACAAGTGATTAAATAAATGCATACAAAAAAGCAAGAGGATTCAAGGTCTCTTGCTTTTTATGTGTGTCGTAATCTTTTATTTTCTTACTTCTTGTTTATAAAACTCTTTAAGGGCATCTTGCCAGGTTGGAATGACGAAACCTGTCGCCTTTGCTTTTGCCAAGCTCATAGTTGAGTTGAGTGGACGTTTGGCCTTGGAAGGAAACTTGCTAGAGTCTACTGGCACAACCTGAACATCACTGCCTTTAAGAATCTCGACAGCAAAGTCATACCAAGTGGTATCTTCAGTTGAGTCATTTGATAAGTGGTAGTAGCCATACTCTTTTTGATTATCAGTCAAGTAGGTCATGAATTCGACCAAGGTACGTGTCCAAGTTGGGCGACCGTGTTGGTCGTCGACAACTGTGAGCGTTTTATGGGTTTTAGCAAGATTTTGCATGGTAAAGACAAAGTTTTTGCCATAATTTCCAAAGACCCAAGCAGTGCGGATAATGTAATGCTGTGACGTAACGCTTTCAACGAGCTCTTCACCCATTCGCTTGGTTCGTCCGTACTCTGTTTGCGGGTCAGGTAGATCATCGACTTCCCACTCTTGTCCGATGGGTTTCTTTCCATCAAAGACATAGTCAGTCGAGATATAGACGAGAGTAGCCCCGCATTTCTCAGAGGCCTTAGCAACATTTTCAGTTCCGGTTACGTTTATGGCAAAATCCAGTTCTTTCCCTTCATCTTCGGCTGCATCAACAGCGGTGTAGGCTGCACAATGATAGACTAAAGTTGGCTTAACCTCAGCAAATACCTTCTCAACCATTTCAGCATTAGTGATATCCATTTCTGTCACATCCACTGCAACATAGTCCACATTTCGTTCATCTAGTAAATAACGTAGTTCGGTACCGAGTTGACCATTTGCACCTGTAATTAAGATCATATCTTTCTCCTTGATTGTTCTTATACTTAATTATAGCAAAAATATAGAAAAATTGGTTTTTAGTGAAACTTTTTTCGGTATAAACTTTATTAGTAAAGCCCAAGAGAGACGAATAATTATTGCTTTAGAATATCCTTGAAATTATTTTTCAGAATATACCAAATTAACCCAAAAATTCTGAAAATTCTGTTGACATCTTTCTGAAAAGAGTCTATAATGGAGAGAAAGTTTTAAAGGAGAAAATGATGAAAAGTTCAAAACTATTTGCCCTTGCGGGTGTGACCTTATTGGCGGCGACTACTTTAGCTGCATGTTCTGGATCAGGTTCGAGCGCTAAAGGAGAGAAGACATTCTCATACATTTATGAAACAGACCCTGATAACCTGAACTATTTGACAACTGGTAAGGCTGCGACAGCAGATATTACCAGTAACGTGGTTGATGGTTTGCTAGAAAATGATCGCTACGGGAACTTTGTGCCGTCTATGGCTGAGGATTGGTCTGTATCCAAGGATGGATTGACTTACACTTATACTATCCGTAAGGATGCAAAATGGTATACTTCTGAAGGTGAAGAATACGCGGCAGTCAAAGCTCAAGACTTTGTAACAGGACTTAAATATGCTGCTGATAAAAAATCAGATGGTCTTTATCTTGTTCAGGAATCAATCAAAGGGTTGGATGCTTATGTGAAAGGGGAAATTAAAGATTTCTCACAAGTTGGTATTAAGGCTCTTGATGATCAAACAATTCAGTACACTTTGAACAAGCCAGAAAGCTTCTGGAATTCTAAGACAACGATGGGAGTTTTGGCTCCAGTAAATGAAGAGTTCTTAAACTCTAAAGGGGATGATTTCGCTAAAGGAACAGATCCAAGTAGCATCCTATACAATGGACCATTCTTGCTCAAATCTATCGTAGCTAAATCTTCTGTTGAGTTTGAAAAAAATCCAAACTACTGGGATAAGGACAATGTCCATATCGATAAGGTTAAATTATCATTCTGGGATGGTCAAGATACCAACAAACCGACTGAAGCCTTCAAGGATGGAAGTTTCACTATGGCCCGTCTCTTCCCAACAAGCGCTAGCTACCCAGAGACTGAAAAAGCATTTAAAGACAATATTGTTTACACACAACAAGATTCTACTACTTATTTAGTAGGTACTAATATTGATCGCCAGTCTTATAAGTATACTTCTAAGACAACGGATGAAGAAAAAACATCAACCAAGAAAGCTCTTCTAAACAAAGATTTCCGTCAAGCTCTTGCCTTTGGTTTTGATAGAACCGCCTATGCCTCTCAAGTAAACGGTGCAAGTGGTGCAACTAAACTGCTTCGTAACTTGTTTGTCCCACCTACATTTGTTCAAGCAGATGGCAAAAACTTTGGTGAGTTGGTCAAAGAAAAATTGGTGACTTATGGAGACGAGTGGAAGGATGTGAACTTAGCTGATGCTCAGGATGGACTCTATAACGCAGATAAGGCTAAAGCAGAATTTGCCAAAGCTAAGACAGCTCTTCAAGCAGAAGGTGTGAAATTCCCAATCCACTTGGATATGCCAGTAGACCAAACAAACACGACGAAAGTCCAACGTGTTCAATCCTTCAAACAATCGCTTGAAGCTACTCTAGGGTCAGAGAACGTCGTTGTCGATATCCAACAACTTCAAAAAGATGATGTCTTGAATATCACTTACTTTGCTGAAACTGCAGCTGGAGAAGACTGGGATATCTCAGATAATGTGGGATGGTCTCCAGACTTTGCAGACCCATCTACTTACCTTGATATCATCAAGCCATCTGTCGGAGAAAATACAAAGACTTACCTAGGATTTGACTCTGGAACAAACAACGCTGCAGCTAAGCAAGTTGGTTTGGAAGACTACGAAAAAATGGTTGTAGAAGCCGGGGAAGAAGTGAGTGACGTTTCAAAACGTTATGAGAAATATGCTGCAGCCCAAGCTTGGTTGACCGACAGTGCCTTGATCATCCCAACAACTTCTAAAACTGGTCGTCCAATGTTGTCTAAGATGGTACCATTTACGCTTCCGTTTGCATACTCTGGTAACAAGGGTACAAGCGAAGCTCTCTTGTATAAATACCTAGACGTACAAGATAAAGCAGTGACAGCAGATGAATACCAAAAAGCTCAAGATAAATGGATGAAAGAAAAAGAAGAGTCGAATAAAAAGGCCCAAGAAGATCTTGCAAAACATGTGAAATAACTGTTGCAAAATATAAGAAAGGATTTAGTATTTCTCTTGAATGCTGAATCCTTTTTTACATTTGTAAAGAAAGATTCTAAATTTGGAGCCTGTTTTTGTCAGAATAGAGAAAATTTTCCTTAATTTTACTTGTTTTCTATTGCTTTCTTAGCTATTATTTGTTATATTAAAAGCACAATTATTTTTTATTTATCAGGGTTAAGCATTGCACTTTCAGAGGAAGGAGTATTTTTTAAAAAAAGAATGTAAACGCTTACTCAAAAATGAAAGGATTTAGGAATTTATGAATAAAGGATTATTTGAAAAACGTTGTAAATATAGTATTCGGAAATTTTCATTAGGTGTTGCTTCTGTTATGATTGGGGCTGCATTCTTTGGGACAAGTACAGTTCTTGCAGATAGCGTGCAGTCTGGCTCCACAGCGAATTTACCAGCGGATTTAGCCGCTGCTCTTGCAACAGCAAAAGAGAATGATGGGCGTGATTTTGAAGCACCAAAGGCGGGAGAAGACCAAGGGTCTCCAGAAGTTACTGATGGACCTAAGACAGAAGAAGAACTATTAGCACTTGAAAAAGCAAAATCAGCTAGTTCAGATAAGTTACCAGAAGGCTTAGAGGGCAAATTAGATAAGGCTGAAGATAAAGGGAAAGAAGTTGATAAGGATCAATTAGCTAAGAATACTGAGAATCTCGTTCCAGAAGATGTAGCTAAAACCAAGAATGGTGAATTAAACTACGGAGCAACTGTCAAAATCAAGACACCATCAGGTGAAGGTAGTGGGATTGTCATTGGCGAAAATCTTGTTTTAACTGTTTCACATAACTTTATAAAAGACGTTCCAGATGGCAATAATCGTAAGGTCGTTGACAATGATAATGGTGATGGAGATATCTATAGCATTTCCTATCCAGGACTACCAGATGTTAAATTTGGTAAAAAAGACATTATTCACTGGGATCGTGAAGGTTTCCTAAAAGGCTACAAGAATGATTTAGCCCTTGTTCGATTGCGCACTGTTCTGGAAAATACGCCTGTTGAAGTAACCAAAAAGCCAGTAGTTAAGAAAATTGGAGATAAGCTCCATGTCTTTGGTTATCCAGAAGGGAAATTGAATCCGATTGTCAATACTACAGTTGATTTTGCAGAACCATATGGAGAAGGTGTCCAAGGAATCGGTTATCAAGGAGGGAAACCGGGTGCTAGTGGCGGTGGTATCTTTGATACAGAAGGCAAACTAGTCGGTGTTCATCAAAATGGAGTTGTTGGCCAACGGAGTGGTGGTATTCTCTTCTCACCTGCTCAATTGAAATGGATCCAAGATCACATGAAGGGAATTTCAAGTGTCAAACCTGCAGACTTGGAAGAGAAAGAAAAACCAGCCGAAGACAAACCAAAAGAGGACAAACCTGCAGCTGCTAAACCTGAAACACCTGAAAAAGTAACAGCTGAATGGCAAACAGTAGAGAAAAAAGAACAACAGGGAACAGTTACGGTTCGTGAAGAAAAAGGTGTCCGCTACAATCAATTGTCTTCAACTGCACAGAACGACAATGGCGATAAACCAGCCTTGTTTGAAAAACAAGGATTGACAGTTGATGCTAATGGAAATGCGACGGTTGATTTAACCTTCAAAGATGATTCTGAAAAGGGCAAATCACGCTTTGGTGTCTTCTTGAAATTTAAAGATACCAAGAACAATGTTTTTGTTGGTTATGACAAAGATGGCTGGTTCTGGGAGTATAAATCTCCAACCGATAGCACATGGTATAAGGGGGGGCGTGTAGCAGCGCCTGAGACAGGATCAATTAACCGCCTATCAATTACCCTCAAGTCAGATGGACAACTCAATGCAACGAATAATGATGAGAAACTCTTTGATACGGTTACTTTGCCAGCAGCTGTTAATGAAACTCTTAAAAATGAGAAGAAAATCGTCCTAAAAGCTGGTTCCTATGGCAATGAGCGAACAGTTGTCAGTGTTAAAACGGACAATCAAGAAGGTGTAAAAGCAGATGATACTCCTGACCAGAAAGAAACAGGTCCGGCCGTTGATGATAGCAAGGTGACTTATGACACGATCCAGTCTAAGGTACTCAAAGCAGTGATTGACCAAGCCTTCCCACGTATTAAAGAATACAGTTTGAACGGGCATACCTTGCCAGGACAAGTCCAACAATTCAATAAAGTCTTTATCAACAAACACGAAGTCACACCTGAAGTTACTTACAAAAAAATCAATGAGACAACTGCAGAGTACTTGATGAAGCTTCGCGATGATGCTAATCTTATCAATGCAGAAATGACAGTTCGTCTGCAAGTTGTGGATAATCAGTTGCACTTTGATGTGACCAAGATTGTCAACCATAATCAAGTTACTCCAGGTCAAAAGATTGATGATGAAAGAAAACTGCTTTCTTCTATTAGTTTCCTTGGCAATGCTTTAGTATCTGTTTCAAGTGACCAAGCCGGTGCTAAGTTTGATGGGGCAACCATGTCAAATAATACCCATGTCAGCGGAGATGATCATATCGATGTAACCAATCCAATGAAAGACTTGGCCAAGGGTTACATGTATGGATTTGTTTCTACAGACAAGCTTGCTGCAGGTGTTTGGAGTAACTCTCAGAACAGCTACGGTGGAGGTTCTTATGACTGGACCCGCTTGACAGCCTACAAGGAAACGGTCGGAAATGCTAACTATGTCGGAATTCATAGCTCTGAATGGCAATGGGAAAAAGCTTATAAGGGCATTGTCTTCCCAGAGTATACCAAGGAACTTCCAAGTGCTAAGGTTGTTATCACTGAAGATGCCAATGCAGACAATAAAGTGGATTGGCAAGATGGAGCTATTGCTTATCGTAGCATCATGAACAACCCTCAAGGTTGGGAAAAGGTTAAGGATATCACTGCTTACCGTATCGCGATGAACTTTGGTTCACAAGCACAAAACCCATTCCTTATGACCTTGGATGGTATCAAGAAGATCAATCTCCATACAGATGGTCTTGGGCAAGGTGTTCTCCTTAAAGGATATGGTAGCGAAGGCCATGACTCTGGTCATTTGAATTATGCTGATATTGGTAAACGTATTGGTGGTGTTGAAGACTTCAAGACCTTGATTGCGAAAGCGAAGAAATATGGAGCTCATCTAGGTATCCACGTTAACGCTTCTGAAACCTATCCTGAGTCTAAGTACTTCAATGAAAAAATTCTCCGTAAGAATCCAGATGGAAGCTACAGCTACGGATGGAACTGGCTAGACCAAGGTATCAACATTGATGCGGCTTATGACCTAGCTCATGGCCGTTTGGCACGTTGGGAAGATTTGAAGAAAAAACTTGGTGACGGTCTCGACTTTATCTATGTGGACGTTTGGGGCAATGGTCAATCAGGTGATAACGGTGCTTGGGCTACCCACGTTCTTGCCAAAGAAATCAATAAACAAGGCTGGCGCTTTGCAATCGAGTGGGGCCATGGTGGTGAGTACGACTCTACCTTCCATCACTGGGCAGCTGACTTGACCTACGGTGGCTACACCAATAAAGGTATCAACAGTGCCATCACCCGCTTTATCCGTAACCATCAAAAAGATGCTTGGGTAGGGGACTACAGAAGTTACGGTGGTGCAGCAGATTATCCACTTCTAGGTGGCTACAGCATGAAAGACTTTGAAGGCTGGCAAGGAAGAAGTGATTACAATGGCTATGTAACCAACTTGTTTGCCCATGACTTGATGACCAAGTATTTCCAACACTTCACTGTAAGCAAATGGGAAAATGGTACACCAGTGACCATGTCTGATAACGGTAGCACCTATAAATGGACTCCAGAAATGAAGGTTGAGCTAGTCGATGCAGCAGGTAACAAGGTTGTTGTGACTCGTAAGTCAAATGATGTCAATAGCCCACAATACCGTGAACGTACAGTAACGCTTAACGGACGTGTCATCCAAGATGGTTCAGCTTACTTGACTCCTTGGAACTGGGATGCAAATGGTAAGAAACTTCCTACTGATAAGGAAAAGATGTACTACTTCAATACGCAGGCTGGTGCAACAACTTGGACCCTTCCAAGCGATTGGGCAAATAGCAAGGTTTACCTTTACAAGCTAACTGACCAAGGTAAGACAGAAGAGCAAGAACTAACTGTAAAAGATGGTAAGATTACCCTAGACCTTCTAGCAAATCAACCATACGTTCTCTACCGTTCAAAACAAACCAATCCTGAAATGTCATGGAGCGAAGGCATGCATATCTATGACCAAGGATTTAACAGTGGAACCTTGAAACACTGGACCATTTCTGGTGATGCTTCTAAGGCAGAAATTGTCAAATCACAAGGCGCAAATGAAATGCTTCGTATCCAAGGCAATAAGAGCAAGGTCAGCCTTACTCAGAAACTGACTGGCTTGAAACCAAATACTAAGTATGCTGTTTATGTCGGTGTTGATAACCGTAGTAACGCTAAGGCAAGTATCACAGTGAATACTGGTGAAAAAGAAGTTACTACTTATACCAATAAGTCACTCGCTCTCAACTATATCAAAGCATATGCTCATAACAATCGTCGTGACAATGCTACAGTTGACGATACAAGTTACTTCCAAAACATGTACGCCTTCTTTACAACTGGTTCGGACGTATCAAATGTTACTCTGACTTTGAGTCGTGAAGCTGGTGATGAAGCAACTTACTTTGACGAAATTCGTACCTTTGAAAACAATTCAAGCATGTACGGAGACAAGCACGATACAGGTCAAGGAACCTTCAAACAAGACTTTGAAAATGTAGCTCAAGGGATCTTCCCATTTGTAGTAGGTGGTGTCGAAGGTGTCGAAGACAACCGCACTCACTTGTCTGAAAAACACGATCCATATACACAACGTGGTTGGAACGGTAAGAAAGTCGATGATGTTATCGAAGGAAATTGGTCATTGAAGACAAATGGACTGGTTAGCCGTCGTAACTTGGTTTACCAAACCATTCCACAAAACTTCCGTTTTGAAGCTGGTAAAACTTATCGTGTAACCTTTGAATACGAAGCAGGTTCTGACAATACCTACGCCTTTGTAGTTGGTAAGGGAGAATTCCAGTCAGGTCGTCGTGGTAGTCAAGCTAGCGACTTGGAAATGCATGAATTGCCAAATACTTGGACGGATTCTAAGAAGGCCAAGAAAGCAACCTTCCTCGTGACAGGTGCAGAAACAGGTGATACTTGGGTAGGTATCTACTCAACTGGAAACGCAAGCAATACTCGTGGTGATTCTGGTGGAAATGCCAACTTCCGTGGTTATAACGACTTCATGATGGATAATCTTCAAATCGAGGAAATTACCCTAACTGGTAAGATGTTGGCAGAAAATGCTCTGAAGAACTACTTGCCAACGGTTGCCATGACCAACTACACGAAAGAGTCTATGGATGCTTTGAAAGAGGCAGTCTTTAACCTCAGTCAGGCAGATGATGACATTAGCGTGGAAGAAGCGCGTGCAGAGATTGCCAAGATTGAAGCCTTGAAGAGTGCTTTGGTTCAGAAGAAAACAGCCTTGGTAGCGGAAGACTTTGAAAGTCTCAATGCCCCTGCACAAGCTGGTGAAGGCTTAGAAAATGCCTTTGATGGAAATCTATCAAGCTTATGGCATACATCTTGGAGCGGTGGAGATGTTGGAAAACCTGCCACCATGGTCTTGAAAGAACCTACTGAAATCACAGGACTTCGCTATGTTCCACGTGGCTCAGGATCGAATGGTAACTTGCGTGATGTAAAACTGGTTGTCACAGATGAGTCTGGCAAGGAGCATACTTTCACCGTTACGGACTGGCCTGATAACAATAAGCCAAAAGATATTAACTTTGGTAAGACAATCAAGGCTAAGAAAATTGTCCTTACGGGAACCAAGACATACGGAGATGGTGGAGATAAATACCAATCTGCAGCGGAACTCATCTTTACTCGTCCACAGGCAGCAGAAACATCTCTTGATATGTCTGCTTATGAAGCAGCTTTAGCTAAGGCTCAAAAATTGACAGACAAAGAAAATCAAGAGGAAGTAGCTAGTGTTCAGGCAAGCATGAAATATGCGACGGATAACCATCTCTTGACGGAAAGAATGGTTGCCTACTTTGCAGATTATCTCAATCAATTAAAAGATTCTGCTCCGAAACCTGACGCTCCTACAAGCAGCAAGGGTGAAGAGCAACCACCAGTTCTTGAAGTACCAGAATTCAAAGGCGGAGTCAATGCGGCAGAAGCAGCTGTTCATGAAGTCCCTGAGTTCAAGGGCGGCGTTAATGCGGTTGAAGCCTTGGTTCACGAATTGCCAGAATACAAAGGTGGAGCCAATGCAGTTCTAGCAGCTGCAAATGAAGTTCCAGAGTATAGAGGTGGAGTCAATGCAGCAGAAGTAGCTGTTCATGAGGTTCCTGAGTTCAAGGGAGGAGTCAATGCGGTTGAAGCCTTGGTTCACGAATTGCCAGAATACAAAGGTGGAGCCAATGGAGTTGAGCCAGCTGTACATGAAAAACCAGAGTACACAGGTCCACTAGGTACAGCAGGTGATGAACCAGCACCAACTGTTGAGAAACCAGAGTATAAGTTGACACCAGCTCCACTAGCTGATACAAAGACATCAGAAATCAAAGATACTCTGAAAAATAAAGAAAGCAAAAAGACACTCCCAGAAACAGGAGAAGACCAGTCTGATACAGCCCTCTTCCTAGCAGGAATCAGCCTAGCAATGTCAGCCGCCCTCTTTGCTATTAACAGTAAAAAAGAATAGATATTTATTTATTCCACAACTACATTGTTTGGATAAGTGACTTGAACTTCTATGGGAGTCAGAGTCGGAAAATGAATCAAACACCTGGAGAGGACCTCTTGGTTCTCTCCTTTTTAAAAGGAGAAATGATAACGCTTACTAGCGTAAGCGGATGAAAGGAAATAGGAGAAATATGGACAAACACTTTTTTGAGAAACGCTGTCATTATAGTATCCGCAAATTTACAATTGGTGCAGCCTCAGTTATGATTGGTGCTAGTATCTTTGGAGCCAATATGGTTCAGGCAGCAGAAACAGCAGCGCCTTCAGAGACAGAGGGAAGTATCACTCATGTTCAAGCTCTGGATAAATTACCAGATGATTTAGCCGCTGCGCTTGAAAAGGCGGATGCAGAAGCTGCAACAGAAGGAAATCAAGAGGGTAGTCAGGCAACCGAAGAAGGAACAAAACCTGCAGCAAGTGAGGAGGCAAAACCAGAGACAAGTCCTGCAAGTCCCAAGCCAGCAGAAACGCCGAAACCGGTTGAAACACCAAAGGCGGATAATCAACCTGCGGAAACCACTACGCCAGCAGTAAAACCAGCTGAAAAGACAATCGAAGATAGAGAAGATGTCAACCATCTCGAAGGTGCTACTGCTTCAGCAAACAACCATGAGGCTGGAACAAGCTTTACGGCTGATAAAGCAGTTGATGGTGATGATAGTACTAGATGGGCTACAGACAAAGATGTACCAAAACCAACCTTCGAATTAACTCTTCCAAAAACTACCCTCATCAAGCATGTGGAAATTGACTGGGATCGTCGTCTTCGTAATGGGCAAAATGACCCCAATATCAAATCTTGGAGCCTTTACTACGCAGGTCAAGAAGACGTGGGCGCTAACGGAGAAAAACAATGGAAACTCGCTCATACCAAGACTGGAGATCCTGTTTTAGACGAGAAAGTTGACTTAGCCAATAGTATTCAAGCTAAATATCTCAAGTTAGAGATCAACGACTATCAAGCGGGCACAATGGGTTGGAGAAACGTTGGAATCCAAGAAATTCGAGCTTATTCAAACGTTCCGGACCATAGTAAGGTAACGGATATCCGCCAAGTAACCGAACTAACAGTAGCAGAAGATGGACAGTCTCTTGTCTTACCAACTTTACCAGGAAAAGTCAGCCTCATCGGAAGCAACAAGCAAGGTGTGATTGATCTTCAAAATCACATCTATAAGCCTTTGACAGACCAACGCGTCAAGGTCATGGTGCAACAAATCAGAGACAGTCATACTTTCACTAAGGAATTTGAAGTAGTCATCAAGGGCCTACATCAGGACGAAGGTGTGGGTGTCAAACCAAAAGTAGCACCAGCTGTTCAACAATGGTATGGGAAAGAAGGCCAATCTTCTATCACTTCAGATACAGTTCTTGCGACAGGAGATTCAGGCTTTGATCAGGCTGCAACCTTCTACCAGTCAGACCTTGCAAGCCGTGGATTGGAACTAGCAACAGGTGACAAGCAGGCTCAAAAACGAATCGAATTTAAAAAGGTTGAAAACAAGGGTTATGGTAAGGAAGGTTACGGCATCACTATCCAAAATGATGTGATTACCATCGAAGCTGCTACAAACACAGGTGCCTTCTACGCCACTCGTACCCTTCTTCAAATGGGAGAAACAGACCTACAAAATGGCGAAATTCGTGATTTCCCAAGTTTCAGCCACCGTGGCTTTATGCTGGATACAGGTCGTAAATTTATCCCTTATGACACTCTTGTAGACATCATGCTCAACATGGCCTACTACAAGATGAATGACTTGCAGTTGCACCTTAATGATAACTATATCTTCCTCAAGGAACACTTGGCAGGTAAGAACTTAACACCAGAAGAACAACTCAAGTATGTTCTTGAACATGCCAAGACTGGTTTCCGTGTGGAGACAGACATTGTCGGTAAGAATGGTCAAAAATTGACATCAGATGAGCACTATACCAAGGAAGAAATGCAAAATCTGATTAAATTGGCCAAGGCCTTGCATATCAACCTAGTACCAGAAATTGACACACCAGGTCACGCCTTGTCCTTTGTCAAAGTCCGCCCAGACCTCATGTATCAAGGTAGTTTGAGTGATTATGCTGGCAAACACAATGTTGAACGTGTTGCCATGCTCGACCTAGATAATAAATACGATGAAACGCTGGCTTTTGTCAAATCCGTCTATGACAAACTCCTCGATGGTCCAGATGCACCACTTCATGGGGTATCCACTGTTCATATCGGAACGGATGAATACTATGGCAGCAGAGAAAGTTACCGTCGCTATGTCAATGATTTGACCCAATATATCAAGTCTAAAGGTTACACCCCTCGTATCTGGGGCTCACTCAGTGCGAAACGTGGGAACACTCCTGTTGATTGGAACGGAGTAGAGGTTGATATCTGGAGTATCGGATGGCAACGACCAAATGAGGCCATTGCTCAGGGAGCTAAGATTATCAATATCACGGATGTACCGACCTATAGTGTGCCAAGTGGAAGCAATAGTCAAGCAGCCTACGGGGACTATGCTAACTACGAACGTCAGTACAATAGCTGGACACCGAATGATTTTAGAACAGGTGGAGGTCCACTTCTACCAGCTTCTCATCCAAGTATTCTTGGTGGTGGGCACGCAGTTTGGAATGATAACATTGACCTTCATGAGACCGGTTTGACCTCTTATGACATCTTCAAACGCTTCTTCAAGAGCATGCAAACCACTGCAGAACGCACCTGGGGATCTGACCGTGCAGCTGCGACCTTTGCAGAACGCACCCTACCAACGAGCCCTTATGCGCCACAGTCAAATCCTGATAAAGAGATTGATCAAAGCGACTTGTTTACCATCAATTCTGAAACAGTCAAGAACTATGCAAGCAAGAAAGTGAAGACAAGCGAGCAAGGATTGGCTTTTGAGAAAGATAGCAGTATCGAAGGCTTGGCTGGTGATGTTGGTCCAAGTCACGTCTTGAAGTTTGATGTAACTGTCACTGGAGACGGGGAACAAACCTTCTCAACAAGTGGGGACAATCGTATCTATCTAGCTGATAAAGACGGCTACCTTGCTTACCAGTTTGAACAGTTCCATATCCAATTCAATAAAAAACTTGAAAAGAACAAACGTTATCAAATCTCTATCGTGACCAAACCACAATCTACAGAAGTCTATGTGGATGGTGAAAAGATTGAGCGTATTGCGAATCCGGCTCACCCTCGTTTTGCCCACAATAGCTTGGTACTACCGCTTGAAAGTATCGGTGGTTTCAAAGGAATCTTGCATAGTGCAGAGTTGTCAGACAAACCATTTGTAAATCCTCGCTTGATTTCAAATGATAAGATTACTGCAACCGCAAGCAGTCAGCAACTTCCAGGAAACGCGACTGAAGGCGCTGTTGAAAAGGCCTTTGACAATGATCCAAATACCTTCTGGCATACTAAATGGACTGGTGACACTGCGCCATACACCCTTACTATGACCTTGAAAGAAGCAGAAAAAGTCAATGGTTTGACCTATCTCCCACGACCAGGTGGTGGAAATGGTGTTGTGACGCGCTACGAAGTCTACGCACAAAAAGATGGCCAAATGGTCAAGGTTTCAGAAGGAAGCTGGGACAACAATGCCCAAGAAAAATCGGTTAACTTCGCGGCAGTACATACCAACAAGATTGAGTTAAAAGTATTGGAAGGCGTTGGTGGTTTTGCAAGTGCTGCTGAAGTTCATCTATTGAAACCTGTCAAAGAAGAGCAAGAAACGCCTGCACCAAGTCAACCAGAAAAACCAACTACACCTGAAAAACCAAAAGTAGAGCAAACAGGTGATGGAACAGTTGAATTGGCGGATCAATTCACTGCAAGTAAACCAGCTAGTGAAGACAGCATTGCAGCTGCCAGCAAGAGCGCAGACTATCTCAAGAAAGAGTACAAGGTCTTCCCAACTCCACAAAAAGTGACCTATGGCGAAGGTGTTACGGCTCTTCGTAAGCAAGTCAATCTGGTCATGGGGGATCAACTCGATATCTATACTCGCAATCGCTTGAAGAGTGTCTTGCAGGATAATCAAGTATCTTATACAACTGGTAAATCCGCAGTTGCAGGCGCAACCAATATCTATCTTGGAGTGCATGGACAAGGTTCACAAGCAGAACAAAACTTGTCTAAGGTTTCAGCAGGTCTCTTTGACAAGATTGATGCCTATGCCTTGACCATTAAGGATAACTCGATTTCTATCGTCGGGAAAGATACAGATGCAGTCTTCTATGGCTTGACAACCTTGAAACATATGCTCAAGGAAAGTCAAGTTCCAGTTCTTCGCAATGTGACGGTGGAAGATTACGCAGAGCTCAAGAATCGTGGTTTCATCGAAGGTTACTATGGAAATCCATGGTCTAATGCCGATCGTGCAGAGCTCATGCGTTACGGTGGCGATTTGAAATTGAACCAATACTTCTTTGCACCAAAAGACGATCCATACCACAACAAGAAATGGCGTGAACTCTATCCAGAAGAAAAACTAGCTGAAATCCGTGAACTTGCTCGTGTCGGAAATCAAAGTAAAACCCGCTATGTCTGGACTATCCATCCATTCATGAACAACCGCATCCGCTTTGGCAATGAAGCACATTACCAAGAAGATTTAGCAACCATCAAGGCCAAATTTACCCAGCTGATGAAAGTGGGTGTCCGCGAATTTGGTATCCTTGCAGATGATGCACCAAGTCCTGTCGGAGGCTACAATAGCTACAACCGCTTGATGCAAGATATGACCAATTGGTTGACAGAAATGCAGGGAACTTACAGCGGTCTTCGTAAAGAAATGATCTTTGTTCCTGGCCAGTATTGGGGTAATGGACGTGAGGATGAGTTGAAATCCCTCAATGAAAATCTCCCAAGTTCAGCATCCATGACCTTGACGGGTGGTAAGATTTGGGGTGAAGTCTCTGAAAGCTTCCTTTCAACTCTCAAGAACAATCTATCCGCAGGAGGCAAGACCTATCGCCCAGTTTCACTTTGGATTAACTGGCCTGTAACAGATAACTCTAAACAACACTTGATTCTAGGTGGTGGTGAGAAATTCCTTCATCCGAATGTAGATCCTAGCTTGCTATCTGGTATCATGTTGAACCCAATGCAACAGTCTGAACCATCTAAGATTGCCCTCTTTTCAGGAGCTCAATACTCATGGAAACAGTGGAAATCAGAAGAAGAAGCTAAGAAAATCAATGATATTGCCTTCAACTTTGTAGAAAATGGTCATTTTGAAGATAGCAAGGTATCAGCAGCCTTCCGCGAACTTGGTAAGCACATGATCAACCAAAACATGGATAATCGTGTCGTCAAACTAGAAGAATCAGTAGACTTGGCTCCAAAATTGACTGACTTCATGACCAAGCTCAAAGCAGGTCAGGATGTGACTGCAGAACGTGCAGCCTTGCGAGCTGAATTTGCCAAGATTAAAGAAGCAGCCGAACTCTATAAAGCATCAGGCGATAAAAAAATGGTTGCCCAAATCCACTATTGGTTGGATAATGCAATCGACCAAATGAATGCCCTTGATGCCTTCCTTACAGGAACTGAAGCGATGGCTACAAACGATGCAGCTAAACTGTGGGACAGCTACTATAAAGGCTTGAAGTTCTACGAACAGTCTCAAACTCACACCTTCCATTATGTAGACCATATGGAAAAAGCTGAATTGGGTGTTCAACACATTCGTCCATTTATCCTATCCCTGAAAGAAGTTCTAGCTTCTGAGGTTCAAAAAGTCTTGCACCCAGACCAAATCACCAGCACCTTTATCACCAATCGAACAGGTGTAGAAGGTGGTTTGGCAGAAGTAACGGATGGCGACTTGGCAACCCATGCGATTATTAAATCACCAAACAGCATCAAGACAGGTGATTATATCGGTATGAAATTCAACAAGCCGGTAGCTATCCAAACCTTGACCTTTGCTATGGGAACTCAGGCAAATCCACGTGATACCTTTAGTAAAGCAGAAGTGCAGTATCTAGATGAAAATGACAACTGGGTAACCTTGAAAGAGCCAAGCTATGTCGGAAATGAATCCCTTCTTAAGTTTGAGAATCTCAATATCAAGGCCAAGGCAGTTCGCATGATTGCGACAGAAGACCGTGAAAATACTTGGTTTGCGGTTCAAGAAATTGCAGTCAATCGTCCAGTTGAAAAAGCTCGTAGCCAACAAGCAACGACAGTTAGTCTGAGCTCAAACTTAGCTTACAAACTAAATACCTCAGCCCGTCAAATCACTGATGGCAAGGACAATACAGAAGCCATGATGGCAAACGCTGATGGTAGCAATACAACTCCAGTAGATGCCTGGGCACAACTTGACCTCGGCGAAGTCAAGTCAGTCACTAAAGTTCGCCTTCGTCAAGGAACAGGTGATAAACTTGCTGCAGGTGTGCTTGAGTATTCTACAGACGGTACTACTTGGCAAGAGTTGGATCGCCTATCAGGTGAGCAAACCAAGGAAGTGACTAGAGCTATCAATGCTCGCTATATCCGAGTACGCAATACTAAGGCCCTCGACCTCTGGTGGCGTATCCAAGACTTCTCTGTTGAGACACGCTCTGGAAGCAGTGAGTTAACGGACACCAACGTCGATGCCTTGAAGGAAACGCCGGTAGTGGATAGCTTGGGACGTTATGAACTTCAAATTCCAGATGGAACCAAACTTCCTGCAAATAGCTATCTAGGTATGAAACTTGACCGTATCCATCAGGTCAAGAGCATCCAGCTCCAAGGTCAGGCCAACCCAGCTCTTAGCCTTGAGTACTCTGCAAATGCGCAAGAATGGACGCCAGCTAGCCAGTTGACAGACAGATCTGTCGCAACTCACTTGGTTCGTTACGTTCGTTTGGTCAACAAAACAGATCAGGAGCAAGCTATTACAGCGACTTCTCTCCTTGTGACGACTAAAGAAGTGCAACCAACAAAACTAGAATCCACTACAATGGGAATTCACCCAGCATATGGTAGCAATGATGTTCGTAAACTGAACAACTTAGATCAATTATTTGACGGTGTTTACAACAATTTCGTTGAGTTTTCAGACTATGCTCATAAAGATGGCCACGTGACCTTGAAACTTGGCAGTGAACGCACTATCAAGAAGATTAGAGCCTATATCCAAGACGGAACTCAAAACTACCTTCGTGATGGGAAGATCCAAGTCAGCCAAGATGGTAAAACTTGGACAGATGTTGTCACAGTTGGAGATGGTGTGGCCAATAGCCAACACGATGATTCTCTGACAGATGGTTGGACACATGATTCTAAGATGCCAGGAAATCGCTACATCGAGGGTGAATTGACGACACCAGTCAAAGCCAACTATCTCCGTGTCCTCTATACGGCGGACTATGATGCCCGTTTTGTAGGATTTACAGAATTGGTCATCAACGATGGTGAATTTGTCAAACCAATCAATGATCCAACAGTAGAAGGAAACGGTGGAGAAAGCCAAGGCAACCTCTACAATAATCTTGTAGACGGAAAAGTCTTGACTAGCTACAAGTCTGAAAAAGAGAAGGGCGAGTTAGTTTATCACTTGTCTGAGCCAACCAATGCCAACCACCTTCGTCTTGTTTCCAGTCTTCCTGAAGGAGCGAAGGCACGTGTTCTTGCTAGAACACTCAAGGATGGTCAAGACAGCTGGACAGACCTCGGTGCCATTACATCTAGTCTCCAAACCTTCGCTATCCGAAATGGTGGCTCTCTTCTAGACGTCAAATTAGTCTGGGAAGGCGGCAAGGCTGAGTTTTATGAATTGGCGAGCTTCTATCAAGAATTGACAGAAGAATCGGTTCAATCAAGCAAGGGTGATGAAGAACCACCAGTTTTGAGCAAACCGGACTTTACAGGTGGTGTGAATGCGGCTGAGGCAGCAGTACATGAAGTACCAGAGTATACAGGCCCACTTAGTACAGCAGGAGATCAGCCAGCACCGATAGTTGAGAAACTAGAGTTTACAGGTGGTGTGAATGCGGCTGAGGCAGCAGTGCATGGAGTACCAGAGTACACAGGCCCACTTAGTACAGCAGGAGATCAGCCAGCACCGATAGTTGAGAAACTAGACTTTACAGGTGGTGTGAACGCGGTAGAAGCAGCAGTACATGAAGTACCAGAGTACACAGGTCCACTTGGTACAGCAGGAGACCAGCCAGCACCGATAGTTGAGAAACTGGACTTTACAGGTGGTGTGAACGCGGTAGAAGCAGCAGTACATGAAGTACCAGAGTACACAGGTCCACTTGGTACAGCAGGAGACCAACCAGCACCGACAGTTGAAAAACCAGAGTACAAATTGAACTTAAGTCCACTCGCTGATACTAAGACTCCAGAAGTTAAACAGGATGATCAGAAGGAGCTTCCGGCAACAGGTGAAAGCAAATCTGATACAGCTCTCTTCCTTGCAGGCGTTAGCCTAGCTCTATCCGCTATCTTTATCGCGAAAGGGAAAAAGGAATAGCATCTGATTACCTTTGTTTTTGACAAATTTTAGCATCAAGAGAAAGTGAAAAGACAGCTCCATAACCTCTATAATAAATAGTTAGAGAAACTATCAAAAGAGTTATGGTGCTGTTGGGATAAACTATTGTGCTATAAAGAATAAAAATCCTGAGAAGTAAAATTCTCAGGATTTTGCTTATTGTTGCGGTTGACTTGGTTGGTTTTGCTCAGCAGGTGTAGTTCCTGATTGTTGAGGAATCGTCTGCGTTTGACTTGTGCTTGGAGAAGTTGCGCTTGACTGAGAAGTCGAACTCTCAGATGTAGAACTAGAACTTTCAGATGTAGAACTTTGTTGTGTAGATGATGAAGGGGTCCACGTATTGCGTGCTCCATTCTTGAAGACAAATTCCCCGCTTCTGTAAAGACCTTCAGGCATGGTCCAATCTCCTGGATGATCATCAGTTGAGAGATAGGTCATCATCGAACGGTAGACCTTAGCTGCAACGTAGAAGCCATCACCAACGATAGGAGTAAGTCGGTTAGAGTAACCGGTCCAGACAGCCATTGAATATTTACGAGTATAGCCGACAAACATTTCGTCTGGAGCTACATAACCAGAGTTCTTAATGTATTTCTCAATTTCATCATCTGTATAGTTTGATGTACCAGTCTTACCAGCTTGTGGTAACCATGATAGGTAGGCTCCACGTCCTGTCCCGTAGGTTAGAACCGTTTTCATCATCTCTGTCATCATATAGGCGGTTGTTTCTTTCATAGCGCGTGTTCCTGAATCAGAAAACTCTTTTGAACTACCATCACTAAAGATGATTTTGTTGATGTACATTGGCTTATGGTAAATACCGCCATTGGCAAAGGCAGCATAGGCTGCGGCCATTTTTTCACTGCTTGCCCCATACTTTTTGTTAGATTCGGTTGTGTTACTTGAAATCGCGTTGGCATAGTGCATATCTGGATAGTCAATACCGAGTCCATTTAGGAAGGTCTTGGCTCTATCCAAACCAACCTTATTCAAAGTTTCAACGGCTGGGACGTTTCGTGACTGTTGAAGGGCATACTGTAATGTAATATTTCCAAAATAACCTCTATCCCAGTTATAAACAGGTGTGTTGGTGCCAGGATAGTTATATGGTACGTCATGAACGATAGAAGCAGTTGAGTCGTAGATGTCATACTCCAAGGCTGGCGCGTAATCTGTGATGGGTTTCATGGTTGAACCCCAGTCACGGTTGGTTTCAACAGCTTGGTTCATACCGAAGGAAACATTGCTTGATTGGTGACGGGCACCTAATTGAGCGATGACTTTCCCGTTTGTGACATCTACGATAGTTGAAGCCACTTGCAATTCATCATCTGGGTAATTAACATATTCGTCGGTATTGTAGATATCCCAGAGACGTTGTTGGACTTTAGGATCGACATTGGTATAAACTTCCATTCCCGTTGTCAAAAGGTTGTAGCCCGTTTCTTGTTCGACTTGGTCAATCACTTCTTTGAGATAATTGTCCATATACGGAGGATAGCTATTAGCAGATTTTAGACTTTGAAGTCCGTCTGTAATGGGAGTGTTAATGGCTTTTTCGTATTGTTCGGCAGTAATGTAACCTTGTCCCTTCATCTCGGAGAGAACCAGATCTCGGCGTTCTTGTGCCGCTTCTGGATGAGAGTAGGGGTCATACTGATTTGGAGCCTGGGGCATTCCAGCTAGGAGAGCCAATTGAGGTAGACTTAAATCTTTGAGGTCTTTACCATAGTAGTTTTGGGCTGCCGTTTGCATCCCGTAATTTCCGTTGGACATATAGACCTTGTTGATGTAGTAAGTTAGGATCTCTTGTTTGGTTGCTTTTTGTTCTAACTGAACGGCTAGCCAAGCTTCCTGTGCCTTACGTGAAAGTGTTTGATCAGATGTTGACGTTGAGAAATAGGTTAGTTTAATCAACTGCTGTGTCAAGGTAGAACCACCTTGAAGACCACCCCCACCACGGAGGTTTCGTAAGGAAGCGCCTAGGATACGAATCGTATCTACTCCTCGGTGACTGAAGAAACGATGATCTTCAATAGAGACAATTGCATTGACCAGCTCCGTAGGGATTTCATTAGCCTGTGCATTGACACGGCGCTCAGAACCCAGATCAGCGATAAGTTCATTTTTGCTGTCATAGATCTTACTAGACGTTGTAGCGACTAGTTTGCTTTCGGATAGAGCCGGAGCCTTGCTTACATAGTACAGAAAAAGGCCTCCACCTAGCATAATAGCTGCGATAAATAAGGTCAAAAGGCAGATACTGACATACTTAGCTATTCGCAGGAAAGTTTGTTTGTTCATCTTGTTTTACCACCTAGTAAATGTTCTTTGATAACTTCGAGATAGGGAATCTGTGGAAAGGCACCAGGCTCAATCCTATATCCATTTTCTCGAATATATCCAAGTGGCATTGACTTTTGTCCCATATCTTGATGATAGAAACGAATCAAATCAATGGCCGGCAATAAGTAGGTTTCTTGCTGAGAAGAAAAGTGAAGGAGGACAAAGCAGATTCCTTGCTGGGCAAGAACTTGTTCCATATGCTGGATCTGATGGAGATGGAAATTCTTCATCGGAATCGCATGTTTTTGCCTGGTTTCCTTTGCTTCAAAGTCGATGTAGTATCCATCATAAACCCCTGAATAGTCAGTCGTTGAGGCCTGTCTAAAGTAGGCTTCAACGATCTTGGCT
This sequence comes from Streptococcus sp. KHUD_018, assembly GCF_054861215.1. The sequence continues at coordinate 407,906 of NZ_CM142176.1, forward strand.
CGACTTCGTTGGGGATAGTCGACACGCACGATTTGGATGGGAGTCGGTTTCTTGTGAATAACTGCCAATCCATGCGACAAATAGTAGTCGTTGGTAGCGTTGATCATCTTTTCAAAAGACATTCCCCGATTTGCGAAATTTTTAGTTTGTGACGGAGGCGCTTGTCTCTTCTGCGATGAAAGTTTATGTGGATAGTTGACCATAATTCTCCTTATTGGTACAATAACATCACTCTATTATATCATAAATTTACAAAGAAAGGGTTAAAAATGACAACAGCCTTGATTTTAGGCTATTCAGCCTTCGACCTTGGTCTCTTTAATGACAAGGATATTCGCGTTGATATTATCAAAACAGCCATTCGGAGAGACCTAGAACATCTAGCAGAAGAAGGGGTGACCTGGCTTGTCTTTACAGGGACCTTGGGCTTTGAGTACTGGGCGCTACAAGTGGCAAAAGACATGAAAACAGACTATGGATTTCAGCTGGCGACCATTTTCGATTTTGAAACCCATGGTAGTAATTGGAATGAAGCAAATCAAGCGAAATTGAGTGAGTTCAAGCAGGTTGACTTTGTCAAATACGCCTATCCACAATATGAGCACAAGGGACAATTACGCGATTATCAGAAATTTCTGCTGGAAAATACGGAAGGGTGCTATCTCTTTTATGACGAAGAAAATGAAACCAAGCTACAGTATTTTTACCAGATGATGAAAAATAAAGAAGGCTATATTACAAAAAGATTAACATTTGAGGATCTGAACGAAATAGTGGAAAATTTTTCCGAAAAGTGAGGCTTTGACCTTGATTTTTGTTTGTCTTTTTTTATATAATAAGAATAGCAATCAAGAATGGAGAGAGAAATGGCAAGTATTATTTTTTCAGCAAAAGATATTTTTGAACAAGAGTTTGGACGTGAAGTTCGCGGATATAGTAAGGCAGAGGTAGACGAGTTCCTAGATGATGTGATCAAGGATTATGAGACTTACGCAGCTTTGGTCAAATCTCTTCGTCAGGAAATTGCTGATTTGAAGGAGGAATTGTCTAACAAGCCACAGGCAAGTTCTACTCAACAAAGTTCTATCGAAGTAACAAGTTCTACTCCAATGACAAATTTTGATATTTTGAAACGATTGAATCGACTTGAAAAAGAAGTATTCGGTAAGCAAATCGTAGACAATTCTGAGTTGTAATTAGGTGTCTATTAGATGCAATTTTTGGATAATCGCGTGAAGAGAATCCCTTTTCATGAGGAAAGTCCATGCTAGCACAGGCTGTGATGCCTGTAGTGTTTGTGCTAGGCGAAACCATAAGCCTAGGGACGAGAGATCGTTACGGCAGTCGAAATGGCTAAGTCTTTGGATAGGTCAGAGTAAGCTTGAAAGTGCCACAGTGACGGAGTCTTTCTGGAAACGGAGAGAGTGGAACGCGGTAAACCCCTCAAGCTAGCAACCCAAATTTTGGTCGGGGCATGGAGTGCACGGAAACGAACGTAGTACTCTGACTGCTATCAGCTATAGGCTGTTAGCGGTAGACAGATGATTATCGAAGGAAGTGGTCCTAGTCACTTCTGGAACAAAACATGGCTTATAGAAAATTGCATATAGGTTGGGGCTGAGAACTTTTTCTCAACCTCATTTTTTAAAGTGAACAAAAGAAAGGTCTTGCAAGACTAGAAATGAAAGAAAAATTTAATTTAATCGCAACTGCTGCGGCGGGTCTCGAGGCTGTCGTTGGACGTGAGATGCGAGACCTGGGCTATGATTGCCAGGTTGAAAATGGCCGTGTTCGTTTTCAAGGAGATGTGAAGGCAATCATCGAGACCAACCTTTGGCTTCGTGCAGCTGACCGTATCAAGATTGTAGTTGGGAGCTTTCCGGCTAAGACCTTTGAAGAACTTTTCCAAGGAGTTTTTGCTCTAGATTGGGAAAACTATCTCCCTCTCGGGGCACGTTTCCCTATTTCAAAGGCCAAATGTGTCAAGTCTAAACTGCACAATGAGCCTAGTGTTCAGGCTATTTCCAAGAAGGCGGTTGTGAAGAAACTGCAAAAACACTATGCCCGCCCAGAAGGTGTTCCCTTGATGGAAAATGGTCCTGAGTTTAAGATAGAGGTGTCCATCCTTAAAGATGTGGCAACTGTCATGATTGACACGACAGGTTCTAGCCTCTTTAAGCGCGGTTATCGTACGGAAAAGGGTGGAGCTCCTATCAAGGAAAACATGGCAGCAGCCATTTTACAACTCTCTAACTGGTATCCAGACAAGCCCTTGATCGATCCGACCTGTGGTTCAGGAACTTTCTGTATCGAGGCGGCTATGATGGCTAGAAAGATGGCGCCGGGGCTTCGCCGTTCCTTTGCTTTTGAGGAATGGAACTGGGTTAGCGATCGGTTAATCCAAGAAGTTCGCACAGAGGCTGCTAAGAAAATCGATCGTGAGATAGAATTGGATATTATGGGCTGTGATATTGATACTCGGATGGTTGAGACTGCTAAGGCCAATGCTCAAGCAGCTGGTGTAGCTGGAGATATCACTTTTAAACAAATGCGGGTACAGGATTTGCGTTCAGACAAGATCAATGGCGTTATCATTTCCAATCCACCATATGGGGAGCGCTTGTCTGATGATGCAGGAGTTACAAAGCTCTATGCAGAAATGGGGCAGGTCTTTGCGCCATTGAAAACCTGGAGCAAATTTATCCTGACGAGTGACGAAGCTTTTGAAAGTAAGTACGGAAGCCCAGCGGATAAAAAGCGCAAACTTTATAACGGAACCTTAAAAGTGGATTTGTATCAATACTTTGGTCAGCGTGTGAAGCGCCAAGAGGTAAAGTAGAAAGGAAGACAGATGAGTAAAAAAAGACACAATCGTCATAAAAAAGAGCATCAAGAATCCAAATTTGATTTTGACGAGGCGAAAGATCTGACAGTTGGTCAAGTCATCCGTAAAAATGAAGAAGTTGAAGCTGGAGTATTGCCTGAGGACAATATCTTGGATAAATACATCAAACAGCACCGCGAGGAAATCGAGGCGGACAAGTTTGAAACACGTCAATTTAAAAAAGAAGAACTGCAGGAAGCTCAGGCTCAAGAAGAATTGACGACACAGGAAGTCTCAGAAATCACTGAAGAGTCGGCACCAATCATAGAGGAACCCGATACAGTTTCAGAAGAAATGGTGTCAGACTCAGCGGAAACTACAAGCTCGGATGTGATTTTGCCTCCTTTGGGAGAGGAAAATCAAAACTTGGAACCGCTTGTGTTGGAAAAGCAAACGCCAGCAGAGGTTGCTGATGAGAAAGAAGAGGAAGAGACGGCTCTACTTTCACGCTCAGCTCAGGCAGAATCAGAAACAGTTTCTAATTCTAAAAAGAAGCGCGTGTTTGTTATCGGTTCAGCCTTGGCAGCAGCCCTTATCTTGGCAGGTAGTTACTATATCTATCGCCAAGTAAATCGCTCCAACCAAGCCATCCAGTCTTCCCAGTCTTCTTCTAGTAATCAAGAAACACAAACAGCCCTACAAGAGTTTAATGCCCTCTACGATGCTTTTTATACAGATGCTAATAAAACGGCTTTGAAAAATAGTCAGTTTGACAAGTTGGACCGACTCAAGGCTCAACTAGATAAACTCGAAGGTAGCCGAGAGCACACTCTGGCCAAGTCTAAGTATGATAGTTTAGAAGCTCAAATCAAGGCTGTGCAAGAAGTGAATAATCAGTTTGAAACTCCAGCAATTACCGACGGTGTCTTGGATACCAATGCAAAGGTCAAGGCAGATGCTAAATTTACAGAAATTAAAACAGGAAATACAGAGCTAGATAAACTGTTAGATAAGGCCATTAGCCTTGGTAAGAGTCAGCAAACAAGCGCCTCTAGTTCAAGTTCAAGTACAACGACTGATAGCAGTACGAGCAGTTCGTCTGCTTCATCAAGTTCAGCACCTGCCAGCAGACCAGAAAGTGGAGGTTTGTCTAGCGATGGTGTCAATCTTCAAAGAAGTGCTAGTCGTGTACCGTACAACCAATCCGCTGTAGACGATAGCAACAACCCTGCCTGGAATTTTGCTGATGGTGTTTTGGAACAAATCCTAGCAACATCACGTGCTCGTGGCTATATCACTGGTAATCAATATATCCTAGAACGGGTCAATATCGTAAACGGAAATGGTTATTACAACCTCTACAAACCAGATGGAACCTATCTCTTCACCCTCAACTGTAAGACTGGATACTTTGTCGGTAATGGAGCTGGTCATGCAGATGATTTGGATTACTAGGAGTCCGTTACAAAATTCTTTCCTTTCATAGGTAAAAATGATAAAATAAAACATATTAAACAAGAGGAGTGTCACATGACAAAAGCTAACTTTGGTGTCGTTGGTATGGCCGTAATGGGTCGTAACCTTGCCCTAAATATCGAATCTCGTGGTTATACAGTTGCCATTTACAACCGTAGCAAAGAAAAAACAGAAGACGTAATTGCTTGCCATCCTGAAAAGAACTTTGTACCTAGCTACGATGTAGAGTCTTTCGTTCAATCTATCGAAAAACCTCGTCGTATCATGCTCATGGTTCAAGCTGGACCTGGTACAGATGCAACTATCCAAGCTCTTCTTCCACACCTTGACAAGGGTGATATCTTGATTGACGGAGGAAACACTTTCTACAAAGATACCATCCGTCGTAATGAAGAATTGGCAAACTCTGGTATCAACTTTATCGGTACAGGGGTTTCTGGTGGTGAAAAAGGTGCCCTTGAAGGTCCTTCTATCATGCCTGGTGGACAAAAAGAAGCCTACGAATTGGTTGCTGATGTTCTTGAAGAAATCTCAGCTAAAGCACCAGAAGATGGCAAACCATGTGTGACTTACATCGGTCCTGATGGAGCTGGTCACTATGTGAAAATGGTCCACAACGGTATCGAGTACGGTGATATGCAATTGATCGCAGAAAGCTATGATCTCATGCAACACTTGCTTGGTCTTTCTGCAGAAGACATGGCTGAAATCTTTACTGAGTGGAACAAGGGCGAATTGGACAGCTACTTGATCGAAATCACAGCTGATATCTTGAGCCGTAAAGACGATGAAGGTCAAGATGGCCCAATCGTAGACTACATCCTCGATGCTGCGGGTAACAAGGGAACTGGTAAATGGACTAGCCAATCATCACTTGACCTTGGTGTACCATTGTCACTGATCACTGAGTCAGTATTTGCCCGCTACATCTCTACATACAAAGAAGAACGTGTACATGCTAGCAAGGTTCTTCCAAAACCAGCTGCCTTCAAATTTGAAGGTGATAAGGCTGAGTTGATTGAAAAAATCCGTCAAGCCCTTTACTTCTCAAAAATTATCTCATACGCACAAGGTTTTGCTCAATTGCGTGTGGCTTCTAAAGAAAACAACTGGAACTTGCCATTTGCGGACATCGCATCTATCTGGCGCGATGGCTGTATCATCCGTTCACGTTTCTTGCAAAAGATCACAGATGCTTACAACCGTGATGCAGATCTTGCTAACCTTCTCTTGGATGAGTACTTCTTGGATGTCACTGCTAAGTACCAACAAGCAGTTCGTGATATCGTAGCTCTTGCGGTCCAAGCTGGTGTACCAGTGCCAACCTTCTCAGCAGCTATTACTTACTTTGATAGCTATCGTTCAGCAAACCTTCCTGCTAACTTGATCCAAGCGCAACGTGACTACTTTGGTGCCCACACTTACCAACGTAAAGACAAAGAAGGAACCTTCCACTACTCTTGGTATGACGAAAAATAAGTAGGTCTGCCATGGGGAAACGGATTTTATTACTTGAGAAAGAACGCAATCTCGCTCATTTTCTCAGTCTGGAACTCCAAAAAGAGCAATACCGTGTTGATCTTGTAGAGGAGGGGCAAAAAGCCCTCTCCATGGCTCTCCAGACAGATTATGACTTGATTTTACTGAATGCTCGTCTGGGGGATATGACGGCCCAGGATTTTGCAGAGAGGCTGAGTCGGACAAAACCAGCCTCAGTGATCATGGTCTTGGACCATCGCGAAGAATTGCAAGACCAGATTGAGACAATCCAGCGCTTCGCCGTTTCTTACATCTATAAGCCAGTGATTATTGATCAGCTGGTGGCTCGTATTTCAGCGATTTTCCGAGGTCGGGACTTTATCGACCAACACTGTAGTCAGATGAAGGTCCCAACGTCTTACCGCAATCTGCGTATGGATGTAGAACATCATACCGTTTATCGTGGCGAGGAGATGATTGCTCTGACGCGCCGTGAGTATGACCTTTTGGCCACTCTCATGGGAAGCAAGAAGGTCTTGACTCGTGAGCAGTTGTTGGAAAGTGTTTGGAAGTACGAAAGTGCGACAGAAACCAATATCGTGGATGTTTATATCCGTTATCTACGTAGCAAGCTTGATGTAAAGGGTCAAAAAAGCTACATTAAAACCGTGCGTGGTGTTGGGTATACCATGCAAGAATAGAGAAGCAGTTGCAGTTGTGTAACTGCTTTTTTTGAGGAACTCCTATATATTGACATACAGTCGGGCCTTTGCTACAATCAGTTATGGAGGAAAGATCTAATGAAAAAATTTAAAATAATGATGCAAGTTGGACTCGCAGTCTTCTTTCTTGGTCTGTTAGCGACAAGTACAGTATTGGCGGATACCACAGGTGGACAGTTTGTTGATAAGGACAATAGAAAATACTATATAAAAGATGACCATAAAGCGATCTATTGGCATAAAATAGACGGTAAAACCTACTATTTTGATGATGATGGAGAAATGGTAGTCGGTTGGCAATACTTAGAAATTCCTGGGACGGGTTATCGTGATGATTTATTTGATAATCGTCCAGTTTTCGAAATTGGCCTTCAATATAAATGGTACTACTTTGATCAAGATGGGGTTTTACAAGAATTTGTTGGCTGGCAACAATTAGAGGTTAAGGATTCATTAACTGTTGGTAAAAAATATGGTGAAGGCTTTGAAGGTCCAGAAGTTCTTAAATTAGCAAATTATTACTTTAATGAAGATCATTCTTTAAAAACAGGTTGGCTCTACGATCAATCTAACTGGTACTATCTAGCAAAAACAGGTCATTCAGGGAAAGACTACCTTGGTGGTGAAAGACGTGCGGGTTGGATAAACGATGATTCGACTTGGTATTACCTAGATCCAACAACTGGTATTATGCAAACTGGTTGGCAATATCTAGGTAATAAGTGGTACTACCTCCGCTCATCGGGAGCTATGGCAACTAGTTGGATTAAAGATGGTTCGACTTGGTATTATCTAGATGCTAAAAATGGAGATATGAAGACAGGCTGGGCTTATGTCGGTAACAAGTGGTACTATCTCCGTCCATCAGGAGCTATGGCAACTGGTTGGATTAAGGATGGTTCGACTTGGTATTACTTACATGCAAATAATGGTGACATGAAGACAGGTTGGTTCCAGGTCAATGGCAAATGGTACTATGCTTATAGCTCAGGCGCTTTAGCAGTTAGTACAAGAGTGGATGGCTACTACGTCAACTATAATGGCGAATGGGTCCAATAATGAAAGAGGCGATTGTGAAGGAAACAATCGCTTTTTTTGTGAAAATATAATAAAATAGATAGGAGAAAATACTACTGTATGAAAAGTAAGACGGTCTTTTCGTCTAGTTGAAGGAAAACATGACAAAAAAAGTTGGTGTCGGTCAGGCACATAGTAAGATTATTTTAATAGGAGAGCACGCTGTCGTATACGGCTATCCTGCCATTTCTCTGCCTCTCTTAGAGGTGGAGGTGACATGTAAGGTGGTCCCTGCTGAAAGTCCGTGGCGTCTTTATGAGGAGGATACCTTGTCCATGGCGGTATATGCCTCGCTGGAGTATTTGGATATCAAAGAAGCCTGCATTCGCTGTGTGATTGACTCTGCTATCCCTGAAAAACGGGGAATGGGTTCGTCAGCAGCTATCAGCATAGCAGCTATTCGAGCAGTTTTTGACTACTATCAAGCCGACCTGCCTCATGATGTACTAGAAATCTTGGTCAATCGGGCTGAAATGATTGCCCATATGAATCCAAGCGGGTTGGATGCTAAGACCTGTCTCAGTGACCAGCCTATTCGCTTTATCAAGAATGTTGGTTTTACAGAACTTGAGATGAACCTATCTGCCTATTTGGTGATTGCAGATACAGGTGTGTATGGTCACACTCGTGAAGCCATCCAAGTGGTTCAAAGCAAGGGGAAGGATGCTCTGCCGTTTTTGCATGCCCTGGGAGAATTGACCCAGCAGGCAGAAGAGGCAATTAGACGAAAAGATGCTGAGGGACTGGGACAAATCCTCAGTCAAGCGCATTTACATTTAAAAGAAATTGGTGTTAGTAGCCCTGAGGCAGACTCCCTCGTTGAAACGGCTCTGAGCCATGGTGCTCTAGGTGCCAAGATGAGTGGTGGTGGGCTAGGAGGCTGTATCATCGCCTTGGCAACCAATTTGACACACGTACAAGAACTAGCAAAACGATTAGAAGAGAAAGGAGCTATTCAGACATGGATCGAGAGCCTGTAACAGTACGTTCCTACGCAAATATTGCCATTATCAAATATTGGGGAAAGAAAAAAGAAAAAGAGATGGTTCCTGCTACTAGCAGCATCTCTCTGACTTTGGAAAACATGTACACAGAAACGACCTTGTCGCCTCTACCGACGGATGCGACTGCTGATGCCTTTTATATCAATGGTCAGTTACAAAATGATGCTGAGCATGCCAAGATGAGCAAAATCATTGACCGTTACCGTCCGGCTGGGGAAGGTTTTGTCCGTATTGATACCCAAAACAATATGCCTACCGCAGCGGGCTTGTCATCCAGTTCTAGCGGTTTGTCCGCCTTGGTCAAGGCTTGCAATGCTTATTTCCAGCTTGGATTGGATCGGAGTCAGTTGGCACAGGAAGCTAAGTTTGCCTCAGGTTCTTCCTCTCGTAGTTTTTATGGACCGTTAGGTGCTTGGGATAAGGATAGTGGGGAAATTTACCCTGTAGAGACAGACCTGAAACTAGCTATGATTATGTTGGTGTTAGAGGACAAGAAAAAAACAATTTCTAGCCGTGATGGGATGAAACTCTGTGTGGAAACTTCGACGACCTTTGATGATTGGGTTCGTCAGTCTGAGAAGGATTATCAGGATATGCTGATTTATCTCAAAGAAAATGACTTTGCCAAGGTTGGGGAATTAACGGAGAAAAATGCCCTAGCCATGCACGCTACGACAAAAACTGCTAGTCCAGCCTTTTCTTATCTAACGGATGCGACTTATGAAGCGATGGACTTTGTCCGCCAGCTTCGTGAGCAAGGGGAAGCCTGCTACTTTACCATGGATGCCGGTCCCAATGTCAAAGTCCTCTGTCAGGAGAAAGACTTGGAGCATTTATCAGAAATTTTCGGTCAACGTTACCGCTTGATTGTGTCAAAAACAAAGGATTTGAGCCAAGATGATTGCTGTTAAAACTTGCGGGAAACTCTATTGGGCAGGTGAATATGCTATTCTAGAGCCAGGACAGTTTGCCTTGATAAAGGCGATACCTATCTATATGAGGGGAGAGATTGCCTTTTCTGATAGCTACCGTATCTATTCAGATCTGTTTGATTTTGCAGTGGACTTGACACCAAATCCTGCCTACAGTTTGATTCAAGAAACAATTGCTTTGGTGAATGACTTCCTCGCTGATCGTGGGCAAACCTTGAGACCTTTTTCTTTGGAAATTCGTGGAAAAATGGAACGGGAAGGCAAAAAGTTTGGTCTAGGCTCTAGCGGTAGTGTCGTTGTCTTGGTGATCAAGGCCCTGCTGGCTCTATATGATATTACGGTTGATCAGGAACTCTTGTTCAAGCTGGCTAGCGCGGTCTTGCTCAAGCGAGGCGACAATGGTTCCATGGGGGACCTTGCCTGTATTGTGGCAGAAGATTTGGTTCTCTACCAGTCTTTTGATCGAAAGAAGATAGCTGCTTGGTTGCAAGAAGAAAGCTTGGCGACAGTTTTGGAGCGTGACTGGGGCTTTTCTATCTCACAAGTGAAACCAACCCTAGAATGTGATTTCCTAGTGGGATGGACCAAGGAAGTGGCTGTATCGAGTCAAATGGTTCAGCAAATCAAGCAAAACATAGGCCAGAACTTTTTAACTTTCTCAAAAGCAACGGTATCTGCTTTGGTAGAAGCCCTGGAGCATGGGAATGCAGAAAAAATTATCGAGCAGCTGGAAACAGCCAGTCAGCTTTTAGAAGGTTTGAGCCCAGATATTTACACACCTTCACTGAGACAGTTGAAAGAAGCCAGTCAAGATTTGCAGGCTGTTGCCAAGAGTAGTGGCGCTGGTGGTGGTGACTGTGGCATTGCCTTGAGTTTTGATGAGCAATCAACTGAAACCTTAAAAAATCGCTGGGCCGATCTGGGGATTGAGCTCTTATACCAAGAAAGGATAGGACATGACGACAAATCGTAAGGACGAGCACATCCGCTATGCCCTTGAGCAGAAAAGTTCCTATAATAGCTTTGATGAGGTGGAGTTGATTCACTCTTCGCTACCGCTTTATGACCTAGATGAAATCGATCTTTCGACAGAATTTGCAGGTCGAAAGTGGGACTTTCCTTTTTATATCAATGCCATGACGGGTGGGAGCGAAAAAGGTAAAGAAATCAATCAAAAACTGGCTCAGGCGGCAGAAGCCTGTGGGATTTTGTTTGTGACGGGATCTTATAGCGCAGCCCTCAAAGATCCAACAGATGCCTCTTTTTCTGTCAAATCTAGCCGTCCAAATCTCCTCCTTGGAACCAATATTGGCTTGGACAAGCCTATCGAGTCAGGACTTCAGACTGTAGAAGCGATGAATCCTCTTCTCCTCCAAGTGCATGTTAATGTCATGCAGGAATTACTCATGCCCGAGGGAGAAAGAAAGTTCAGAAGCTGGCAATCGCATCTGGCAGACTACAGCAAGCAAATCCCTGTTCCTATTATTCTCAAGGAAGTGGGTTTTGGGATGGATGTGAAGACCATCGAGAGAGCCTATGAACTAGGTGTTCGAACGGTTGACCTGTCGGGCCGTGGTGGTACTAGCTTTGCCTATATCGAAAACCGTCGCAGTGGTCAGCGTGATTACCTCAATCAATGGGGTCAGTCTACTATGCAGGTCCTTCTCAATGCCCAAGACTGGAAAGACAAGGTCGAACTCTTGGTCAGTGGAGGCGTTCGAAATCCTCTTGATATAATTAAGTGCTTGGTATTTGGTGCCAAGGCTGTAGGACTGTCACGTACCGTTCTGGAATTGGTTGAAAGCTATACCGTCGAAGAAGTGATTGGTATTGTTCAAGGCTGGAAAGAAGATCTGCGTTTGATCATGTGTGCCCTTAATTGTGCAACCATAGCGGATCTGCAAAACGTAGACTATATTCTTTATGGCAAACTCAAAGAAGCAAAAGATCAGATGTAGAGAGGTCGGGACAAGAATCCCGCCCTTTTTTGTAGTCTTTTGTCCAACGGTAGTGGGCTGAAAGAACCTAGCTTGTACGAGCGATTTCTGTCCTATCTCCTTTTTCCATCCTCAGACCGAGGTGACTTTTTTGAATTGTGATAAAATAGAAGGGAGAGGATGCGTCTATGAAAAAATTTCAAATCTTTTTATTTATTGAAGCCTGTCTGTTGACGGGAGCTCTGATTTTGATGGTATCAGAGCATTTTTCGCGTTTTCTGCTGATTTTATTCCTCTTTCTTCTCCTGATACGCTATTATGCAGGCAAAGAGGGCAACAACTTTCTCCTCCTTGTGGCTACCATTCTTTTCTTTTTCATCGTCATGCTCAATCCCTTTGTGATTTTAGCTATCTTTGTAGCGGTGATCTACAGTCTCTTTCTTCTCTATCCGATGATGAATCAAGAAAGAGAGGAGACCGACTTGGTCTTTGAAGAGGTGGTGACGGTTAAAAATGAAAAGAATCGCTGGTTTGGCAATCTCCATCATTTCTCTAGTCACCAGACTTGCCAGTTTGACGATATCAACCTCTTTCGCCTTATGGGTAAGGACACTATTCATCTGGAAAGAGTTATCCTAACCAATCATGACAATGTCATTATCCTTAGAAAGATGGTCGGAACGACTAGGATTATCGTACCTGTAGATGTGGAAATCAGCCTCAGTGTTAATTGTCTTTATGGAGATCTTACCTTCCTTCATCAACCTAAGAAATCCCTTCGCAATGAACACTATCATCAGGAAACCAGAGACTATCTCAAGAGTAACAAGAGCGTCAAGATTTTCCTAACTACTATGGTTGGCGATGTGGAGGTAGTCAGAGGATGAAAAAGCAATCGTATCTGTTAATCGGGCTGACTTCCCTCCTCTTTCTCCTCTTTTTGGCTAATAGTCTGCTTGATATTTTTGAACTGGATTGGTCCTATTTGCTACAAGATATTGAGAAAACAGAGAAGTTAATCTTTTTGATCTTGGTCTTTAGCCTTTCCATGATTTTCTTTTTTGTCCTTTTTTGGCGCGTGATAGAAGAAGTCTCTCGCAGGAAAATACAGGTCAATCTCAAGCGCTTGTTAGCAGGGAAAGAGGTAATTTCCTTTGCAGATCCAGACTTGGACGCCAGTTTTAAGTCCTTGTCTGGAAAGCTCAACCTCTTGACAGAAGCTGTTCAAAAAGCTGAAAATCAAAGCCTGGTCAAGGAAGAAGCAATCATCGAGAAAGAAAGAAAGCGGATTGCACGTGACCTGCACGATACAGTTAGTCAGGAGTTGTTTGCGGCCCATATGATTTTATCAGGTGTAAGCCAGCAGGCTTTGAAGCTTGATAGAGAAAAGATGCAGACCCAGTTGCAAAGTGTCGCAGCCATTCTTGAAACAGCTCAGAAGGACTTGAGAGTCTTGCTCCTACATTTGCGACCTGTTGAGTTGGAAGAGAAGAGTCTGGTTGAGGGGATTCAAATCCTCTTAAAAGAGCTAGAGGATAAGAGCGATCTCAAGGTTAGTTTCAAGCAGAATGTGTTTAAATTGCCCAAGAAGATTGAAGAACATATCTTCCGTATTTTGCAGGAGTTGATCAGCAATACCCTTCGCCATGCCCAAGCATCTTGCCTAGATGTCTACCTCTATCAGACAGATGTTGAATTGCAGCTGAAGGTGGTGGACAATGGGATTGGTTTCCAGTTAGGGGGGTTAGATGACTTGAGTTATGGACTGCGAAATATCAAGGAGCGGGTTGAAGATATGGCAGGAACGGTTCAACTTTTGACAGCTCCAAAGCAAGGATTGGCAGTTGATATCCGTATTCCCCTGCTAGACAAGGAATGATAAAGGAGTAGAGATGAAAATTTTACTGGTAGATGACCATGAAATGGTCCGATTGGGCTTGAAAAGCTATTTTGACCTCCAAGACGATGTAGAAGTTGTGGGCGAGGCTGCCAACGGGTTTCAAGGTATTGACTTGGCCTTGGAACTGCGTCCAGATGTCATTGTCATGGATATCGTCATGCCTGAGATGAATGGGATTGATGCAACCTTAGCTATCCTCAAAGAATGGCCTGAAGCCAAGATTTTGATTGTGACCTCTTACTTGGACAATGAAAAAATCATGCCAGTCTTGAACGCTGGTGCTAGGGGTTATATGCTCAAGACTTCTAGTGCAGATGAACTGCTCCACGCTGTTCGTAAGGTAGCTGCTGGAGAGCTTGCTATTGAACAAGAGGTCAGCAAGAAGGTCGAATATCACCGCAATCATATGGAACTTCATGAGGAATTGACTGCGCGGGAGCGAGATGTGCTTCAACTCATCGCCAAGGGCTACGAAAATCAGCGCATCGCAGATGAACTCTTTATCTCTCTCAAGACGGTCAAAACCCATGTGTCCAACATCCTTGCCAAGCTTGAGGTCAGCGATCGCACCCAGGCGGCGGTCTATGCCTTTCAGCACCACTTGGTCGGGCAGGAGGACTTTTAGATGAGTCTTGCAGATTTACTTATGGAGTTGGATGAGGCAAAAAATCCGAATAAAGCAGGCCCCATGGAAGCCTATATGCGCCATCAATTTTCCTTTCTAGGTATTGCAGGTCCTGAAAGAAACGCTCTCTATAAAAAGTATTTTCCAAGCGCGAAAAAAACAAGAATTATCGATTGGAATTTTGTAGACACTTGCTGGGAAAAGGAGCCAAGAGAATACCAGTATGTGGGCGCCAACTATTTGAAAGCTATGCAGTCTTATCTAACAGAGAGCGATTTACCTAAGCTTGAGCGCCTGGTCGTAACCAAGTCTTGGTGGGACACGGTAGATATTCTAGACAGAGTAGTAGGAAGTTTGGTAGCCGACTATTCGGAACTTGAAGAAGTGATTTTAAAATGGAGCCTATCGGACAATATCTGGCTGAGACGAGTTGCCATTGATCACCAGTTGTTAAGAAAAGAGAAAACGGATGTCCAACTGATGGAAAAGATCCTGCTCAACAATCTGGACCAGACAGAATTTTTTATCAATAAAGCCATCGGCTGGGCTCTAAGAGATTACTCCAAGACCAATCCCGAATGGGTAGCATGTTTTATCGAAAAAAATAAGGAAAGAATGGCTGAACTTAGTATCAAGGAAGCCAGCAAGTATCTCTAGCACTATTGAAAAGCGCATTCATTACTTGAAAAAAGTCACCCGTTTATGTTATAATAGACTGTATTTAAAAAATTTTAAGGAGAAATGACAGAATGTCTGTATCATTTGAAAACAAAGAAACAAATCGTGGTGTCTTGACTTTCACAATCTCTCAAGACCAAATCAAACCAGAAGTGGACCGTGTATTTAACTCAGTAAAGCAAACTCTTAACGTTCCTGGTTTCCGTAAAGGTCACCTTCCACGTCCTATCTTTGATAAAAAATTTGGTGAAGAAACACTTTACCAAGATGTGTTGAACGCTCTTTTGCCGAACGCTTATGAAACAGCTGTAAAAGAAGCTGGTCTTGAAGTGGTTGCACAACCAAAAATCGATGTGACTTCAATGGAAAAAGGTCAAGACTGGGTTATCACTGCTGAAGTTGTGACAAAACCTGAAGTTAAATTGGGTGACTATAAAAATCTTGAAGTATCAGTAGATGTAGAAAAAGAAGTTACAGATTCTGACGTTGAAGAACGTATCGAACGCGAACGCAACAACTTGGCTGAATTGGTTATCAAGGAAGCTGCTGCTGAAAATGGCGATACTGTTGTTATCGACTTCGTTGGTTCTATCGACGGTGTTGAATTTGAAGGTGGAAAAGGTGAAAACTTCTCACTTGGACTTGGATCAGGTCAATTCATTCCTGGTTTTGAAGACCAATTGGTTGGCCACTCAGCTGGCGAAACTGTTGATGTAGTTGTAACATTCCCAGAAGACTACCAAGCAGAAGACCTTGCAGGTAAAGAAGCTAAATTCGTGACAACTATCCACGAAGTAAAAGCTAAAGAAGTTCCAGCTCTTGACGATGAACTTGCAAAAGACATCGACGAAGAAGTGGAAACACTTGACGAATTGAAAGAAAAATACCGCAAAGAGTTGACTGCTGCTAAAGAAGAAGCATACAAAGATGCCCTTGAAGGCGCAGCAATCGATAAAGCTGTAGAAAACGCTGAAATCGTAGAACTTCCAGAAGAAATGATCCACGAAGAAGTTCACCGTTCAGTAAATGAATTCCTTGGAAACTTGCAACGCCAAGGGATCAACCCTGACATGTACTTCCAAATCACTGGAACTACTCAAGAAGACCTTCACAAACAATACGAAGCAGAAGCTGAGTCACGTACGAAGACTAACCTTGTTATCGAAGCAGTTGCCAAAGCTGAAGGATTTGACGCTTCAGAAGAAGAAATCCAAAAAGAAATCGAGCAATTGGCAGCAGACTACAATATGGAAGTTGCACAAGTACAAAACTTGCTTTCAGCTGACATGTTGAAACACGATATCACTATCAAAAAAGCTGTTGAATTGATCACAAGCACTGCAACAGTAAAATAATCTTAAAAGAGAAAAAGCCCACCTGACTAGGTGGGTTTTCTGTCGCACTATTTTCCAAAAATCTCTTTGAGATCTGTATCTGTAATCCCAATCATAGCTGGAATACTAGACCAGTTTTTCTCGGTGAGGATGTAGGATTGTTCAGAGTCACTTGGTGTGGCAGTTTCAGAGAAGGCTTGTTTGCTTTCTTCAATATTATTTTCAATTAAATCACTGAAGCGCTCAATCAGATAGGTCTTGCGGGCAGTCCCGATATGCTTGATTGCATAGTCAAAGGCCTGTAATTCGCCAAGAAGGATGAGCTTGCTCTTGGCCCGTGTAATGGCTGTGTAGATGAGATTCCGCTCCAGCATGCGCTTGCTAGCACTGGTTATGGGCAGGATGACAACAGGAAACTCACTTCCTTGAGACTTATGGATGCTCATGGCATAGGCTAGTCGAATCTTGTACCATTCGTTACGTGGGTAGATGACTTCATTTCCATCAAAATCAATGACAATCTCGTCTTGTTTGGACTCGGTGTATTTTCCAGGAATCAGGTCTGTGATGTAGCCTAGGTCTCCATTAAAGACATTGACTTCAGCGTCGTTGACTAGGTGAATAACCTTGTCCCCTGTTCGATAGTGACACTGAGTTGCTTCAAAGCTAACTTGCCCCTTTTGCTGAGGATTGAGCAGGTCTTGCATGAGTTGGTTGATGGCGTCAATACCAGCAGTTCCTCGATACATAGGCGCTAGCACCTGAATATCACGCGCCGGAATGCCACTTCTGAGGGCAGCGCCGAGGATTTTCTCAATGGTAGCTGGGATATGGCCACTAGCGATTTCAAAGTAGGAACGGTCTGCCTTTTTCTGGGTAAAGTCGGCTGGCAAGATGCCTTGTCGAATATGACTAGCCAAGGTGACGATAGTTGATTCTTCACTCTGACGGTAAATCCGTTCCAAACGCATCTGAGGTATCAGGGGTATCTGGAGGAGATCAGCCAGGACTTGTCCGGGACTAACAGAAGGTAGCTGGTCGCTATCGCCCACGATGAGTATTTTACTGTTAGAAGAGATGTTGGAGAAGAGTTGGTTAGCTAGCCAAGTGTCCACCATAGAAAACTCATCCACGATAATAAAGTCGGCATCCAGATAATCTTCCAGATGACTGGTATCATCGTCTCCCGTCATTCCCAAATGGCGGTGTATAGTAGCGCTAGGCAAACCTGTTAATTCATTCATGCGCCGAGCCGCTCGACCAGTTGGAGCTGCTAGAAGGATAGGCAGACTGCTTTTCTTCCTGAGATCAAGCCCTTCTAAGAGGGCATAAACAGCGATAATCCCATTGATAACAGTCGTTTTACCAGTACCAGGTCCACCTGTTAGGATAAAGACCTTGTTCTGGATAGCGTCACAGATAGCCTGCTTTTGAATGTCATCGTACTGGATACCTAATTCTTGCTCGACAGTAGCGATATGTTTTTGAATGGTTTCTAGATCCTGGCTTTTCTGCTTTTCTTTTTCAAGGATACGAACCAAGTGACTGCGAATGCCTTCCTCAGCAAAAAAGAGGCTGTTATCAAAGATTTTGGTATCAATCTGCTGAACCTTGTCTTCTTCGATCAGATGAGATAATTCCTGAGCAACTTGGCTGGGATCGAGTTCCACGGGACGGGAAGACTCTAGGAGAGTCAGGGTTTGTTCCAGCAAATCTCGGGCTTCCATATAGGTATCGCCCGTATCCATACAGCCTTGAAAGAGACTGTGGACAAGGCCAGCACGGAAGCGCTCGGGAGCTTGACTTTCGATGCCTAGTTCGGCAGCCAATTGGTCTGCAATGGTAAAACCCAATCCTTTGATATCTTCAACCAGTTGGTAGGGATAGTTTTCGACAATATCCAGCGTTTCTTCCTTGTAAAAGTCTTGAATCTGAAAGGCCAGTTTATTGGGAATGCCGTAGTTGGCCAGTTTTGCCAAGACCATCTCCGTTCCGTAGTTAAGACGGAGGGTAGAGACGAAAGCCTCACGGTTTTTGGCAGAGAGTCCTGCAATACTTTCTAGCTTTTCAGGATGTTCCAGAATTTCGTCAATGGTATTTTCACCATAGCTATCAACGATTTTTTGGGCCGTTTTGAGACCAATTCCCTTGAAATGACTGCTAGAAAAGTACTTGACTAGACCCTTACTAGTGGGTTTTGCGCGTTCATAACGGTTGATCTGAAGCTGTTCCCCATACTTGGAGTGCTGAACGATTTGCCCCCAAAAAGTGTAGTCTTCACCCTCAATCACGTCCGCCATGGTTCCGGTGACGATGATTTCAAAATCGTCAAAGTCCTCCGCATTGGTATCTTCAATATCTAGGAGGAGAATGCGATAAAAATTACTGGGATTTTCAAAAATAATCCGTTCAATGGTGCCTGAAAAATAAACTTCCATAGGTTTCCTTTACATGAGTTCGTGAGAGTTGGACCCTTAGCTTCTTTCAACAAGCTAGGAGACTAAAAGGTCTTCTTCTCGCAATAGAAAAAGAGGCTGAGACTTAGCATTCTCGGCCTCTTCCTTATCTTAAAAAGTTCCGATACGGTTGAGTGGCCAGAAACGGAATTTTGCTTCGCCTTTGATTTCGCTAGCCTTGAAGGTACCAACATGGCGGCTGTCGCTAGAAACCAAACGGTCATCTCCAAGGAGGAGGTACTCACCCTCGGGTACGGTAAAGCTGAAGCTGGTGTTGAAATTTACATCGACAGTAAAGGCCTGGGCTTTCTGGGCTAGACTTCTAAAATAGACTCCCTTATCCCCTTCAAAGCCTTTCCCCGAATAGGCGTTTTGCAGTTTATCATTTTTAAACTGTTGGAGGTAGTCTGCTAGGTAAGGTTCGTCAGTTTCTTGATTGTTGATAAAGAGCTTGTCGTTTTCGTAGCGAATGGTATCTCCGGGCATGCCGATGACGCGTTTAACGATGTCTTTATTTCCATCATCTTCATGGGCAACTACAATGTCAAAGCGGTTAATAGGGAGGTGTTTGACGACAAAAAGAATCTCTCCATCAGCTAGGGTCGGATCCATAGAGTGTCCTTCCACGCGGACATTGGTCCATAGAAAGAGACGACTGAGACCAACTACTATAATGATGAGGAACGTAAGTCCCCACTCTTTTAGAAATGTTTTAAAATAATTCATAATTTACCTTTCCAGAAGTGCTTTGGCTTTTTCAGTATTTTTAAAATGAAGCTTGGCACAGAAGTTGAGCCCTTTCATGCCATAGGCTTGAAGGATTTTGCTAGCAACCTTATCAGATGCAGTTCCAGCGCCACTTGGCAGTTGATAGCCTAGTTCTCGTCCAAGATTTTCCAAGCTTTCGAGGAAGAGATCTCGCGCGATGATGGAGCTAACTGCAACAGCTAGGTATTTTCCCTCGGCTTTTTCTTCCAAGCTGATCTTGTTTGGGAAACGATTGGCTTCTTGGGTCAAGTACTTGTCATAGTTTTTAGGACTTGTAAAAGCATCAATGACGATTTTTTCTGGCTGAACTCCTTTTTGGAGAAGGAGAAAGATAGCCTGATTGTGAAGGGCAACCTTTACAGAAACAGCATTGTAACGTTCTCCGATAACTTCGTTGTACTTGCTCGGTGAAAGAAGAAGTGCTTGATGCTGGATCTTTTTCTTGAGGACAGGGGCGATCTGACGAATCTTTTGGTCTGTCAGAGTCTTGGAATCCCCCACACTCAATTTTCGCAAGAAGTCATGCTGGTCAGCTGTCACGAAGGAAGCCACGACAGCAAGCCCACCAAAGTAGGAACCATTTCCCACCTCGTCAGTCCCAATCATAGGAAAATCTTGTCCACTGTTTTCTTGTTGAACTTGGTAACCAAAGAAACTGGCGTACTGCTCAGCAGCTTCGCCCTGCAGGAGGACTTTCCCAGAAGTGTAGATAGAAACGGTTGCCTGAGGCAGTCGCAAAAAATAGCGAATATAGGGATTTTTACTAGGATTGAGAGCCTTCTGATACTGATTCAAAAAGCTCTGAATTTCCTGTTCACTTGGTGTGAGTGTGATACTTGCCATAGTCTCTATTGTACCACAAAAGCAGGAGAATTGGTAAAAACTGACAAAGTTAGCGAAATTTGGTATAATATCGTGAGGTGAATTTTATGGCAAATCTAAATCGATATAAGTTTACATTCGGGAAAAAGACATTAACCTTGACAACCGAGCATGACAACCTCTTTATGGAGGAAATCGCTAAGGTTGCGACTGAAAAATACCAAGCAATTAAGGAACAAATGCCTGGGGCAGATGATGAAACCATTGCTCTCCTTTTAGCGATTAACAGCCTATCGACGCAGCTTAGTCGTGAGATTGAGTTTGACGATAAGGAGCAGGAGCTTAAAGACCTTCGAAATAAGCTAGTGGCAGTCAAGCAAGAGCAGAGCAAGATTGAGGATTCCCTATGATTTCGATCCTTCTCTTACTGGTTCTAGCTTGGGGTTTTTACATCGGCTACCGTAGAGGTTTGGTGCTACAAGTTTATTATTTCCTCGTGGCAGTGATTTCAGCCTTTATTGCTGGGCAGTTTTATAAATCGCTGGGAAATCAATTTCACTTGCTTGTCCCTTATGCCAATCCTCAGGAAGGGCAGGGTACCTTTTTCTTCCCTTCAGACCAGCTTTTTCAACTAGATAAAGTCTTTTATGCGGGTCTGGCCTACCTTCTAGTTTTTGGGATTTGTTACAGTATTGGACGTTTTATCGGTTTGTTCCTACACTTGATTCTGACTAAGAAGCTAGGGGGCACCTGGTTTCGTATTGGAGCAGGTGTCTTGTCTCTATTGGTAACCTTATTTGTCTTGCAAATGGCTTTGACCATTCTTGCAACGGTGCCTATGGTAGCCGTTCAAAATTCACTTGAAAAGAGCGTGGTAGCTAAACACATCATCCAAAGTATCCCTTTTACGACAAACTTTATCAAACAACTCTGGGTGACAAATTTAATCGGATAAAAAGGGCGGGATTTTTCCTAGCCCTTTGTTTACAGATTGGACGGCTAGGTCAAAACCTCTAGTTGCTATAATCTTGTAAACCAGCATACAAGGAAAGAATATGAATACAAAAATACTAGAAACCTTAGAATTTAATAAAATCAAAGCCTTGTTTGAACCTCATCTCTTGACAGAACAAGGACTAGAGGAGCTAAAAGGTTTGGCTCCGACTACCAAGGAGGATAAAATCAAACAGGCTTTTGCTGAGATGGAGGAAATGCAAGCCCTATTTGTGGAGCAACCTCACTTTACCATCTTAGCGACACGTGAGATTTCAGCTGTCTGCAAGCGTCTCGAAATGGGGGCAGACCTCAATATCGAGGAGTTCCTGCTTCTCAAACGGGTCTTGCTTGCTAGCAGAGAGTTGCAAAGTTTTTATGCCAATCTCGAAAATGTACGCTTGGATCAGTTGGCGAGATGGTTTGAAAAACTGCATGATTTTCCACAGTTGCAAGGGAATCTTCAAGCCCTAAATGACGCAGGATTTATCGAGAATTTTGCCAGTGAAGAGCTAGCACGCATCCGTCGGAAAATCCATGATAGCGAGAGTCAAGTTCGAGATGTCTTGCAAGACTTACTTAAACAAAAAGCGCAGATGTTGACGGAAGGCATAATTGCTAGCAGAAATGGCCGTCAGGTTTTACCTGTCAAGAACACCTATCGTAACAAGATTGCAGGTGTTGTTCATGACATCTCTGCCAGTGGGAATACGGTCTATATCGAGCCACGTGAGGTCGTGAAACTGAGCGAAGAAATCGCTAGTCTACGAGCTGACGAACGCTATGAGATGATTCGTATCCTGCAGGAGCTATCAGAACGCGTCCGCCCTCATGCTGCTGAGATTGCTAATGACGCTTGGATTATTGGCCATCTGGATCTGATTCGTGCTAAGGTGCGTTTCATCCAAGAAAGACAAGCAGTCGTTCCTCAACTTTCAGAGAATCAAGAAATTCAACTCCTTCATGTTCGCCATCCTTTGGTCAAAAATGCTGTCGCAAACGATGTACACTTTGGTAAGGAATTAACGGTCATTGTCATTACAGGTCCCAATACGGGTGGGAAGACCATCATGCTCAAAACCCTGGGCTTGACTCAACTCATGGCCCAGTCAGGCTTGCCCATTTTAGCTGATAAAGGAAGCCGTGTCGGTATTTTTGAAGAAATCTTCGCCGATATCGGGGATGAGCAATCTATCGAGCAAAGTTTGTCTACCTTCTCCAGTCACATGACCAATATTGTAGATATTCTTGGCAAGGTCAACCAACACTCTCTTTTATTGCTAGATGAGCTTGGGGCAGGTACCGATCCGCAGGAAGGGGCAGCCCTCGCTATGGCTATTTTGGAGGATCTTCGTCTCCGTCAGGTCAAGACCATGGCGACGACCCACTATCCAGAACTCAAGGCCTATGGTATCGAGACAGCCTTTGTGCAAAATGCCAGCATGGAGTTTGATACAGCCAGTCTGCGTCCGACCTATCGCTTTATGCAGGGAGTTCCTGGTCGAAGTAATGCCTTTGAAATTGCCAAACGTCTGGGCTTGTCAGATGTCATTGTCGAAGATGCTAGCCAGCAGGTCAATCAAGATAATGATGTCAACCGTATCATTGAACAATTGGAAGAGCAAACGCTTGAAAGTCGCAAACGCTTGGACAATATTCGTGAGGTGGAGCAAGAAAACCTCAAGATGAACCGGGCACTCAAAAAACTCTACAATGAGCTCAATCGTGAAAAGGAAACTGAGCTCAACAAGGCGCGTGAACAAGCCGCTGAAATTGTGGAACTCGCTCTAAGTGAGAGTGACCAGATTCTCAAAAATCTCCACAGCAAGTCTCAACTAAAACCCCATGAAATCATTGAAGCCAAGGCTAAGCTGAAAAAACTCGCCCCTGAAAAAGTCGACTTGTCTAAAAACAAGGTCCTTCAAAAGGCCAAGAAAAAACGAGCTCCAAAGGTGGGAGATGACATTGTGGTTCTCAGTTATGGCCAACGTGGTACCTTGACCAGTCAACTTAAGGACGGCCGTTGGGAAGCCCAAGTTGGTTTGATCAAGATGACCTTGGAAGAGAAAGAATTTGACCTTGTTCAGGCTCAACAAGAAGCCCCAGTCAAGAAAAAACAAGTCAATGTCGTGAAACGTGCATCTGGTCGTGGTCCACAGGCGAGACTAGATCTTCGTGGCAAACGGTACGAAGAAGCCATGAATGAGCTGGACGCCTTTATCGATCAAGCCTTGCTTAATAACATGGCGCAAGTCGACATCATCCATGGTATCGGAACAGGTGTCATCCGTGAGGGCGTCACCAAATACCTGCAAAGAAACAAGCATGTTAAGAGTTTCGGCTATGCTCCACAGAATGCTGGCGGTAGTGGCGCAACCATTGTGACCTTTAAAGGATAGAGAGAAGAAGGAGTCAATCTTTCTGAAAAAAAGAAATGAAAACTAAAAATTTTCATAGAAAACATTGACAAAGGTTAACTTTTCTTGTAGAATAATAAAAAATAAAATACCAACACCGAATGAAGTTTAATAGAAATGGAGAAAGGTTTGTTTTCCATGACTGTAAATGGACGGAACTCTGGAGAGACCGTAAAGGCACCGAAGGGGCAAGGCAGGCAACTGCTCAAACTCTCAGGTAAAAGGACAGAGCTAAGATAGACCGCTTTTTAGCATTTATCTAAGCATTCCAGAGTACATGTATCTTGCATGTGCTCTTTCTTTTGGGGTTGAAAGATAGGAGAAGGATATGTTAGAATTGATAAAAGCGCTTGATGCTTTCGTTTGGGGGCCTCCCCTTTTAATCTTATTGGTCGGAACGGGTATCTATTTGACCATCCGACTAGGCCTTTTGCAGGTGGCTCGTCTCCCTAAAGCCTTTCAGTTAATTTTCACCAAGGATAAGGGGCACGGCGATGTGTCGAGTTTTGCTGCTCTCTGTACGGCTCTAGCCGCCACCGTTGGTACGGGAAATATCATCGGGGTCGCGACAGCCATCAAGGTTGGTGGGCCAGGCGCTCTCTTTTGGATGTGGATGGCTGCATTCTTTGGGATGGCAACCAAGTATGCTGAAGGCTTGCTGGCCATCAAATACCGTAGCAAGGATGCAAATGGAGCTATAGCTGGAGGACCCATGCACTACATCCTTTTGGGAATGGGAGAAAAGTGGCGTCCACTTGCTATCTTCTTTGCCCTAGCGGGTGTATTGGTAGCCCTTCTAGGGATTGGTACCTTTACCCAAGTCAATTCGATTACAGAATCCATTCAAAATACAGCCCAAGTTGATCCAGCTATCACGGCTCTGATTTTATCCATTTTTGTAGGAATTGCCGTCTTTGGTGGCCTCAAATCCATTTCAAAGGTTTCGACAGCAGTCGTTCCTTTTATGGCTATTGTCTATATTTTAGGAACTCTTACAGTTATACTCTTTAATATCGAGAAAATCCCAGCCACACTTACCCTCATCTTTACTTCAGCCTTTAGTCCAGCTGCTGCGGTAGGTGGTTTTACAGGTGCCAGCATTCGGATGGCTATCCAAAATGGTGTGGCGCGAGGAGTCTTCTCTAACGAATCTGGTCTTGGTTCAGCTCCGATTGCAGCGGCTGCAGCTAAGACTAATGAGCCTGTAGAGCAAGGCTTGATTTCCATGACAGGAACCTTTATTGATACTTTGATTATCTGTACTCTGACAGGTCTAACAATCTTAGTAACTGGTGTTTGGAGCGGAGATTTAAATGGTGTTGCCTTGACCCAGTCAGCCTTTTCAACAGTTTTTTCACACTTTGGACCTGCCCTCTTGACCATCTTCCTTGTACTCTTTGCCTTTACGACAATCCTCGGTTGGAACTATTACGGAGAGCGTTGTTTCGAGTTTCTCTTTGGTGTCCGCTTTATCTGGCTCTACCGTGTGGTCTTTGTAGTCATGGTCTTGTTGGGAGGATTTATCGAGCTGGATATGGTCTGGATTATCGCAGATATCGTCAATGCCCTGATGGCTTTGCCAAACTTGATTGCCCTCTTAGTCTTGTCGCCAGTCGTCATTGCTGAGACTAAAAAGTATTTTAAACACTAACCCAATCACACTTTTAGTGTGATTTTTTTCATTTCATAGATATTTCTTATCAAGGCGATTGAAAATATATATTATCCAAGTGGAAAATTCTATGATAGACTAAATGACAATAAAATGAAAAGAGGTTTCTTATGACAACATTTACCATCCACACAGTAGAATCAGCACCAGCAGAAGTGAAAGAAGTTCTTGAAACAGTAGAAAAAGATAACAATGGCTATATTCCCAACCTAATCGGTCTCTTGGCTAATGCTCCTACCGCGCTTGAAGCCTACCGAACTGTCGGAGCCATCAACCGTCGCAATAGCCTGACACCAGTGGAACGCGAAGTAGTGCAAATCACAGCTGCCGTAACCAATGGTTGTGCTTTCTGCGTCGCAGGTCACACAGCCTTTTCAATCAAACAAATCCAGATGAATGATGATCTTCTTCAAGCCCTCCGCAACCGTACTCCAATTGAGACAGATCCAAAACTAGATACTCTAGCTAAGTTTACCTTGGCGGTCATCAATACCAAAGGGCGTGTGGGAGATGAAGCCTTGACTGAATTTTTGGAAGCTGGCTACACGCAACAAAATGCCTTGGATGTGGTTCTCGGTGTCAGCTTAGCCAGCCTTTGCAACTATGCTAACAACCTAGCCAATACGCCTATTAACCCAGAATTACAACCCTATGCCTAGTTCGAATCCTAAATAAAAAATGAAGGCTGATCTACCCAGTCTTCATTTTTCTGTGCTATTTTAAAGGCTTTTATGCTATACTGATAATAATATGATTAACGGAGGTTGCCATGAAAAAACTCCCCTTGGTATTTTCTGGTTGTTTGTTAGGTTTGGCAGGTGCAGGAAACTTGATTGCGGATACTTGGCCTGTTCTGTCGCATTTATTGAGTCTGACTGGTTTAATTTTGTGTATTTTCTTTCTGATTCTTCATCTTTTTAATTGGGAAGAAACCAAGCAAGAATTGACTAAGCCCCCTCTTTTATCTGGAATGGCTACTTTTCCCATGGCTGGGATGATTTTATCGACTTATGTCTTTCGTTTGTTTCCTCATCTTCCTTTGATATCACAAGGGCTCTGGTGGTTTTCCTTTCTCTTGGACCTCGCTTTAATCACTTACTTTACCATTAAATTTGCCTGTCCAGGCAAGAGAGTCAATGCGACTCCTAGCTGGACGGTGCTCTATGTGGGGATAGCAGTAGCTGCCTTGACCTATCCTCTGGTAGGCATCGTTGAAATTGCCTATGCAACCTTGATTTTTGGTTTTGTCTTGACCTTCTATCTCTATCCGCTTATTTATAGGGATTTAAAGAAACATCCACTCCCAATGGCCTTGCTTGGACAAGAAGGAATCTACTGTGCTCCCTTTTCCCTACTCTTGGCCTCACTAGTTCGAGTTGGAGGGGCAAGCTTGCCAACATGGCTCTTGATCGTCATGATCCTAGCGTCTCAATCTTTCTTTTTCTTTGTTTTAACTCGCCTGCCCAATATTTTAAAACAAGGCTTTCAACCAGCTTTCTCAGCCTTAACCTTCCCAACCATCATCACAGCTACATCGCTTAAAATGGCTCAGGGAATTTTGAAACTTCCTTTTCTGGATTATTTGATATTGGCTGAAACCCTCCTTTGCTTAAGTATTTTACTCTTTGTCTTGAGTGGTTATCTAATTTGGTTACGAAAAAAGGTCTAGCTATCTTCTAGCTAGGCCTTATTTTTTATGGTTTGATAACTTCAGCTCCACCCATATATGGACGAAGAACTTCAGGGATGGTCACAGAACCATCTGCGTTTTGGTAGTTTTCAAGAATAGCAGCCACTGTACGTCCAACTGCAAGTCCAGAACCGTTCAAGGTGTGAAGGAGTTTCACTTTGCCATCGGCTTCATCACGGTAACGGATTTGAGCACGACGAGCTTGGAAATCTTCTGTATTTGAACAGCTTGAGATTTCACGGTAGGTATTTTGGGCTGGAATCCAAACTTCCAAATCGTAAGTCTTGGCAGCTGAGAAGCCCATATCTCCAGTAGAGAGCGCGACCACACGGTATGGAAGATTAAGCTTTTGAAGAATATTTTCAGCGTTGGCTGTCATTTTTTCTAATTCTTCATAAGATTCTTCTGGTTTGGCAAATTTGACCATTTCAACCTTGTGGAATTGGTGCAAACGAATCAAGCCACGTGTGTCACGGCCTGCTGAACCTGCTTCAGAACGGAATGATGGGCTCATAGCAGTGAAGTAAATTGGTAGGTCTTTTCCATCAAGGATTTCATCACGGTAGTAGTTTGTAAGAGGCACTTCAGCTGTAGGAATGAGGACATAATTAGTGTCTTTCAATTCAAAAGTGTCTTCCTTGAATTTTGGATATTGACCAGTACCAAACATAGAATCATGGTTGACCATGTAGGGAGTGATGACTTCGGTATAACCTTCTTTGCCATGCTCGTCCAACATGAAGTTGTAGATAGCACGTTCCAAACGAGCCCCAAGTCCTTTATAGAAGAGGAAACGAGCCCCCGTCACTTTTCCACCACGTTCCCAGTCAAGGATACCAAGGTCTTCCCCAAGATCCCAGTGAGCTTTTGGCTCAAAGTCAAACTCGCGTGGAGTTCCCCAACGGCGAACTTCGACGTTGTCATCCTCATCAGCTCCAACAGGAACGCTGTCAGCTGGGATGTTTGGAAGAGTAGTGGTAAATTCTGTCAATTTAGCATCGATTTCTGCCAATTCAGCATCGAGAGATTTTACTTCAGCAGAGAGAGCTTGCATAGCAGCAATCTTGTCATCAGCATTTTCCTTATTACGCTTGGCTTGAGCAATCTCTGCAGAAACTGTGTTACGTTCTGCCTTGAGGTTTTCGACCTTGACCAAGATATCACGACGTTTAGCGTCGATTTCTTTCATTTCATTCAAAACAGCAGCATCTACACCACGTGTAGCTAGTTTTTCAGCGACAGCATCAAAGTCTGTACGAATACGTTTGATATCTAACATAAAAACTCCTTTATGAAAAAAGCACACCTAACAAAGCGTTGGAGTGGCAGGGCCACGGTTCCATCCAACTTCACAGGTGTGCACTTGATTGTGTATTTTGTTGTAAGCAACGGTAGAATTTCACTTATCTCCTCTATCTGCTCGCAGCAACCGCAGACTTTCTGAAAGAAGAGGATAACCTACTTATCCGTTGCTATGATTATACTAAAGTTTCTACTTTTTTGCAAATAGATTTTTAAATTTTTGTCCAATGGTCTGGAGCAGAGTCGGAAGTTTCACGACCTTGTCGTTTCCTAATTTTTCCCGAGCGATTTTGAGGATAGCCCCAGAGTCTTTTGAGGCAAAGAGAAATTTACCTTGATCGGTGAAGACTTCAAAGTGGCGGCTGATTTTGCGTCCATTTACGTTGGCTCCGATTTGATTGACGCTAGACCAGGGGATTTGGATATATTGTTCGACATTGACATCGGGATAAAACTCCAAGGCTTGGTCCCCGACTAGAAATTTTCCAACCTTTCCAGAGATAGAGAGGTAAGATGTTCCAGTGGTTTGGAGGTCAATGACTTTATTGAGAGATTGGGCCATGATTAGTCTTCCTTACTTTCACCGAAAAAGGCATTGTAGAGAGCCTTGATAGCTGCTTTTTCTTGGTCTTTATTGACAACAAACATGATGGAAACTTCACTAGAGCCTTGTGACATCATTTGGATGTTGATCTTGTTTTCTGATAGGGCACGTGTTGCGGTAGCAGTTACACCGATGTGGCTCTTCATTTTTTCTCCGACAATCATAATGATGGAAAGATCGTGTTCGATTTCAGCATGATCTACTTCAGCTTTTTGAACCAACTGACGAAGGATTTCTTCTTCCTTGATAGGAGTTAGTTCACGAGAACGGAGAATGATTGAAAGATCGTCGATACCTGTTGGCATATGTTCCCAACCGATGTTAAGGTCTTCAAGGATTTGCAGAACCTTGCGACCAAATCCAACTTCTCGGTTCATGAGGTATTTTGACATATTGATGCTGACAAAGCCAGAGTCACCAGCGATTCCAACGACTGGGAATTCATCACTGCTATGCTTTAGAACGATACGAGTGCCCGGATGGTCAGGATTATTAGTGTTTTTGATAACCAGAGGAATTTTCCCACGGTAGGCAGGGAGCAGAGCTTCATCGTGAAGGACTGAGAAACCTGCATAGGCCAATTCACGCATCTCACGGTAGGTCAATTCAGGGATAGAGTGCGGTTGATGTATAATACCCGGATGGGCAGCAAAGATACCATCGACATCTGTAAAGTTTTCATAAAGGTCAGCCTTAACACCTGCAGCGATGATGGAACCTGTTATATCGGATCCGCCACGGGAGAAGGTACAGATTTGATTTTCTTTCGTAACTCCAAAGAAACCAGGGATGACAAGGACTTCGGTGCTATCAGCCAAGCCTTCAATCTTGTCATAGCTAGATGGGATGATGCGTGCGTTTCCTGGTTCGCTTGTTACGATAATTCCGGCTTCTCTTGGATGAACATAGCGCGCATCGATGCCGTTTTGGTTAAAGTAAGCTGCGATAAGTTTGGCATTGTTGTTTTCTCCAGCCGCTAGGAAGGTGTCATAGAGAAAGTCATTTTCTTCAATAGGAAGAGTCGCTAAGGAACGGATGCTTTTAGAAATTTTTTCTAGAACTGATGGTTTTAAGCCTAGTTCGCTCACCATAGCCGCATAGCGATCGATGATCCAGTTTTGGCTCTTGCTGATATCATTTCCCGCTACATAATCACGATAGTATTTGATCAAAGCGTCGGTAACCTTAGTATCTTCAGCATTGCGTTTTCCGGGTGCAGAAACGACTACAAAACGGCGTTCTTTATCGCTTTTAACGATGTTTAAAACTTTTTCTAACTGACTAGCAGAGGCAAGAGAGCTTCCGCCAAATTTTACAACCTTCATAGGGACTCCTCAAGTAAGTATTTTATACGATTATAGCAGAAAGAGGGGCTTTTTTCAATGAAGAAAATAGTATAGTCTTTAGGATAAAGTGAGCGTTTTTTATCAGCTGAGACACTTTCGATTGGTTTTCTCTTGCCTCTTTATCTAAAAAAAGGTATACTTTGACAATGAAATAATTTTATCACCTTATAAAAGGAGAAGCTATGAATCATATCTTGTATCAGATCGTAGATGATCTTGCTATCATTACTTTGAATCGTCCCGAAGTGGCAAATGGTTTCCATATCCCAATGTGTGAGGAGATTTTAGAAGCTTTAACTCTAGCAGAGCAGGATCAAGCTGTTCAGTTTATCTTGATTAACGCTAATGGGAAGGTCTTTTCAGTTGGGGGAGATCTGGTTGAGATGAAACGTGCAGTGGATGAAGATGATATCCCATCTTTGAATAAGATTGCAGAATTAGTCAATACAATCTCCTATAAAATTAAGCAGATCCCTAAACCTGTTTTGATGGAGGTAGATGGAGCAGTTGCTGGTGCTGCAGCCAATATGGCAGTGGCAGTCGATTTTTGTTTGGCGACTGATAAGGCAAAATTCATCCAAGCCTTTGTTGGAGTGGGATTGGCGCCGGACGCTGGTGGGATTCATCTCTTGAGTCGTAGTATTGGGGTAACACGAGCTGCGCAACTTGCCATGACAGGAGAAGCTTTGACTGCGGAAAAAGCACTGGAATGGGGCGTGGTATACCGTGTCTGCGAAGCTGATAAATTAGAAAAAACTAGAGAACAAGTTCTGAAGAAATTAAGACGAGGCTCAGCAAACTCATACGCAGCCATTAAGAAGCTAGTTTGGGAAAGCCAATTTAAGGATTGGCAGAATTATGCTGAATTGGAATTAAAGTTGCAAGAATCTTTGTCTTTGACTGAAGATTTTAAAGAAGGAGTTCGAGCTCATTCTGAAAGAAGACGACCAAAATTTTCAGGAAAATAAAAAAATACTTGCACAATTCTTTGAAGTTTGATATACTTTTTGTGTCAAATGTTTTGAATGCAAAAGTTTTTTTGAGAAGGAGGGAATACTTTGGACTACCAACAAGTGAATGAGTATTTAACATCTATTTTTAATAATGTCCTTGTGATTGAGGAGGTTAGCTTACGAGGTAGTCGTTTCAAAGACATCTCCATCAAAGAAATGCACACGATTGATGTGATTGGCAAGTTCCCAGAGGCGACACCAAGTAAGGTTTCAAAAGAACTGATGGTAACTCTTGGAACTGTTACGACCAGCTTGAATAATCTCGAAAGAAAAGGTTATGTTGAGCGCATTCGTTCTGATCAGGATCGTCGTGTGGTCTATCTGCATTTGACAAAGAAAGGTCGTTTGGTTCACCGCCTTCATAAACGTTTCCACAAGGCCATGGTCGAGAAAATTATCGATGGCATGAGTTCTGAAGAAATAGAAGTGATGGGCAGGGGCTTGACTAACCTTTATCAATTTTTGGAGGATTTGAAATAATGGCTTTTGCAAAAATAAGCCAGGTTGCTCATTATGTTCCAGAGCAAGTGGTCACTAATCAAGACTTGGCCCAAATCATGGATACAAGCGATGAGTGGATTTCAAGCCGTACAGGAATTAAACAGAGACATATCTCAAAAACAGAGTCTACAAGTGACTTGGCGACAGAAGTTGCTAAGAGTTTGCTGGCTAAAGGGAGCTTAACAGCGGATCAGATTGATTTTATCATTGTAGCGACGATTACCCCAGACTCGATGATGCCTTCTACGGCAGCTCGGGTTCAGGCAAATATCGGAGCGCATAGAGCTTTCGCCTTTGATTTGACAGCAGCTTGCAGTGGCTTTGTATTCGCTCTCTCAACTGCAGAAAAGTTTTTAAGTTCTGGACAGTTCAAAAAAGGGATTGTTATCGGGGCTGAGACCTTATCCAAGGCGGTTGATTGGTCAGATCGTTCGACAGCTGTTCTCTTTGGGGATGGTGCTGGTGGGGTTCTCTTGGAAGCGAGCGAAACAAGGCACTTCCTTGTGGAAAGTCTCTATACAGATGGCTCTCGGAGCGAATGTTTGACCTATGGTCAAACGGCTTTGGCTTCTCCTTTCTCAGATCAAGAAGCAGTTCCTGCTTTTTTGAAGATGGATGGACGAGCAGTTTTTGATTTTGCAAATCGAGATGTTGCTAGATCGATCAAAGAAACCATTGAAAATGGTCCAATCGCAGCATCGGAATTGGATTATCTCTTGCTTCATCAGGCAAATATCCGCATTTTGGATAAGATGGCTAAGAAGATCGGTGTAGACCGAGACAAGCTTCCTGCCAATATGATGGAGTATGGAAATACCAGTGCAGCAAGTATCCCGATTTTGCTCTCAGAGTGTGTGGAGAATGGCAAGATTCGTTTAGATGGTAGCCAGACGATTCTCCTATCAGGCTTCGGTGGAGGTTTGACATGGGGCACACTCATTCTTACAATCTAGGTAATCATGTGGTAAACACATAGTTATAAATTTTTTATATTTTAAAGGAGTCCTATCATGGCAGTATTTGAAAAAGTACAAGAAATTATCGTTGAAGAACTTGGGAAAGATGCATCAGAAGTAACACTTGAATCTACTTTTGATGATTTGGATGCAGATTCATTGGACTTGTTCCAAGTAATCTCTGAAATCGAAGATGCTTTCGATATCCAAATCGAAGCAGAAGATAACTTGAAAACAGTTGGTGACTTGGTTGCCTACGTTGAAGAACAAACAAAATAATTAACATATTACTAGAAGGAGTAGGGGAAACCCACTCCCTCTTGTTTAGGTAATAGTTTGAAACTCAAATGATAAACTCATCGAACTATTACGTAAGCAAGGAATGATGGAGGCACTATGAAAACACGTATTACAGAATTATTGAACATTGATTACCCTATTTTTCAAGGAGGAATGGCTTGGGTTGCTGATGGTGACTTGGCTGGTGCAGTATCCAAAGCTGGTGGTCTAGGGATCATCGGTGGTGGAAATGCACCTAAAGAGGTCGTAAAGGCTAATATCGATAAAATCAAATCACTTACGGATAAACCTTTTGGTGTCAACATCATGCTCTTGTCACCTTTTGTAGAAGACATCGTTGATCTCGTGATTGAAGAAGGGGTTAAGGTGGTTACAACTGGTGCTGGAAATCCAAGTAAATACATGACTCGTTTCCATGATGCAGGAATTACAGTTATTCCTGTTGTTCCAAGTGTTGCTTTGGCAAAACGCATGGAAAAAATTGGTGCAGATGCAGTTATTGCAGAAGGAATGGAAGCCGGTGGACATATTGGAAAACTAACAACGATGACCTTGGTTCGCCAAGTTGCTGCGGCTGTCTCAATTCCAGTTATCGCTGCTGGAGGAATTGCAGACGGTGAGGGTGTCGCTGCAGGCTTTATGCTTGGTGCTGAGGCTGTTCAAGTCGGTACGCGTTTCGTAGTAGCTAAGGAATCTAACGCCCATCCAAACTACAAAGAAAAAATCTTAAAGGCGCGTGATATCGATACGACTATTTCAGCTCAGCATTTTGGTCATGCTGTTCGTGCCATTAAAAACCAGTTGACACGTGACTTTGAACAGGCTGAAAAAGATGCCTTTAGACAAGAAAATCCAGATTTAGAAATCTTTGAACAAATGGGAGCTGGTGCTCTTGCTAAAGCCGTTGTTCATGGAGATGTAGAAGGTGGATCTGTAATGGCAGGTCAGATTGCTGGTTTGGTCTCTAAAGAAGAAACCGTTGAAGAAATCCTAAAAGATTTATACTATGGCGCTGCCAAGAAAATTCAGGAAGAAGCCTCTCGTTGGGCAGGAGTTGTAAGAAATGACTAAAACAGCCTTTCTATTTGCGGGTCAAGGTGCTCAGTATCTAGGGATGGGGCGTGATCTCTATGATCGCTATCCTATCGTCAAGGAAACCATTGACCAAGCCAGTCAGGTTTTGGGTTATGACCTTCGTGACTTGATTGATAAGGAAGAAACCAAGTTAAACCAGACTCGATATACGCAACCAGCCATTTTGGCAACTTCGGTTGCTATTTACCGTTTATTGAAAGAAAAGGGCTATCAGCCAGATATGGTAGCAGGTTTATCCCTTGGTGAATATTCTGCTTTAGTAGCTAGCGGAGCCTTGGACTTTGAAGAGGCAGTTGCCTTGGTTGCCAAGCGTGGAGCTTATATGGAAGAGGCAGCACCCGCAGGCTCTGGGAAGATGGTAGCCATCCTCAATACTCCAGTAGATGTGATAGAGGAAGCTTGTAAAACAGCATCTGAAGTCGGTATAGTCACTCCAGCTAACTACAATACTCCAAGCCAAATCGTCATTGGTGGTGAAGTGGCTGCAGTTGACCGTGCGGTCCAACTCTTGCAGGAAGCAGGAGCAAAACGATTGATCCCCCTAAATGTGTCGGGTCCTTTCCACACAGCCCTTCTAGAGCCAGCTAGCCAACAGCTAGCTGGAGCTCTTGAGGGGATTAGTTTCTCAGACTTTATTTGCCCTCTAGTAGGTAATACTGAAGCTACAATCATGGAAAAAGACCGAATCCAAGAGCTTTTGACGCGTCAGGTGAAGGAACCGGTGCGTTTCTACGAAAGTATCGCAGTCATGCAGTATGCTGGTGTGACCAACTTCATTGAAATTGGTCCAGGAAAAGTCTTGTCAGGCTTTGTCAAAAAGATTGATAAAACAGCTAAGCTAGCCAATGTAGAAGATTTGGCAAGTTTGGATGCTTTGCTGGGAAACTAGTAATCCCTTCTCCCACAAATACAACAGGAAACAGGAGAACAGAATGCAACTAAAAAATAAAAATATCTTTGTAACAGGTTCAAGTCGGGGTATCGGACTTGCTATTGCTCACAAATTTGCTCAACTAGGAGCCAATGTGGTTTTGAATAGTCGCGGGGCAATCTCAGAAGAATTGCTGGCTGAGTTTTCAAACTACGGTGTCAAGGTGGTGCCAATCTCAGGTGATGTTTCAGACTTTGCAGATGCAAAACGCATGGTGGAACAAGCAATCGCAGAACTTGGTTCGGTTGATGTCTTGGTAAACAATGCTGGGATCACTCAAGATATGCTCATGCTCAAGATGACCGAAGAAGACTTTGAAAAAGTGCTTAAGATTAATCTGACAGGGGCTTTTAACATGACGCAAGCTGTCTTGAAACAGATGATTAAGGCGCGTGAAGGTGCGATTATCAACATGTCCAGTGTGGTTGGTCTGATGGGAAATATCGGACAAGCCAACTATGCGGCTTCCAAGGCTGGGTTGATTGGGTTTACCAAGTCAGTAGCGCGTGAGGTTGCCAATCGCAATGTGCGTGTAAATGCTCTTGCACCAGGAATGATCGAGTCAGATATGACTGCTGTTTTATCTGATAAGGTCAAGGAAGCAACACTAGCGCAAATCCCTATGAAACAGTTTGGTCAGGCAGATCATATCGCGGATGCCACGGTCTTCTTAGCCCAACAAGATTATTTGACTGGACAAGTTCTCGCTGTTGATGGCGGACTTAGCATGTAAAAAAAGAAAGATATAGGTAAGACAGATGAAACTAAATCGAGTTGTAGTAACAGGTTACGGATTGACCTCTCCTATCGGAAATACCCCAGAAGAATTTTGGAACAGTTTGCAAACTGGAAAAATTGGAATTGGTGAAATCACTAAGTTTGATCATAGTGAATTTGCCGTACACAATGCGGCTGAAATTCAAGATTTCCCATTTGATAAATACTTTGTCAAAAAAGATACCAACCGTTTTGACAACTATTCTTTGTATGCCTTGTATGCGGCTCAAGAAGCGGTGACAAATGCTAATCTTGATGTAGAAGCAATTGATAAAGATCGCTTTGGTGTTATCGTGGCTTCTGGTATCGGTGGTATCAAGGAAATCGAAGATCAGGTTATCCGTCTTCATGAAAAAGGTCCAAAACGCGTTAAACCAATGACACTTCCAAAAGCCTTGCCAAATATGGCTTCAGGAAATGTTGCGATGCGTTTCGGAGCAAACGGTATCTGTAAATCAATCAATACAGCCTGTGCTTCATCAAACGATGCCATTGGGGATGCCTTCCGCTCTATCAAGTTTGGTTTCCAAGATGTCATGTTAGTTGGTGGATCAGAATCATCTATCACTCCTTTTGCTATCGCTGGTTTCCAAGCGTTGACTGCCCTATCAACTACGGAAGATCCAACTCGTGCTTCTATTCCATTTGACAAAGACCGTAATGGTTTTGTGATGGGAGAAGGTTCAGGGATGTTGGTTCTTGAAAGCCTTGAACATGCTGAAAAACGTGGTGCAACTATCTTGGCTGAAGTAGTTGGCTACGGTAATACCTGTGATGCTTACCATATGACTTCACCTCATCCAGAGGGTCAAGGTGCGATTAAGGCTATGAAGTTGGCTTTGGAAGAAGCAGAAATTTCTCCAGAGCAAGTGGCTTACGTCAATGCCCACGGAACTTCAACTCCTGCTAATGAAAAAGGAGAAAGTGGTGCGATTGTAGCTGTCCTTGGTAAAGAAGTACCTGTATCTTCAACCAAGTCCTTTACAGGACACTTACTTGGTGCTGCAGGAGCAGTAGAAGCCATCGCTACCATCGAAGCCATGCGTCATAACTATGTACCAATGACAGCTGGAACAAGCGAGTTATCAGACTATATCGAAGCGAATGTCGTTTATGGACAAGGCTTGGAGCAAGAAATCCCTTATGCTATTTCAAACACTTTTGGTTTTGGTGGACACAATGCGGTTCTTGCTTTCAAACGTTGGGAGAATGAATAATTATGAATTTAAATGAAATCAAGGACTTGATGGCTCAATTTGACCAATCAAGTTTGAGAGAATTTTCTTATAAAAATGGAACGGACGAATTGCAGTTCAGTAAGAATGAAGCAAGAATGGCTTCTGAAGTACCAGCTCAAGTTGTTCCAGCGCCAGCTGCAGTAGCTGCAAGTCCAGTAGTTTCGGCCCCTTCAACTCCAGTAGAGAGTGCAGTGGAAGAAGCTCCAGCACCAGCTGAAACGACGGTTGCTCCAGAGGGTGATGTCGTTGAAAGTCCACTTGTAGGGGTGGCTTACTTGGCTGCTGGACCAGATAAACCTGCCTTTGTCACAGTTGGAGACAGTGTTAAAAAAGGCCAGACTTTGGTGATCATCGAAGCCATGAAGGTCATGAATGAGATTCCTGCACCTAAGGATGGTGTGGTGACAGAAATTCTCGTTTCAAATGAAGAAATGGTTGAGTTCGGTAAAGGATTGGTACGTATCAAATGATCGATATTCAAGGAATCAAAGAAGCTCTACCCCATCGCTACCCCATGCTCCTAGTGGATCGTGTCTTGGAAGTGAGCGAAGATACCATTGTTGCCATTAAAAATGTCACCATCAACGAACCTTTCTTTAATGGTCATTTTCCTCAATACCCAGTTATGCCAGGTGTTCTTATCATGGAAGCATTGGCCCAGACCGCGGGTGTCTTGGAATTGTCCAAACCTGAAAATAAAGGGAAACTGGTCTTCTACGCTGGCATGGACAAGGTTAAGTTCAAGAAGCAAGTTGTACCAGGTGATCAATTAGTCATGACGGCTACTTTTGTCAAACGTCGTGGTACAATCGCCGTGGTTGAAGCAAAGGCTGAAGTGGATGGTAAGCTCGCAGCGAGTGGTACTCTTACCTTTGCAATTGGAAACTAAGGAGGTTCTCCATGTTTCGTAAAATTTTGATTGCCAACCGTGGTGAGATTGCGGTTCGCATTATTCGGGCTGCGCGTGAATTGGGCATTGCGACCGTAGCAGTCTATTCAACTGCTGATAAGGAAGCTCTTCACACACTCCTAGCGGATGAAGCTATCTGTATCGGACCTGGTAAGGCGACAGAGTCTTATCTCAATATCAACGCTATTTTATCGGCTGCAGTCTTGACAGAGGCAGAAGCTATCCACCCAGGTTTTGGTTTTCTTAGCGAAAACTCCAAGTTTGCCACGATGTGTGATGAAGTAGGGATTAAGTTTATCGGTCCTTCTGGAGCTGTAATGGATACCATGGGAGATAAGATCAATGCGCGTGAGCAAATGATCAAGGCTGGGGTTCCAGTTATCCCAGGATCTGATGGTGAAGTTCACACAGCTGAAGAGGCACTTGCAGTTGCAGAAAAGATTGGCTATCCAGTCATGCTTAAGGCATCGGCAGGTGGTGGTGGAAAAGGGATTCGTAAGGTTGAAAAGGCAGAAGACTTGGTCGCAGCCTTTGAGACAGCATCCAGTGAAGCCAAGGCCAATTTTGGGAATGGCGCTATGTATCTTGAGCGTGTGATTTATCCAGCTCGTCATATCGAAGTTCAGATTCTTGCAGATCAAGAGGGTCATGTTGTCCATCTTGGTGAACGGGATTGTTCACTCCAACGGAATAACCAAAAAATCTTAGAAGAAAGCCCATCCATTGCGATTGGCAAAACCCTTCGTCATGAAATTGGTGCTGCAGCCGTTCGTGCAGCAGAGTCTGTTGGCTATGAAAATGCAGGAACAATTGAATTTCTTCTCGATGAAGCGAGTGGCAATTTCTACTTCATGGAAATGAATACTCGTGTGCAAGTTGAACACCCAGTCACAGAGTTTGTTTCAGGTGTTGATATCGTGAAGGAGCAGATTCGCATTGCAGCCGGGCAACCTTTACCTTTCAAACAAGAAGATATCGTCCTACGAGGCCATGCTATCGAGTGCAGGATCAATGCGGAAAATCCAGCATTTAACTTTGCTCCAAGCCCAGGTAAAATTACCAATCTCTATCTACCAAGTGGTGGAGTTGGCTTGCGTGTGGACTCGGCAGTCTATCCAGGCTATACCATTCCTCCTTACTATGATAGTATGATTGCTAAAATCATTGTTCATGGGGAGAATCGTTTTGACGCTCTTATGAAGATGCAACGGGCACTTTATGAACTTGATATTGAAGGAGTGCAAACCAATGCAGACTTCCAGTTGGATCTGATTTCAGACCGCCGAGTTATCGCTGGTGACTACGATACTTCCTTCTTGATGGAAACTTTCTTGCCAAAATACCAAGAAAAAGAATAGACTTTCAAAGAGTATGAGAACTAAAAGGGGGAGTTATGGCTCTATTTAGTAAAAAGGATAAGTATATTCGGATCAATCCTAACCGTTCCGTAAGGCAGAAACCACAAGCCAAGCCTGAGGTTCCGGATGAACTCTTCTCCCAGTGTCCTGGTTGTAAACACACCATTTACCAAAAGGATCTTGGGAGCGAACGAATTTGTCCCCATTGTAGCTATACTTTCCGTATTTCAGCTCAGGAACGCTTGGATTTGACGATTGATTCTGGTAGCTTTGTGGAGATGTTTACAGGTATTGAAACTCAAGATCCATTAAACTTTCCTGGCTACCAGAAAAAACTTGCAACAATGCGTGAAAAGACAGGTTTGGATGAAGCAGTACTAACTGGTACAGCTAGCATCAAGGGACAAAAAGTTGCCCTTGGGATCATGGATTCTAACTTTATCATGGCTTCTATGGGAACCGTTGTGGGTGAAAAAATCACGCGCTTGTTTGAGTATGCAACGGTAGAAAACTTGCCAGTCGTACTCTTCACAGCTTCTGGTGGAGCCCGCATGCAAGAAGGAATCATGAGCTTGATGCAGATGGCTAAGATTTCTGCAGCAGTTCAACGTCATTCCAAGGCAGGACTTTTTTACCTGACTATTTTGACGGATCCGACAACAGGCGGAGTGACAGCTTCTTTTGCTATGGAAGGTGACATTATCCTAGCGGAGCCACAGAGTTTAGTTGGTTTTGCTGGGCGTCGTGTTATCGAAAATACAGTTCGTGAGACCTTGCCGGATGACTTCCAAAAGGCAGAATTTCTGCTTGAACATGGATTTGTTGATGCAATTGTCAAACGGAGAGAATTGCCTGAAACAATTGCTAAATTAGTAAGATTGCATGGAGGAAGTCGCGGATGAATATTGCAAAAATAGTCAGAGAGGCACGTGAGCAGAGTCGCTTGACTGCACTTGATTTTGCCAATGGAATCTTCGATGAATTTATCGAATTGCATGGAGATCGCTCTTTCCGTGATGATGGTGCGATTATTGGTGGAATTGGCTGGTTAGGTGAACAAGCAGTAACTGTCGTTGGTATCCAAAAGGGGAAAAGTCTTCATGACAACCTCAAACGGAATTTTGGGCAGCCTCATCCAGAAGGCTATCGTAAGGCATTACGCCTGATGAAACAGGCAGAAAAGTTTGGCCGTCCAGTTGTGACCTTTATCAATACAGCGGGTGCTTACCCAGGTGTTGGAGCCGAGGAACGTGGACAAGGTGAAGCAATTGCCCGAAACCTGATGGAAATGAGCGATCTCAAGGTTCCAATCATCGCGATTATTATCGGTGAAGGAGGGTCTGGAGGTGCATTAGCACTAGCCGTTGCTGACCGTGTCTGGATGTTAGAAAACTCAATCTACGCAGTACTTAGCCCGGAAGGATTTGCCTCTATCCTTTGGAAGGATGGAAGTCGTGCTATGGAAGCGGCGGAGTTGATGAAAATCACTTCACACGAACTCCTAGAAATGGGAATCGTGGACAAGGTAATCTCAGAAGCAGGTCTTTCCAGTAAGGAACTGTTCGGTTGCGTTAAAAATGAATTGCGTGCAGAGCTAGATAGGTTGAAAGAACTACCACTCGACCAACTTATCGAAGAACGTTACCAACGCTTTAGAAAATACTAAGAATGACTAAATGAGACTAGAAAGGTCTCATTTTTTATGGAAAAATGCAATTCAGGACGAAAAATTGACAGTTGAGGAGATGGACAGTAAAATAGAGAAAAAAGACGTATACTGTAGAGGTGAGCCTACAACAATATTTTAAGAAGGTTCTTGCAATGACAGGTACAGAAACATTTATAGTTCTTTCATCTGAAGACTTAGAGCAAACTTCAGGTGGTCTTGCTGTTTGGGAAGATGGTTATGGTAGGTGGTTATATTATAGAGAATTTGCACCCTATATGGGGCAAGGGGAACTTAATTCTTATGGGGAAGCTTGGAAGTATGGCTTTCGAGCAGGATAATCTTTCAAAAAAAGTACGATGAGAAACACAAAGAAACCAGGACAATTTGGAATATTTTTGCTTATTATTTTACTATCTACCTATTTACCACAAACAATTGGATTGTATGTGGCAATCATTTTAGGGTTAGGCGCTGATGTCTATTCTCTTATTTTAACAATAGGATTAGTAGGAATTTGCCTTCTATTAATTTGGTGGTTAAAAAAGCAAAAGATGCTCTTTATCTTTGAGAAAAAGAGCTGGAACTGGTCATTTGTCTTCTACTTATTTGCAACTTATGTGGTTTATCAGATTCTCGGTAATTTTTGGACACGCTATGCTCATTTGATTAATGCTAGGAATATTCATGATGTCTATTTTGCGGTGATTCTTTCAAATGGACAACCAACTTTTTTATCGACTATCTTATCTTTTGTCCTGCCTGTAATCATCGGTCCTGTTTTTGAGGAGACTCTTGATCGTGGGTATTTTATGAACACCTTCTTTCCTAAGTCAAAGTACTATTTAGATGTCATCTTATCAGGCCTTATCTTTGGGCTTAGTCATTTGATACTATCTCACAGAGACCCAATTAGTTTATTATATTATAGTTTGATTGGTCTCTTTTTCGCTCTTGTCTATCGTTCTACAGACGATCTTCGATTGACCATCCTCTGCCATAGTTTTTTTAACTTTCTCAATCATGCAAAACCCATCTGGATTTTTGTTTACAATTATATCTATTATCGTTTTTTTAGATAGTGGGAGGCAAAGAAAAAAGTGTTTGATGTTTGTCAAACACTTTTTCTATTTACTGTTCTTCTGTTACAAACTGGCTGAGCAGTCCATTGATAAAACGGGCAGATTTTTGATCTGAGAAGTCCTTTGCAAGCTCGATAGCTTCGTTAACAGCAACCAACTGTGGAGTGTCAAATGAAGTGATTTCAAAAACTCCCAAGCGAAGGAGGTTTCTCTCCACGAGTGTTAAACGCTCGATGGTCCAACCTGCTTTTAGATGTTGTGTGATTTGCTTGTCT
Source organism: Streptococcus sp. KHUD_018 (assembly GCF_054861215.1). Next base: position 450,066 of record NZ_CM142176.1, read on the forward strand.
AGCTCTTCCTTTTTAGTTTGAACACCAGAAACGAGCTCTGTCAAAAAGGTTGGAAGTTGCACATCTGTATCTTCACGATCGTGTGTGTAGGCGAAACGACAAGCAGTTTCGACGTCTGTATCAAACTCAAGACTCATAAGAGCTTGAAAGGCACACTTACGGAGCTCACGTCTAGATTCTAATAGTGGACTAGTCATTGAGGAAGTCCTCATCAAACAAGTCTTTCAAGTCTGGTTTTGGTGTTTTATCTGGAACGATACCTGCAACGTGGATATTGATAGCAGCGAGTTCTACATCAGCCATATTGCGGACTGCATCTTTGACAGCTTTTTGGATAGCAACAGCTACCTTAGGAACTTTTACTCCGTACTCAAGGTAGAGGTAGATATCTGCTGTGAGTTCTTCGTCCACGTTTTTAAGATAAACGCCGCGGCCGAGCGAAAGTTTTGAAAGGGTATCAGATACTGATTTGTTTGAAAAAGAGTGAACCCCCTCTACTTTTGCTGTAGCAATAGCAATGATTTTTTCAAGTACACGTGGGGCGATAACGATTTCGCCAAGTTGTTCTTCAATTCCCATAGAATGACCTCTTTCTAGAGATTAGGCACGAGAAACGTAAGTTCCTTCTGCAGTGTTAATAACGAGTTTTTGTCCTGCTTCGATGAAGTCTGGAACGTTTACGACAAGTCCAGTTTCCATCGTTGCTGGTTTACCAGAACCTGTAACAGTAGCACCTTTGATAGATGGTTGAGTTTCTGCAACTGTCAATTCGACAGTAGTAGGAACGGTAACACCAATCACTTCAGTTCCGTAGAATTGGATCTTCACTTCTGAGTTTTCAAGGATGTAAAGCAATTCGTTTTCAACATTGACTACAGGGATTTCGTATTGGTCGTAAGTTTCTGTATTCATGAAGTATGCTGTGTCATCCATTTTGTACAAGTATTGAGCTGGGACAGTCTCGATGATGGCTTGTTCAAATTTTTCCTCTGGACGGTAGCTTGTGTCAAATGTAGAACCAGTACGGACATCACGCAATTTCATACGCATGATCGTGTTCCCTTTACCTGGTTTGTGGTGACTAGCTTCCAAAACGCGAATCAATTTACCGTCAGCTGTTTCAAAGGTCATACCAGCTTTTAATTTACTTGCTTCAATCATGTTTTTACCTCTTTAATAAATATTATTACTCTTCATTTTACCATAAAATACTCTGGAAATAAAGCCAAAATAGTTATTGGGAGTTGGTAGAGAAGAAAAAACCAACCTTAGGGCTGGTTTTGTTCTGTCTAGTTTTCTTTCAACTTAGCCAACTCCTGAGCAAGGAGTTTAAGGGCAACTTGTGGATTGGCTTGGCCTTTGGTTGCCTTCATAAGGAAGCCTGTGAAGGCCTTGTCTGCGTTGCGTTTACCTGATTTGAAGTCGGCAACGGCTGCTTCATTATCTGCGAAGACTTGGTGAATGATTGGAATCAGAATATTTGGATCAGAGATTTGCACCAAGCCAGCTTTTTCCACGTATTCACGCGCGCCACCGCCATTTTTAGCCAGATGGACAAAGACTTTCTTGGCAATCTTAGAGGAGATGGTACCATCTTCGATGATGGCAATCATTTCAACCAAGTTTTCTGGTGTCAATTCGATTTGTTCTAGTGTTTTACCTTCGGCGTTCAAGAATTGAGCGACTTCGCCTTGGAGCCAGTTAGAAACTTGTTTGGCATCGCCACCGAGGGCAACAGCTTTTTCAAAGAAGTCAGAAGTGACTTTGTTTGCAGTCAACTGGCTAGCATCGTAGTCTGACAAGCCAAGGTCAGATACGTAGCGAGCACGCCGTTCTTTTGGAAACTCTGGCAATTCAGTGCGCATTTCCTCAATCCACTCATCTGAGATTTCAAAGAGTGGTAGGTCTGGTTCTGGGAAGTAGCGGTAGTCTGCAGCACCTTCCTTGACACGCATGAGGATGGTTGCTTTATTGGCTTCATCGTAACGGCGTGTTTCTTGGCGGATTTGACCACCTGAGCGAAGGATTTCTGCCTGACGTTGGACTTCGTATTCAAGACCCTTGCGAACGTTTGAGAAGGAGTTGAGGTTCTTCAACTCAGTCTTGGTACCGAATTTTTCTTGACCATAAGGACGAAGGGAGATGTTGGCATCCACACGCATCGAACCTTCTTCCATCTTAACGTCTGAAATGCCAGCGTACTGGATGACTTCCTTGAGGGCTGTCAGATAAGCGTAGGCTTCTTCTGGAGAACGCATGTCAGCTTCAGATACAATCTCAATCAATGGCACCCCTTGACGGTTGAGGTCTACATAGGAGTAACCATCTGTACCGTGGGTGTTTTTACCAGCGTCTTCTTCTAGGTGAGCACGTTCGATACCGATTTTCTTGGTCGTACCGTCTTCTAGTTCCACTTCAATCCAACCATTGTAGCCGATAGGTTCATCAAACTGAGAAATTTGGTAGGCTTTTGGATTATCAGGGTAGAAATAGTTCTTGCGGTCAAAGTGCATCTTCTTATGGATGTCCATGTTGAGGGCAAGAGCTGCCTTAATACCAGCATCGACAACCCCTTTATTGAGAACCGGCAGTACTCCTGGGAAAGACCAGTCAATCACGTTGGTGTTGGCATTTTGGTCATTTCCAAAGTGGGCAGAAGTAGGTGAGAAGATTTTTGAATTGGTGTTGAGCTCTACGTGGACTTCAAGTCCAATGACTGTTTCAAAGTTCATTAGTTGTCACCTCCAAAAATCACGGGTTGTTGTTTGTGGTAGTCTGTTGTTGCTTCAAAGGCAGCTGCCGCTTGGTAAATGGTTTCCTCAGAGTATTTAGGACCGATCAATTGGAGACCGACTGGTAGACCTTGAGAGAATCCAGCAGGAATCGAAATTCCTGGGAGACCAGCCAAGTTGACTGGGATGGTCAAGAGGTCAGCCAAGTACATAGCAACAGGGTCGTGGTTGAGTGAGTCCAAGTCATAGGCAACGCTTGGAGCAGTTGGTCCCAAAATCAAGTCGTAATCCGTAAAGACGTTTTCGAAATCTTGGATGATGAGGGTACGGACCTGACCAGCTTTTTTATAGTAGGCATCGTAGTAACCTGATGAAAGGCTGAAAGTTCCTAGCATGATACGGCGTTTTACCTCTTCACCGAAACCTTGGCTACGGCTGTTTACATAGATTTCATCAAGGTTGCTTGCATCTTCTGCGCGGTAGCCGTAACGGATACCGTCAAAGCGTTGCAAGTTTGATGAGGCTTCTGATGAAGCGATAATGTAGTAAACGGCAACACCGTATTTAGAGTGAGGAAGGCTAACTTCTTCGACGATGGCACCAAGTTTTTCAAAGTGTTTAGCGGCATTCAGAATGGTTTCCTTAACCTCTGGGTCAATCCCTTCACCAAGGTATTCCTTAGGCAAAGCAATTTTCATTCCCTTGATATCTTGGCCGATTTTTGAAGTAAAGTCGGCAATACGGACAGGAGCAGAAGTAGAGTCTTTGGCATCTTCGCTGGCAATAGCGTTGAGCAAGAGGGCATTTTCCTTAACAGTTGGAGCAAAAGGTCCAATCTGGTCTAATGAGCTACCGAAGGCAATGAGACCGAAACGAGAAACTGTTCCGTAGGTTGGTTTGAGACCAACAATCCCGTTGAAGGCGGCAGGTTGGCGGATGGAACCACCAGTATCAGAACCAAGTGACAAGCGGACTTGCCCTGACGCTACAGCTGCAGCAGAACCACTTGATGAACCACCAGGAACCTTGCTGTGGTCCCAAGCATTTTTAGTCGCACCGTAGTGAGAAGTCTCGCCTGAACCACCCATGGCAAATTCATCCATGTTGGTTTTCCCGACAACAATCATACCCTTGGCTTTGGCATTGGCAACGGCTGTCGCATCAAAGATAGGCTCGTAGTTGTAGAGCATTTTTGAGGCTGCAGTTGTAAGAATACCGTCTGTAGAGATATTATCCTTAACAGCCAGTGGAATTCCTGAAAGGACATTGTCAGCATCAATTCCAGCTTCATCAATAGCTTTAGCTTGAGCAAGAGCCTGCTCCTCAGCGATAGTGACAAAAGCGTTGATAGCTGTCTCGCGAGACTTGATATCTTCAAGCGTTGCTTGGGTCAATTCAGTTGCAGAAATTTCCTTAGAGACAAGGAGGTTGTGCAAGTCTTCAATAGTTTTGTTATTAAAAGTCATTAGGCATCTCCTCCATCATCTAGGATAGCTGGTACCTTGATATAGTAGTTTTCTTTTTCAGGTACGTTTTTAAACAAGCGGTCACGGTCTGTTCCTTCTTCGGCCACATCAGGGCGGAGTACGGTCTTGCGGTCAGCCATGGTCGTAGTAGGTGCGACACCAGTAGTGTCGACTTCGCCCAGCAATTCAACCATATCAACAATTTTAGACAAGGTTGTCGCAAAGGCGGCAGTTTCTTCTTCAGAGAATTTTAATTTTGAAAGATTGGCAACGTGTGTTACCTCTTCTTGCGTAATTTTCATCTTGCATCCTTTCGTGAAATGATGATTTTTAGTCTGTTCTATTTTACCATATTTTCCTATAAATAAGGGAGCCAAACTGAAAAGAAATAGAAATTGAAAAATCGCTTTTAATTCGCTATAATAGTTAAACTAAAAGAAAAATTAAGTGAGACTAGAGATTAATGTAGGAAGAATTCCTCGAAAGATGAGTTAGGATAGAAAATATGCTACATAATTTTTTTACAAGATTCCAAACCGTTCCTCCTCCCATTTCACTCTTTTGGTATGGGATCATGATGCTTACTTTAGTGCTTTGCATTTATGGAGCACTTGCTTATCACAATAATCCGAAATTTGTTCGCTTGTTTAAGGGGATTCAGATCCTCCAGTTACTAGCCCTATATAGCTGGTATGTTGGTTTTGAGATTCCATTTTCAAACAGTCTCCCTTTTTATCATTGCCGTTTAGCCATGTTTGCGGTAGTTTTCTTACCAGATAAATGGCGGAGCAAGCAGTATCTTGCCCTCTTAGGAGCAAGTGGAGCGGTTTTTGCCTTGGTTTACCCCGTTTTTGACCCCTATGATTTTCCGCACATTACCAGTTTCTCGTTTTTGATTGGGCACTATGCTCTTTTGGTGAACTCCTTGATCTATTTGTTGAATCACTACGACAAGAGCCTGCTCAAGAAATATATGATTATAGCCTATACCTTTATCCTCAATCTCTTTCTAGTTGGAGTTAATCAGGTGACTGGTGGAAATTATGGGCTCTTAAGAGATACACCATTTATCTCGAATGCTCCTCTATGGCTAAAGTACCTTCTTGTGTCGGTTATTCTTTCTCTTGCCTTGCTTCTCTTTGATAACTTGTTCAAAAAACGGTGGAAAAAGAGAAATCAGGTGAAATCTATGCTCTAGCTTGACTCTTCATCAGATGAGCAATTGAAAAACTCCCTAAAATCCGCTATAATAGGTAAGTTGAAAGGATTGGAATATTCCGATGTAAAAATATAAAATAAAATATAGCATTCACTATTATCCTAAAAGAAAAGAAAGAGAAGATATGACTATTCAAGAAGAAATTAAGAAACGCCGTACCTTTGCCATCATTTCCCACCCAGACGCGGGGAAAACAACCATCACTGAGCAGTTGCTCTACTTTGGAGGCGAAATTCGTGAGGCTGGTACTGTAAAAGGGAAGAAAACAGGGACTTTTGCCAAGTCGGACTGGATGGACATCGAGAAACAACGTGGGATTTCGGTCACTTCATCTGTGATGCAATTTGACTACGATGGCAAACGTGTCAATATCCTAGACACACCAGGACACGAGGACTTCTCAGAAGACACCTATCGTACCTTGATGGCGGTGGATGCTGCGGTTATGGTCGTGGATTCTGCCAAGGGTATCGAGGCCCAAACCAAGAAATTGTTTGAAGTTGTGAAGCACCGTGGCATTCCAGTCTTTACCTTTATGAACAAGTTGGACCGTGATGGTCGTGAGCCACTGGACCTCTTGCAAGAATTGGAAGAAGTCCTAGGTATTGCTAGCTACCCAATGAACTGGCCAATCGGGATGGGGAAAGCCTTCGAAGGTTTGTATGACCTCTATAACCAACGTTTAGAACTTTATAAAGGGGATGAACGTTTTGCTAGTCTGGAAGATGGAGACAAGCTTTTTGGTAGCAATCCTTTCTACGAGCAAGTCAAAGATGATATTGAACTTTTAAATGAAGCTGGGAATGAGTTCTCAGAGGAAGCTATTCTTGCTGGAGAACTGACTCCAGTCTTCTTCGGTTCAGCCCTGACTAACTTTGGGGTACAGACCTTCCTTGAAACTTTTTTGAAATTTGCTCCAGAGCCACATGGACACAAGAAAACAGATGGCGAAATTGTCGATCCTTACGACAAGGATTTCTCAGGGTTTGTCTTTAAAATCCAAGCTAACATGGACCCTCGTCACCGTGACCGTATCGCCTTTGTGCGTATCGTATCGGGTGAATTTGAGCGTGGAATGAGTGTCAATCTGCCTCGTACTGGTAAGGGAGCTAAACTGTCGAATGTCACTCAATTTATGGCGGAAAGTCGTGAAAATGTCACTAATGCCGTAGCAGGTGATATCATCGGGGTTTACGATACCGGTACTTATCAGGTTGGAGACACCTTGACGGTTGGAAAAAACAAGTTTGAATTTGAACCACTGCCAACCTTTACACCTGAGATTTTCATGAAAGTTTCTGCCAAGAACGTCATGAAACAAAAATCCTTCCACAAGGGGATTGAACAATTGGTGCAAGAAGGAGCTATTCAGCTTTATAAGAATTACCAAACAGGCGAGTACATGCTAGGCGCTGTTGGTCAACTCCAGTTTGAAGTCTTTAAGCACCGCATGGAAGGCGAGTACAATGCAGAAGTGGTCATGAGCCCAATGGGTAAAAAGACCGTTCGTTGGATCAAACCAGAGGACCTAGACGAGCGTATGTCTTCAAGCCGTAATATCTTAGCCAAAGACCGTTTTGACCAACCAGTATTCCTTTTTGAAAACGACTTTGCCCTTCGCTGGTTTGCGGATAAATATCCAGATGTAGAGTTGGAAGAGAAGATGTGAATCGTTACAAATGACTAGCAACATAAAGTTGCTGTCATTTGACGGTAACCGCTATGGCGGTCTACCTAAACGCTTCACTAGGAAAAATCCACGAATAGTATCGATTCGTGGATTTTTCCGTCGTAACTACGTTTTACAAATGAAATCGATTTGTAAAACTCAGTGTCGTAATCTAACAATCGATAACCGCTTCACTAGGCAAAGCCCATTAATGGTATCTATTCATGGGCTTTACCGTCGTAATGATGGGGAAGCCAAATAGCAACCAGTCTTACTAACTACATTTGGCAAATAGAGTAGATTTGCCAAACTCCGTGTCGTGGCTCAATACTGAAAAATTTGAGATAGATATTAGAGCGGAGTTTTTTCAAAAAGTATGTTCAAGTTGAGATCTGTAAAACAAAAACCTCAGAAGTATTCACCTTTTGTGAATCCTCTGAGGTTCTTTAATTTCTAGTTTCCATATTTCTGGTAAAAATCGACCTTGACCTGAATGAAAGTTTCGGCTTCGCGTAGTAGCTGCAGGAGGGTGGCACGGGTCTCAAACTCCTCACGTGTTTTAGGGAGACTCCGATTGCGGAAGACTTGCAGATAGCGTTCGATGTCATCAAGTAGGTCGTGAGCAGGATTGGTCTGACTTAGCTGGACAGCAATCTTTGAAAAGAGCTGGGCCAAAATCAAACTCTCACTTGCGGCCAGGTGGCAGGTATTGATCTGCTGGGCCATATTTCGCAGGATACGGCTTTGGCGCTGTCTCATCTCAAAGTAGTGGATGTGGTAGTCTGTCTGGTGAAAGAGGTGGTCTGAGTGATCCAAATAGACTAGCTTGAGGGCCTCATCAAGGAGTTCATCTAATTCGTCAACGAGTTGGGCGCGATTGCGCCCGTCTCCTCTTGACAGATAGTATTTAAAGCGAAGCAGGATATCTTTTAACTTTTCTTCGACCTGAAGGTGGTAGTTTTGGATGGCTTTCTCACGAGAGGGCATATAAAGGTTGACCAATAGAGCAAAGCTTGTCCCGATGAGAAAGAGGAGTACTTCATTGAGCAAGAGCTCTGGGGAAGTAGACTCCTGCACCAGGAGATGGCCGACCAAGACACTGCTAGGGGTGATACCGATTTCCCAACCCATTTTATAGGCTAGAGGCACATAGAGAGCCAGATAGAGGCCCAGACTCCAGATGTGATAACCTGTCAGTTGAAAGGCTAGGACACCGATAGCGAGCGCTAGGAGCATGGAAAAGAGGCGGTTACGTGCTAATTTTAGTGTGCTTCGGCGCGTGTCAGAAAGGCTTAAGAGGGCGATGATTCCAGCTGAAACCGCTGAAGACAAATCTAAAAAATAAGCTAGAAAACAAGCGAGGCAGGTTGCTAAGATCAGTTTTGTAGTACGTTGGGTGATAGACATGAGAATTTCCTATAATACTAGAATAAGAGTATAAAAGACAAGGCTTGGAAGACTTGTCTTAAAAAATCTATTTTTTACGTGCCGACGCGTACTCAGCTACTGCTGTAAAGAGGACGTCGGTAGAAGAGTTCAGGGCAGTTTCGCAGGAATCTTGGACGACACCGATGACAAAACCAACTCCGACGACCTGCATAGCAACGTCATTTGAAATTCCAAAGAGACTACAAGCGACGGGGATGAGGAGAAGTGATCCTCCAGCGATTCCAGAGGCTCCGCAGGCAGAAATGGCAGCCACTACACTGAGGACAAAGGCTGTACCAAAGTCGACAGGGATTCCTAGCGTATTGACTGCAGCTAGAGTCAAAATGTTAATGGTTACAGCTGCACCAGCCATGTTAATAGTGGAGCCAAGGGGGATAGAAACAGAGTAGGTATCTGGATTGAGTCCTAGGTCTTGGCAGAGTTTCATGTTGACAGGGATATTAGCGGCAGAACTACGAGTAAAGAACGCTGTAATCCCACTAACACGCAAACATTTCAAAACAAGAGGGTAGGGATTTTTTCTCATAAAGAGAAAGGCAATGAGGGGATTGATGACAAAGGCCACAAAAGCCATAGTTGTAATCAAGAGTCCTAGCAAAATTCCGTAGTTAGCAAGGCTGGTAATTCCTTTATCAGAGATGGTCTTGAAGACCAAGCCCATAATTCCGAAAGGTGCCAAATTGATAATCCACTCCACAATCTTGGAAGTTACTCCTGCCATGGTTTTGAGCAATTCCTTGCTGTTTTTGCTAGCTTCTCTCATAGCAAGTCCAAAGACAACAGCCCATGATAGAATTCCAATATAGTTGGCTTTGACGACGGCGTTGAGGGGATTGTCCACGAGATTCAGCAGGAGGTTGCTGAGGACTTGACCGATGCCGTCTGGTGGGGCAATCTCTGTGCTCGCACTGCTGAGAGTAATCTGGACGGGGAAGAGAAAACTAGCCAGTACAGCAACCAAGGCAGCAGCAAAGGTACCGAGTAGATAGAGAAAAATAACGGTCTTCATATTGGTATTTTGCCCTTTTTGATGTTGTGAGAGGGCATTTGCGACGAGGGTAAAGACCAAGACAGGAGCGATGGCTTTCAGACCTCCAACGAATAGGTCACCGAGAATGCCGAATCCCGACAAACTAGGGAAAAGTAGCCCTAGAGAGGCTCCAAGAAGCATGCCGATTAGGATACGTTTGATGAGGCTGGCCTTGTTCCAGGCTCGAATGATTTTTTTCATAATAGTCTCCTTCAAAATGTATTGTTTATGATTATAGTATAAATATGCCGTTGAGGCAAGTTTTTTTTTGAGTTTGGGGGAATATCGGAATATTTATGAGGGATTTGAACGGGATGATTTGTGGTATAATACTAGAAAGGAGTTTTGTATGCAAGAATTTTTTCAACGTTATCTTGATAAATTGGATGTAACAACTGTATTAGAGAATCTCTTGACCAAGGTGATTTCTCTTTTGATTTTGTTTCTGTTATTTTATATAGCCAAAAAGATCCTCCACGCGACTGTCCGAAAGATTGTCAAGCCCTCGCTCAAGTTATCAAATCGAGATGCTGGCAGACAGAAGACTATTTCTCGTTTGCTTGAAAATATCTTTAACTATACCCTTTATTTCTTTTTAATCTACTGTATCTTGTCCATTTTAGGCTTGCCAGTTTCCAGCCTTCTTGCTGGGGCAGGGATTGCTGGAGTTGCCATTGGAATGGGGGCGCAAGGCTTTCTATCCGATGTCATCAATGGCTTTTTCATCCTCTTTGAACGCCAGCTCGATGTGGGCGACGAAGTGATCCTCACAAATGGTCCTATTACCGTGTCTGGAAAGGTTGTCAGTGTAGGAATCCGTACGACCCAACTTCGCAGTGACGACCAAGCCCTTCACTTTGTTCCCAACCGAAATATCACTGTTGTCAGCAACTTCTCTCGTACAGAGTAGGTCTGCTATTTTGGCAGATTTATGGTACAATAGAAAGAGTTTGGCAAAGGAGAGAGTATGCTATTTGTAGAGAAAAAACTAGGTCATGATTGTACTTGGATAGACCTTGATGTGGACAAGATTAAAAATACGGAAGATCTTTCTGACATCTATGGATTGGACAAGGAAACCATTGAGTATGCTCTAGATAGAAATGAACGTGCTCACATGGATTATAACCGTGAAACGGGGACGGTAACCTTTATTTATAATGTTCTTGATTTAGAAAAAGACAAGGAATATTATGAAGCGATTCCGATGACCTTTATCGTTGAAAAACAACGGCTGATTACTATCAGCAATCACAAGAATACTTATGTGATTAAACGCATGGCAACCTATCTTGAAAGCCATGAAATTATTTCAATCTACAAATTTCTTTTTGCCAGTTTAGAGATTATTAGTAATGCTTATTATCCAGTTATTGAAGAGATGGATAAAAGTAAGGATGAAATCAGTGCACTTCTTCGTCAAAAAACAACTAAAAAAAATCTTTTTGCCCTCTCTGACTTGGAAACTGGTATGGTTTACCTGACAGCTGCTGCTAAACAAAATCGTCTCCTCTTGGAACATATCCAAGGGCATGCTCTTTATCGCAATCTTAATGAGGTAGAAAGAGAGCAGTTTGACGATGCTATGATTGAAGCTCATCAGTTGGTTTCGATGACAGACTTGATTTCTCAAGTTTTGCAACAACTCTCAGCCTCTTACAACAACATCCTAAATAATAATCTAAATGATAATTTGACAACTTTGACAATTATCTCAGTGTTGCTAGCTATCCTTGCGGTTATTACAGGATTTTTCGGAATGAATGTTCCCTTACCGTTTACAGATGAACCAGATGCTTGGATTTATATTTTGCTAGCTAGTCTAATTTTATGGGCAGTCTTAGCCCAATATTTAAAGAAAATTGCTAGAAATTAAAAAGAAAAGGAGCCAGAATGGCGATTGAAAACTATATGCCAGATTTTGCTGTGGAAGCAGTCTATGATCTGACAGTTCCAAGTCTGCAAGCGCAGGGAATCAAGGCTGTTTTGGTCGATTTGGATAATACCCTCATTGCTTGGAACAACCCTGATGGGACGCCAGAGATGAAGCAATGGCTACATGACCTTCGGGATGCAGGTATTCGCATCATCGTCGTATCAAATAACACCAAAAAACGAGTTCAACGTGCAGTTGAGAAATTTGGAATTGATTACGTTTATTGGGCCTTGAAGCCCTTCACATTTGGGATTGACCGTGCCATGAAGGAATTCCACTACGAGAAAAATGAAGTGGTCATGGTCGGCGACCAACTCATGACGGATATTCGGGCCGCGCATCGTGCAGGCATTCGCTCAATCTTGGTCAAACCCTTGGTCCAACACGACTCTATTAAAACGCAGATTAACCGAGCTCGCGAGCGCCGTGTCATGCGCAAAATCACTGAAAAGTACGGACCGATTACATATAAAAAAGGAATTTAACTATGGAAGAAATTCTCTGTATTGGTTGTGGAGCAACCATTCAGACGACAGACAAGACTGGTCTTGGATTTACACCCCAGTCGGCACTTGAAAAAGGGTTGGAGACTGGTGAAGTTTATTGCCAACGCTGTTTCCGTCTCCGTCATTACAATGAAATCACAGATGTCCAGTTGACGGACGATGATTTTCTCAAGCTCTTGCACGAGGTAGGAGACAGTGATGCCTTGGTGGTCAATGTCATTGACATCTTTGACTTTAATGGTTCTGTCATCCCAGGCTTGCCACGCTTTGTATCGGGCAATGATGTCCTCTTGGTTGGAAATAAAAAAGATATCCTGCCCAAGTCTGTTAAACCGGGCAAGATTAGCCAGTGGCTGATGGAACGTGCCCACGAGGAAGGACTTCGTCCAGTAGATGTCGTTCTGACATCAGCCCAAAACAAGCATGCCATTAAGGAAGTCATTGACAAAATCGAGCACTACCGTAAGGGCCGTGATGTCTATGTGGTTGGCGTGACAAACGTTGGAAAATCAACCCTTATAAATGCTATTATCCAAGAAATTACGGGTGATCAGAATGTCATCACGACTTCGCGCTTTCCAGGAACAACCTTGGACAAGATTGAGATCCCACTTGATGACGGATCTTATATCTACGATACACCGGGGATTATCCACCGTCACCAGATGGCCCACTACTTGACGGCTAAAAACCTCAAGTATGTTAGTCCTAAAAAGGAAATCAAGCCCAAAACCTATCAGCTCAATCCTGAACAAACCCTATTTTTAGGTGGTCTCGGACGATTTGACTTTATAGCAGGTGAGAAGCAAGGATTTACTGCTTTCTTTGACAATGAACTCAAACTCCACCGCACCAAGCTAGAAGGAGCGAGTGCCTTTTATGATAAGCACATCGGAACCCTTTTGACGCCACCAAATAGCAAGGAAAAAGAAGATTTCCCAAAACTAGTCCAGCATGTATTTACCATTAAGGACAAGACTGACCTGGTCATCTCAGGCCTAGGCTGGATCCGCGTAACAGGCACCGCCAAAGTCGCCGTCTGGGCACCAGAAGGCGTCGCCGTCGTCACACGCAAAGCAATTATTTAAAAGTATTATAATAAAATCGCTGAGCGAACAAAGTGAGCTCATACAAAGATAGTTATTGCTGTGGTGTGATTGCCAATCGATAGATTGGCAAAGGGTACAATTGAGACCAAGGCTCAATTGTGAGGTCAGGAAATCCATTTTTCAAAGATGAATTCTTTTGAAAATTAGTTCCGACCGTCCCTCACCACCTAAAATAACTATCCAAAAAGGAAGAAAGAATATGTCATTAACATCGAAACAACGTGCCTTCCTCAACAGCCAGGCACACACCCTCAAACCCATCATCCAAATCGGGAAAAATGGTCTCAACGACCAAATCAAAACCAGCGTCCGTCAAGCTCTTGACGCTCGCGAATTGATTAAAGTTACGCTCTTGCAAAACACAGATGAAAACATCCACGAAGTAGCTGAAATCTTGGAAGAAGAAATCGGTGTGGATACGGTCCAAAAAATCGGACGCATCTTGATCTTGTTTAAACAATCCAGCAAGAAAGAAAATCGCAAGATTTCCAAGAAAGTCAAAGAAATCTAAAACCCTACTCCAAACAACTGTTTTTACAGAGAATTAAAGGAAGACGAGCCTATGGCAATCGAATTATTGACTCCCTTTACCAAGGTAGAGTTGGAGCCAGAAATCAAGGAGAAAAAACGCAAACAAGTCGGGATTCTAGGGGGAAATTTTAACCCTGTTCATAATGCCCATCTTGTTGTGGCGGACCAAGTACGACAACAGTTAGGACTGGACCAGGTCCTGCTTATGCCCGAATACCAACCACCTCATGTGGATAAAAAGGAAACCATCCCCGAGCACCATCGGCTCAAGATGCTTGAATTGGCGATTGAGGGGATTGAAGGCTTAGCCATTGAAACTATTGAGCTGGAGCGCAAGGGCATTTCTTACACCTACGACACTATGAAGATTTTGACAGAGCAACATCCAGATACGGATTATTACTTCATTATCGGGGCTGATATGGTGGACTATCTGCCTAAATGGTACCGAATTGATGAGCTGGTCGACATGGTTCAGTTTGTTGGAGTTCAGCGTCCGCGCTACAAGGCAGGGACTTCCTATCCTGTTATCTGGGTGGATGTGCCTCTCATGGACATCTCCTCCAACATGGTGCGTGACTTCATTGCCCAAGGTCGGAAGCCTAACTTTCTCCTACCTCAGCCAGTGCTAGACTATATCGAGAAGGAGAGGCTCTACTGATGGCATACCAAGACTATATCAACTGTTCCCGTGAGGTTTTGTTGGAAAAAATGGCGGAGCTTCTGCCTGAAAAACGGTTAACCCATTGTTTGGGGGTGGAGCGTGCAGCTATAGAGCTAGCGGAGAGATTCGGAGTCGATGCTGAGAAGGCAGGTTTAGCGGGGCTCCTTCATGATTATGCTAAAAAGCTGTCAGATCAGGAATTTCTAGACTTGATTGACCGTCATCAGCTAGATTCTGACCTTAAAAACTGGGGCAATAATGTCTGGCATGGCATGGTTGGTATCTACAAGATTCAGGAAGATTTGGATTTGCGTAATCCGGAGATCCTAAGAGCTATTGAAATCCATACAGTCGGGGCTGGTCAGATGACGGACTTAGACAAGGTCATCTATGTAGCAGACTACATCGAGAACAATCGTGCCTTCCCTGGAGTGGACCAGGCGCGTGAGATTGCAAGTTCATCGCTCAATAAGGCAGTGGCCTATGAGACAGCTCGCACTGTGGAGCATCTAGCTCATAAGGGATTTCCCATCTATCCCCAAACCCTTGAAACCTATAACGCCTTTGTGCACTATTTGAAAGAGGACTAAATGAACGAAAAAGAATTACTAGAACTAGTCGTGAAAGCGGCTGATGAGAAACGTGCGGAGGACATCCTTGCACTTGATGTACAAGACTTGACCAGCGTGACGGACTACTTTGTTATCACTAGCTCGATGAATAGCCGTCAGTTGGACGCAATCGCTGATAACATTCGTGAAAAAGTAGCCGAAGCTGGTGTTAAAGGTAGTCATGTCGAAGGCGATGCAGCAGGAGGCTGGGTCTTGCTAGACCTAGGTGGTGTCGTCGTGCATATCTTCTCAGAAGAAATGCGTGCCCACTATAACTTAGAAAAACTATGGCATGAGGCGAATTCAGTAGATATTTCAGAAGCTCTTGCTTAGAAGATGAACTCAGTTGTAGTCAACTGGGTTTCTTTGCTTATTTTAGAAAATTGATGGAAAGGTAAAGAGCGAGTGGTGTTTGCCATGGAGGCTCTTTGTATCTTAATTATGGCGACATATGAAACCTTTGCGGCTGTTTACGATGCTGTGATGGATGATAGTTTATACGAC
The DNA here is from genome assembly GCF_054861215.1 of Streptococcus sp. KHUD_018. The sequence continues at coordinate 465,492 of NZ_CM142176.1, forward strand.
AAATGGACGGATTTTTCCCTGCGTCATTTGCCTAAGACCAAGGAGAGAAAGAAACTCTTGGAGTTGGCTTGTGGGACAGGCATCCAGTCTGTGCGCTTTTCTCAGGCTGGTTTTGAAGTGACTGGACTGGACTTGAGCGCGGATATGCTGAAGATTGCGGAGAAGAGAGCTGCTTCAGCCAAGCAAAAGATTGATTTTATTGAAGGCAATATGCTGGATTTGTCCAAAGCAGGGAAATACGACTTTGTCACTTGTTATTCGGACTCAATCTGTTACATGCAGGATGAGGTGGAAGTAGGGGATGTTTTCAAAGAAGTCTATAATGCCCTTAACGAAGATGGGGTATTTATCTTTGATGTCCATTCGACCTACCAGACAGATGAAGTTTTTCCAGGCTATTCTTACCATGAAAATGCGGAAGATTTTGCTATGCTCTGGGATACCTACGAGGACGAAGCTCCTCACTCTATCGTGCATGAGTTGACCTTCTTTATCAAGGAGGCTGATGGTTCCTTTAGTCGCCACGATGAAGTGCATGAGGAGCGAACCTATGAGGTCCTGACCTATGATATTTTGCTGGAACAGGCTGGTTTCAAGTCCTTCAAACTCTATTCGGACTTTGAGGACAAGGAACCAACAGAAACCACTACCCGTTGGTTTTTTGTCGCGCAGAAGTAGGAGAACATCATGACCATCACAGGTATTATTGCGGAGTTCAATCCTTTTCATAATGGGCACAAATATCTGCTTGAGCAGGCGGAGGGGCTGAAAATCGTTGCCATGTCTGGAAATTTCATGCAACGAGGAGAGCCTGCTATCGTGGACAAGTGGACTCGGGCTCAGATGGCGCTGGAAAATGGAGCGGATCTGGTAGTGGAATTGCCCTTTTTAGTTAGTGTTCAGGCGGCAGATTTCTTTGGCCAAGGAGCTGTGGATATCTTGGCTCGCTTAGGCATTGATACCCTAGCCTTCGGGACAGAGGAAGTTCTGGATTATCAAAAGATATCTGACTTATACACAGAGCAAGGTACTGAGATGGAGAAATTTGTGGAAAATCTGCCTGATTCCCTTTCCTATCCTCAGAAAACCCAAGCCATGTGGAAGGAATTTGCAGGTCTTGATTTTTCAGGCAATACACCCAATCATGTTCTAGCTTTGGCCTATGCCAAGGCGGTTGCGGGACGTAGAATCAAACTCCATCCGATTCAGCGTCAGGGGGCTGGTTATCATTCTGTGGATAAGGATGTGGACTTTGCCTCGGCAACAGCTCTCCGTCAGCATCAATCAGACCAAGATTTCTTAGAACGCTTTATGCCTTCTGTTGCTCTCTTTGAGCAGGCCAGTAAGGTGAGTTGGGATGACTATTTTCCCTTGCTCCGCTATCAAATCTTGTCAAATCCAGAACTAACGACCATCTATCAGGTCAATCAAGAAATGGCGGTGCGCATCAAGGAAGCTATCAAAACAGCCCAGTTTCTGGATGAATTGATTGAGGTAGTTGCGACCAAGCGTTATACCAAGGCGCGTGTCAGACGCCTCTTGACCTATATTTTGGTACAGGCCAGAGAAAGCGACTTGCCAGAAGGCATCCATGTCCTTGGCTTTACTGAAAAAGGCAGACAACACCTCAAGTCTCTGAAAGGGCAGGTCCATCTAGTCAGTCGAATTGGCAAAGAACCTTGGGATGCTATGACTCAAAAGGCAGACCAGATTTACCAACTAGGACACCCAAGTATAGCAGAACAGAATTTTGGTAGAGTGCCCATTAGAATAGAATCAAACTAAGTCTACTGAAAGGTAGGCTTTTTTAGAAGATTTTCGAATAAATAGATAGAAAAGAAGAATCTTGTACAAGTTCCTGACAATTTCTTTCTTTTTGTGTATAATAGTGGAAAAGAGGTAAAACGAGGTATGGTTATGGAAGCAGTTCTTTACTCAACATTCCGAAATCATTTAAAGGACTACATGAAGAAGGTAAACGATGAATTTGAGCCTTTGATGGTGGTCAATAAAAATCCAGACGAGGACATTGTAGTTCTTTCAAAGAGCGAATGGGACAGTATTCAGGAAACCCTGAGAATCGCTCAAAACAAGGAACTTTCTGACAAGGTCTTGCGAGGAATGGCTCAAGTCCGAGCTGGAAGTACTCAGGTCCATGTTATTGAGGAGTGAGAAATGCTGCTCAAGTTTACAGAAGATGCCTGGGCGGATTATTGCTATTGGCAAAACCAAGATAAGAAAACATTAAAAAGAATCAATAAATTAATCAAGGATATTCAACGCGATCCTTTTGTAGGAATGGGGAAACCAGAAGCACTCAAGTATGACTATCAAGGAGCTTGGTCGCGGCGCATTGATGCAGAAAATCGCTTGATTTATATGATAGATGGAGATAGCGTGGCTTTCTTGTCCTTCAAAGATCATTACTAAGTCTACTGAAAGGTAGGCTTTTTTATTGTATGTTTTAATGAAAATGTCATTTTTAAGAGTTAGAAAGTTTGTTTTGTGATTTCAGAACTTTCTTCTAAAATTCACACAAAACTCTTCAATTTGGGTTTGTGAAAATCGGTTTTTTATGATAGAATATTAAGGAATGTATGTCATTCGATAAACAAATTTAATGAGGTAAAAACATGGAAATCATGACACTTGCGATTGCTGTTTTTGCCGTCATCATTGGTTTAGTCATTGGATATGTCAGCATCTCAGCTAAGATGAAATCATCTCAAGAGGCTGCAGAGTTGATGCTTCTAAATGCTGAACAAGAAGCAACTAATTTACGAGGACAAGCTGAGCGCGAAGCGGATTTATTGCTAAATGAAGCCAAGAGCGAAAGCAAGTCTCTTAAAAAAGAAGCACTATTGGAGGCCAAAGAGGAAGCCAGAAAATACCGTGAAGAAGTGGACGCTGAATTTAAGTCAGAACGTCAGGAGCTCAAGCAAATTGAAAGTCGTTTGACGGAGAGAGCTACGAGCCTTGACCGTAAGGACGACAATTTGACGAACAAAGAAAAAACACTTGAACAAAAAGAACAAAGTATTTCTGATAGAGCAAAAAACCTTGATGCACGTGAAGAGCAATTAGAGGAAGTCGAAAGACAAAAAGAAGCTGAACTTGAACGTATCGGTTCCCTTTCCCAAACTGAGGCTCGAGATATTATCTTGGCTCAGACGGAGGAAAACTTGACCAAGGAAATTGCTAGCCGCATTCGTGAGGCTGAGCAAGAAGTCAAGGAGCGTTCAGACAAGATTGCGAAAGATATCTTGGTTCAGGCTATGCAGCGTATCGCTGGTGACTATGTAGCAGAGTCAACAAACTCAACAGTTCACCTACCAGATGATACCATGAAGGGACGCATTATCGGACGCGAAGGTCGAAATATTCGTACCTTTGAAAGTTTGACAGGGGTTGATGTGATTATCGACGATACACCGGAAGTGGTAACCTTGTCAGGATTTGATCCGATTCGTCGTGAAATTGCTCGTATGACCATGGAAATGTTGCTCAAGGATGGCCGTATCCACCCAGCTCGTATCGAGGAGTTGGTGGAGAAAAACCGTCAGGAGATTGACAATAAAATCCGTGAATATGGGGAGGCTGCTGCCTATGAGATTGGTGCGCCAAACCTCCATCCAGACTTGATGAAGATTATGGGACGTTTGCAGTTCCGTACTTCTTATGGACAAAATGTCTTGCGTCATTCGATTGAGGTTGCTAAGTTGTCTGGTATCATCGCCAGTGAACTTGGTGAAAATGCAGCTCTTGCCCGTCGTGCTGGATTCCTTCACGACATCGGGAAAGCTATTGACCGTGAGGTTGAAGGCAGCCACGTTGAGATTGGCACGGAGTTGGCTCGTAAGTATAAGGAACACCCAGTTGTGGTGAATACCATTGCTAGCCACCACGGTGATGTGGAAGCTGAAAGCGTCATTGCAGTGATTGTTGCTGCAGCAGATGCCTTGAGTGCAGCGCGTCCAGGTGCTCGTAGTGAATCTCTTGAAAGCTATATCAAGCGTCTCCATGATTTGGAAGAAATTGCCAATGGATTTGAAGGGGTGCAAAATAGCTTTGCCCTTCAAGCAGGTCGTGAAATCCGTATCATGGTTAATCCAGGACAAATCAAAGACGACAAAGTCACAATCTTGGCTCACAAAGTTCGTGAGAAAATTGAAAACAATCTCGATTACCCAGGAAATATCAAGGTAACCGTAATCCGTGAACTTCGTGCAGTAGATTATGCTAAATAAAAAAATGAAATCAGATAAAAATCTGATTTCATTTTTTTATTATTACTAAACAAGAGATATTAACCATTTATCTAGGCGAGACCTCAATTGGAGATAAGTAAATTAAATCTTGTGTGGCATTATAGGCTCCAACTTTGGCCTTTATATGAACATTTTGTCCTTTTCTGATATTTTCACCATTGAATGGTTTGAAAACAGGGTTAGAAATAAGGTTAATTTCAATAAATTTAAAATTAGGTCCAGTTGCTTCATCAGGATGATAATCTCCAGAATGAATAAGGATATCATACTTTGACTTCACCTTAGCTAAATCAGCAAAATTTCCATCAAATTCAATCGTTTTACCTTTATATTTTTGTACAAAATCTGTTATTGTACTTTGGTCCTCTGTTTGTAGCAGCGCTTGAAATTCGGAGTTGTTTTCTATGGTAATTGTTGAAGATTGTGAGGGGCTAGTTGACGAAGTTTCTACAGAGTTCGATGATGAACTAGTTGAACTAGATTGGCTACTTGAACTTGTTGAGGATTCTTTAGAGGTAGATGAAGGTTTAGTAGTTTTTTCAGTAGATTTTTCTGTAACCGAACTAGGATTTGTAGACGAAGACAAAGAAGTAGACGAATTAGATTTGTTATTTTGGCTTACTCCAATTAAGATAAAAAATAAAATTAAAATAACAAAACCTCCAGCACTCAAATACGGAGCCAATTTCTTTAATTTGAGTTCCTTCTCAGTTAAAGGTGTTATTTCTACCTCAGCTTCTTTTTCAAAAAAACCAAAGATTCCAGCTTGGCCTTTTTCAATAACGTGTATATGAACATCTTCTTTTTTGAGGTTTAAATCTAATAAACCATTTTCGATTGCCTCATCAACAGATTTTCCTTTATAAACTCCCATAAAAATCTCCTTTTTAATATTATTATTACAATTATCTCTTAAATAGAATAAAATAGCAAGTCTTTTTATATGTAATTCCTTTTTTGATACTACTTTATGCTAAATAAATAAGAAAGAGCAGTTGAAATATTACTGCTTTTTTGTTACACTAGATAGAAAGACTGTAGAAGGATAACTGACGCTATCATCAGTATCCGAGAGAAATTTTACTTTATTTTACAGACTAACTAAAGGAGACATAATGGCAGACCGAGGCTTGCTAATCGTTTTTTCTGGTCCTTCAGGAGTTGGGAAAGGAACGGTTAGAAGAGAGATTTTTGAGAGTTCTGAGAATCAATTTCAATATTCTGTATCGATGACGACGCGCGCGCAACGTCCTGGTGAAGTGGACGGAGTGGACTATTTCTTCCGTACTCGGGAAGAGTTTGAAGAGCTGATCCGTCAAGGCCAGATGTTGGAATATGCAGAATATGTCGGTAACTACTATGGAACTCCTCTGACCTATGTCAACGAAACCCTAGATAAGGGAATCGATGTCTTTCTTGAGATTGAAGTCCAAGGAGCCCTTCAGGTTAAGAAAAAGGTTCCAGATGCTGTCTTTATCTTTTTAACGCCACCAGACTTGGATGAATTGCAAGATCGTTTGGTAGGTCGTGGTACAGATAGTGCTGAAGTGATTGCCCAACGAATCGAAAAAGCCAAGGAAGAAATTGCCCTCATGCGTGAGTATGATTATGCCATTGTCAACGATCAGGTGCCCCTCGCTGCTGAACGTGTCAAGCGTGTGATCGAAGCAGAACACTTCCGTGTGGACCGTGTCATTGGTCACTACCAGGAGATGTTGCCAAAATCTCCAACTACTCGATAAACTATAGGAAACAGGTACAAGCAAATGATGTTAAAACCCTCTATTGATACCTTGCTGGACAAGGTACCATCAAAATATTCACTCGTAATCTTGGAAGCAAAACGCGCCCACGAACTAGAAGCAGGAGCGCCAGCAACTCAAGAGTTTAAGTCTGAAAAATCAACTCTTCGTGCTTTGGAAGAAATCGAGTCTGGAAATGTAACCATTCACCCAGATCCAGAAGGAAAACGTGAAGCGGTTCGTCTCCGTATCGAAGAAGAAAAACGCCGCAAAGAAGAAGAAGAAAAGAAAATCAAAGAGCAAATCGCTAAAGAAAAAGAAGATGGTGAAAAAATTTAAGGTTGGGGGGACTCAATCTTATTTTTTCTATTGCAAGAATGTACTGACAAGGAGGAGGTGAGAAGATGGCAATCGCAAAGATTATTGTGGATGTTCCCCTTATGCAGACGGACCAGCCCTATAGTTATAAGGTCCCTGAGGAATTTGTAGAGATGCTGGAAGTCGGTATGCGGGTTCATGTCCCCTTCGGAAAGGGTAATCGTTTGATACAAGGGATTGTGCTTGGCCTGGAGTCCCAGTCGGATGAAGAGATGGAAGGTCAGGACTTGAAGGAGATTGCAGAGGTGCTAGATTTTTCTCCTGTCTTGACTCAGGAGCAACTCTGGTTGGCTGAGGAGTTACGCAAGTCCGTCTTTTCTTATAAAATCTCCATTCTAAAAGCTATGCTTCCAGGATTTCTGAATTCTAGCTATGACAAGATTCTCTATCCTCTGGAAGGTCTGAGTCAGGCAGACAAAGAGCGCTTGTTTGGTTCAGAAGATTCGCTAGTCTTTTCTTCTTTAGACCTTGCTAAGCAAGCTGAGATGATGCGCTTGACTAGGAAAGGTCTGCTCCGCTTAGAATACCAGGCAGTCGATCAAAAGAAGGTCAAGACCCAGTCTTGGTATGAGGTTGATGCTACTCAGCTAGAGCGGATTGAGATTTCTGCGCGTGCTAAGAAAAAGGCAGAGCTGAGAGATTATCTGCTGTCTCATCCTGAAAGTGCTCCTCTGGCTAGCTTGTTAGAATCCTACTCACGGGAGCAAGTCAACTTTTTTGTGGAGCAAGGAGCTTTAACTCTAGTCCAAAAGGAAGTGCAACGTTCAGCTGCTTATTTTGAAGGCATTGAAGCAAGTACACCTTTGGAGCTGAACCCAGAGCAAAGACAAGCTCGCGATGCGGTTGTCAGTGCTATTGGTAGTCAACAGCCTCCATTCCTCCTTCAAGGGATTACAGGAAGTGGGAAAACGGAGGTTTACTTGCAGATTATCCAAGGAGCCTTGGATAAGGGTAAGACGGCTATTTTGCTGGTGCCTGAGATTTCTCTGACGCCACAAATGACGGAGCGTTTTATTGCTCGATTTGGTGAGAAAGTAGCCATTCTTCACTCAGGCCTGTCCAATGGTGAAAAGTACGACGAATGGCGCAAGGTTGAGCGTGGCGATGCCCAAGTTGTTGTTGGCGCTCGATCAGCTATCTTTGCTCCTTTGAAAAATCTAGGTGTTATAATTATCGACGAAGAGCATGAAGCTAGCTACAAACAAGACAGCAATCCCCGTTATCATGCTAGAGAGGTCGCCATTCTACGGGCCCAGTACAATCAAGCAGCCCTAGTCCTTGGCTCAGCGACACCGAGCTTAGAGAGCCGTGCGCGTGCTGGAAAAGGTGTCTATCAACACTTACGTCTGACCCAACGGGCCAATCCTTTAGCCACTATTCCTGAAGTTCAAGTGATTGACTTTCGGGACTATATCGGGCAGAATGAGACATCAAACTTTACGCCTCCTTTGCTAGAGGCCATTCGAGACCGTTTGGATAAAAAAGAACAGGCAGTCCTCATGCTCAACCGTCGGGGTTATTCTAGTTTTGTTATGTGTCGGGAGTGTGGAACGGTAGATAGCTGTCCCAACTGTGATATTTCTCTGACTCTCCACATGGATACCAAGACCATGAACTGCCATTACTGTGGATTTTCAAAGGGGATTCCTCATGTCTGTCCCAACTGTCAAAGCCGCAGTATTCGTTACTACGGGACGGGGACTCAGAAAGCTTACGATGAACTGGCAGAACTCTTTCCTCAGGCTCGCATTCTGCGGATGGATGTGGATACGACCCGCAAGAAAGGCAGTCACCAAGCTCTTCTTGACCAGTTTGGCCAAGGTGAAGCAGATATCTTGCTGGGAACTCAGATGATTGCTAAGGGCTTGGATTTTCCCAATGTGACCTTGGTCGGAGTGCTCAATGCGGATACGGCCTTGAATCTGCCTGATTTCCGTTCTTCCGAGAGAACCTTCCAACTCTTAACTCAGGTGGCAGGCCGTGCAGGCCGTGCGGAAAAAGCTGGGCAGGTCTTGATCCAGTCTTACAATCCGGAGCACTATGCCATTCGATTTGCCAAAGACCAAGACTATGAAGGTTTTTATGCCTATGAAATGAGTATCAGACGCCAACTCGGCTATCCGCCTTATTATTTCACTATTGGGATTACCCTCTCTCACAAGAAAGAAGAAGAGGTCGTCAAACGTGCCTATGAAGTCATGGGAATTTTGCGATCAGGTTTATCGGAAACTAGTAAAATCCTTGGACCAACGCCAAAACCAATCGCCCGTACCCACAACCTTTATCATTACCAGATTTTGATTAAATACCGTTTAGAAGATGAGCTGGGTCCAACCCTCAATCAGGTCTTGGCCTTGACTCAAGAACGTGAAAATAGCGAGCTTCGTCTCAGCATTGACCACGAACCGCAGCAATTTTTATAAGAAGGAGAAGAAATGACAAAACTAATCTTTATGGGGACACCTGATTTTTCAGCGACAGTTTTGAAGGGGTTGTTATCAGACAACCGTTACGAGATTCTGGCTGTTGTGACCCAGCCAGACCGCGCTGTTGGCCGTAAAAAAGTGATCCAAGAAACCCCAGTCAAGCAGGCCGCCAAAGAAGCAGGTCTTCCTATCTACCAACCTGAAAAATTATCTGGAAGTCCAGAGATGGAAGACATTATGAAGCTAGGAGCTGATGGGATTATCACTGCTGCTTTTGGGCAATTTCTCCCAAGTAAACTCCTTGATAGCATGGACTTTGCGGTCAATGTTCACGCTTCCCTTCTTCCCAAACACCGTGGTGGAGCTCCCATTCATTATGCCCTGATTCAAGGGGATGAGGAAGCTGGTGTGACCATCATGGAAATGGTTAAAGAAATGGATGCAGGTGATATGATTTCCCGTCGTAGCATTCCTATCACAGACGAGGACAATGTCGGCACCTTGTTTGAAAAATTGGCAATCGTTGGTCGCGATTTGCTTTTGGATACGCTACCTGGCTACCTAGCAGGAGAAATCCAACCTGAACTACAAGATCCTAGTCAAGTCACTTTCTCGCCAAATATCAAGCCAGAGGAAGAGAAACTGGATTGGACTAAAACCAATCGCCAACTCTTTAACCAAATCAGAGGGATGAATCCATGGCCTGTTGCCCATACTTTTCTTAAAGGAGACCGCTTTAAGATTTATGAAGCCCTACCAGTAGAAGGTCAGGGAAATCCAGGTGAGATCCTCTCTATTGGCAAAAAGGAATTGATTGTCGCAACGGCTGAAGGAGCTCTATCTCTCAAGCAAGTGCAGCCAGCTGGGAAGCCTAAGATGGACATTGCTTCCTTCCTCAACGGAGTTGGACGGACATTGACTGTAGGAGAACGATTTGGTGACTAAAGTAGAAACGGCTAGAAGTCTAGCTCTAGCAGTATTAGAGGATGTTTTTATCAACCAAGCATACTCCAATATTGCCTTAAACAAACACCTCAAGTGCAGTCACCTCTCAGCAACAGATAAGGGGTTGGTGACAGAGATTGTCTACGGTACGGTAGCCCGAAAACTGACTCTGGAATGGTACCTGTCCCACTTTATCGAAGACCGGGATAAGCTAGATAACTGGCTCTATATCCTGCTCCTTCTGAGCGCTTACCAACTTCGGTATCTGGATAAGATTCCTAATCACGCTGTTGTTAATGAAGCAGTGGAACTAGCCAAAGCGCGTAAAAAAGGCAGTGAAAAATTAGTCAACGCCGTCCTTCGTCGTATCTTGCGAGAAGGCTGGCCAGACATTGACAGTATCAAACGCAAAAACAAGCGTGATTCCATTGCCTATTCTCTCCCAGTTTGGCTCGTGTCTAAACTCAAGGAAGAATACGGTGAAGAGAGAGCACAAGCCATCTTTAAAAGTCTCTTGGTGCGCAACAAAGCTAGCATCCGGGTGACCAACTTGAGCCGAAAAGAGGAAATCAAAGCTTTGTTAGAGGCGACCAATTCCCCTTTAGCGGCCACTGGTCTGGTCAAGGAGCAAGGCCACTTTGCAGGACATGATTTGTTCGCAGAAGGGGCTATAACCATCCAAGACGAGTCCAGTCAACTGGTTGCTCCGACTCTTGATCTACAAGGCGATGAGCAGGTCCTGGATGCCTGTGCCGCTCCGGGTGGAAAAACAGCTCATATAGCTTCTTATCTCGCTACAGGTCAGGTAACTGCTCTGGACTTGTATGACCATAAGTTGGACTTGATCCAAGAAAATGCGGAGCGTTTAGGTGTGGCAGAACGAGTGCAAACGCAAAAATTGGATGCCAGAAAGGTTCATGAGTTTTTCGGTCGGGATTCTTTTGATAAGATTTTGGTAGATGCTCCCTGTTCTGGGATTGGACTTTTACGTCGCAAACCAGACATCAAATACAATAAAGAAACAGCAGATTTCACGTCCTTACAGGAAATTCAGCTGGAAATATTAGGTAGTGTTTGTCAAACACTACGTAAAGGTGGTATAATAACGTATAGTACCTGTACTATTGTCTCTGAGGAGAACTTTCAAGTTGTTGAAGCATTTTTAGAAAGTCATCCCGAGTTCGAGCAGGTTAAACTAGAACACGAATGTAAAGATATCCTGAAAGATGGCTGCATCCTGATTACTCCTGAATTGTATGGAAGTGATGGATTCTTTATCAGCCAATTTCGCAAGATATCAGAATAGGAAGGAACTGACACAATGGAAATAGCATTATTAACAGATGTTGGTCAGAAACGGACAAATAATCAGGACTATGTCAATCACTTTGTCAACCGAGCAGGACGCACTATGATCATCTTGGCTGACGGGATGGGAGGACACCGTGCAGGAAATATCGCTAGTGAGATGGCGGTAACAGACCTTGGTGTGGCTTGGGTGGATACCCAAATTGACTCAGTCAATGAAGTTCGTGAGTGGTTTGCCCACTACCTGGAGATTGAAAATCAAAAAATTCATCAACTAGGTCAGGACGAAGCCTACAGAGGTATGGGAACAACGCTAGAAGCTGTTGCGTTTATTGACAACCAAGCCATCTATGCTCACATTGGAGATTCTCGTATCGGTTTGATTCGTGGAGAAGAATACCACCAGTTGACAAGTGACCATTCTTTGGTCAATGAATTGCTCAAGGCTGGTCAATTGACTCCAGAAGAAGCAGAAACTCACCCTCAAAAGAATATCATCACCCAGTCTATCGGACAAAAAGATGAAATCCAGCCAGATTTTGGGATGATTACACTGGAGTCAGGAGATTATCTCTTGCTCAATAGTGATGGTTTGACCAATATGATCTCAGGAAGCGATATCTACGATATTGTAACAAGTGATATTTCCTTGGCAGACAAGGCGGCAACTTTGATTCGTTTTGCCAACAATGCAGGTGGTTTAGACAATATCACGGTTGCCCTTGTTCACATGAATGAGGAGGAAGTAGAATGATCCAGATCGGCAAGATTTTTGCCGGACGATATCGGATTGTCAAACAGATTGGTCGAGGAGGCATGGCGGATGTTTACTTGGCCAAGGATTTGATCCTAGACGGGGAAGAAGTGGCAGTTAAGGTCCTGAGGACTAACTATCAGACAGATCCGATTGCTGTGGCACGTTTTCAACGTGAAGCGAGAGCCATGGCGGATCTGGATCATCCCCATATCGTTCGAATAACAGATATCGGTGAGGAAGACGGTCAGCAGTATCTAGCTATGGAGTATGTGGCAGGGCTTGACCTCAAACGTTATATCAAAGAACACTCCCCTCTCTCAAATGAAGAAGCCGTCCGTATTATGGGACAGATTCTCTTGGCGATGCGTCTGGCGCATACGAGAGGGATTATCCACCGAGATTTGAAACCTCAAAATATCCTCTTGACACCAGATGGAACTGCCAAAGTTACAGACTTTGGGATTGCCGTGGCTTTTGCAGAGACCAGTCTGACACAGACCAACTCCATGCTCGGTTCAGTCCACTATCTCTCACCTGAGCAGGCCCGTGGTTCCAAGGCAACTGTGCAGAGTGACATCTATGCTATGGGGATTATTTTCTATGAAATGTTGACTGGACATATCCCTTATGATGGGGATAGTGCAGTGACTATTGCCCTCCAGCATTTCCAAAAACCACTTCCATCTGTTATTGCTGAGAATCCAGCAGTACCACAAGCTTTGGAAAATGTTGTTATCAAGGCAACGGCCAAGAAATTGACAGATCGCTATCAGTCTGTATCAGAAATGTATGTGGACTTGTCGAGTTGTTTGTCTCACAATCGTAGGAGAGAACCAAAGCTAGTCTTTGATGAGGCAAGCAAGGTTGATACCAAGACCTTGCCTAAAGTTCCACAAAGCACTCTGACCTCTATTCCGAAGGCTAAGCCACAATTAGAGCGACCTCAATCAAAACAGCAGACTCAGCAGGTGGTAGATGAAGCACCAGTACCAAAACCAGCGAAAAAACGGAAGTTTAAAGCTCGCTATATGATTTTACTGGCCAGTGCCTTGCTAGTTGCAGCCTCTTTGATTTGGATCTTCTCCCGAACTCCAGCGACTATTGCTATTCCAGATGTATCGGGACAGACAGTTGCTGAAGCTAAAGAGACACTGAAGAAAGCTAATTTTGAAGTAGGTGAAGAAAAGACAGAGGCCAGCGACACAGTAGCCGAAGGTCGCGTCATTCGAACAGATCCAGAAGCTAGAAGCGGTCGAAAAGAAGGAAGCAAAGTAAATCTAATCGTTTCATCAGGTAAGCAATCCTTCCAACTAAGTAACTATGTAGGACGTAAGTCCTCGGATGTTGTCGCGGAGCTCAAAGAGAAAAAGGTTCCAGAAAACCTCATTAAGATCGAGGAAGAGGAATCTAGCGAAAGCGATCCAGGAACAGTCATTAGGCAAACCCCAGCTGCAGGAAGCACTTACGATCTCACGAAAGCCAGCACGATTACCTTAACAGTTGCTAAGAAGGTAACCAGCGTTTCGATGCCAAGTTACATTGGTTCAAGTCTCGAATTTACTAAGAACAATTTGACTCAGATTGTTGGTGTAAAAGAGGCCAATATCGAAGTTGTGGAAGTATCAACTGCTCCTGAAGGAACTACTGCAGGAACAGTTGTTAGTCAGGACCCTAAACCTGGAGAAAAGGTAGATCTCAATAAAACACGTGTTAAGATTTCTATTTATAAACCAAAACCACTTCCTTCTTCATCAAGTTCGTCTCAACACGGAAATTCAGGAACAGACACGACGCCTTCACAGAGTAACAATCAAGGTAGCAACCCTACAACGGATTCTTCAGATGGCAGTAGAACGTCAAGTAATGAACGAAATTAACCCAATCTTTGTCATGAAATCATGACAAAGATTTTTTTTCATGAACTTTTGTGATAGAATAGAGGGAGTAGAAAATAGGAGTAGAAAATGGACGAATCAAAAGAGTTAAATGCTGTCATTGATGTGATTATGCTAGCTGGAACTATTCTCTTGAAAAGTGGTTCGGAGATTCATCGGGTTGAGGACACCATGATTCGCATTGCCCATTCACAGGGAATAGTGGATTGCAATGTTCTTGCCATGCCCGCGGCTATTTTCTTTTCGATTGAAAACACCAATATTTCTCGTATGAAACGGGTGACGTCATCCTCCTATAACATCGAAAAAGTCTGTGATGTCAACCAAGTATCACGAGAACTTGTAGGTGGTCAGATTGATCTTTCTACAGCTTTTAAAAAGCTGAAGGAAATCAGAAATCAAGCCCTTCCTTATAGCAATCTCCAAGTGACTGTAGCAGCAACTCTCAGCGCCCCTTTCTTCTCAATTATGTTTGGCGGTAATGTCTATGATGCTTTTGGAGCAGGCGTTGCGACCTTGTTTGGTTTTGCCTTCTCTCTCTATGTCGAGAAGTTTATCCGAATTCCTTTTGTAACAGCTTTTGCGGGTGCCTTTGTTTTTGGCTTGATTGCCCAGTTTTGGGCTCGCTACACTGGATTTCCTTCGACGGCAGACCTGATCATAGCAGGAGCCGTCATGCCTTTTGTTCCAGGGATTGCTCTGACAAATGCGGTTCGAGATATCATGACCAATCATATCAACTCTGGTATGAGCAAGATGTTTGAATCTCTGCTCATTACCCTCGCTCTAGGGGCTGGCACCTCAGTCGCCCTGGTTTTGATGACATAAGATGACTCTAACAAGTATTTTACTCCAAGCGGTGGCGAGTTTACTCGCCATTATCACCTTTTTAATCGTACTGAATGTCCAACGCTCCATGCTTCTGCCTGGTGGGGTTTTGGGAATGGGCGTTTGGCTCCTCTATCTCGTACTAAAAGAACCAACCAATGTCATCGTTGCGACCTTTATCGCAGCGGTGGTAGGCTCTTGTATCAGTCAGATTTTAAGTATTGTCTATAAGACACCAGCAGTGGTTTTTGTCTTGGCTATTCTTGCCCCCTTGGTGCCAGGTTATCTATCCTATCGAACGACAGCGTTCTTTGTGACAGGCGATTACAGTCATGCCCTTGCCAGCGCGACTTTGGTGGTTATGTTAGCCCTTGTTATTTCTATTGGAATGGCAAGTGGAACGGTAATTTTAAAGCTTTATTACTACATCCGAAAACAGCGAGGAATATCTTCCTAATGCAGTCAAAGCAAAGACTTGATTTGTTGAATCAAGTCTTTTTTCTCTCTTTTGTCCCTATTTGTGATAAAATAGAATGAAACGATTTTTTACAATGAATGAAAAAACAGAGGTAAATATGACAATCGGTATTGATAAGATTGGTTTTGCGACCAGTCAATATGTCTTGAAATTACAAGACTTAGCAGAAGCGAGGGGAGTTGATCCCGAAAAATTTAGCAAGGGACTCTTGTTAAATGAAATTAGTATTGCGCCACTGACTGAGGACATTGTTACCTTGGCAGCTAGTGCAAGCAACTCCATTTTAACAGACAAAGAAAAAGAAGAAATCGATATGGTCATCGTGGCGACCGAGTCAGGGATTGACCAGAGTAAGGCAGCGGCAGTCTTTGTTCATGGCCTATTAGGCATTCAGCCTTTTGCCCGTAGCTTTGAAATCAAAGAAGCCTGCTATGGAGCAACAGCTGCCCTTCATTATGCTAAATTGCATGTGGAAAATTCTCCAGAGTCTAAGGTTTTGGTCATTGCCAGTGATATTGCCAAGTATGGTGTGGGAACTCCAGGTGAACCAACTCAGGGTGCTGGAAGTGTAGCGATGTTGATCACCCAAAATCCGCGCATCATGGCCTTTAACAATGATAATGTTGCTCAAACACGCGACATCATGGATTTCTGGCGTCCGAACTATTCAAGCACTCCTTATGTAAATGGCATGTACTCGACCCAACAGTATCTTGATTGCCTGACAACGACTTGGGGTGAATACAAGAAACGCTATGATTGGACTATGGATGACTTTGCGGCTATCTGCTTCCACTTGCCTTATCCTAAGTTGGCCCTAAAAGGATTGCGCAAGATGATGGATAAGACTTTATCTCAGGAAAAAAAGGATAGTTTGCAAGAAAATTTTGATAAGTCCATTCTCTACAGTCAGATGATTGGAAATATCTATACAGGTTCCCTCTTTCTCGGGCTTCTCTCTCTTTTGGAAAATGCAGAGACTTTGAAGGCTGGAGATAAAATTGCCCTCTACAGTTACGGAAGTGGAGCGGTTTCAGAGTTCTTTAGTGGTGAATTGGTCGAAGGCTATGAGGCTTACCTTGATAAGGATCGCTTGAACAAGCTCAATCAACGTACTGCCCTGTCTGTTGCAGATTATGAAAAAGTCTTCTTCGAAGAATTGCAGTTGGATGAATCTGGTTCAGCCCAATTTGCAGGCTATGAACATCAAGACTATGCCTTGGTTGAAATTCTCAACCACCAACGCCGTTATAGCAAGGTTGAAAAATAATGAAGAAAAGTTGGAATGGATTTTCTAAAAAATCATACCATGAGCGCCTTGAGTTGTTGCGAGCTCAGGCGCTCCTTAGTCCTGAAAAGCAAACGGGTCTGGAGCAGGATGAACAAGTCAGCTTGGCTGTTGCAGACCAGCTGAGTGAGAATGTGGTGGGAACTTTTTCTCTGCCTTATTCTATCATTCCAGAACTTTTGGTGAACGGTCAGGACTACACAGTTCCCTATGTGACAGAAGAACCTTCTGTGGTTGCTGCGGCCAGCTATGCCAGCAAAATCATCAAGCGTGCAGGCGGTTTTACTGCTCAAGTCCATCAGCGTCAGATGATTGGGCAGGTAGCCCTTTATCAAGTTGCTAATTCAGATATAGCGCAAGAGAAGATTGCCAGCAAGAAAGCGGAGCTCTTGGAAATTGCCAATCAAGCCTATCCTTCTATCGTCAAACGTGGTGGCGGGGCACGTGATTTGCATGTAGAGCAGATCAAAGGTGAAACAGACTTTCTCGTTGTTTATCTCCATGTCGATACTCAGGAAGCTATGGGAGCCAATATGCTTAACACCATGCTGGAAGCTTTGAAACCAGTCTTAGAAGAACTCAGTCAAGGACAGAGCCTTATGGGGATCCTGTCCAATTACGCGACCGATTCTCTGGTGACTGCAAGCTGTCGTATCGCCTTTCGCTACTTGAGCCCTCAAAGGGATCAAGGACGAGAAATTGCGGAGAAAATAGCCTTGGCCAGCCAGTTTGCGCAGGCTGATCCTTACCGAGCAGCGACTCACAATAAAGGGATTTTTAATGGTATTGATGCCATTTTAATCGCCACGGGTAATGACTGGCGTGCCATCGAAGCTGGGGCCCATGCCTTTGCTAGTCAAGATGGACGCTATCAAGGCCTCAGCCGTTGGAGTATAGATAAGGACACAGAAGAATTGGTCGGTGAGATGACACTACCCATGCCGGTAGCGACCAAGGGCGGCTCTATCGGTCTCAACCCACGTGTGGCTCTTAGTCACGAACTACTGGGAAATCCTTCAGCCAAAGAATTAGCTCAGATTATCGTGTCTATTGGTCTTGCCCAAAACTTTGCAGCCCTCAAAGCCTTGGTCAGTACGGGCATCCAGCAAGGCCACATGAAATTACAGGCCAAATCCCTAGCTCTCCTAGCAGGTGCTAGTGAGTCCGAAGTTGCTCCCCTCGTTGAGCGCCTCATCGCAGAGAAAACCTTTAACTTAGAGACAGCTCAGCGCTATCTCGAAAACTTAAGATCATAAAAAAACTCAGACGATCTATTTTTAGAGTGATGGGGAATTTAAACAAACTATATAGATATCAATCTCAAAAATTAGAAAGAATAGAAATGTAGACAAATATCATTTAGTGTTTGTCTATTTTATTTGAAAAAATATAGAATTGTATAGAAAATTCTAATGAGCTATGTTCCTTTATACAAGATTTGCTTGAGTGTTATAAAATTGATATAATTATATATAGGAATTTCTAGAATGTGAGAATTTAGTATTATTCTAATTAGATATAGGTATTGTGTAATATCTCAATTTCTTTTGTTATGTTTACAAAAAATATTATATTTTGTAATTTTAGTTTTTTTAAAAGGAGATAATAATGTATTTTTTCTTTTATGCATATGATGCGCCCAATAATCCTACTCTACCTAATCCGATTGAGTTAGAAGAAAAGCCAGAAGAGTACTTTCGATTTGAAAGAATTAGTTGGAATGATAAATTTAGATATAAAACATTATATGATGTAAATTTTTGTAAAGGAAAAGAAGTTACATATCTAGGGCAAGTAAAATTTGGATATTCTGGGATTGGTTCTGTAGATGAAGGTGATTATAGAACGATTGTTAATAATGGATGGTATCGGGAACTAGGACAAAAAATTTTTTCTCTGGGACAATCGCCGGAATACTACCAAAATATATTTTCCTTAGGTGAAACAATAGCAAATGAATATTTTTCAAAAGTTAGAGATATAGCTTTTGATTTAGATCTTCTTAGCGAACATCGAAATGAAAACATTATGATTCATTCTTTGCTGAGAGAAGTATCTGCTTCTACTGTTAAAAATCAGTTTAATCGAATTTCTCGTGGAGGAGTTGAAATAACTCCATATAATTTCTATTTTACGTATAAAAAGTCAAAGCAGGAAGGACTAGATGAAATTGGTAAAATAGCTTTTGAAGTAAAACCATATGAGAAACCACAAACAAATTCACATGTCTTGATTGGACGTAATGGGGTTGGAAAAAGTTATATTTTAGATAGAATGATAAGAAGCGTTATTTTAGATGATGATAAAGAAGATTATAAATTTTACCAATTTCAAAATGAATCGGGCGAAAATAATATTCCTTTTTCAGGAGTTACATTAGTATCTTTTAGTGTTTTTGATGATTTTATTAATTACAAGCAGTTAAATAAAAATGATGATATTTTATTTAATTATGTTGGAGTGAAATCCTATGATGAAGAAGCTGGGATTATTACAAAAACTTTGGACGATTTGTCAAGTGATTTTTATGTTAGTTTGTGCACTATAAAGGCTAAGAATATTATAGAGAGGTGGGAAAAAGTTATTTCTTATCTTGATTCTGATCCTATTTTTAAAAAAGAAGTAAGAATAGTTTCCAGAATGCAAGAAAATTGGAAACGCATTGATGGAGGAAATAGTCCGGAAGCAAAAGAAATCATTGAAAAATTTTATAAACAAGGACTTAGCTCGGGAAATAAAATTGTTTTACTAACATTGACAAAACTGGTTGAAGTTGTAGAAGAAAAGACTTTGGTTATCCTTGATGAACCAGAATTACATTTACATCCACCCTTGATGGCTGCTTTTAATAAAGCGTTAGGATATTTAATGCAAAATAGAAATGGAGTTTCAATTATCTCGACTCATTCACCAGTATTTGTTCAGGAATCTCCAAAATCAGCGGTTCATCTGATGTTTAGAGCAGGAAAATCGATTAAGATAGAGAATCCGATTATAGAGACTTATGGAGAAAACATAGGAGAGTTGACACATGAAATATTTAGACTAGAATATGAAAAATCAAGTTTTGTACATGATATCGAAGAGCAAGTGCAAGCTAATGAAAATATAGCAGATGTATTTAGTTATTTTCGCGGTCAACTTGGATATGAAGCTAGGGCTTTAGCTAGACAGATGATGTATGATAAGCAAAGGAATAATGATGAATAAGAGATTAGAAAGAAAAGACTTTGATTATTCTCAGGTTTTTGATGTGGCTATAGAAAGTTACCAGGAAGATACTGCAAAATATTTAAGGCAAAAAAAAGAATATTGTCTGTTACAAAATAATGAATTTATTTCCTGTGCTAGCGATCAAAAATATAATTTATTCCAAGAATCCATAAAAGAAAAGGATGAATTTGAAACATTTAAACAAAAAATGGTTAAATTATACAACGATAAATTTAGTAATAAGAAATATAAAGTTCGAGAATACTATGATGAAATTAAGTTAATTTCTCCTAACAATATTTGTCCATATTGTTTAAAGCGTGAGGTAAGAAATTTAGACCATTTTTTACCTAAAACGAAATATCCATCTCTTTCTATATCAGATGCAAATTTAATACCATCCTGTAGTGATTGTAATCATGATAAATTAAATTCAACTAAACTTTATATTAATTATTATTTTGAAGAAATTGATGATGTCCATTATATGAAGTGCTATGCTGACTTTGATAATGAGGATATTAATTTTCGCTTTGAATTAGTAAAACCACCTTCTTGGGATGAAGATAAATTTAATAGATTGAAAAATCAATTTAAAGATACAAATCTATTAAAATTTTATGCAGAGCAGGCTAAAATAGAATTTTCTAGGAAGGAGAGAAGTTTCTGTCGCTGTGTAAAAAACAGTAGCTCATACAACGAAAGGTTAAAGATAGAGTTAGATGATTTAATTCGTGATGAGGAAGAAGTGCTTGGGATTAATTCTTTAGAGGCTACTTTATGGAGAGGTTTGAACGAAAGTGGTACTGAATTATTTAAGTATATAAGGAATAAACAAAAATCAGGTGCTTTTGGTGAAAACTGTGAGAGAAAATAATTCAGTGAAGATTTTAGGGTAAAGCTCCTCATCTGTGAACTGTATCATACGGAACGAGATGTAATATCAATCACATTGACTATAAAGAGGTTGGGATAAAAAGATTTTGATTTTAGAAATTCTTTATTCTAAATTTTTAAAATCGATAGATTAGAAAAAAGCGAACAAAACAGAATTCTGAGTGTCAGATAGCTCGTTTTGTTCGCTTTTTATATTCAAGGTTAGACTTTTGTCCCAGATTCTTAGTACTTAGATACTTTTACCGGGTAATAGAGTAACGGGTAAGAAATAACCAGTTGTCGCGACTTCCTTGCCTTCAATCTTCTGTAAGAGAAGATCAACAGTGAGGTGGGCAATCTCTTTCATAGGTTGCTTAATCGTTGTCAAATGAGGGTAGTAGTTCTCGATAAAGTAAGTCCCATCATAGCCGATGACCTTGAGCTCCTCAGGAACAGAAATTCCCAGTTCCTGAGCGATTTTGATAACTAGGATAGCTGTCAAATCATCCGAAGCAAAAATAGCATCTGGTTTCTGATGGGTCAAGATATTCTTGATTTCCATTTCTTTTCTGACGGGCGAAAAGTCACTCGAAACATTGATAATAGGTGCTTTAGGGAGAACAGAGGCAAAGCCAGCATGGCGAAGTCCAGTCGGTGAGTTAGAGTTGTCATTTCCTGTAATCATGATGATAGACTGGGCGCCTGTCTTGACCAAAGTCTGGGCTGCGAGAACCCCGCCACCGTAGTTATCAGAGGAGACGACAGGGATGTCTGGTGATAGATTTCGGTCAAAGGAAATAATCGGTGCTGTCACACGATTGTAGTCCTCGATTCCCAAGTTGTGACTTCCTGAGATGATACCGTCTACCTGATTGGCCTCCAGCATTTCAATATACTCCCGTTCTTTTTCCGAGTCGTGTTCGCTGTTACAGATGATGGTCTTGTAGCCATTTTTGAAGAGCTGGTGTTCCAACTTGTCAATCAACTCCGCATAAAAGACATGACTGATGTTTGGAAAAATAAGTCCAATCAACTTGGCAGATTTTCCTTGGAGGCTTCGAGCCAGGTTGTTGGGTTTATAGCCCAATTCTCGCATGGCTTCATTAACCTTTTGAATGGTTTTCTCAGATAGGTAACCCTTTTTATTGATGACCCGTGAGACGGTAGTAGGGCTGACGCCTGCAAGTTTTGCGACATCAGTTAGTTTTGCGACCATAATCTAATTCATAGTAAGTTCCAGTTGGGTTTCCAGACTTGATCAGGATACCGTTTTGGTCCGCATGTGGGAAGACACGACCAGAAAATACTTTTTCTCCTTTATTGATGAAAATTTCAAAGACCGACTTGTCGATGAAGATAGTGGCGGTTGTAGCTTGGTTATCGATAGGGCAAGAACGAGTCGTACCAAATTCTTGGGCGTACTGTTCACCAGCCTGACTACGATCCACTGTCACTTGTCCATTGACAAGGTCAAAGGTGATTGAAAGCCCCTTGCCTTCCTTGTCAGCGAGCAAGACAATCTCGCTTTGGCTATTGGCCTCCAAGTTGAGCTCGAGTTCATAGGTGTTATTGGTTTGAGTCCGATTTGAGAAGACCTCTTCAGAGGAACGGAGTTCTTTGACGGCTGAGACAGGATATTGGTAGAGTTTGCCATCTTTGATAGTGAGTTCTTTGACCAATGAGAAGGTTCCTTGGTGATCAAAACGGTCAGATGGGTAAGAAACATCTGGTAACCCAAGCCAACTTACTGCTAGTGCACGTCCATCTGGAGCGTTGAATGCTTGAGTTGCATAGGCTTCAAAGCCGTAGTCTAGGTTGTGAAGGGGTGACACATCGACTATTTTGGCATTTTCAGGATCAAAGGAAGCCCCAATTTTGTACATGTTTGGATAGATATTGTCATAGTCTAGAACAGCCTTATCCAATCCTTGTGGGCAGTAGAGAAGGACAGGTTGCTCCCCTACAAAGATCAGATTTGGGCATTCCATCATGTAGGCAGTACGGTCGTTAGCAAAGTCAAGGTCGCCAACTGCTTGCCAGTTTGTGTAGTCATTGCCCACGGCCTTGTAGAGGCGAACAAAGCCTTTTTTCTCCAAGTCCTGTCCGCCGACGATAGCATAATATTGTCCCTTAAAGTTAAAAATTTGCGGATCGCGGAAGTGGTCAGTAGAGTCTGCTGGCTGGTCAATCAAGATCTTGTCAATCTTTGTAATCTTGCCCTCCTTATCCATCAAAGCCCCAATCTGGTAAGGGTGACGGATCCAATTTTCATCACGGACATTTCCAGTATAAAATAGGAACAACTGATCGCCAAACTGCATGGCAGAACCAGAATAGGCACCGTGGCTATCTAATGGAGTATCTGGCAAAACTTTGACTCCAGTTTCTGTAAAGTGCACTAAATCATCACTTTCAAGCTGCACCCAAGACTTCAACCCATGGGCTGCACCAAAGGGGAAGTTCTGGTAAAAGAGAATCCATTTGCCATTGAAATAAGAAAAGCCATTTGGATCATTGAGAAGCCCTGTTTTAGGCTCGACATGGTAACGAGTATGCCAAGGAGATTGTGCCATCTTTTCCTCGATTTGCTTGATTTCATCATTAGACCAGTCTTCATAGCGTCTATAACGGCGCTCAGTTGTCCATTCCATTTTATCTTTCCTCCATAAGTTCTATTCTATTATTAATAGTAAACGTTTTCGGCAAAAAAAGCAAGTCTTTTATGTTAAAAAAGAGAAAAATATGTCAAACGATTGCCAGAAACCAAGCGAAGGAAATCTGGCAAATTTTCACGAAAAAATGAAAGAAAATGTAAATAAAAAGCTTTGAATCCTCTAATATAAAGATATTTTTTTGAGGAAAAAGAAAATATCCCTCAAAAACGAGCAAGAATAATCAGGAGTAAAAGAAAGAAAATAAAAAATCTGCAAAACGCTTGACATATTTTAGAAACGTGATAAAATAATAGTCGTAGGGCGAATAAAATCGCTTTCAAACAAGAACAAAATTTTATAAGGAGATTTTTGCTATGGATTATAGTAAAGTTGCTACCGAGGTCATTGAGGCTGTTGGTAAAGAGAATCTTGTAGCTGCAGCACATTGTGCGACCCGCCTTCGTCTGGTATTAAAAGATGAAGCAAAAGTGAACCAAGCAGCTCTAGATAACAATGCTGATATTAAAGGTACATTTAGCACAAACGGACAATACCAAATTATTATTGGTCCCGGAGATGTTAACTTTGTATATGCAGAAATTATCAAAAAAACAGGTTTGAAAGAAGCTTCCACAGATGATTTAAAAGAGATTGCGAATAAAGACAAAAAATTTAATCCATTGATGGATTTGATTAAGCTTTTGTCAGATATCTTCGTTCCAATTATTCCTGCATTGGTTGCAGGTGGTCTTTTGATGGCATTGCGTAACTTCTTGACATCACCAGACTTATTTGGACCTCAATCAATTGAAGACATGTACCCTGCTATCAAAGGGATTTCAGCGATGATTCAATTGATGTCTGCTGCTCCATTTATGTTCTTGCCTGTTTTGGTAGGTATTTCAGCAGCTAAACGCTTTGGAGCAAACCAATTCCTTGGTGCAGCTATTGGTATGATTATGACCACACCAGATTTAGGTGGTAAAGAAGCTTTTTGGGATATTTTAGGTTACCATGTTACACAAACAAACTACGCTTACCAAGTTATTCCAGTTCTTGTGGCTGTCTGGTTGTTGGCAACTTTAGAAAAATTCTTCCACAAAAAATTGCCATCTGCAGTTGACTTTACTTTCACACCGCTTTTATCAGTTATGATTACAGGATTCCTAACTTTTACAGTTATTGGTCCTGTGATGTTGGTGGTTTCTGATGCCATTACTAATGCTATTGTATGGTTATACAATACTACAGGTGCATTTGGTATGGGGCTCTTTGGTGGAACATATTCATTGATTGTTATGACAGGGCTTCACCAATCATTCCCTGCTATTGAAACACAGTTATTGTCGGCATACAATAATAACGGTACTGGATTTGGTGACTACATCTTTGTTGTTGCTTCAATGGCAAACGTTGCGCAAGGTGCAGCCACTCTTGCTATCTACTTCTTGACTAAAAATGCTAAAACTAAAGGCTTGTCAAGTTCTGCAGCTGTCTCTGCTTTCCTTGGTATTACTGAGCCTGCCCTATTTGGGGTGAACTTGAAATACAAATTCCCATTCTTCTGTGCTCTTGCTGGTTCAGCAGTCGGTGCCTTTGTTGCAGGCTTGACCCATGTCATTGCTGTTTCTTTGGGAGCAGCTGGATTTATCGGATTCCTATCTATTAAAGCAGGTTCAATCCCTATGTATGTAGTTGCAGAAGTGATTTCATTTGCCACAGCTTTTGCCTTGACTTATTTCTATGGTAAAACAAAAGCAGCAGGTGTCTTTGCTGATGAAGCCGCAACGGCAACTGCAGAAACAGTTGCTGAAACTACAGTAGAAGCGCCAGTAGTGGAAGAGTCTGATACTCTTCAAAATGAAACACTTGTAACTCCTATCGTTGGTGATGTAGTTGCCCTTGAGAATGTTAACGATCCAGTCTTTTCAAGTGGTGCAATGGGACAAGGAATCGCAGTGAAACCAAGCCAAGGCGTGGTTTACGCACCAGCTGATGCAGAAGTATCGATCGCCTTTGCCACAGGACATGCTTACGGTTTGAAGACAGCAAATGGAGCTGAGATCTTGATCCACGTTGGTATCGATACTGTATCTATGAATGGTGAAGGTTTTGAACAAAAGGTTGCTCAAGGCGACAAGGTCAAAGCTGGTGATGTTCTCGGAACCTTTGATTCAAGCAAAATCGCTGCTGCAGGTCTTGACGACACAACAATGGTTATCGTAACCAACACAGCAGACTACGCTTCTGTGACACCAGTCGCAAGCGGTTCAGTTGTCAAGGGTGACGCTATCATCGAAGTGAAAGCCTAGTCCTCTTCAAAAATCAAATCTAAAAACAAAACGAACAAATATCATGTTTGTTCGTTTTTACTTGGATGGTAAGATTTACAGAGGAAAATCTAAAATATTGAGAAATCTAGCTCTTTAAAATGTGCTATAATAGAGAAAACAAAGATAAGAGGTTTATCATGACAAAATTATATGGAAGCTTAGAAGCGGGCGGTACAAAGTTCGTCTGTGCTGTCGGAGATGAAAATTTTAACATTGTAGAAAAAACACAATTTCCTACAACAACTCCTATCGAGACGATCGATAAAACCATCGAATTCTTTTCAAAATTCGATAATCTTGCAGGCCTTGCCATCGGTTCCTTCGGTCCCATTGATATCGACAAAAACTCAAAAACCTATGGCTTTATCACAACGACTCCAAAACCTCACTGGGCAAATGTAGACCTACTTGGTGCCCTTCGTCGTGCCCTCAACGTACCCATGTATTTCACAACCGACGTAAACAGCTCTGCCTATGGTGAAGTAGTTGCTCGTAACAATGCTGGTGGCCGTATCGAAAACTTGGTTTACTACACGATCGGTACAGGGATCGGTGCAGGTGTTATCCAACGTGGTGAGTTTATCGGTGGTGTCGGTCACCCTGAGATGGGTCACTACTATGTGGCTAAACACCCAATGGATGTAGAAAAAGAATTTAATGGGGTTTGTCCTTTCCACAAGGGATGTTTGGAAGGCTTTGCAGCTGGACCAAGTTTGGAAGCTCGTACAGGTGTTCGCGGTGAAAATATTGAACTCAACAGCTCTGTCTGGGACGTTCAAGCCTACTATATCGCTCAAGCTGCGGTCAATGCTACAGTGACTTTCCGTCCCGACGTGATCGTCTTTGGTGGTGGGGTTATGGCCCAACAACACATGCTGGACCGTGTGCGTGAGAAATTTACAGCTCTTCTAAATGGTTACCTACCAGTACCAGATGTGCGTGACTACATTGTCACTCCAGCAGTCGCAGGCAATGGTTCTGCCACACTTGGAAACTTTGTCCTTGCTAAGAGTGTCGCAAAATAAAACAAACAAAAAATCCGCTTGGGAAACCAAACGGATTTTTCTATTCTCAAAACATCTGCCAGAAGAAATCAATAATATAGGTCAAACCATAAGTATAAACCACTAGGGTAAAGGGCTTGGTCAAAACGATGATAATCATATAGCGTTTGAAGGTCATCTTGGTAAGGGCAGCCAGCATGCAGAGAAAGTCAGCCGGACTGACAGGCCAGATCATCATAAAGATAAAGAACCGCTCGAAACGATTGCCCTTATCTAGCCAACCGATGTACTTGTCATAGGTGCGCTTGCTGACGACCGACTGGACAAAGGCAGCTCCATAGAGTCGCACGAGGTAAAAGATAATGGCACAGCCAATCACGATGCCGATATAGTTATAGATAGTTCCGATGATGTGTCCGTAAATAAAGACCCCAGCCACTGAGGTCAAAGCTCCCGGAATGATCGGAACAACGGTTTGTAGGATTTGTAAAAAGATAAAGAGTGGTGGCCCCCAAACCCCAGCTTGCTGGATAAAGGCTGATAGGGTTTCTTTGGACTGTAAAACTCCAGCCTGATAGGCCCAAATACAGAAAATCAGGGTGCCGACTCCCCCGACGATAGACGAAATATTGATGACTTGCTGTAGAAGGGGAGAAACAGCTTTCATTTGCTTATGCTGTGACATAGAAACTCCTTATAGATAGTATGATTCTACTATACCATATTTTATGGAGAAAAACTATTTGGATTATCTGACTGGAGAAATAAGTGTGGTAAAATGAGAATAAGAAAATGACAGTATAGAATGAGGGGTATCATGTTAGGTTTAAACTTTAAAGGAAGCTGGCGCCAATATCAAAAACAGGTCTTGGGTCGTTTTCAGGACTATCAAGCAGACGGTCATGTTCATCTAGTGGCCGCTCCAGGGTCTGGAAAGACCACCATTGGTATCGAGTTAATCGCTCGTTTTGGCAACTCAGCCCTCATCTTAGTTCCGACTGTCACTATTCGTGAACAATGGGTAGATAGGATTCAAACAGCTTTTCTAGAGGATGGTCAGAGGCTTTCAGACCTCGTTTCCCAAAACTTAAAGGAGATGAAGGCATTAACGATTGTGACCTATCAGGCTTTTCATAGCGCCATGAACCAACTTCAATCACAAGAAGATGGAGAAGCAGAGGATTTTGTGGGGTTTGATTTGCTTGCAAGCCTAAGAGCTCAGAAAGTTGCGACTCTTTGTTTGGACGAATGCCACCACCTGCGCAATGAATGGTGGAAAAGTCTGGAAGCCTTTCGCAAGCAGTATGAACCGCTGCAAGTCATCTCCCTGACAGCGACACCACCTTATGACAGCGAGCCTGAACTCTGGGAACGCTATATCCGTATGTGTGGGGAGATCGATCAAGAAATCACGGTACCTGAACTAGTCAAGGAAGACACTCTTTGCCCTCATCAGGATTTTGTCTATATGTGTTCACCAACAGCTGAAGAGGCGGAACGTCTCAAACGGTTTGAGGAGACTAAGTGGGACTATATTCATCACCTTATAGTCGCTCCTGATTTTCAAACATTTGTGGCAGGGTCTAAGGTCCTCAAAGGGGATATTTCATCTGATTTTCTCTTAGAAGATCCCAAGTACTTGTCAGCTATGTTGATTTATATGCATTCTCAGGGGTTAACGATTCCTCCCTCTTTGCAAAATTTACTGGGAACCCAGAAGCTTCCAGCATTGACCTCCTACTGGCTGGAGACGCTGTTGCAGAGCATACTCTATCAGACACCAGATTGGTATGAGGATCCAGATGGATATAGGAAAAAGTTAGAGGCTGACTTGAAGGCGCGTGGGTTGGTGGAAAAACGTCAGGTTTATCTGGTTAAGTCTAAGGCTTCTGACCAGATTTTAAGCCAATCTCTAGGGAAGTTGTCTGCCATTGCCGATATCTTTTTGACGGAGTATGAGAGTCTAGGTCTGGAACTGAGACAGTTAGTACTATCTGACTATATTCGCAAGGATTTTGCCACCTATCTGGGAGATAATCAGGCAACCATTTCTCAGTTGGGGGTACTCCCTTATTTTGAAAGCATTCGTCGAAAAGCTCAGGAGCAAGAGATACCTGTGTCTTTGGCTGTCTTGTCAGGTAGTGTCGTTATTTTGCCTACCGATGTGGCAGCAGAGTTTAAGGAGCTCTTGCCTCAGGTTCCTCTTATTTTCTCACCTATTGGTCACTTGGATCCAAAAGATTATGTGCAGGTTGGTTTTCCGAGCTCAGCTAAGGGAATCGTAGCGGCAGTGACGGAGCTTTTTCAACGAGGGCGGATTCAAGTCCTAGTCGGAACCAAGTCTCTCCTCGGAGAGGGTTGGGATGCTCCTTGCGTTAATTCCCTAATCCTCGGAAGCTTTGTGGGGAGCTTTATGCTGAGTAACCAGATGCGCGGGCGTGCCATTCGTATCTGGTCGGGACATCCAGAAAAGACCAGCAACATCTGGCATCTGGTAGCCGTTCAAGCGCAAGCACTTATCACTCTTCCTGGTGAGGAGCCTAGACCAGAGAGCAATCAGGATCTGCAGACCTTGTCGCGACGGATGGAGCATTTTCTTGGATTGGCCTATAATCAGGAGAGTATTGAGACCGGTTTGGATCGTTTGGATTTTCCAAAGCCCCCTTTTAAGAAAAAGCAAATTAGTGAGTACAATGAGCGAGTTAAGAGTCTCTCCAAGGATCGAGCAGGCTTGAGACTAAAATGGCAGGAAGCTCTTGTCGTAGCGGATCAGTTCGAGATAGTTACAGAAGTCGCAACCCAAAAACAGAAGGTCCCAGTCATGCTCTTGCTTGATGCATTAAAATGGGTACGCATGTCTTTGCTCTTGTTAGCAGTGGATTTGTTGGTCTTGCTATTTAGAATGAGACTGACTGGAGTTTGGTGGCTTACAGCAGCTTGTCTCCTCTTTTTGGCCTTTGCATCTTGGCGCTACCTCTGCTATAAGAGTCCCTATAAACGTTTGCAATCTCTGGGTGAGCAGATCCGAAAGGCTCTGCTAGATTCGGGGTATCTAACAGATGATCAATCCCGTGTTCAGGTAGAGGAGAATAAGGAAAATTACATGGTCTTTGCCTATCTCAAGGGAGGAAGCATGAGGGACAAGGAGTTGTTTGCGCAGACTGTGGGAGAGTTCCTTGCTCCAGTGGACAATCAACGCTATCTCTTGAAGGCAGAGAAAGTCCGACAAGGTCAGTCACCTTACTATGTCGTGCCTAGTCTTTTTGACAAGCGCAAGGAAGAAGCACAGAAATTCCTCGACTTTCTGAGGCCGACTATCGGACTCTATCACCTCGTCTATACACGAACAGAGGCCGGACGGAAAACTCTTCTAGAAGCTCGTATCCAAGCTCTCTCCAATCAAAACGACCGTACCTTGACTAAGAAGAAGGTTAAAAGCCGGTTGGAGTAGGGGTGGTAAAATATACCCCTCTAGAAAATAAAAAAGCAAAGGGAGAAAATATGGCAGATACAATTTTAATTTTAGGTAATGGCTTTGATATTGCTATGGATCGAAAAACAAAGTATACTGATTTTATTGACTTCGAAAAACAATTATTTTCTAATCCAGATGAGGAGTTGTTAGAATTTCTAAAAGTTAAAAATATAAGGATTGAGAAATACAAGGATAATTTATATTTAAAATTTATCAATGAGAATAAAGCTACTCTGGGAGATAATTGGTCTAATCTTGAAATAATGATTTCGCAACTTGCAGATGCAATAATGTATTTCAAAGAAAATAATGATTTAATATTCAAAGTTACTATTACAGGACAAACTGGGTTACTGGATGAGAAATTATCAAAAGAAAAAAATTATAGGTCAAAATTATATATTTCAGATTTGTTTTTTTTACTCTTTCATAAAAAAGGCTGGGGTTCTTTAGAAAGAGAAGTTGCAATGGAAAAGTTGAATAATGAATTTATCAATCAACTTGATCTATTGATTGAATTGTTAGAAATATATTTATCTTATAGAGACTTTCTTGATTTTAAAGTTATCGAGATAAAATCCAAGCCAACAGCTCTAGATGCAATATCAGATTTGTCAAATTCCTCTGTCCTAAACTTTAATTATACAAACACTTCACGATATTTATTTGGAACTTCTGCGAAGAGAACTCATTTCATACATGGGCGAATTGACTTAATTAGAACCTTCAGTCGAATTAATACGATGGTTTTTGGAATTGAGGATAAAGAAAATGATGTTAACAGTGATTTAATTCCCTACCAGAAATATTATCAAAGAGTAGTAAAAGAAACGGGAAATGATTTTGAAAAATTTTTTAAACGAACTTTCTATGATATAGATGACGAATTCGGAAGTCAACTTGCAAATTCAAAGAATATCATTGTTTTTGAACACTCGGTTGACCCTTTGGATAAAGAAATATTTCAAAAATGTTTTGCATTAGCAGAAAATGGAAAGTATGATTATAGATTTATTTTCACTTATTTTAATGATTTAGCTAAACGTTCAATTATTAAGAATCTCGCAATCATCCTTGGGAAGGAAAAACTGATAGAATTAACAGGTAAACAGAATGTTGTATTTATAAAGAGTGATGATAAGGATGGTATGAAAGAAGTTCTACTACCTTAATAAAGTTAAGAATAGTTTATAGCCCACTCGCTCTAGTCAGGTCGAGTGGTTTTTCTTGAAATATGATAAAATAGAAAAGATAATACATTAATTAAGGAAAGTAAAAATGGCAAGTAAAGAAAATGCAGAACGCAAGGAGTTGCATCGTAAAATTTGGGCGATTGCGGACGATGTGCGTGGGGCTGTAGACGGTTGGGATTTTAAACAATATATCCTAGGAATTCTGTTCTATCGTTTTATTTCAGAGCACATGGCAGACTATTTTGACCGTGCTGAGCATGAGGCTGGTGATTTAGAATTCCGTTATGCTGACTTAAGTGACCAAGAAGCTGAGCAAGATTTCAAACCAGGTACAGTTGAGGATAAGGGTTTCTTTATCCTTCCAAGTCAATTATTTGAAAATGTCGTCAAGAACGCCTCGCAAAATGAAAATTTAAACGAAGAATTGGCTAATATTTTCCAAGATATTGAAAAGTCAGCCATTGGCTTCAAATCAGAAGATGATATCAAAGGTTTGTTTGATAACTTGGATACACGAAGCAACATCCTTGGTGGAACTGTTCCAGAAAAAAATAAACGCCTATTTGATATCCTCAATGGTATCAATAGCATTAACTTTGGCAATTTTCAGGACAATGATATTGATGCTTTTGGGGATGCTTATGAGTTCTTGATTTCCAACTATGCTAGTAATGCAGGGAAAAGCGGGGGTGAATTTTTCACACCTCAGACAGTTTCTAAACTACTAGCTCGGCTAGTCATGGTCGGAAAGGATAAGATTAACAAGGTTTACGACCCAACCTGTGGGTCGGGCTCGCTTTTGCTCCAGATGAAAAAACAATATGAAGAACATATCCTAGAGGATGGTTTCTTTGGTCAAGAAATCAACATGACCAACTATAACTTGGCTCGTATGAATATGTTCTTGCACAATATCAACTACAATAACTTTGACATTAAGCGAGGAGACACCCTTTTAAATCCTCAGCATTTAGAAGAAAAGCCATTTGATGCTATCGTTTCTAACCCTCCGTATTCTGTCAAATGGGTGGGAGATGGAGATCCAACTCTGATAAACGATGACCGTTTTGCGCCAGCAGGGAAACTAGCTCCCAAGTCAAAAGCTGACTTTGCCTTTATCATGCATAGTCTCAACCACCTGTCTAATAAAGGTCGAGCAGCTATTGTATGTTTCCCGGGCATATTCTATCGTGGCGGAGCTGAAAAGACCATTCGTCAGTATCTGGTATATAACAACTTTGTTGAAGCAGTCATTGCCCTTCCAGATAATCTTTTCTTTGGCACTTCTATCGCAACTACGATTTTAGTTCTGGCGAAGAATAAACTTGAAAATAAAACACTCTTTATTGATGCGAGTAAAGAGTTCAAAAAAGAGACTAATAACAATGTTTTGACAGATAGTAATATTGAGCATATTGTTGAATTGTTCACTAATTATCAAAGTGTAGACTATAAAGCAGCTCTTGTTGATAATGAAGTGATTGGTTCAGAGCAGGATTATAATCTATCTGTCTCAACCTATGTCGAACCAGAAGATACACGTGAGAAGATTGATATTGATGAGCTCAATAAAGAAATCGCTGAGACTGTTGCCAAGATTGACCACTTGCGTGTAGAGATAGATAAGATTGTAGAGGAGCTTAGCCATGGCGAATGATGTGATTCTCTATAGAACTGATGACGGGGAGTCCGCTATTGAACTTCACTTGGATAATGGAACGGTCTGGCTGACCCAACAAGAACTGGCTGAGCTCTTTCAGACCTCCAAGCAAAACATTAGTAAACATATCAAGGCGATATTTGAAGATGGAGAATTGGATGAAACAGTGGTTGTCAACTATCAGTTGACAACCACTCGTCACGGTGCAATAGCTGGTAAAACTCAGTCAAAAAAAGTCGCCTACTATAATCTGGATATGATTTTGGCGATTGGTTATCGTGTGCGCTCCCCTCGTGGAATCCAGTTCAGACACTATGCTTCGACAGTCTTGAAAGAGTATCTGATTAAAGGCTTTGCTATGGATGATGAGCGCTTGAAAAACTTGGGTGGAAGCTCTTACTTTAAAGAACTCCTGGAAAGAATCCGAGACATCCGCTCTAGTGAAAAAGTCTTTTACCGTCAGGTTTTAGATCTTTTCGCTACATCTAGTGACTACAATGCAAACTCGCAAGAGGCAAAGAAATTCTTTGCGACGGTTCAAAACAAGATGCATTATGCCATTCACCACAATACTGCCAGTGAACTCATCTACAATCGTGTTGATAGTGAAAAGGAGTTTATGGGATTAATCAATTTTAAGGGAGACCTCCCTACTCTATCTGAAGCAAAGGTTGCCAAGAACTATCTGACAGAAAAGGAACTCCGTGGGCTCAATCAGCTTGTATCAGGATATCTAGACTTTGCGGAAAGACAGGCAGAGCGAGAAGAAGTCATGACCATGGCTGACTGGGTGACTCACGTAGATCGCATTCTTCTGGCTACTGGAGAAGACTTGCTGGATAATAGTGGTTCTATCTCTCGTGAACAGATGAAGCAGAAGGTAGATAAGGAATATAAGAGCTACCAAGCTAAGACCCTCAGTCAAGTTGAAAAAGATTACCTCAAGGAAATCAAAAGTATTGAAAATCTAGCCAAGGAAGGAGGTAAGTGATGAACATCCTAGAAGAAATCCAGAACTGTCCCGTTGAGTGGAAAGAGTTAGGGGAAGTAGTTGAGGTTTTGGATAGTTTAAGACGCCCAATAACAAAAAGTCAAAGAATTCCGGGTGATATTCCTTATTATGGAGCTAATGGAATTCAAGATTATGTCAAAGATTGGATTTTTGACGGCACTTTTATTTTAATGGGAGAAGATGGAAGTGTAATAAAAAATGATAATTCACCTATATTACACTGGGTGATAGGTAAAATTTGGGTTAACAATCATGCGCATATTTTAGGTGAAGTACCAGGATGTGCTTTATTGAAATATGTGTATTATGTATTGAGTCAAACTGATGTCTCTGATATTGTTAGAGGGACACCTCCTAAGCTTAATCAAAAGAATCTAAAAAGTATAAAAATTCCAATTCCTCCTCTAGAAATTCAAGAAAAAATAGTGCAAATACTTGACAAATTTACCGATTATGTTACAGAATTAACCTCAGAATTAACCTCAGAATTAACCTCACGTAAAAAGCAATATTCTTTCTATCGAGATAAACTTTTGTCCTTTGAGGATGAAGTTTATCGGGTTGAGTGGAAAACTATTCAAGATATTTCTGTTAAGATTGTTACTGGAGTAACGCCTAAAAAATCATGCGAAGATTATTATCTTAAAGGTACTATTCCTTGGCTTAGAACAAATGAAGTAAAATTTAATACAATAACAACTACAGAAAAATATGTTACTGAGAAAGCTGTTGAAGAAACGGGTTTAAAATGGATACTGCCAAATAGCATAATTATTGCAATTTCAGGAGCAACTGCTGGTAGAGTTGCGATGAATAGTATTCCTTTAACAACTAATCAACATTGTTGTAGTATTAGTGTTGATGAAAGAATAGTAAATTATAAGTATTTGTATTATTGGTTGGTTAATCAAAATAGGCAGATATTGAGTTTGAAACAAGGAGCACGTGGGGATATAAATATGAGTATGATTAAATCATTGAAAATCCCAGTTCCATCTCTTGAAATACAGTCCCGTATTGTTCAAGTTTTAGACAACTTTGATACGGTTTGTAACGACTTAAATATCGGACTTCCCAAGGAGATTGAACTACGCCAAAAACAGTATGAATATTTTAGAGAAAAACTCTTGACATTCGTCGCCGAAGGCGAGTACACTGAGAGTAGAGTAGAGGAGTGGGACAACTCCGCTATTATCAAGCTTTTACAGTGGGTATTTGGCCCAATTCGGGTGGAATTGGGAGCTATAGGAGACATTATTCGGGGGAATGGGCTTCAGAAAAAAGATTTTCAAGACGCAGGCGTTCCTTGTATCCATTACGGACAGATATATACATACTATGGAATTGAAACAGAGGTTGCAAAATCATTTGTTAATATTGAATTGTCCCAAAAACTTAAGAAGGCAAAAAATGGTGATTTGATTGTAGCGACGACATCTGAAAATATTGAGGACGTTGGAAAAGCTTTAGTCTGGCATGGTAAAGATGAAGTTTGTATTGGCGGCCACTCATGTGTAATTAGAACAGAGCAAAATAGTAAATATTTAGCCTACTTTTTTAGAACTAGCTATTTCCAAAACCAGAAGAAAAAAAGAGTCTTGGGAACTAAAGTGATTGAACTTTATCCTAAAAACCTTGCAAAAATTCAAATAATATTACCTTCTTTATCAACACAATCTCAAATTGTCACCGTTCTTGACAATTTTAACACCTTAACAGACTCTCTTTCTGAAGGCCTTCCAAAGGAAATTGAACTAAGACAGAAACAGTATGACTACTGGCGGGAACAACTATTAAACTTTACTAGATAAATTCTTTAATCATTTTGAGATAGAATCTCAATTAAAACAAAAAAGGAAGCATGCTATGGTTGATTATTCAAAAATACATGAAGTAATTGCGGAAACAAATGAAGGGATTCTCTTGGCTGAGTATCAACCAGAGTATCGTACGGATAGAGAATATCAGACAGAGGCTGATTTAGAAAATCAGTTAATTTCTGATTTGGTGAATCATCTCAACTATGAACGCTTAAATATTCATACACCTGAAGAGCTCTTAGCAAATGCAAAGGTGCAAATAGAAAAACTCAATAAGGTGACTTTTACGAATGCTGAGTGGGATCGCTTTGTAGTAGAGTATCTGGATTGTCCCAATGAAGGATTAGTTGAAAAAACTCGAAAAATCCAAGAGAATTATATCTATGATTTTGTCTTTGATGATGGACGAATTAAAAATATTTTCATCCTTGATAAGAAAAACATTCATAACAACAGCATGCAGGTCATCAACCAAGTGACCCAAGTGGGTAGCCATACCAACCGTTATGATGTCACGATTTTAGTGAATGGTCTTCCATTAGTTCAGATTGAATTAAAGAGACGAGGAGTTCGTCTGCAAGAAGCCTTTAATCAGCTTCACCGTTATAGTAAGGAAAGTTTCAATAGCGAGAATTCTTTGTATAAGTATATTCAGATTTTTGTTATTTCCAATGGGACTTATACACGTTACTTTGCAAATACGACTGCTCAAAATAAAAATCACTATGAGTTCACCTGTGAATGGGCAGACCGCAAAAATAAAACAATTCATGACCTGGAAGACTTTGCTGTTACCTTTTTGAGCAAACGAGTTCTTTTAGAAGTTTTAACTAAGTATTGTGTCTTTGATGCTGATAATACCTTACTCATCATGCGCCCATATCAGATAGCTGCAACAGAGAGTATTTTACGAAAAATTCATTCCACAAATGAAATGAAGAATTTCGGTACGATTAATGCTTGTGGCTATATCTGGCATACGACGGGTTCTGGGAAAACTTTGACCAGCTTTAAGACCGCTCGTTTAGCAACAGAGTTGGACTACATTGACAAAGTGATATTCGTCGTTGATAGAAAAGACCTTGACTATCAGACCATGAAGGAGTATCAAAAATTCCAGCCAAATTCAGTCAATGGTAGTAACAATACAAAAGAACTCCAACGAAGTATCGAAGAAAATGATGGTAAAATCGTTGTTACAACTATTCAGAAGTTAAATAAATTTATAACAGCAAATCCAAATCATGAAATCTACAGTAAGAAATGTGTCTTGATTTTTGACGAGTGCCATCGCTCCCAGTTTGGAAAGGCGCAAAAGCGTATCAAAAAAGCTTTTAAACAGTATGCTTTATTTGGATTTACAGGTACTCCGATTTTCCCAGAAAATAGCTTAACAGGAGAAACAACACAAGAGGTTTTTGGAGAGCAACTTCATAACTACGTTATAACAGATGCTATTCGAGATAAAAAAGTGTTGAAGTTCAAAGTCGACTATAACTATATCAAGCCTGAAATAAACAAGTATAGAGAAGCTGAAAAAGCAGTTGGTCAAGAGATTGATGAGAAGAAACTCAAAAAGATGGAGAAGGAGCTCCTATTGCATCCAGAACGGATAGCAACCATTACAGAGTACCTGTTGAGAGTTTATAATGACAAGACGCATCGGAGTAAATATTACACTCATAAACAAAAAAAGATGCAAGGTTTTAATGCTATGTTGGCTGTACAAAGTATTGAAGCAGCAAAACTATACTACGAAGAACTCCAGCAGCAACAGGCAACTCTACCAGAAGTTAAGCGTTTGAAGGTCGCTACTATCTTTAGCTTTGCGCCTAACGAAGAACAGTCAGCTTATGGAGAGATTCAAGATGAAGAGCTAGACCCTCAAGATACAGCCATGTCTCTTTCATCTAAAGAGTTTCTTTCTAAAGCAATCTATGACTATAATCAAATGTTCAAGACCAACTTTTCGACTGATGGGAAAGAGTTTCAAAATTATTATCGAGACCTTTCAAAACGAGTTAAGTCTAAGGAAGTGGATTTACTGATTGTAGTGGGAATGTTCTTGACGGGATTTGATGCTCCAACGATGAATACTCTCTTTGTCGATAAAAATCTTCGTTATCATGGATTAATTCAGGCATTCTCTAGAACTAATCGAATTTTTAACGAGGTCAAACCTTTTGGAAATATCGTTTGTTTCCGTGATTTAGAAAAGGCTACTCAAGAAGCTATTAGAACCTTTGGAGATACCAATAAGCTTGATATTATCTTAGAAAAAAGTTTTAGCGAATACATGGATGGTTTCATTGACCAAGTAACAGGTATTGAGGTCAAAGGCTATACAGCAGTCTGTCAGGAAATTTTGGAAAGATTCCCGAATCCGCAAGAAATTGAAGCAGAACATGAGAAAAAAGAGTTTGTTAAGTTGTTTGGCGAGTTGTTGAAGCTTGATAATGTTCTTCGAAATTATGACGAATTCCAAGAAATCGACAAACCTATTTCTGAAGGTTATCTTCAGGATTTAAGAAGCGCCTATGTGGAAATTCGAGATGAATTTTTGAACCTTAAAAACTATGAAAAGACCAAAGATTTAGAGGTTGACCTTTCAGATGTTGAATTTGAAATTGAACTCTTAAAAACAGATGAGATCAACCTAGACTATATTCTGGCATTGATTGTTGAAAAATCTAAGAATTCTGAGTCTAAAGAAGTAATGAAAGCAGAAGTTAGTCGTGTGATTCGTTCTAGTATCGATATTCGTGCCAAAGAAGAGTTGGTTATTGGATTTATCAATGACACCGATTTGCAAAAATTGAAAGACCATGATGGGATTATCCATGCTTTCTACGAATATGGCAAGGAGCGCAAGAAAATCGCGATTCAAGACCTAGCTGAGGCTGAGAAACTTGTAGATGACTATCAATTGTTTATCGACAAATCAATTCAACGAGGTTATGCTGAAAATAGTGGGACTGATTTGGATTCGATTATTCCACCAACTTCTCGTAGACAGGGAGCGCGTGAACGGAAAAAACAAGAAGTTTTACGTAAGATTCAGTTGTTAGTAGAGACTTATTCAGGTATTTAAGGGGTTATCGACCACGATTTATTAGAAAAATCCGGCTCTACAAAAAATACTATTTATCCGCTCATATTCTGCTCACATTCCGCTCATTTTTAAGATACAACTTTGTTTCCATATTTCCTGGAAACGGATAGAAAACAAGGAGAAAGATGGAACAAACTAATCAAAAATCTCAGTGCCAGCAACTCTGGGCTAGAAACAAATACCTCGTTTTGAGCAATTCCAGCAATATTTACAATGAGATTCGCCAGTATCTCAAGAATGAAGTGGTGGAGGTCAACCATGTTCAAAAACTGATTGACCGTGCCTGTCAAATCCCAGAACACAGAGGTCAGGTTTGCAATGCCTTTCAGCATATTTGGGGCTATTTTAAAAAGAAAGCGACTGATGCTGAGCGCAAAGACTATATGCTCTTGCTGGATCGCTACCGCTTTGGTCAGGCTTCTAAGGAAGACTTGATTTCTAAGACTCGAGAGTTGCTGGAACGCTATCCCAATACCTACTTGCAACATTCGACTTTACTGAAAGGAGACTCCCATGAGACTTTGGCATGAGGATTTGATTTCACAACTTCCTCGTCCTCAGCTCCTAGGGCAACACCGAGAGTGCTGCGCCCTGCGTGGCAATGGTTGGGGCAAAAAACATGCGACTGTGGACTATGTCTTTACTCACTCGCCCTATCATCTCTATGCTTATCATCGCTTGATCATGAAGGAGATGGCTGACCGTGGCTACAATGTCAGTCCAGAATGGCTGGACAAGAACTACCGTGGCAAGATCTGTCACCCTTATCAAGACTTGCCTGAGGAAAAGTTGGGGACTCCCATCTATAGTGAGCATGATTCAGCCTACTACGAGGAGTGTCTGGCTAATCTCCGTGAGAAAGGCATTGAGTTGGTGTAAGAGTCAGGAATAGCTCCACATTATAACTCTTCTCATAATTTTTTCGAATAATAAAAATGAGACCTTTAGAATGATTCTAAGGTCTTCTTTTTATGAGTGTTGGGATTTACTTTTAATAACTTTTGAGTTATAATTTAAAAAAGCCAAGCGTGAACTGAAGGGCTTAAAAGAAAGAGGGTTAAGTGATGAAGAATAGTGCCATTGGGAGTAACTGGAAAGATGTCCGAACAGAACTCTTTAGCAAGGAAGAAATTCTTGAAAGTGATATGCGAGTGGCTATTATGAGTGAGTTGATTGAGGCTAGACATGAGCAAGGTATCAGTCAGAAAAAGCTAGAGGAACTCAGTGGGGTAAGCCAGCCTGTCATAGCTAGGATGGAGACAGGAAAGACTAGTCCTCAGTTGGATACGGTCTTGAAAGTCTTAGCCAGTTTAGGAAAGACACTAGCAGTCGTCCCACTTGAACAGGAAAAAGGTTGATAGGGATGAAATAACTTGGTTTGCTAAAAGCATCCACAGGGGAATTTTACCTCCCGTCCGCACTTTTTCAGGGAAATATCAAAAATACCAAAGGAAAATCAACCTATAGTCTTTTCTAATAACAAGCCATAGTCACTGATGAGAATCGTCAATAGCTCGTTTGAGCATTCCAACTAAAATACAGCCACCAAACAAGCTATACAAAGGATTTGAGACGCTGGTCTCAAGTCTTTTTCTTTTGACCAAAAGAGTGATATAGTTTCAAACTATATCAAAGCCTAATTATTTACAATTATACAGACAGTTTCTTTTCTGTTAAGATAGTTTCAACAACAAATTTTGGAGGACACATCATGTCAACTACGATCATCGGTTTCCCTCGTTTGGGCGAATTCCGCGAATTGAAATTTACAACTGAAAAATACTTTAGAAAAGAAATCTCAGAAGAAGAACTACTTGCAGCCGCAAAAGAATTGCGTGCAAAACACTGGAACATTGTCAAAGAAAAAGGCATCACTGAAATCCCATCAAATGATTTTTCTCACTATGACAACTTCCTTGATGCAGCTTTCCTCTTCAACGTGGTACCTGCTTCAGTTCAAAATTTGGACTTGTCTGACCTTGAGCGCTACTTTGCTTTGGGACGTGGTTACCAAGGAGAAAAAGGAGACGTGCGTGCCCTTCCGATGAAGAAATGGTTCAACACCAACTACCACTACATCGTGCCTAAATTTGAAAAAGACACTCAAGTTAAATTGGCTGGTCACAAGATCTTTGATGAGTTCCAAGAAGCCAAAGAACTTGGTCTCAACACTCGTCCTGTTCTTGTAGGTCCATTCACTTTCCTTCAATTATCAGACTTTGAAGACGGCGTGAAAGCAGAAAACTTTGTAGATAGCTTAGTGGCTGCATACCAAGAAGTTTTTGCTAAATTGGCTGAACTTGGTGCGACTCGCATCCAGTTGGACGAAGCGGCTCTTGTCAAAGATTTGACAGCTGAAGAAAAAGCTCTCTTCTTGAACCTCTACAACAAACTCTTGGCTGACAAGAAAGGTCTTGAAGTCTTGCTTCAAACATACTTCGGTGACGTTCGTGACGTTTATGCTGACCTTGTAAACTTGCCAGTTGATGCCATTGGTTTGGACTTCGTTGAAGGTAAGAAAACTCTTGAACTCGTTAAAGGTGGTTTCCCAGCAGACAAGACTCTTTATGCAGGTATCGTCAATGGTAAAAACATCTGGCGCAACAACTATGAAAAGAGCTTGGCTGTTCTTGAGCAAATCCCAGCTGAAAACATCGTATTGACAAGCTCATGCTCACTTCTTCATGTGCCATTTACAACTGCTAACGAAGAATTTGAACCAGCTATCTTGAACCACTTTGCCTTTGCAGTTGAAAAATTAGAAGAACTTCGTGATTTGGATGCTATCCGCAACGGTCAAGGGGATCAAGCTCTTGCAGCTAATAAAGAACTCTTTGCGACTGAGCGTGTGGGTGAAAATACAGAACTTCGTGCGCGCATCGCTGGCTTGACTGACGCAGACTACACTCGTTTGCCAGCCTTTGCAGAACGTGAAGCAATTCAAGAAGAAGCCTTTAAACTTCCAGCTCTTCCAACAACAACTATCGGTTCATTCCCTCAAACTAAGGAAGTTCGTGCTAAACGTTTGGCCTTCCGTAAGGGTGAATTGTCACAAGAAGAATACGACGCTTTCCTTGCTGAAACCATCGACGAATGGATTAAATGGCAAGAAGAAGTTGGATTTGACGTGCTTGTACACGGTGAGTTCGAGCGTAACGACATGGTTGAGTACTTCGGTCAAAACTTGTCAGGTTACCTCTTCTCTAAGAATGGTTGGGTACAATCTTACGGTATGCGTGGGGTGAAACCACCAATCATCTGGGGTGATGTAACTCGTCTTAACCCTATCACTGTCAAATGGTCTAGCTACGCACAAAGCCGTACTGACAAACCTGTTAAAGGTATGTTGACAGGACCAGTTACCATCCTTAACTGGTCATTCCCACGTGAAGACATCTCTATCAAGGACTCAACTCTTCAAATCGCCCTTGCTATTAAGGATGAAGTTCTTGACCTTGAAGCTGCAGGTGTGAAAATCATCCAAATCGACGAGGCTGCTCTTCGTGAGAAATTGCCACTCCGTCGTAGCGACTGGTACGAAGACTACCTTGACTGGGCTATTCCAGCCTTCCGCTTGGTACACTCTACAGTAGCGCCAGACACACAAATCCACACCCACATGTGTTACTCAGAATTTACAGATATCATCCCAGCTATCGACAACATGGATGCGGACGTTATTTCCTTTGAAGCAAGCCGTTCAAACCTTGAAATCTTGGACGAGCTCAAAGCGAAAAACTTCCAAACAGAAGTGGGACCTGGGGTTTACGATATCCACTCACCTCGTGTGCCAAATGAAGGCGAAATCGACCACACAATCGATGCTATTCTTGCCAAAGTACCAAGCAAGAAAGTTTGGATCAACCCTGACTGTGGTTTGAAAACACGCGGTATTCCAGAAACAAAAGAAAGCTTGATCCGCCTTGTCGAAGCAGCAAAAGCTGCGCGTGAGAAATTGTAAGATAAGATTTCTCTCTTGACCCTGACTGATCAAGGAAGTGCTTGGCCTAGCTGGCTCAGCAATCATGAAATCAAAAAGAAAAGGATAATGACTATGTCACGCCAAACGCCGTCACTTTCATTTGAAGTGTTCCCTCCAAACCCAGCTGTGGGTAATGATAAAATTATTTCAGCCTTGCAGGATATGCGGGAGCTGACACCGCACTTTATCAGTGTGACTGCCAGCAATAATAAATTTAATATCAAGGAAACAACGGTTCGTTTGGCAGACTTTATCCAGAATGACTTGGCGATTCCAACCATTGCCCACTTGCCAGCCATCTATTTGGCAAAGGAAAAAGTTGCAGAGACACTTGCGGACTTGGACAAGGTTGGTGTGCGAAAAATCTTGGCTTTACGTGGGGATATTATCCCTGATGTGGAACCGCAAAAGGATTTCCGCTACGCAACGGATTTGATCGAGTTCATCAAGGAACAAGCCCCTCACTTTGATATTGTTGGCGCTTGCTATCCAGAGGGGCACCCAGACTCACCAAACCAGATATTGGATATTCAAAATCTCAAGAAGAAAGTGGATGCAGGCTGTTCAAGCCTCGTAACGCAACTTTTCTTTGACAATGAGCGCTTCTATGATTTCCAAGATAAGTGTACCTTGGCAGGGATTGATGTTCCCATTCATGCGGGGATCATGCCTATTCTTAACCGTAATCAAGCGCTTCGTCTCTTGAAGACTTGTGAGAATATCCATCTTCCACGTAAATTTAAGGCCATCTTAGACAAGTATGAGCATGACCCTGAGTCGCTCAGAGCAGCAGGACTTGCCTATGCCGTGGATCAGATCGTGGACTTGGTGACTCAGGATGTCGCAGGTGTGCATCTCTACACCATGAACAATGCTGAAACAGCAAAATACATCCACCAAGCAACCCATGCCTTGTTTAATCATCAGTCTTTAGGATAATAAAAAGCAAACCATTCTTCTCAGGTGAGGGGAATGGTTCCTTTTTAATAGAAAAGCCCGCACTTTTTAAGAAAAATATGATAAAATAGACTCTGTACGTACTTGATACAAAGATGAGGGTATAAACAGATTCTTAGCTATTCAAATCTGCTATGCTATAAAAGATACAAATGCTAAAGAATAATATTTTTAAACTTTTCAAGGTATTTAGGTAGTTGAACACGGGCTAAATCCCTAGTGAAAAAGATAGATTTCCTGGTGTGCATCGCACACTGCGTCAATCTCCTATTTTCATACGGGATTCTTTGCGCCCTTTGTATCCTGATTTTTGTAGGCAAGGCGTATAATTTCAATTTCATCAATCCAAAGGGGATTAAAATGACTAAACAAGTGTTTCAAACGACTTTTGCGGGTCGTGAGTTAATCGTAGAGACTGGTCAGGTTGCTAAGCAAGCAAATGGCTCGGTTGTTGTTC
The DNA here is from genome assembly GCF_054861215.1 of Streptococcus sp. KHUD_018. Next base: position 509,553 of record NZ_CM142176.1, read on the forward strand.
GTTACGGTGAGTCAACTGTCTTGATTGCTGCCGTGATGTCTAAGAAGATGGCAACTGGGGATTTCTTCCCTCTTCAAGTCAACTACGAAGAAAAAATGTATGCGGCTGGGAAGTTTCCTGGTGGCTTTATGAAACGTGAAGGACGTCCTTCAACAGATGCGACTTTGACAGCGCGTTTGATTGACCGTCCGATCCGTCCTATGTTTGCGGAAGGTTTCCGTAACGAAGTACAAGTAATCAATACAGTGCTTTCATACGATGAGAATGCGTCTGCTCCAATGGCGGCTATGTTTGGTTCATCCTTGGCACTTTCTATCTCAGATATTCCGTTTGACGGACCTATTGCTGGGGTACAAGTGGGCTATGTCGACGGCCAAATCATCATCAACCCTAGTCAAGAACAAGCAGAGCGTTCGCTTCTTGAATTGACAGTAGCTGGGACCAAACACGCTATCAACATGGTTGAGTCTGGTGCCAAAGAATTGTCAGAAGAAATCATGTTGGAAGCTCTTCTCAAAGGGCATGAAGCAGTCAAAGAATTGATTGCCTTCCAAGAAGAAATCGTTGCTGCTGTCGGTAAGGAAAAAGCAGAAGTGGAATTGCTTCATGTGGATGCGGACTTGCAAGCTGAAATCATTGCAGCTTACAACAGCGACCTCCAAAAAGCGGTTCAAGTAGAAGAAAAATTGGCTCGTGAAGCTGCAACTCAAGCAGTTAAAGACCAAGTGACTGCTGTTTATGAAGAAAAATATGCAGATCACGAAGAATTTGACCGTATCATGCGTGATGTGGCTGAAATCTTGGAACAAATGGAACACGCTGAAGTGCGCCGTTTGATCACAGAAGATAAGGTGCGTCCTGATGGTCGTAAGGTTGATGAAATCCGTCCTTTGGATGCGGTTGTTGACTTCTTACCTCGTGTGCACGGTTCAGGTCTCTTTACTCGTGGCCAAACTCAAGCCCTTTCAGTCCTGACCTTGGCTCCGATGGGAGAAACTCAAATCATCGATGGTTTGGACCCAGAGTACAAGAAACGCTTTATGCACCACTATAACTTCCCTCAATACTCTGTAGGGGAAACAGGTCGTTACGGAGCCCCTGGTCGTCGTGAAATTGGTCACGGTGCTCTTGGTGAGCGTGCCCTTGCTCAAGTCTTGCCAAGTTTGGAAGAATTCCCATACGCGATTCGCTTGGTAGCTGAAGTATTAGAATCAAACGGTTCTTCATCTCAAGCCTCTATCTGTGCGGGAACTCTTGCCCTTATGGCTGGTGGTGTGCCAATCAAGGCGCCAGTAGCAGGGATTGCTATGGGTCTTATCTCAGATGGAAATAACTATACAGTATTGACAGATATCCAAGGTTTGGAAGACCACTTTGGAGACATGGACTTCAAGGTTGCCGGTACTCGTGACGGGATTACAGCCCTTCAAATGGATATCAAAATTCAAGGGATTACAGCAGAAATCTTGACTGAGGCTCTTGCTCAAGCCAAGAAAGCTCGTTTTGAAATCCTTGATGTGATTGAAGCAACAATCCCAGAAGTTCGTCCAGAATTGGCTCCAACTGCACCGAAAATTGATACCATCAAGATTGATGTGGACAAAATCAAGATTGTCATCGGTAAGGGTGGCGAAACTATTGACAAGATTATCGCTGAAACAGGCGTTAAGATTGATATTGATGAAGAAGGTAATGTATCTATCTACTCAAGCGACCAAGATGCCATTAACCGTACCAAAGAAATCATTGCTGGTTTGGTTCGTGAAGCCAAAGTGGATGAAGTTCACCATGCTAAGGTTGTTCGTATCGAGAAATTTGGTGCCTTTGTCAACCTCTTTGATAAGACAGATGCACTTGTGCACATTTCTGAAATGGCTTGGACTCGTACGAACAATGTAGAAGATTTGGTAGCCATTGGTGATGAAGTAGATGTTAAGGTCATCAAGATTGATGAAAAAGGACGTGTTGATGCTTCTATGAAGGCTCTTCTTCCTCGTCCACCAAAACCAGAACACGATGAAAAAGGTGAAAAGTCTGAACGTCCTCACCGTCCACGTCATCACAAGGACCACAAACCTAAGAAAGAATTTACGCACAAACCAAAAGACTCAGAATAAGAAAAGGAGAAATGTATGGGATGGTGGCGCGAAACCATTGATATTGTAAAAGAAAATGATCCAGCGGCGCGCACCACTTTGGAGGTTCTACTGACTTATCCAGGTGTCAAGGCCTTAGCGGCTCACCGTCTCTCGCATTTTCTCTGGAAGCACGGCTTCAAACTCCTGGCTCGGATGCACAGTCAGTTTTGGCGCTTTTGGACCCAAATCGAGATTCATCCGGGTGCCCAGATTGACTCAGGTGTTTTTATCGACCATGGTTCAGGTCTGGTGATTGGAGAGACGGCGATTGTTGAAAAAGGCGTTCTTCTCTATCACGGAGTGACTCTCGGTGGGACAGGGAAAGACTGTGGCAAACGCCATCCGACTGTGCGTAAAGGAGCTCTCATATCGGCCCATGCCCAAGTTATCGGGCCAGTAGAAATCGGTGAAAATGCCAAAGTCGGTGCAGCAGCAGTTGTCGTGGCAGATGTACCTAGTGATGTAACAGTTGTCGGTATTCCGGCTAAGATCGTCCGCGTTCATGGACAGAAGGATGAGCCTATCATCCACGAAGTCGAAGAAAAACGAGAGTACTACGTCAATAAACTCGAGCAGGCTAAAGAAGCCAGTCACAGATCGTCGGGGTTGTAGAGGATACCTATATGATTCAAGCAAGAAATAAGTTGAGCCAAGAAGAGTTATTTGAAGCGAAAAAACTAATTGACTGTTGCCAAGCCTATGATGGAACTTATCGTGATCCCTATCTTTCTAACATGCTTAATTTTGACCCAAACATGCCCGCCTTTTTCCTTTATTATGAAAAAGGCGAACTTGTTGGTCTATTAACTGTCTATGCTGATGACCAAGATGTGGAAGTGACGATACTGGTTCATCCAAATCATCGCCGTCAGGGAATTGCGCGTGCTTTGTTTACGAGTTTTGAGAAAGAAACGGCTTCTTTCCCTATTCGTTCAGTTACTTTTCAGACAGAACGTATTTTTCTAGAGCGTCATCCTGATTTTGTCAGCAACTGGGGATTGGTCGAGGATGAAGATACAGAAACCTGGTTAGGTAAGGATAGAAGACCTTATCCGTTAACAAAACTTTCCAATCTTGAAGTTTTGTTAGCAGATAGTTCATATCAGGAGCAAATTAGCCAGTTAAAATTTCAGGCATTTTCAGAGGAGCATGAATTGAGAGAAGTTGTGGATAGATATGTCGCCGAAGCTCTGAAGGATCCAGAAAGTCGTCTATATATTTTATTAAAAGACGGTCAGGTTATTGGAACTTGTACGGTAGATTTATCGACTAATACAAATTACCTCTATGGTTTGGTAATATCGGAACCTGAACGTGGAAAAGGCTATGGAAGCTACTTCGTAAAATCTCTTATCAACCAACTGATTGAGCAAAATGATAAGGAATTTCAGATTGCAGTAGAGGACAGCAACGTAGGTGCCAAGCGCTTGTATGAAAAAATCGGCTTTGTCAAACAGACACAGGTAGTTTATCTGAATGAGAAAGAGTAGAAAAATGCTATTAGAAGAATTCGAAAATGTACCTGCTGTTATCGAACCAACTGATCGAAGTATTCGTGGTGGTGGAGAAATCTGTGACACGATTATTTTATCTTTTAATGGAGAAATCGTTGAACGAGTAAAGCAGTTTGAAGATATTTACGAAGGTGGCTATCTAACCAATCTAAATGGCAGACTTCCATGGTATATCTATGAAAAAGATGGGAGAAAGGTAGCAGTTGCTATAGCTACGATTGGAGCCCCAATGGTTGTAGGTCTCTTAGAAGAACTCAAAGCAAGAGGATTTAAGAACTTTATTGTTTTGGGTTCTTGCGGAGTTCTAGATCAGTCTATTCAGGCAGATAAGATTATCCTACCAAGTTCAGCTCTACGTGATGAAGGTACAAGTTACCATTACGCTCCTCCAAGTGATGAGATAGCTTATGATGAAACTTTGCTCTTAACTATGGAAGGAGCCTTGAACAAATCTTGCATCGAGCATATCCGCACCAAGTCTTGGACGACTGATGCCTTTTATCGGGAAACGCCTGATAAGATCAAGCGTCGCTTGGCTGCCGGTGCCCAAGTGGTGGACATGGAAGCTTCAGCTATCATGGCTTGGAGCCAATTTCGCAAGACCAAGGTCTATCAATTCTTCTACACAGCTGACTATGTGGATCATCATAACCGAACCTGGGATGCCCGCCATGAAGATCGGACAGCTGATGCCATGACTTTTTTCACTATCGCTTTGACAATAGCAAAGGAACTAGAAAGGTAACTACAAGAATGGCAGTATATTTTTACGGCTGTATCACCATGGATGGCTACTTGGCAGACAGCCAGCACAGGATAGACTGGCTGCATCAGCTTGGTTCTGTAGAGGATACAGGCTATGATGATTTTTACAGGCAAATGGATATCACCATCATGGGCAAGCGGACCTTTGAGGAAATCCAAGATTTGCAAGATGTAGAAAGTTTTTATCAAGCTACGGAAAACTATGTCTTTACGCATGATAGGCACCTGCCTGTTAGCAATTACCAGCCAGTAGCTGGGGATGTGGTGGACTTTGTTCGCCAGATTGACAAAGGCAAAAATGTCTTTGTGATTGGTGGTAATTCCTTGGTAGGACCGCTCTTGGATGCGGATCTTTTCGACCACCTCATTATTCAGATAGCACCCCTTATCCTAGGAAAGGGGGTTCCCCTCTTTACCCAAGAGGAAGGGCAGCGCTTTTACCAACTGGATAGCCTCAGACAATTTGGCCCTTTTGCAGAGCTGGTTTTCAGCCGAAAAAATCAGAAATAGAGAAGGGAGTGGACCGCATGATTAAAATTTACGACACCATGACCCGCAGCCTACGTGAATTTGTGCCCATTGAAGAGGGCAAGGTTCGCATGTATGTCTGCGGTCCGACGGTTTATAACTATATCCATGTCGGCAATGCCCGCTCAACAGTAGCTTTTGACACGGTTCGTCGCTATTTTGAGTATCGGGGATTTGAGGTCAACTATATTTCCAATTTTACAGATGTGGATGATAAAATTATCAATCGGGCTAAGGAAGAAGGCATCACACCTCAGGAGGTCGCGGATAAGTATATTGCTGCCTTTCGTGAGGATGTATCAGCTCTGGGTGTCAAACCTGCGACTCGCCATCCGCGTGTAGTAGAGTTTATGGCTGATATCATTCGTTTTGTCGCTGACTTGATTGAAAAAGGTTTTGCCTATGAGAGCCAAGGTGATGTCTACTTCCGTGTGGAAAAATCCCACAACTATGCTAAGTTAGCCAATAAAACCTTGGAAGATTTGGAGCTGGGTGCTTCAGGTCGTACAGATGAAGAAACGGCACGTAAGGAAAATCCTGTGGACTTTGCCCTCTGGAAAGCTGCCAAGCCAGGCGAGATTTCTTGGGATAGTCCTTGGGGACCTGGTCGTCCGGGCTGGCATATCGAATGTTCGGTCATGTCAACAGAGATTTTGGGCGATACCATTGATATCCACGGCGGTGGAGCTGATCTAGAGTTTCCACATCATACCAACGAAATTGCCCAGTCAGAGGCCAAAACAGGCAAGACATTTGCCAATTACTGGATGCACAATGGCTTTGTCAATATCGACAACGTCAAGATGTCCAAGTCCTTGGGAAACTTTATCACTGTTCATGATGCCCTCAAAACCATCGATGGCCAAGTGCTTCGTTTCTTCTTTGCAACACAACACTACCGCAAGCCCATCAACTTTACGGAAAAGGCAGTTCGCGATGCCGAGACCAATCTCAAGTATCTAAAAAATACTTACGAGCAACCATTTACCGGAAATGTAGATGCTCAAGAGTTACGAGACTTTAAAGATAAGTTTGTAGCCGCTATGGATGAGGATTTCAACTCTGCCAACGGTATCACAGTTGTCTTTGAAATGGCCAAATGGATCAACTCAGGTAACTATGATGCAGCTGTCAAGGAAGCTCTTGCGGCCGTGTTAGAGGTCTTTGGTATTGTCTTTGTTGAGGAAGATTTGGATGCAGAGATTGAAGCTTTGATTCAAAAACGCCAAGAAGCGCGTGCCAATCGTGACTTTGCGACAGCAGACCAAATCCGTGACCAACTGGCTGCTCAAGGGATTAAACTACTGGATACAAAAGATGGAGTGAGGTGGACACGTGATTGATGTCAATCTCATTAATGGGATTGCGCTAGCTTTTGAGGGGGATGCGGTTTATTCCATGTATATTCGCCGCCACCTCATCCTTAAAGGCATGACCAAGCCCAATAAACTTCACCAAGAGGCGACCAAGTATGTTTCAGCCAAGGCTCAGGCTCGCTTGATTGCCCTTATGTTGGAGGAGCAAGTCCTGACGGAAAAAGAAGAAGAAATCTACAAACGTGGTCGCAATACCAATAGTCACACAAAGGCTAAAAATGCTGATGTGGTGACCTACCGCATGTCTACTGGCTTTGAGGCGGTGATGGGGTATCTCCATCTGACTGAAAATCTGGAGCGGCTAGAGACCTTAATTTCTTGGTGTATCCAAAAAGTGGAGGAGTAGAAATGCTTGCTAAAGAACTACAAGACTGGTTTCCTGAAGCTCAGATTTCAGATCAGCCAGTAGAGAAACCAGGCTATCTAACTCTCCCTTTAGCCTCTCAGCAGTGGATTTTACTGGAGGAAGCTGGGCTCAGCGAGCGTGAAAAGCAGCTGGTTGCCCTTTTGACCCAGCAGGAGCAGGCTCGTTCGCTCGATCCTTGGTATCCCTATCTGATTGAGGGGAAGGGGCAGGCACCGCAAGCTTTCAAAAAGATTCAATTGGTTTATTGTCATCTTTCTTATTTCCAACAGGAAAATCTGGCCTCTTGGCTAGACATGATGCGGACTCTTTTTCCCAACTGCCAGACAGTGCTACAGGTCGGGGCTCAGGATTATGTATTTGTTCTTCAACAAGATAAGTACAGCTCTGTACGAGCTATTTTAAGTGATACGATTGAAGCAGTGGAGTATGACTTTGGTCTTCGTCTGTCTATCATGTTAGGACAGGTTTGGTCACAGGCTGGGTATCAGGCTCTGTCAGATTTAATCCAAGCAGAGCGAGACTTGTTTAAGACTTGGTGGCGTCAGGGTCACCAAGGTGTTCATACCTTTTCACAACTCTATCTTTGGAGTATGGGAGAAAGGAGCGTGGACTTGAAGGTAATCAAGGAATGCCTGCACCAGATGATTTTGGATCAGGATCAGATTCAGGAAATCATTCTCTCTCTTTGGGAAAATAGTGCCGTTCTCACTAAAACAGCCCAACAACTCTACCTGCACCGCAATTCTCTCCAATACAAGATTGATAGATGGGAAGAATTGACAGGGCTACAGTTGAAGGAATTGACCGACCTGACCTTGTGTTATCAGTTGATTTTACCAGATATTCTCTAAAGTTTTGTGCAAGTTGCACAGAACTTTTTTATTTTTTTGGTCACCTTGCCATAGAAAAGTAAAACGTTTTCATCTATAATAAAACTATCAAAATACAAAAGGAGTTCACCTCGATGGTAGAATTAAATCTTAAAAACATTTACAAAAAATATCCAAACAGCGAACACTACTCAGTTGAAGACTTCAACTTGGATATCAAAGACAAAGAATTTATCGTTTTCGTAGGTCCTTCAGGATGTGGTAAATCAACAACTCTTCGTATGATTGCTGGTCTTGAAGACATTACAGAAGGTACTGCATCTATCGATGGCGTGGTTGTCAACGACGTAGCTCCAAAAGACCGTGACATCGCCATGGTATTCCAAAACTACGCTCTTTACCCACACATGACTGTATATGACAACATGGCTTTCGGTTTGAAATTGCGCAAATACAGCAAAGAAGACATCGACAAACGTGTGCAAGAAGCGGCAGCAATCCTTGGTTTGAAAGAATTCTTGGATCGTAAACCTGCTGACCTTTCAGGTGGTCAACGTCAACGTGTTGCCATGGGTCGTGCTATCGTCCGTGATGCAAAAGTGTTCTTGATGGACGAACCTTTGTCAAACTTGGATGCCAAACTTCGTGTATCCATGCGTGCTGAAATTGCGAAAATCCACCGTCGTATCGGAGCTACAACTATTTACGTAACTCACGACCAAACAGAAGCGATGACACTTGCAGACCGTATCGTTATCATGTCAGCAACTAAGAACCCTGCTGGTACAGGTACTATCGGACGTGTAGAACAAATCGGTACTCCTCAAGAAGTTTACAAAAACCCAGTTAACAAGTTCGTTGCAGGATTTATCGGAAGCCCAGCTATGAACTTCATCAATGTGAAATTGGTTGGTAGCGAAATTGTTTCTGACGGTTTCCGCTTGAAAGTGCCAGAAGGTGCTTTGAAAGTTCTTCGTGACAAAGGCTACGAAGGAAAAGAATTGATCTTCGGTATCCGTCCAGAAGATGTGAATGCAGAACCTGCTTTCCTTGAAACATTCCCAGAATCAGTGGTTAAAGCAACTATCTCTGTATCAGAATTGCTTGGTTCAGAATCTCACCTTTACTGCCAAGTTGGTAAAGACGAATTTGTTGCAAAAGTGGATGCTCGTGACTACTTGCAAACAGGTGCAACAGTTGAACTTGGATTTGACTTGAACAAAGCACACTTCTTCGACGTAGAAACTGAAAAAACAGTCTACTAAGATAAATAAAATAACAAAGCACTGCAGAGTCTCTCTTGCAGTGTTTTTCTTTTAATTGCTTAGGCTAGGCATGAAAACAGGCTTTTCTAGTTTTAATATTCTTAAAAAAGTGATAAAATGGTAGGAAGAATTGGAGAGAATAAATGCCGAAAGAAGTGAATTTGTCGGGCGATGAGGTTGTCGCTTTAACGAGAGAATATTTAACAAAGGAAGACGTTGCTTTTGTACAAAAAGCTTTGATTTACGCAGTTGATTGTCATAGTGGGCAGTTTCGGAAATCAGGTGAGCCCTATATTATCCATCCCATTCAGGTGGCAGGAATTCTGGCTAAGCTCAAGCTGGATGCTGTAACTGTTGCCTGTGGTTTTTTGCATGACGTGGTTGAGGACACAGAGGCGACACTGGATGATTTGGAGCGGGAGTTTGGTCATGATGTTCGGATTATCGTTGATGGGGTGACCAAGCTCGGTAAGGTTGAGTACAAATCAATAGAGGAGCAATTGGCTGAAAATCACCGCAAGATGCTCATGGCCATGTCTGAGGATATCCGTGTTATCTTGGTCAAACTTTCTGACCGCTTGCATAACATGAGAACTCTCAACCACCTACGAAAGGACAAGCAGGAACGCATTTCCAGAGAAACCATGGAAATCTATGCTCCACTTGCTCATCGTCTGGGGATTTCCAGCGTCAAGTGGGAGTTGGAAGACTTGTCCTTCCGCTATCTCAACCCAACTGAGTTTTACAAAATTACTCACATGATGAAGGAAAAACGCAGAGAGCGTGAGGCTTTGGTCGATGAAGTCGTGACAAAGTTAGAGGAATACACTTCCGAACGCAATCTAAAAGGGAAAATCTATGGCCGTCCCAAGCATATCTACTCTATCTATCGCAAGATGCAGGATAAGAAGAAACGCTTTGAGGAAATTTATGACCTGATTGCCATTCGCTGTATCTTAGATACCCAGAGTGATGTTTACGCCATGTTGGGTTATGTGCATGAGCTGTGGAAACCCATGCCAGGTCGCTTCAAAGACTATATCGCTAACCGCAAGGCCAACGGTTACCAGTCTATCCATACGACCGTCTATGGACCAAAAGGGCCGATTGAATTCCAGATTCGTACCAAAGAAATGCACGAAGTTGCTGAGTACGGGGTTGCGGCTCACTGGGCTTATAAGAAAGGAATCAAAGGTCAGGTCAACAGCAAAGAGTCTGCGATTGGAATGAACTGGATCAAGGAGATGATGGAGCTACAAGACCAGGCTGACGATGCCAAGGAATTTGTCGAGTCTGTTAAGGAAGAGTATCTGGCGGAGGAGATTTACGTCTTTACTCCAGATGGTGCAGTTCGTTCCCTTCCAAAAGATTCAGGCCCGATTGATTTTGCCTATGAAATCCATACCAAAGTCGGTGAAAAAGCAACTGGTGCTAAGGTCAATGGCCGTATGGTTCCTCTGACAACCAAGCTCAAAACTGGAGATCAGGTCGAAATTGTAACCAACCCCAACTCTTTTGGCCCGAGTCGTGACTGGCTCAACATGGTTAAGACCAGCAAGGCGCGCAACAAGATTCGTCAGTTCTTTAAAAATCAAGACAAGGAATTGTCTGTTAATAAGGGACGCGAACTGCTGATTAATCAGCTCCAAGAGAATGGCTATGTGGCTAATAAGTATATGGACAAGCGGCACATGGACCAAGTCCTTCAAAAGACTAGCTACAAGACAGAAGATTCCCTCTTTGCTGCTATCGGTTTTGGAGAAATCAGTGCTATTACCGTCTTTAACCGTCTGACTGAAAAGGAACGCCGTGAGGAGGAACGTGCCAAAGCTAGGGCTGAGGCAGAAGAGCTTGTCAAAGGTGGCGAGGTTAAGGTTGAAAACAAAGAAACCCTCAAGGTCAAGCATGAGGGTGGGGTGGTGATTGAAGGCGCCTCAGGTCTCCTCGTTCGGATTGCCAAGTGTTGTAATCCCGTTCCTGGTGATGACATTGTTGGCTATATTACTAAGGGTCGTGGTGTAGCCATTCACCGTGTGGACTGTATGAACCTTCGCGCCCAAGAAAACTACGAGCAACGTCTCCTTGATGTGGAATGGGAAGATCAATTCTCAAGCAAGGAATATATTGCCCACATTGATATCTACGGCCTCAACCGTACAGGTCTCTTAAATGATGTTCTGCAAGTTCTCTCCAACACAACTAAGAATATCTCAACCGTTAATGCCCAACCAACCAAGGATATGAAATTTGCCAATATCCATGTCTCCTTTGGTATTTCCAACCTCTCTACACTGACCACAGTAGTTGATAAGATTAAAAGTGTGCCAGAGGTTTACTCTGTCAAACGGACCAATGGCTAAGATCTAGAAAGGATTTTTATGAAAATCGTCGTTCAACGAGTTAAGAAAGCTCAAGTGAGTATTGAAGGTCAGGTTCAGGGAAAAATCAATCAGGGGCTCTTATTGTTGGTCGGAGTAGGACCAGAGGACCAAGAGGAAGATCTGGACTATGCTGTCCGAAAGCTCGTCAACATGCGAATTTTTTCTGATGCAGAAGGTAAGATGAATCTGTCTGTTAAGGATATTGAGGGCGCAATTCTTTCTATTTCTCAGTTTACCCTTTTTGCGGACACTAAGAAAGGCAATCGTCCCGCCTTTACAGGTGCAGCCAAGCCTGATATGGCAGCTAACTTCTATAACGCTTTCAATCAGAAGCTAGCTCAGGAAGTGCACGTTCAGACAGGCATCTTTGGAGCAGATATGCAGGTTGAGCTGGTCAATGACGGACCAGTCACCATTATCCTTGATACTAAAAATAGATAAGAAAACCAAGCCAGTCGGCTTGGTTTTTGTTTATAGACACTCCCAGAAAGAGATATGTTTGTCGTAAAAGTCTGGATAGTTTTCTCTTATGTGGCTAGCCATTATATAATAAAAAGTAGAATGACAAGAAGTAATGATTGGCGTAAGAGAGGAAAATCGCTGATAACTGGTGAAGACTAAAAGGATCAATAACAGAAGATCAACTGAGAGAATCCCTAAGTAGTAGAGGCGAATTTTTTTGTTAATCTGAGGATAAATCTCAGAGAAATGATGTTTGAGTCGGACAACCAAGCGAAATAGCAGCAGTCCTTGAGAAAGGATAAAAATAAAACCAGAGAGCAGGAGCCAGTCTACAGAGGGATCGGTTTTGGAGATAAAAATTGCTAATAGTAGCAAATCGCTGACTGCAATGGTTGCAAAATGGATTCTAAAGAGTTTTTTCATAAGACGCCTCCCCTCTTTTCTCTAACTTCATTCTACACCAAACGAATGGGACTTACAACTAAAATAATAAAAAATCCCTGAAAGAAGTTTCTTTCAGGAATAAGGGGTTAGTTGATTTTTTCGACATAGAGTTGTTTGGCGATATCGATGCTAACTTGGAGGTCTTCACCTTTGTTGACCAGTGTAAAAGTATTGGAAAAATTATCAAACTGTTTGACTTGGAGTTGGTCACCGATATGAATTTCATGCTTTTCTAAGTATTTGAGTAGATCAAAGCTATCATGAACCCGAGTCAGGAGATAGGTTCCAGCCTCTTTAGTATCTGCTAGAGGTAGGTTGTTGATCTCAACCAAGAGTTCTCCTTTAGCAGGAATAGTTCCACCATGGGGGCAGGTTTGAGGGAAACCAAGCAGTTTATCCAGTCTCTTTACAAATAGGTCAGAGACAGTGTGCTCTAGGACCTCAGCTTCTTCGTGGATTTGATCGCTAGTATAGTCTAGATGGTGAACTAGAAAGACTTCAATCAAACGGTGTTTACGATAGAGCTCAGAGACCAGTTTGAGGCCAATATCTGTCAATAGATAGCCATTCTCCTTATCCTTGAGGATGAGATTTTCACTTTTCATGCGTTTGATCATCTCTGTTACAGCAGGCGGAGAGACCTGCATACGGGCAGCAATTTCTTTGTTGGTGATTTTTTGCATGTCCGTACCGATTTCATAAATACATTTTAAATAATCTTCTTTATTTGGAGTCATTCGTTTCCTCTTGTTCATTCTCTCCATCTAGTATACCAAAAAAAGCTAGATTTCTCTAGCTTTCTGTCATAATGCTTGTGATTTTAGTCTAGTTCTTTAACTGCAGCAATAGCAGCTTCAAAGTCTGGCTCCGTGTTGATATTGTCAACGTATTCTACATAACGGATGACATTGTCAGCATCGAGAACAAAGACGGCACGTGCAAGGAGATGCCATTCGTTAATCAAGAGGGCATAATCACGTCCGAAAGAATGGTCAAAGTAGTCTGAAAGCATGATGGCATTGTCAAGACCTTCAGCCCCGCACCAGCGTCCTTGGGCAAATGGTAGGTCCATAGAAACGGTAAGAACGACGGTGTTGTCAAGGTTGGCAAGTTCTTGGTTGAAGCGACGTGTTTGCGTTGAGCAGACACCAGTATCGATAGAAGGGACAACACTCAAGACTTTTTTCTTTCCATCAAAGTCAGCCAGCGTTTTTTTAGAGAGATCGGTTGTTGTAAGAGAAAAGTCAAGTGCCTTGTCTCCGACTTGCAGTTGTTTACCTGTAAAAGTTACAGGATTTCCGAGAAAAGTGGTCATGAAACTACTCCATTCTTTTTTCTTTTATTTTACCGAGAATTGTCAGATTTTTCCAATGATTTGACCGGAAATTGAAAAAACGCCAATTCGGTGAGAATGACGTTTTTAATGGATTATTTTGACAAACCTTCAGCAATCTTGTCAAGGTTGTATTTCATCATGTTGTAGTAGCTGTCACCTTCTTTACCTTCTTCAGCGATTGAGTCAGTAAAGATTTGTGCGTAAATTGGAATATTTGTGTCTTGTGAAACAGTCTTCATTGGACGGTCATCGACACTTGATTCAACAAAGAGGGATGGAACTTTTGTTTGGCGAAGCTTTTCAACCAAGGTCTTGATTTGTTCCGGTGTTCCTTCTTCTTCTGTGTTGATTTCCCAGATGTAGGCACTTGGAACTCCGTAAGCTTTAGAGAAGTATTTGAAGCATCCTTCGCTGGTTACAATGAGTTTTTTCTCAGCAGGGATATTGTTAAATTTCTCTTTGGCTTCCTTGTCCAGTTTGTCTAGCTTTTCAGTATAGTCTTTGAGATTTTTTTCGTAGAATTCCTTGTTGCTAGGGTCTTTTGCAATCAACTGTTTAGCGATATTTTTAGCAAAGATAATTCCATTTTCAAGGTTGAGCCAAGCGTGTGGGTCTTCTTTGCCTTTCTCGTTTTGACCCTCAAGGTAGATGATGTCTACACCGTCACTAACTGCATAGTAGTCTTTGTTTTCAGTTTTCTTGGCATTTTCGACCAATTTGGTAAACCAAGCATTGCCACCTGTTTCAAGGTTGATACCGTTATAGAAAATGAGGTCAGCCTCAGAAGTTTTCTTTACGTCTTCAGGAAGTGGTTCGTACTCGTGTGGGTCTTGACCAACAGGAACGATACTATGAAGATCAATCTTGTCACCAGCGATATTTTTAGTAATATCAGCAATGATAGAGTTAGTCGCTACAACCTTTAGTTTTTGGTTTGTAGATGCTGTATCTTTTTTCCCACTAGCACAGGCAGCTAATCCAATGATAGAAAGAAAAAGAACGAGCAATGTACCTAATTTTTTCATTAGATTCCTCCAGAAGGGTTTCCCCTTATTTATTGATTTTTTTATTTTTTAGTTTCAAGTATCGTTGCTTTGGAGAGATAAAGAAACTGATTAAGAAGAAGCTGGCAGATGTGAGCACGATGCTGGATCCTGCTGCGAGGTTGAAGCTATAGCCGATAAAGAGTCCCAAAACAGAAGCGGTTGCCCCTAGGGTTGATGAAAGAAAAATCATGCTCTTTAGGCTATTCGCATAAAGGTAAGCCGTCGCAGCTGGGGTGATCAACATGGCCACGATAAGAATCGTTCCAACACTTTGCATGGCAGTGACTGACACAAGGGTCAAGAGCACCATGAGTAGATAGTGATAGAAATTAACAGGCATTCCCATGGCTTTAGCCAAAAGCTCGTCAAAGGATGTAATCAATAGTTGTTTAAAGAAAATCCCGATAATCAAGAGAATCAATGCCCCCACACCAATGGTGATCCACATGTCCGTATCTTGGACAGCGAGGATATTCCCAAAAAGGATATGGAAGAGGTCTGTCGAACTCTTGGCAACACTAATCAAGATGACACCTAAGGCTAAGAAAGATGAAAAGGTAATACCAATGGCAGTGTCACTCTTGATGATAGAGTTACCCTTGATGTAGGTAATGATGATGGAAGCCATCAAGCCAAAGATGATCGCTCCAATAAAGAAATCAATTCCCAGGATAAAGGAAAGGGCTACGCCGGGCAAAACTGCGTGAGAGATGGCATCCCCCATGAGAGACATTCCACGTAAGATGATAAAACATCCCACGGCTCCAGCAACCACCCCGATGACTATAGCTGTTATCAGGGCATTTTGTAGGAAATGGAAATGTTGCAATCCATCGATAAATTCTACTATCATAGGTCACCTCCATTAAAGAAGAGCTTACTACCATAAGCTTTTTTGAGATTGACTTCGGTAAAGGTTTCTTCAGTTGAACCAATAGCAACCAATTCTCGATTGAGAAGCATAACTTGGTCGAAATAATGAGGGACTTTGCTGAGGTCATGATGGACGATGAGAACTGTTTTACCAGCTTTTTTAAGGTCTCTCAGTGTATTCATGATAATCTCTTCACTGATCGAGTCAATCCCGACAAAAGGCTCATCTAAAAAGATGTAGTCAGCTTCCTGCACTAAGCAGCGGGCAATCAAAACACGTTGGAATTGTCCTCCAGAGAGCTGACTGATTTGGCGATCAGCATAGTCTGAGAGTCCAACGATTTCAAGTGCATCCGCCACTTTTTTCCAGTGGCTGGCCTTTAAAGTGTGGAAGAGCGGGATAGATGGATAGAGTCCCAGTGAGACACATTCCTTGACCTTGATAGGGAAATTGTAGTCGATATGGATTTTTTGCTCGACATAGGCAACTCGATGTAAAGATTTCTTGACTTCTTTGTCATCGAGAAAGGCCTGACCTTCGTGTGGGATAATTCCCAACATACTTTTTAATAAAGTTGATTTTCCAGCACCGTTTGGACCAATAATTCCGGTAATAGTTGGTCCGTGGAGCACTAGTGAAATATCCTTTAGTGCCAACGTTTCTTTGTAGGAGACACTGAGGTTTTCGATACGTATCATACAGTTATTTTCCTCCTGTCTTTTAATATACATTAAAAAAAAAATTAAGTCAAGTTAATTTTTAAAAAATTTAAAATAATAACTGAAAAATGAAGAAAAAAGAGAGACCATTTTTAATTGCATTCCCAAGTGTTTTTTGCTAAGCTAAGAATAAGTGAAAAAATGAAAGCGAGAACAAGATGACACGTTATCAAGACGATTTTTATGATGCAATCAATGGAGAATGGGAAAAAACAGCTGTTATTCCAGCTGATAAATCTCGAACAGGTGGCTTTATTGACCTTGATGAGGAAATTGAAGAGTTAATGCTGGCAACTACGGACAAGTGGTTGGAAGGCGAAGATGTTCCAGAGGACGCTATCCTCGCAAATTTTGTTAAGTACCATCGTATGGTACGTGATTTTGATAAGAGGGATGCAGATGGAATCAAGCCTGTCCTTCCTCTGCTCAAGGAATACCAAGATTTGGAGAGCTTTGCAGATTTTACCAGCAAACTGGCAGAGTTTGAACTAGCAGGTAAACCAAACTTCCTTCCATTTGGAGTATCACCAGACTTTATGGATGCCAGAACCAATGTTCTCTGGGCAAGTGCACCAGGAACTATCTTGCCAGATACAACCTACTATGCTGAAGACCATCCTCAACGTGAGGAGCTCTTGACGCTTTGGAAGGAAAGTAGCGCAAATCTTCTCAAAGCCTATGATTTTTCAGATGAGGAAATCGAAGACTTACTAGAGAAGAGATTGGAATTGGACCGTCGTATCGCAGCAGTGGTTCTTTCAAACGAAGAAAGTTCAGAATATGCCAAACTCTACCATCCATACGCTTATGAAGATTTCAAGAAATTTGCCCCTGCCCTACCTTTGGATGATTTCTTCCAAGCAGTTCTTGGACAAACTCCAGATAAGGTTATCGTAGATGAGGAACGTTTCTGGCAAGCAGCAGACCAATTTTATAGTGAAGAAGCGTGGCCTTTGCTTAAGGCAACCTTGATTTTGGCTGTGGTCAATCTTTCAACCAGCTATCTCACAGACGAGATTCGTGTCCTATCAGGTGCCTATGGACGTGCCCTTTCAGGTGTTCCAGAAGCTCAGGACAAGGTCAAGGCAGCCTATCACTTGGCCCAAGGTCCCTTTAAGCAAGCCCTTGGTCTCTGGTATGCGCATGAAAAATTCTCCCCAGAAGCTAAGGCAGACGTAGAGAAAAAAGTGGCGACTATGATTGATGTTTATAAGGAACGTTTGGCTAAGAATGACTGGCTCACTCCTGAAACGCGTGATAAGGCTATTGTCAAACTCAATGTCATCAAGCCTTATATCGGTTATCCAGAGGAATTGCCAGCCCGCTACAAGGACAAGGTAGTGGACGAAACTGCCAGTCTCTTTGAGAATGCCCTAGCCTTTGCGCGTGTGGAAATCAAGCACAGCTGGAGCAAGTGGAACCAGCCAGTTGACTACAAGGAGTGGGGCATGCCAGCACACATGGTTAATGCCTACTACAATCCTCAGAAGAACTTGATTGTTTTCCCAGCGGCCATTTTACAGGCTCCATTCTATGATTTGCACCAGTCATCTTCTGCTAACTATGGTGGTATTGGTGCTGTTATTGCCCACGAGATTTCTCATGCCTTCGACACAAATGGCGCTTCTTTTGATGAAAATGGTAGCCTCAAGGATTGGTGGACAGAGAGTGACTATGCTGCCTTTAAAGAAAAAACGCAGAAAGTTATCGACCAGTTTGATGGACAAGAATCTTACGGAGCAACGATTAATGGGAAACTAACCGTGTCTGAAAACGTTGCCGACTTGGGAGGAATTGCTGCAGCCCTTGAAGCTGCTAAGAGAGAACCAGACTTCTCTGCTGAAGAATTCTTCCACAACTTTGCTCGTATCTGGCGCATGAAAGGCCGTCCTGAGTTGATGAAACTTATGGCCAGTGTCGATGTGCACGCGCCTGCCAAACTCCGTGTCAATGTGCAAGTACCTAACTTCGATGACTTCTTTACAACCTATGATGTCAAAGAAGGCGATGGTATGTGGCGTTCACCAGAGGACCGTGTGATTATTTGGTAAAGTGAGTCCTAAATCAAGTATCATTTTGAAGTGAGTGACTCATATTTGAAGTTTATCCATCTGAAAATAAAGTGCTATCGAGGTTAATATGAAGAAATTTTTAATGATGCTTTCAGCTATTTTTTCGATTTCAGTTTTGGCATCTTGTGGTCTCAATAAAAATAATAGCAATACAGAATCTTCATCTACATTATCATCTGTATCCAAAGATGATAAGACTAGTACATCAACAGAAGAAAAGACTGAAAATACAAGCGACTCGTCAACCAAGGCATCACAATCAACTGCTGAAAATAAGAAGGAAACTGGTCGAGATTTGTATAAAGATGTGATTGAACGCTATAATCACTATACAGAGCTTTTAAAACAAGGTAATAGAAAAGATCTCGCAGAGGAAATCAAACAAAATAATATTGCTTCAGAGGAATATGGCATGATTTTCTCTCGAATGGATTATCAAAATGCACCAGACTTTAAATATGCCCTTGTTGATTTGAATAAGGATGGGCAAGACGAGTTGATTATTGGGGATGAAAAATTTGTTTCAGCCATTTACTACTTGGAAAATCACAAACCTAGTTTACTTCATACAGCATATGTACCTTCTGCAGGTGGTTTTCGCTCAGGCTTTGTTATTTACGAAAATGGTCAAGTCTCTTATGCAGACTGGCAGTCAACTCGTCCAGAAATGAACCTGGCTCTATATTCATTTGATAAAAATGGAGTACAGAAGGTTAAAGAAGCAACTATTCAAATCGGTGGCAACGAAAAAGCAGAGCAAGTTTTAGATATTTCTTCTGAAAAGCTTGAGTTGTCTAACCTTGAATGGAAAGAATTGAATCCAGCTAATTAGTTTTGAATTACTTTTCTAGTCAATATTGATTCTTCTGAGCAAATATTAACATAAAAATAGAAGCTACAAAAAAACCAAGGAAATTATCCTTGGTTTTTTGTTTGCTAGAAAAAGGGATTAAAGGATTTTTCGTGAGCGATGGTCGTAGCTGGCCCATGCCCTGGATAGACATCGTAGTTAGTAAGAGTGAAGAGTTGAGTCTGGACACTATGGAGAAGTTGTTCCATGCTACCAGTTGGCAAATCTGTCCGACCAATGGTTTCTCGGAATAGAGCATCTCCCGTCAAGACTAGATGAGCATCAGGAAAGACCAGGGAAACACCGCCAATAGAGTGCCCTGGGGTTGGTAGAACTGTAAAACGAAACTCTTCGATCTGGTATTCCTCATGAAAGACAAAGGTGTGTTCAGCTGGTTTGCAGATGACATCAGCCATATCATCATGACGAGGTAGGCCAGAGAGATTGTCAACGGGAGTATAGAGCCAGCTGGCTTCACTTTCTGCTACATAAACGGGGGGATTTCCAAAAGTGTCACGAACCAAGTCCAGACTCATAATATGGTCGTAGTGGGTGTGGGTCAGGAGAATCGCGCAGACTGGTTTGTTGATTTTCTCGATAGTCTTGCGAATAGCTTCCCAATGGCTACCTGGGTCAACCACAATCAGGTGTTGGTCTCCTTCCAGATAATAAGTGTTTTCATAGGCAATGGGATTCACGGTTTTATGGATTTTCATACTGGCTCCAATCTCAAAGAATGTACTGATATCAGTATAACACAGAAGAGAAGGCTTAGGGTATCAGAAAGTCTTTTTCTACCTTAACGATTTTTCCATGCTTGGTAGCGGGTGTCAATCAAGAGTTGGGTTAAGCGTCCCATGGTTTCTCTTTCTTCGGGAGTGAGGGATTGGGCTTGGACAAAGAGATGGTGAATGTGTTCAATGACCTTGAAGGAAGAAAGATCGTTGATAGAGGAGATGCCTGCATCAAGAATGATTCCAAAAAAGAGGTCGAAGTAGAGCTGTAGTTCCGTATCAGGGACTGTCTCCACCCATTCCTTGAAGGTAGTATCAACTTGCTGGCTGTCACTATTGGTCTCATCCAGTTGGACAAAGTGTTTGTTTTCAACTTGCCAACTAAAGGTGTCATGCTGGGCGATACCACCTAGGGCAGTGCTGCGAACAACGATTTTTTTATCAGGGATTTCCAGCATCATACCGATGATAGAACCTTGTGGGACAAATACTTTCGTTCTTTCCATCATGTTTTGATAGCCTGGCGTTTTGGTCAGTTCCTTGTGAAGCCCAGGAGAATCAAAAGTATAGACAGCGATAATGTTTTTCTGTAAGTTTGGATCAAGTTGACTGGCAGCATAGACGGCTAGGTTGCCCCCTTTTGAGTGTCCTGCTAGGATAACCTTTTGCTTAGGATGTTGGGCAAAAAAGTCTTGTAAATACTGGAGGGCATGTTTTTGAGCTGGGATTTCCTTCATATAGGTCATATGGAAATCTTCTTTCCAACCGATGATACTATCATCCGTCCCACGAAAAACAAGCAAATAAGTATCGAGACTGATACGATAAGTCATAGCCGCAAACTGTTTTTGCAATTCAGGGTCAATATCATTGATAAAGTCTGAGAGCTTGCAATTTTTAAAACGTTTGTGTTGAGCGAGCTGATCCAATAACTGGATGCGGTTTTTGCTAGTCAGCATCGTCGTTTCTCTAGGGATTTGAGGTGCTAGATCTATGAGGCGCTGGGGTTCTTGGGTGACTACACCATCAAAAGCAAGGTAGGTTAATTCAGTCAAGGCAAGAACATCTAACTCATTCACGGGGAGGTCATAAAAGGAATCGTATGCTACATCATTCAAGTAGTCAAAAATATTGGCCATAAAAGCTCCTTTCTCTATGTCTATCCTATCACATTTACCTAGAATTAGCTAGTAGGCTTGTTGGAATGACCTAGTAGGGTTTGATTGAAATACATAGAAGATAGATTGCTCCTATTTCAAACCTCTAAACGAGCTTACTTGTATGTTTTTGCTATCAATCCCATTTTCCTTTAAAAAATTCTTCATCTCATTTACATCATCAGGCTGACCTGTGATGAGATAGCTGGCTTGATTGCCGTATTCATCAATAGCACGTTTTAAAAATTCTTGACTTTGAGAAAGTTCATCGTTAGTTTTATAAGTAAAATTCGGTGTTTTTTGAGCTAGTTCTTTCATCTCTTTATCAAAAATAGTTACTCCTTTGTCAAAATGATTGAGAATAATCGGGCATTTACCAGCCCACTCTTTGACAAGCGGGCGTAGAGCAGAAATACCAACATCAGATGCAAAGCAAACTAGTGGCTGATTCGTATCTTTAACGGTCAAAGAGGAATCCAGCCAACTCATCTCAATCTCACTGCCAGCCGGTAAATGTGTCAAGGTTTCCTTAAAGAGGCTACCACTATTATGAGTTAAAATGAGAATTTCATCTTCATCAGGTGTGGAGGCAATGGTTAGCCATCGACTAGATTGATTCCCTTTATCTTCATTTTTTCTAGTAGTAGACGAGGTGTCAGGGAGTGTAAACTTAGCATAAGCCCCAGCTTTCCAGATTTGATGACTCGGTTTTGTGATATGAATTAAATATAGATCTCCGCTGGGGTTTTCGATGGATTTTATCGATAATGTCTGGCTTCGTCCAAGATAAGCGATGGCACCCCAAATTATAAGGCTTAGGACTCCAAGTGTAGATAGAATGATAATGAACATTTTTTTACCTCTTTTCATTTTTTATGACTCCTATTCTTAATTTTATGAATGAACTTTAAAAAAATTCATTCATATTTTTCCAAAAAATAAAGAAATCCATTCTTTATTTTAGAACTCCTTTAATGAAGTTGGTTGCAAGTATTTCAACGGTCTTGCCAATATCTGGAAAATCTTTTTCCGTGATATGCATATCCATGTAGTAAAACAGGTTGTAAACTTGTAAGATATCTTGAATCTTTTCTGGCGAGTACCCTTCAGCCTGCATACGATTTGTAAAAGTTTTAACTAGAAACTGATGAAATGGATTTGCGACTTTGCCTTCCTCCGAGGAATAGTAGCTGTGCAACTCATCTGCTATGGCAGGATTGTACCATTCTGCAAGGATTTTATTGGAAGAAACGAGAGTTCTGGACTGAGCAAATAGTTGACCAATGAGGTCGATCATGTCAATTTCCCAATCCAGTTCTTCGATCATAGCTTGGCGAACACGGTTGTTTTCATCTATATAGATGTCTAGAAAAATGGCTTCTTTACTCTCGTAATAGTTATAAAAAGAACCAACTGCAACACCAGCTTGCCTAGCAATTTCTGAAATTCCTGTTGCCTTGTAACCTTTTTTCGAAAAAACTTCATAGGCTGCTGTCTTTAAAGCTTGTTTTTTGTCCAATATGATTTAGCCTCCTTTGTTTTATGAATGAATAAACCGATTTGTTCATTCATATTCTAACAAATCATGGCTAGCTTGTCAATAAGAAGGCTAGATCTATTAAATAAGTGAAAGAAACGCTAACCAAATGAACACAAAAGGAAAATATAGGATAAGGCTGGAACTATACTTAAAAATAAGGTATGATATCAGTGGGAATGTTCTCTATATAGCATCTGTTTACTGATCTGGATTTGTGGGGAATAGGCTGCTAAATAGTATGAGACACTGATCCGTAGATCTGATATAAAGGGTTTTGATACTTTGAGAAATAGCAAAGGAGGAGCGCATGCACAAGATTTTACTAGTAGAGGATGACCAAGTCATTCGGCAACAAGTGGGAAAACTACTCTCTGAGTGGGGATTTGAGGTCGTTTTGGTAGAGGATTTTATGGAAGTATTGAGTCTCTTTGTCCAGTCGGAGCCACATTTGGTCCTCATGGATATTGGTCTGCCACTCTTTAATGGTTATCACTGGTGCCAGGAGATTCGTAAAATTTCCAAGGTACCTATCATGTTTCTGTCTTCGAGAGATCAGGCTATGGATATCGTCATGGCAATCAATATGGGAGCGGATGACTTTGTAACTAAGCCTTTTGACCAGCAGGTCCTCCTTGCCAAGATTCAAGGTTTATTGCGCCGTTCCTATGAGTTTGGGCGGGATGAAAGTTTGCTAGAGTATGCGGGTGTGATCCTCAATACCAAGTCTATGGACCTGCATTATCAGGGGGAAGTTCTGAGTTTGACTAAGAATGAATTTCAAATTTTGCGGGTCTTGTTTGAACATGCGGGCAATATCGTGGCGCGTGATGACTTGATGAGAGAACTCTGGAATAGCGACTTTTTCATCGATGACAATACCTTGTCTGTCAACGTTGCTCGCCTGCGCAAAAAGTTGGAGGAGCAAGGCTTAGCAGGCTTTATCGAAACCAAGAAAGGGATAGGATACGGACTGAAACATGCTTGATTGGAAATCATTTTTTCTAGCCTATCTGCGTTCTCGCAGTCGCATCTTTGTCTATATTTTTTCGTTGGGATTTCTTGTTCTTCTCTTTCAGTTTCTGTTTGCTAGTCTAGGATCTTATTTTCTTTATTTTTTGCTGCTCAGTAGTTTTTTGACCGTTTTATTTTTGGCTTGGGATATATTTGCAGAAGCTCAGGTTTACCGTCAGGAAATTCTCTATGCTGAGAGAAATCCCAAGTCTCCTCTGGAATGTGCGCTGGCTGAGAAACTTGAAGAGCGTGAGTCTGAATTGTATCAAAAGAAGTCGGAAGCCCAAAGCAAGCTGACGGATTTGCTTGATTACTATACCTTGTGGGTTCACCAGATCAAGACCCCCATTGCGGCGAGTCGTCTCTTGGTAGCAGAAGTCTCTGATCGGGAGGTCAAGCAGCAGCTGGAACAGGAAATTTTCAAGATTGACTCCTATACCAATCTGGTTTTGCAGTACTTGCGTTTAGAGAGTTTTCACGATGACTTGGTCTTTGAAAAGGTTCAAGTGGAGGACTTGGTCAAGGAGATGGTTCGTAAATACGCACTTTTCTTTATCCAGAAGGGGCTGACGGTCAATCTACATGATTTAGACAAAACCATCGTGACCGATAAGAAGTGGTTATTGGTCGTCATTGAGCAAATCATCTCAAACAGTCTCAAATACACCAAGGAAGGTGGACTAGAGATCTATATGGAAGATCAGGAGCTCTGTATCAAGGATACGGGAATCGGGATTAAAAACAGCGATGTTCTCCGAGTCTTTGAACGTGGGTTTTCAGGCTATAATGGTCGTCTAACCCAGCAGTCATCTGGACTTGGACTTTATCTATCTAAGAAAATTTCTGAAGAACTGGGTCACCAGATTCGCATCGAGTCTGAGGTCGGAAAAGGAACAATCGTACGCATCAAATTCGCTGAAGTGAAGCTCGTTATTGAGTAAACATAGATGAGAAAAAGCCTCCGAATGGAGGCTTTTGTGTTAATTACTTATTTCTCAACGCGTGATTTGTTGGCGATATCAGCCAGGATAGATTCAACAAAGTCATCAACTGAGACAGTGTGTGTTTCTTTTTGGCCGTAGCGGCGAACGTTGACTGTTCCGTCTTCCATTTCCTTATCCCCAACGATCAATTGGTAAGGAATCTTGCTGGTTTGTGAAGCACGAATCTTGAACTGCATTTTTTCATTGCGCTCATCTACGTCTGCACGGACACCACGGTCACGGAGTTTCTTGGCTACTTCCCATGCGTAGTCCACATGTTTTTCGTTGGATACTGGGATGAGGGTCACTTGATGTGGTGCAAGCCATGTTGGGAAGGCACCCTTGTAGTTCTCAATCAAGATAGCTGTAAAGCGTTCCATAGTTGAGATAACCCCACGGTGGATCATGACTGGACGGTGTTCCTCACCATCTGCTCCAACATATTTGAGGTCGAAGCGTTCTGGAAGCAAGAAGTCGAGCTGGATAGTAGAAAGGGTTTCTTCTTTTCCGAGAGCTGTCTTAACTTGGATATCCAATTTTGGTCCGTAGAAGGCTGCTTCACCTTCAGCTTCAAAGTAGTCCAGTTCCATATCATCCATAGCTGCTTTCAACATGCGTTGTGCATTTTCCCACATCTCATCGTTGTCAAAGTATTTGTGTTTATCTTCTGGGTCACGATAAGACAAGCGGAAACGGTAATCTGTCAAATTAAAGTCTTCATACACGTCGATAATCAATTGAAGAATTTTCTTGAATTCTTCCTCAATTTGTTCTGGAGCTACAAAAGTATGACCATCATTTAGGGACATTTCGCGTACACGTTGAAGGCCTGTAAGGGCGCCAGATTTTTCATATCGGTGCATCATGCCAATCTCAGCGATACGGATTGGTAATTCACGGTATGAGTGTACATGGTGTTTATAAACTTCGATATGGTGAGGACAGTTCATTGGGCGGAGGACAAACTCTTCACCGTCTCCCATGTCCATAGTTGGGAACATATCTTCACGGTAGTGATCCCAGTGACCAGAAGTTTTATAGAGTTCCACGGAGGCAATTGGTGGAGTGTAGACGTGTTGGTAGCCTGCAGCGATTTCCTTGTCGACAATGTAGCGTTCCAATTCACGACGGATAGTCGCTCCGTTTGGTAACCAGAATGGTAAACCTTGTCCGACTTCTTGTGAAATCATGAAGAGGTCAAGCTCTTTACCGAGTTTACGGTGGTCACGTTCCTTGGCTTCTTCACGCATTTGAAGGTAGTTCTTCAAGTCTTTCTTGTCAAACCAAGCTGTACCGTAGATTCGTTGCATCATCGCGTTGTCGCTATTTCCACGCCAGTAGGCACCAGCTACGTTGAGCAGGTGGAAGACTTGGATACGACCTGTTGATGGGACGTGAGGACCACGGCAGAGGTCCACGTATTCGCCCTGACGGTAGATAGTCAAACCGCCTTCGTCTTCTGAGTGTTCTTCAATCAATTCCAACTTGTAAGGGTCGTTCTTGAAGATTTCACGTGCCTCGTCTTTAGTCACTTCTTCACGGATTGATGGGAAGTTTTCTTTGACGATTTTTTGCATTTCTTCTTCGATACGAGGAAGGTCTTCGTTGGAGATTTGACCAGCCTGATTGTCCGTATCATAGTAGAAACCATCTTCGATAGCTGGACCTACACCCAAATGAATATCTGGGAAGAGGCGACGAGCTGCTTGGGCAAACAAGTGAGCAGCTGAGTGACGCAAGATTGGAAGGGCATCTTCGTGATCAGGTGTCACGATTTCGATGCTTCCATCTTCAGTGATAGCACGAGTCGTGTCGATGAGTTTGCCGTTAAATTTACCAGCCAAGGCTTTTTTAGCCAAGGAATTGCTGATAGATTGGGCAATTTCAAAAGTTGTTACGCCAGATTCGAATTCACGAACAGCGCCATCTGGGAAAGTAATCTTAATCATGGTTTTCTCCTTATAAAGTTTTTATTAGCCTAGTTATAGTAAAGGTGCCCTTGAAATATAAATAGAAATTCCTTTTGATTTTTCGTTAATAAATCAAAAAGCGACATCCATAAAAGGACGTCGCAACGTGGTTCCACCTTCATTTATGTTCCTCAAAAAGAGGGACACCTCAGATTGGCTTTAACGTAGCCACCGTTTTATGTTTGCATAAAAGTCAGTAGAGTAGTATCAATTTAGGCTTTCTATGCGTTTCCAGCAACCACGCACTCTCTAGTAGAAAGGGACTAAGTGACTTGTCTCTATGCATTATTATAGCATGATTGCGAGAATTTTCAAGGTTTTTGTATAATTTTTTTGTTTTTCTCTCTTTGGAAGACATGCTTGATACCCATGCCAGCAGCCAAGCCAAGTAGGGCAAAGAGTTCATAGGCTAGGAAGTAAAGCAGGATGAACTCACCAAAGGTGATGATGGTAAAGCAAAAGACCAGACCAATACCGAGCAGCCACCACAGTGAGAATTGGAAACGGTAGCTATAAAGAAGAGACACGATGAAGGTTGCCAAAGGTGAAAAGAGGATGATGTTGTAAATGTAAAGCCCTTTCAGCGTATAAGGATCAGATATCAGCAGTAAAAGCAACTCATAGAGGGGCCAGTAAAAGAAGAATATGACAAGGTAGTATGGGATATACTTAAGATAGTTCCGCATGGCAATAGTCCTCCAATCTGCAAAAATAGAGAGATGTTGAAGACCACGTAATCCTAAATGAAGGGGAGCTCTCTATTTATATTATAGCACGTATTGGAAGCTCTTACAAGTTGATCAGGTAAGCAGTGATAGTGATTTTTTGGAGTGTTTTCTGCTATAATACTAACAGAAGAAGTAAGAGGAAATGAGGAGAAAGAATGACGAAAATAGCAGTTCTTTCAGATATACATGGGAATACGACAGCCTTGGAGGCTGTACTGGCTGATGCTGAAAAGGCAAAGGTAGATGAGTACTGGCTTTTGGGGGATATTCTTATGCCGGGAACGGGGCGTAGAAGGATTTTGAATCTCTTAGCTAGCTTGCCCATCACTGCAAGAGTGCTGGGAAATTGGGAGAATAGTCTCTGGCGTGGTTTGCATCGCAAGCTAGATCCTACAAAAGCGAGTCATCGTTATCTCTTGCGCCAAAGTCAGTACATCTTAGAAGAAATTAGCCCTAAAGAAATCGAAGACCTCCACAATCAACCCATGCAAGTTCATCGTCAGTTTGGTGATTTGACGGTAGGAATCACTCACCATCTCCCTGATAAAAACTGGGGTAGGGAGTTGATTCATACGGGAAAACAAGAAGATTTTGATAGATTGGTGACGGAGCCGTATGCTTCTATCGCAGTGTATGGGCATATCCACCAACAGTTTCTTCGTTACGGAAGTGACGGACAGTTGATTCTTAATCCAGGTTCGATTGGGCAACCCTTCTTTTTAGATGCGCGGTTGCGTAAGGACTTGCGTGCCCAGTATATGATTTTAGAGTTTGATGAAGCAGGTTTGTCTGATGTTGATTTTCGTCGAGTGGATTATGATGTAGAAGCCGAATTGCAGCTGGCTAGGGACTTAAAACTCCCCTATTTCCAGATTTACTATGAAAGTTTGGTAAATGGGATTCACCACACTCATAATCATGGGCTTCTGTCTGAAATCGCCCAAGAACAAGGGCATGATGCTGAGTTGGATGCGTGGCTGGATAGTGGTAATAATTGACATTACAACACAAAAGGGTATAATGGGTATCAGATAGGATGTAAAAGGAGAAGAAGATGCAAATTTCAAGCCGATTTACCATTGCGACCCATATGATGATTATTATTGCAATGCAGGATACAGATAGTAAAGTAACCAGTGATTTTCTTGCGGCCAGTGTCGGAGTCAATCCAGTCATTATCCGTAAGACTTTATCACAACTTAAAAAAGCTGGATTGATTTCAGTTGCTCGTGGTACGGGAGGAACTGAGATAATAAAAGACCTTCAAGAGATCAATTTGTTGGATGTCTACCAAGCTGTGGAGTGTTTAGGAAAATCTGGTAAGCTCTTTAGTTTCCATGACAATCCAAATCCTAATTGCCCAATTGGTGCGAATATCCATGCAGTCTTGGACCAAAAGCTGTTCGATGTTCAAGCAGCGATGGAAAACCAACTTCGTCAGACGAGTCTGGCTCAGGTTGTAGCCGATGCTCAGAATAAACTGTCTAAGTAAGAGGACTAGGCTCCTCTTTTTCTATTGCCATAATTATGGTACAATGTAGTCATTAAAGGAGGAGACTATGTACTTTATTACAGGATTTTTCGTCCTACTTTTTTTGATTTCATTTTTTAGGGACAATCGCAGTCTCTGGAATCCAGCTCTCTTGCTTTTATCTCTGCTCTTTTCTTACCTGTCTATTGCCAATCTTTTTTATGAAGCTGGGCAGGAAGAAGTGCACATGATTTTCTTTGCAGGGATTTTTCTCCTGCTGCCTTTTTTAGTTTTTCTAAGTGGCTTTTTTCTGATTTATAACGGATTTGTATTGTTGAGAAAAGAAGGAAAATCCAAGGCAAATTATTTGTCTCTGGGGCTAGGGTGTGTGATTCTATTCTTTTTTGTAATCATGGCGATTCGAGTGAGCGATACCAAGGGCTTGTTTTACACCAATCATCTAGTGAATATTATCTTTTTCTTTTTGATTTATTCGTATTTGATTTTTGGTTTTGCCTTTGCAGGATTTCTGCTTTATTCCATTCTGTATCTTTTCATTCCTAAGAAAAAACATTATGATTTTATTATCATTCACGGAGCAGGCTTGTTGAATGGAGAAAAAGTCACTCCCTTACTGAAGAGTCGCATTGACAAGGCAGTAGAAGCCTATCGCCAGTCTCTCAATCCCAATGTTAAAATCATCGCAAGTGGTGGTCAAGGTGGGGATGAGAAGATTTCCGAGGGTCAGGCAATTTGTAATTATTTGCTGGAAGAGACGGATGTTCCGAGAGAAGCGATTCTCCTAGAGGAAGACTCAACGACGACCTATGAGAATCTTCTCTTCTCAAAAGAAATGGGAGAGAAGCTGGTGGCCAGTCCACGTTTTCTCTTTGTGACCAATGATTACCATGTTTTTCGTACCAGTACCTATGCTCGCCGTATTGGGATGAAGGGAGATGGTCTTGGTTGCCGTACAGCCGCCTACTATATCCCATCGGCCTTTATTAGAGAATATATTGCTCTATGTGTGAAGATGAGATGGCTTTTTCTCGCCTTCTATATTTTATTAATTTTAGCTCTGATTTTCTCCTATAGAGGTGTTCTATGGTAATATGTAAAATTCATATTGTAATTCTTGTTAGAATCTCTAAAAAATCTTGTAGTAACCCTGAGGGAAAAATTGTCACTAGTAATGAAAGAGCAGGGTAAGTGATTGTGAGTGCGGTTTTTGGAACGGCTTTATGATTGCTCGTCAATCAATTGAACAATTTCTAACCTAGTTGCAGATTTTCAGAGAGAGTCAAAAATAGGCAACTGAATATGAGTAGACTAGAATTTTACAGTCAACTACAAATAAAAATGTGAACAGCAACAGAGGTTCACATTTTATTTTTGGTCTATGGCAAAATGGCTTTTAGTTCCTTCAGGATAGTTTGCAAGGTTACGATCGCTTGTTCTCCTTGTTGTGGTTGATAGAGTAGCTGGAAATACTTGCGAATAGTTTCTTCAAATTGTTTAGGGAGGAGAGTACAATTGGTCTTTGCGTACTCCAACATTCGTTTTTCACCAGGATGGGTTTGCTCATTGAGCGCAAATAACAAGTCAAAGTAGGAAGCAAAAAATTCACTCGTACGATGATTCATACTAAGAAGATCTTGGCGTTTGATCGCTTTTTCTATTTGGTGAGAGAAGGCAGGCATGGCTTGTTCTAGCAAAAGGAGTTGCCTTTCAATGATTTGCTTTTTGAGTTCCTGTGGATAGGGAATCTGGTAAGTTTTTTGGAGCGAAGCATAGTGTCCATTCGGATCGTATAGAATCTTGCTGTGGAGTAGATTGTGCCACATACAGGTTGTATAAGAGTTTTGGGCTTGATGCTGAAAAACAGTTGAGTTTAGTTCTTGTTCAAACGACTCCAGCGAACGATAAATCAACTCGATTTCGATACCGTTGTTTAGTACACAGTCGTCCTCTAACTCCCAAAACTGGTTTCCAATTTCCATATAGGAGCAATAGTTGCTAAGAATGATTTGACGAGTTTTTTCGTCAATAGGTGAGTTAAGATAGACATAGACATCATAGTCAGAATTTTGATCGTAGTTTTGTCCTGCACGTGAACCACCAAGAGCGATAGCTTCTACTTGTTCCAGTTGAGAGAATTCTTTGTAAAGTTCGTGGATCATTGTTTTTCTCCTTGCTTTATGGTTTTAAAGTCAGTTTATCAAAAAGTAAAACGTTTGCATAGCATTAAGTTGCTACTTTTTCATTTATAGCAAAAAATGTGAACGTCTATTTTTGTTCACATTTCTTTTTTTATTCTGCTGCTTGTTGCCAACGTTTGGCTAGCATGCGAGACAGGCTAGAGATTGCTAGGTTAAAGCTGAAGTAGATGAGGGCAATCAGGATATAAAGACTGAAGACCTGCTCTGGTTCGAAATAACGACCCATGAGAATTTGGCTGGCGCCAAAGAGTTCTTGTAGAGCGATAACAGAGTAGAGAAGGCTGGTATCCTTGATCACAGTTACAAACTGAGAAATGATAGCTGGCAGCATTTTACGGATCGCTTGTGGGAGAATGATGTAGTAGAGGATTTGCGCATAGGTGAATCCTTGTGACATTCCTGCTTCGTACTGGCCCTTGTCCACGGCATTGAGGCCACCTCGGATAATCTCAGCCAAGGCTGCTGAGGTAAAGAGGGTAAAGGCTGTAATACCAGCTGGTGTGGACTTCATCTTAAACACCAAAAAGATGGTGAAAATCCAGAGGAGGTTGGGAACGTTACGTACAAACTCGATATAAATGCTGGATATGATACGCAAGATAGGATTTTTCCCATTTCTCATGACGGCTAGCACTGTTCCGATAAGGGTCGAGAGGACGATAGCAATCAGAGAAATGTAGAGAGTCAAGCCAAATCCTTTAAAGATAAAGACTAGGTTATCTGGGGTTAAAACTTCTAAAATAGATTCCATAGTAACCTCCTAAAGTGAATAGGCTTTTTTGTTGGCTTGCTCCATCTTGCGACCAAACTGGGCAACAGGGAAGCATAGGGCAAAGTAGAGAAGAGCAGCACCTAAAAAGGCTGGGATATAGTTTCCGTTGAGAGCTGACCAAGACTTGGTCACAAACATCAAGTCTACTCCAGAGATGATAGCTACGGTAGAGGTATTCTTGATGAGGTTAACGATTTGGTTGGTCAAAGGAGGAAGGATGATACGGAAGGCCTGAGGCAAGATAATCAAGCGCATGGCACTGATATAGGTAAAACCTTGTGACAAGGCGGCCTCCATCTGACCGCTAGGAATAGACTGAATCCCTGAACGAATAACCTCAGCGATATAAGCGCCGTGATAGAGTCCCACGCAGAGAACAGCAGTCCAATAAATCGGAATCATGATGGTGTGTTCACTGATAAGAGGCAAACCATAAAAGACGATGACAAACTGCACCAAGAGGGGAGTATTTTGATAAAATTCGACAAAGATACGAGCCAAAACGCGCAAGAATGGGCGTTTACTAGTTGACATGGCCCCAAAGAAGATGCCCAAAACCATGGCGAGGATAAAGGAACCAATCGCTAGGGCAAGTGTGAAGAGGAAACCATTGAAAAATTGTCCAAAATCCTGAAAATAGGCTGTCCAAGATGATAAATCTGTCATGGGGTGTCCTCCTTAATCTGCTGTGTGGCTAGATGGTTTGAGCTTGTAACGGTCATAAAGTTTCTGCAAACTACCATCCTTGCTCCATTTGGTGACCAAGTTATCGAGATAATCGTTGAGCTCGGTGTTTGATTTCTTGGTAACAATACCGTAGTCAGATGGTTTAAAACTATCATCTAGTAGTTCTGTTCGTTTACTGGTGTAGCCAGACAGGATAGAGCGGTCCACGGAAAAGGCATCAATACGATGAGCGTGAAGGGAAGTAATCAATTCTGGGTAGGAACCAAGTTCTACAAATTTAAACTTCAAGCCTTTCTTTTTACCCAGTTCAGTAATCAAGCGCTGGGTGATGGAACCTTGGGCAACCCCAATCGTTTTGCCGTTTAGGTCCTCAATACTTTTGATGTTGGCGGATTTATTGACCAAAAATCCAGAAGCATCCGTATAGTAGGGACTGGTGAAGTTGTAGAGTTTTTTACGTTCTTCTGTGATGGTAAAGGTCGCGATATCCAAATCGACCTGTTCATTGTCAAGAAGTGGGCCACGGGTTTGAGCGGTAACAGGAACGTAGCGAATCTTAACCTTGAGTTCGTCTGCAATCATCTTGGCCAAGTCCGTTTCGATACCAGAATAAGTCCCTGTCTTGGGATCCTTGTAACCAAAATTCGGAACGTCTTGTTTCACACCGACAACTAGTTCGCCTCTTTTTTGAATGTCTGCGACGCTGGTATCGGCTTGGACTGGTTTGGCAGCAGCAAGGCTGAAAAGGCTAATCAATAATGCGGATAAAAAAAATTTCTTTTTCATAGGCGCCTCCTTATTTGACTTTGTCACTTTCGTGGTTGATAATTTTGCTGAGAAATTGTTGGGCACGAGGTTCGCTTGGATTGTCAAAAAAGTCATCGACATCTGTCGTATCTACTAAAACCTCTCCGTCGGCCATAAAGATGATGCGGTCCGCAACTTCACGGGCAAATCCCATTTCGTGGGTA
Source organism: Streptococcus sp. KHUD_018 (assembly GCF_054861215.1). Next base: position 542,763 of record NZ_CM142176.1, read on the forward strand.
ACGATGATCATATTCATCCCGTCATGTGCCAGTTTTTGCATAACTGCTAGAACATCTCCAATGGTTTCAGGGTCAAGAGCAGATGTTGGCTCATCGAAGAGGAGGAGCTCCGGATGCATGGCGAGACCACGTGCGATGGCGATCCGCTGTTTTTGTCCACCAGATAGCATGGCGGGATAGGAATCTTTCTTGTCCCACATATTTACAAATTCCAGATATTTTTTGGCTGTTTTTTCAGCTTCTTTTTTATCAATTCCTAGAACTTTTATGGGTGCAAGTGTTACATTTTCTAACACCGTTTTGTGTGGATAAAGGTTAAAATGCTGGAAAACCATGCCGACTTCCTTACGAAGAGGAACTAAATCTTTCTGACTAGCACCTGCTACTTGGTGTCCATTGACTAGGAGACTTCCTTTGTCAACAGCCTCTAAACCATTAATCGTACGGATAAGAGTGGACTTCCCAGAACCAGAAGGTCCAAGCAGGACAACAACTTGTCCTTTTTCAAAACGGAGATTGATGTCGCGGAGTGCGTGGTAGTCTCCGTAATATTTTTCGACGTGTTTAAATTCTACTAAAGCCATGAGAAATCTCCTTTGTGTTAGATTTTATAACATGATTCTACAACAAAAGAATGTTCTTGTCAAATCATATCTGAAAAAAATTAGTAAAATTGTAGTAAAAAGTAATCAAGATAGAGAAAATACCTAAATCATGTTATAATGAAACGATAGAATTCTTAGAAAGAGTGGATGTTTTTTTGATAACTCCTACTTATGAATGGCAGTTTGCCCCGCAGGTTGAAGATGCGGATTTTACAAAGATAGCCAAGAAGGCTGGGCTGGGTCCTGAGGTGGCTCGGTTATTATTTGAAAGAGGGATTCAGGATGAAGAAAGTCTAAAGAAGTTTTTAGAACCTTCTTTAGAGGACTTGCATGACCCCTATCTGCTCCATGATATGGACAAGGCAGTGGAACGGATTCGTCAGGCCATTGAAGGAGGGGAGAATATCCTCGTTTACGGTGACTATGATGCGGATGGCATGACCTCAGCTTCTATTGTTAAGGAAAGTTTGGAACAACTTGGTGCCGAGTGCCGAGTTTATCTGCCTAATCGCTTTACAGATGGCTATGGTCCCAATGCCAGTGTCTATAAATACTTTATCGAGCAAGAGGGAATTTCCTTGATTGTGACGGTGGACAATGGGGTTGCTGGCCATGAAGCCATTGAATTGGCCCAGTCTATGGGAGTGGATGTCATTGTGACCGACCACCATTCCATGCCGGAAACCCTTCCTGATGCCTACGCCATTATTCATCCTGAGCATCCGGATGCGGACTATCCTTTCAAACAGTTGGCCGGATGCGGAGTGGCTTTCAAGCTTGCTTGCGCCCTTTTAGAAGAAGTGCAAGTGGAATTGCTTGATTTGGTCGCTATCGGTACCATTGCGGATATGGTAAGTTTGACGGATGAAAACCGTATTTTGGTTCAATATGGTCTGGAAATGTTGGGGCATACTCAGCGCATTGGACTACAAGAAATGCTGGACATGGCTGGGATTGCTGCTAATGAAGTAACGGAAGAAACGGTTGGCTTTCAGATTGCCCCTCGTTTAAATGCCTTGGGGCGATTGGATGATCCCAATCCTGCCATTGATTTGCTGACTGGGTTTGACGACGAGGAAGCTCATGAGATTGCCCTCATGATTCACCAGAAAAACGAAGAGCGTAAGGAAATCGTACAATCCATCTATGAAGAAGCTAAGACCATGGTGGATCCTGAGAAGAAGGTCCAGGTTTTGGGCAAGGAAGGCTGGAATCCTGGCGTTCTGGGTATCGTTGCTGGTCGTTTGTTGGAAGAGCTAGGGCAGACGGTTATTGTTCTTAATATAGAAGATGGTCGTGCCAAAGGTAGTGCTCGTAGTGTGGAAGCGGTTGATATTTTTGAAGCTCTGGATCCCCATCGCGACCTCTTTATCGCCTTTGGCGGCCATGCTGGTGCAGCAGGAATGACGCTGGAAGTGGAGAAACTTTCAGATTTATCTCAGGTTTTGGAAGACTATGTCCGTGAAAAAGGCGCAGATGCTGCTGGCAAGAACAAGTTAAATCTAGATGAAGAACTGGATTTAGAGTCGCTTAGCTTGGAAACGGTCAAAAGTTTTGAACGCTTGGCACCTTTTGGAATGGACAATCAGAAACCTGTCTTTTATATCAAGGATTTTCAGGTCGAAAGTGCCAGAACCATGGGAGCAGGCAATGCCCACCTCAAACTAAAAATTTCCAAGGGTGAGGCGAGCTTTGAAGTGGTAGCCTTTGGACAAGGTAGATGGGCGACAGAGTTTGCTCAAACCAAGAATCTAGAATTGGCAGTCACCCTGTCTGTCAATCAATGGAATGGCCAAACGGCCCTCCAGTTGATGATGGTAGATGCGCGTGTGGAGGGGGTTCAACTCTTTAATATTCGTGGGAAGAATGCAGCCTTGCCAGAAGGAGTTCCAGTCTTGGACTTTGCTGGAGAATTACCAGAATTAGCGACTAGTGATGCTGTGGTTGTGAAAACCATTCCTGAGGATATTAGCCTGCTTAAGAGCGTTTTTCAGGAACAGAATTTCTCTGCTGTTTATTTCAAAAATGACATTGAGAAAGCCTATTATCTGACAGGTTATGGGACCAGAGAGCAGTTTGCTAAACTCTATAAGACCATTTACCAATTCCCTGAGTTTGATATTCGTTATAAGCTTAAAGACTTAGCAGCCTATCTCAATATCCAACAAATCTTACTGGTCAAGATGATTCAAGTATTTGAGGAACTGGGCTTTGTGACGATCAAAGATGGTGTTATGACAGTCAATAAAGAAGCAGCGAAAAGGGAAATCGGAGAAAGTCAGATATACCAAAATCTCAAACAAACTGTAAAAAATCAAGAAATCATGGCGCTGGGGACAGTGCAGGAAATGTATGATTTCTTAATGGCAGAAAACTAGAAGATAGGAAAGAGTTGGGCAACCAGCTCTTTTTTGGAAACAAATCTTCATTTTGAAAATTATCAAAAAAATGATATAATGGTAGGAAAAGATTCGGCTGAGAGTTTTAGAACTTTTAGAATAAGAGGGTGAACCTACCCTATAATCAAGATAAACTAAGGTTTCGGAGGAAAAATGAGTAATATCAGTTTAACAACACTAGGTGGTGTGCGTGAAAACGGGAAAAATATGTACATTGCTGAGATTGGCAATTCAATTTTTGTTTTGGATGCGGGGCTTAAATATCCTGAAAATGAACAACTTGGGGTCGACGTCGTCATTCCAAATATGGACTACCTTTTTGAAAATAGCGATCGTATCGCTGGGGTCTTCTTGACCCACGGGCATGCGGATGCTATTGGAGCTCTGCCTTACCTTTTGGCAGAGGCTAAGATTCCTGTGTTTGGCTCAGAGTTGACCATCGAGTTGGCAAAACTCTTTGTCAAAGGAAATGATGCTGTTAAGAAATTCAATGACTTTCATGTGATTGATGAGAATACGGAGATTGACTTTGGAGGAACTGAGGTTTCCTTCTTCCGTACAACTCACTCCATCCCAGAAAGTTTGGGAGTCGTCTTGAAAACTCCAAAAGGTAGCATTGTTTACACAGGTGACTTCAAGTTTGACCAGACAGCTAGTGAATCCTATGCGACTGATTTTGGTCGCTTGGCCGAGATTGGTCGTGAGGGTGTCTTGGCTCTTCTCAGTGACTCGGCTAATGCGGACAGCAATATTCAGGTGGCGAGCGAGAGTGAAGTTGGAGAGGAAATTACCAATACCATTGCAGACTGGGAAGGTCGTATCATCGTTGCGGCTGTTGCCAGCAACCTCTCTCGTATCCAGCAGGTCTTTGATGCTGCGGCGGACACAGGTCGTCGAGTTGTTTTGACTGGATTTGATGTTGAAAATATCGTCCGCACAGCGATTCGTCTCAAAAAATTGTCTCTAGCCAACGAAAGTCTTTTGATCAAACCCAAAGAAATGTCTCGTTTTGAAGACCATGAGTTGATTATCCTTGAGACTGGTCGTATGGGTGAGCCTATTAATGGACTTCGTAAGATGTCTATCGGACGCCATCGTTATGTGGAAATCAAGGATGGGGACTTGGTCTATATCGTAACGACTCCATCTATCGCCAAAGAAGCTGTCATGGCGCGTGTGGAAAATATGATCTACCAAGCTGGTGGTGTAGTGAAACTCATTACCCAAAGTTTGCGAGTATCTGGACACGGGAATGCGCGTGATCTTCAGTTGATGATTAATCTCTTGCAACCCAAGTATCTCTTCCCTATCCAAGGGGAGTACCGTGAGTTGGATGCGCATGCCAAGGCTGCCATGGCAGTTGGGATGTTGCCAGAGCGCATTTTCATCCCTACAAAGGGAACGACCATGTCTTATGAACATGGAGACTTTGTTCCAGCTGGAGCAGTCTCTGCAGGTGATGTCTTGATTGACGGAAATGCCATCGGGGATGTTGGAAATGTGGTCCTTCGTGACCGTAAGGTCTTGTCAGAGGATGGAATCTTTATCGTGGCGATCACTGTCAACCGTCGTGAGAAGAAAATTGTGGCTAAGGCCCGTGTTCACACGCGTGGATTTGTTTATCTTAAGAAGAGTCGCGATATTCTTCGTGAAAGTTCAGAATTGATTAACCAAACGGTAGAAGAGTATCTTCAAGGTGATGATTTTGACTGGGCAGAGCTCAAAGGCAAGGTTCGTGACAATCTGACCAAATATCTCTTTGATCAAACCAAGCGTCGCCCAGCAATCTTGCCAGTCGTGATGGAAGCAAAATAATAAGCAGAATACCTACAGAAAAAGTCGAAATTCGGCTTTTTCTTATAGAATAGTATAAAGGAGAAAACCATGGCAGTTATGAATATTGAGTATTACTCAGAAGTTTTGGATATGGAGTGGGGAGTTACCGTACTCTATCCAGATGCTAGTAGGGTGACTGAACCAGATTGCACAGATATTCCTGTCCTTTATCTTTTGCACGGAATGTCGGGAAATCAAAATAGTTGGCTCAAGCGAACTAATGTCGAACGTTTGTTGCGCGGGACCAATCTCATTGTTATCATGCCCAATACAAATAATGGCTGGTACACAGATACTCAGTATGGCTATAACTATTATACAGCTCTAGCAGAAGAACTCCCCCAAGTCATGAAACGTTTCTTCCCCAATATGACCAGCAAGCGAGAAAAGACCTTTATAGCAGGCCTCTCCATGGGAGGTTATGGTTCCTTCAAACTCGCTCTATCGACGAATCGTTTTTCTCATGCGGCTAGTTTTTCTGGTGCGCTCAGTTTTCAGGAATTTTCTCCTGAAAGTCAGGATCTGGGGTCACTTGCCTACTGGCGAGGAGTTTTTGGAGAGATTAAAGACTGGACAGCTAGTCCTCATTCGCTTGAAAGCATGGCTGCAAAATCCGATAAAAAGACTAAACTATGGGCTTGGTGTGGGGAACAAGACTATCTCTACTCTGCCAATAATCTCGCAGTGAAAAACATCAAAAAACTTGGTTTTGAGGTGACCTATAGTCATAGTCCAGGTAAGCACGAGTGGTACTACTGGGAAAAACAATTGGAGCGTTTTTTGGCTACTCTACCAATTGACTTTGTTTTGGAAGAGCGCTTATCTTAGTTTTAGGTTTCTTTCAGCTTTCTTCAGTAAAATAGAGAATCTATCTTGATCAAGGAGAATGTGATTTCAAGATAGGTTCTTATTTTTATGAAAGGTGGAGCGTCATGTTCTGGATTATTCGACTATTCTTCCGATTTCTTTTGGGAATTTGGCGTTTCTTCTGGCGTCTGGTTTGGACCGTGGTCATTCTACTTCTCATTGCCTTTGGAGTGGTTTGGTATCTGTCTGGTGATTTTCATTCTGCGGTCAATCAGGTTGAAAAAATGAGCAAGATTGGTCAAGGTGGCTGGAATCAATGGAGGGAGACGGGAACGCTGGAAGTCTTGTCTCAGACAGACAGTCACCAACATGCAGAAGGAAAGTGGGCTCAGACCTCAGCTCGCATCTATATTGAGCCTCAAATGGATGAGACCTTCCAAGGTGCCTATGCAGAAGCTATAAAAAACTGGAATCAAACGGGAGCCTTTACCTTTGAGGTGGTTGCAGATCCTAGCCAGGCAGATATTGTGGCAAGTGAGATGAATGATGGATCGACCGCTGTAGCAGGTCAAGCCGAAAGTCAAACCAATTTGTTAACCAATCAATTTATATCTGTAACGGTTCGCCTGAATCACTATTATCTATCCAATCCAAACTATGGTTATTCTTATGAACGGATCGTGCACACGGCGGAGCACGAACTGGGGCATGCCATCGGATTGGATCATACCAACGAAACTTCTGTCATGCAACCAGCAGGTTCCTACTATGGAATTCAGCCTCAGGATGTGACAGCTGTTCAAGAACTCTATACCAGTAGCGACTAGATGAAGTCGGTGCAATCCGAAAAGAAATCAAAGCTCCTCTATCAAGCGGTTGGTGGGGCTTTTTGTTCGTCCTGTTACGGCCTTTTTGCTATAATGGAACTATGAACAACTTGATCAAATCAAAACTAGAACTCTTGCCAACCAGTCCTGGTTGCTACATTCACAAAGATAAAAACGGCACCATTATTTATGTAGGAAAGGCTAAAAATCTGCGCAATCGTGTGCGATCCTACTTCCGTGGCAGTCACGATACCAAGACAGAGGCTCTGGTGTCTGAAATTGTGGATTTTGAATTTATCGTTACTGAGTCCAATATTGAGGCACTTCTCCTAGAAATCAACCTCATCAAGGAAAACAAGCCTAAATACAATATCATGCTCAAGGATGATAAGTCCTATCCCTTTATCAAAATCACCAATGAGCGCTATCCTCGTTTGATAATCACTCGTCAGGTCAAGAAGGATGGAGGACTTTACTTTGGTCCTTATCCAGATGTCGGTGCGGCCAATGAAATCAAGCGGCTACTAGATCGAATTTTCCCTTTTCGGAAATGTACCAATCCGCCGTCTAAGGTCTGTTTTTATTACCATATCGGTCAATGTATGGCCCACACTATCTGTAAAAAAGATGAGACCTATTTCAAGTCCATGGCTCAGGAGGTTTCTGACTTCTTAAAAGGACAGGATGACAAAATCATCGATGACCTCAAGAGTAAAATGACAGTGGCAGCGCAAAGTATGGAATTTGAACGTGCGGCGGAATACCGTGATCTGATTCAAGCTATTGGAACGCTTCGGACCAAGCAACGAGTTATGGCCAAGGATCTTCAAAATCGGGATGTCTTTGGTTACTATGTGGATAAGGGCTGGATGTGTGTCCAGGTTTTCTTTGTCCGTCAGGGAAAACTCATCGAGCGGGATGTCAATCTTTTCCCTTATTACAACGATCCGGATGAGGACTTCTTGACCTATGTGGGACAATTCTATCAAGAAAAATCTCACCTGGTTCCCAATGAAGTATTGATTCCGCAGGATATCGATGAAGAAGCAGTCAAGGCCTTGGTGGATACCAAGATTCTCAAACCCCAACGTGGGGAGAAAAAACAACTGGTCAATCTAGCCATAAAAAATGCTCGTGTTAGTCTGGAGCAGAAGTTCAATCTGCTAGAAAAATCAGTCGAAAAGACTCAAGGGGCTATTGAAAATCTGGGACGTTTGCTCCAAATCCCGACTCCAGTCCGCATTGAGTCCTTCGATAACTCCAACATCATGGGTACCAGTCCTGTTTCGGCTATGGTGGTCTTTGTCAATGGCAAACCGAGTAAGAAGGATTACCGTAAGTACAAGATAAAAACGGTTGTTGGACCAGACGACTATGCCAGTATGCGTGAGGTTATCCGCAGACGTTATGGTCGAGTACAACGAGAAGGTTTAACCCCGCCAGATTTGATTGTCATTGATGGGGGACAAGGTCAAGTCAATATTGCCAAGCAGGTCATTCAAGAAGAGCTAGGTTTGGATATTCCTATTGCAGGTCTGCAAAAGAATGACAAGCACCAAACCCATGAGCTGCTCTTTGGAGATCCGCTGGAAGTAGTGGAGTTATCTCGCAATTCTCAGGAATTTTTCCTCCTCCAACGCATCCAAGATGAGGTGCACCGCTTTGCCATCACCTTCCACCGTCAACTACGCTCCAAAAACTCCTTTTCATCACAACTGGATGGGATTGAAGGATTGGGGCCTAAACGCAAGCAGAATCTCATGAAGCATTTCAAGTCTCTCGCTAAAATCAAGGAAGCCAGTGTGGATGAGATTGTCGAAGTTGGGGTGCCAAGAGCAGTCGCAGAAGCTGTGCAAACCAAGTTGAACCCGCAGGAAGAAGTGGAGTTGGCTCAAGTGGCGGAAGAGAGAGTAGATTACCAAACGGAAGGAAATCATCATGAACCATAAAATCGCAATTTTATCAGATATTCATGGCAATGCAACTGCACTAGAAGCAGTTATTGCAGATGCTAAAAATCAAGGAGCCAGTGAATATTGGCTTATGGGAGACGTTTTCCTCCCGGGTCCAGGTGCAAATGACTTGGTCGCCCTGCTAAAGGGCCTTCCTATCACAGCAAGTGTTCGAGGCAATTGGGATGATTGTGTCCTTGAGGCTTTAGATGGGCAATGTGGCTTAGAAGACCCACAGGAAGTTCAGCTCTTGCGTATGACGCAGTATTTGATGGAGCGAATGGATCCCGATCAGATCGCTTGGCTGCGGAGTCTGCCTATGGTTGCGAAGAAAGAAATTGATGGGCTGCGTTTTTCTCTTTCTCATAATTTGCCGAATAAGAACTATGGTGGTGACTTGTCTGTTGGGAATAACACAGATAAATTTGACCAACTCCTAGATGAGGAAACGGACGTGGCAGTCTATGGTCATGTCCACAAACAGTTGCTTCGCTATGGCAGCCAAGGGCAACAAATCATCAATCCAGGTACGATTGGTATGCCCTATTTTGATTGGGAAAAGTTAAAAAATCACCGTGCCCAGTATGCCGTGATAGAAGTTGAGGATGGGGAATTGGTCAATATCCATTTTCGTAAAGTCGCTTATGATTATGAAGCGGAGTTAGAATTAGCCAAGTCTAAGGGGCTTCCCTTTATCGAAATGTATGAAGAGCTACGACGAGAAGACAACTATCAGGGGCACAATCTGGAACTTTTAGCTAGTTTAATTGAAAAGCATGGATATGTAGAGGATGTGAAAGATTATTTTGATTTTCTGCAAAGTTAGAAATAAAATGGACGCCCTTAATTTGAAGTGAGGTGGTAGCCGAATTATTTAGAAAAGAGTCAGACAATAAGGAAGAAAAGATGGCTTAGCTAAAGTTTGACATTGAAATTATTTTGTTATACAATGAACTTAATTCTTAATAAAAAGGAGAACATTATGAAGAAAATTATTACAGCCAGTATGGCTCTTTTATCTGTTGTTGTTTTAGCAGCATGTTCAGGGAAAACAACGTCTGACTCTTCGACTAAGACTTCAAGCTCTGTAGAGAAAACTTCTTCAGAGGCTTCATCAACAACGTCTAGTTCAAAGACAGAAAATAATGAGGTTGTTTTGATCACCGATGAAGAAATTGACAATGCTAAAACTGTTGGAGATGTGAAGAAAGTCTTTGGCAAATTAGTCGACAATTATAAAAAGCATGCAGTTGAAATTGGGGAGAAAATTCCAGAGAGTGGAAAAGAAGCATATAACGCCCAAGTTGAACCAGCGCTTAAGTCTATGGAGACTGTAAGAGAGTCATTTAACGAAAGCCTTTCAAGTATTGGTTCTGATGATACAGTAGTGCCAGAACAAACTCGTACTCTATTTGTTCAACAGTTGAAAACTGGACGTGACACAATGAAGAAAGCGCTGGAAGCGGCTTATAAAGCAATTGCTCCATACACATCTGGTCAATAATATAAGAAAGTAGGTGTTCGATCACCTGCTTTTTGATTGCTTCAAATCCAAACGATACCTACTTAAAGAGTTTAAAATAAATTGCAGAGAGTTTGAAAGAAGTATTGGCTCTATGAAAAATCCCTGCAAGCTCTTTCAGAATATGGTAGAATGGAAGCAGTAGAATTAGAAAAGGAAATCGCGAGTGAACTATGCTGATCTTGAATTCAATGCACAAGACCATAGCGGCTATTGGTCCTATACTATAAGACAATTAAGACCAAGTTGCTTTATAGAATAATATAAGGAGGTGTGTCCATGAATAGGCACAAAAAATGGGGTATTATTGCTTTAGTAATTTGTATTATAGGAGGAATTGTAATGTTTAGTTTGAATCACCAAAAAGAAAGAACGTTGGAAGAGAAAATGAGAATTGAACAGGATAGGATGGCGTTATACTTAGTTAATCATTACGAAGGAGTTCGCGTGGTGGAATTCGAATCTTTCTCTAAGGATAGTATAACAGGGACATGGAGTGGTGATGCGCTTGTTAATGATAAGTACTATGTTAGATTCACATTATGGAATGTAGGTGGTGAAATTAGTATGTCCCAACTAACATCTAGAAATTCAGGCGAAGTTTTAGAAAAGAGAAAACAGATTGATAGTAAATCAGACTTGGACATAGATGTAAGGTATGGTAAATTAAAATGATAACTGAAAAAGATTATAGATATATTGCTGACGATGTTTATAAAGTGGATGCTCTAAAGGTGAATAGACCTTATAGTAAGGATGATTTGGTTGGGAACGACCGGTTTAAAGTAATCACCAAACCCATAGACAACAGCTCTAACGGTATGCAGGCGATGGCAGTTGCTCCTGTGGATAAAAATGGGAATGTGGATTATAGCCATGTAGTGATTGCCTATGCAGGGACGAATAAAGATGACATAAAGGATCTTGAAACGGATGCACAGTCTTTAGGGCTCGGGAGGGATAAACTACAGTTTCGTTCAGGACTAAATTCTGCGAAAGTAGTAGATTCTCAGTTTGTGACAGCTTTGAATTATGCCTATGTTAGTTAAATAAGTTGTTTATGTTATACTATAAGGTAATTAAGAGCAAGTTGCTTTATAGAATAATATAAGGAGATGTGTCCATGAATAAGCGTAAAAAATGGGGTATTATTGCTTTAGTAATCTGTATAATAGGAGGAATCATGATGTTTAGTTTGAATCACCAAAAAGAAAGAACATTGGAAGAGAAAATGAGAATTGAACAGGATAGGATGGTGTTGTATTTAGTTAATCATTATGAGGGAATCAATGAAATAGAATTTAATGATATAGAAAATAATGCTACAACAGGTTCAAGAACAGCGTTATTAACTGTAAATAAAGAACTTAAAATGGAAATTACTTTCTTTAAATTTAATGATAAAACTGACAATTATGTAATTAGTTGGAATAAAAGATTAAATTTACAAGAAAAAAATGAAATTACTAATCAACAAACAATAGATAATATTAAAGTGAAATATTGGAGCAAGTGGTGAAAATAACAGATAAAAATTATAATGATATTGTCGATGGAGTTTATAATGTTGATGCAGGAAAAGTAAAACGACCTTGGAGAGACGATAAGATTTTTAAATCAAATGGACAAACCTTCCGCGTTCTAAAAACCCAAGACAACACCTCCAACGGTATGCAGGCGATGGCGGTTGCTCCTGTGGATAAAAATGGGAATGTGGATTATAGTCATGTAGTGATTGCTTATGCAGGGACGAATAAAGATGACATAAAGGATCTTGAAACGGATGCACAGTCTTTGGGGCTTGGGAGGAATAACCTACAGTCTCGTTCAGGACTAAATTCTGCGAAAGTAGTAGATTCTCAGTTTGTGACAGCCTTGAATTATGCCAAGGAGGTGGAGGAAGAGGTCAGACAAAAACATCCCTCTGCTAAAATCACAACTGCAGGGCATTCGCTTGGAGAGTCTCTGGCTATGTATGTCGCTTTAAAGCGAGGTTATGCCAATGTTGGGTATAATGGGCCAGATATTCATAACTTGATTTCGAAAGAAGAAATCAAGTACATGCAAGAACATCCAGAACAATTTCGCAATTACCGTCATAAGTATGATGTTATTGGCAATATTACGGGGAATACGACTCAAACAGCCATTTATCCCTACATCTACCCTGCAAAAGATAACTGGGGTGACAAGTTAGAATATCATAACTTGTCACAGTGGAAGTTTGATGAGAATGGCCAGCTAGTTGATTTGGACGGAAAACGAATCACGAATCTCAAAGTAACGGCGCTAGCAGAAGCAACAGCAGGTATGTATCGCTACCAAAAAATCAAAAGCTACCTCTCAGCAGATGGTTTGTCAAGCAAGGAAGAAATATACTTGGATAGCTTACAGGGGATGGCTCTAGGGGAAGGAATGGCTAATGCGGCTCGAGCTGGTGCAGACGACATCAAGCACCTTCAAGAGGAGGTGGTGTCAAAGGTACAGGATTTATGGAATCAGCTTGACTTTAGTAGCTTCCGATACCTGGGTTATGATGAAGTCCTATCGACTTTTGCGTCAGTGGGTGTGACTCAGGATACGATTGTCGGTTCAGTTGAGCAAGATTTTGAGCAAGTGAATCAAAAGGCCGAAAAACTAGCCACAGAGTTTGCTAGCCTTAACCAACAGATTATCCAAGTCATAGAGAATAAACTAGCTACAGATAAGGAATTAGCAGGAGAGTTTAGAAAATGGAACAGTCGGATTTAGTCTTCCAAAAGTTAAAAGTAAAAGAAAAAGAGTATCATGATTTGGAAGGTGAGTATCTAAAGCAGAAAGCAAAGTTTACGAATCAACGTAATGAACTCTATGAACGTCGAGATCGACTTGCCCGAATCGTCGAAGACGAAGCTGGTAAGATGACTGCTTTTCTTCAAAAAGGACAACACAGTTACCAAGATGGAGAACAGTTTTATAGGAGTTTACAACAATTGATGGAGGATTCTCAGTTTGCGTGTAGGCGTAGAGAAGATGAATTGCAGTATCGAGAGGATTTGTTAGACAGAGATTATCGTAAAAGTCGTGATGAGTTAGAACAGACAATCGGAGATTTAAGGAGGTCATATGCTCGCACCATTAAATGAATATTACACAGATGAAGAATATGAATTTGCTTTACGTCAGATGTATCGCATGATGGAGAAAAATAGAATCTATACAATGGCGGCAGTAATCTTAAAAGAAAAAAATTCCTTGCAAACAGATTATAAAGAAAAAGTAAAAGAAAGTGCAGAGGAGACAAAAGTCGCTATTGGGAAAATAAAATCACAGATGGATACGGCTATAAAAGGTCAGGTAAAGAAAAAGTTGGAAGAGGTGACAGCGGAGAAGTTGTCTCAGTATGATTTCATCTGCTAATTTTTTAGTGATTGAATAGAAGAATTATTACAAACTGTGCAGAGCAGTTTTTTTGCTCTTGCTTTTCCTATGAAAAATCTCTGCAAGCTCTTTCAAAATATGGTAGAATGGAAGCAGTAGAATTAGAAAAGGAAATCGATTATGAAATTTCTTGAATTAAATAAAAAACGTCATGCGACCAAGCATTTTATTGACAAGCCTGTGGATCCAAAAGATGTGCGTACGGCTATCGAAATCGCAACCTTGGCACCAAGCGCTCACAACAGCCAGCCTTGGAAATTTGTGGTGGTACGTGAGAAAAATGCTGAATTGGCAAAGTTGGCTTACGGTTCCAACTTTGAACAGGTATCATCAGCGCCTGTAACTATTGCCTTGTTTACAGACACAGATTTGGCTAAACGTGCTCGTAAGATTGCCCGAGTTGGTGGTGCTAACAATTTCTCAGAAGAACAACTCCAATACTTTATGAAAAATTTGCCTGCCGAGTTTGCCCGTTACAATGAACAACAGGTCAGCGACTACCTAGCTCTTAATGCAGGTATTGTAGCCATGAACTTGGTCCTCGCTCTTACAGATCAAGGGATTGGTTCCAACATTATCCTTGGTTTTGACAAATCAAAAGCCAACGAAGTTTTGGAAATCGAAGACCGCTTCCGTCCAGAACTCTTGATTACAGTGGGTTACACAGATGAAAAATTAGAACCAAGCTACCGCTTGCCAGTAGATGAAATCATCGAGAAAAGATAGAAAGAAGAAAAAATGACAGCAATTGATTTTACAGCAGAAGTAGAAAAACGCAAAGAAGACCTCTTGGCTGACTTGTTTAGCCTTTTGGAAATCAACTCCGAACGTGATGACAGCAAGGCAGATGCGCAGCATCCATTTGGACCTGGTCCGGTAAAAGCTTTGGAAAAATTCCTTGAAATCGCAGACCGCGATGGATATCCAACTAAAAATGTAGACAACTACGCAGGTCATTTTGAGTTTGGACAAGGAGAAGAAGTTCTCGGAATTTTTGCCCACATGGACGTGGTGCCAGCAGGTAGCGGTTGGGACACTGATCCATACACACCAACTATCAAGGACGGTCGCCTCTATGCGCGTGGAGCTTCAGACGACAAGGGGCCTACAACAGCTTGTTACTATGGTTTGAAAATCATCAAAGAATTGGGCCTTCCAACTTCTAAGAAAGTTCGTTTCATCGTAGGAACAGACGAAGAATCAGGTTGGGCAGATATGGACTACTACTTTGAACATGTAGGACTTGCGAAACCAGACTTTGGCTTCTCTCCAGACGCTGAATTCCCTATCATTAATGGTGAAAAAGGAAATATCACAGAATACCTTCACTTTGCAGGTGAAAATACAGGTGTTGCCCGTCTTCACAGTTTCACAGGTGGTTTGCGTGAAAACATGGTACCTGAATCAGCGACAGCAGTCGTTTCAGGTGACTTGGCTGACTTGCAAGCTAAACTAGATGCCTTTGTTGCAGAGCACAAACTTAGAGGAGAACTCCAAGAAGAAAACGGTCAGTACAAGGTGACTGTGATTGGTAAATCAGCCCATGGTGCTATGCCTGCTTCAGGTGTCAACGGTGCAACCTACCTTGCCCTCTTCCTCAGCCAGTTTGACTTTGCAGGACCTGCAAAAGACTACCTCGACATCGCTGGTAAGATTCTCTTGAATGACCATGAGGGTAAAAATCTCAAGGTGGCTCATGTGGATGAAAAGATGGGTGCCCTTTCTATGAATGCCGGTGTCTTCCGCTTTGACGAAGCAAGTGCTGATAATACTATTGCCCTCAACTTCCGTTATCCAAAAGGAACAAATCCAGAGCAAATCAAGTCAGTTCTTGAAGACTTGCCAGTTGTATCTGTTAGCTTATCAGAACATGGTCACACACCTCACTATGTTCCAATGGAAGATCCACTTGTGCAAACCTTGTTGAATGTCTATGAAAAACAAACTGGTCTTAAAGGTCACGAGCAAGTCATCGGTGGTGGTACCTTTGGTCGCTTGCTGGAACGTGGAGTTGCCTACGGCGCTATGTTCCCAGACTCAATCGATACCATGCACCAAGCCAACGAATTTATCGCCTTGGACGATCTCTTCCGAGCAGCAGCAATCTATGCTGAAGCTATCTATGAATTGATCAAATAAAACGATAGAAGTCTGAGCTCTTATGCTTAGACTTCTTTTTGGAGGGAAAGTAGATGTCTCAAATCGAAAAAATCAAACAAGCCATTATGGCTGATTCGCAAAACAAAAGCTATACAGAGAGGGGGATAGAGCCTCTCTTTGCAGCGCCAAAGACAGCTCGCATCAATATCATCGGTCAGGCACCGGGACTTAAAACCCAAGAAGCAGGCCTTTACTGGAAAGATAAGAGTGGTGAACGCTTGCGGGACTGGCTAGGTGTGGATGAAGATACCTTTTACAATTCAGGTTATTTTGCGGTGTTGCCCATGGATTTCTATTTTCCAGGACATAGCAAGTCAGGAGATCTACCGCCACGAGCTGGCTTTGCTGAAAAATGGCACCCTAAACTTTTGAAAGAATTACCAGATATTCAATTGACGCTCTTGATTGGTCAGTATGCTCAGGCTTACTATCTGCATGAGAAAGTCAGTGGCAAGGTAACAGAGAGAGTTCGACGCTATCAGGCTTATCTGCCAGAATTTTTCCCTCTTGTGCACCCATCACCACGAAACCAAATCTGGATGGCAAAGAATCCTTGGTTTGAGACCGAAGTTTTACCTGATTTGAAAAAGAGAGTAGCAAAAATCCTTGAAGAATAAAGATGAAAGAAATCACCTTTGAAGATTTTTATAAACTCTGTCAAACTGGCTGCTACCATCATAGATGTGAGAGAAGTAGTAGAGTTTCAGCAGGTGCACATTGAAAGTGCGCCAAACTTCTCACGGAGTACCTCACCTGAAATCTATGAAAAGTTGGATAAACATCAGACCTACTATGTCATTTGCAAGTCTGGTATCCGTTCTGCCCAAGCCTATCAATTTCTGGCTGAAAAGAGCTATGATGTGGTTAATGTAGCTGCAGGTATGGACGCTTTTGAATGAGAAAAGATTCCTCAGAGAAGAGTCAACTAATATTGGAGTTTCTGAGGATTTTTTCTTTTCCTTAGAGTTCAGAAAATTGAAAACATTCAATATTTAATCAGAGATGCTTTTTCCAAAGTCCTAATCATGGTATACTAGGTCAGTATTTTAGAAATATGAAGGAGATTTTTATGGCTAAAAAAGGTGCCCTAACAGGCTTGCTCCTGTTTGGAATATTTTTTGGTGCGGGGAACTTGATTTTTCCGCCTTCTCTAGGTGCCCTATCTGGAGAACAGTTTCTTCCTGCCATCGCAGGTTTTGTCTTTTCAGGTGTCGGTATTGCTGTCTTGACACTTATTATTGGAACGCTAAACCCGAAAGGATACATTCACGAGATTTCTAAGAAAATCTCACCTTGGTTTGCGACGCTTTATCTTGCAGTCCTCTATCTATCGATTGGTCCCTTCTTTGCTATTCCGCGTACAGCTACAACAGCTTATGAAGTTGGGATTAGCCCCCTCTTGTCTGAAGCAAATAAAGGTCTAGGATTGATTGTCTTTACCGTACTTTACTTTGCAACAGCCTATCTGATTTCGCTCAATCCATCAAAGATTTTGGATCGAATCGGACGTATCTTAACGCCAGTTTTTGCTTTGTTGATCGTTATCTTGGTTGTACTAGGTGCCTTCAAATATGGTGGAACCAGTTCTCAAATGGCTTCAGCAGCCTATCAATCTTCTGCTTTTGGGACAGGTTTCCTAGAAGGCTATAACACTTTGGATGCCCTTGCTTCAGTTGCCTTCAGTGTAATTGCTGTTCAAACCTTGAAACAACTTGGATTCTCAAGTAAGAAAGAGTATATTTCAACTATTTGGGTTGTTGGTATCGTTGTAGCTCTTGCTTTTAGTGCTCTTTACATCGGTTTAGGTTTTCTTGGAAATCACTTCCCAGTACCAGCAGAAGTGATGAAAGGTGGAACACCAGGTGTTTATATCTTGTCGCAAGCAACTCAGGAAATCTTTGGTTCAACAGCTCAACTCTTCCTTGCTGTTATGGTAACTGTAACCTGCTTCACAACGACAGTTGGCTTGATTGTGTCGACAGCAGAGTTCTTTAACGGACGTTTCCCACAAATCAGCTACAAGGTCTATGCCACTGCCTTTACCTTGATTGGATTTGCTATTGCAAACCTTGGTCTTGATGCAATCATCAAGTACTCAGTGCCAGTACTGGTAATCTTGTACCCAATCACCATCGCCATTGTGATGATCGTGATTGTTAATAAATTTGTCGCCCTATCAAAACCAGGTATGCAGTTGACAATTGCTGTTGTTACAGCTATTGCTATTGCAAGCGTATTAGGAAGCTCCTTTAAAGTTGAGTTTCTAGCAAATCTTGTGAATGCTTTGCCTTTTGCTAAGGCATCTCTCCCATGGTTGGTGCCAGCAATTATCGGAATCTTGCTTTCTTTGGTCCTTCCTAACAAGCAAGAAAGCGATGTTTTTGAGATGGAATAAAAAATAGAAATCACTTTTGTAAGTCAACTCTACAGGAGTGATTTTTCCTTTTTCCTCTCTACTGAAATGTGCTATAATAGGTAGCAAAAGAGGTGAAGAAATGAATCAAACTGTAAACTATATCAAAGAATTAACCGCTATTGCATCCCCAACGGGCTATACTCGTGAGATTTCAGACTACCTAGTCCATACTTTAGAAGCGCTTGGTTACCAGCCTGTTCGCACAGCAAAGGGTGGTGTCAATGTAACAATCAAAGGTCAAAACAACGAACAACATCGCTATGTGACTGCCCATGTGGATACACTCGGAGCCATTGTACGTGCTGTCAAACCTGACGGTCGTCTCAAATTGGACCGTATCGGTGGTTTTCCTTGGAACATGATTGAGGGAGAAAACTGCACCGTTCATGTGGCTAGTACAGGTAAAACGGTATCTGGAACGATCCTCATCCACCAGACATCTTGCCATGTCTACAAAGATGCAGGAACTGCTGAACGCACGCAGGACAATATGGAAGTGCGTTTGGACGAAAAAGTGACCAATGAAAAAGAAACGCGTGCCTTGGGTATTGAGGTTGGAGACTTTATTAGTTTTGATCCGCGAACAGTTGTGACGGAAACTGGTTTTATCAAGTCTCGCCACTTGGATGACAAGGTCAGCGCAGCAATTTTGCTCAATCTCCTTCGAGTTTATAAAGAAGAAGGAATTGATTTGCCGATGACGACACACTTTGCTTTTTCAGTGTTTGAAGAAGTGGGTCATGGAGCTAACTCCAATATTCCTGCTCAGGTAGTAGAATATCTGGCTGTGGATATGGGAGCTATGGGCGATGACCAACAGACAGATGAGTACACAGTATCTATCTGTGTCAAGGATGCTTCAGGTCCTTATCACTATGACTTCCGTCAACACTTAGTAGCTTTGGCAAAAGAGCAAGATATTCCATTTAAGCTCGATATCTATCCGTTTTATGGATCGGATGCTTCAGCAGCTATGTCAGCAGGCGCAGAGGTTAAGCATGCCCTCCTTGGAGCTGGTATTGAGTCCAGTCACTCTTATGAGCGCACCCACATTGATTCAGTAGTAGCGACTGAGCGCATGGTTGATGCCTATCTCAAGAGTAAGTTGGTGGAGTAAAGGGGCGATAAAGTATTATGTATGAAATACTGAAACAATTAGCAACGCCTGCTATAATAACAGGGATAATTTCGGGTTTGTATGCTTATTTCCAAAAGAAAAAAGAGGAATATCGTAAGTATGTGTATGAAAATAAACAAGAAAACTTTAAAGAACTAGTTGTTTATGCCGATGAACTGGTGGATAAAGGAATTGCTAACCCAGATTTAGAGAAACTACTTTTTAAAATTTCTCAAAAAATTAACCCATATGGACGAAAAATAAAAACTTTTGGAAAATATCAGTGGATAGAAGATGATGGATATGTATGGTATCAAATAGAAATTATAGAGAAAAAACTTGCTTTTCAAATACTTCAAATAAAAGATTTAAAAGAACTAGCTCATCGGATACAAATTGCTAAACGATTACTAGATATAAAAGTAGAACAAAATATTTCGCTTATAAATTCATCTAAAATATGGTTTTATTTATTTCAGTATGTGATGTTATTACTTCAGCTATTTTTCATGTACTCTGGATATAATTGTTTTATCGAACAACCCACTGAACTCTCTTCGTTTTGGACTTTTGGCTTGATTTTTGTAATGATTTTAATTTTTTTACTCCCAGAATTGAGTGTTAATGAAAGCGATGATAGAAACTCTGAAATAGGCATTACAGCGCTCTCTTTCTTTATTGCCGCAGTTGATGCTGGGGTAGCGTATTATTTATTTAATAATCCTTTTATTGCTTTCCTTAATGGAATGGTTTCACTACTTCTAATTGTTGGTGTATTAATTTTAAAAGCCATCATTTTCGGGGAAAGTGAAATTGGTAAAGTATCTACAATTTATATCGAAGAATATAGGAAGCTACAGGGACCTGAGTTAAGTAAGAGTCGCTTTAGAAATAATTTTAAAGTTATTCCATTTTTTAATAAGATTAAGAATTTATTTCATAAAGATAAGAGGGAGGGGAATGATGACCTATAAACACCGACTCTTTGACCTTAATCACACCCTTTTAGAGTTGAAAGGAGAAACTTATGTGCCTCATCTGCCAACGAATTGAATTGATTAAGTCAGGGGAAAATCCCTACTTTGTCAAAGAACTAGAAACAGGCTATGTGGTCATCGGAGACCACCAATACTTTAAGGGCTATACCTTGTTTTTAGCAAAAGAGCATGTTACAGAACTCCACCAAATGGAAAATCCTGTAAAACTTCGTTTTTTAGAGGAAATGAGCTTGGTTCAAGAGGCAGTCGCCAAAGCATTTGAGGCTGAAAAGATGAATATTGAACTTCTAGGAAATGGAGATGCCCACGTTCACTGGCACCTATTTCCAAGGAGGACAGGTGATATGAAAGGTTACGGACTTAATGGCCGTGGTCCAGTCTGGTGGGTGCCCTGGGAAGAAATGGCAGCAGAAGATTGCCAAGTACAATCACCAGAGCTGGAAGCGATGATTAAAGCCTTATCACATGAATTGGAGAAATGCTTGGCCTAAGAGAGGAAGAAAGAAATGAAAAAAAGATATGTCATTTTATCTGGTTTATTAGCGTTGACCCTTGCAGCTTGTTCGCAAGAAAAACCGAAAGTTGAAGAAAATACTTCAAAAACAGAACAAAGTACCAAGGAAGAAGGAACTGTGGGTAGCAAATCTCAGCCTTCTAGCCAGAAAAAAGCAGAAGTGGTCAATAAAGGAGACTACTACAGCATCCAAGGAAAATACGATGAAATCATCGTAGCAAATAAACACTATCCTTTGTCAAAAGACTACAATCCAGGGGAAAATCCAACAGCCAAGGCAGAGTTGGTCAAACTCATCAAAGCTATGCAAGAGGCAGGTTTCCCGATTAGCGACCATTATAGTGGTTTTAGAAGTTATGAAACTCAGGTTAAGCTCTACCAAGACTATGTCAATCAAGACGGGAAGGAAGCAGCAGATCGTTATTCAGCACGACCAGGTTACAGTGAACACCAAACAGGACTTGCCTTTGATTTGATTGGGACTAACGGAGAATTGGTGACGGAGGAAAAGGCAGCCCAGTGGCTCTTGGACCATGCAGCTGACTATGGCTTTGTTGTTCGCTATCTCAAGGGCAAGGAAAAGGAGACAGGTTACATGGCTGAGGAATGGCATCTCCGCTACGTTGGAAAAGAAGCTAAAGAAATTGCTGCAAGTGGTCTCAGTTTGGAAGAGTACTATGGCTTTGAAGGCGGAGATTACGTCGATTAAAAACGAAAGTTTTCTCTTGCATTTTTAGATAAATAGTGTATAATGGAAAAGTATGTGTAAAGCATACTTGTGGGAGGTAAAAATCTTACATTACCGCCAAAACCACAAAGGAGGATTTAAAAATGGCTAAAAAAGTCGAAAAACTTGTAAAATTGCAAATCCCTGCTGGTAAAGCTACACCAGCTCCACCGGTTGGACCTGCTCTTGGTCAAGCTGGTATCAACATCATGGGATTCACAAAAGAGTTCAACGCTCGTACAGCTGACCAAGCTGGTATGATTATTCCAGTTGTTATCTCAGTATACGAAGACAAATCTTTTACTTTCATCACTAAAACACCACCAGCTGCTGTTCTTTTGAAAAAAGCTGCAGGTGTTGAAAAAGGATCAGGTACACCTAACAAAACAAAAGTTGCTTCAGTTACTCGTGCGCAAGTACAAGAAATTGCAGAAACTAAAATGCCAGATTTGAACGCTGCAAACCTTGAGTCTGCAATGCGTATGATCGAAGGTACTGCTCGTTCTATGGGATTCAACGTTGTTGACTAATCAATAACATCCCTATATAACCCGCAAGACTTCATCATTTCGAGGAGTGACGTGGGAGATGAAAATCGATTGAACCACTTACAAGGAGAATAAAAAATGGCTAAAAAAAGCAAACAACTTCGTGCTGCTCTTGAGAAAATTGACAGCACAAAAGCGTACAGCGTAGAAGAAGCTGTAGCTCTTGCAAAAGAAACTAACTTTGCAAAATTTGATGCAACTGTAGAAGTTGCTTACAACTTGAACATTGACGTTAAAAAAGCTGACCAACAAATCCGTGGAGCAATGGTATTGCCAAACGGTACTGGTAAAACAGCTCGCGTTCTTGTATTTGCACGTGGTGCAAAAGCTGAAGAAGCAAAAGCTGCTGGTGCAGACTTCGTTGGTGAAGACGACCTTGTTGCTAAAATCAACGACGGTTGGTTGGATTTCGACGTAGTTATCGCTACACCTGATATGATGGCTCTTGTTGGACGTCTTGGACGTGTCCTTGGACCACGTAACTTGATGCCAAACCCTAAAACTGGTACTGTAACAATGGATGTTGCTAAAGCAGTTGAAGAGTCTAAAGGTGGTAAAATCACTTACCGTGCAGACCGTGCAGGTATCGTACAAGCTATTATCGGTAAAGTATCATTTGAAGCTGACAAGTTGGTTGAAAACTTCAAAGCATTCAACGAAACAATCCAAAAAGCTAAACCAGCTACGGCTAAAGGAACTTACGTAACAAGCTTGACAATCACAACTACTCAAGGTGTTGGTATCAAGGTTGACGTGAACTCACTTTAATCAATAAATTTATAAAAAACGAGTACAAAAGTGCTCGTTTTTTTGATGATATTTTTATTCTAGAAAAAATGAGTTCATTTATTTCCTGATGGATCAAGGAAAAGTGCTTTCCTCTTCTTCTTTCTCAGAAAATATGGTATAATAGAGAGTAAAAAACTTTGAAAGAAAGAAAAAGATGAATTTAAAAGATTATATCGCAACGATTGAAAATTATCCCAAGGAAGGCATCACCTTCCGTGATATCAGCCCTTTGATGGCAGATGGAAATGCTTATAGCTATGCTGTTCGTGAAATCGTTCAGTATGCAACGGACAAGAAGATCGACATGATCGTGGGACCAGAAGCCCGTGGATTTATTGTCGGCTGTCCCGTTGCCTTTGAGTTGGGAATTGGCTTTGCACCTGTTCGTAAACCAGGCAAATTACCGCGTGAAGTGATTTCTGCTGACTATGAAAAAGAGTACGGTATTGATACCTTGACCATGCACGCTGATGCCATCAAACCAGGTCAACGCGTTCTCATTGTAGATGACCTCTTGGCGACAGGTGGAACTGTCAAGGCAACCATTGAAATGATCGAAAGACTTGGTGGAGTTGTGGCAGGTTGTGCTTTCTTGATTGAACTTGATGAACTTAAAGGCCGCGAAAAAATCGGTGATTACGATTACAAGGTACTTATGCATTATTAATGAAAAACAGTCCTTGGGGCTGTTTTCTCTTCATCTGCTATATAAACAAACTATAGCTAGTTAGAGAAAAACTATAATTGAAAACTATATCTTCTTGCAGTATAATAAAAGGACTAAGTGTTTGAGATTTGACTTCAAACACATTCAATTATTTCTAAAAGAGTACAGTTAGGAGAAGGTTATGCCGATTAGAATTGATAAAAAATTGCCAGCTGTTGAGATTTTACGGACAGAGAATATCTTTGTCATGGATGATCAACGTGCGGCCCACCAAGATATCCGTCCCTTGAAAATTTTGATTTTAAACCTAATGCCCAAAAAAGTGGTCACAGAGACCCAGTTGTTACGGCATTTAGCAAATACTCCTTTGCAATTGGACATAGACTTTCTCTATATGGAGAGCCACCGTTCCAAGACGACTCGTGCAGAGCATATGGAGACTTTTTATAAAACTTTTCCTGAAGTCAAGGACGAGTATTTTGATGGGATGATTATCACAGGGGCTCCGATTGAGCATTTACCATTTGAGGAAGTGGACTATTGGGAGGAATTCAGTCAGGTGCTTGAGTGGTCCAAGACCCATGTCTATTCGACCCTTCATATCTGCTGGGGTGCCCAAGCAGGTCTTTATGCTCGCTATGGAGTTGATAAACACCAGATGGAGCAGAAATTGTCAGGCATTTACCCGCAGGATACCTTGAAAGAGGGCCATCTTCTCTTTCGTGGTTTTGATGATAGCTATGTAGCTCCCCATTCTCGTTATACAGAAATCTATAAGGAAGAGATATTAGGAAAAACCAATCTGGAAATCCTCTCTGAGGGAGAACAAGTCGGCGTTTCTATTTTAGCCAGTCGGGATCTTCGTGAGATTTATAGTTTTGGTCATTTAGAATATGACCGTGATACTCTAGCAAAAGAGTATTTTCGTGATTATGAGGCAGGGCTTAATCCTCACATTCCGGAAAATTACTTCAAAAATGATGATGTGAATGAGACACCGTGTCTCTGTTGGTCTTCATCAGCTGCCCTCTTTTTCAGTAACTGGGTTAACTATGCCGTTTATCAGGAAACTCCTTTTGACTGGAAAAAGGTAGAGGACGATGCAGCTTCATTTGGATATTTATAAGAGGAATTATGACATATTTTGACGCTTTCAAATCAGGGAACTTGGTTTTGCCAAGTGCCCTGCTCTTGCATTTTAAGGAACTCTTTCCTTCTAGTGATGATTTTCTCGTTTGGCAATTTTTTTATCTACAAAATACATCTGCTTTGGATGAGCTATCGCCAAGCCAAATTGCAGAAACTATTGGAAAAGAACTTGCAGATGTCAACCAATCCATTTCGAATTTGACTGAAAATGGTTTGCTACAATATCGGACCATTGAACTAAATGGGGAAATTGAGCTGATTTTTGATGCTAGTTTGGCTTTTGAACGCTTGGATAGCTTGCTAGACAACCAAACTCCAGTTGCAACTACCCCAAACCCGCAAAACCAATTGAAGGATCTGGTTGAGACGTTTCAGCAGGAGTTAGGACGCTTGCTGACGCCGTTTGAAATCGAAGATCTTTCCAAAACTGTCAAAGAAGATGGGATCAAGGCGGATTTGATTAAAGAAGCTCTCCGAGAGGCGGTTCTAAATGGCAAGCCAAACTGGAAATATATTCAGGCCATCCTTCGGAATTGGCGCCATGAAGGCATCCAGTCTGTGGCTCAGGTGGAGGCCAAACGAGCAGAGCGAGAAGCTAACAATCCTAAACAAGTTCAGGCTTCGGCTGATTTCCTTGATGCTATGAATTTGTGGCAAGATTAGTCGCTTGAAAAATCTTGTAAATTAGAGTAAGATTTGCAAGCTCCTTATAAATATGATAAAATAATAGAAAATAAAATGAAAAAAGAGGTATGTGAAATGTCACGTAAACCATTTATCGCTGGTAACTGGAAAATGAACAAAAATCCAGAAGAAGCAAAAGCATTCGTTGAAGCCGTTGCCTCAAAACTTCCTTCATCAGACCTTGTTGAAGCAGGTATCGCAGCTCCAGCTCTTGATTTGACAACTGTTCTTGCTGCTGCTAAAGGTTCAAACCTTAAAGTTGCTGCTCAAAACTGCTACTTTGAAAATGCAGGTGCTTTCACTGGTGAAACTAGCCCACAAGTTTTGAAAGAAATCGGTACTGACTATGTTGTTATCGGTCACTCAGAACGCCGTGACTACTTCCATGAAACTGACGAAGATATCAACAAAAAAGCAAAAGCAATCTTTGCAAACGGTATGCTTCCAATCATCTGT
Organism: Streptococcus sp. KHUD_018; assembly: GCF_054861215.1. Next base: position 568,356 of record NZ_CM142176.1, read on the forward strand.
TGTGGTGAATCACTTGAGACTTACGAAGCTGGTAAAGCTGCTGAATTCGTAGGTGCTCAAGTATCTGCTGCATTGGCTGGATTGACAGCTGAACAAGTTGCTGCATCAGTTATCGCTTATGAGCCAATCTGGGCTATCGGTACTGGTAAATCAGCTTCACAAGACGACGCACAAAAAATGTGTAAGGTTGTTCGTGACGTTGTAGCAGCTGACTTTGGTCAAGAAGTTGCTGACAAAGTTCGTGTTCAATACGGTGGTTCAGTTAAACCTGAAAACGTTGCTTCATACATGGCTTGCCCAGACGTTGACGGTGCCCTTGTTGGTGGTGCGTCACTTGAAGCTGAAAGCTTCTTGGCATTGCTTGATTTTGTAAAATAATCTAACTTATTCCAGACAGACAGTCAAAAGTACTAGGTGACTTTGACTGCCTGTCTTATTTTTACTTGGAGCATTCTTGTGAAAGAGGGATTTTTCTAGACTAGGAAAGTTCCTTAGGGAAAGAAAGGCGTGCAGATGCGCGCTCTTTTCTATATCAAAAAGTTATGAAAGGGGGAGTTATGCTCTATATTTGGTCTTATTTGAAAAAATATCCCAAGTGGTTATTCTTGGATTTCTTTGGCGCTATTTTCTTTGTTATCGTCAATCTTGGACTGCCGACTGTTCTAGCTCGGATGATTGATGAAGGCGTTAATAAAGGGAATGAACAGCAATTGTATGTTTGGGCTGCCATCATGCTGGTGATTATCCTATGTGGAACCTTGGGGCGTATAGTCTTAGCCTACGCTGCTAGTAAGCTAACGACCAATATGGTCAAGGATATGAGGGATGATCTCTATGCCAAATTGCAAGAGTATTCTCATCATGAATATGAAAAGATTGGAGTATCTTCACTGGTTACTCGTATTACCAGTGATGCCTTTGTTCTCATGCAGTTTGCAGAACAGACCTTAAAACTGGGTGTCATCACTCCCATGATGATGCTATCTAGTATTTTAATGATCTTTCTAACCAGCCCGTCATTAGCTTGGATAGTGGCTTTTGCAGTACCTTTCTTGGCTGTGGTGGTCATTTATGTTGCTGTTAAAACTCGCCCTTTATCAGAGAAACAGCAGAAAACTTTGGACAAAATCAATCAATACGCTCGTGAAAATCTGATGGGGCTTCGTGTCATTCGTGCCTTTGCTCGTGAGGAGTTTCAAGAAGAACGCTTTGCAGGACAAAATGCGGTCTATGCAGCTAATTCCAATCGTCTGTTTAAACTAACTGGCTTGACGGAACCCTTGTTTGTTCAGATTATCATTGCCATGATTGTGGCTATTGTCTGGTTTGCTCTGGATCCTATCAAACAAGGTAGTTTGCAAATTGGGGATCTAGTAGCCTTTATCGAATATAGTTTTCACGCCCTCTTGTCCTTCCTTTTCCTATCTAATCTCTTCACTATGTACCCTCGTACAGCTGTTTCGAGTGAACGGTTGAAAGAAGTCATGGATATGCCAATCTCTATTGATTCCAATGAAGGAGGCGTTAGAGAGACAGCAACCCACGGCTATTTGGAATTTGAAAATGTCACCTTTGCCTATCCTGGTGAGACGGAAAATCCTGTTTTGCACAATATTTCTTTCAGTGCTAAACCAGGTGAAACCATTGCTTTTATCGGATCGACCGGATCGGGCAAGTCCTCTCTTGTGCAATTGATTCCTCGTTTTTACGATGTCACGCTTGGGAAAATCAAAGTTGATGGTATCGATGTGAGAGATTATCGCCTCAAGTCTCTCCGTCAAAAGATTGGTTTTATTCCGCAGAAGGCCTTGCTCTTTACCGGAACTATCGCTGAAAATATCCGCTATGGGAAGGAAGATGCTAGTCACAAAGACCTACATCAGGCAGCAGATGTGGCGCAAGCCAAAGATTTTATCGAAAGCCGAGAAGAAGGCTTTGCGACACATCTAGCTGAAGGTGGAAGTAATCTTTCTGGGGGACAGAAGCAACGTCTCTCAATTGCCCGAGCGGTTATAAAGAATCCTGATATCTATATTTTTGACGATTCTTTCTCAGCCTTGGACTATCGCACGGATGCCATTTTACGCCGTCGTCTCAAGGAAGTAACACAGAATGCTACGGTTTTAATCGTCGCTCAACGTGTCGGAACCATCATGGATGCGGATCAGATCATCGTTCTTGATAAAGGGGAAATCGTGGGTCGCGGTCGACATGAGGAATTGATGGAAACCAATGACATCTATCGTGAAATTGCTGAGTCGCAGTTGAAAAACGCATCGCTAACAGAAGAATAGGAGGAAATATGAAAACACAATCTAGTTTGGCTCGTTTGTGGAGCTATTTGAAAGCCTACCGTTTTTCTGTCTTTTTTGCAGTCTTTCTAAAAGTTTTAAGCGTAGTCATGAGTGTCTTGGAGCCTTTTGTATTGGGGTTAGCCATTACGGAGTTGACAAAGAATCTCTTAGATATGGCTAATGGTCTTGCAGGCGCTCATATCAATACTGGCTACATCGGAACTGTTTTAATCATTTACCTCTTTAGAGGTCTCTTATATGAACTTGGGTCTTATTATTCCAACTATTTCATGACCAATGCAGTCCAGTCTATGACTCAGGATCTGCGAAATGAAATGACTGAAAAGCTCAATCGTATCCCAGTATCTTTCTTTGATAAACACCAATTTGGTGATTTGTTGGGGCGCTTTACCAGTGATGTTGAGACAGTGTCCAACGCTCTTCAACAGTCTTTCCTCCAAATTGTCAATGCCGTTCTGACGATTGTCCTTGTCATGGGAATGGTTTTATACTTGAACTTTCAACTGGCTATAGTGGTGATTCTATCCATTCCAGTGACCTATTTCGGTGCCAGAAGCATCCTGAAACGTTCTCAGCCTTATTTTAAAGAACAGGCGGCTATTTTAGGACGGATGAATGGCTATGTGCAGGAAAATCTTACAGGTTTTAATGTCTTGAAACTCTACGGTCGTGAGGAATCCTCTCATAAAGAATTTTCTAAGATTACAGACGACCTCCAACGTGTTGGCTTTAAAGCCAGCTTTATCTCTGGGCTCATGATGCCAGCCCTTCATGCTGTATCGGACTTGACCTATCTGATCGTTGCAGTTCTTGGTGGTTTGCAAGTGATTGCGGGTCGCTTGACAGTGGGGAATATGCAGGCCTTTGTTCAGTACGTTTGGCAGGTCAGCCAGCCTATCCAAAACATCACACAACTTGCGGGTCAAATGCAAAGTGCTAAGTCTTCGTTAGACCGCATCTTCGATATCTTGGATGAGACAGAGGAAGTCAAGGGAGAAGAACTCGAAATCCTTGAACCCTTAACAGGTCAGGTGACCTTCCAACATGTTGACTTCCAGTATGTTGAAAACAAACCATTGATTCGAGACTTTAATCTGGAAGTTCAACCGGGAGAGATGGTGGCGATTGTTGGTCCTACTGGAGCTGGTAAGACGACCTTGATCAATCTGCTTATGCGCTTTTACGATGTCACAGCAGGCGCAATCTTGGTTGACGGGCAGGATATTCGCCAGTTGTCACGACAAGACTACCGCCGTCAGTTTGGGATGGTCTTGCAGGATGCTTGGCTCTATGAAGGTACGATCAAAGAAAACCTACGTTTTGGAAATCTTGACGCCAGTGACGAAGAAATAATAGAAGCTGCCAAAGCGGCAAATGTAGATCACTTTATCCGAACGCTTCCTAGTGGTTACAACATGGAGATGAACCAAGAGTCCAGCAATATTTCCCTCGGACAAAAACAACTTTTGACCATCGCGCGTGCTCTCCTAGCCAATCCTAAAATTCTTATTTTGGATGAAGCGACTTCCTCTGTTGACACCCGTTTGGAACTTTTGATTCAAAAAGCCATGAAACGCTTGATGAAGGGAAGAACAAGCTTTGTCATCGCCCACCGTCTCTCTACTATTCAAGAAGCGGATAAGATTCTCGTTCTTAAGGATGGACAGATTATTGAGCAGGGAAATCATGAAAGCTTGCTCCAAGAAAAAGGCTTTTATTATGATCTGTACCAAAGCCAATTTTCGAGCAAATCTGATCAAGTCAGCTAATAAAATAAAGCTAAATTTTTCTTAAATTATCAGTCAATTACAACTTTTTTAATATGGGTTAATTTTCTTGCTTTTGTCTACTTGGAGTGGTATACTGAGGTAGTAATCAATAATATGGTTACAAAAATAATTTTACGAGGTGAAAAAAATGGTTGAATTGAAAAAAGATGCATTAAAAGACGTAACAACATTATCTAAATCAGCGCCTGAAGCGCTAGCAAAAACAAAGGAAGTGCTTAACCAAGCAGTAGCAGACTTGTATGTGGCTCACATTGCCCTTCACCAAGTACACTGGTACATGCGTGGTCGTGGTTTCCAAGTATGGCATCCTAAGATGGATGAATACATGGATAGCCTAGATGGTTACCTTGATGAAGTCAGCGAACGCTTGATTACACTTGGTGGCAAACCATACTCTACATTAACAGAATTTCTTCAACACAGTGAAATCGAAGAAGAAGTTGGAGAATTCCGTAATGTAGAAGAAAGTTTGGAACGTGTCCTTGAAATTTATCGTTACTTCATCACTCTTTTCCAAAAAGCTTTGGATGTAACAGATGAAGAAGGTGATGATGTTACTAATGATATCTTCGTTGGTGCTAAGGCTGACCTTGAAAAAACAGTCTGGATGATTGCGGCAGAACTAGGACAAGCTCCTGGTCTGTAAGATATAGTTGCTACCCCTTTTATCATGAGGTGCTTGATAAGTGCCCATGACCAATCATCTTTTAAAAGTCATGTAACTGTAAAAAGTTGCATGACTTTTTTGTCTGCTAGACTTAGGACACATTGTCAAAAGTAGGATTTTACGGTATAATAGTTGCTGTTCAATAACATATGAATTTTAAAGAATAATTGTTAGTTTAAGGAGGACTTATGAACAACTTACCAAATTGCCCAAAATGTAATTCAGAATATGTCTACGAGGATGGAAATCTCTTGGTATGCCCAGAGTGTGCCTATGAATGGAACCCTGCAGAAGTTGCAGAAGTAGAAGAAGGTGTTGTTGCTATCGATGCCAATGGAAATAAATTGGCTGACGGAGATACTGTAACCCTTATCAAGGACTTGAAAGTAAAAGGTGCGCCAAAGGACTTGAAACAAGGAACTCGTGTCAAAAATATCCGTATCGTAGAAGGCGACCACAACATCGATTGTAAGATTGATGGTTTTGGAGCTATGAAATTGAAGTCAGAGTTTGTTAAGAAAATCTAGCCATGAAACTGAACTACAAATTTATCTTTTATAGTCGTGTGCTCTTGTTCTTAGCGGCATTTACAGGGGTTTATTTAGAGATCACCAAGCATGGTGGTTTTGGTATGCTCCTTTACTACACAGTGTTGTCCAATCTTCTGGTAACGATTTTCACTGGCTATCTGCTCCGTGTGATGAGCCGTTCAGGTGAAAATTGGCAAAGTCCGACCCTGCTTCGTCTCAAGGGTGGCGTTACCATGAGTATCATGATTACCTGTGTGATTTACCATTTTATGCTTGCTCCGATTGCGACAGACTTTTACCGTGTGGAAAATTTCCTTTGCCATTATATCGTTCCACTCTGGTTTTTAGCCGACACCCTCTTCTTTGATAAACAGGGTCAATACAAGATTTGGGATTCAGTCTTATGGACCATCTTGCCCTTGGTTTATATGATTTTTGCCTTGTTTAACGGCCTGGTCTTAAAACTCAATATTCCAAATTCCAAGGACAATCCCTTCCCCTATTTCTTTTTAAATGTGAACAAGGGTTGGGACGTGGTCATCAAATGGTGTTTGATCATTTTTGCAGCGTATATGGTTGCAGGCTTTATCTTCTATCTGATCAAGCAAATCAAGCGAAAATAGTCTTCCTATTAGGAAAGTTAGGACGGAGTCTTTAGTTCAATCGGGCTCCTTCTTTTCTTGCCACCTTCCTTTTAAAAGGATCAACAGTGAGAAATATACAGAAAGAAAATTCATGAAACAATTTTTAGAACGGGCTAGTATTTTGGCTCTCTCCCTCGTTTTGATTACCTCCTTTTCCATCTCAAGTGCTCTGCCAGCCATGTTTGACTACTATCAAGGCTACCCCAAAGAACAAATCGAGCTCCTGGTCAGTCTCCCTTCTTTTGGAATCATGATTATGCTGGTTTTAAATGGGTTTTTGGAGCGTTTGCTTCCTGAACGACTTCAGATTAGTCTAGGACTTCTCATCCTCTCTATCGGGGGAACAGCCCCTTTCTGGTATCAGGATTACAACTTTGTCTTTGCGATGCGGATTTTATTTGGTTTGGGCGTGGGGATGATCAATGCCAAGGCCATTTCCATCATCAGCGAACGCTATCATGGAAAGACACGGATTCAGATGCTGGGTCTCCGCGGATCAGCAGAAGTTGTCGGGGCGTCGATTTTGACTCTAGTGGTAGGTCAACTCTTATCCTTGGGATGGACAGTGACCTTCTTGGCCTACAGTGCGGGATTTTTAGTATTGATCCTTTATCTGCTCTTTGTCCCTTATGGGAAAGAAAAGAAAGAAACAAAGAAAAAAGAGGCCGAAACAACTCGTTTGACAGGACAGATGAAAGGCTTAATTTTTCTATTGGCTGTCGAAGCAGCAGTTGTTGTCTGCACCAATACAGCTATCACCATTCGTATTCCTAGTCTGATGGTGGAAAGAGGTCTAGGGGATGCCCAGTTATCGAGTTTGGTTTTAAGTATCATGCAGTTGATTGGTATCTTGGCAGGTGTGAGTTTTTCTTTCTTTATTTCTCTGTTTAAAGAAAGGTTGCTCCTTTGGTCAGGTATCACCTTTGGATTGGGGCAGATTGTGATTGCCTTGTCTCCGTCATTGGGTGTGATGGTAGTTGGAAGTGTTGTGGCAGGTTTTTCTTACAGTGTGGCCTTGACCACTGTCTTTCAGCTTCTTTCTGAAAGAATCCCAGCCAAGCTCCTTAATCAGGCAACATCTTTTGCAGTGCTAGGATGCAGCTTTGGAGCCTTTACAACACCTTTCATTCTTGGGGCGATTGGCTTGGTGACTCAAAACGGTATGTTGGTCTTCACCATTCTAGGATGCTGGTTGATTGTCACTTCTATCTTTGTTATGTACGCACTTCAAAAGAGAGCTTAGGATTGGTTTCCTAAGTTTTTCTTTTTGGGAATTTTGTACCCAGACAATTCCCTTTCTTTGAACTTGTTTGCTTAGATATTTCTTGATAAAATAGACACATGACAAGATATAAAGCAATCATTTCTTATGATGGCTATGCCTTTGCTGGTTTTCAGCGTCAGCCCCATGCGCGGAGCGTTCAGGAGGAAATCGAAAAAACCTTAACGAGACTGAATAAAGGACAGGCTATCACTGTTCACGGTGCTGGTAGGACGGATAGTGGGGTTCATGCCCTTGGTCAGGTTATTCATTTTGATCTACCTTATCAGATGGATGAGGAGAAGCTTCGTTTTGCCCTGGATACCCAATCTCCTGAAGATATCGATGTAATCTCGATGGAGCTTGTGGCAGATGACTTTCATTGCCGTTACGCCAAGCATAGCAAGACCTATGAGTTTATCGTGGATAGGGGCCGTCCTAAAAATCCTATGCGCCGTCACTATGCCACTCACTTTCCTTATCCGCTCGAGGTGGAACGGATGCAGATGGCAATCAAAAAGCTAGAAGGAACCCATGATTTTACCGGCTTTACAGCTTCTGGGACCAGTGTAGAGGATAAGGTTCGCACCATCACAGAAGCGAGTCTTAGGGTGGATGAGACAGGCCAGTTTTTGACCTTTACCTTTTCAGGAAATGGTTTCTTGTATAAGCAGATTCGTAATATGGTGGGAACTCTTCTCAAAATCGGCAATAACCGCATGTCAGTTGAGCAGATTGACCTGATTTTGGAGAAAAAAGACAGGCAGCTTGCAGGTCCAACGGCAGCACCAAATGGCTTGTATTTAAAGGAGATTCGTTATGAAGAATAATCGTATTTTAGCACTTTCTGGAAATGATATTTTTAGTGGTGGAGGTTTGTCAGCTGATTTGGCGACCTACACCTTGAATGGCTTGCATGGTTTTGTAGCGGTGACTTGCTTGACAGCCTTGACAGAAAAGGGGTTTGAAGTCTTTCCTACGGATGATGTCATTTTTCAACATGAGTTGGATAGTTTGCTTGATGTGGACTTTGCAGGGATTAAGATTGGTCTTCTCCCTACTGTCAGTGTGGCTGAGAAGGCATTGGACTTTATCAAGCAACGTCCGGGAGTGCCTGTGGTATTGGACCCAGTTTTGGTCTGCAAGGAGACGCACGATGTGGCTGTTAGTGAACTCTGTCAAGAGTTGATTCGCTTTTTCCCTCATGTGAGTGTGATTACGCCTAATCTCCCAGAAGCAGAATTGCTAGCAGATCAAGAGATTAAAAACTTGGAAGACATGAAAACAGTAGCACAAAAATTGCATGATTTGGGCGCGCCAGCGATTGTTATCAAGGGAGGCAATCGTCTCAGTCAGGACAAGGCAGTAGATGTCTTTTATGACGGAAAAAACTTTACGATTTTAGAAAATCCCGTTATCCAAGGACAAAATGCTGGTGCAGGTTGTACCTTTGCCTCAAGCATTACCAGTCACTTGGTAAAAGGGGATGAACTTTTAACAGCAGTAGAGAGCTCTAAAGCTTTCGTTTACCGTGCCATTGCACAAGCAGATCAATATGGAGTAAGACAATATGAAGCAAACCAAAACAACTAAAATCGCCCTTGTATCTCTTTTGACAGCCCTTTCTGTGGTTCTAGGTTATTTCTTAAAAATCCCAACACCAACAGGCATTCTAACTCTCTTAGATGCGGGTGTCTTCTTTGCAGCCTTCTACTTTGGTAGTCGTGAAGGGGCTGTCGTTGGAGGACTAGCAGGTTTCTTGATTGACCTCTTATCAGGCTATCCACAGTGGATGTTCTTTAGCTTGGTAAACCATGGCTTGCAGGGATTTTTCGCAGGATTTAAAGGGAAATCTCAGTGGCTAGGCCTTATCTTAGCAACTATTGTCATGGTAGGAGGCTACGCCTTGGGTTCAACTTTGATGAATGGCTGGGCGGCAGCCCTACCAGAAATCCTACCAAACTTCCTGCAAAATATCGTGGGAATGGTTGTAGGGTTTGTGCTTAGTCAGAGTATTAAGAAAATTAAGTAAAGCGGCTGGAGAAAAGTTCTAAAAATCAGAAAAACGCATAATATCAGTTGTTGAAAAACCTTGATATTATGCGTTTTATTGTGGGAAGATTTTCGAAGAATATTAATCAAAATAAAGCAAGTCTTTGCTGGTGCTTGTGAAGAGGTCAAAGCCATCCTTGGTAACAACACCGCAGTCTTCGATACGGACACCGACTTTGCCAGGGATATAGATACCTGGTTCAACAGAGAAGCACATGCCTTCTTCAATGACCATGTCATTTCCTTCCATGATAGATGGGAATTCGTGGACATCCATACCGATACCGTGACCGAGACGATGGTTGAAGTACTCACCATAACCAGCTTTTTCAATGACTTCACGGGCAGCGCGGTCCACTTCATGGGCAGTCACACCTGGCTTGATAAAGTCAAGAGCAGCTTGTTGGGCTTCAAGGGTCAAGTTGTAGATATCTTTTTTGAATTGGTCTGGTTTGCCGACAGCGACCGTACGAGTCATATCTGAGGCGTAGCCATTAACCATAACACCGAGGTCAAAGAGGAGAAGAGCATCATTTTCAACCTTGTTAGCTGCTGGAATGCCGTGTGGATTTGCAGCGTTATCGCCAGTCAAGACCATGGTATCAAAGCTCATTTCATAGCCTTCACGTTTCATGGCAAAGTCAATTTGGGCAATGATGTCTGTTTCTGTTTTATCAAGAGAAATGTTGTCAAAACCAACTTTGACAGCTTTATCAGCATAGAGACCTGCAACCATCATTTTTTGCACTTCGTCAGCTGATTTGATGAGGCGCATGCGTTGGATACGAGGAGTGAGGTTTTCAAACTCAGCAGTTTCAAAGACTGATTTTAAGCCATGATATTTGGTTAAGATGAGATTGTCAAACTCAACAGCGACATATTTGAAGTCGAGCTGAGGCAAAGCGTTTTTGATTTTTTGCCATGGATTTTCAGAATCTACATAACCCACAACTGGGAAGGAAACAGTGTTGCTTGCACGTTCTACTTCAAGAGCTGGGACAAAGAGGAGAGGTTCCTGATCCGCTAGGACAAAGAGGAACATTTGGCGTTCATGGGGATCACTGTAAAAGCCAGTGAGGTAATTGATAGTGACGGGGTCAGATACGACAGCGACGTCTAGTTTTTCTGATTCAAGATATGTTACGATTTGTTGTAATTTAGACATATGCTACCTTCTTTCTACCCCTCTATTTTGGCAAAAAAAGAGAGAAAATGCAAGAGAGAAGGGTAAAAGAGCAGGCAAAAAGAACTCCGAAAAGATAGTGGAGTTCTTTGATATAGCTTTCATTTCTTTAAGAAAAGTCTGCCTTGCTTTTCACGTCGCTGTATTCTTCAGCGATTTCTTGGCTGAGGATGTCCTCATAGGCAGGGAGTTGGATATCCTGACCGTATTTTTTCCGGAGGGCAGTAGTGACTAGGCGATAAGCTAGATTGGCATTGCGAGAGAGGATAGGTCCGTGGAAGTAGGAACCAAAGACATTCTTATAATGAACCCCTTCGCCGACCTTTTCTTCATTGTTTCCATTTCCATAGACAACCTGTCCCAGTGGTTTTTGGTCATCTGAGAGGAAGGTACGGCCTTGGTGATTTTCAAATCCATAGTAGGTTTCATCGAATTCTTCATTGTGAATCTTAATATCACCGATGAAGCGGTTATTGGTTTGGTTGAGGGTATAATGTCCCATGACACCAAGCCCTTCGATGCGTCTTCCAGAAGCCTCAATATAGTATTGCCCCAACAACTGGAAGCCGCCGCAGATTGCAAGAACCACACCGTCCTTTTGGATGTAGTTGTCAATGCTTTCTTTTTTAGCAGGAAGGTCTCCAGCGATAATACTTTGTTCAAAGTCTTGGCCTCCACCGAAAAAGGCGATATCGTAGTGATTTTCGTCAAAGTCATCATGGAGAGAAACGATGTCAACCGTCACATGAGCCCCCAGCTTTTCAGCTACATACTTGAGCATGAGGATGTTTCCATTGTCCCCATAGGTATTCATGAGATTTCCATAGAGGTGGGCGATGTTGAGCTGATAAGGGTAGTTGCAAGCTTTTGAGGAAAGTGAAGTATAAACCATTAGTTCATCTCCTTTCTAACAATCTGACGACTAGCCAGCAGTTCGCGGAATTCAAGCATAGCAGTATAGGTTGCTAGGATATAAGCATGCTTGCAGTCTTGGTTCTCAATGGTTTTGAGAACCTGCTCCAGATTGCTTGTCTCAGTGATTTTATCAGCTGGATAGCCTGTCACCCGTAGACGACGAGCGATTTCAGAATGACGAACACCGCCAGCATTGATTTCAGGGATATCCATATCAGTGATTTGTTCAAAGTCCGCATCCCAGATCCAGCTAGTGTCAATTCCGTCTGCATAGTTAGCATTGAGGAGGACAGATAGACTAAATGGATAAGGTGCTAGTTTAATCATCTCGATAGCTTGGGTTGCACCGACTGGGTTTTTAATCAAGACGAGAGTACATTCCTTGTCGCCGATATGGAAGGTTTCCTGGCGTCCAAAGACAGCACGGCTCTTGTCAAATCCTTGCTTGATCCGTTGCGAATCTGCGCCAAGGTGACGAGCAATGGCAACCGCAGCAAGGGCATTGTAGATATTATAGAGTCCACCGATTTGAATACTGTATTCTTGTCCGTCGATGACAAAGCGAGAACGATTGTTGGTCAACTCAACTAGTTCTGTCAAGCGATAGTCGAGATTAGGACGTTTGCAACCACAATTTTCACAGATATAGGCCCCCAAGTTAGCATAGGTATTGAGTTCATATTTGAGGATGCCTTGACAGTCAGGGCAGAGGATTCCTTCGGTATTGTAGTGAGCTAGTTTGGCTGGTCCTTTTTCCAAGTCAAAACCAAAATACTGTACAGGATTTGGAATAGCTGGCTTGTAGAAAAGTGGACTGTCACCATTGAGGAGAACAGTAGCCGTAGGCACCTTACGGATAGCATCCAAAATCATGTTATAAGTTGTGTAAATCTCACCGTAGCGGTCCATCTGGTCACGGAAAATATTAGTGATGACAAAAAGGCTAGGCTGGATATAGTCACAGATACGAGATAGGCTGGCTTCGTCGATTTCGAGGACGGCAATATTTTTCCCAGTTTTAGAAGATTTGGCGGTCAAGAAGGTTGTTGTAATCCCCGTAATCATGTTGGCACCACTAGGATTGGTCAGAACCTGACCATAAACCTCTTTTAAAATGCCAACAGTGAGAGCAGTTGTCAGGGTTTTTCCATTGGTTCCAGTAACCACGACAATCTCGTAGTTTTTAGCTAGATGTTGTAAAATATCTTTATCAAATTGAAGGGCAAGTTTTCCTGGGAGCGTACTTCCACGGCCGAGACGGCTCAAGATGAAGTGAGATGAACGTCCAGCTAGGAGGCCCAAAGTAGTTTTTAATTTCATGTTTCTATTATATCATACTGCGCCCAGCAGTCCAATAACTAAAGTAACCTCTAAGATCAACTAAAGAAGTAACCTTAGAAGTGCTTTTTAGGTTCTGATTAAACCAAACCAATCAAATACAATATCTTTGGATTTGATAACTTTGGCAACTTTAAGAAATAAATCTTTCTCACTCTGAATATAAGAAAGGAGAGGACATCAATTATCCTCTACAGGTTTTAAAATTTCATTAATCCATTATAACTGACAAAGATACCTAACTTTTGGGATTTAGATCATTTTTTGGAAAGTCTCTTTTATAATAAATTACGAATTTTTTCTTTTATAAATGCGTTAAGAGGATAGTGTTTATCAAGATATTCTAGGAGTGCCTGAGCAGATTCAGAAATTCGTTCGTAACCTTGCAAGAAGTGAGGCAATTGTTTGGCCTCATTTGGATAACCTTTTTCAAATCTTCTGTTGCTGTTAAAAATATCTATAAAATCAGATTTAGAAGTTTTTTCCAAATTGATTAGTTCGGTCCAAAGCTTGACGGATCTGTTTTGAATGAAATCATAAGCAGCCAATTTTTCGCCTCGTTGATAGCGACCTAGTCCTATATATAGATTGCATAAAATTTCTCCCAACAGCCATTCACGGTCTCTATTTTCTTTTGATGGCAATCTTTGTGGCTGGCAGATTGTTTCATCAAAACCGACCTCCTTCCAGACAATCTTGCCTTCAGCGAAGGGAATGTTTACTAGTTCATGAGCTTCAAAGATAGCAAATTCACAAAAAACATCATCTTCAAATAGAACTTTATGTCCGTCCACTGTATTTTGGTAGTGAAATGCAATTGGTTCTAGATTACTTAACCAAGTTAGATCCTGTATATAGGCCTGCTTGTAGCCATCTTTTACAATAACAAAAAAATCCAAATCTGAGTATTGATCCAATCGGTCTCTTTCTACTCCGCAAGAACCAAGTGCCAGCAAAGCTAGTGCTTGTCTAGAATCTTTTAGAGACTGACCAATATCATCTAGTCTTTGTAACAGTAATTCTGTTTTATTCATAATCGTTACCTCATTATTTCTTGTTTACAGACATTATATAGTTAATGTTTTCGAAAGTCAATTTCATCCCATACCAAATATATACTAATGTAATATGGGATTTCTTTCGATATTTTTTACAATGATAAAGTTTAAACATTTTGCAGGGTATTGCTCATATTATCAAGAATGAAGAAATTTGAAGTATCCTTTGATTGATTAGAAAGTGATTCTTATCTTTAAAAAGATTAAATAATTTAGAAAATATTTAAGAAGAAAAAATATATCGACTTAACCATCAATTTGCAAACGGTAAAACCTTTCCACAAACGATGAAAATACACATACGACCCACGCAAAGAGTGGATAATTTACTAATTAGGCATGAAACAATCATTGCAATATATACTTTTTAAATTACCCATAAAACGATGAGCTGAAGCGAGTTATTCAAAGTCATATGTATTGCTGATATTTGAAAGAGTGACCTGAGACCCAATATATAATTAGGACTGCTAAGTAAAGTTTGGACATTATATCATAAAAGAGAGAAAAGACAGATTTGAGATTTCGCAGAAACAAAAACAGCCCGATGAGGGCTGTGAGTGATTAGTTCTGAAACCAAGTTGCGATTGGGAAGTCATTTTGCTTCAGTTCCAGTTTTGTTTTGGTTAGAAGTTGGCCATTTTCTAAGGAATACAATAACAAATGTTGATTGGTTACGACCAATACCTTGTTTGTCAAACTTGTATCGATGTGTATTATCTCTTCGGTAGAGTCAGGCAAATCTTTTCTAACATTGATTAGATAGCTAGATTCATCAGAGAGATTGACAATAGATAAGGCACAGCGATCATTTCCATCCGCCTCATGTTTTACAATCAAACGATCTTCTTTCGGTGTTTTATAAAGAAGATTGGGATTGTCCTCAGGTAGCGTGATGAAGTGCTTTTCCTTACTAGACAAGTTCATGACAAGTATGCGATTGTCTGGATCCTTAGAAAAGGTTTCTGTATTTCGAGTATAAGCAACGCTACTGTAATAATTGTCACCGATTAATTCAGAAGAAGTCAACATTTCAACGATCTTTCCTTCGCTTGTCAGAGGTGTGCGAGACAATTCTTTTAGTTGATCATTTTCGTCCAATTCAACTAAATAAGCATCAAACACTAAAGCGGGTCGTTGACGGGACTCATCATGAAATCCCAGACCGAGGTAGAGGCGATTCCCTCTTCCGTGAAACTGGATCGGAAAGGAGGTGGATTCGGAGAATGTTTTTTGAGTAATCAGCTTTCCAGAGATGTCAAACATACTGAGCACCCCATCCTCAGTTGTAGTTTGGCCTGTGTAGAAGAACTTGTCTGATACTCCAGCTCCTGAATAAGCATAGAAAGGAGTTGAAGTTTTCCGGATGTCCCCTGTCTGAAAGTCAAGGGATACGATGTTCTGAGTGGATGCCTTCCCTCTGGTATTTCCAGATGAAAAGACGAGATAGCGATTGTCAAACCGTCCCTGAGGAAACCAGAAATTGACATCTTCTGCAATAGAAACGTCCTCGGTCTTTACGAGTTGAAACTGATCGTTTTGCAACTCATAACTTTGAATGGATTTCGAATTAACAAGGTAAAAATCAGCAGTCTGATTGACTGTGAATCGCTGTTTTTGAGGTGAAATCAAGCGAAAAAGTACCCAGCAAAGTAGGAGAAAAATGAAGACTATACTGACACAGAAAACCAGTGTTTTCATAGCCGTACTTTTTCCTTTGTATAGGAAGGAAAAAGGAGAGTGTTTTGGTGATTTAACTTGCTTTCCCATGTGACTAGCCTCCTTTTTGAACAGAAAATGAAGACAACATCCTACACTTATATTATAAGCTTTTACAGCTAAAAGCACAAATAATCTTGCAAGGAAACTATGGACTGGATAGAAAAAGACAAGCACCAAAATGGATGCTTGTCTTGTGGAGAATATCTGAAATTTTAAATCGCAAACAAGTCATTCAAGTTCTCAGCCAAGGTTGGGTGAGTGAAGATTTGTTTTGTGAAGTAAGTGTAAGGAATCTTGTTGTCCATGGCAACAGTGATGATGTTAATGATTTCTTGAGAACCTTCTGAGAAGATGCTTGCTCCAAGAATTTCTTTTGTTTCAGTGTTAACAACAGCTTTGAAAGCTCCTCGAAGGTCTCCATTTACGTGACCACGAGGCATTGCTGCAACAGGAATTTCCTTCACAGCGTATGGAAGTTTCAAATCAGCTGCTTGGCTTTCCGTCAAACCAACTTGTGAAAGAGCTGGTGTGATGAACATGGTGTTTGGTACATTGAGACGGTCTTCAAGTGTGTAGCTGCCATCTCCAGCAAGGTAGCTGTAGACAACACGGAAGTCATCAAGTGAGATGTAGGTAAATTGAGGTCCACCGTTGACGTCTCCAACTGCAAAGACACCAGGAACGTTTGTTTGACAATGTTTGTCGATCTTGATAGCACCACGCTCTGTTAGTTCAATATCGGTATTCTCAAGTTGAAGTGGTTCTACGTTTGGCTTACGTCCAGTTGCGTAGAGAAGGGCGTCGAAACGGTAAGTTTCGTTTTCAGTTACGACGAGAACTTGGTCACCGTCGTTTTTGATTTCAGTAGTACGGATGTTTTGAAGCAATTCAATACCGTCTTCTTCCATGTATTGTTTAGCAAGAACTGCGATGGAAGGTTCTGCACGAGGTAGGAAAGTATCCAAGGCATCTAGGACTGTAACTTTGCTTCCAAGTTTGTTGTAAAGACCTGCAAATTCAAGACCGATATTTCCACCACCAAGTACTCCAAGTTTTTCAGGCAATTTATCCAAATCTTGGATACCTGTCGAGTCAAAGACATTCTTACTTGTAGCAAGTCCTGGAATTGGCAAGACGTTTGAAACAGCACCAGTATTGATAACGATAGTTTCAGCAGTGAGTTCTTGTTTTTCATCACCTGCTTGGATTTCGATGACCTTGTTTGAAAGGAAGTGAGCTTCCGCATCAAAGATATCCACACCTGTACCAGCAACAGTAGCATAGTTTTTACCATTGAGGCGGCTCGTAATTGTATTTTTTGTTGACATAACTTCGTCAAATGACAAGTCCTTTTCTGCGGCAACTAACAAGGTTTTAGTTGGAATACAACCGATGTTGATACAAGTTCCACCGTACATAGCTTTGCTACGTTCAACGAGAGCAACTTTTTTGCCAGCTGAAGCCAATTTACCAGCTAGTGTCTTCCCAGCTTTACCAAATCCAATAACGATTAAATCATATGTTAACATTTATAGTCCTCCTATTCGAATTTCATTCTAGCACAAGAAAAAAACTTTTGCACAAATCTGCTACGGGAAATGAAGTGAGCTTGAAATGCTCCCTTCAAATTCTTTGATAAACAACTTTCATGCCACTTTACTGCTAGAAAATCGTTTACATGATTTTCCTAATGGATTCTACTATCTTTTGCCCCGCTCTTGTGTTATACTAGATAGGTTGCAAAGAAACTCGTACTTTTCTTTCGTGGAAAAGAAGCAACACGGTATCTCGTTTTTTAAGAAGATACATCATGAAAAGAAAAGTATATGCTAAGCGCTATAGGGTGGCTTCGCACCACCTTTAGAAAGAAGAAAAACGTGAAATTTAATGAATTTAACTTGTCTGCTGATTTGCTAGCAGAGATTGAAAAAGCTGGATTTGTAGAAGCAAGTCCCATCCAAGAACAGACCATTCCTTTGGCTCTCGAAGGAAAAGACGTTATCGGTCAAGCTCAGACTGGTACAGGGAAAACCGCAGCCTTTGGCTTGCCAACCCTTGAAAAAATCCGTACAGAAGAAGCGACCATCCAAGCCTTGGTTATCGCTCCAACTCGTGAACTCGCTGTCCAAAGCCAAGAAGAACTCTTCCGCTTTGGCCGTAGCAAAGGAGTGAAAGTTCGCTCAGTTTACGGTGGTTCCAGCATTGAAAAACAAATCAAGGCCCTTAAATCTGGTGCCCACATCGTGGTAGGAACACCAGGCCGTCTCTTGGACTTGATTAAACGCAAGGCCTTGAAATTACAAGATATTGAAACCCTGATCCTTGACGAAGCGGACGAAATGCTCAACATGGGCTTCCTTGAAGACATTGAAGCCATCATTTCCCGTGTCCCTGAAAATCGTCAAACCTTGCTCTTTTCAGCAACCATGCCAGATGCTATCAAACGTATCGGTGTTCAGTTTATGAAAGACCCTGAGCATGTCAAGATTGCTGCCAAGGAATTGACAACAGAGCTGGTTGATCAGTACTATATCCGTGTCAAGGAACAAGAGAAATTTGATACTATGACACGTCTTATGGATGTGGAACAACCTGAGCTTGCTATTGTATTTGGTCGTACCAAACGCCGTGTAGATGAATTGACTCGTGGACTTAAGATCCGTGGCTTCCGTGCAGAAGGAATTCATGGTGACTTAGACCAAAATAAACGTCTTCGTGTCCTTCGTGATTTTAAAAATGGGAATCTTGATGTTCTAGTTGCGACTGATGTGGCAGCACGTGGTTTGGATATCTCAGGTGTGACCCATGTCTACAACTACGATATTCCACAAGATCCTGAAAGTTATGTTCACCGTATCGGTCGTACAGGTCGTGCTGGTAAGTCAGGTCAATCTATTACTTTCGTAGCACCAAATGAAATGGGCTACCTTCAAATCATCGAAACCTTGACTAAGAAACGCATGAAAGGCTTGAAACCAGCAACAGCAGAAGAAGCCTTCCAAGCTAAGAAACAAGTAGCGCTCAAGAAAATCGAACGAGACTTCGCAGACGAAGCCATTCGTGGGAACTTTGAGAAATTTGCTAAAGATGCTCGTAAGTTAGCAGCCGAATTTAGTCCAGAAGAATTGGCTATGTATATCTTGAGTCTGACTGTCCAAGATCCAGACAGCCTTCCTGAAGTGGAGATTGCGCGTGAAAAACCACTGCCATTTAAACCATCAGGTAATGGATTCGGTGGCAAAGGTAAGGGAAGTCGTGGAGGCCGTCATGGAGACGACCGTCGAGACCGTGATCGCCGTGGTGGTCGCCGTGATGATTTCAAAAAAGGCAGTCGTGGAAATGATCGTTTTGATAAAGACAGACGTTACCGTAATAAAGACAATAAAAAACCTCGCAACACTTCAAGCGAAAAGAAGACCGGCTTTGTTATTCGTAACAAAGGAGACAAATAGAAAAAAGCGATTCACACTGTGAATCGCTTTTATATATAAGGAGACCGATAGTAAAAGAAGATGGTGATAGTAAAGGATAGGTGAAACGGAAAGGGATTTATCATGTCATCTTCTTATAATGTTATAATATCAAAAATAAAATAGGATGTCAATAAAAAAATCGCTTTTTTTTCTAAAATATTTTTGCTGTTCAAAATTGCAATTAAATAAGCAATTTTCAGATAATTATTGAAATAAAGACTTTTCTATGTTATAATGGAAGCGATTATATGCGAGGTAAAAAATGGCACATTTATTAGAAAAAACAAGAAAAATCACGTCTATTCTAAAGCGCTCTGAGGAGCAACTTCAAGATGAACTTCCTTACAATGCGATCACACGCCAGTTAGCTGATATTATTGACTGTAACGCTTGTATTGTGAATAACAAGGGACGTCTCTTGGGCTACTTTATGCGTTATAAGACCAATAATGACCGTGTAGAACAATTCTTCCAAACCAAAACCTTCCCTGACGTCTATGTACAAGGGGCAAACATGATTTATGACACGGAAGCCAATCTTCCTGTTGAACATGATTTGACCATTTTCCCTGTGGAGAGCCGTGCGGACTTTCCAGATGGTTTGACGACCATCGCTCCGATTCATGTATCAGGGATTCGCCTAGGTTCGTTGATTATTTGGCGCAATGATAAGAAGTTTGAAGATGAAGATTTGATCCTTGTCGAGATTGCGAGCACGGTTGTGGGAATTCAACTATTGAACTTCCAACGCGAAGAAGACGAGAAAAATATTCGCCGTCGTACGGCTGTTACCATGGCGGTCAACACCCTTTCCTATTCAGAACTGCGTGCCGTATCAGCTATTTTAGCTGAACTGGATGGAAATGAAGGGCAGCTGACGGCATCAGTTATTGCAGACCGTATTGGCATTACACGCTCAGTGATTGTCAATGCGCTTCGTAAATTGGAGTCTGCGGGAATTATTGAGAGTCGCTCATTAGGAATGAAGGGGACTTATCTCAAAGTTCTAATTGGTGATATTTTTGAGGAAGTGAAAAAGAGGGACTACTAATGGCAAAAGCTTTAATCTCGATTGACTATACAGAGGATTTCGTAGCAGATCATGGAAAGCTAACTGCTGGAGCACCTGCTCAAGCAATATCAAAAGCCATTGATCAGGCAACCAGATTAGCTTTCGATCGTGGAGACTATGTCTTTTTCACCATTGATGCTCATGAGGAGAAGGATACATTCCACCCAGAAAGCAAGCTCTTTCCACCACACAACATCATCGGAACTAGTGGGCGTAACCTTTATGGCCCCCTAGCTGATTTTTATGCTGAGCATGAGGCGGATAGTCGCGTCTTTTGGATGGACAAGCGTCACTATTCAGCATTTTCAGGAACGGACTTAGATATCCGTTTGCGGGAACGTCGGGTTGATACTGTTATCTTAACAGGTGTTTTGACGGATATTTGTGTTCTTCATACGGCTATTGATGCCTATAATTTAGGTTATCAAATCGAGATTGTCAAGCCTGCAGTTGCCTCTATTTGGCCAGAAAATCATCAGTTTGCTCTTGGGCATTTTAAGAACACATTGGGAGCAAAATTACTGGATGAAAACCTTGCTGAAATTGAACTATAAGCCTGTTGGAAAAATGAAAAAAATCTGAAAAAAGTGTTGACAAAGATTTTGAAAGTTGATATACTAGTAAAGTAATCGACGCGGGGATGGCGGAATTGGCAGACGCGCAGGACTAAGGATCCTGTGACCGCTTTAGGTCGTGAGGGTTCAAGTCCCTCTCTCCGCATAGGATAAGAGTTAGCTTCGGCTAGCTTTTTTTGTTTTTACAAAGAAGACTAGAGGCTACGTTTCCTATATCGAAAAATATTGGTATCAAGAACTGTTCATTGTATCAGAACATTTAAACTGAGTTTTCCAATTCATTCTATCAAGAATATCCTCAAAAACTAGTCAGAAAATGAAGAACTTAGGAGATGAAAAAATACTAATCAGAAAGATGTGCCTATCATTTTTAAAACGAAGTAGATTTTTGATTGGTACTATTTATCCTTATATAAGAAGGAAAGTTAGCGTTTGCTAGCTTTTTTGTTTTTTTCAAAAAGATAAATCAAAAAATTTTTTCGATTTCATAAACATTTCATATTTGGATTTTATAATAGTCTTACAAATATGGAGGTGACAAATGAATCCAATCCAAAGAGCTTGGGCTTATGTCAGCAGAAAACGACTGAGAAGTTTTATTTTATTTCTGATTTTATTTGTCCTTTTAGCAGGAATTTCAGCCTGTTTGACTCTGATGAAGTCCAACAAAACAGTAGAAAGCAATCTTTACAGATCTCTTAATACCTCTTTTTCTATTAAGAAGATAGAAAACGGTCAGACCTTCAAGTTATCGGACCTAGCATCAGTTAGCAAGATTAAGGGACTGGAAAATGTCTCTCCTGAACTCGAGACGGTCGCAAAACTAAAAGACAAGGAAGCAGTGAGTGGTGAGCAGAGCGTAGAACGTGATGACTTGTCAGCTGCGGACAAGAATTTGGTTAGCTTAACGGCTCTCGAGGATTCATCCAAGGATGTCACCTTTACCAGTTCGGCTTTCAATCTAAAAGAAGGGCGACACCTTCAAAAAGGGGACTCCAAGAAAATCCTTATCCATGAAGAGTTAGCCAAGAAGAATGGTCTTTCGCTTCATGACAAGATTCGCTTGGATGCTGGTCAGTCCGAAGCTGGAAAGGGGCAAACAGTTGATTTTGAAATTGTCGGCATCTTTTCTGGTAAAAAACAAGAAAAGTTCACAGGCTTGTCTTCCGACTTCAGTGAAAACCAGGTCTTTACAGACTATGAAAGCAGCCAAACCCTTCTGGGAAATGGTGAACCGCAGGTCAGTGCAGCGCGCTTCTATGTAGAAAATCCTAAGGAAATGGACGGACTCATGAAGCAGGTGGAAAACTTGGCTTTAGAAAGTCAAGGTTACCAAGTTGAGAAGGAAAACAAGGCCTTTGAACAAATAAAAGACTCAGTTGCAACCTTCCAAACCTTCCTCACCATCTTCCTTTATGGGATGTTGATAGCAGGAGCAGGAGCCTTAATTTTGGTCTTGTCCCTCTGGTTGAGAGAAAGGGTCTACGAAGTGGGGATTCTACTCGCACTTGGAAAAAGCAAGATCTCAATCTTCCTCCAATTCTGTTTAGAAGTAGTGTTGGTATCTCTTGGAGCTTTGCTTCCAGCATTTGTTGCAGGAAATGCCATCACATCCTATCTACTCCAAACTGTACTAGCCAGTGGAGATCAGGCAAGCTTACAAGACACGCTGGCCAAAGCAAGTGGTCTATCAACCAGTCTCCTATCCTTTGCAGAATCCTATGTCTTTCTGCTCCTGATTGGTTGCTTATCAGTAGCCCTTTGTTTCGTATTTCTATTTAGAAAATCGCCGAAAGAAATTTTATCATCTATTAGTTAATACTCTTCGAAAATCTCTTTAAACCGTGTCAGTCTTATCTGCAACCTCAAAGCTGTGCTTTGAGCAACCTGCGGTTAGCTTTCTAGTTTAATCTTTGATTTTCATTGAGTATAAGAAGGAGAAATCATGACTTTATTACAATTGCAAGATGTTACCTACCGTTATAAGAACACTGCTGAAGCAGTTTTATATCAGATCAAGTATAATTTTGAACCCGGAAAATTTTATAGTATCATTGGTGAGTCAGGAGCAGGAAAATCCACTCTCTTGTCCCTACTGGCTGGTCTAGATAGTCCTGTTGAAGGTTCTATCCTTTTCCAAGGAGAGGACATTCGGAACAAGGGGTATTCATACCATCGCATGCACCATATTTCCCTGGTCTTTCAAAATTATAACTTGATAGATTATCTTTCTCCGCTGGAAAATATCCGCTTGGTCAACAAAAAAGCAAGCAAGGATACACTTCTTGAGCTTGGTTTGGATGAAAGTCAGATCAAGCGGAACGTTCTCCAGTTATCAGGTGGTCAACAGCAACGTGTAGCCATCGCTCGCAGTTTAGTCTCAGAAGCTCCAGTTATTCTAGCTGATGAGCCAACAGGAAATCTGGACCCTAAAACTGCTGGAGATATTATCGAACTGCTCAAATCACTTGCCCAGAAAACAGGTAAATGTGTGATCGTCGTCACCCACAGTAAGGAAGTGGCGCAAGCATCAGATATTACACTTGAATTGAAGAATAAGAAACTGACTGAAACTCGCAACAATACAAAATAAGATGAGCTTGTTTTGATAGAATTATGAAATCAAATCTAGAAAGGGAACCTATGTTACACAACGCATTTGCCTATGTTACAAGGAAGTTTTTCAAATCGATTGTTATCTTCCTGATTATTCTCCTCATGGCGAGCTTGAGTTTGGTCGGCTTGTCGATCAAGGGAGCTACTGCCAAGGCTTCTCAGGAGACCTTTAAAAATATCACCAATAGCTTCTCCATGCAAATCAATCGTCGCGTCAATCAAGGAACGCCACGTGGTTCTGGGAATATCAAGGGTGAGGATATCAAAAAAATCACCGAAAATAAGGCCATCGAGTCTTATGTTAAACGCATCAACGCTATCGGAGATTTGACTGGATACGACCTCATCGAAACGCCAGAAACCAAGAAAAATCTCACTGCAGACCGTGCCAAACGGTTTGGAAGCAGTTTGATGATTACAGGTGTCAATGACTCATCTAAAGAAGATAAATTTGTCTCTGGCTCATATAAGCTGGTTGAAGGTGAGCACCTAACCAACGACGACAAGGACAAGATTCTCATGCACAAGGACTTGGCAGCCAAACACGGTTGGAAAGTCGGAGATAAGGTCAAATTGGACTCTAATGTCTATGATGCAGACAATGAAAAAGGTGCCAAGGAAACAGTCGAAGTGACAATCAAGGGGCTCTTTGATGGTCACAATAAGTCAGCAGTAACCTATTCACAAGAACTCTATGAAAATACAGCTATCACAGACATTCACACAGCTGCAAAACTTTATGGATACACAGAAGACACAGCTATTTATGGGGACGCAACCTTCTTTGTAACAGCAGACAAGAACTTGGATGACGTCATGAAAGAGTTGAATGGTATCAGCGGTATCAACTGGAAGAGCTACACACTTGTGAAGAGCTCCTCTAACTACCCAGCTCTTGAGCAATCCATCTCTGGTATGTACAAGATGGCCAACCTCCTCTTCTGGGGTAGCTTGAGCTTCTCAGTCCTTCTCCTTGCACTCTTGCTTAGTCTTTGGATCAACGCCCGTCGCAAGGAAGTGGGAATCCTCCTCTCTATCGGTCTCAAGCAGGCAAGTATCTTGGGGCAATTCATCACCGAATCGATCCTGATTGCCATTCCTGCTCTTGTTTCGGCTTACTTCCTAGCCAACTACACAGCTCGTGCCATCGGAAACACTGTTCTTGCCAATGTCACTTCAGGTGTTGCCAAGCAAGCCAGCAAGGCTGCTCAAGCCTCTAATCTTGGTGGTGGTGCAGAAGTAGACGGCTTTAGTAAGACCTTGTCGAGCTTAGATATTTCTATTCAGACATCAGACTTTATCATCGTCTTTGTCCTTGCTCTGGTTCTAGTGGTTCTCGTTATGGCGCTTGCCTCAAGCAATCTCCTCAGAAAACAACCAAAAGAACTCTTGCTCGATAGCGAATAAAAAACTTGCTACCTATTCTCCCCTAAATGGGGTATAATATAGGTAGCATTTTTATCTATTTCATCTTGATAAGGACTCTTCCTATCAGGATGAAACAGAGAAGATTTACAAGAAATTTAAAGGAATGTGAAACGTTTTTTCTATGAAAATTTTAATTGTAGAAGATGAAGAGATGATCCGTGAGGGAATCAGTGACTATTTGACGGATTGTGGTTATGAAACCATTGAGGCAGCAGATGGACAAGAAGCTCTGGAAAAATTTTCCAGCTATGAAGTTGCTCTAGTACTACTGGATATCCAGATGCCCAAGCTTAATGGCCTAGAAGTCCTAGCGGAGATTCGTAAGACCAGTCAGGTTCCTGTCTTGATGCTGACCGCCTTTCAGGATGAGGAATACAAGATGAGCGCCTTCGCTTCTCTAGCAGACGGTTATCTGGAAAAGCCCTTTTCTCTCTCCCTTTTAAAAGTAAGGGTGGACGCGATTTTCAAGCGCTACTACGATACAGGACGAGTCTTCTCTTATAAGGATACCAAGGTGGACTTTGAGAGTTACAGTGCAAGCCTCGCAGGTCAAGAAGTGGCCATTAATGCCAAAGAGTTGGAAATTCTGGACTATCTGGCGAAAAATGAAGGCCGGGCCTTGACTCGTTCTCAGATAATTGATGCGGTCTGGAAGGCGACAGATGAGGTTCCCTTTGACCGTGTCATTGATGTCTATATCAAAGAACTGCGGAAAAAGCTAGACTTGGATTGCATCCTCACTGTGCGCAATGTTGGTTATAAATTGGAGCGAAAATGAAACGAACAGGTTTATTTACAAAGATATTTATCTATACCTTCTCGATTTTTAGTGTTCTGGTTATTTGTCTTCATTTAGCCATTTATTTTCTCTTTCCCCCTACTTATCTGAGCCATCGTCAAGAAACCATTGGCCAGAAAGCGACAGCCATTGCCCAGTCCCTGGATGGAAAAGATAGGCAAAGTATCGAGCAAGTGTTGGATTTGTATTCCCAGACCAGTGATATCAAAGGAGCTGTCAAGGGAGAGATGACCGAGGACAAGTTAGAAGTCAAGGACAACCTTCCTTTAGATACGGACCGCCAGACCACTTCCCTCTTTATTGAGGAGCGTGAGGTGAAAACGCAAGATGGCAGCACTATGACTCTCCAATTTCTAGCTTCAATGGACTTGCAAAAGGAAGCAGAGCAGATTAGTCTCCAGTTTCTTCCCTATACTTTGTTGGCATCCTTTCTGATTTCTCTTTTGGTGGCCTACATCTACGCTCGGACCATTGTTGCCCCGATTTTGGAAATCAAGCGGGTGACCCGTCGGATGATGGAACTAGATGCTCAAGTGCGATTGCGCGTGGATTCCAAGGATGAGATTGGTGATCTTAAGGAACAAATCAATAGCCTTTACCAGCATCTTTTGACTGTCATTGCGGACTTGCATGACAAGAATGAAGCTATTCTCCAGCTGGAGAAGATGAAGGTTGAGTTCCTACGAGGGGCTTCTCATGAATTGAAAACACCTCTGGCCAGCTTGAAAATCCTAATCGAAAATATGAAAGAAAATATCGGTCGTTATAAGGATAGAGACCACTATCTTGGAGTTGCCTTGGGGATTGTGGACGACCTCAGTCGCCACGTTCTCCAGATACTGTCTCTTTCTTCTGTTCAGGAATTGCGAGAGGAGAAGGAGAACATTGACCTAGTCCAGATGACGCAAAGTCTGGTCAAGGATTATGCTTTACTCGCTAAGGAGAGAGAACTTCAGGTAGACATTAGCCTAACCCATCAGCAGGCTTACATAAACCCATCTGTCATGAAATTGATTCTATCGAATCTCATCAGTAATGCTATCAAGCACTCCACTCCAGGTGGCTTGGTTCGTATCGGCGAGAGAGAAGGGGAACTCTTTATCGAGAATAGCTGTAGTCCTGAAGAACAAGAAAAACTGGCCCAGTCTTTTTCTGACAATGCTAGTCGCAAGGCTAAGGGTTCGGGGATGGGGCTCTTTGTGGTCAAAAGTTTATTAGAACATGAGAAATTACCTTATCAATTTGAAATGCAAGATGATCGTTTAACCTTCTTCATGTCTTATCCTAAAGTCGCTCAAGACTAAAAGAAAGAAAGGGTTTACATTGATTGAGTTGGAAGAAATTCAATCTAAAGTATGGGAAAAACTAGCTTTTTTTATCAAAAAGTGATAAAATGAACAATGTAAATGGGATGTCCCAAAAAATATATAGGAGGCCTGACAAATGGCAATCGTTTCAGCAGAAAAATTTGTCCAAGCAGCTCGTGACAACGGTTATGCAGTTGGTGGATTTAACACAAACAACCTTGAGTGGACTCAAGCTATCTTGCGTGCAGCAGAAGCTAAAAAAGCTCCAGTTTTGATCCAAACTTCAATGGGTGCTGCTAAATACATGGGTGGTTACAAAGTTGCTCGCAACTTGATCGCTAACCTTGTTGAGTCAATGGGTATCACTGTACCAGTAGCTATCCACCTTGACCACGGTCACTACGAAGATGCACTTGAGTGTATCGAAGTTGGTTACACTTCAATCATGTTTGACGGTTCACACCTTCCAGTTGAAGAAAACCTTAAATTGGCTAAAGACGTTGTTGAAAAAGCACACGCTAAAGGTATCTCAGTAGAAGCTGAAGTTGGTACTATCGGTGGTGAAGAAGACGGTATCATCGGTAAAGGTGAATTGGCTCCAATCGAAGACGCTAAAGCAATGGTTGCAACTGGTATTGACTTCTTGGCAGCTGGTATCGGTAACATCCACGGTCCTTACCCAGCAAACTGGGAAGGTCTTGACCTTGACCACTTGAAGAAATTGACAGAAGCTCTTCCAGGCTTCCCAATCGTATTGCACGGTGGTTCAGGTATTCCTGATGACCAAATCCAAGCAGCTATCAAACTTGGTGTTGCGAAAGTTAACGTTAACACTGAATGTCAAATCGCATTCGCTAACGCAACTCGTAAATTTGCTCGTGACTACGAAGCAAACGAAGCAGAATACGACAAGAAAAAACTCTTCGACCCACGTAAATTCTTGGCTGACGGTGTAAAAGCTATCCAAGCATCAGTTGAAGAACGTATCGACGTATTCGGTTCAGAAGGTAAAGCATAATCTAGCTGAACAATACAGATAAAACCTGCCTGCGAAGGTGGGTTTTTTGTGTCTGAATATATAGCGAATATACTGTAGAAGAACCAATCTTAAGTTGCTAAAAGGACCTATTTTTTGTACAATAATGCTATGAAAATACTGAAAAAATGGTTTCTTGGCATTCTTAGTTTCATTCTTTTGTTTTTACTCGCTACATTCATCTTTCACCGTATCAGTTTGGAAAAGGAAGAAGCCTCACTGACACCTATGGGGCAACAAGTTCTCGTCAATGGACATCAAATAAATGTTTACGTTGAAGGAGATGGTCTTGAGACTATTGTAGTTCTCTCAGGTGCTGGTATTGCTTCTCCTATATTGGATTTTAAAGAAGTATCGGAATCCTTATCGAAACAGTATAAAGTAGTCATCGTGGAGCGGGCGGGATATGGTTATAGTGATGATAGCAATTATTCAAGAGATGTGATGGAGGTTTTGTCTGAGACTCGCCAAGCTCTTTCGCAAGCAAATATCACAGGGCCGTTTATCATTCTGTCTCATTCCATGGCTAGTCTAGAGAGTTTGGCTTGGCAGGAGAAGTATCCTGATGAAGTGAAAGCCTTGATTGGTTTAGATTGGGCACTGCCGTCAAGTTATGAGAATTTAAAGGATAATCAGGCCTTGCTTACGTTGGCCTATTGTAGCAGTAAGATTGGGTTATTACGTTATTTCCCTGAGTCCTTTTATATAAAAAATCAAACTCTGATCGAAAGTGAACGAAAACAATATAAACTTCTAGCTTATAAGCAGTTGATGTCACAAGCTATGTTTCATGAATCCCAAACGGTAAAGGAAAATGCTAAGAAAGTTACTTCTAGCATCAATCCGAAAATTCCCACCTTATTACTGGTGTCTAACGGTGAAGGTACTAGCTTTAGCCAATCTGAGTGGCAACGTTATGCAGAGAGATTTGCAAGCGACCAGTCTAATGTTCAAGTCGTCTATATGGATGCGCCTCACGACCTCTATCATTATCAAAGTCATGAAATAGTTTCTCAGATTGAAGATTTTTTAAAGAGTAATTGATGGTTTAGAGATCATTTTAATTTTAGACAGATGACAATAATTAAATGCTGAAAGATTAACAGTAGAATCGTGAATTTTTTCGATTAAAAAAATTCTTTTTCTTACCAAAAACCCTGCCCATCGGGCAGGCTTTTTTTGATGTTTTAAGTAAACTACTAAACCAGAATTTTTGTTTAAAAGTATGATTTTAAGAGAGAAATCTCTAATTTCATAATCTATAGGCAAACGCTTGCATTCTAGTTTTTATTGGACTATAATAGGTTGGTATAAATCCTTCTGTAATAATATTGAGAAGGTGTAGAAAGCAAGGATTTAGAATATTTGTAGCCAAAAATACAATGTTGCTATTCCTTGCGACAGGGAGATAGACATGGCAATGATAGAAGTGGAACATCTTCAGAAGAATTTTGTGAAGACAGTAAAGGAACCGGGCTTGAAGGGAGCTTTGCGCTCCTTTATTCATCCTGAAAAACAGACCTTTGAAGCGGTCAAGGATTTGACTTTTGAAGTTCCCAAGGGGCAGATTTTAGGTTTTATCGGGGCAAATGGTGCTGGGAAGTCGACAACCATCAAAATGCTAACAGGGATTTTGAAACCGACATCTGGTTTTTGTCGGATTAACGGCAAGATTCCGCAGGATAATCGCCAAGATTATGTCAAGGATATTGGAGTCGTTTTCGGACAACGTACCCAGCTATGGTGGGATTTGGCTCTGCAAGAGACCTACACGGTTTTGAAGGAGATTTACGATGTGCCAGACTCGCTCTTTCACAAGCGCATGGACTTTTTAAATGAGGTCTTGGATTTGAAGGACTTTATCAAAGACCCCGTGCGCACTCTTTCACTTGGCCAACGGATGCGGGCAGATATTGCGGCTTCCTTGCTCCACAATCCCAAAGTTCTCTTTTTAGATGAGCCGACCATTGGTTTGGACGTTTCGGTCAAGGATAACATTCGTCGCGCTATTACCCAGATCAATCAGGAGGAAGAAACAACCATCCTCTTGACCACTCATGACTTGAGTGATATTGAGCAGCTCTGTGATCGGATTTTCATGATTGACAAGGGGCAGGAGATTTTTGATGGAACGGTGAGTCAGCTCAAGGAAACCTTTGGCAAGATGAAGACTCTTTCCTTTGAACTGGTGCCAGGTCAAAGTCATCTCGCTTCTCACTATGAAGGCTTGCCTGATATGACCATTGATAGACAAGGAAATAGCCTTAATATTGAATTTGATAGTTCCCGCTACCAGTCGGCTGATATTATCAAGCAAACCCTGTCTGATTTTGAAATCCGTGATTTGAAAATGGAGGATACGGATATTGAGGATATTATCCGTCGCTTCTACCGAAAGGAGCTCTAAGATGGTCAAATTTTGGAGACGTTATAAACCCTTTATCAATGCAGGGATTCAGGAGTTGATTAGCTATCGAGTCAATTTTCTTCTCTATCGGATTGGCGATGTCATGGGGGCTTTTGTGGCCTTTTATCTCTGGAAGGCAGTCTTTGATTCCTCGCAAGAGTCCTTGATTCAAGGCTTTAGTATGGCAGATATCACCCTCTACATCATCATGAGTTTTGTGACCAATCTTTTGACCAGGTCAGATAGCTCCTTTATGATTGGGGAGGAGGTCAAGGATGGTTCCATTATCATGCGTTTGTTGCGACCGGTGCATTTTGCGGCCTCTTACCTTTTCACCGAGCTTGGCTCCAAGTGGTTGATTTTTGTCAGCGTCGGGCTTCCTTTCTTGAGTGTGATTGTCTTGATGAAAATCTTATCTGGGCAAGGTATTGTAGAAGTGCTGGGCTTAACTGTCCTTTATCTCTTTAGCTTAGCCCTAGCCTACCTAATCAACTTTTTCTTTAATATCTGCTTTGGATTTTCAGCCTTTGTATTTAAAAATCTATGGGGTTCCAATCTACTCAAGACTTCCATAGTGGCCTTTATGTCTGGAAGTCTGATTCCCTTGACTTTCTTTCCAAAGCTTGTTTCAGATGTTTTGTCCTTCTTGCCTTTTTCATCCTTGATTTACACTCCAGTCATGATCATTGTTGGGAAATACGAAGCTAGTCAGATTCTTCAAGCGCTTTTGCTTCAGTTTTTCTGGCTCTTAGTGATGGTGGGCTTGTCTCAGCTGATTTGGAAACGAGTCCAGTCCTTCATCACCATTCAAGGAGGTTAGTATGAAAAAATATCAACGCATGCACCTGATTTTTATCAGACAATACATCAAGCAAATCATGGAATACAAGGTTGATTTTGTGGTGGGCGTGTTAGGAGTTTTTCTGACTCAAGGCCTGAACCTCTTGTTTCTCAATGTCATCTTTCAACATATTCCATCCCTAGAAGGTTGGACCTTTCAAGAAATTGCATTTATTTATGGTTTCTCCTTGATTCCCAAGGGATTGGATCATCTCTTTTTTGACAATCTCTGGGCGCTAGGGCAACGCTTGGTGCGAAAAGGTGAGTTTGATAAGTATCTGACTCGTCCTATCAATCCGCTCTTCCACATCCTAGTCGAGACCTTTCAGATTGATGCCTTGGGCGAGCTCTTGGTCGGTGGCATTTTACTAGGGACAACAGTATCAAGCATTGCTTGGACTCTTCCCAAATTCCTGCTTTTCCTAGTCTGTATTCCTTTTGCGACCTTAATCTATACTTCCTTGAAAATCGCGACTGCCAGTATCGCTTTTTGGACCAAGCAGTCAGGCGCCATGATTTACATTTTTTATATGTTTAATGACTTTGCCAAGTATCCGATTTCCATTTATAATTCGCTTCTTCGTTGGTTGATTAGCTTTATCGTGCCTTTCGCCTTTACGGCCTACTATCCTGCCAGCTATTTCTTGCAGGACAAAGACGGGCTCTTTAACATTGGTGGGTTGATGTTGATTTCCCTTGTTTTCTTTGTTATTTCTTTAAAACTCTGGGATAGGGGCTTGGATGCCTACGAAAGTGCGGGTTCGTAAGAGATAAGATAGGATGAGAGTTAAAAATTAAATATGTTACAAACAACCGTTGAAAATTATAGCGGTTGTTTTTGCATGTTTATTAAGGCATAAATTCTATCCATACCCCTTTTTGCGATTTTGGTAGTTATTCCAGTTAATTGCTACTATTTTTGATGGTGTGAATGTGCTGATAATGTATCCCAGTTAACTACGAAAGTTTTGGGTTTATATTTTTTAATGTACATTAAAAAAAAAATTAATGCGTGTTAATTTTTCTTGACTTAAAATTTTTTAATTGATATACTATTTTTCAGAGAGCTAACAATTATATATAAATGTACTACTCTATCCCACTAGATAATACGTCATAAAACTTTTTATAACAAAGGCTAGCAAGGTTAAAGTTTTCTATCTATTGGGTTTAAAATAAAAAATGAAGGAATTATAATGAAAAAAAGTACGGTATTGTCATTAACTACTGCTGCAGTTATTTTAGCAGCATATGCCCCCAATGAGGTAATTTTAGCAGATGCACCTAGTTCTGAAGATGCTTTAAGAATTTCTGATAAAGAAAAAGTAGTAGCAGATGCACCTAGTTCTGAAGATGCTTTAAAAATTTCTGGTAAAGAAAAAGTAGTAGCAGATAAAGAAACAGAAAAAAATGAACAATCTGAAGAACTTCATAATGTTATAGAAACTTCAAAGGATACTGAGGAGAAGAAGACAACAGTTATTGAGGAAAAAGAAGTTGTTAGTAGAAAGCCTAAGATAGACAAAAAAACTAGTAACGAAGGAGCAAGTATCAAAGAAGACTCCAATCAATCCAAAGGAGATGATGCGAACTCATTTGTAAATAAAGATACAGAAAATCCTAAAAAAGAAGATAAACTTGTCTATATTGCTGAATTTAAAGATAAAGAATCTGGAGAAAAAGTAATTAAGGAACTATCCAATCTTGAGGATACAAAAGTTTTATATACCTATAATACGATTTTTAATGGCGCTGCCATTGAAACAACTCCAGATAATTTGGACAAAATTAAACAAATGGAAGGTGTTTCGTCGGTTGAACGATCACAAAAAGTCCAACCAATGATGAATCATGCCAGAAAGGAAATTGGAGTTGAGGAAGCTATTGATTACCTAAAGTCTATTAATGCTCCATTTGGGAAAAATTTTGATGGTAGAGGTATGGTCATTTCAAATATCGATACTGGAACAGATTATAGGCATAAGGCTATGAGGATCGATGATGATGCCAAAGACTCAATGAAATTTAAAAAAGAAGATTTAAAAGGCACTGATAAAAATTATTGGTTGAGTGATAAAATCCCTCATGCGTTCAATTATTATAATGGTGGTAAAATCACTGTAGAAAAATATGATGATGGTAGGGATTATTTTGACCCACATGGGATGCATATTGCAGGGATTCTTGCTGGAAATGATACTGAAAAAGATATCAAGAACTTTAATGGCATAGATGGAATTGCGCCTAATGCACAAATTTTCTCTTATAAAATGTACTCTGACGCAGGATCTGGGTTCGCGGGTGATGAAACAATGTTTCATGCTATTGAAGATTCGATCAAACACAATGTCGATGTTGTTTCGGTATCATCTGGCTTTACGGGAACAGGTCTTGTAGGCGAGAAATATTGGGAGGCTATTAGAGCATTAAGAAAAGCTGGAATCCCAATGGTTGTTGCTACAGGTAATTTTGCGACTTCTGCTTCAAGTTCTTCTTGGGATTTAGTAGCCAATAATAATCTGAAAATGACAGATACTGGAAATGTAACACGAACTGCCGCACATGAAGATGCGATAGCGGTCGCTTCTGCTAAAAATCAAACCATTGAGTTTGATAAGGTTAACATTGGAGGACAAAGTTTTAAATACAGAAATATAGGAGCTTTTTTCGATAAAAATAAAATCCTAACAAATGAGGATGGGTCAAAAACTCCAAATAAATTAAAATTTGTATATATAGGCAAAGGTCAAGACAAAGATTTGATAGGCTTGGATCTTAAGGGCAAAATTGCAGTAATGGATAGAATTTATACCAAGGATTTAAAAGATGCTTTTAAAAGAGCAACGGATAAAGGCGCACGTGCCATTATGGTTGTAAATACTGTAAATTACTACAATAGAGATAATTGGACAGACCTTCCAGCTATGGGATATGAAGCGGATGAAGGGACTACTAGTCAAGTATTTTCAATTTCAGGAGATGATGGTGTAAAATTATGGAACATG
The DNA here is from genome assembly GCF_054861215.1 of Streptococcus sp. KHUD_018. Next base: position 602,389 of record NZ_CM142176.1, read on the forward strand.
ATTAACCCTGATAAAAAAACTGAAGTCAAAAGAAATAATAAGGAAGATTTTAAAGATAACTTAGAACAATACTATCCAATTGATATGGAAAGCTATAATTCTAATAAACCGAATGTAGGTGATGAAAAAGAAATTGACTTTAAATTTGCAGCTGACACAGACAAAGAACTTTATAAAGAAGATATTATAGTCCCAGCAGGGTCTACATCTTGGGGGCCAAGAACAGACTTGCTTTTAAAACCGGATGTTTCAGCACCTGGTAAAAATATTAAATCCACTCTAAATGTTATCAATGGTAAATCCACTTATGGTTATATGTCAGGAACTAGTATGGCAACTCCAATCGTAGCAGCTTCTACTGTTTTGATTCGACCAAAATTAAAGGAATTGCTTGAAAGACCTGTCTTGAAAAACCTTAAGGGAGATGACAAAATAGACCTTACAAGTCTTACAAAAATAGCTCTACAAAATACTGCAAGACCTATGATGGATGCAACCTCTTGGAAAGAAAAGAGTCAATACTTTGCATCACCTAGACAGCAGGGAGCGGGGCTAATTAATGTTGCCAACGCTTTGAGAAATGAAGTTGTAGCAACTTTCAAAAATACAGATTCTAAAGGTTTGGTAAATTCATATGGTTCCATTTCTCTTAAAGAAATAAAAGGTGATAAAAAATACTTTACAATTAAGCTTCACAATACCTCAAACAGACCTTTAACCTTTAAAGTTTCTGCATCAACTGTAACTACAGATGCTCTAACTGATAGGCTAAAACTCGATGAAACATATAAAGATGAAAAATCTCCGGACGGGAAGCAAATTGTTCCAGAAATTCACCCAGAAAAAGTCAAAGGAGCAAATATCACATTTGAGCATGATACTTTCACTATAGGTCCAAATTCCAGCTTTGATTTAAATGCGGTTATAAATGTTGGAGAAGCTAAAAACAAAAATAAATTTGTAGAATCATTTATTCATTTTGAGTCAGTGGAAGAAATGGAAGCTCTAAACTCCAACGGTAAGAAAAGAAACTTCCAACCTTCTTTGTCGATGCCTCTAATGGGATTTGCTGGGAATTGGAACCACGAACCAATCCTTGATAAATGGGCCTGGGAAGAAGGATCAAAATCAAAAGCAATGGAAGGTTATGATGATGATGGTAAACCAAAAATTCCAGGTACCTTAAATAAGGGGATTGGTGGAGAACATGGTATAGATAAATTTAATCCAGCAGGAGTTATCCAAAATAGAAAAGATAAAAATACAACATCCCTAGATCAAAATCCAGAATTATTTGCTTTCAATAACGAAGGAATCAACGCACCTTCATCAAGTGGCTCTAATATTGCTAAAATCTATCCTTTAGATTCAAATGGAAATCCTCAAGATGCTCAACTTGAGAGAGGATTAACGCCTTCTCCACTTGTATTAAGAAGTGCAGAAGAAGGGGTGATTTCAATAGTAAATACAAATAAAGAAGGAGAAAATCAAAAAGACTTAAAAGTCATTTCGAGAGAACACTTTATTAAAGGAATTTTAAACTCTAAAAGAAATGATGCAAAGGGCATTAAATCTTCTAAGCTAAAAGTTTGGGGTGACTTGAAATGGGATGGACTCATTTATAACCCTAGAGGTAGAGAAGAAAATGCCCCAGAAAGTAATGACAAAAAAGATCCTGCTACTAAGATACGAGGACAATTTGAACCGATTGCGGAAGGCCAATATTTCTATAAATTTAAATATAGATTAACCAAGGATTACCCATGGCAGGTTTCCTATATTCCTGTAAAAATTGATAACACCCCTCCAAAGATTGTTTCAATTGATTTTTCAAACCCTGGAAAAATTAAGTTAATTACAAAGGATACTTATCACAAGGTCAAAGAGCAATATAAGAATGAAACGCTATTTGCGAGAGATCAAAAAGAACATCCTGAAAAATTTGACGAGATTGCCAACGAAGTTTGGTATGCTGGGGCCGCTCTTGTTAATGAAGATGGAGAGGTTGAGAAAAATCTTGAAGTCACTTATGCAGGTGAGGGTCAAGGACGAAATAGAAAACTTGACAAAGACGGAAATACCATTTATGAAATTAAAGGTGCAGGAGATTTAAGAGGAAAAATCATTGAAGTGATTGCATTAGACGGTTCTAGCAATTTCACAAAGATTCATAGAATTAAATTTGCTGATCATGCTGATGAAAAGGGGATGATTTCCTATTATCTAGTAGATCCTGATCAAGATTCATCTAAATACCAAAAGCTTGGAGAAATTCCTGAATCTAAATTTAAGAATATAAAAAACGTTAAAGATGATAGTCTTAAAAAAGATACAACTGAGGTAGAACATCATCAAGAAAATGAAGAGGCTACCGAAGAAAAATCTAGCTTGACTATTCATAAAACTATTTCAACAATTAGAGATTTTGAAATTAAAGACTTAAAGAAACTCATTAAAAAGAAATATAGAGAAGTTGATGACTTTACAAGTGAAACTGGTAAGAGAATAGAGGAATACGATTATAAATACGATGATAAGGGAAATATTATTGCATATGACGATGGTAGTGCCTTAGAATATGAAACTGAAAAACTTGATGAAATCAAATCAAAAATTTATGGCATTCTAAACCCATCTAAAGATGGACACTTTGAAATTCTTGGAAAGATCAGTAATGTTTCTAAAAATGCCAAGGTATATTATGGCAATAATTATAAATCGATAGAAATCAAAACGACCAAGTATGATTCCCATTTGAAAACGATGACATTTGATTTATACGCTAATATTAATGATATTGTGGATGGATTAGCTTTTGCAGGAGATATGAGATTCTTTGTGAAAGATGATGATCAGATAAAAGCTGAAACTAAAATTAGAATGCCTGAAAAAAATAAGGAAACTAAAACAGAATATCCGTATGCATCAAGTTATGGGAATGTAATAGAATTAGGAGAAGGAGATCTTTCAAAAAATAAACCAAACAATTTAACGGACATGGAATCTGGTAAAATCTATTCTGATTCAGAAAAACAACAATATCTATTAAAGGATAACATCATTCTAAGAAAAGGCTATGCACTAAAAGTGACTACCTATAATCCTGGAAAAACGGATATGTTAGAAGGGAATGGAGTCTATAGCAAGGAAGATATAGCAAAAATCCAAAAGGCCAATCCTAATCTAAGAGTCTTATCAGAAAAAATAATTTATGCTGATAGTAGAAATGTTGAAGATGGAAGAAGTACTCAATCAGTATTAATGTCGGCTTTAGACGGCTTTAACATTGTAAGATATCAAGTGTTTACATTTAAAATGAATGATAAAGGGGAGGCAATCGATAAAGATGGCAATCTTGTAACAGATCCTTCTAAACTGGTATTATTTGGTAAGGATGGTAAAGAGTACACAGGAGAGGATAAGTCCAATGTAGAAGCTATAAAAGAAGATGGCTCTACGTTATTTATTGATACCAAACCAGTAAATCTCTCAATGGACAAGAACTACTTTAATCCATCTAAATCTAATAAAATTTATGTACGAAATCCAGAATTTTATTTAAGAGGTAAGATTTCTGATAAGGGTGGTTTTAACTGGGAGTTGAGAGTTAATGAATCGGTTGTAGATAATTATTTAATCTACGGAGATTTACACATTGATAACACTAGAGATTTTAACATTAAGCTTAATGTTAAAGACGGTGATATCATGGACTGGGGAATGAAAGACTATAAAGCAAACGGATTTCCAGATAAAGTAACAGATATGGATGGAAATGTTTATCTTCAAACTGGCTATAGCGATTTGAATGCGAAAGCGGTTGGAGTACACTATCAATTTTTATATGATAATGTAAAACCAGAAGTAAACATTGATCCTAAGGGAAATACTAGTATCGAATATGCTAACGGTAAATCTGTAGTCTTTAACATCAATGATAAAAGAAATAATGGATTTGATGGTGAGATTCAAGAACAACATATTTATGTAAATGGAAAAGAATACAAATCATTTGATGATATTAAACAACTAACAGATAAGACACTAAACATTAAGATTGTTGTAAAAGATTTCGCAAGAAATACAACCGTAAAAGAATTCATTTTAAACAAAGATACGGGAGAGGTAAGTGAATTAAAACCTCATAGGGTAACCGTGACCATTCAAAATGGAAAAGAAATGAGTTCAACGATAGTGTCGGAAGAAGATTTTATGTTACCTGTCTATAAGGGTGAATTAGAAAAAGGGTACCAATTTGATGGTTGGGATATTTCTGGTTTCGAAGGGAAAAAAGACGCCGGCTATGTTATTAATCTATCAAAAGATACCTTTATAAAACCTGTATTCAAGAAAATAGAGGAGAAAAAGGAGGAGGAAAATAAACCTACTTTTGATGTATCGAAAAAGAAAGAAAAAACTCAATCTGATTCAACTAATGATGTCAACAGTATTGTTTCTGATGAAAATGATAAAAACTTTGAAATTAACAAGAACGTTTATCTAAATGAACAAGGGAACTTAACTAATAAAAGTACCAACATCAATAGTAAATCAACTAGTAACAATCCTAATGAGTTGCCAAAAACCGGAACAGCAAGCGGAGCCCAGACACTATTAGCTGCCGGAATCATGTTTATAGTAGGAGCTTTTCTTGGATTGAAGAAAAAAAATCAAGATTAAGACAAAAGCTATAGAAAAAATGGTTTATGTACTGAGATTAGATAGTGAGGTGATGACATAGTTTTGTGAAAGTATTGATTTATAAATATATTATTTAGATTTCTATGAAAATGGGAGATTTAAAAGAGATATATGTAAAAGCCTTGTCTCAGGACAGGCTTTTTCTAATGGAGATGGGTTCTGTTTAAAATCCATTTCTTCGACTTATAAAAATATAAATACAAACTGTGGTTTATATTTTGTGGTATAATATATTTTAATAAGCGCTTGTTTTGATACCAACCTAGAGATAATTTTATAGTTAATTATTTTAGAATTTTTTGCATAGATTTTCTAAAAATTATAAAATATCCTGGATAGTAACAAATGAAGTATCGTAAGCTTGCCTGAATATAAATCAAAAAGGAGAAATTATGAATAAGAAAGAACGGGAAAAACAATTTGAAGAGGTCAATGGACCTAAGCGGTCTGAATCAAAGTCGGCTCCAAATATAAAAATCTATATTGGCCTAGCACTCGCTACTTCAGTCACTCTGATCTTGGTAAGTATTTTTTCAAATTCTTTGATCGGAAAGAAAGAGCCAAATCAAGCATCGTCTGCCGTTTCAACTACAGAGTCAACAAGTCAATCGTCTACAAACCAAGGAAAAATAGATGAGACTGATAAGGATAAACAAGAGGAAATTCAAAAACTCAAGAATCAACTGGCTGATTTGGATACCAAGATTATTGAAGCAGAAGCACTTGTTAGCAAGCTAAAGAAAGAAACTGCTGTTCCAAAACTAGATATTGAAGCAATCAAGAACAATGATTTGTCTAGTTTAGAAGGCACTTGGCGTAGTCAATCTGGCAATGAATACATTATTAAGAGTTCTGGAGAAGTAGATGCGACTTGGTTTACAAATGATCAAAAGTACGAATCTGTAGTTGGATTAAAGGTATCAAAAGGTCAAGATAGTCGTAACCCTGAGACAGCTTCTCTCAGTGCGTGGGTGAAAGATTCTGTTGCTGGAGGATTTGTAGTAGTAGTTGTGCCAAGCGGAGTTGTTATGCAACCTGGTGATGATGGAAAGATTACGGATAAAAGCAATCATGCTGAAGAAAGACTACTTTCGGGTCAAGATTACGGGTCTATGTTAATGAAACCAGAAGATGTTTACTATCGTGTGAAACCAGATACTAGTAAACTTGAGGAAGCAGAAAAGAACTTAGCTCAACTACAAGCAGACCGTGAATCAATCAAATCTTCTCTAGAGCCAAAGGAAAAGAAAAACTAGATGGTATTCGTTCAAAAATACTGTTACAATCGGCAGAATCAAGAAGCCCATTAGGGCTTCTTTTTCTTTTGTTACAAATACTCAACCACTTAGACAGAGATATTGACCAGATAGGCAAAAGGGCTTGTTCTTGAAAAATTCCTCTGCTATAATGGTTCATGTAAGGGGCGTGAGGGGTCAGTATCAGACAACTCAAGAACCTAAAAAAGAAAATGGAGACAAAAAAATGAAAAAATTATTAGGACTTGTATTTTTAGTAGCAGCAGCGCTAGTATTGTATTTCGGATCTGTTGGATGGCCAAGTTTGGATGTCAACCTCTGGTCACTCATTCCGGTAGGATTGTTCCTTTATTTCACGCTAGAAAACTTTTTGAAAAAAGACTACAAGGCTAGCTTGATGTGCTTGATCATCGCCTTTATCATTGCAAATGCTATTTTTGATCTCTTACCCATTTCAAGTGGTTTGGTGATTGGTGCCGGTGTGCTAGCTTGTGTAGGACTTGGCTATCTCTTTCCTGATAAGGATAAAAAAGAAGGCAAATAAAAAGTCTCGAGATTTCTCGAGACTTTTTTACTGACCAGCGTAATATTTTTGAATCCCTTTTACGATGCCTGCGACCAGTTTATCTTGGTAGTGGCTATCTCTAATTTGTTGGTTTTCGGAGAAATTATCCATATAACCAAGTTCTAGGAGAACGGCTGGTTTGGCTGTTTCGCGTAGTACGGCATAGCTGCTCTCCAACAGACCAGCGTCTTTGGCCCCTGTTTCTGCTAGGAGAGAGGAGTGGATGGCAGCGGCGAGGCGTTTGCTTTCACTCATACGATCTGGGTGATTGTGCCAGTATTTATTAATCTTACTTGGATAATCAGGTTCATCGCTATAAGAGTAGGTTTGAATACCGCTTGCTTTTGAGTAGGTATTACCAGTAGCGTTGAAGTGAATACTGATAAAAATATCAGAGTTGGTTTTATTAACCATACGAGAACGTTCAGTAACAAAGTCAACGTCAATATCACTATCACGAGAGGTGAGAACCTTGTAGCCTAGTTCTTCTAACTTAGTACGAAGCTTACGGTAAATCTGCATGTTGAGATCTTTTTCAGCTACATTGTAGTAAAAAGCTCCTGAATCTCGACCACCATGCCCAGGATCTAGGAAAATGGTATTGCTGTATAGGCCTTTTGTAAATCCGCCTTCAGTTGAAACTTCAGAAATCCATTGACCGTATTTTTGGAACAGGTGTTCCTTACCGTCTATCTTGTAAGTTCCTGAAACATAATGCCCATTATTATCTAGGTAGTAGCGAGCTTTGTCAGCGTTATCGTAAATCCATTCACTCTTTGCCATGTAACCACCTGACTTGAGGTAGTATGCTCCAATCCACTCCTGATTTGCATAATGGCCATCCTCTTTTAGATAGAACCAGCTCTTGTAGGCTTTATCAAAGATCCACTCTTTCTCCGCCATGGCTCCACTGGTTTTGAGGTAGTAGCTTCCTTTCCATTTGTCTGCTAGCATCCCACCATTCTGGTCAAATGAGTACCAGGAACCCTGAATCTTTTGCCAGTTTTCTTGGACATATCTCCCTGACCCGTTCGCATAGAACCAAGTATCCTTGATTTTGACCCAGTTGTTTTCTGCCATAGCTCCACTCTGGTTGAAGAGGTAGCCCTTGAAGGTTGTCGCACTCAGCATTCTACCGTCTTTGTCAAAGTAATACCAAGAACCGTTGATTTTCTCCCATTTATCCTGTGAGATTTTTCCAGAAGGAGCGACATAATACCAAATTTGGTCTAATTTAGTCCAGCCCTTTTCTGCCATAGCTCCGCTTTTTGTGAGAAGATAGCCGTCAACGGCGGTGTTGCTGAGCATACTTCCAATTTGGTCAAAATAGTACCAGGAGCCGTTAATTTTTTTCCAGGTGTTCTGAGCTAGTCGTCCAGAAGGATCAGCATAGTACCATTGATTGTCCAGTTTGGTCCAGCTATTTTCTATCATGACACCATCTTGGTCAAAGGCATAGCCTTTGTAGATAGTAGAATGAAGACGATTACCATCTTGATCGAAGTAGTACCATTTGCCTTGAATTTGTTTCCAGTTCAAAGCAGGTTTATCATCTTGGTAAAAACGCCAGTGATGATTTTCTTGGTGCCATCCTTCTTTTTTGGGCTTGTCTTCTTGCACATCTACTTTCGGAAGAACTTCTGATTTAGAGTTTTCCTCAACACTCGACTCTTTCTTTTCTTCTTTGGCAATTGCTTCCTTGACAGCAGATGTGGATTGAGTTGTGTTTTCTTCTCCTAAGACGGATGCGGGTGCTAATCCTGCGATTGAAAGGATTAAAGCACTGGTCAGTAGTATCTTTTTCACTTTCTATTTCCTAACTTTTTCTTTTTCTCTTTTTCATTTTTCCTATTAATTATCGAATTGAACTTCTTCTAGTAAGTATTCGATAAAGCGTTCGCCCATCTTAGATAGGCTGGTTTTTTCATGCTGGATATAGACTAGTTCAATCGGGTCGTCAATGTCCAGTGGAATGGAAACGATATTGTCTCCGTTGAGGTTACTGTTCAAAATCCCTGTTGCAATGGTGTAACCATCCAAACCAATCAAAAGATTAAAGAGGGTGGCGCGGTCACTGACTACGATGGATTTCTTGTGGTGCTCTTGTGAAAGAATCTCCTCTGAAAAGTAGAAGGAGTTGTGCGTCCCCTGGTCATAACTCAGATAAGGGAAGTCTTCCAAATCAGCCAGTTTGACCTTGTCTTTTTTAGCTAGAGGATTGGTCTTGCTAACAAAGATATGGGGTTGAGCGGTAAAGAGGTGGTGGGCTAAGAGGTGATTGTCATCTAGCATTTTCGTTAAAACATCGCGATTGTAGCTGTTTAAAAAGAGGACACCGACCTCGCTACGGAAGTTCTTGACGTCATCGATAATCTCCCAGGTCCGAGTTTCACGTAGGAAGAGCTCGTATTTTTCCATATCACTTTTCTTGAGCAGAGAGACAAAGGCATTAACTACAAAGGCATAGTGCTGAGAGGAAACGCTGAAAAGTTCGCGGTGGGCGACAGGATTTTTATAACGTTCCTCCAGAAGTTGGGTTTGCTCAACGACCTGACGAGCATAGGAGAGAAACTCCATCCCATCACGGGTTAAGGTAATGCCCTTGGGATTGCGGATAAAGATTTCAATGCCCATTTCATTTTCCAAGTCTCGAACGGCATTTGAAAGACTGGGTTGGGTGATAAAGAGTTGCTTGGCTGCTTCATTCATAGAGCCAGTTTCGACGATTTTGATAATATAGTGTAGTTGTTGAATTCTCATGTTTTTATTGTACCACACTTGCGGAAGAATGGGCAATGAAGACGAAGAAAATAGGGGGGAAAGAGCCGGTCCAGTATTGAAAAAAAGTCTAGAATCTGCTAAAATGGAAGCTATGAAAACATTCTATGATGTGCAGCAATTTCTCAAACAGTTTGGCATTATTGTTTACATGGGGAAGCGCTTGTATGATATTGAACTGATGAAGCTCGAACTCTCTCGGATCTATGATGCAGGTCTCATGGACAAGCTAGATTACTTAGAAGCGGAAGCTGTTCTCCGCAGGGAGCACAAGATAGAATTAGACTACATAGAGAAAAATGGAGAAATGAACTAATGGTTACTTGGATTTTGTGGGCACTTATACTGGCAATGGTGGCATGGATGGGCTATAACTACCTTCGTATTCGTCGTGCGGCTAAGATTGTGGACAATGCAGAATTTGAAGCCTTGATTCGGAAAGGGCAATTGATTGATGTCCGTGAACCAGCAGAATTTCACAGAAAACATATCCTCGGAGCTCGCAATATTCCTTCAAATCAGTTGAAGTCAAGCCTTGCAGCCCTTCGCAAGGATAAACCTGTCCTTCTCTACGAAAACCAACGTGGACAACGAGTGACCAATGCAGCACTTTATCTGAAAAAACAAGGTTTTTCTGAGATTTATATCCTTTCTTATGGATTGGATTCTTGGAAAGGGAAAGTGAAAACGAGCTAACATTCTATTAAAAACTGTCGAATGATAGATAAAGCTAGCATTTTAAGGTATCATCATTTATATTAAATTTAAGGAGATTTTATAATATGAATTCACAACAAAAGAAAAATCTTCACTTATTTTAGGTATCTTATCTATCGTCCTTGGTTTGCTATCTCCGATAGTGGGTCTGATTTTGGGGATCATAGGATTGGTCTTGGCTTTTTCATACCAAAAAGAATCTGGACTAGACTATAAAACAGAAAAATTCTGAATATCATTGGACTTGTGGTTTCTGTACTTAACTGGATTGTAGCTGTCGCAGTATTTTTTAGAATTGTAGCTGTCGCAGTATTTTTTAGATAAGCAAAAAATAAAAAAGCTTTAAATTTAAAGCTTTTTTATTTTATCGACTCATCTCTAAGTAGTTTTTTATGATTTCCAATTCCTCTGGATTCAAGGGGCGGAATTGCCCTTTTGCTAGTTCTGGGTCTAATGTAAAGTCACCGAATTGGACGCGTTTTAGGGCAGTCACCTTGACACCAACTGAGAGGAACATTTTTTTAACTTGATGAAATTTTCCTTCTGAGATGGTAATAGAGGCATGGCTCTCTGTTGGGCTTATGTCTAGAATTTCTAGCTGAGCAGGTTTACAAGTGGTCCCATCTAAAAAGACAATCCCATCTTTGAATTTTTGGATATGGTCTGACGTGAGCGGTCCGTTTACTACCACTTGATAGGATTTATCGACATGGTACTGGGGATGAAGGAGCTGAAAGCCAAGAGGTCCATTGTCTGTTAAAAGCAGCAGTCCCGTCGTATCGCGGTCTAATCTGCCGATAGCATAGAGCTGGTCAGACTGGATGTCAGGTGGGAGTAGGTCCATGATGGTTGGCAGTTTCTTATCCTTGCTAGCTGTAACGACTCCGTTTGGCTTATGAAGCATGAGGTAGGTGTGCTCGTAGCCTTGGATTTGCCGTCCTTGAAAGACTAATTTCTGCAACCCAGTGTCGACATTTTGAGCCAGGGAGCTGGCTGGACAATCGTCTACTAGGATTTCTTTTTTTAATAGAGCCTGTTTCATAGCCTTGCGACTGACCTTTTCTTGGGCTAATAATCTATCTAAACGCATACCAGCTTATCTTATCATAAGTCTCTGACTTTGAAAAGAGTTGCCTTGACTAGAAAAGCAGAGTGAAAACATTTACACTTAGCTGAACTGTGATTTTTGAATGAGACTGTGGTATAATTGTTCAGTTAGAAATAAAAATTTAAATATTAGAGGAAATCATGACAAAATTAAGAGAAGATATCCGTAACATTGCGATTATCGCCCACGTTGACCACGGTAAAACAACCCTCGTTGACGAATTATTGAAACAATCAGAAACGCTTGATGCACGTACTGAATTGGCAGAGCGCGCTATGGACTCAAACGATATCGAGAAAGAGCGTGGAATAACCATCCTTGCGAAAAACACTGCCGTTGCCTACAACGGAACTCGTATCAATATCATGGATACACCAGGACACGCGGACTTCGGTGGAGAAGTTGAGCGTATCATGAAAATGGTTGACGGTGTTGTCTTGGTCGTGGATGCCTACGAAGGAACCATGCCACAAACTCGTTTCGTATTGAAAAAAGCCTTGGAACAAAACCTTGTTCCAATCGTGGTTGTCAACAAAATCGATAAACCATCAGCTCGTCCAGCAGAAGTAGTGGACGAAGTCTTGGAACTTTTCATCGAGCTTGGTGCAGATGATGACCAGCTTGATTTCCCAGTTGTTTATGCTTCAGCAATTAACGGAACATCTTCATTGTCAGACGATCCAGCTGATCAAGAAAAAACAATGGCACCAATCTTTGATACCATCATTGACCATATTCCCGCTCCAGTGGATAACTCAGATGAGCCTTTGCAGTTCCAAGTGTCACTTTTGGACTACAATGACTTCGTAGGTCGTATCGGTATCGGTCGTGTCTTCCGTGGTAGTGTGAAAGTTGGAGACCAAGTTACCCTTTCTAAACTAGATGGTACAACGAAGAACTTCCGTGTTACAAAACTCTTCGGTTTCTTTGGTTTGGAACGTCGTGAAATCCAAGAAGCCAAAGCGGGTGACTTGATTGCTGTTTCTGGTATGGAAGATATCTTTGTCGGTGAAACCATTACTCCGACAGACGCAGTTGAAGCTCTTCCAATCCTACACATCGATGAGCCAACGCTTCAAATGACTTTCTTAGTCAATAACTCACCATTTGCTGGTAAAGAAGGTAAATGGGTGACTTCTCGTAAGGTAGAAGAACGCTTGCAAGCAGAATTGCAAACAGACGTTTCCCTTCGCGTTGACCCAACGGACTCACCAGATAAATGGACTGTTTCAGGTCGTGGAGAATTGCACTTGTCAATCCTGATTGAAACCATGCGTCGTGAGGGTTATGAACTTCAAGTATCTCGTCCAGAAGTTATCGTAAAAGAGATTGATGGTGTTAAATGTGAGCCATTTGAACGTGTTCAAATCGATACTCCAGAAGAATACCAAGGATCTGTTATCCACAGCCTTTCTGAACGTAAGGGTGAAATGTTGGATATGATTTCAACTGGTAATGGTCAAACTCGTTTGGTCTTCCTTGTTCCAGCGCGTGGTTTGATCGGATATTCAACTGAGTTCTTGTCAATGACTCGTGGTTACGGTATTATGAACCATACCTTTGACCAATATTTGCCATTGATTCCAGGTGAAATTGGGGGACGTCACCGTGGTGCCCTTGTTTCCATCGATGCTGGTAAGGCTACAACTTACTCAATCATGTCTATCGAAGAACGTGGAACCATCTTTGTCAACCCAGGTACTGAGGTTTACGAAGGAATGATCATCGGTGAAAACTCTCGTGAAAACGACTTGACAGTGAATATCACCAAGGCCAAACAAATGACCAACGTCCGTTCAGCTACTAAGGACCAAACAGCTGTTATCAAGACACCTCGTATCTTGACACTTGAAGAGTCTCTTGAGTTCTTGAACGACGATGAGTACATGGAAGTAACGCCTGAGTCTATCCGTTTGCGTAAGCAAATCCTTAACAAGGCAGAGCGCGAGAAAGCCAACAAAAAGAAAAAATCAGCTGAATAAGAGCTAGAAAGAGATAAAGATGGTCTATTTAATCATAGGGATACTCTTATTACTACTCTATGTATTTGCGACACCCCAAAGTATCAAAGGAACAGTCAACATCGTTATCTTGGTCTTTGTAGTTGTTGCACTCTTGATTTTGCTGATGTTGTCCATCTTGCAGATCTTCCAATTACCGACAGAATTCTTTGTCACAATCGCCATGCTGGCTCTAGCCTACTTTAGCTTGAGAGACATTACGCTCATGCCTGTAAAAAAGGGTAAGAGAAGATAATAGAAGAGGCTGGGTAATGACTCAATTTGAGGAGAAAATCTAGCAAATTTTTCCCTGATAAAACGCATATTATCAAGGTTTTTGAATGCCTGATATTATGCGTTTTTATGATTTTTAAAACTTTTTGAGCGACCTATTAGAAAGTGGATACTCTTACAATTATTTTGGAAATAATTTAATTTCTGATTTAACGTATATTTTCTCAGAAGGACTATTATTCCAACTTTTTCAAGGGTAGTCTTATTTTGGACCGAAAGAAAAAGATTGAAGAAATCGTCCAAAATGAACTTTTCTTCAATCTGGAGGTTCGTACCTCTTTTTTTATTTCTTTTTCCGATTTAATACTGCATTGAGGACAATGGCGAGGAGGCTTGCCACGACGATTCCGTTTGAGAAGAACATTTGGAAGGCTGTTGGCATGCTGACAAAGAGATTGCTGTTGTTTAGTCCAACACCAGCGGCGATTGAAACAGCTGCGATAAGGAAGTTATGTTCATTGTTAGCAAAGTCAACGCGGGCGAGGATTTGCATCCCTTGAAGGGAAACAAAACCAAACATAACCAGCATGGCACCACCAAGGACAGGACTTGGAATGATTTGGGCAAGGGCACCAAACTTAGGAAGGAGTCCAAGGAGGACTAGGAAACCAGCTGCATAATAGATTGGCAGACGGGTCTTGATACCTGACAATTTAACCAAACCAACGTTTTGTGAAAATCCTGTGTAAGGGAAGGTGTTAAAAATTCCTCCGAGAAGTACGGCCAAGCCTTCTGCGCGGTAACCGTTGCGAAGGCGCGTGCTGTCGATTGGATCATTGGTAATATCTGACAAGGCTAGGTAAACACCCGTCGACTCCACCATGGAAACCGTTGCGATGATACACATCATGACAATAGATGAGATTTCAAAGGTTGGCATCCCAAAGTAGAGTGGAGTTGGGACATGGACAAGCGGTGCTGCCGCAACTGGAGAGAAGTCCACCAAGCCCATGCTAGCAGCAATAGCAGTTCCAACAACCAAGCCAATCAAAATAGAGATGGACTTGATAAATCCTTTGGTAAAGATATTGATCAAGAGGATGATCAGAACAGTGATGGCCGCAAGCAAGAGACTCTGACCAGTTGGCTCTGGAACATTATTTCCCATATTTCCAATAGCGACAGGAATCAAGGTCAAACCAATCGTGGTAATAACAGAGCCTGTTACGATAGATGGGAAGAGATTGGCCACTTTTGAGAAAATACCTGAAATCAGAACCACATAAATCCCAGAAACGATAAGGGCACCAAACATAGCACCGCTACCGTGGCTTTGCCCAATCATAATCAAAGGAGCGACTGACTGGAATGCAACTCCGAGTATAACAGGGAGGCCAACACCAAAATATTTATTTAACTGGAGTTGAAGGAAGGTAGCTACCCCACACATGAAGATATCTGTAGAAATCAGGTAGGTCAACTGCTCAGCAGAGTAGCCAAGAGCTGTCGCAATCATGATGGGAACCAGGATAGAACCTGAGTACATGGCTAGTAAGTGCTGCAAGCCAAGAACGGCTGCTTGTGAGTGTTTTTCTTGTTTTTGCATTAGAGATCTGCCTCCTTAAATACGACCTGACCATTTTCAAAACGATCCAAGCGAGCCAGTGATAGGACTGGATACCCTGCTTTTTCAAGCAAATCACGACCATCTTGGAAAGATTTTTCAATTACGATACCAATCGCTTCAACTTTTGCTCCAGCTTGTTCGATGATTTGGATCAAGCCTTTGGCAGCTTGGCCATTAGCAAGGAAATCGTCAATAATCAAGACCTTGTCCTCAGGTGAGAGGAATTTTCCAGCGATGGAAACGGTGCTGGTCACCTGCTTGGTAAAGGAGTAGACTTGGGCGGTTAAGATACCTTCGTTCATGGTGACGTTTTTAGCTTTCTTGGCGAAAAGCATGGGAACATTCAAGGCTTCAGATGTAAAAACGGCTGGGGCAATGCCTGAAGCTTCAATGGTCACGACCTTGGTAATGCCAGCAGAAGCGAATTGTTCCGCAAATACCTTACCAATCTCCCGCATCAAACGATAGTCAACTTGGTGGGTTAAAAAGGAATCCACCTTGAGGATATTGTCCCCCAAGATATGCCCATCCTCGATGATGCGCTCTTCTAATAATTTCATAAGACCTCCTAAAGTCTAAAAGATGCTTCATTTGCTTGTCTAGAGTTTCTACTATGTAATAGAAAAAGGACCTACTTAATCCCCTAAGTAAGTCCCCAAAATAGGCATGGCCAAAACCATACCTCCAGCTGACATACTCATTGTTAGGTGTTCCGGCACCTTGTAGAAACGTCGTGCCAATTCACGACATAAACAAGTAAAATGATATTCAATTTTAAACAGGCTGCTGCCAATGTTTATATTTTACACCAATTAGCTTTATAAATCAAATATTTTGTTAGTAAATAGATCATAAAAGCGAACGAATAAAAGGCTGCAATGCTAGATAGTATTGTAGCCTTTTATTCTTCTATTCGCTAAATCTTAAAAAATAGCCATCTGGATCCAAGACTGCAAATTCGTGAGGATAGATGTAGTGATCCCCAACACGAAATGTTCTCTTAGTCAAAGGACGATAAATAGGATAGTTGGCCTCCAGCAGTTTTTGGTGGAGCTGAGGGACATCTTCAATACCAAAGGAAATATTGACACCGCGCCCGAAAGGATAGGTTAGTTGGGCTAATTCTTCTGTGCTGCCTTCTTCTAGCATAAGTTGGCAGTCTTCAAGCGAGAGGAAGAGAAATTTCTCCTCTGGACGCTCGTATTCGACAGAAAATCCCAGCAAATCGCAGTAGAAGTGGCGTGACTTTTCGAGGTCAGATACTACAAATTCAGGAATGACAGCTTGATAGTCCATTCGTTTTCTCCTTAGAGCTCAATCTCCATGACAATGGGTGTATGGTCTTGGCGCGCACCGGAGTCAATCATATCAGACTTGGTTACCTTGTCAGCCACGCGGTTGCTGGTCAGCCAGTAGTCGATTCTCCAGCCTGTATTGTTGATTTTAGAAGTCTTGCTACGTTGTGCCCACCAAGTGTAGCGTTCTGGAACATCGCCATGAACATGACGGAAGGTGTCGGTAAATCCAGTTGCCAAAAGGTTGGTAAATCCAGCACGTTCCTCGTCGGTAAATCCAGGTGAACGGCGGTTGCTGGCAGGATTTGCAAGGTCGATTTCATTGTGGGCTACATTGTAGTCACCGGTCGCAAGGACTGGTTTTTCTTTGTCTAGTTCAGCCAAGTACTCCGCATATTTGACATCCCAGACTTGGCGTTCTTCCAAACGTTTGAGGCCGTCGCCAGCGTTTGGAGTGTAAACTTGGGTCACGAAAAATTCATCAAATTCTAGAGTGATGATGCGACCTTCTAAGTCCATGGTAGAAGGGGCACCGATTTCTGGAAAAGTGACAGTGGGTGTGAGTTCTTTCTTATAAAGGAACATGGTTCCAGCATAGCCTTTGCGGGCAGGTTCTTGAGAAGAACGCCACGTGTTTTCGTAGTTTGGAAAGAGTTCAGCTAAAATTTCCAAGTGTTTTTTAGTAGGACCCTTGGCAGAAAGCTTGGTTTCTTGGATAGCGATGATATCAGCATTTTCAGCGACCAAGGTTTGTAGTACTTCTTGGGACAATTTGGCACGAGTTGAGTCACTAGTTAGGGCAGCATTGAGGGAATCAATATTCCATGAGATGAGTTTCATAAAGTTACCTTTTTCATTCAGATTATAGATTTTATTATACCAAAAAAAGGTCCATTTCCCCAACGTATGGCTTGAAAAATCACTCTCTTTCGTTTATAATTAAGAATGATTTTATGAAAGGGAGTGAAAATAAATGAAATTTTACTCATATGACTATGTACTTAGCCAAATCAGTCAGCAAAATGGCATCATGATTGGCTTTGGGATTGTGCTCCTAGCTATCACAGGATTTTTTGCTTTTAAAGCCTATCGAGATAAAAAGGGGACTAAGTTTCGGGAATTGGTCATGATTTTGGCCTTGACCTTGGTGGCCATGCTTTTGGTGACAATCTCAAAATACCAGACCAATCAAGCCTCTAACAACCAATTTCAAACTTCACTTCATTTCATAGAGGTTGTTTCCAAAGACTTGGGAGTGGATAAATCAGAAGTTTATGTCAATACTTCTGCAGCCACTGATGGAGCGCTTGTCAAGGTAGGTCCAAATTTCTACCGCGCCATGAACGGGAGCCAACCAGACAAGTATCTTTTAGAGAAATTAGAATTGCATCAAACAGACGCTATTGAATTGGTGGAGGTAAACAAATGACACTCAATTATATGGAAATTTTAATCAAACTGGCCTTGGGTCTTTTCTCGCTTGTTTTTGTTATCAATGTGACAGGAAAGGGAAATCTGGCGCCTAACTCTGCGACAGACCAAATTCAGAACTATGTTCTCGGTGGTATTATCGGTGGGGTGATTTACAATAGTTCTATTAGCATTCTGCAGTACGCAGTGATTTTGATGATGTGGACGATTTTGGTCTTGACCCTCAAGTGGCTCAATAACAATGTTCGTTTTGTCAAACGCTTGATTGATGGAAAACCAACTCTCCTTATCAAAAATGGGCAGATTGACCCAGAAGCCTGTCGTTCAGTTGGTTTGTCTGCAGCAGAAGTTGCTCTCAAACTTCGTAGCCAAGGGATTTTCCAGATGAAACAGGTCAAATGCGCTGTGCAGGAGCAAAATGGCCAACTCATCGTGGTCCAAATGGGGGATGAAAATCCTAAGTATCCAGTTGTGACTGACGGTGTGATACAAGTCGATGTTTTGGAGTCGATTGGTCGTAACGAAGAGTGGTTGCTTGATAACCTCAGCAAGCAAGGGCATGACAATGTAGCCAATATCTTTATCGCTGAGTATGACAAGGGTGCGGTCACAGTCGTAACCTATGAATAAGAAAAACCTGGGGTCTTGGCCTCAGGTTTCTATTTGCAATCAGAAAGGGATGTTATGTCCATTATTCAAAAACTTTGGTGGTTTTTCAAGTTAGAAAAACGCCGTTATCTAGTCGGGATTGTGGCCCTGGTTTTGGTTTCCGTTCTCAATCTCATTCCACCTATGGTTATGGGACGAGTCATTGATGCTATCACATCAGGGCAATTAACCCAGCAGGCCCTCCTTCTTGACCTATTTTACTTGCTTCTTGCGGCCTTTGGGATGTACTATCTGCGCTATGTTTGGCGTATGTATATCCTTGGGACTTCCTACCGTTTGGGACAGATTATGCGCTCTCGCTTGTTTGAGCATTTCACAAAAATGTCTCCAGCCTTTTATCAAACCTATCGGACTGGGGACCTGATGGCACACGCAACCAACGATATCAATGCCCTAACGCGTCTGGCAGGGGGCGGTGTTATGTCTGCCGTGGATGCCTCTATCACGGCTTTGGTGACCTTGCTGACCATGCTCTTTAGCATTTCGTGGCAAATGACGCTAGTTGCCATTCTACCCTTACCTTTCATGGCTTATGCGACCAGTCGTCTAGGGAGAAAGACCCACAAGGCTTTTGGCGAATCGCAAGCCGCCTTTTCTGAACTCAATAACAAGGTGCAGGAGTCCGTATCAGGTATTAAAGTGACCAAGTCTTTCGGTTACCAGGCGGACGAGTTGAAGTCCTTTCAGGCAGTCAATGAATTGACCTTCCAGAAGAACCTGCAAACCATGAAATACGATAGTCTCTTTGACCCTATGGTTCTCTTGTTTGTTGGTTCATCCTATGTCTTAACCCTCTTGGTCGGTTCTTTGATGGTTCAGAAAGGGCAAATCACGGTTGGGAATCTGGTCACCTTTATCAGTTATTTGGATATGTTGGTCTGGCCTCTTATGGCTATTGGTTTCCTCTTTAATATTACTCAGCGAGGAAAGGTTTCTTATCAGCGGATTGAGGATCTTTTATCTCAGGAATCACCTATAAAAGATCCTGAATGTCCTCTGGACAGTATCGAAAATGGACGTTTGGAGTACGCCATTGACAGCTTTGCCTTTGAAAATGAGGAGACACTGACGGATGTTCACTTTAGTCTGGAAAAAGGGCAAACCCTAGGCTTAGTCGGGCAGACAGGCTCTGGGAAAACGTCCTTGATTAACCTTCTCTTGCGAGAATACGATGTGGATAAGGGAGCTATTTATCTAAACGGTCATGATATTCGGGACTATCGTCTGACAGACCTTCGCAGTCTCATGGGCTATGTCCCTCAGGACCAGTTTCTCTTTGCGACCTCTATCTTAGACAATATCCGCTTCGGTAATCCGAACTTGCCCCTTTCAGCAGTTGAGGAAGCGACTAAGCTAGCTCAAGTTTACCAAGATATTGTAGACATGCCTCAGGGCTTTGATACAGTTATCGGTGAAAAAGGAGTCAGTCTTTCAGGTGGTCAAAAGCAACGTCTGGCTATGAGTCGGGCTATGATTTTAGACCCTGATATCTTGATTCTAGATGCTTCCTTGTCCGCCGTGGATGCCAAGACGGAGTATGCCATCATCGACAATCTCAAGGAGACGCGGAGGGATAAGACAACCATTATCACAGCCCATCGCCTCAGTGCAGTTGTCCATGCAGATCTGATTTTGGTTCTGCAAAATGGCCAAATCATAGAACGGGGCACGCACGAAGACCTGCTAGTCCTAGATGGCTGGTATGCCCAAACCTACCAGTCTCAGCAGTTGGAAATGAAAGGAGAAGAAGATGCAGAATAAGAAAGAACAATTGGCTGTATTGAAGCGCTTGATGTCTTATCTCAAGCCCTATGGCCTCCTGACCTTTTTGGCACTCAGTTTTCTCCTTGCGACGACGGTCATTAAAAGTGTCATTCCCCTTGTGGCTTCCCACTTTATCGACCAGTACCTCAGCAATCTTAATCAACTGGCCGTGACCGTTTTGCTGGTCTACTATGGTCTTTATCTCCTGCAAACTCTAGTTCAGTATGTTGGAAATCTTCTCTTTGCGCGGGTGTCCTACAGTATTGTCAGAGATATTCGTCGGGATGCCTTTGCCAATATGGAAAAACTGGGCATGTCTTATTTTGACAAGACGCCAGCAGGATCCATCGTTTCTCGTTTGACCAATGATACCGAGACCATCAGTGATATGTTTTCAGGGATTTTATCCAGCTTTATCTCAGCAGTTTTTATCTTTCTGACAACTCTGTATACCATGTTGGTGCTGGATTTTCGTTTGACAGCTTTAGTTTTGCTATTTCTTCCCTTGATTTTCCTTTTGGTCAATCTCTATCGGAAAAAATCAGTGAAAATCATCGAAAAAACCAGAAGTCTCTTGTCGGATATCAATAGTAAGCTGGCAGAGAATATCGAGGGAATCAGGATTATCCAGGCCTTTAACCAAGAGAAGCGCCTGCAAGCAGAATTTGATGAAATCAACCAAGAACACTTGGTCTATGCCAACCGATCTGTAGCCTTGGATGCCCTCTTTTTGAGACCTGCCATGAGTTTGCTGAAACTCCTAGGCTACGCCGTTTTGATGGCCTACTTTGGTTACCGTGGTCTTTCTATAGGGATAACGGCCGGAACTATGTATGCCTTTATCCAGTACATCAACCGTCTCTTTGATCCCTTAATTGAGGTGACGCAAAACTTTTCAACCCTTCAAACTTCCATGGTGTCTGCAGGTCGTGTCTTTGCCTTGATTGACGAAACGACCTATGAGCCTCTTCAAGAAGATGGACCAGCCAAAGTCCAAGAAGGCAATATCCGTTTTGAACATGTGTGTTTCTCATATGATGGCAAACATCCGATTCTGGATGATATTTCCTTTTCAGTTAACAAGGGCGAAACCATTGCCTTTGTAGGTCATACAGGTTCGGGGAAATCTTCGATTATCAATGTCCTCATGCGTTTTTATGAATTTCAGTCAGGCCACGTTCTCTTGGATGATGTGGATATCAGGAACTACAGTCAGGAAGAGCTGAGAAAAAACATCGGTTTGGTCTTACAGGATCCCTTCCTCTATCACGGGACTATCAAGTCCAATATCGCCATGTACCAAGATCTTAGTGATGATCAGGTCCAGGCTGCAGCTGCCTTTGTCGATGCAGATTCCTTTATTCAGGACCTTCCGCAGGGTTATGATGCACCTGTTTCTGAGCGTGGTTCGAGCTTTTCTACTGGCCAACGCCAGCTTCTTGCCTTTGCTAGAACTGTCGCCAGTCAGCCTAAAATCCTGATTTTGGATGAAGCGACAGCCAATATTGACTCTGAAACAGAAAGTTTGGTTCAAGATTCCCTAGCTAAGATGAGACAGGGTCGGACGACCATTGCTATTGCTCATCGCCTTTCGACCATCCAAGACGCCAACTGCATCTACGTCTTGGACAAGGGGCGTATCATCGAGAGTGGAACCCATGAGGAACTCTTGGCCTTGGGAGGAACCTATCACAAAATGTATAGCTTGCAGGCTGGGGCCATGTCCTAATACTCTTTGAAAATCTCTTCAAACCATGTCAGCTTTATCTGCAACCTCAAAGCTGTACTTTGATTTTCATTGAGCACCAGAAGGAAATTCTTCAAATCACAGATTTCTTGCACCGCCTTTTCCATTTTGTGGTATAATGAAAAATGTTGACAAATAGTATAATAAAAACAAAGGAGAAACAGCATGCTGAAATGGGAAGACCTACCCGTGGAAATGCAATCAAGCGAGGTTAAGTCTTACTACCAGCTTGTCTCTAAAAGGAAAGGTTCGCTGGTTTTCAAGCGTTGCCTGGACTGGGTTCTGGCCCTGTTTTTGCTACTTTTGACCTCTCCCGTCTTTCTTGTCTTGAGCATTTGGATCAAGTTGGATAGCAAGGGACCTGTCATTTACAAGCAAGAGCGCGTGACCCAGTATAATCGTCGGTTCAAGATTTGGAAGTTCCGTACTATGGTAACGGATGCGGATAAAAAAGGAAGTCTGGTGACTTCTGCTAACGATAGTCGCATTACCAAGGTTGGAAATTTCATCCGCCGTGTGCGTTTGGACGAACTACCTCAGCTGGTCAATGTCCTTAAAGGCGAAATGTCCTTTGTAGGGACCCGTCCTGAAGTGCCACGTTACACAGAGCAGTATAGTCCTGAAATGATGGCGACCTTGCTCTTGCCAGCAGGAATCACCTCTCCAGCCAGTATCAACTACAAGGATGAGGACACCATCATCAGTCAGATGACAGAGAAAGGTCTGTCGGTTGACCAGGCCTATGTCGAACATGTCCTTCCTGAAAAGATGCGCTATAATCTCGCCTATCTCCGAGAGTTTAGTTTCCTTGGAGACATCAAAATCATGTTTCAAACCGTGTTTGAAGTACTAAAATAAAGTAGTCATGAGAAAATGAGTACAGATAAAAGGAGCAAATCAATGCCAAATTACAATATTCCATTTTCACCTCCCGATATTACCGAAGCTGAAATTGCTGAAGTAGCGGATACCCTTCGTTCTGGTTGGATCACAACAGGTCCGAAGACAAAAGAACTGGAGCGCCGCTTGTCTCAATACACACAGACACCTAAGACTGTCTGCCTCAACTCTGCGACAGCCGCTCTTGAGTTGATTTTGCGTGTTTTGGAAGTGGGACCTGGGGATGAAGTCATCGTTCCAGCTATGACTTATACAGCTTCATGTAGTGTTATCACACACGTAGGAGCGACACCTGTCATGGTGGATATTCAAGCAGATACGTTTGAGATGAACTATGACTTGCTTGAGCAAGCCATCACTGAAAAGACTAAGGTGATTATTCCGGTTGAGCTTGCAGGGATTGTTTGCGACTATGATCGTTTGCTCCAAGTGGTGGAGAAGAAACGGGACCTCTTTACAGCTGCTAGCAAGTGGCAAAAAGCCTTTAACCGTATCGTAATTGTCTCAGATAGTGCCCATGCTTTGGGATCTACTTATAAAGGACAACCAGCTGGATCTATCGCTGACTTTACTTCCTTCTCATTCCACGCCGTTAAGAACTTTACAACGGCTGAGGGAGGAAGTGCGACTTGGAAAGCCAATCCAGCGATTGATGACGAAGAGATGTACAAGGAGTTCCAAATCCTTTCCCTTCACGGTCAAACAAAGGATGCTCTTGCCAAGATGCAATTGGGTTCATGGGAGTACGATATCGTTACACCGGCCTACAAGTGCAATATGACGGATATCATGGCTTCGATTGGTTTGGTACAATTGGACCGTTACTCTGGGTTGCTAGAACGTCGTAAGGACATCGTGGACCGCTATGATCGTGGTTTTGCGGGCACTCGTATTCACCCACTGGCACACAAGACTGATAGTGTCGAATCTTCACGCCACCTCTACATCACTCATGTAGAAGGAGCAAGTTTAGAAGAACGCAACCTTATCATCCAAGAATTGGCTAAAGCAGGAATTGCAAGTAACGTACACTATAAACCGCTTCCACTCTTAACAGCCTATAAGAATCTTGGCTTTGATATGGCGAATTATCCTAAGGCCTATGCCTTCTTTGAAAATGAAATTACGCTCCCTCTTCACACTAAATTAAGCGATGAAGAAGTGGATTACATCGTTCAGACTTTGGTGAGAATTTCTGAAGAAATCCTCGGTTCTGGAAAAAAATAATAAAAAATCTTGACAAAAAGCGGACAATAGCATATAATATTCTCAACAAATCAGAAAAGTAACTATTTTTGATCTTCAGGGAGCCTGTGGTGATTGTGAACAGGTGGTTGGAAGTAGTGAAAGTGGGCTGATTTTAAAAATGAATTTGAAACAATGAAAATTCGGTGCGCACACCTTACAGTGCAACTTGTTGTTAGACAAGGCAGAGATGTAAAGGGGAATAGTCCCTTTATAATTGAGGTGGCACCGCGTTACCAACGCCCTCACATGGAAGTAGATTCTGTGTGTGGGCTTTTTTCTTTCGGTCATTTTGTTTATCTTTTATTAGGGCGTTAAGTCGCTTTGATGAACTTGAGTTCTATCTGCAGCTCCTTGCCTACTACTAAAAGCAAACAAAAAGCCGAATTAATATGGAAAGAGGAAAAATTTTATGACAACTAAAGGTTATTTTGGACAATTTGGTGGTAGTTTTGTACCGGAGCCGATTCAAGCTTTGTTGGATGAGTTGGAAGTGACATTTGATAAATACAAGGATGATCCAGAATTTTTGGCAGAATTTCGCCATTACTTGAAGGATTATTCTGGTCGCGAAACACCGCTTTATTTTGCGGAAAGTTTGACAGACCACCTAGGTGGAGCTAAGATTTATCTCAAGCGCGAAGACCTTAATCACCTTGGTTCTCACAAGCTCAACAATGTTTTAGGACAAATTCTTCTTGCCAAACGTATGGGCAAAAAACGAGTGATCGCAGAAACAGGAGCTGGTCAGCACGGTGTTGCGACAGCAGCTGCTGCAGCCAAGTTTGGTATGGCCTGTGATGTCTATATGGGGGCAGAGGATGTTGAGCGTCAACGTCTCAATGTTTTCCGTATGGAGATGATGGGAGCAACTGTTCACGCAGTTGAAACGGGAACGCGAACTCTCAAGGATGCGGTTGATGCAGCCTTTGGAGCATGGATGAATGACCTTGAAGCCTTCTACGTTTTGGGATCTGCTGTAGGACCTCATCCTTATCCTACCATTGTCCATGAATTCCAAAAGGTCATCAGTGAGGAATCTCGCCGCCAAATCTTGGAAAAAGAAGGCCGTTTACCAGACTACGTCATTGCCTGTGTAGGTGGTGGTTCCAATGCCATCGGAGCTTTTTCTCAGTATGTGGCTGATGAAGAAGTCAAATTGGTTGGGGTCGAAGCTGCCGGTCACGGACTTGACACAGACAAGCATGCAGCCACTATGACAAAAGGTAGTGTCGGAATTGTCGATGGTATGAAGACCTATGCAGTCTTTAAGGAAGACGGAGAGCTAGCGCCAGTTTACTCTATCTCAGCTGGTTTGGACTATCCAGGGGTTGGTCCAGAACACGCCTACTTCAAAGATTCTGGCCGCGTAGAATACGTAGCAGCAACAGATGAAGAAGCTGTTCAAGCCTTGCTCCTTCTCAGCAAGACTGAAGGGATTATCCCAGCAATCGAAAGTTCGCATGCCATCGCAGAAGCGGTTAAACGTGCACCGAAACTAAGTAAAGATGAGATTATCATCATCAATGTCTCTGGTCGTGGAGACAAGGACGTAGCTGCGATTGCAGACTACCTAGAAGATAAAAAATAAGAGATGGAAAAATTACAGTCCTTTCTCTCACAGAGAGCTTGTGGTTGCTGGAAACAAGCAGAGAAAGCTGTAAGGTTGGGTCCATCTGAAACGAGAGAAGAAAACATAATTCTCAAGGGAGTGCCCTTTATCGCACAGCCTGTTATAGGAAAGTTCTGAGACAGGAATGAGAGATAGGAGAAATCCTATAATTGAGGTGGCACCGCGAATTTCGTCCTCACGCAAGTTATTTTGCGTGGGGATTTTTATATATTTATCGTAGATATGGCTATCAGTTTTAAATTATGCTTTATCACTAAATAAATTTCTATAAAATATTTGCGAACGAAGTGAGCATTAAACCGCTATTTCCCGCCATAGTGGTATTCTAGAGAAGCATCTTTGCTTCTCTAGAACGGAATTTTTGAGAGTAAAATAGTTTGGGGAACTATTTTAGCCTGAGCCTAGAAATGAATGAGCGAGGAGCTCGAAAATTAGGTCTTTCATTTCATGGATTTCTAAAATCATCCACTGGATAATTTTACCTCCCGTCCGCACTATTTAAGGGAAATAGAAAAAAGACCAAAAATTAAAAATAAGAAACTGAAAGGGAAATTACAATGGAACGAATCATTCATGGAGATGTCTTATCACCAATCTTGGCTTATATGCGCTTAAAAGGGCAACACAAGGTTATCCTAGAGAGTATTCCGAGAGACAAGGAAACCGCTCGTTTTTCTATCCTAGCCTATAATCCTGTTTTTGAGATTCAGTTTGAAAATGGAGTCCTTTATCAAAATGGTCAAGTGATTGATCGGGATCCTTTGGATTTCCTTTATGAAGTGACTCATAAGAGCCAACACCATTCAGATCTCCCTTTTGGTGGGGGAGCTATTGGCTTTGTCGGTTACGATATGATTTCTCTTTATGAAGAAATTGGCCAAATCCCTGAGGATACCATTGGAACGCCAGACATGCATTTCTTTGTCTATGAGAGTTATATGGTCTTTGACCACAAGAAAGAAAAAATTCATGTCATAGAGGATGCTCTTTATAGCGATCGCAGTCAAGAAGATTTGGAAAAAGCCTTGAACCAAGTGCTTGAGGAATTACGCATTCCTGCTCCAAATGAATTTGAAGATTTGGATCTATCTCCGTTGAACTTCAAACCGCATATCGCTCCTCAGAAGTTTGAGGAAATGGTGGAAACTTCTCGTGACTTGATTCGTAATGGTGATATGTTCCAATGCGTGCTCAGCCAGCGTTTCTCAGCAGAAGTTACTGGAAATCCATTTGACTTCTACAGAAATCTCCGCGTGACCAATCCATCTAATTACCTCTATTTCTATGATTTTGGGGATTATCAAATCATCGGTGCTAGTCCTGAAAGTTTGGTTTCTGTCAAAAATGGCATTGTGACAACTAATCCGATTGCGGGAACGCGACCAAGAGGGGCTACGGATGAAGAGGACAAGGCCTTGGCGACAGACCTGCTTTCTGATGAGAAGGAAACAGCAGAACATCGAATGTTAGTAGACTTGGGGCGTAACGATATCGGTAGAATTGCTGAAACGGCAAGTGTCCAAGTCACCAAGTATATGGAAGTGGAGCTCTTCCGCTATGTCATGCATTTGACCAGCGTGGTCAAGGGACGTTTGCTTCCAGAACTCAATGCCATGGATGCCTTGAAAGCTACACTTCCAGCTGGAACAGTGTCAGGAGCTCCAAAGATTCGGGCCATGAGACGCATCTATGAACTGGAGACGGAAAAACGAGGCGTATACGCAGGAGCAATCGGCTACTTGTCTGCGACGGGTGATATGGATTTCGCCATTGCCATCCGAACTATGATTCTCAAAAATCAAACAGCCTATGTGCAGGCTGGGGCAGGGATTGTCTATGATTCTATCGCCCAAAACGAATACCAAGAAACCATTAACAAGGCTAAATCTATGACTAGAATTGGAGAACTAAGACCATGATTTTATTGATTGATAACTATGATTCTTTTACTTATAACTTGGCTCAATACATTGGGAATTTTGCAGAGGTGCAGGTTTTGAGAAATGATGATCCCAAGCTGTATGAAGAAGCTGAAAAAGCAGATGGTCTGGTTTTTTCTCCCGGTCCTGGTTGGCCAATTGATGCCGGAAAGATGGAAGACATGATTCGTGACTTTTCAGGCAAGAAGCCAATTCTAGGGATTTGTTTGGGTCATCAAGCCATCGCAGAAGTCTTTGGTGGGAAGCTAGGCTTGGCTCCAAAAGTCATGCATGGGAAACAGAGCCATATCAGCTTTGAAGCGCCATCTGTTCTCTATCAAGGCATTGAGGATGGTCGTCCAGTCATGCGTTATCACAGTATTTTGATTGAAGAAATGCCAGAAGACTTTGAAGTGACAGCTCGTTCGACTGATGACCAAGCTATTATGGGAATTCAACACAAAAGCCTGCCGATTTATGGCTTCCAGTACCATCCAGAAAGTATCGGAACGCCAGATGGCTTGTCTTCTATTCGGAATTTTATCGAGAAGGTTGTAAAGTGAGGAAACTAGGATGAAAGAGATTATTGAAAAACTAGCAAAATTTGAACATTTATCAGGTGTGGAAATGACGGACGTCATTGAGCGTATCGTAACTGGGCGTGTAACCGAAGCGCAGATTGCTTCTCTCCTTTTAGCTCTTAAGATGAAGGGGGAAACACCGGAAGAGCGCACAGCCATTGCACAAGTCATGAGAGGGCATGCCCAACACATTCCAACTGAAATCCATGATGCTATGGATAACTGTGGTACAGGTGGGGACAAGTCTTTCAGCTTTAACATCTCAACAACTGCAGCCTTTGTCTTGGCTGGTGGCGGCATCCATATGGCTAAGCACGGTAACCGTTCGATTTCTTCAAAATCTGGTTCTGCAGATGTCCTTCAAGCATTGGGCATCGATCTTGACCTCAAACCAGCTGAACTAGGTAAGGTTTTTGATAAAACTGGCATCGTCTTTCTCTTTGCTAAAAATATGCATCCAGCTATGAAATACATCATGCCAGCACGTTTGGAACTAGGAATTCCAACGATCATGAACTTGACTGGTCCACTGATTCACCCAATGGCTTTGGAAACACAGCTTCTTGGTATTAGTCGTCCAGAACTTCTAGAAAGTACAGCTCAGGTTTTGAAAAATATGGGTCGCAAACGTGCCGTCGTGGTTGCTGGACCAGAAGGTCTTGATGAAGCTGGCTTGAACGGAACAACCAAGATTGCTCTTCTTGAAAATGGTGAAATTACCTTGTCAAGCTTTACTCCAGAGGATTTGGGGATGGAGCGCTACGCTATTGAAGATATTCGTGGAGGGAATGCTCAGGAAAATGCAGAGATTTTGCTTAGCGTTCTTCAAAACGAACCAAGTCCATTCTTGGAAACGACAGTTTTAAATGCTGGCCTTGGTTTCTATGCTAATGGTAAGGTAGATAGTATCAAGGAAGGAGTTGCCTTGGCCCGTCAAGTGATTGCCAGTGGTAAGGCCCTTGAAAAACTCAGACTGTTACAGGAGTACCAAAAATGAGTCAGGAATTTTTAGCACGAATTTTGGAGCAGAAGGCGCGTGAAGTTGAGCAAATGAAGCTGGAGGAAATCCAGCCCTTGCGCCAGACCTATCGCTTGGCTGACTATTTAAAACAACATCAAGGCCGTTTGCAGGTCATCGCTGAGGTCAAGAAAGCTAGCCCTAGTCTGGGAGATATCAATCTCGATGTAGATATTGTGCAACAGGCCCAGACTTATGAAGCAAACGGCGCAGTAATGATTTCTGTTTTGACAGATGAAGTTTTCTTTAAAGGGCATTTGGATTATTTACGTGAGATCTCCAGTCAGGTAAACATTCCAACGCTCAACAAGGACTTTATCATCGATGAAAAGCAAATCATCCGTGCTCGCAATGCCGGCGCGACAGTTATCCTGCTCATCGTGGCAGCCTTGTCAGAAGAACGCCTCAAGGAACTGTATGACTACGCGACAGAGCTTGGTTTGGAAGTCTTGGTGGAGACTCACAATCTAGCTGAACTAGAGGTGGCCCACAGACTTGGTGCTGAGATTATTGGGGTTAATAACCGCAACTTGACGACCTTTGAGGTCGACTTACAAACCAGTGTAGACTTGGCCCAGCACTTTAAGGAAGGTCGCTATTACATTTCTGAATCTGCTATTTTCACAGGGCAGGATGCGGAACGAGTAGCACCATACTTTAACGGAATTTTGGTGGGAACAGCTCTCATGCAGGCAGAAGATGTAGCCCAGAGAATCAAGGAGTTGCAGATTGACAAAGGTTAAGATTTGTGGCCTATCGACCAAAGAAGCGGTAGAGACAGCTGTTTCAGCAGGGGCAGACTACATTGGTTTTGTCTTTGCACCTAGTAAAAGGCAGGTGACCTTGGAAGAGACCGCAGAGCTGGCAAAGTTCATTCCTGCTAATGTTAAAAAGGTTGGTGTATTTGTTTCACCAAGTCGAGCAGAATTGCTAGAAGCAATTGACAAAGTTAGCTTGGACTTGGTTCAAGTTCATGGTCAGGTGGCAGATGAGTTGTTTGAAGATTTGCCTTGTAGCAGTATTCAGGCCGTGCAGGTAGATGGAAATGGTCATGTGCCTCATTCTCGGGCAGACTATCTCCTCTTTGATGCCCCTGTGGCTGGGAGTGGCCAGACCTTTGACTGGGGTCAACTGGATACGACAGGACTAGCTCAGCCCTTCTTTATCGCAGGTGGGCTTAATGAAGACAATGTAGCAAAAGCAATTCAACACTTTACTCCCTATGCAGTAGATGTATCAAGTGGAGTGGAGACGGATGGACAAAAAGATCATGAAAAGATTAGAAGATTTATAGAGAGAGTAAAGCATGGCATATCAAGAACCAAATAAAGATGGATTTTATGGAAAATTCGGCGGACGTTTCGTCCCAGAGACATTGATGACAGCAGTTTTGGAGTTGGAGAAGGCCTACCGTGAAAGTCAGGCAGATCCAAGTTTCCAAGAGGAATTAAACCAACTCTTACGTCAGTACGTAGGACGTGAAACTCCTCTTTACTACGCAAAAAACTTGACCCAGCATATCGGTGGAGCTAAGATTTATCTCAAACGGGAAGACCTCAACCATACAGGGGCCCACAAGATTAACAATGCCTTGGGACAAGTTCTTCTGGCTAAACGCATGGGCAAAAAGAAAATTATCGCTGAAACGGGTGCTGGTCAGCACGGTGTGGCAACTGCAACAGCTGCAGCCCTCTTTAACATGGAATGTACCATTTACATGGGTGAGGAAGATGTCAAACGCCAAGCCCTTAATGTCTTTCGTATGGAGCTTTTGGGAGCTAAGGTTGAGGCTGTGACAGATGGTTCGCGCGTGCTCAAGGATGCGGTTAATGCAGCCCTTCGTTCATGGGTGGCTAATATCGATGATACTCACTATATCCTTGGTTCTGCCTTGGGACCTCATCCTTTCCCAGAAATCGTTCGTGACTTCCAAAGTGTCATTGGTCGAGAAGCCAAACAACAGTACCGTGACTTGACAGGCCAAGCCCTACCAGATGCCCTAGTAGCCTGTGTTGGTGGTGGTTCGAATGCCATCGGCCTTTTCCATCCATTTGTAGAAGATGAGTCAGTAGCTATGTATGGAGCTGAAGCAGCAGGGCTTGGTGTGGATACAGAGCATCACGCAGCGACCTTGACCAAGGGTCGTCCGGGTGTTCTCCACGGTTCTCTTATGGATGTGCTCCAAGATGCCCATGGTCAAATTCTTGAAGCCTTCTCTATCTCAGCAGGTTTGGACTACCCTGGTATCGGTCCAGAACATTCTCACTATCATGATATCAAACGTGCCAGCTATGTTCCTGTGACTGACGAAGAAGCCTTGGAAGGATTCCAACTCTTGTCTCGTGTGGAAGGAATTATCCCAGCCTTGGAATCAAGCCACGCCATTGCCTTTGCAGTGAAATTGGCCAAAGAACTTGGTCCAGACAAGTCTATAATTGTCTGCCTATCCGGTCGTGGGGACAAGGATGTAGTTCAAGTCAAAGACCGCTTGGAAGCAGATGCAGCAAAGAAGGGAGAAGCCCATGCCTAAGACTTTAACAGAAAAATTGAACGCTATCAAAGCAGCTGGAAAAGGAATTTTCGTTCCCTACATCATGGCTGGGGACCACGAGAAAGGTTTGGATGGACTCGCTGAAACAATCCACTTTTTAGAAGATTTGGGTGTCTCTGCCATTGAAGTGGGTATTCCCTTTTCGGACCCTGTTGCAGATGGACCTGTGATTGAAGAAGCTGGCTTACGTAGTCTAGCTCACGGGACTTCTACTCAGGCTTTGGTTGAAACCTTGAAAACCATTCAAACTGAGGTGCCACTGGTCATCATGACCTACTTCAACCCGCTCTTTCAGTATGGTGTGGAGAACTTTGTCAAAGATTTGGCAGATACAGCAGTTAAGGGCTTGATTATCCCAGACCTGCCTCATGAGCATGCCAACTTTGTAGAGCCATTTTTGGTAGACACAGATATCGCCTTGATTCCCTTAGTTAGTTTGACCACAGGACTTGAGCGCCAAAAAGAGTTGATCAAGGGAGCTGAAGGATTCGTCTATGCCGTTGCTGTCAATGGGGTGACAGGGAAATCAGGAAATTACCGTGCAGACTTGGACAAGCACTTGGCGCAATTGCATCAAGTAGCTGACATCCCAGTCTTGACAGGTTTTGGTGTATCTAGTCAAGCCGATGTCGAACGCTTTAATGCGGTGTCAGATGGCGTTATCGTCGGTTCGAAAATTGTAAAAGCTCTCCACCAAGGAGAGCCGATTGAGGACTTTATCAAACAAGCAGTAGCTTACCAAAAATAATCACACAAACAGCAAGTAAGAGGAAAGGCACAAAAGGAAGTCTTTCCTTTTTCTTTTGTAGGAGAAAGGCTAGAATACCCGTCGCAGAAGCAAACTGGATCAAGATCAGTAATTCGATCGCGCTAAAGACGAGAGCACAAGAAGCCAGAAAGAGAAAATCACCTGCTCCTATGCGGATATCGATAAAATGAGCTATGATCCCAAGGACAAGGAAGAAGACCATGACCAGATTCCAGCCAGAGGAAGCCATGAGGATTAGGTGGAAAGTCATCCAGACTAGTAAGGGATATTCCTGATGGCGAAAGTCGTAGATGCCCAAGGTCAAACCAGCAGCGATTAGGATGACTTGACCCAAGGAAAGAAAGCCCCAAGACCAAGACAGAAAGAGGAGACCTAAGCCTAACTCAAAAACAGCGTACCAGAAAGGATAGTGTGCCTTACAATAGCGGCAGCGAAAGCGATTGAGCACCTGCGAGAGAATCGGAATCAAGTCCAACGGACGCAAGCGAGTTTGACAGGAATCGCAGTGACTGGCTGGACTGATAATGGATTGCTCAGGGAAACGGTCAATGACCAAACCGAGAAAGGAAGCGAGAATGCTCCCGACAAGAAAAAAATAAAGATCAATCATACTTATCTATTCGTAAAAAATAGAAAAAGTAGTATAATAAAGAAACATAGATAAGATGGTGAGGAAAATATGACAATTCGTTTTGAAGAAAATGTGAGCGTAGAAAATGCTCAGCTCGTATGCAAATGGTCCAACTCCCTTGGCAAATCCTTTCAAGAACAATGGATGGGAACAATGATTCCTTTTCCCTTGACAATTCAAGTCTTACAAGATTTGGAAGGAATCTTTTCAATCTTTGATGGACAAGAGTTTGTGGGGCTTATCCAGAAAATCAGGCTAGAAGACAGGAATCTTCATATCGGGAGATTTTTTATCAATCCCCAGAAACAGGGGCAGGGCTTAGGTAGCCAGGCTTTAAGGAAATTTGTTAGTTTGGCCTTTGAAAATGAAGACATAGATACTGTCTCTCTAAATGTCTACGAGGCAAATCAAACAGCTTACAATCTTTACCAAAAAGAAGGATTTGAAATCGTTCAAATGGTTGAAACACCTATACGAAAATACGTTATGAAAAAGTTTAGATAGAAAGCAAAAAAGCCTTGGTTCCCAAAGCTTTTTTATGTTATAAACTCATTAAAAGAACCCCCAGTTAGATTTGGAATATTTTTTATTCTGTGTCATATAAAAATAAATAAAATGAATGGCTATAGCTAGAGCTAAAATGGTTGTAATACTCACTACTATTATAGGATTAGAAGCAAAGATTAAAGAGAGAATCAAGGCAGCCAGATAGAGTGTCGCTTGGACACAGTAGTAACTTTTCGAATAGCGAAGATAGTGTTTGTTACAGGGCCCATTTACTAGGACAGCAACTTGGAAGAGGCCAAATCCGATATAAGAGAAGATGGTTGCAAAGAGACGATTAGCTTCAGGATTCTGAAGAAAACTCATCGATACAGTCATCATAATAAGTCCAATGAAAATAGGATAGTGACTGTAAATTAGAAATAGTCCCTTTTGATTAGATTTTTCATCAATAGCATGGTCGAATTGACCAAAATAAAACAAGAACAGAGAAATCATAATAATGAAATAAAGAACCGAATAAATCGAGAAATTCTCGATTGTAAAGAAGTTAGCTAGCTCCGTAATCATCTCTCCAAACATAATAATGACAAGAAGGGAGATACGCTCGATTAAATGGGGGAGATTTACCTGGTAATGCTTATCTTTATTAAGCAAGATACTTGGCATAATAAATGTTAGCAGAATACTAGCAAATAAGATATAGACTCTAAGGTAAATAGGAAGAAGAGCTGTTAGATAGACTCCTAAACTTCCTAGACCTGTTATCCATAGAAAACCTTTGATACTTTCCCGATTAGCATCATCGGTTGATTTTCTAAAAAATTCAACCAAATATTGAAAAAATAAGGTAAGGGTTAATGTACCAATAGCCCAACAGAGATAATGAAAATATTGTTGCCAATCAGGTCCAATCATATTGGCTATAAAGAGTAAAATTCCCATTTTGATAAACATGATTACTATGTTAAATAAAGAGTTCTTTCCATAGCGATTGGTATAATCGGTTTGAATCATCCAGGAATCGATGAGAAACAAAGTAGCAATGAGAAAATCAAGGAAAGAATTCCAAGTCAAAATACCGTTATGAAGATGGTCAATTAAAGTAGTTACTTTTGAAATTGCAAAAACAAAAACTAAGTCATAAAAAAGTTCTGAAAATTCTACACGTTTATGTTTAATAAGAGTTGTCATCTTAAGACCTTTCTATTTTAGAAGTACAATTTATTATAACAGAAAATGGTAAAAAAAAAGGAGATGCTTAAATAACTTCATGTGACGCGAATGAACTGCGCCACAAAAGTTAGGTTTTTTCTGTCTAACTTTTGGGGTGCAGTTCAGAAGGGGTGTTTTTTCTATCGTTTTTTAGTGCTAAGACTACACAAAAAAGCCTTGATTCCAAGGCTTTTTCCTGTTGATTTAGATGCCCCCTACAGGGATTTGGAAAGGACTTTCATATTGAGAGCAATTAAAAATATTGAAATATAAGTGATTTTAGGTATTTTCAATGTCATGATTTAAAAATGGGACAAAAGTGGGGCAAAAACCATACAGATTCTAAACTGTATGGTTCTTTTTTTATCTAACCAAGAAAGGTTAAAACTTATTAAAACACATGCAATCAACTGTTGAAAACTTTTTAGTCCGTGTAATATAAAAACAAGTAAAAAGTTGAACTATAGGGAATATTGTGTCATAATAGGTAATAGATGAATAATTAATAGATTGGAAATAATGCTTTCTTACCTTAACAAGTTGAATTGGTTATACATTTTTTCGTCGCAATTGTGTCTATCTCTCGAGTTTAGCTAGTTTTTATAAGCTCTGGTTTCTAATCAATATAACAAATTTTAGAAGTGCATAAGACAAGATGGTGACATTATTACAGTCATTTCTAGTCACCATATGTTGCTGGCACAGGCTGTTTGTAGTGTTGGCTATTTACTAGTCAGTTTAATCGGAGTGTTTAATTTTTATTGTTGAAAGGTTTTTATATGGCGAAAATTCTATCTTTAGGTCTGACAGGTAAGAAATTACTTGCTCAGGGGTTCTTGTTTGTTCTGCTAGGTCTCATCTTGATGGTCACGGGGACTTGGTTGCCAGTAACAGTTATTCGCCTGGTTCTGTTTTTAGCTTGGATAGCAACGGTCGTAGATTTGCTATTAAGAGTTTTCAAAAAAAGCCAGTCAACGGATACCTTGGGAGTTGCACTGGTTAAATTGTTAGTGCTGGGATATTTGCTAGGTTCTAATCTTGCGACTGATATACCGATTTATGTTCTGGCTCTTGTGATTGGAGTTTATCAGATTTTTCATGCTAGTATTAACCTTGCCACCTATGTTCTCTACCGCAAAAACAAAATTCGACCTCGTTTTCGTCTCTTACTAGATGGACTCGTACTAGTTTTTCTTGGTGGGACTAGTCTTTTGTCCTCTACAGGAAATTCTGTCTTTCAACTCTTTGTATTAGGGGCTTATTTTTTCCTTTATGGTGTGTCCAATATCCGTGATGGTTTCTTGTTTGAGGAGGAAATTGGGAAAAACCATCTCAAACGTCGTATTAGAATTAGCTTACCTATTGTCCTAGCCGCTCTCATCCCTGCAAGAACTTTAGCAAAAGTTAACAAATTTATGCTGGAAAATGCTGATGAGGAAGAAGATATCCATCTTGGAATAGTGAAGTCTGGTAAGACAGCGGAGCTAGAAATTTTTGTTCATACAGCTGAGACCTCTCTGTTTTCGGCAATTGGTCATGTGGATATCTGCTATCAAGGCCGTGTTATTTCTTATGGCAACTATGATCCGTCTTCTGAGACCTTATTTGGCATGGTAGGAGATGGTGTCTTATATTTCTGTGATCGTGACAAGTACATTGACCTATGTAAACGTGAGAGTCAAAAAACGCTTTTTGGTTATGGGATAGATTTGACGCCTGAAATGGAAAAAGCAGTTCAGAAAAAGTTGGCTGAATTGAAACAACTGACGATTCCATGGGAGCCAAGTGCAGATAAAATCATGACAGGTGATGGTAAGGAAGACTACACCTACGCTTATAAAATCAGACATGAGACAGATGGGGAACTTTATAAATTTATCAAATCTAAGTTTAAATCCTACTTTGTCTTATCTACAAACTGTGTGCTCTTGGCTGATACCATAGTCGGTCAGGCTGGCACCGATATCCTCTCACCCAAAGGATTTATCGCTCCAGGAACTTACCAAGCCTACCTTAATCGAGAGTTTGAAAAACCAAATAGTATAGTCGTATCTAAACATGTTTATTAAGGAGAATTTATGAACTTAGTAAAAAAATACACCCCGTTAATACTTTTTATAGGGCTGGTTGCTCTTGTAATTCTGAATGCATCGAGCTTTATATCAGGAGCAATCTCTCTCTTTGATGTAATATCAACCTTGATTTATGGTGCTGTTATTGCTTTTGTGCTTAATGTTCCTATGAAAAAAATTGAACAGTACTTAGTTAAATTGAAGGTAAAGGCAGAGTTGCGTCGTCCGATTGCCATGGTACTTGTTTTCCTAGCTCTTATCTTAATCGTGATTGCTCTTTTGGTTTTGGTGCTGCCAACCCTAGCCCAGACTATTAGTCAGCTGGGAACAGTCCTTTCAACAGTCCTTACTCAACTTGGGAAATTGCTAGGCAGCTCGGAATTTGTAACCAAAGACATGTTGTCAACTATCGTATCAGGCATACAGGGACAATCTAGTTCTATTAGCCAAGCTTTGATAGGTTTTTTATCAGGTCTGACTAGTAATATCGGCAATATTTTTTCAAGTTTGATGAATGCCTTTTTGATTATAGTCTTCACCTTTTTATTTTTATCCAGTAAGGAACATTTGGCAGCGATGACGAGTCGACTTCTAAAAGTTTTTCTTCCAGAGAAGGTGGTGATAAAGTTGACTTACATTGGACAAGTAGCACTAGAGACTTATGACCAATTTTTGATGAGTCAGCTGATTGAAGCAGTTATCATAGGAGTTATGATAGCGGTTGGTTACAGCGTGTTTGGGATACCCTATGGAGTAATGACAGGTATCTTTGCAGGAGTGCTATCGTTCATTCCTTATGTAGGGCCTATGATTGCTTGTGTTGTGGGAGCGATTTTTATCTTCACAGTGAGTCCTACTCAAGCCTTACTTTCTCTTCTTCTATATCAAGTTATACAGCTGATTGAAGGAAACCTTATTTATCCTAGAGTTGTAGGTCAGTCTATTGGTTTGCCAGCTATTTTCACGCTTGCGGCTGCTAGTATTGGAGGCAATCTCTTTGGCTTACTTGGGATGATATTCTTTACACCGATATCTGCTGTTATCTATCGATTGGTTAAGGAATTTGTCGTTGCAAAGGAAAATCAGCTAGATTAAGAAAAACTAAATTTAATAAGATATACTGAGAAGAGAGTGAGAGATTCTCTTCTCTTTTATTTTTAAATACTTTTCTACAAAAAGCTATTAGACGTTAAAAAAAGCCTTGGTTTCAAGGCTTATTTCTGTTGATTTAGATGTGCCCCCTGCAGGGCTCGAACCTGCGCCCCATAGCTTAAGAGTCTACTGCTCTACCAACTGAGCTAAGGAGGCAACAGAAAAAGCTGAGAATGTAACTTCCCAGCTATTTTAATATGCCCAAAATGGCAGCTAGATTATTTACGAAAGGCATCAAGGATATAGGTGAAACCAACAATTAAAAATGCAAAGGCAACGACATAAACGACAAAGACACTTGTAGCTACTGGATTGAACAAAATCACTAGACCTAGTAAAAATGCAAGCAACGCTATCCACATGATATGGTTGCCAATAATAGGGAAAATCAATCCCAGACGATTGCCTTTAAAGAAAGCTATAATGGCTTCTACAATTAACCAAATTCCTAAAATAGTTGGAATGACAACTGGCAGCGTCACAAAGCCATAGGCAACGAGGTAAAGAGCTAAGAGAAGATTAACAATCCCTTGGAAAAGATGAGCTGGTGAGCGAAGCTCTTTTGGTACAGAGAAATAGCCTAAAATAGCTGCTATAGAAGAAACCAGTAAACCAAATGCAATCCACCAGCTGTAAGCAACAAGATTAGCTACTGGGTTTGTAAATAGCAAAAGTCCTAAAAGGACAAAAACAACTCCTGCAAGGAATAGCAGTAAACGATTAGAAAATTTCATTTCAATACCCCCTATATAGTATAGTATAGTTTGATAATAAAAATATTATACACCTTTTTAGAGGAAATGTCAATAAACAAAATGGAAAATTTGGAAGTTTCAGTCTGATTCATGAAAAGAAAATCAGTTTTTATTATTTTGAAAATAAAAAGAGAAGATAAAATTTGTCTTCTCTACATGAAAATATTGTATGGAATCAAAGCAAAAGTAACTGGCTTTACACTATTTGTAAAGATGTAATTTGATTCAAAAAGAAAAGATAGATTTAAAATGTGGGACAAATGATGGGGTAAATCAGTTATAGACAAGCAAAAAAAGCCTTGATTTACAAGGCTTTTTCCTGTTGTATTTAGATGCCCCCTACAGGGATCGAACCTGTGACCCACGGATTAAGAGTCCGCTGCTCTGCCAGCTGAGCTAAGGAGGCAAAGAAAAAAGCTGTATTGGTGCCGAAACTTCACGGTTTGTATTGAACCCGCGCAATTAAGCAGGTGGGCAACTCGCTCTAACTGAAGCTGTTTCCGTGTGAGACGGCCTACATGCTGTTAGAAGACTTTTGTTTCCCTAATAATACAAAAAATAGTCGGTCAACACTTAAGTGTGAAGTCGTACACCACAGCGTTTCTATGTTTATATAATACCACTTTTTCAAAAAAAATCAAGAGGAAAGTGCAATTTTTTGAAAAGGATTTCAGATTTTTCGCAAACGGTCGATGGCTTCCTTTCTTTGAGCTAAAGCCCGTTCATATTTACCAGTATCTTCTGCTTGGAAATAGTGATGATTACGAATTTTTTCTGGTAGATAGTCTTGCTTGACCCAATTTCCAGGGTAGTTGTGTGGATAGAGATAGTCTTGGGCATTCCCCAGTTCCTTGCTTCCACTGTAGTGCCCATCACGCAGGTGTCGCGGAATAGGCAAGTGCCCTGATGTTTTGAGGTCGGCAAGAGCCTTATTCATAGCTACATAGGCTGAGTTGGATTTTGGAGAAAGGGCCAAATCAATGACGACATTGGCAATGAGAATGCGGGCTTCTGGGAAACCAATCCTTTGTGCAGCACCCAGAGCAGTCACGGTGTGAATTTGGGCCTCAGGATTGGCTAAGCCGATATCTTCATAAGCGATAACAGTCAAACGACGAGCGAGACTTGGCAAATCACCAGCCTCAATCAAGCGGGCAGCATAGTGAAGACTGGCATCAACATCTGAGCCACGGATAGACTTTTGCAGGGCTGAGAGGACATCGTAGTGTCCATCCCCATCTTTGTCCATGGTAATATAACTCCGCTGCAGGCTATTTTCCATGATATCCAAAGTTATATGGCGGATTCCCTTGTCATTTTCGGGGGTAGAGAGAACAGCCAAGTCCAGTGAGTTGAAGGCAGAACGCAGGTCTCCATTTGTAGAGGTGGCAATGAAGTCCAGCGCATCCTCATCTAGTTCTACTGGAAAATCAAAACCACGTTCAGGGTTATTTAGAGCTATCTGCAGGGCCTCTTTGACGTCTTGGTTAGACAGAGGTTCCAACTCAAAAATTTGAACGCGACTGCGAATGGCAGGAGTGACAGAGAAGAAAGGATTTTCAGTTGTAGCGCCAATCATGATGACCAGTCCACTTTCCAAGAGAGGCAAGAGGAAGTCTTGCTTGGTTTTATCTAGTCTATGAATCTCGTCAAGGAGTAGTACAAGTCCACCTGAAAATTTAGCCTCTTCAGCTATTTCTTGTAGCCGTTTTTTACTATCAACAGTGGCATTGAAGGTCCGAAAGGCATACTTGGTGGTTCCAGCGATGGCTGAAGCGATACTGGTTTTTCCGATGCCCGGAGGTCCGTAGAGAATCATGGAGGACAGGCGGTTGGCTTCCACCATGCGACGGATGATTTTTCCAGATCCGACCAGATGCTCCTGACCGATGACTTGGTCGATGGTTTTAGGGCGCATACGAAGCGCGAGATTGTCTGGCATAGCAGTCCTTTCTAACATGGATTTTCTGATGTATATGTGGTAAGATGGTAGTATCTATTTTAGCATAATTCCGAGTATTCGGGGCGATTTAAGAGTCGCATAGAAAGAGGACAAAATGGCAACATACGGATTTTTAGATGTTTTAGAGGAAGAATTGGACAAGAACTTTCCTTTTGACTTTGAGATTAGTTGGGACAAGCGCAACCACGCAGTTGAAGTGAGTTTTTTATTGGAAGCACAAAATGCTGGGGGAGTGGAGATG
Organism: Streptococcus sp. KHUD_018; assembly: GCF_054861215.1. The sequence continues at coordinate 643,430 of NZ_CM142176.1, forward strand.
CTGGATGAGGATGGAGAGGTGTCATCAGACGATATTCTTTTTGAAGAAGCAGTTCTTTTCTACAATCCTGCCAAATCAACGGTTAATGCAGAAGACTATTTGACTGTCATTCCTTATCTGCCGAAGAAAGGATTTTCTCGTGAATTTTTAAACTATTTTGCGCTATTCCTCAAAGACACTGCCGAGGTTGGGCTAGATGCGCTCATGGACTTTTTGGAAGACCCAGAAGCAGAAGAGTTCGTCATGGAATGGAACCAAGAAGTCTTTGAAGAAGGGAAGGTTGGCTTGGAAGAGGGAGAGTTTTATCCTTATCCGAGGTATTAGGAAGAAGACAAGCTTGATTTGAGTAAATGTAAAGGGGGGTAAATCTTGACAGCGAAAAAAAAATATATTGGTGCTTATAGCCGAGATGCTAGAGACTATTTTTCATTATTGCCGACAGAACGAGAAATAGTAGAGCAGTTGCAGGCTATATACAGAGAAGAGAAAGGGCTTTTTGTCTTATGTGGTAACAGAGGATCAGGAAAATCAAGTCTGAAAAATATTTCTTTGGAATTTGATAAAAAGTATAGTTGTGATAAAGATGACAAAGAAATTCTTGTAGTGAATGTGTCTTTTTTCAGTGGTAATAAAGATTTTCATAGAGAAATTTTAATGCAAATTCCTAATGCTATTTCCAAAAGAATGGAGGATATTGAACGTGATATTGGTGATTTTGTTAATAATTATAGAAGGTATTATCCGACTTTAGAGTATAATGCTGAGGAAAAAGAAAAAAGTACGATTTGTTAGAACAGGATAAAATAAGAGAAAATTTTTCAACAATACATAGAAGACTGCAAGAAATTGGGAAAAATTTCGAGAATACTTCAAATATTTATAATTTATGTAACAAGTTATCAAATCAAACTAGTAATTTATTTGAACAGTTTAATCTTTTAAACAAACAGCATAAATTCCAAAACAGTAAATGGTTTCTGCCACAAAAAAAATAGAGTAGATATTTTAAATTTTAGAAAAAACATTGACGAACTGTATCAAAAAGTTGAATATTTTGAAAGAAAAGCGAGCGAGCTAATAAAATTAGAGGAATTCTTGCTTATTTCTCACCAACAACTGCAATATTTTGATGTAGAAATAACAAATACAAAAAGATATTTAGAATCAACTACTTCAGATATATCAGCCAATTCATCTATTGATTTAAGTGCTGATATAGGAATGATAAAATCAGGAATACAATTAAGAGGGAAAATTTCTTCAAGTAATAATGAAGAGTTGTCTCGGGAATTAAAAAGTATTGTTACTGAGGAATTAAAAGAGCGTCAGCTACTACGACTTTTAAAAAACATGTCTGAATACTTTAGTATTACTTTTTCTATAGATGAGTTAGATAAATGTAATAAAGCTACAATTATTGATTTGATTGATAAAGATAAAAGGTTATTCTTTGATTGTAATGTTTCGACATTGCTCATTACAGATATAGCCACCGCTATATCATTATTGGAAAAATCAGATTATATTTCTGAGCCTAATATCATTGTTGTTCCTGATTTAGGTATTTTGGATTATATTCACAGGATTAATAATAAAGGGCTACCCCTAAGTTATAATTTTATTACTATTCTAGATTCCTATTTCGTGAATAGAATGAATAATAGGGAGTTAAATTATGGTAGAAAAAATGAGAAAGGAATTTATTTTTCCAAGGGATTTGAACTTTATAAGTTTATGAATTCTACTCTTTATAAAGGTATAAATGAACTTTATAAGCCGATGATATTGAAATTTTATTGGGAGTTAATTGACTTACTAGATTTTGTCGGGGAATTATCTAAAGAAGAATATGAACAGTTTGAGAATAGTTTTTTTAATAATAATGACTTGCATTCTTTAAAAATCAAGTTTATACTGCGTAAAATAATAGATCAATTAACGACACAATCTTTTGATTACTCTTTTACTCTCGAGGATAGTCGAAGTCGGTATGGACATACTAAATCACTGACTGAGTTTAATAATAAGAAATCCTATATTAGCGAATTTTTGCGGCAAATAGCTTCAAAACCAACGATACTTTCAGATGAGACTGCTTTTTTAAAAACTAATCATATAGACTCTCAAACTGAGGAATTTTACTACTTTGATATAGAATTCTCAGATTATCTAAAAAAATTGGGTATTGATGATGAAAAGTTCAAAAATATCTTGTTGCAATTATCTGAACCAGGAAAGAAAGGTATATATGATGGAAGAACTTATCGTTTTGCAGAGGAATTTTATGATCCTTCTCAAGGAGTTGATGATGCACGAAATATCGTAAAAAGAGAGAACGTGGTTGGTGTCATTTTATTCTATCCACACGATTATTCGGAGAATGCTAATCCAAATCACCAGCCACTACGAAATGGTATTATTGTAACTGTGACTGATTTTGATGAAATTATACTATATCCATACTTAGGTTATATTGGTCTACATTCTCACAAACCATCTTATCTCACAGAATTTAAAAAAGAATTGAGTAATCAAAATATCCTAGTTTACGAAGTAGAAGATGAAAATTTATGGAAAGGATGTTTCGAAAAAGATAATACAGACCTCAAAGATAAAATTTTTGAGGTCTGTAAAAAAGAAATAAAAAGATGGCTTAGTGATATGAAATATAGAGCCAACAGGTAAACATCTTGGTTAAATCATTGATTTATATTGTTATGTTATTAAAGATCGTTATATCTCCTTAGCAATATTTAATCTTCCCAAGACTAATGAAAGTTATTCGAATGAATTTTTATCATGAAAATACTAGACAATTTAGTTTGTCAAACAGAAAACAAATAACAGTAGGGCGGTGAGAGACGAGAAACGCTAATATGCAAACTGGTTAGAGGAGCTGGAGAAGGCATTAGCTGAAGGAGTCTAACATGGAAATCGAAATTACTGATTTTACAGGCTGTAAGATTGCCCTCTTTTGTGGGGATAGGATTTTAACTATCTTGCGGGATGATAAGTCCAGCATTCCTTGGCCCAATATGTGGGAGTTGCCAGGTGGTGGAAAGAGTGTCAGGGAAAATCTGATATAGTATTGCATTAAAAGAATATCCTTTCAAGGTTATTCTTTTAATTTTGTCCCAAAATAGTTGATTTCGTCCCAAGAATATAGTATTATTTGTGTAAGGAGGAATGAATCATGAAAAAATCAGATGTTCTTGATTTAATAAAGTATCATTATGAGGGCAGAGAGACAGAATTTAGAAATCAATCCATAGCAATTGCTCGGAACTTCAATAAACATGGTGATACACAATTAGCACAATATATTATGGGGTTAATGTCCCAAAGTGATAGATTCATGCCACAAATAGAGAATCCTAGTGAGTATTTGACTCCTGCTAAACTAGATATTGGTCCTCTCCCATTGCCTCTTTCAATTATGAATGATTTAAAAGGAATAATAAACGCTGTCAATCATCATATTGGAATAAATAAATTTTTATTTGTGGGATCTCCAGGCACTGGGAAAACTGAAAGTGTAAAGCAGGTGGCTAGACTTATTGGCAAGGAATTACTTGTAGTAGATTTCAGTCACTTAGTAGATAGTAAGCTGGGGCAAACAGTCAAAAACTTAGCAACTCTTTTTAATGAAATCAATAATCTTCCTTTCAAACAAAATTATATCATCCTATTTGATGAAATTGATTCCATAGTACTGGATAGGGTTAATCAGAATGATTTGAGAGAAATGGGACGAGTGACTTCTGCCTTTTTAAAGGAGTTGGATAGGCTGTCACCAGAAATTGTATTAATTGCAACAACAAATCTTTTTGAAAATCTTGATAAAGCAGTTACGAGAAGATTCGATGCCATAATTGACTTTGACCGTTATACTGATGAAGATAAAGTAGAAGTAGCTACTATTATTTTAAATGAGTTATTAAAGCAATTTAAGAATGTAGCTAGAGATTTAAAATTATTTAAAAAAATTATCAATAGTGCCAATGTAATACCGAATCCTGGTGATTTGAGAAACTCAATAAGAACGTCATTGGCATTTAGTGATCCATCAGATCCGCATGATTATCAAAAACGCCTGCTAAGAAGTTTGCATAATGGTAGAAATTTATCTATTTCTAAATTATCGAAGCTAGGTTTTACTGTTAGAGAAATTGAGATTTTGACAGGTGTTTCTAAGAGTAGTGTATCACGAGAATTAAGCGAGGGTTGACATGAATACATTATTGACATTACGTGGAAAAAGTTTTACACAAAAATCAAGAAATAATGGTATGGGACCAATAACTATACCCAAAAAAGCAATAATTACATTGGAACATTTGAAGTATCTTCATTTTTCATTAGAAGAAACGAAAACATATTGGGAGAAAAATAACATTATCGATGGTATTTTGATCAGTATTTACTATAATCGAATTGTTGCCAAAAGTAACCGTATTAATGGCTATTTCAATGTAGGAGGAGGGAATCCATTCCCTAATGATACCATTGTGGGAGCAAAATTCAATGAGGAGAAGACAAAACATATTGTTACTCATTATATTTCTAGAGATACTCTTAATAAAACAATAACCGTTTTAAGTAAGATAATTGAAGTTTTTGAGGAACATTTTGATAGAGCGATAACATGTGAGATGTTCTCTGATTCATCAACGTTTGCTTCTATAAATTTTTCGGAGTATGGTATTTCAAAAAGCAAATTTCAACAGTATTTGAGAGATTCTTGCTTTATTGAGAATTTTGGGGTTGAGCACACTACTGTTTCTGATATTCAAAATTCTATCGTGACATTTTATGATGTCCATACAGACATTTTTAGATTACTGAATAAATTAAATATTGATATTTCAGAAGCTAATATTATGAATCAGACCACGGTCTTGCTTGATGAAAAAAATATTGAATTGCTACTATCAAAAGCTCCCTATCTTGTCTCCATGATTGTGGAAGATTTTTCTAAGTTATCTGTAGATGATTTTTCTTTAGATAATAATGATTTAAAAATAAATCTTCCATCTCCAATGAACGAACCAGTTGTTGGCGTTATTGATACCTTATTTGACAAAAGAGTTTACTTTAATGAGTGGGTAGAATATCATGATTTTGTCTCACCTGATATTAGAAAAGATAGCCAAGATTACAAGCATGGGACAGCTGTGACTTCTTTAATCGTTGATGGAGCCAATTTGAACCCTAATCTGGATGATGGTTGTGGGAATTTTAGAGTAAGGCATTTTGGTGTGTCACTACAAAGTGGATTTAATTCATTTACAATCATAAAACAGATAAAAGAGATTGTTTCTCAGAATTCTGATATTAAGGTTTGGAATCTTTCTTTAGGGTCCAATGATGAAATAAGAGAAAATTTTATCTCTGCAGAGGGAGCTTTATTAGACGAAATTCAATTTGAGAATGATGTAATTTTTATTATAGCTGGGACAAATGCTTCAGTAATAAATGGGAAACGTAAAAGAATAGGTGCTCCTGCTGATTCACTTAATTCTATAATAGTAAATTCTGTTGATTTTAATAATCAATCAGTGTCATATTCACGAGAGGGTATTGTTTTATCATTCTTTGTTAAACCAGATGTGTCATATTATGGAGGGGGAAATGGTGGCTTTATAAATGTTTGTGAACCTCTAGGATTAGGTCGTGTAGCTGGAACAAGTTTTGCGGCACCTTTTATTGCAAGGAAAATGGCCTATCTCATTCATATTATGGGACTTAGCCGAGAAGAAGCAAAGGCTTTGCTAATTGATGCAGCAATACCCTGGAATGATAAGAAAACATTCACTGATTTATCTTTGATAGGAAATGGTATTGTTCCAATAAAAATGGATGATATTTTATCTACACCTGATGATGAAATTAAATTTATTGTGTCAGATATCTCTAGGGCTTATGATACCTATAATTATGATTTTCCAGTACCTATTTCTAGTGAGAGTTATCCATATGTAGCTAAGGCAACAATGTGTTATTTCCCTAACTGCTCAAGAAATCAAGGGGTTGATTATACAAATACTGAGATGCAGATTACTTTTGGTAGGTTAAAGTCAGACGGTATCGAATCGATAAATAAAGACAACCAGCATGCCGAAGATACCCCAGGATATGTGAGAGAAAACGCAGCTAGAAATATATTTAGGAAATGGGATAATGTCAAGCATATTGGAGAGTCGTTTACTTCTAGAAAGAGAGCTAAAGCAATTTTAAATCCATCTAATCCTCAGTGGGGGATGAGCATTAAAACAATCGAACGTTTGAAAAGTGGTGATGGACAAGGAGTACGTTTTGGTGTAGTAGTTACATTAAAAGAATTAAATGGGGTTAATCGTATTGAAGATTTTATTCAGCAAGCTGAATTAAGAGGTTGGCTAGTTAATAGATTACAAGTTGAAGCTCAAGTAGATCTCTTTAATAGTTTAAATGAAGAAATTGAATTTGAATAGTGGATATTTTAACCTTATTTTAGATATTAGGAATACAAGAGGGCAAAGATATGAATATCACCTATATCGTCGGAAATGGTTTGGATTTACAATATGGTTTAAAAACAAAATACAAGGATTTCTATGATTTTCAACATAAAGTTTATATGGAAAGGAAAAAGAAAGAAGGATATTCAAATTTCATTTATGAGTCTCTATTTTCTGATAAAGTAAATGATTATGAAAATTGGTCAGATTTTGAATTGTCAATTGGTAAATTGACAAAAGATAACGACCTCATCTTCTCAAGTATAGAAATGAAGGAGAAGTTTATAGATGATTTTAGTGAAGTAGTTGATGATTTAAGAGAACATCTACGCATACAACAAGAAAAAAATCTTGAGAAAGGTAATGCAATTGACTTTATAAGCACTCTAGATGATATGATAACCTCTCTCCCTGTAATTAATCAACCTGCTATCAATAAAAAATATAATGAAAATCTATATCAACACGATATTGTGAATATATTAACTCTTAATTACACAAATGTTATCGATAAATTATATAATGAGTCAGCAAAATCATTCAGGAATCAATTACGAGCTAATCTTTATAATTTTTATATTGAGCCACCAATTCATGCACATGGGACGGTGGATGTTTGCATGGTTTTAGGGGTTAGTGATGAAACACAAATTTCAAATAGTTTAGAAGAAGAACAAAAGGAATCTCTAATAAAAAGTTTAGTTTTGAAAAACTATAGAGAAAATATGGATGTTAAAAATAGTGATATTATAAAAAACTCTGATATTATTATTCTCTATGGGGTTTCTTTGGGAGAGACTGATAGGTATATCTGGAGTCAAATCGCTGAACGATCAATCAGTAGTTCTGTTCCTGTCATAATTTATCATTATGTACCAAATTTTGATCCAGGAAACCCCACTAGGGTGAAACGTTTATACAGAAAGGTAGAAGATAAATTCATACAGAATAGTGGTATTGATTTAGAGTTAGAGAAGAAATTAAGAGATAATCTTATTGTTGTTATTGGAAAGACTATTTTTAACCTGATGGAAAGGTAAGCACAGTACAAAATGGAAACATGGCAAGAGTTAAAAGTTACAGTGAAGCGTGAGGGGGAGGAATTGGTTTCCAACCTCTTGATTGAGTTGGGCGCCCAAGGTGTTGCGATTGAAGACAGCATGGACTATGTGGGGAATGTGGATCGCTTTGGTGAGATTTTCCCTGAGGTTGAGCAGCAAGAAGAAATCGTGGTAACAGCATACTACCCTGAAACGGTTGATGTGGCAGAGGTCGAGGCGAACTTGCAGGCTCGTCTGGCAGAATTAACCAATTTTATGGATTTGGGAGATGTCAAGATGGGCACGACTGCCTTGGCTGAGGAAGACTGGGCAGACAACTGGAAGAAATACTACGAACCAGCTCGTATCACTCATGATTTGACCATCGTGCCGTCTTGGACGGACTATGAGGCGACTGATGGAGAAAAGATTATCAAGCTGGATCCTGGGATGGCTTTTGGGACTGGGACGCATCCAACCACTAAGATGAGCCTCTTCGCCTTGGAGCAGGTTCTTCGTGGCGGCGAAACGGTGCTCGATGTGGGAACTGGTTCAGGTGTCCTTTCCATTGCCAGCTCGCTGCTTGGTGCTAAAGAAATTTTTGCCTATGACCTAGATGATGTGGCAGTTCGTGTCGCTCAGGAAAATATTGAGCTCAACCCTGGTATGGAAAACATCCATGTAGCGCCAGGTGATTTGCTCAATGGGGTAGAGATTGAGGCAGATGTGATTGTGGCTAATATCTTAGCGGATATTCTCATTCATCTGACGGACGATGCTTATCGCTTGGTCAAGGATGAAGGCTACCTTATCATGAGTGGCATTATTAAGGACAAGTGGGACATGGTGCGCGAGTCGGCTGAGTCAGCTGGATTTTTCCTTGAAACCCACATGATTCAAGGGGAATGGAATGCCTGTGTCTTTAAGAAAACCAAGGATATTTCAGGTGTGATTGGAGGCTAGCATGCAGCAGTATTTTGTCAAGGGCAGTGCAATCTCTCCTGTCGCCATTGAGGATAAGGAAACCAGCAAGCATATGTTTCAGGTTATGCGCCTGAAAGAAGAGGATGAGGTAACCTTAGTCTTTGATGATGGCATTAAACGTTTGGCGCGCGTGCTAGATGTGGAAAATCGTCAGTTTGAATTGGTTGAAGAATTGGCTGAGAATGTGGAACTGCCAGTTCATGTGACCATTGCATCAGGCTTTCCCAAGGGAGACAAGCTGGAGTTTATTACTCAAAAAGTAACCGAACTTGGTGCCAGCCAAATCTGGGCCTTTCCTGCAGATTGGTCAGTTGCTAAGTGGGATGGCAAGAAATTGGGTAAAAAGGTTGAAAAACTAGAAAAAATTGCCCTTGGAGCAGCCGAGCAAAGCAAGCGTAATCTGATTCCAAGTATCCAACTTTTCGAGAAAAAAGCAGATTTTCTAGCCCAGCTTGATCAGTTTGACTCTATCATCGTAGCCTACGAAGAGTCCGCTAAAGAAGGAGAAGCCGCTGCGCTCTTACAAGTAGTTGCTGGTCTTGAAAAAGGAGCCAAACTGCTCTTTATTTTTGGTCCAGAAGGCGGTCTCTCACCAGCAGAAATTGAGAGTTTTGAAGCTAAAGGAGCCGTCTTGGCAGGACTTGGTCCTCGCATCTTGCGAGCAGAAACAGCCCCACTTTACGCCTTATCAGCCCTTAGTGTTTTAGTAGAATTAGAGAAATAAGAGGAAGAAAATGGAACAAAAACACCGTTCAGAATTTCCAGAAAAGGAACTTTGGGACCTAACTGCCCTATACCGAGACCGTGAGGATTTCTTGCGTGCAATCGAGAAAGCTCGCGAAGACATCAACCAATTTAGCCGTGACTACAAGGGTAATCTTCATACATTTGAGGACTTTGAAAAGGCCTTTGCGGAATTGGAACAAATCTACATTCAGATGAGCCATATCGGCAATTACGCCTTTATGCCTCAGACGACAGACTATAGCAATGAAGAGTTTGCTAATATTGCCCAAGCTGGGATGGACTTTGAGACAGATGCCAGTGTAGCCTTGACCTTCTTTGACGACGCCTTGGTGGTAGCAGACGAAGAAGTTTTGGACCGTTTGGCTGAACTGCCTCACTTGACGGCAGCCATTCGTCAGGCCAAAATCAAAAAAGCCCACTATCTAGGGGCAGATGTGGAGAAGACCTTGACCAATCTGGGTGAAGTTTTCTATAGTCCACAGGATATCTATACTAAGATGCGAGCTGGAGATTTTGAAATGGCTGATTTTGAAGCCCATGGCAAGACCTACAAAAACAGCTTTGTGACCTATGAAAATTTCTACCAAAACCACGAGGACGCTGAGGTTCGTGAGAAATCTTTCCGCTCCTTCTCAGAGGGACTCCGTAGGCACCAAAATACAGCTGCGGCAGCCTATCTTGCTCAGGTCAAGTCTGAGAAATTGTTGGCAGATATGAAAGGTTATGACTCAGTCTTTGATTATCTCCTAGCTGAGCAAGAAGTGGACCGTGCCATGTTTGACCGCCAGATTGACCTCATCATGAAGGACTTTGCGCCAGTTGCTCAGAGATACCTCAAGCATGTTGCCAAGGTTAATGGTCTTGAAAAGATGACTTTTGCAGACTGGAAGCTAGACTTGGACAGTGCCCTCAATCCTGAAGTGACTATTGACGATGCCTATGATTTGGTCATGAAGTCAGTAGAACCTTTGGGGCAAGAATATTGTCAGGAAGTTGCGCGCTATCAAGAAGAACGCTGGGTGGACTTTGCTGCTAATAGTGGCAAGGATTCTGGCGGGTATGCGGCGGATCCATATCGCGTGCACCCTTATGTCTTCATGAGCTGGACAGGCCGTTTGAGCGATGTCTATACCTTGATTCATGAAATTGGGCATTCTGGTCAATTTATCTTTTCAGATAATCACCAAAGTTACTTCAATGCTCATATGTCGACCTACTATGTTGAAGCGCCATCAACCTTCAATGAATTGCTTCTCAGTGACTACTTGGAGCACCAGTCTGACGATCCGCGTCAAAAACGTTTTGCCCTTGCCCACCGCTTGACAGACACCTACTTCCATAATTTCATCACCCACCTCTTGGAAGCAGCCTTCCAGCGCAAGGTTTATACATTGATTGAAGAAGGGGAGACCTTTGGAGCAAGCAAGCTCAACAGCATTATGAAGGAAGTTTTGACAGATTTCTGGGGAGATGCTATTGAAATTGACGACGATGCGGCCTTGACTTGGATGCGACAAGCTCACTATTACATGGGCTTGTATAGTTACACTTACTCTGCTGGTCTTGTCATCTCGACAGCTGGCTATCTCCATCTGAAACATTCAGAAACTGGAGCTAGAGACTGGCTCAATCTCCTTAAATCAGGTGGTAGCAAGACACCGCTTGAGTCAGCCATGATTATCGGTGCTGATATTTCAACAGACAAACCACTCCGTGATACCATTCAGTTCTTGTCAGACACAGTTGACCAGATTATCGCCTACAGTGCCCAGTTGGGAGAGTAAAGAAACAGGATGTCAGAATTAAACCTACTATAGAGTACGTACTGAATTCGAAGTTTAATGAACAGAAAGTCATCTACGGATGACTTTTTGATAAGCTAATAGAAATCCAGAGGTACTAGGGATGTATCAAGTATTACAAAGAAAAGTGACAGAAGAAAAACCAAGCTATAGCCGAGAAGAAATTCAGTGGTTGCTTGAGCACTTGGGAGATCCCTCTCCAGAAATTCGAGACGAACTTGTTTTTACGAGTTTGGCTAGAGGGATTCAAGAAGAACTGTTTACTGTTGAGCAGTTTCAGTTTATCGCAGAAGAGGTCTCATCTGATGAAGGTCTATACAAAGAGATTGATAGTAGAGGAGTTTCGGCTCTTAAACGTTCTTTTAGGGCACTTATTTATGCCAATCTACTGTCTTGCGATGGTGCTAAGGAATCACTTTATTACCAGCAGTTGCCTTCTCCTATCAGGTCTACCATGCTAAATCAAGGATTGTACTATCTTACAAAGGAAAAAGAGACGACGGGCTACTCTCCTCAGTTTGGTTGGATCCACGCATTTGCGCATGGGGCTGATCTCTTGACGGAAGTTATATGTCATCCTAGCTTTCCAAAGTCAAATATAGCCGAAGCATTTGAAATCATTGGGAAAATCTTTAAACGTGTTGAGATTCGTTTTACAAATGATGAAGATTGGCGGTTAGCCAGAGCGTTTTATGAACCAATATTACGAGGGAAAATCGAACCGTCTCTCCTCACTGCTTGGCTGCAAACAGTCGAATTTCCCCTGAAAGAAGCAAATGATTTCCATAAATTTTCCAACTTCAGATCCTGTCTGTTGGAAGTCTATGTCAAACTTGATCAGAAAAACTTTTTACAAGATGCCTTGAAAGAAGCCATTCAATCTTTTCAATACTAGAGATTAGCTGGTCATTTTATGATTTTCAAAAAACTTTCCAGTCAATTTTCTTGAAACCCTTTCCTTCTTCTGATAGACTAATACATAGTTTGAAAAAAGGAGACTTATCATGAAAAAATTTGTTGCTGAATTAATCGGTACATTTATGCTTGTGTTCATCGGAACAGGAGCTGTTGTTTTTGGAAATGGTCTTGATGGCCTTGGACACCTTGGAATTGCTTTTGCCTTTGGTTTAGCAATTGTGGTTGCAGCTTACTCAATTGGAACTGTTTCAGGTGCTCACTTGAATCCAGCTGTTTCTATCGCTATGTTTGTAAACAAACGTTTGTCATCTTCTGAGCTTGTAAACTACATCCTTGGACAAGTAGTTGGAGCTTTCCTTGCGTCAGCTGCAGTATTCTTCCTCTTGTCTAACTCAGGTATGTCGACTGCTAGTCTTGGCGAAAATGCCTTGGCAAACGGTGTAACTGTCTTTGGTGGTTTCTTGTTTGAAGTCATCGCAACTTTTTTGTTTGTCTTGGTTATCATGACCGTGACTTCAGCAAGCAAGGGAAATGGCGCGATTGCTGGTTTGGTCATTGGTTTGTCATTGACAGCCTTGATCCTTGTAGGCTTGAACATCACTGGACTTTCAGTAAACCCAGCTCGTAGCTTGGCACCAGCCGTCTTGGTAGGTGGCGCAGCCCTTCAACAAGTATGGATTTTCATCCTTGCGCCAATCGTTGGTGGTATTCTTGCAGCTCTTGTTGCGAAAAACTTTCTTGGAACAGAAGAATAATTGAAACTCAAAAAGCCTTGCTCCTCATTTTGAGGAACAGGGCTTTTTCGTACTATACTCTTCGAAAATCTCTTCAAACCACGTCAGCTTCACCTTGCCGTACTCAAGTACAGCCTGCGGCTAGCTTCCTAGTTTGCTCTTTGATTTTCATTGAGTATGAGTTTAGCGGTTGTCAATTTTCTCTGGGTAGAGGTCATGTTGGAAGAGGCGTTGTTCTGCCAAACCTTCATACTTGGTTTCAGGTCTACCGTAGTTGTAGTAAGGGTCGATTGAAATGCCCCCACGTGGAGTGAATTTTCCCCAGACCTCTAAATAGCGAGGGTCTAGCAAGTTGACCAAGTCTTTTCCGATGGTGTTAATACAGTTTTCGTGGAAATCCCCATGATTTCGGTAGCTAAAGAGGTAGAGTTTGAGGGATTTTGACTCAACACAGAGCTTGTCAGGAATGTAGGAAATATAAATCGTCGCGAAGTCTGGCTGAGCAGTGATTGGGCACAGTGAGGTAAATTCAGGACAGTTGAATTTGATAAAATAGTCATTTTCCACATGACGATTGTCAAAAGACTCGAGGACTTCTGGTTGATAGTCAAAAATGTAGTTGGTTTCTTTATTGCCTAGTAGGCTAAGGTTTTTCATTTCTTCTTGTTGTGACATGATTTTTTCTTTCTAATTTAAACACCACGTTGGTTGTCGTAGAGGAGGGTATGAAGTTGAGGAAGGACGCGGACATTGCCCCAGCTATCGTCAGCAGCGATGCGTTCCCAGAGTTCTTTGAGGCGGTCTAGTTGATCTTGGACAATATTACCTGTAGCCTTGGGCTCAGGATTTCCTGCTGATAAGAAAAGAACATCTGGTTGGTAACGTTCTTGAATCCCTTTAGCAAAGGCCAAATCGGCATCGTCAAAGACAGGAATTTTAAAGGTGACCTTGTCTGGATCCAATTGGGAAACGATAAAGTCCAAGGTCTCAAAGTTGACTTCCATCTTAGAGGAAGGAGGTTTGGGACTCAGAGTGACTTGGTCGATGTCTTTTAACCAATTTTGCCAGCGGGAACCTTGGGTCTCAACAGCCAGAGTGACACCACGTTCTTTGAGCTTGGTGATGAGTTGAGCCATGTTGGCTGCTAGGATAGCAGGATTTCCGCCAGATAGGGTAACGTAGTCGTAGCTTCCTAGCTTATCTAAGGCAGCAATGACTTCATCAGCGGTCATGCGAGTTGGCTTTTCAGAACCATCCCAAGTAAAGGCGGAGTCGCACCAGTCGCAGTGGTAGTCGCAACCAGCAGTACGGACAAACATGGTTTTCTGCCCGATAGCACGACCTTCACCTTGAAAGGTTGGGCCAAAAATTTCCAGAACTGGTAGTTTGAGGACACGTTCCCTAGTCATCTAACCACTCCCGTCTAAACTCTGCAAAGGCAGTCGGAGTTTCATAGAGGCGAACGTATTCCAAACGGAGACCGCGCTCGTCTGGCAACTCTTGACTCATGGTTTGGAAAATCCAGTAAACCATATTTTCAGCAGTCGTGTTCATATAAGGCAGGGTTTCATTGAGATAGCGATGATCCAAGTGGGGTTCTAAGAAGTTCTTGTAGATAGCTTTGATATCTCCGAAATCGTAGGTCATGCCACGTTCATCTAAAAATCCACTAACAGCAATCTGCAGATGATAAGTGTGGCCGTGCAAGGACTTGCATTTTCCTTCATAGTGAAAGAGGTGGTGGGCAGCGTCGAAAGTAAACTCTTTTGATACCAAGGTTCTGTAAGGATTGTAGACAAGAGATTCCCCAGTTTCCTGTTTGATTTCTTTGGGAGCAAAAAACATTAGCCCTCTCCTTTCTGTGAGAGATAAACATCAAGGCCATGCTGACGTAGGTGGCAGGCTGGGCAATCTCCACAGCCACTTCCAATAATTCCGTTGTAGCAGGTCAAGGTCTTTTCACGAACATACTCAAAGGCACCGAGTTGGTCGGCTAATTCCCAAGTTTCAGCCTTGTCCAGCCACATGAGAGGTGTTTGGATAACAAAGTCGTAATCCATGGCAAGGTTGAGAGTAACATTAAGGGATTTGACAAAGACATCTCGACAATCAGGGTAGCCTGAGAAGTCTGTCTCGCAGACACCTGTCACGATATCTTTAATACCTCGTTGCTTGGCAAGAACTGCCGCAAAGGACAGAAAGAGGTGGTTGCGACCGTCAACAAAGGTATTGGGAATCTCTCCCTCTTTTTGCTCGATTTCCAGATCAGAAGTCAAGGCATTTTCAGTGATTTGTCCCAGTAGAGACATATCCAAGATGTGATGACGAATGCCTTGTTCCTTAGCGATTTCTCTAGCAACTTGAATTTCGAGATGATGGCGTTGGCCGTAGGCAAAGGTGACAGCTTCGACTGTTTCATAGTGTTTTTTAGCCCAAAAGAGGCAGGTTGTGGAATCTTGACCGCCACTAAAGACGACCAAGGCTGATTGACGTTTCATAGTACTCCTTCTAAAATGGGACATGTTCAGAGCACGCAAAAAGCTCCCTTGAGGGGAGCTAAAAAATACCAAGTAGAGGTTTTTTTTAGCGATGGCATGTCCCAAACATCGTAATATTCTACCTACAGTCTAGCATATTTTTTGAAAAATGGCAAAGGGTAAGAAAAAAGAGACCAAATAAAGCACTTGGTCTCTAGTGTGATTAGCTCAATTCAGCAACGATGGCCTTGATTTGTTCTGCAGTATGTACTCCAGCAACTTGTTTCACCACTTGGCCGTCTTTCTTGAAGAGAAGGGTTGGAATAGACATGATTCCAAAAGCACGAGCTGTGTTTGGATTTTCATCAACGTCCATTTTAACGATTTTCAAGATATCTTCTGAAAGTTCTTCAGACAATTTATCCAAGATTGGACCTTGCATGCGACATGGACCACACCAAGTTGCCCAGAAGTCTACCAAGACCAAACCGTCTTTTGTCTCTTGTTCAAATGTTGCATCTGTAATTGCTTTTGCCATAGTATTTCTCCTTTTTTAGTTATATTGGCTTAAATCTTGTTTCATGAGATAGAAGAAGACATCTCCATAAGTCCCATGGTAGTCCAAGTCATGACCATTGTAAGTTAATTTTTGGACAGTGTAGTAATCCGCGACGCCGATAAGGCAGGCTTGTTGAGAACGTTCAAAGTCTTGGTAAGACTCGAAAGTCATGGTTCTCTCTTGTTTGCTGGCGTCTAGGTAGGTAATTTCGATCATATAAAACTCCTTTATTCGATCTTGACTTTATTGTACTCCTTGAACAGAGGAATGTCAAGAAAAATGATTGCGCACGCAACTTTTTTAAAAAAATCTGATTAAGAAATGAAGTCAAGATTCATTTCCAGTCTTTCTTCGATGACCTTTTGTAGATAAGCCAGAGTTGTCTGTCCCTCGTCAGTCAGGCAGATAAAACTAGCCCGTCTATCCTGATCGCAACATCGGCGACTAAGCAAACCGCAGTTTTTCTCTTCTAGTCGGGCCACCATTCGAGAAACAGCGCTCGGACTGAGATGGAGTTTATCTGGCAGGTCAATCTGCCGTAAGGACTTTTCATTAGCTAGATTCAGATAGTAGAGCAGGTAAAACTCTTTTAAGGTCAGCCTTTGTTCACTCTGCTGGGCGATGGTTTCTTCCAACATAGTTTCCATTTCCTTTTGACGGCGGTTGTAGTCAAACCATTTTTCTAAGTAGGTCATTGCTTTCTCCTTTCTTTTCAAAGTAAAAATCACAAAATCATTGCTGACTGTCTTTGTAACATAAGATGATTGCGCATGCAATGATTATACTACTTTTAGCTAATCCTTGCAAGAAAGAAAAATTTCGATATTTCCTTGAAATTTTCTGAAAAAAGAGTAAACTGGTATGCAAGAATTCTATTTCAAGGAGTTTGAGATGAAGTTATATGTTCAATTAATGATTCTCTTTGTGATTTCTCTAATCGGTGAGGGAATCTCCAGTTTCTTTCATCTGCCCATACCAGGCAGTATTATTGGCTTAATCATTCTCTTTCTGGCCCTGCAGTTCAAGTGGCTGAGGACCAGGCATGTCAATATGGTGGGGAATTTTCTGCTGGCTAATATGACCATTCTCTTTTTGCCACCAGCAGTGGGAATCATGGAAAAGTTTGATGTGATTGCCCCCTATCTCTTGCCCATTGTCTTGATTGTCTTTTTTGCGGCTGTCATCAACATTATCCTCATCGCCCTAGTGGTTCAGTTCATCAAGAGACGGTTTGAGGGAGATTATGAGAAAGGAGATGCCAAATGAGTGAATTTGTATCCAATCCTCTGTTTGGGATTGCATTATCTATCCTAGCTTATCTAGTGGGAATGCTGATTTACAGACGTTTTCCCCATCCTTTGACAACACCTTTGCTTTTGTCAGCAATTTTTATTATCATCCTTCTTAAGGCGACGGGTATTTCTTACCAAGATTACTACCAAGGTGGGGTTTATCTGAATAACTTGATAGTCCCATCGACAGTGGCTCTAGGGATTCCGCTTTATAAAAGTTTTCACCTGATGAAGCACCATGCTCGGAGTATTCTCTTTGGTAGTCTGCTAGCAGTAGTTGTCAATACTAGCTTCACTGCCATAGTGGCCAAAATCTTTGGCATGGACTTTTTCCTAGCCATTTCTCTCTTTCCCAAGTCAGTGACAACCGCCATGGCAGTGGGAATCACAGAAAAATTGCAAGGTTTGACGACTGTGACCTTGGTCGTCGTAGTGGCCACTGGGATTTTGACCAGTGTGATTGGACCAACCCTTTTGAAGTGGTTGAAAATTGATGATCCGGTAGCAGTCGGGCTTTCCCTTGGAGGAACAGGCCACGCAGTCGGAACGGGAACCGCCTTTCGATATGGCTCTGTAGCAGGCGCCATGGGTGGCTTGGCTATCGGTGTCACTGGTATTCTCTATGTTTTTGTCAGCCCCATTGTAGCCAGTTTGATATTGAGTTAAAGAAAAACCCAGCTTTCTAGCTGGGCATTTTTTATTGCAAGTTAACCTTATTTTTCAAGATATAGTAGGTTCCGAGGTAGTAGATAATTGCTAGAATGAAATCTTTGAGGATATCAACGCTAATTAGGAGGTTAAAATCATAATCCATTCGGAAGAAGATAGAAATATAGCCAATCACGATGTTAAGCACGATATAGGCTAAAATTCCCATAGCGGTACGATACTCGTTAAATAGTTGACCAATTGAGATGCAAAGGTAAATAGATAAAATCCAAGTAATTGAACCCACCAGAAGAGAGAGGGCATAGAGCCAACCGTAACCGAGATAAGGAGAGATAAATCGATAGAGGAGCGGCAAATCTTTCACTACAGGGGTGAGTGAGAAGATAATAATGATACTCAAGATAAATACAATATAGCTTATGATTGACCAAATGAGAGCACCCAGTAATTTGGCGGTGATGATCTGGTGTTCAGAGACGGGCAGAGTCAATGTAAGATAGCCCTGACGATCGTAGACACTTCCCTTGAAGCGTCGAACGATTAGAAAGATAGTCGCGATCCAGAGAGTAACGCTGAGCCCACCAAAAACTAAGATCAGAAAGCCTAACAGATAGTAGGGATCATTACCATAGCTAGTGTAGGTCTGACTAATGCCAGAAATGGATGCACCAATCAAAACCGAAATTGCAAGCACAGCACCGTAGAGAGCTAGATACCATTTGTTAACATTTTTAAATTCATAACGAACTAAATTCCAAAACATAATAATCTCCTTTAACTAAGCTTTGAACTCCTGGCGGAAGAGCTGGTCAATCGACTCACCTGACTCATAACGAATATCATCAACATTTCCTTGACGGACGACTTTTCCGTTATTTAGGAAGATGATTTCGTCCAAGATCGGCTCAATATCTGAAATCAAGTGGGTAGAAATCAAAACAGTTGAAGTTGGTGAGTAGTTGTTGATGATGGTGTTCAAGATATAGTCACGGGCAGCTGGATCCACACCACCAATCGGTTCGTCGAGCACGTAGAGACGAGCTTCACGGCTCATAACCAGGATAAGCTGAACCTTTTCCTTGTTTCCTTTTGACAATTTCTTGAGGCGACTGTTTTCATCAATGCCAAGATCTGCTAAAAGATGCTGAGCCCGCTCAAGATTGAAATCTTGGTAGAAAGTTTTAAAGTAGGTCAGTGCTTCTTTGATTTTCATCTGTTCATTCAGATAAGTCGTGTCTGGTAGATAAGAGACAATGGCTTTGGTAGCAGGACTTGGGTCCATGTTGTTAATGAGGACACGGCCTTGATCTGGTTGGAGAAGTCCGTTGATCAGCTTGATCAGGGTTGTTTTTCCAGATCCGTTTGGACCGAGAAGCCCGACGATTTTTCCAGCGGGAATCTCAAGGGAAACATTGTTAAGGGCTGCCGTAGCCCCATAGGATTTGGATACATTTTCAAATGCTAGTAATGTCATAATTTTACACTCCTTTGATGTATTCGCTAAGCACACTTGGCAGTTCTTCTTTTTGATAGCCGAATTGAAGCATGCCCGTTACAAAGTTTTTCAGTTGCTCCTCGGAAAGTTGTTTGCGGGACTGAAGGATGAGGTCCAAATCCTCGGTGACAAATCGACCAGTTGTCCGCTTGCTGTATACAAATCCTTCACGTTCGAGGTCAGACAAGGCGCGCTGAATGGTATTAGGATTGACCCCAGCCTCGCTCGCCAAATCTCTCACGGTAGGGAGCTGTTGGTTGGGTTCCAGCTCATGGGAAACAATCTGTAGTTTGATTTTTTCCATAATCTGTAAATAAATCGGTTTTGTATTATCAAATGACCAGGACATCATAGTCTCCTTTCTTTGTCTTTCTTGTTCTAATTAAATAATACAATAAAACAAAAAACTTGTCAAGTAAAAATAAGAATTGTTTTGGGAATTGCTCAAAAAATGGTATAATGAAAAGAAAACGACAAGGAGGGAAATGCATGCGTTGTCCAAAATGTGGGGCTACCAAGTCTAGTGTTGTTGATAGTCGACAAGCCGAAGAAGGAAATACCATCCGCCGAAGACGCGAGTGCGACGAGTGTCAGCATCGTTTTACAACCTATGAACGAGTAGAAGAAAGAACGCTGGTTGTCGTCAAAAAAGACGGTACGCGAGAGCAGTTTTCGAGAGATAAAATCTTTAATGGGATTATCCGCTCAGCCCAGAAACGTCCTGTTTCAAGTGATGAAATCGGCATGGTGGTCAATCGCATCGAGCAAAAACTCCGTAGTCGCAGTGAGAATGAGATCCAAAGTGAATATATTGGTTCTTTAGTCATGGAAGAATTGGCGGAGCTGGATGAGATTACCTATGTTCGTTTTGCCAGTGTTTATCGTAGTTTTAAGGATGTGAGTGAGTTGGAGAGTCTGCTCCAGCAAATCACCCAGTCCTCTAAAAAGAAAAAGGAAAAATAGATGAAACCAAATGACCGTTTTTCTTTTCTAAAGAATAATCGGGTGTCGCAAGATACCTCTTCTCTGGTGCAGTGCTACCTCCCGATTATCGGTCAGGAGGCGCTGAGCCTCTATCTATATGCCATTACCTTTTGGGATGGTGGGCAAAAGGAACACCTTTTTGCTAACATTCTTAATCATTTGAACTTCGGGATGAATACGCTCCTCCAGTCTTTTAAAATCTTATCTGCTGTGGATTTGTTGACTCTCTACCAGAAGGGGGAAGTCTATGAATTGCAGCTTCATTCTCCCCTTTCAAGTCAGGAATTTCTAAGTCATTCTGTCTATAGTAGACTTTTGGAGAAAAAGATAGGTGATACAGCTGTTTCTGCCATGAAGCAGGCTCCAAGTGAGGGAGAAGCACTCTCTGTTTCTTTGAGTCAAGTCTTTCCAACCCTGACTGAAGAAGTGACACCAAGCGAGTCAAAAAACAGGGTGAAAAATGATTTTGACTTGGAACATTTTCAGCGCCTGATGGCTCGAGATGGCTTGCGTTTTGAAAACGAGCAGGCGGATGTTCTGGAATTGTTTGCCATCGCAGATGAAAAAAAATGGACCTGGTTTGAAACCTATCAATTAGCCAAGGCGACAGCGGTGGCTCAAGCCATCTCAGTCAAACGAATGCGTGAAAAGATAGCGCAAAAGCAGGTTTCTTCTGACTTTAGTCCCAAAGAAATGACCATTATCAGGGAAGCCAAAAACAAAACTCCCCTTCAGTTTCTAGCGGAAATCAAGCAAACGCGTAAGGGGAACATCACCCAGAGCGAACGGGCACTCCTTCACCAGATGGCGTCTGTAGGTTTGTTAGACGAAGTCATTAATATCGTCTTGCTTCTAACCTTTAACAAGGTTGATTCGGCTAATGTCAATGAAAAATATGCCATGAAGGTTGCCAATGACTATGCTTACCAAAAAATTCGAACAGCAGAAGAGGCTGTGCTTCGGATTCGAGAACGTCAGCAAAAAGGCCAGGAAGACCAAAAATCGAAAACTAGCTCGACTAAGACAAATGTTCCCAAGTGGAGCAATCCAGAATATAAAAATCAAACCAGTGAGGAGACTCGTCTGGAACTAGAACGTAAAAAACAAGAAATGTTAGCCCGATTAGAAGAAGGAGGAGACTAGATGGAAAGTGTTGGTGACGTTATCAAACGTCAGACAAGTCGTTTTCAGTATCAGGACCTAGTCCAGCAGATTATGAAAGACCCAGATGTAGCGGCTTTTATCCAGAAAGAATCCCTCAGCCAAGAGGAGTTAAATCGTAGCATCTCCAAGTTCAATCAATATATCACAGAACGGGACAAGTTTCTTCGTGGGGATGCGGACTATATAGCGCGTGGCTACAAGCCTATCTTGGTCATGAATCACGGTTATGCGGATGTGTCTTATGAAGAAACACCAGAACTAATCGCGGCAGAAAAAGAGGCTGCAATTAAGAATCGTCTTAAGTTGATCAATCTACCAGCCAGTCTCAAGAAAGCGAAGTTGGCTCAGATTGACCTGGATGATCTAGGACGCTTGCCGATTTTTGAGAGACTCTATTCCTTTGTTGACCTTTACCCAAGCATCCGAAAGGGCCTCTATCTTTACGGAGATTTTGGTGTTGGTAAGAGTTTCATGATGGCGGCATTAGCTCACGACTTATCTGAAAAACGTGGTGCCTCAACGACTATTCTCCACTATCCAAGTTTTGTCATTGATGTGAAAAATGCCATCGGTGAAGGTTCTGTGAAGACCTTGGTGGATGACATCAAGTTAGCAGAGGTCTTAGTCTTGGATGATATTGGTGCAGAACAGTCGACCCCTTGGGTGCGTGATGAGATTCTTCAAGTCATTCTTCAGTACCGCATGCAGGAAGATTTGCCGACCTTCTTTACTTCCAACTTTAATTTCCAAGATTTGGAAAAACATTTTGCCAAAGGAAAGAATGGAAATGACGAGACTTGGGAAGCTAGACGGGTCATGGAACGAATCCGTTATTTAGCAGAGGAAACGAGACTAGAAGGAGAAAATCGCCGATGACAGAAACCATTAAACTGATGAAAGCCCATACTTCAGTTCGTCGTTTTAAGGAGCAAGAGATTCCTCAAGCAGACTTGGACGAGATTTTGACTGCTGGACAAATGGCGTCATCTTGGAAAAATTTCCAATCCTACTCTGTGATTCTTGTGCGCAGTCAAGAGAAGAAAGATGCCTTATACGAACTGGTTCCTCAGGAAGCCATTCGCCAGTCAGCAGCCTTTTTGCTTTTTGTCGGTGACTTGAACCGAGCTGAAAAGGGAGCAAGCCTTCATACGGACAGTTTCCAACCTCAAGGAGTGGAAGGTCTCCTTATCACGTCTGTGGACGCTGCGCTTGCAGGGCAAAATACCTTGCTTGCAGCAGAGAGTCTGGGATATGGTGGTGTTATCATCGGCTTAGTCCGTTACAAGTCAGAAGAAGTGGCAGAGCTTTTTAACTTGCCTGACTATACCTACCCAGTTTTTGGGATTGCCCTTGGCGTGCCAAATCAACAACACGAGGTCAAACCAAGACTGCCTTTGAACCAAGTGGTTTTTGAAGAAGAATACCAAGAACAGCCAGTTGAAGCGATTTTGGACTATGACATAGTTCAGGCAGACTATGCTGGTGCGCGTGCGACGACCTCTTGGAGTCAACGTTTGGCAGAGCAGTTTGGTCAAGCCGAACCTCGTTCAACTCGGAAGAATCTAGAACAGAAAAAGTTATTGTAGAAAGTGAGAAAACATGGCCTTACCAACTATTGCCATTGTGGGACGTCCCAATGTTGGGAAATCAACCCTATTTAATCGGATCGCTGGTGAGCGGATCTCAATCGTAGAAGATGTCGAGGGCGTGACACGTGACCGTATCTATGCAACGGGTGAGTGGCTCAATCGTTCCTTTAGTATGATTGATACGGGAGGGATTGACGATGTCGATGCTCCCTTTATGGAACAAATCAAGCACCAGGCAGAAATCGCTATGGAAGAAGCGGATGTCATCGTCTTTGTAGTTTCTGGGAAAGAAGGGATTACAGATGCGGACGAGTACGTAGCTCGCAAACTCTATAAAACCCATAAACCCGTTATCCTAGCGGTTAACAAGGTTGATAACCCTGAAATGCGAAATGATATCTATGATTTCTATGCTCTGGGCTTGGGTGAACCTCTGCCAATTTCGTCTGTCCACGGTATTGGTACAGGGGATGTGTTAGACGCCATCGTCGAAAATCTCCCACATGAAGTCGAAGATGAAAATCCAGATGTCATTAAATTTAGCCTGATTGGTCGTCCAAACGTTGGAAAATCAAGTTTGATCAATGCTATCTTGGGAGAAGATCGTGTGATTGCTAGTCCAGTAGCTGGAACAACGCGTGATGCCATTGATACCCATTTTACAGATGCGGATGGCCAAGAGTTTACCATGATTGATACAGCTGGTATGCGTAAGTCTGGTAAAGTCTATGAAAATACGGAGAAATACTCTGTTATGCGTGCCATGCGTGCCATTGACCGTTCTGACGTAGTCTTGATGGTCCTCAATGCCGAAGAAGGTATTCGTGAGTACGACAAGCGTATCGCAGGTTTTGCCCACGAAGCAGGTAAAGGGATGATTATCGTGGTCAATAAGTGGGATACTCTTGAGAAAGACAACCACACCATGAAGAAATGGGAAGAAGATATCCGTGAGCAGTTCCAATACCTGCCTTACGCACCGATTATCTTTGTGTCGGCTCTTACCAAGCAACGACTCCACAAACTGCCTGAGATGATCAAGCAAATTAGTGAAAGTCAAAACACCCGTATCCCATCAGCTGTCTTGAACGATGTGATTATGGATGCCATTGCTATCAACCCAACACCGACAGACAAAGGAAAACGCCTCAAGATTTTCTACGCGACTCAAGTGGCAACCAAGCCACCAACCTTTGTCATCTTTGTCAATGAAGAAGAACTCATGCACTTCTCTTACTTGCGTTTCTTGGAAAATCAAATCCGCAAGGCCTTTGTCTTTGAGGGAACACCGATTCACTTGATTGCAAGAAAACGGAAATAAACGGCTCTTTGTCAACTGTAGTGGGTTGAAGTCAGCTAAGATCGAGAAAGGACGAATTTCATCCTTTCTTTTTTGATGTTGAGAGCGATGAAAATTCTTTTATTGAAGTTTTCAAAGTTTCGAAAACCAAAGGCATTTCGTTTGATAAGTTTAATGAGATTATTAGTCGCTTCCAATTTTGCGTTGGAATAGGGTAATTGGAGAGTGTTGACGATCTTTTCTTTATCCTTGAGGAAGGTTTTAAAGACAGTCTGAAAAAGAGGATGAACCTGCTTCAGATTGTCCTCAATAAGTCCGAAAAATTTCTCGGGTTCCTTATTCTGAAAGTGAAAAAGCAAGAGCTGATAGAGATTATAGTGGTGTTTCAAGTCTTCTGAATAGCTCAAAAGCTTGTCTAGAATCTCTTTATTCGTTAAGTACATGCAAAAAGTAGGACGATAAAATCGCTTATCGCTGAGTTTACGACTATCTTGCTGGATGAGTTTCCAGTAGCGCTTGATAGCCTTGTATTCATGGGATTTTCGATCGAATTGATTCATCATTTGGACACGAATACGGCTTATAGCACGGCTAAGATGTTGTACAATGTGAAAACGATCTAGAACGATTCTAGCACATGGAAAAAGCTGTTTAGCCAAGTTATAGTAAGGGCTAAACATATCCATTGTAATGATTTTCACCTGACAGCGAACGACTCTATCGTAGCGAAGAAAGTGATTTCGGATGACAGCTTGTGTCCTGCCTTCAAGAACGGTGATGATATTAAGCTTGTCAAAATCTTGCGCAATAAAGCTCATCTTCATCTCCCGATTGAAACAGTCACTCCCCTGACTGTTTCAACATCCCAAGACATAATCTCTGGAAGTCGGCTAAAGTCATGTTTAAAGTGAGAGTCATTGAGCTTGCGAATGACAGTTGAAGTTGAAATGGAAAGCTGGTGAGCGATATCGGTCATAGAAGTCTTTTCAATCAACTTTTGAGCAATCTTTTGATTGATAATATGAGGAATTTGGTGATTTTTCTTGACGAGAGAAGTCTCAGCGAACAACATTTTCAAACAATGATAGCACTTGAAACGACGCTTTTTCAGAAGAATTCTAGTAGGCATACCAGTTGTTTCAAGGTAAGGAATTTTAGACGGTTTTTGAAAGTCATATTTTTTCATTTGACTTCCACAATCAGGACAAGATGGGGCGTCGTAGTCCAGTTTAGCGGTGATTTCCTTGAGGGTATCTCTATTAATAACATCCATAATTTGGATATTAGGGGCTTTAATGTCTAGTAATTTTGTGATAAAATGTAATGGTTCCATATGATTCTTTCTAATGAGTTGTTTAGTCGCTTTTCATTATAAATCTTATGGGACTTTTTTTCTAGAACAAAATAGGCTCCATAAGATCTATAGGGGATTTACCCACTACAAATATTATAGAGCTTTTTCTTTTAGCGCTTGTATAAAAATTGAAAGTTCTATAATGAAGTTAGCCAGCCAACTTTCCTAAAAATGAGCTGGTTCAACTAGTCTATGTTGTTAAATGAAATCTAGTTATAGGCATAAGAAAACACCTCTGTGTTATACTTGTTGTTCACCACAAACACAAGAAAGGCACAGAGATGCAAATCAATTATACTACAAAAGCTAAACACTTGACAATCCATAGCCGTCGCTTAATCGAACGATGGAAAAATGAAGGAAAATCAAATAGAGAAATCGCCTCTCTACTTGGAAAAGCTCCTCAGACCATCCACAATGAAATCAAGAGTGGTACAGTCCTACAATGTATTGGAAAGGGACGTTTCAAAGCGAAAAACTACTGTCTACTGGCCTTGACGAATCAAAGGAGCAGACACCAAATCATTCGATTAATTCCAAATAAAATCGCTGAGTCTGTCAATCAGGCTCTAAAACTCATCTTAAGACAACACAAGATTCTTTCCATCACGGCAGATAATGGAGCCGAATTCAACCGCTTGTCTGATGTGTTTTCTAAGGAACATATCTACTATGCACACCCCTATGCCTCTTGGGAAAGTGGAACCAATGAGAATCACAACAGGCTCATTCGTAGATGGTTGCCTAAGGGAACTAAGAAAACGCCTCCTAAAGAAGTCGCTTTCATCGAAAATTGGATCAACAACTATCCTAAAAAATGCTTGGACTACAAGTCTCCCAGAGAAGACTGCTTGCTGGCTAACTTGAACTTGAAATTTAGCCTTGTATAAAAATTTAAGAAAAACGGAAAAATTTTTTTATAAAAGCCTTTACAAAAAAAATAAAAGTGGTATAATTAATACATAACCAAAGGCAAACGTTTTCGTAAAACGTTTGCCTAAAAAATATAAAGGAGATTTGAATGATGAAAGCTACATTCAAAAATGTCTTGTCTTTCGAATTTTGGCAAAAATTCGGTAAGGCATTGATGGTGGTTATCGCTGTTATGCCAGCGGCTGGATTGATGATTTCAATCGGTAAGTCGCTTGCATTGATTGACCCAAATCTTGCCCCACTTGTTATTACAGGTGGAATTCTTGAGCAAATCGGTTGGGGAGTTATCGGTAACCTTCATATTTTGTTTGCTCTTGCTATCGGTGGTAGCTGGGCTAAAGAACGTGCAGGCGGTGCTTTTGCAGCAGGACTTGCCTTTATCTTAATCAACCGTATCACTGGTACTATCTTTGGAGTTACAAGTGATATGCTGAAAAACCCTGAGGCTATGGTCACTACTCTCTTTGGAGGCTCAATCAAAGTTTCTGATTACTTCATCAGTGTTCTTGAAGCACCAGCATTGAACATGGGTGTTTTTGTAGGGATTATCTCTGGTTTTGTAGGGGCAACTGCCTTTAACAAATACTACAACTTCCGTAAACTTCCAGATGCACTTTCATTCTTTAACGGAAAACGCTTCGTACCATTCGTTGTCATCCTTCGTTCAGCTATTGCAGCAATTGTACTTGCAGCTTTCTGGCCAGTTGTTCAAACAGGTATCAACAACTTTGGTATCTGGATTGCCAATTCACAAGAAACAGCACCTGTTCTTGCACCATTCTTGTATGGTACTTTGGAACGTTTGCTCTTGCCATTTGGTCTTCACCACATGTTGACTATCCCAATGAACTATACAGCTCTTGGTGGTACTTATGACATTTTAACTGGTGCAGCTAAAGGTACTCAAGTATTCGGTCAAGACCCACTATGGCTTGCATGGGTAACAGACCTTGTAAACCTTAAAGGTACTGATGCTAGTCAATACCAACACTTGTTAGATACTGTTCACCCAGCTCGTTTCAAAGTTGGACAAATGATTGGTTCATTCGGTATCTTGATGGGTGTCATCGTTGCTATCTACCGCAATGTTGATGCTGACAAGAAACACCAATACAAGGGTATGATGATTGCGACAGCCCTTGCAACATTCTTGACAGGGGTTACTGAACCTATCGAGTATATGTTTATGTTTATCGCAACACCTCTTTACCTAGTGTATGCTCTTGTTCAAGGTGCTGCCTTTGCTATGGCGGATATCGTTCACCTTCGTGTGCACTCATTCGGTTCAATTGAATTCTTGACTCGTACTCCGCTAGCTATCAACGCTGGTCTTGGTATGGATATCATTAACTTTATCTGGGTAACTGTCCTCTTTGCAGTCATCATGTACTTCATTGCCAACTTCATGATCAAGAAATTCAACTACGCAACTCCAGGACGTAACGGAAACTACGAAACAGCTGAAGGAACATCAGAAGAAGCAGCTCCTGGAACTCCAAAAGTTGCAGCAGCTTCTCAAGCCGTAAACATCATTAACCTTCTTGGTGGTCGTGCAAATATCGTAGATGTGGATGCATGTATGACTCGTCTTCGTGTAACTGTTAAAGACGCAGATCGCGTTGGTACTGAGGAACAATGGAAAGCAGAAGGAGCTATGGGTCTTGTCATGAAAGGACAAGGTGTCCAAGCTATCTACGGACCAAAAGCTGACGTATTGAAATCTGATATCCAAGATATCCTTGACTCAGGTGAAGTAATTCCTGAAACTCTTCCAAGCCAAATGACAGAAACTCAACAAAATACTGTACACTACAAAGGTGTAACTGAAGAAGTTTACTCAGTAGCTGACGGTCAAGTTGTTGCTTTAGAACAAGTGGAAGATCCAGTTTTTGCTCAAAAAATGATGGGTGATGGATTTGCAGTAGAGCCAGCAAATGGTAACATTGTATCTCCAGTTACTGGTACTGTATCAAGTATCTTCCCAACAAAACACGCTCTTGGTCTTGTCACTGACTCAGGTCTTGAAGTGCTTGTTCATATTGGTTTGGATACAGTAAGTCTTGAAGGAAAACCATTTACTGTTCATGTCTCTGAAGGACAAAAAGTGGCCGCTGGTGACCTTCTTGTCACAGCTGACTTGGATGCTATTCGAGAAGCAGGACGCAAAACATCAACAGTGGTTGTCTTCACAAATGGTGATGTCCTCAAATCAGTTAAATTAGAACAAACAGGTTCTCTTGCAGCTAAAACAGCAGTTGCTAAAGTAGAATTGTAATATACTTGGGGTTGGAAGCTGTTTTCCAACCTCTTGTTTTAGGAGAAAAGCATGAAATTTCTAACACTCAATACCCACAGTTGGATGGAGAAGGAAGCAGAGGAAAAATTCCAAATCTTATTCCAAGACATTCTTGATAAGGATTATGATTTGATTTGTTTCCAAGAAATCAATCAAGAAATGACTTCGCCTGAGGTAGAGGTTAACAATCACTATCAAGCTTTACCATCAGCAGAACCCATTCATCAGGACCACTATGTCCGACTTCTGGTTGAAAAATTGTCTGAGAAAGGGAAAAACTACTACTGGACTTGGGCTTACAATCATATTGGCTATGACCGCTACCATGAAGGCGTAGCCATCTTATCCAAAACACCTATTAAGGCGCGTGAGATTTTAGTATCAGATGTAGATGATCCAACGGACTACCATACTCGTCGCGTTGCCTTGGCTGAGACAGAGGTTGAAGGTAAGGAACTTGCTCTTGCAAGCGTTCATCTCTCTTGGTGGGATAAAGGTTTCCAAGAAGAATGGGCACGATTTGAGGCTGTACTAAAAGAGTTGAAGAAACCTCTAATTTTAGCGGGTGATTTTAATAATCCAGCTGGTCAGGAAGGCTATCAAGCGATTTTAGCTAGCCCATTAGGATTACAAGACGCGTTTGAAGTTGCGAAAGAAAGAAGTGGTAGCTATACCGTTCCACCAGAAATTGATGGCTGGAAAGGCAATACCGAGCCATTACGAATCGACTACGTCTTTACGACCAAAGAGTTAGAAGTAGAGAGTTTGCAAGTAGTTTTTGATGGACAAAATAGTCCACAAGTCAGTGATCATTATGGTTTGAATGCTGTATTGACCTGGAAATAATGAAAGAGGTTGGAACCAGAGAGTTCCAACTTTTTAATCTATTCGAATCTTTACTACAGGACTGAGACTCAAATGGGGCTACTGCAATAGGACAAAATATGGTATAATTGAAAAGATAGAATCGAGGATAGTATGTCATTTAAGAAATTTCAATTTAAAAATTATATAGTAGAAGCCTTGGAGGAGTTAAAATTTACAACTCCGACAGAGGTACAAGAAAAATTAATCCCTATTGTACTGGCAGGTCGTGACTTGGTGGGCGAGTCAAAAACAGGTTCAGGAAAGACCCACACTTTCTTACTACCCATTTTTCAGCAATTAGATGAAACTAGCGATAGTGTGCAAGCGGTCATTACTGCACCAAGTCGTGAGTTGGCTACTCAGATCTACCAAGCAGCCCGTCAGATTGCAGCTCACTCAGATGTCGAAGTTCGTGTGGTTAATTATGTGGGTGGTACGGATAAGGCGCGTCAGATTGAAAAACTTGCCAGCAACCAACCACATATTGTTATCGGAACGCCAGGTCGCATCTATGACTTGGTCAAATCTGGTGATTTGGCTATTCACAAGGCCAAGACCTTTGTAATTGATGAAGCGGATATGACCTTGGATATGGGATTCTTGGAAACCGTTGATAAGATTGCAGGGAGCCTTCCAAAAGACTTGCAATTCATGGTCTTTTCAGCAACTATTCCACAAAAATTGCAACCATTCTTGAAAAAATACTTGTCAAATCCTGTCATGGAAAAAATCAAGACTAAGACAGTCATTTCTGATACGATTGATAATTGGTTGATTTCGACCAAGGGCCGCGACAAGAATGCTCAAATTTACCAGCTGACTCAGTTGATGCAGCCTTATTTGGCAATGATTTTTGTTAACACAAAAACGCGTGCTGATGAGTTACATGCCTACTTGACTGCTCAAGGATTGAAGGTAGCTAAGATTCATGGAGACATTGCTCCTCGTGAACGCAAACGGATCATGAATCAGGTGAAAAATCTGGATTTTGAGTACATTGTCGCAACAGACTTGGCAGCGCGTGGGATTGACATTGAAGGTGTCAGCCATGTTATTAATGATGCCATTCCGCAAGACTTGTCCTTCTTTGTTCACCGTGTTGGACGGACTGGGCGCAACGGACTGCCTGGTACAGCTATTACCCTTTACCAGCCAAGCGATGACTCGGATATCCGTGAGTTGGAGAAATTAGGAATCAAGTTTACTCCTAAGATGGTCAAAGACGGAGAGTTTCAAGATACCTATGACCGTGATCGTCGTGCCAACCGTGAAAAGAAGCAGGATAAGCTTGATATTGAAATGATTGGCTTGGTCAAAAAGAAAAAGAAAAAAGTCAAACCAGGCTATAAGAAGAAGATTCAATGGGCGGTGGATGAAAAACGCCGCAAAACAAAGCGTGCTGAAAATCGCGCACGTGGCCGTGCAGAGCGAAAAGCCAAACGCCAAACTTTCTAAGAACAAAATTGGAGCTGAATGGCTCCTTTTTCTAACTTCGTTTTATGATTTTTCAAAAATACTGCAAAAAAAAGTAAAAAGTGGTATAATGATAAGGTTATATAGTCCCGATAAGATGGTAGAAATTTCTATCAGTACTTTGTAACTCGCAAAGAATGACGGCTCCAAAGTCACTCGTCCTTCTACGGTTGCCGCTATAATGCGGTCACCCTATGCGCCTTACTAGCTTCAGAAATAAAAAAGTATCGTTTTATTTCTTTCGCTTCGTAACTCGCATAGAATGACGGCTCCAAAGTCACTCGTCCTTCTACGGTTGCCGCTATAATGCGATCACCCTATGCGCCTTACTAGCTTCAGAAATAAAAAAGTATCGTTTTTATTTCTTTTGCGTCGTAACTCGCAAAGAATGACGGCTCCAAAGTCACTCGTCCTTCTACGGTTGCTGCTATAATGCGGTCACCTTATGCGCCTTACTAGCTTCAGAAATAAAAAAGTATCGTTTTATTTCTTTCGCGTCGTAACTCTTAGACTGTAGAGATACCTATCAGTACTTTGTAACTCTATAACAATATTTTTTAAGGGGGGACATTTTTATGTCAGAACGTAAATTATTCACGTCTGAATCTGTATCTGAGGGGCATCCGGATAAGATTGCAGACCAAATTTCAGATGCGATTTTGGATGCTATTTTAGCTAAGGATCCAGAGGCGCATGTTGCTGCTGAGACAGCTGTATACACTGGTTCTGTCCACGTTTTTGGTGAAATTTCTACAAATGCCTACGTGGATATTAACCGTGTAGTTCGTGATACTATCGCCGAGATTGGCTATACCAATACAGAATATGGATTTTCTGCGGAGACGGTGGGAGTCCATCCGTCTTTAGTGGAACAATCTCCAGATATTGCTCAAGGAGTTAATGAAGCCTTGGAGGTTCGTGGGAATGCAGATCAAGATCCATTGGACTTGATTGGAGCTGGTGACCAAGGTCTCATGTTTGGATTTGCTGTGGATGAGACAGAGGAACTCATGCCATTGCCAATCTCGCTTAGCCACAAACTGGTTCGTCGTTTGGCAGAACTTCGCAAGTCTGGTGAAATCAGCTATCTTCGCCCAGATGCCAAATCCCAAGTGACTGTTGAATACGATGAGAATGACCGTCCAGTGCGCGTGGATACAGTCGTTATTTCTACTCAGCACGATCCAGAAGCTACTAATGAACAAATCCATCAAGATGTGATTAACAAGGTTATCAAAGAAGTTATTCCATCCTCTTACTTGGATGAGCAAACAAAATTCTTCATCAATCCAACTGGTCGCTTTGTCATCGGTGGACCTCAAGGAGACTCAGGTTTGACTGGCCGTAAGATTATCGTGGATACTTATGGTGGCTACTCTCGTCACGGTGGTGGTGCCTTCTCTGGTAAGGATGCGACTAAGGTGGACCGTTCAGCCTCATATGCGGCTCGTTATATTGCCAAAAATATTGTTGCAGCGGGTCTGGCTAAGAAGGCAGAAGTTCAATTGGCCTACGCTATCGGTGTTGCGCAACCTGTTTCTGTTCGTATCGATACCTTCGGTACAGGAACAGTAGCTGAAAGCAAACTTGAAAAAGCGGCTCGTCAAATCTTTGATCTTCGCCCCGCAGGAATTATTCAAATGCTGGACCTCAAACGCCCAATTTATCGTCAAACAGCGGCTTATGGACATATGGGACGTACAGATATTGACCTTCCGTGGGAACGTTTGGATAAGGTAGATGCTTTGAAAGAAGCTGTGAAATAAAATAAAAAAGTTTGGTAATATTACCAAGCTTTTTTGCAAAAGAAAACCAGCTTAGAGCTGGCTTTCTTATTTTGTAGGAATAGAAATTTCAATCAGTTTATCTGAATAAAGCGTCTTGATATTAGCTTCATCAATTTTTTGTTTATCAATCTTGCGTTTCATGAAGAAATCTTGAATGGTTTCGATTTCTGGCTCACGAATAGCGCGGTGTTTGTTGGAAATGAGGATTTCATAGTGAAGCGGAGCTTGTGTGAAAATCACATCTGTGTTTCCAGCAGAATAGACCTCAACAAGGGTTGCGTCAGTACTTTCTAATTGGCTTTTAACAAGTTGCGAGTGTGAATTAGTCGTGTTGATAAGCTTCATAATAGTTCCTCCAGTTTTCTAACTCTATTATAGCACTTTTTGGATAAAATCGTGTATTTTAGTCAATTCTATGCTGAATTTTCCAAGCTTCTATTCCCCATTTATGGCTACCACGTTTGAGTTTTTCAATTGCTTCATCAATAGGAAACCAAGCAATATGATTAAAATCTTCCAATGGCTTTTGTACTTCTTGGAAAGAAATAGCTTCGTAGAGGTAAGCTGGATTGTAGTAGTAGGTATCACGGTGGCGAGAGTAAAAATACTCATCAGCTTGTCCATAATATGTTCCGATTTCAGCTGTAAAGCCAAGTTCTTCGATTAGTTCTCTCTTCAGTGCTTCTTGATGGTCTTCGCCTGCTTCAATCTCTCCACCTGGCAAGAACCAAGCACCATTGGGAGCTTGAACTAAGACAATTTGTTTTTTTTCAGGATCAGGAATAACTGCGTAAACACCATAGCGGTGCTGGTAGATCACATTTTCTTTTTTTTCACCAAAAGTTGGGTTTGCCATTGCATTTTCCTCATTCTATAGTATCTTTATTATTATCATAATGGACGAGGGGCGAGCTGTCAAGAATAAACAGTTATTTTAGTAAAAAAAGGTGCAGAAATTGATAGACTTCCTGCACCTGTTAGATCGTTTTATTCTTCTTTTTCAGAAGCAATCTCTTCTATTTTTTCAGTTTTTTTGGCAGATTTAATTTGAATCTTGCCATTGCTTGTCATAACTGCCTTGAGGTCTTTTTCACTTGGATTTTCAAGGTAGAAGTCAGTGATGGCATCCTCGATATGGTCTTGAATGGTACGGCGGAGTGGCCGTGCTCCCATTTTTGGATCATATCCTAGGTCAACCAACTTTTCCTTGACCTTGTCTGTCACATCGAGGTGGATATTGTTGCTGGAGAGGCGTTTGTTGACATCTGCTAGCATGAGTTCGACGATTTGGAGAAGGTTGTCCTTGCTGAGAGGTTTAAATTCGATGATGCCGTCAAAACGGTTCATAAACTCAGGACTAAAGAAGTTGCCGAGTTCACCGAGAACAGAGTTGGTTCGACCTTCACGAGCAGCTCCAAAACCAACGCTGGCTTCGGCCTTGCCAGTACCCGCATTTGAGGTCATGATAATGATAGCATCCTTAAAGCTAACTGTTCGTCCTTGCCCATCTGTCAAACGACCATCGTCCAAGACTTGAAGGAACATGTGCATCACATCTGGGTGGGCTTTTTCGACTTCATCGAGAAGGATGAGAGAGTAGGGATTGCGACGAACTTTTTCCGTTAACTGACCAGCTTCATCGTAGCCGACATAACCTGGAGGGGCACCGACTAATTTAGCCACGCTGTGTTTTTCCATGTATTCACTCATATCAAAGCGAATCATGCTGTCAGCAGAACCAAAGAGCTCAATGGCTAGTTGTTTGGAAAGTTCTGTCTTACCGACACCAGTTGGTCCGACAAAGAGGAAACTTCCGATTGGGCGGTTGGGAGTACCAAGTCCAACACGATTACGACGGATGGCTTTTGCAATCTTATCGACAGCTTCATCTTGACCAATGACATGAGCTTTGAGGTCGTCTGCTAGATGGATAAGCTGAGATTGTTCTTTTTCTTTGAGTTCACCAACAGGGATATTGGTTTTCTGCTCAATGATATGTTCAATGGTTTTCTCGCTGATGATTGGAGTATCCTGATCGGTCACCTTGTTCTTTTGCATTTCCTTGTACTTGGCAATCTGATCACGGAAGTAGGCAGCTTTTTCAAAGTCTTCCTCTCGTGTAGCCTGAGCCTTGAGATTCTCAGCTTCAATTAAACGCTGGTCAATCACTTTAGGATCAACAAAGTTCAGCGTCAGATTCATCTTTGAACCGGCTTCGTCTAAAAGGTCAATAGCCTTGTCAGGCAAGAAGCGGTCTTGGATGTAGCGGTTGGAAAGATTGGCAGCAGCTTCGATAGCAGCGTCTGTGTACTTGACATGATGGTAGTCTTCGTATTTCTTTTGAATCCCTTTGAGGATAGTAATGGTTTCTTCGACAGTTGGTTCATCTACCTTGACAGGCTGCATACGGCGCTCTAGAGCAGCATCTTTTTCAATGATACGGTATTCATTGAGAGTAGTGGCACCGACCAGTTGCAATTCACCACGGGCAAGGGCAGGTTTGAGGATATTTCCAGCATCCATATTGCCATCGCCAGCAGATCCTGCACCAACAATTTCATGGATTTCATCGATAAAGAGAATGATATCCTCACGATTGCGAATTTCTTCCATGAGCTTTTGCATACGTTCTTCAAATTGGCCTCGAATACCTGTTCCTTGAACTAGACTGACCACATCCAAACGGATAACTTGCTTGCCTTGGAGTTTGTGGGGAACATCGCCATCGACAATCTTCTGAGCCAGACCTTCGACAACGGCTGTTTTACCAACACCTGGTTCACCGATAAGAACAGGATTATTCTTGGTTCTGCGATTGAGAATTTCGATGACACGGATAATCTCATCGTCGCGCCCAATAACGGGGTCAATATCTCCCCGACGGGCAATTTCAGTTACGTTGATACCATATTCCTCTAGGAGTCCTCTTTCTTGGCTAGGAGGTGTTTGAAGTGGACCACGGTTTTGAGGTCCGTAGCCCCCATTGCCCCCATCTCCTCCACCAGATTGAGTGGGAGGGATGTTATTAGAAGAAGGTCTGAAATTGTTCAAATCATTGAAAAAGTCTCCGAAAGGATCAAAGTCACGATTGTTTAGGTCAGTCATTCCCTTAAAGAGGGTATTGTTTGGGTCTGTTTTGATAATTTTATAGCAATTTTGACAGAGATCAATTTGCTTTTGCTGTCCATTGATATTGGTATACAGATGAATTGTTGAGTCGTTTATTTTACAGTTTTGACAGAGCATACATCTACCTCATTTCATTCTTATTCTTGGTCTAAGAAAAAGGTCAAGAATAGTCAAAGTTTTATACTCTCATTATAGCATGATTAAGGTGTAAAGCAAGTAAAAAGATTGGGAAGTGGTCGTTTTTAAAAGAAGGATTTATGGAGAATCAAGCGACATTGAAGGTAAGAAAAAATCCCATTTGCGGTGACAAAAAGGATTCTCATTCATCGGGCCTTACTGCCCGTTGTTTTTATATTAGTAAAGGAGTTCGTAGATCTCCATTGCAATCAAATCAATGCTATCAAAGGTATAAGTTTCACGTGCCTCAACATCGCGAAGGGTGAAGAGTGATCCGTTTTCTTCGTCGTGGCTGTATGCAACTTCTGCGACAACAACACCTTCACGTTCAAAATTACGTTTTAGATTTCCACCATCTTTTGTCATTGCTTCTAGGCGGTTAATGATTCTAACCAAATGTGATTCCATTATGATTCTCCTCCATTTCTTATCGTTACTATTTTACCATAAACCACGGGGACTTGACTAGAAAAAACTAAGATTTCTCGCTATTTCTCTTTTGCATAAAATTATTGGTGAAAATCAGTGAAAAAATATTGAATTTTAATTCAAGCTATGTTATAATCATACAATCTAATGTTTAGAAAGCTGAGTTTATATGAATTTTTCCTTTTTACCAAAGTATTTACCTTATTTTAATTACGGAGCTCTTATCACTGTAGTGATTTCAATTCTGGTAGTCTTTTTCGGTACCATTCTAGGTGTCTTATTGGCCTTTACTCAACGCTCACGTTTTAAACCTCTTGTCTGGTTTGCGAATATCTATGTATGGATTTTCCGAGGTACTCCGATGATGGTTCAGATTATGATTGCCTTTGCCCTCATGCATATCGATGCGCCCACTATTCAAGTAGGGATTTTAGGTGTGGACCTTTCTCGTTTGATTCCTGGTATTCTGATTATTTCTATGAACAGTGGAGCTTATGTTTCAGAAACTGTTCGTGCAGGGATCAATGCCGTTCCTAAAGGGCAGTTAGAGGCAGCTTATTCCTTGGGTATTCGTCCTAAAAATGCTATGCGTTATGTTATTTTGCCACAGGCAATCAAGAATATTTTACCAGCATTGGGAAATGAATTTATCACCATTATAAAGGATAGTTCGCTTTTGTCAACAATCGGAGTCATGGAACTTTGGAATGGAGCTACAACGGTAGCAACGACGACCTATCTACCTCTAACGCCTCTCTTATTTGCAGCCTTTTACTATTTGATTATGACTTCTGTTTTGACAGTGGCGTTGAAAGCATTTGAAAAACATATTGGACAAGGAGACAAGAAATAATGACAGAAACCTTGATTAAAATTGAAGAACTACATAAGTCTTTTGGGAAAAATGAAGTTTTAAAAGGCATCAACCTTGAGATTAAACGAGGAGAAGTTGTGGTCATTATCGGTCCGTCAGGGAGCGGGAAATCAACCCTCCTTCGTTCGATGAATCTCCTTGAAGAAGCAAGTAAGGGAAAGGTTATCTTTGAAGGAGTCGATATTACGGATAAGAAGAATGATCTTTTTGCTATGCGTGAAAAGATGGGCATGGTATTCCAACAATTCAACCTCTTTCCCAATATGACGGTGATGGAAAATATCACCTTGTCACCAATAAAAACCAAAGGAGAAAGCAAGGAAGTAGCGGATAAAAGAGCCCAAGAACTGCTAGAAAAAGTTGGTCTACCAGATAAGGCAAAGGCCTATCCACAGAGTTTGTCAGGTGGGCAGCAACAACGGATTGCCATTGCACGTGGTTTGGCTATGGAACCAGATGTTTTGCTCTTTGATGAACCGACTTCTGCCCTAGACCCTGAGATGGTTGGGGAAGTTCTAGCTGTTATGCAAGACCTTGCTAAGTCGGGGATGACCATGGTGATTGTGACTCATGAAATGGGCTTTGCGCGTGAGGTAGCAGACCGTGTTATCTTTATGGCGGATGGGGTTGTTGTTGAAGATGGAAGGCCAGAGGAGATTTTTGACCAAACCCAAGAACAACGGACCAAGGATTTTTTGAGTAAGGTTTTGTAAGACCTCATTTTTAGAAGAAGTGGAGTAGAAATCATGGCTTCAAGTAAGGAATATTTAGATTTTATTCCCGATCAGCTATCAGAGCTAGAGGAGATGAGTTATCGTCCAATGATGGGAGAGTATATCCTTTATTATCGTGGGAAGATTATTGGGGGAATCTATGATAATCGTTTGTTATTGAAGCCTATGAAGGTGGTCTTGGATCAACTGGGCCAGACAAGACTTGAACGTCCTTATGAAGGAGCCAAGGAGATGATTTTAATAGAAGACCTTGAAGACAAGTTATTTCTAGCGAGACTAATCAAGGATATGTACGAAGTTTTGCCTGCTCCCAAGGTCAAAAAGAAAGCATGATAGGCTTGCCTAAGATAAATAGGCACTAAAAGCTCGATAAGAGCTTTTTCTTATAGTTTCAAACTATAAGGTCTATTAGTCAAGAAGTGTTAGAATGCCAAGGTATTTTTTGATATAATAGAAGATATTTGATAGAAAAGAGAAGAAATATGGCACAGATTATTGATGGGAAGGCTCTTGCAGCTAAGTTACAAGGACAGTTGGCTGAAAAGACAGCCAAACTAAAAGAAGAAACAGGTCTAGTTCCAGGCTTGGTGGTGATTTTGGTTGGGGACAATCCTGCCAGCCAAGTCTATGTTCGCAACAAGGAACGGTCAGCTCTCGCTGCTGGCTTCCGTAGTGAAGTTGTGCGAGTTCCAGAGACTATTACCCAAGCGGAATTGTTAGACTTGATTGCCAAATACAATCAAGATCCAGCTTGGCATGGGATTTTGGTTCAGTTACCATTACCTAAACATATTGACGAAGAGGCAGTTTTATTAGCCATTGACCCCGAAAAGGATGTGGATGGTTTCCATCCCCTAAACATGGGACGCCTCTGGTCTGGTCATCCAGTTATGATTCCTTCGACACCTGCAGGAATTATGGAAATGTTTCATGAATATGGGATTGATCTAGAGGGTAAAAATGCGGTTGTCATCGGTCGTTCCAATATTGTTGGAAAGCCAATGGCTCAGCTTCTTTTGGCTAAAAATGCGACTGTGACCTTGACCCACTCACGCACCCATCACCTTGCCAAAGTGGCTGCTAAGGCAGATATTCTGGTGGTCGCAATCGGTCGTGCTAAGTTTGTGACTCCTGAATTTGTGAAACCAGGAGCGGTTGTCATTGATGTAGGGATGAACAGAGATGAAAATGGCAAGCTTTGTGGAGATGTTGACTATGATGCTGTTGCACCACTTGCTAGTCACATCACACCTGTACCTGGTGGAGTTGGTCCGATGACCATTACCATGCTGATGGAGCAAACCTATCAGGCAGCGCTTCGTACACTGAACAAGGACTAGGAAGATGAAATTCGTATTTGACCTGGATGGGACATTATCTTTTGACTACATGACCATAGATGAGGAGATTCAGCAGGTTCTTTTAAAGGCTGAAGATTATGGGCATGAGCTTGTGTTTGCCTCAGCTCGCTCTTATCGGGACTGCTTGGGTTTATTAGGTCCTGAACTCAGTCAGCGCTTGGTTATAGGTTTGAATGGAGGCGTAGCCTACCATCTGGGACAGGCTATCTATGAAAGGAATCTCGATGCTAGAGTTTATCAGGCGCTAGTGGATTATTGCCAGACCTATAATCTCCCTTTCTTTGCAGATGATTGCTTTGACTTTAGTGGTCAGATTGTGGAGAAGATTCCATTTATCTCCAGTGTGGATCCCCTAAAGGTCGCTCGTCATCAGAAACTCGAGGACTTGGGTACTCCGATTAAGGTAGTCGTTTATATGGGCGACCATGAGGATTTGCTTGATGACCTGCTTGGTCAGTTAGAAAGACTAGGACAGGCTCATCTCTCCTATCATGCGCATGAAAAGTGCCTTTATGTTAATCCCTTGGATACTCATAAGGCTACAACAGTTGAAACGTTATGTGGGGAAAACTTCATCGCCTTTGGAAATGATCAAAACGATATTGAACTGTTTAAGACATCTCTTTATTCAGTTCAGATAGGAGACTTTGCTGGCCTTACTCCATATGCAGATGAAACGTTAGAGCTAAAAGGAGCTCCTTCTCCAGCAGTAGCAGCCAAAATCTTACAGACTTTTGCGGAATTTAAGGGAAAATAGTGTAGAAGGAGGTAGAACAAGGTTCGCCTTCTTTTTATGTAGAGTAATGCAGTCTATAAACTATAAATTTGAAGTTTGAAAAAGATATTAATGGAATTCAATTTGTAGTAGAAAGAATCTAGAATCGAAAGCTATTTTCATTGCAACTATTCCTTTTAAATGACCCCTTCTTATATATCATTTTATTGGGTTAAATTAATGGAAAATAATTGCAATTTAAGGTGCGTTTTGATATATTTAATATATAAAATATATTATAAAACTTGGTACTTGTTTGTGTATTCAGAAGGAGGTTATTTTTTAAAATAAAGTAAACGCTTACTTTGTATCAAGAAAAAGAAATGAGGATTTTAATGAACAAAAGACTTTTTGATAAACGTTGTCATTATAGCATTCGTAAATTTGCAATAGGTGCGGCATCTGTAATGATTGGGGCTAGTATATTTGGTATTTCTGCTGTACAAGCTGAGGAGGTGGCTTCATCCAATGCTAAAACAGAAGAAACAACTGTTCATCAAGCTCAACCTTTAGATAAGCTTCCCGATGATGTGGCAGCTGCTATTGCAAAGGCTGATGAGAATGGTGGGCGTGAGTT
The DNA here is from genome assembly GCF_054861215.1 of Streptococcus sp. KHUD_018. The sequence goes on from NZ_CM142176.1 coordinate 684,450, forward strand.
TGTAAAACCAAAAGCTGAATCGGCAGAAGACAAAGTGACTAAGGATACAGAACCTACTACACCTACTAACGAGAGTAGTCGTGAATTGGTTAGTCCTAAAGGGGAAACTCCAAATAAAGTAGAAGAAGGAAACAAGGCTGATAACAAACAGAAATCTGAAGAGGCAAATCCAAAGCCTGTTGAATCTGCAGTAACAGCTGGAACAGAAGTGAAAGAGGATTCTAAAAAAACTTCTGAAAAGGACCAAGTGAAAGCAGACACAGAGATTAAACCTTCTTCTGAAAAATCGCAAGTGCTGTCTAGAGAGTCAAACAAAGCCGAAGTTGAAAAGGAAAAACAGCTATTATCGGAACGAAAACAAGATTTTAATAAAGATTGGTATTTTAAACTAAATGCCCAAGGAGATTTTTCAAAAAAAGATGTGGATGTTCATGATTGGTCTAAATTGAATCTTCCTCATGATTGGAGTATTTATTTTGACTTTGATCACAAGTCTCCCGCTCGTAATGAAGGTGGGCAGTTAAATGGTGGAACAGCTTGGTATCGTAAGACTTTCACATTAGACGAAGCAGACAAGAATAAGGATGTTCGTATCAATTTTGATGGGGTTTACATGGATTCAAAGGTCTATGTAAATGGTAAATTTGTCGGACATTATCCAAGTGGCTATAATCATTTTTCATATGATATCACAGAATTTTTAAACAAGGATGGTAGTGAAAATTCAATTACTGTTCAAGTGACCAATAAGCAACCAAGTAGTCGTTGGTATTCAGGAAGTGGGATTTATCGTGATGTAACCCTTAGTTATCGTGATAAAGTCCATGTTGCCGAAAATGGTAATCATATCACTACTCCAAAACTTGCTGAGCAAAAAGAAGGGAATGTTGAAACACAGGTTCAAAGTAAGATTAAAAATACGGATAAGAAGGCTGCTAAAGTCTTTGTGGAACAACAAATTTTTACTAAGGAAGGTAAGGTTGTTTCAGAATTAGTCCGCTCTGAAACGAAGAATTTAGCAGAAAATGAAACTGCAGATTTCAGACAAACAATCCTAGTTAATAAACCAACTCTTTGGACGACAAAAAGTTATCATCCTCAACTGTATGTGTTGAAAACAAAGGTTTATAAAGAAGGTCAACTAGTTGATGTAACAGAAGATACATTTGGTTACCGTTATTTCAATTGGACTGCTAAGGAAGGTTTCTCTCTGAATGGTGAACGCATGAAATTCCACGGAGTAAGTATTCACCATGACAATGGAGCCTTGGGGGCAGAAGAGAATTATAAGGCTACCTATCGTAAATTAAAACTCTTGAAAGATATGGGGGTTAACTCTATTCGAACAACCCACAATCCAGCGAGTCCTCAGTTACTTGATGCTGCAGCTAGTTTAGGTCTTTTGGTTCAAGAGGAAGCTTTTGATACTTGGTATGGTGGCAAGAAGACTTACGACTATGGACGGTTCTTTGATCAAGATGCAACTCATCCGGAGGCTAAGAAGGGTGAGAAGTGGTCTGATTTTGATCTCAGAACAATGGTAGAACGTGATAAGAACAATCCGTCTATCGTCATGTGGTCTCTTGGAAATGAGGTAGAGGAGGCAAATGGTAGTCCTCGTTCTATCGAAACTGCTAAACGCTTGAAGGCAGTTATCAAAGCGATTGATACTGAGCGTTATGTAACCATGGGGGAAAACAAATTTAGTCGTGCGGCGACAGGTGATTTCTTGAAACTCGCAGAAATTATGGATGCTGTCGGTATGAACTATGGTGAACGTAATTATGATGCTGTTCGTAGAGCGCATCCAGACTGGCTCATTTATGGTTCTGAAACTTCTTCAGCTACTAGGACGCGTGATTCTTATTATAACCCTGCTCAAATCCTTGGACATGACAATCGTCCAAATCGTCACTATGAACAATCTGACTATGGTAATGACCGTGTTGGATGGGGAAGAACAGCTACTGAATCATGGACTTTTGACCGTGATCGTGCTGGCTATGCTGGACAATTTATCTGGACAGGAATTGACTATATTGGAGAACCGACTCCATGGCATAACCAAGATAGTACACCTGTCAAGAGCTCTTACTTTGGTATTATTGATACAGCTGGTTTACCAAAGAATGATTTCTACCTTTACCGTAGTGAATGGTATAGTGCTAAAGAAAAGCCAACTGTTCGCATTTTACCACATTGGAACTGGACTGAAGAGACCCTTAAGGATCGCAAGATGCTGATTGATGGAAAGGTTCCGGTTCGTACCTTCTCAAATGCTGCAAGCGTCGAATTGTTCTTAAATGGAGAGTCGCTTGGTAAAAAGGAATTTACTAAGAAAAGGACAGAAGATGGACGTCCATATCATGAGGGAGCTAAACCAAGTGAATTGTATCTTGAGTGGCTTGTGAAATACCAACCAGGCACACTGACTGCGATTGCTCGAGATAAAAATGGCAACGAAATTGCGCGTGATAGTGTGACAACTGCTGGGGAGCCAGCAAGAGTTCGTCTGACTAAAGAAGAGCATGTTATCACTGCAGATGGAAAGGACCTATCCTACATCCATTATGAAATTGTTGATGGCGATGGTAATGTGGTTCCTACAGCTAACAATCTTGTTCATTTCAATCTTCATGGTCAGGGACAAATCGTTGGTGTGGATAATGGAGAACAAGCTAGTCGTGAACGCTACAAAGCTCAAGCAGATGGAACATGGCAAAGACGTGCTTTCAATGGTAAAGGGGTTGTCATTGTAAAATCAACAGAAAAAGAAGGTAAATTTACTCTTTATGCAGATTCTGCTGGTTTGACATCTGATAGCGCAACGGTCGCAACGGTGTCTGGTAAGAAAGAAAATCGTCACTTTGTAGCCTTTGCTCCTGTAAAAGCAACAACTGATGTGACGACAAATCCTGAATTACCTCAAACAGTAACAGCTATTTATAGTGACGGTAGTGTTGAGGAAAAGACTGTAACTTGGGAAATGCCATCTGACTTGCTTACAAGCGCAGGTGAGAAAAAAGTATCTGGACGTGTAGAAGGTTTGGAAACTAAAGCTGAGGCACTTGTTAAAGTGATTGCTTTAGATAGATGGTTACCAAAAGTTGCTACAGTCCCAGTTGGAACGAATGCGGCTGATTTGGATAAAACGGTCACAGCTGTTCTGACAGATGGTAGCTTGATTGATACTGATGTTGTTTCTTGGACCTTGAAAGACCCTGCTGCTTTGAACAAGGAAGGTGGACGTACGGAGGCTACTGGTAAATTGGTAGATGACGACCGTGAAGTGACTGCAACCTTTATCGCAAGTAGTAAGGAAACAACAAGTAGCATTACAGGACTTACTGCTGGGGATAAAGCTCTTGAGAATTTTGAGTCTGGCAAGACCTATTACCGTGTATCCCTTCCTTACACTGCAACTATTCCAAGTGTTGGAGCTCAGACTACCGGATATCAAGTAACTGTTCAGCAAGCTTCTGCTGATAATGGTTATCAGGCTTCTGTCTTCTTGAGTGACCAAAAGGGTGACTTGGTTCAAACTTACTTAATTCAGTTTGTGAAGGAAGCTCCTGCTTTGAAACGTTTGGAAGTGGTTGTAGAAGGAAAAGAAACTGCCACTGAAGATCAAGTATTAACTTATCACGTCATTGGTCGTTATGAGGATGGTTCACAAACAGAGTTTTCGGCTTCAGATATTCACTTAGAAGCTAAATCATCTGATGGGGGACATCTTGAGGTGAATGGTCAGAATCTATTGCTCTATACTAAGGGAAGAGTGACTTTGACACCTCGAATCGATAATCAAACAGAGAAAACAGAATCTGTAACCACTGAAGTGGTGATTAAAGAAAATAAAGTCAGCAAGAAGATTGTGAAACTTCATCCTGTGTCTGTTTCTACAGATATCAATCAGCAACCGAATCTACCTAAAGAAGTTGGAGCAGAATTTGATAAGGGCTTGCCACGCAAAGTATCTGTAGCTTGGGATAAGGTAGATGAAAAAGAGTTGGGGCACTATCATAGCTTTACGCTTAAAGGACATGTGGAAGGCACAGATATTGAAGCTCAAGCGACTGTAACGGTTGAAGGATTGCAAGTTGCAGAGGAAATCAGTCTCACAGTACCTAAGGGTGAGACGGTTCAATTGCCAGCTAATGTCCGGGCTTACCATTCTAACGGAACAACTATCTACAAAGATGTTGTTTGGGATCAGGTTCCAGCCAACTTTAGTCAAACTGAAGGGGTCTATGAAATCAATGGTCGTTTAGTAGGTAGCAATCTGACAACTAAAGCTCATGTTCGAGTGTCTAGTCAAGTGGTTGCTGGAAATAATATCTCTAAACAATGGACAGGTTCACAATTACCAGCTGCCATTGTATCCAATACAGGAGGAGATGACACAGCCAACACCTTGAACGATTTGACTGTATCAAGAACACCATCAGATGCTAAAAATAGATGGACTACTTGGAGAACAAATACTGATAATGACTGGGCTTCTATCTTATTTGGTAATTCAGGAGACTTGACGAAGCGTTTTGTCAACAATTTGTCGGTTGATTTCTATACTGATGGAGCAATTGGTCTTCCAAAAGAATATGTAGTTGAATATTATGTAGGTAAAGAAATTCCAGATTTACCAAGTGATGTCAGTCATGCGCAACGAGATAGCAATCATCCATTTAATAATCCAGACAATTGGAAAGCAGTTGAAAACTTACATGCTCCAAGTCAGCTGTCTGCAACTCAAACCAATCACTTCACATTTGACAAGGTCGAAACCTACGCTGTTCGTATTCGTATGAAGAAAGCAGATGGAACATCAGGTGTTGGTCTGACAGAGCTAACTGTGCTTGGAAACAAGGTCTTAAGTGAAACAAGTTCAGAGATTTCTATCAAGGTAGATGGCAAGGATCTTGAACATTTTAATCCATCTAAGACAGATTACTATATTCCTCAATCTAGCAAAGAAATCACAGCAACAGCTAGCAATAATGGTTTGGTAACAGTTGTTCCTGCAACAAGTCCAAAAGGTGCAACACGTCTCATCTTGAAAGCAGAAGATGGTACGGTGTTGAAAGAATATCGAATTTTCCGCAATGATGAGAGAGAAACTAGTCAACCTCTTGCTGCAGAAAACAGTGCTAAAATCTTGAATGTTGGAGACAATCTTCAACTTCCTTCAGAAGTAAGTGTTTATTATCCAACTTCAACTAATTGGACTACAGATAAACTTGCAGTGAAGTGGGATGCTATTCCTGAACATGCGACAGAGCATGAGGGAACATTTGAAGTTACCGGTCATGTCATTGGTACAAATCTAACCACTAAAATGCAGGTGACAGTTGTTTCTAAAGGCAATCAAGTCATTTCAGAAAATCCAAACAACAATGAAACTGATTCTAAAGCCTTTGCTTCGATAACGAACGATACACAAGCAGCTTCACATGATAGAATTTTCTATATCAATGATGGAAAATACAATGAAGATGGACGTTGGACAAACTGGACTCGTACTCCGAAAAATCAAGAAACTTCTGTCGGACTACTCTTTAAGAAGGATGGAAAAATTACTTCTCAATCTATTGGAAAAGTAGCCATTCAGTTCTTTAAAGATAGTGGCACAGATGCCCCAGAGAAAATGGTTCTAGAAAGATATATTGGTCCTGCCTTTACAGAGCCAAGTACGATTTCTCGTTATGAAGAAAATGCTGACCATCCATTCAACAAAGCAGAAAATTGGGCACCAATTCCTTACAAGTCTTCTGGAGAATTAGTGGCTGGTAAACCAATCGAGTTTAACTTTGATCCAGTTCAAACAACAGCTATTCGTGCGCGTATGACTCGTAAGGCTACTACTAATGGTCTAGCACTTGTAGAATTTACAGCCTACTCTGCAGGCAAGGGAGCAGAAGTCGAAACACCATCAGCGACTATTTCGATTGATGGAAAAGCATTGGAAAACTTTGATCCAAATGTGACAGAGTACACCCTAACAACAATGGGATCCAAACCAAAAGTCACTGCGACAACTAGTGGACATGGAGTAGTCACAGTTGTGGATCATGGAAATACAAATCTTCCAACACTTGTTCGTCTTATTTCCAAAGATGGAAATCTGGTGAAAGAATATCGTTTACACTTTAAGTCTACCTTCCAAACAACACCGACAGAAGGCGTTAAGAACTTAGTTGCAGAAGCTCCAAGTTTGGAAATTGAAAAGACTCCACTTCCGTTTAAAGAAGTTGTTCGTGAAACCCCTGCGCTTGCTCAAGGTAAACGTCGTGTAGTTTCTGAAGGACAAGATGGAGAAAAAGTTGACTATATTCAAGTTTTGGGTACTACTAGAAGTCTTGTTCATTCTGAAGAAAGAAAGGCTCAGGATCGCATTGTTGAAGTAGGAGTGAAAGCATCTATTTCAAGTAGTAAAGGCGAGGAGCCAGCTCCAGTCAATGAAGTTCCAGAATTCAAAGGAGGTGCTAACTTTGTAGAAGCAGCAGTCAATGAAGTTCCAGAATTCAAAGGAGGTGCTAACTTTGTAGAAGCAGCAGTCAATGAAGTTCCAGAATTCAAAGGAGGTGCTAACTTTGTAGAAGCAGCAGTCAATGAAGTTCCAGAATTCAAAGGGGGTGCTAACTTTGTAGAAGCAGCAGTAAACGAAGTTCCAGAATTCAAAGGAGGTGCTAACTTTGTAGAAGCAGCAGTAAACGAAGTTCCAGAATACACAGGAACTCTTGCTACTGTAGGAGATCAAGCGGCACCAAGCGTTGAGAAACCTGAATTTAAGGGTGGCGTTAATGCTGTAATGGCTCTAGAACATAAACTTCCAGAGTATCATGGTGTTCTAGCCACGGTAGGAAATGAGGAAGCGCCTGTTCTTGAAAAACCAGATTATCCAGTAGAGCTATTAGCTCATGACCAGACTATAAAACCAAATGTTTCAGTAGTAAAAGAAGAGCAAAATAGATTACCAGAAACAGGTGAGGGAGAATCTGAAACAGCCATTTTCTTGGCAGGTGTTAGCTTGGCCTTGTCAGCAGCCCTATTAACTGCAAAACGAAAAGAGGATTAGTTTGTGCGTCTAATGCTATCCTATTGGTATAGCTTGGTCGATGATAAAAAATCACATCGATAAATGAGTTGAAGAGATGGAGAGGACCGATTAGGCCTCTCCGTCTTTACTAGTAAAAATGGAATCGTTTACTTTCGTGTTTGGATGAAAGGAGATAAGATAAAGATGGATAAAAATTTTTTCAATAAACGTTGTCATTACAGTATTCGTAAATTCGCTATTGGAGTAGCTTCTATTATGATTGGTGCCAGTATCTTTGGTGTTAATTTAGTAGAGGCAGCAGAAACAGGTAGTGTAGGAGATAAAGAGGGAACTATAACTCAAGCTCAGCCATTGGAAAAGTTACCTGATGAACTTGCAGCAGTTTTGAAGAAAGCAGAAGAAAATGCTGGGAAGGAAGCTAGCTCGACAGTTGGAAATGGAGAAACTACAGGAACGATTGGTTCTACTGATTCGACAAATAATCTTAAACCAGCTGAAGCACCTGGAATTCCAGAGAATGAAACAAAGCCGTCTGAAGCCATGAGTGGAGGACAAAATGATAAAGAAATCGCTAAACCTAGTCAACCAATTACACCTGAAACTCCAAAAGTAGAGCAAACAGGTGATGGAACAGTTGAATTGGCCAATCAATTTACGGCAAGCAAACCAGCTAGCGAAGCCAGTATTGAAGCTGCCAGCAAGAGCTCAGACTATCTCAAAAAAGAGTACAAGGTCTTTCCAACTCCACAAAAAGTGACTTATGGAGAAGGTGTCACAGCCCTTCGTAAGCAAGTCAATCTGGTAATGGGCGATCAACTCGATATCTATACTCGCAATCGCTTGAAGAGCGTTTTGCAGGACAATCAAGTATCTTACAAAACTAGTAAAACGGCCGTTTCTGGCGCAACTAATATCTATCTTGGAGTGCATGGACAAGGTTCACAAGCAGAACAAAACTTGTCCAAGGTTTCCGCAGGTCTCTTTGACAAAATTGATGCTTATGCTCTGACCATCAAGGACAACTCTATCTCCATCGTCGGAAAAGACACAGATGCGGTCTTTTATGGTTTGACAACCTTGAAACATATGCTCAAGGAAAGTCAAGTGCCAGTCCTTCGCAATGTGACAGTGGAAGATTACGCTGAAATCAAGAACCGTGGGTTTATCGAAGGTTACTATGGAAATCCATGGTCTAATGAAAATCGTAAAGAATTGATGCGTTATGGAAGTGAATTGAAGTTAACTCAATACTATTTCGCACCAAAAGATGATCCATACCACAATAAGAAATGGCGTGAACTTTACCCAGAAGAAAAACTGGCTGAAATCCGAGAACTTGCACGTGTCGGTAATCAAACGAAAACACGTTATGTTTGGACCATCCATCCATTTATGAACAATCGTATCCGCTTTGGCAATGAAGCGCATTACCAGGCTGATCTTGCAACCATAAAGGCTAAGTTTACTCAGTTGTTGGACGTGGGAGTGCGTGAATTTGGTGTGCTTGCAGATGATGCACCAAGCCCAGTTGGTGGTTACCATAGTTATGTTCGCTTGATGAAGGATATCACAAATTGGTTGACTGAAAAACAAACAACATACAGTGGTCTCCGTAAAGATATGATTTTTGTTCCTGCCTGGTACATGGGGCAAGGAACTGAAGCTGAACTTCGAACCTTGAATGAACATCTTCCTGAAAATGTCCATTTAACTCTTACTGGTGGAAAGGTCTGGGGGGCTGTTGACCAAACATTCTTAACGAACTTAAAGAAAAATTTAACAGAAGGTGGTAAGACTTACCGTCCAATTCAGTTCTGGATTAACTGGCCATGTAATGATAATACAAAACCCCACCTAATTCTTGGAGGTGGTGAAAAATTCTTACATCCAAATGTTGATTTATCACTTGCACAAGGAATTATGCTAAATCCAATGCAACAATCTGAAGCATCTAAAGTGGCACTTTTTGATATGGCTCAGTATGGATGGAAACAATGGAGAAGTGTAGAAGAAGCAGAACAAATCAACGATATGGCCTTTAACTATGTAGTTAATGATCATTTTGAAGAAAGCAGTGTTTCGAAGGCTTTTCGAGAACTCGGAAAACACATGCGCAATCAAAATAGACCTCCCCATGTCACTAAATTAGAAGAGTCTGTAGAATTGGCTCCAAAATTGACAGAATTCTATAACAAACTCAAATCTGGTCAAAATCTGGATACTGAAAGAAAAGAGTTGAGGGAAATTTTTGCTGGTTTGAAAGCCAATGCTCTATTACTTAAAGAAAAAGGTGATCAGAAATTAATCGAACAAATTCACTATTGGTTAGAGAATACAGTAGATCAAATGAACGCGCTTGAAGCTTTCCTAACAGCTACAGAAGGTCTTACTGAAAAAAATGATGCCAAGGTGTGGGAGTATTATCAGGCCGGAGTCAAACATTATGACCAGTCAGTTAAGTATGCCTTCTTTTACGTTGACCATTATGAATACGCAGAATTTGGTGTCCAACATATTCGACCATTTATCAATAATCTCAAAGAATACTTAGCCTTACATATCCAAGCAATGTTGAATCCAGATAAATTTGTGACAACATTTATTACGAATCGTGCTGGAATAGAAGGCGGATTGAAAGAAGTCACAGATGGTGACTTTGATACACATGTGATTGCCAAAACAACCATTGTGATTGAGAGAGGCGATTATGTAGGCTTGCGCTTTAATAAGGCAATTAAAATACACAAATTAGGTTTCGCTACGGGTACTAATACGGCCGATAATTATACCTTTAGTAATGCTCTTGTTGAATATCAAAATGAACATGGAGAATGGGTAGCCATAACGAGCCCCGCTTATACTGGTAGAGAACGTATTCTGGAATTTAATGACCTTGATATCACAGCTCAAGCTGTTCGTATGATAGCAACAGCTAAGAAGGATAATGCTTGGCTTGCCATGCGTGAAATTGCTGTTAACAGACCCCTAGAATTGGGTAGTAAGAAGGTTAGGGGCACTATTAGTTTAAGTCCAAACCTTGTTTACAAATATGGAACAAGTGTTGTTCAGATGCAAGATGGTCGAGAAAACACAGAATCCATGATGGCACATGTTGATCAGACCAATGTCACACCAGCGCAAGCCTGGGTACAAATGGACTTAGGTGGACTGTACAAAGTAAAACGAGTTCATCTGATGCAAGGGGAACGAGACAAACTAGCATCTGGTGTCATCGAATATTCTGCAGATGGTACAAATTGGACAACGCTTCAAAATTTATCAGGGCAACGAACTTCTGATATTGTGCAAGAATTTACAACTCGTTTTGTTCGCATTCGCAATACACAAACCTTAAATAAGTGGTGGAGAATTGCGGAATTTACAGTAGATGTCGATAGTCCAAATCTTGACTTAACAGACACCAACGTGGATGCCTTGAAGGAAACGCCAGTAGTGGATAGCTTGGGCAGTTACGAGCTTCAAATTCCAGCTGGAACCAAACTCCCTGCTCATAGCTATCTAGGTATGAAGCTGGACCGTATCCATCAGATCAAGAGCATCCAGCTCCAAGGCCAAGCTAACCCTGCTCTTAGCCTAGAGTACTCTGCAAATGCACAAGAATGGACACCAGCCAGCCAGTTGATAGACAGATCTGTCGCAATCCACTTAGTACGTTATGTGCGTCTGGTCAACAAAACAGATCAGGAACAAGCTGTGACAGCCACTTCTCTCCTTGTGACAACCAAAGAAGTACAACCAACCAAACTAGAATCTACAACTATGGGCATTCATCCAACATACGGCAGCAATGATGTTCGTAAACTGAACAACCTAGATCAACTATTTGACGGTGTTTACAACAACTTCGTTGAGTTTTCAGACTACGCCCATAAAGATGGTCACGTAACCTTGAAACTTGGTAGCGAACGTACCATCAAGAAGATTAGAGCCTACATCCAGGACGGAACTCAAAACTACCTTCGTGATGGTAAGATCCAAGTCAGCCAAGACGGTAAAACTTGGACAGATGTCGTGACAGTAGGAGATGGTGTAGCCAATAGCCAACACGATGATTCACTGACAGATGGTTGGACACATGATTCTAAGATGCCAGGAAATCGCTACATCGAGGGTGAATTGACTACACCAGTCAAAGCCAACTATCTCCGTGTCCTCTATACGGCAGACTATGATGCTCGTTTTGTAGGATTTACAGAATTGGTCATCAATGACGGTGAATTTGTCAAACCAATCAATGATCCAACAGTAGAAGGAAGTAGTGGAGAAAGCCAAGGTAATCTTTACAATAATCTTGTAGACGGCAAAGTCTTGACCAGCTACAAGTCTGAAAAAGACAAGGGCGAATTGGTGTATCACTTATCTGAGCCAACCAATGCCAACCACCTTCGTCTCGTTTCCAGTCTTCCTGAAGGAGCTAAGGCACGTGTTCTTGCTAGAACACTCAAGGATGGTCAAGACAGTTGGCTAGACCTCGGTGCCATTACATCAAGCCTCCAAACCCTCGCTATCCGAAATGGTAGCTCTCTTCTAGACGTCAAATTAGTCTGGGAAGGTGGCAAGGCTGAGTTTTATGAACTGGCGAGCTTCTATCAAGAATTGACGGAAGAAGCTGTTCAATCAAGTAAGGGTGAAGAACCAGCACCCATGCTTGAAGTTCCTGAGTTCACAGGTGGTGTCAATGCAGTGATGGCTCTAGTGCATGAATTGCCAGAATACACAGGCCTGCTAGCAACAGTAGGTGACCAAGCTGCTCCAATGGTAGAGAAACCTGAGTTCCAAGGTGGTGTCAATGCAGTGATGGCTCTAGTGCATGAATTGCCAGAATACACAGGCCTGCTAGCAACAGTAGGTGACCAATCCGCACCTACAGTAGAAAAACCAGAGTTCCAGGGCGGAGTCAACTCCGTTATGGCCTTGAAACATGAGCTCCCAGCTTACACAGGTCCCTTATCAACAGTAGGCGACCAGGCAGCACCGACAGTAGAGAAACCAGAGTTCAAGCTAAGTTCGTTAGAAAAAACTCAGACTTCAGGAGCACCAGTTCAAATTGCCAAAGAAGACAAGAGATTGCCAGAAACTGGTGAGAAACAGTCAGAAACAGCTATTTTCTTGGCAAGTGTTGGACTAGCTCTATCTGCTATCTTTGTCGCAAAAAGTAAAAAAGAAATTAATTGACTTTGAAAAAAGAGATATTTCGTAGAGGGGCTTTGTCCCCTCTTTTTCTATATGAAGGAAGAGATTTATGTTTAAGATGCAAGGTCAATAAACTTTATAGTATAATGAATAGAGAGGAAAAAACGATGAAAGTGATTGATCAAGCCTTACTAGAAAAAGTCATTATTGAACGTTCTCGTACCAGTCATAAAGGAGACTATGGCCGTCTGCTCTTGCTTGGTGGGACCTATCCTTATGGTGGAGCCATCATCATGGCTGCCTTGGCAGCTGTAAAAAGTGGTGCAGGATTGGTGACCGTTGGAACAGATAGGGAAAATATCCTTGCTCTACACAGTCATTTACCTGAGGCTATGGCCTTCTCTCTTCAAGATCAGCAATTGTTAAAAGAGCAATTGGAGAGGGCAGAAGTTGTCTTATTGGGACCTGGTTTACGAGACGATACTTTTGGAGAAGAACTAGTCAAACAGGTCTTTGCTAGCTCAAGACAGAATCAGATTTTGATTGTAGACGGAGGTGCCTTGACTATTCTCGCTAGGATAAGTCTGTCATTTCCTTCTAGCCAGCTTATCCTAACTCCCCACCAAAAGGAGTGGGAAAAACTGTCTGGAATTACGATTGAAAAACAAAACGAAGGTACAACAGCTAGTGCTTTGACTTCTTTCCCTCAAGGAACAATTTTGGTAGAGAAGGGTCCGGCTACTCGTATTTGGCAAGCTGGCCAATCTGATTGTTACCAGTTACAGGTTGGTGGTCCCTATCAGGCGACTGGGGGAATGGGAGATACTCTGGCTGGAATGATTGCAGGATTTGCAGACCAGTTTAAACAAGCTAGTCTCTACGATCGAGTGGTAGCAGCGACTCATCTTCATTCAGCTATAGCCCAAGAATTAGCTCAAGAACATTATGTGGTCTTACCGACGGAAATCAGCAGTCATCTTCCCAAAATAATGAAAAAAATATCTCAAAAAGGCAGCTAATACCTTAGTTGTCTTTTTATGTTGATGTAGCTTTGTTGATAAGGTTTTTAAATACCTCAGAACCAGCGACCAACTGCTTAACTTGCGTGAAATTCTCACTTTTAAGGTCTTGATTTTTACTCAAACTCAAAAGGAAAGTGAGATTGTTATCAAAGTTGAGGGGTGTCAAATCATGCTTTTTTTGATATAATTTTTAATGATGAATGCGAGAAATGATCGGTATGTGGTCGTTGATTTAGAGGCGACCAGCACCGGAAGCAAGGCAAAAATTATTCAAGTAGGCATTGTGGTGATTGAGAATGGTGACATCATCGATCAGTATGCGACCGATGTCAATCCCCATGAACCCTTGGATTCTCATATCAAAGAATTAACGGGTCTGACCGATCAGCGTTTGGCTGCGGCACCAGAGTTTTCTCAGGTGGCTGGAAAAATTTTTGAATTGGTTAAGGACGGTATTTTTGTTGCGCATAATGTACAGTTTGATGCTAACCTTCTTGCAGAATTTCTCTTTTTGGAAGGATATGAATTGCGCACACCGCGGGTGGATACAGTTGAGCTTGCCCAAGTTCTGTATCCTCAGTTTGAAAAGTATAACTTAGGAATCCTTTGTCAAGAGTTGGGCATTGAGCTGGAACATGCCCATACTGCCCTGTCTGATGCTCAGGCAACAGCAGAACTCTTGCTTTACATGCGTCAAAAACTTTTTGAGCTACCTAAAGGGCTTTTAGAAAGCTTGTTAGACCTTGCGGACAACCTTCTCTATGAAAGTTATCTGGTGATTGAGGAGGTCTATCAGCAACAATCTCTCTTATCTTCGCCAGACTTGATAGAACTCCATGGACTTTTCCTGAGAAAGGAAAGTCAGGCATTAGTACCACGAAAGTTATCCAAAGATTTTGCAAAAAATATTTCTTTATTGGGGCTGGAGGAACGTCCACAGCAGCTGGAATTTGCGGAGAAGGTTGAGCACTTATTGGAAGAACACCAGACTTCCTTTATCCAAGCTCAAACGGGACTGGGCAAGACCTATGGTTATCTCCTTCCAGCTTTGAACTTGGAGAGTCAAGCAGGTATCCTAGTGAGCGTTCCGACCAAACTTCTTCAAAATCAAATCATGCAAGAAGAAGGTCAGCGCTTAAAAGAGGTCTTCCATCTGGAGATTCATAGTCTCAAGGGTCCTCAAAATTACTTGAAATTGGATGTTTTTCATCAAATTCTCCATCGAGTAGAGTCCAATCGCCTTTTCACACGCTTTAAAATGCAACTGCTTATCTGGCTAACGGAGACAGAGACTGGTGACTTGGATGAAATCGGGCAGCTTTACCGCTATCAGCACTTTCTGCCAGAACTAGTCCACGACGGCAAGCTTTCAAAGAAAAGTTTATTTGCTACAGAGGATTTTTGGAAACGAGGGCAGGAAAAGGCTAAAACCAGTCATGTTCTTCTGACCAATCATGCTTATCTGGTCACTCGTTTGGAAGACAATTCAGAGTTTGTCGACAACCGTTTGGTGATTTTGGATGAAGCTCAAAAAATGCTGCTAGCTCTTGAAAATCTAGCCCAGCAGGCTTATCGCCTTGGGGATCTTGTAATCCAAATTGAAAAGTCCTTGGAGACAGAGGAAGATTTGGTTCAGAAGCGCTTGCTTGAGAGTATTAGCTTTGAATGTCGTTACTTGATGGAGCACTATCAGTCAGGTCTGAAGAATGGGAAGTGGTTGGATTCTCTCGAACAGTTGCGCCAACATTTTTCGGAGTTAGCTCTCCCTGAGTATAGAGAGATTGCAAACTTTTTCACGTCGGACCGTGAATTTTGGCTTGCTACAGCAGAGAAATCGAGCAAGGATGTCTTGATTTGTTCAAGCAAAAAAGGCCGCTTTATACTAGCAGATTTATTGCCAGAAGATTGTAGGCTCCTAGGAGTATCGGCTACTCTCGAAATCAGCAATCGAGTTTCCTTAGCAGATTTATTGGGATTTCCAGATGCTCCGCTTGTTAAGCTTGATTTAGCAAAACAGGGGCAACAAGAAGTCTTTTTAGTCGATGACTTTCCTCTTGTGACAGAAGTTTCACCTTTTGACTATGCTAATGAAGTGGCCTCTGTTATCCGAAGGTTACAAGGCTTTCAAGAACCCTTATTGGTTTTGTTTACCTCAAAAGAGATGTTGCTGGCAGTTTCAGATTTGCTAGACCAACCTCATCTAGCTCAGTATAAAAATGGGGAACCAAGCCAACTGAAAAAACGTTTTGAAAAAGGCGAACGCCAGATCTTGCTTGGAACAGGTAGTTTCTGGGAAGGAGTTGATTTTTCAACCCATCCTTGCGTGATTCAAGTGATTCCGAGATTACCTTTCCAAAATCCCCAAGAACCTTTAACCCAAAAATTAAACCAAGAACTGCGTCAAGAAGGGAAAAATCCTTTCTATGATTATCAATTGCCGATGGCGATCATTCGGCTAAAACAAGCCCTGGGACGTACTGTTAGACGGCCTGACCAAGCTTCAGTTGCTGTGCTTTTAGACAGTCGTGTCGTCAGCAAGCGTTACGGTAAACAAATCGCCCAAACCTTGTCAAAAGAAAGAACTGTTCGGGTCCTTGCTAGAGATCAGCTAGAGCCTGCTGTAGCTGATTTTCTCCAATCTCGTCGCAATAGAATGAAAGAAAAATCCAAGAAAGAGAAAAGGTAAAAAATATGAAACGTTCCTTCGACTCTCGAGTCGACTATAGTCTTCTTCTACCAGTATTTTGTCTACTGGTGATTGGAGTAGTGGCTATTTATATAGCAGTTAGCCATGACTATCCCAATAATGTTCTTCCAATTCTAGGTCAGCAAATCGCCTGGATTACTTTAGGGCTTGTCATTGGCTTTGTCGTCATGTTCTTCAATACCGAGTTTTTATGGAAGGTGACTCCCTATCTTTATGCCTTAGGTTTGGCTTTGATGGTTCTCCCCCTTGTTTTTTACAATCCGAGTCTGGTAGCTTCTACAGGTGCTAAAAACTGGGTGTCAATAGGTGGAACCACGCTCTTTCAACCATCTGAGTTCATGAAGATTTCCTACATCTTGATATTAGCTCGAGTCATTGTACAATTTACTCAAAAACACAAGGAGTGGCGACGGACTATTCCCTTGGATTTTCTATTGATTGGTTGGATGATTGCCTTTACCATCCCAGTCTTGATCCTTCTAGCCCTACAAAGTGACCTAGGGACTGCCTTGGTCTTCGTGGCTATTTTTGCAGGCATGGTCCTCCTTTCAGGTGTTTCGTGGAAGATTATCATTCCTGTTTTTGCAACAGGAGTGACTGCAGTTGCAGGCTTCATGGCAATCTTTATAAGCAAGGATGGACGTGCCTTCTTGCACCAGATTGGGATGCCAACATACCAGATCAACCGTATTTTGGCTTGGCTCAATCCCTTTGACTTTGCACAAACAACGACTTACCAACAGGCGCAGGGGCAAATTGCGATTGGAAGTGGTGGTTTGTTTGGGCAAGGTTTCAATGTGTCCAATCTCCTCATTCCAGTACGTGAAAGTGATATGATTTTCACAGTGATTGCTGAAGATTTTGGCTTCATTGGTTCAGTCTTTGTCATTGTTTTGTACTTGCTTCTTATCTATCGTATGTTGAAGATTACGCTCAGATCAAATAACCAGTTCTACACCTACATTTCGACTGGATTTATCATGATGTTACTCTTCCATATTTTTGAAAATATCGGTGCCGTGACAGGCTTACTTCCTTTGACAGGGATTCCTCTGCCTTTCATCTCCCAAGGGGGATCCGCAATTATTAGTAACCTCATCGGAGTCGGTCTCCTCTTGTCTATGAGTTACCAAACCAATCTAGCAGAAGAGAAAAGTGGAAAAGTTCCATTTAAACGAAAGAAAGTCGTCCTAAAACAAATCAAATAAGGAGGCCACTATGGCAAAAGTAGCAGTTATCTTAGCTCAGGGTTTTGAAGAAATTGAAGCCTTGACAGTAGTCGATGTTTTGCGTCGAGCAAACATTTCATGTGATATGGTAGGATTTGAAGAGCACGTGACAGGATCACATGGCATTCAGGTAAAAGCCGACCGTATCTTTGATGGTGATTTATCCGACTATGACTTGGTAGTTCTTCCAGGTGGCATGCCTGGATCAGCTCACCTACGGGATAATCCAGCCCTCATTTCTGAAATTCAAGCCTTTAACCAAGAAGGAAAGAAGATTTCGGCCATCTGTGCAGCTCCAATCGCCCTCCATCAAGCAGGTGTTTTGAAAGACAAGTGCTTCACCTGTTATGACGGTGTTCAGGAGAACATTACTGACGGAACTTATCAAAAGCAAACAGTGGTTGTAGATGGTAATCTAACAACTAGCCGAGGACCGTCAACTGCCCTTGCCTTTGCCTATGAATTGGTGGAGCAGTTGGGAGGAGATGCTGAAAGTTTACGAGTCGGCATGCTCTATCGGGATGTCTTTGAAAATCAACAGTAAAACGAGGGTTAAACTCTCGTTTTTGCTTGGAAAAATCTAGGAAATCATCGCTTTTTTCATAAAAAAATGGTATAATGAGGGGTATGAAATATCACGACTACATATGGGATTTAGGTGGTACCCTATTGGATAATTACGAGACTTCTACAGCAGCTTTTGTAGAAACCTTAGCCCAATACGGAATTGAGCAAGAGCATGACCGTGTTTACGAAGCCTTGAAGGTTTCGACAGCTTTTGCCATTGAGAAGTTTGCCCCAGACATCGAGAATTTTTTAGAAAACTACAAAGAAAATGAAGCGCGTGAGCTAGAGCACCCAGTCTTGTTTGAGGGAATTCCAGAGTTACTCAAAGACATTTCGGACAAGGGTGGTCGCCATTTCTTGGTTTCTCATCGAAATGACCAGGTGCTAGAACTTCTTGCCAAGACCCAGATAGCGAACTACTTCACCGAGGTGGTGACTGCCAGTTCTGGCTTTAAACGAAAACCAGATCCTGAGTCCATGATTTATTTACGTGATAAATATCATATTACATCTGGTTTGGTCATTGGTGACAGAAATATTGATATAGAAGCAGGTGAAGCTGCTGGCTTAGATGCCTATCTTTTTAATAACGTTGCGACATTGAGACAAGCAATAGACATGTAAGAAAAGGGAAAAAATGACAGAAGAAATCAAAAATCAACAGGCACAAGATTATGATGCCAGTCAAATTCAAGTTTTGGAGGGACTTGAAGCTGTTCGTATGCGTCCAGGTATGTATATTGGATCGACTTCAAAAGAAGGTCTTCACCATCTAGTATGGGAAATCGTTGATAACTCAATTGATGAAGCCTTAGCTGGATTTGCCAGTCATATCCAAGTCTTTATAGAGCCAGATAATTCCATCACCGTTGTAGATGATGGACGTGGAATTCCTGTTGACATTCAGGAAAAGACAGGACGTCCCGCTGTTGAAACCGTCTTTACAGTCCTTCACGCTGGAGGAAAATTCGGTGGTGGCGGATACAAGGTTTCAGGTGGTCTCCATGGAGTAGGTTCTTCCGTAGTAAATGCCCTCTCAACGCAACTAGATGTTCATGTTCACAAAAACGGTAAGATTCATTACCAAGAATACCGTCGTGGTCATGTTGTTGCTGACCTTGAGGTGGTTGGAGATACGGATAAAACTGGAACAACAGTTCACTTCACACCAGATCCAGAGATTTTTACAGAAACAACGACTTTTGACTTTGACAAATTAAACAAACGTATTCAAGAACTAGCCTTTTTGAACCGAGGTCTTCGAATCTCGATCACAGATAAGCGTGAAGGTCTCGAACAGACTAAACATTACCACTATGAAGGTGGAATTGCTAGCTACGTTGAATATATCAACGAGAACAAGGATGTGATCTTTGATACACCAATCTACACAGACGGTGAGATGGATGATATCACAGTTGAAGTAGCCATGCAGTACACAACCGGTTACCACGAAAACGTCATGAGTTTCGCCAATAATATTCACACCCATGAAGGTGGTACGCATGAGCAAGGTTTCCGTACAGCGCTGACACGTGTTATCAATGATTATGCCCGCAAAAATAAACTCCTAAAAGACAATGAAGACAACCTGACAGGGGAAGATGTCCGTGAAGGATTGACTGCAGTTATCTCAGTTAAACATCCAAATCCGCAGTTTGAAGGACAAACCAAGACCAAACTGGGAAATAGCGAAGTGGTTAAGATCACCAATCGTCTCTTCAGCGATGCCTTCTCTGATTTCCTCATGGAGAATCCGCAGATTGCCAAGCGCATCGTGGAAAAAGGGATTTTGGCTGCCAAGGCTCGTGTAGCTGCCAAGCGTGCGCGTGAAGTCACTCGCAAGAAATCTGGTTTGGAAATTTCCAATCTTCCTGGAAAACTAGCAGACTGTTCTTCAAATAACCCTGCTGAAACAGAACTCTTTATCGTTGAGGGAGACTCAGCTGGTGGGTCAGCTAAATCTGGTCGTAACCGTGAATTCCAAGCTATCTTGCCAATTCGTGGTAAGATCTTGAACGTTGAAAAAGCTAGCATGGATAAAATCCTTGCCAACGAAGAAATTCGGAGCCTTTTCACTGCCATGGGAACAGGATTTGGTGCAGAATTTGATGTCACTAAGGCTCGTTACCAAAAACTCGTTTTGATGACTGATGCCGATGTCGATGGAGCCCACATTCGGACCCTCTTGCTAACCTTGATTTACCGCTACATGAAACCAATTCTAGAAGCTGGATATGTCTACATTGCCCAACCGCCAATCTATGGGGTTAAAGTTGGAAGTGAGATCAAAGAATACATCCAGCCTGGTGCAGATCAAGAAATTAAACTCCAAGAAGCCTTAGCACGTCACAGTGAAGGGCGTTCAAAACCAACCATCCAACGTTATAAAGGTTTGGGAGAAATGGATGACCACCAATTGTGGGAAACAACCATGGATCCAGAACATCGCTTGATGGCGCGTGTTTCGGTAGATGATGCTGCCGAAGCAGATAAGATCTTTGATATGTTGATGGGGGACCGAGTTGAACCTCGCCGTGAATTTATCGAAGAAAATGCCGTTTACAGCACCCTTGACGTCTAAAAAATGTGGGAAATAGTTCCCATGACCTAAAAAATATGATATAATCAATACGATTGTTTCTAGTATAAAAGGAGTTTGATATGTCTAATGGACAACTAATTTATCTAATGGTTGCGATTGCAGTCATTTTGATTCTAGCTTATGTAGCGGCAATCTTCCTACGTAAGCGTAATGTAAGTAGATTGACGGCCCTCGAGGAAAGAAAAGAAGAACTCTACAACCTTCCTGTAAATGATGAGGTTGAAGCAGTTAAAAACATGCATTTGATTGGTCAAAGTCAGGTGACCTTCCGTGAATGGAATCAAAAATGGGTTGATTTATCCCTTAACTCATTTGCTGATATTGAAAATAACCTGTTTGAGGCTGAAGGCTATAATAATTCTTTTCGCTTTTTCAAAGCGACTCACCAAATCGATCAAATCGAAAGTCAAATTGATTTAATTGAAGAAGACATTGCGGCGATTCGTAATGCGCTTTCAGAGCTTGAAAAACAAGAGTCTAAGAATAGCGGACGTGTTCTGCATGCTTTGGACTTATTTGAAAATCTGCAACATACCGTAGCAGAAAATTCGGAACAGTATGGTAAAGCCCTTCCTGAAATTGAGAAACAATTGGAAAATATCCAGTCAGAGTTCTCTCAATTTGTAACCTTGAACTCTTCAGGTGACCCAGTTGAAGCTGCAGCAATTCTTGATTCAACTGAAAATCATATTCTCGCTTTGACACATATCGTTGATCGTGTTCCATCTCTCGTGAAGACTTTGTCAACAGAACTTCCAGAACAATTGGATGATTTGGAGGAAGGCTACCGTAAACTCTTGGATGCTAATTATCACTTCACTGAAACGGACATCGAGTCACGCTTCCAACTTTTACATGAATCCTTGAAAAATAATCAAGAAAACATCCGCCAGTTGGAATTGGATAATGCAGAGTATGAAAACACACAAATCCAAGAAGAGATTAATGCGCTCTACGATATTTTCACGCGTGAAATAGCTGCCCAAAAAGTCGTTGAAAGTCTCCTTTCAACACTTCCAACCTACCTCAATCACTTGAAAGAAAATAATCAGGTTTTGGTTCAAGATCTTGAACGCTTGAATAAAACCTATCTTCTCCCAGAAAGTGATGGGAATCATGTCCGCCGTCTTCAAGCTGAATTGTCAGGGCTTGATACAGCGATCACAGAGGCAACTGAAGATCAGACAGAACCTACTCAAGCTTACTCTATTTTAGAGGAGCAGTTTAATTCACTTCAAAGTAATCTAAAAGACATTGAAGACGAACAAGTTTCTGTTAGTGAACGCCTATCTCAAATTGAAAAAGACGACATCAATGCTCGTCAAAAAGCAAATGTCTATGTGAATCGCTTGCATACTATCAAACGTTACATGGAGAAGAGAAACTTGCCGGGTATTCCTCAAAGTTTCTTGAAACTTTTCTTCACTGCAAGCCATAACACAGAAGATCTGATGGCCGAGTTAGAACAAGCACAAGTTAATATTGAATCAGTTAAACGAATTCTTGAAATTGCGACCCATGACATGGAGGCTCTTGAAACAGAAACCTACAATATTGTTCAATATGCGACCTTGACGGAGCAACTCTTGCAGTATTCAAACCGTTACCGCTCATTTGATGAGCGTATCCAGCAAGCTTTCAATGAAGCACTTGAAATTTTTGAAAAAGAATTTGACTACAAGGCATCATTTGAGAAGATTTCTCAAGCCTTGGAAGTTGCAGAACCAGGAGTCACAAATCGCTTTGTTTCTTCTTATGAAAAAACACGTGAAGCGATTCGCTTCTAATACCTGAAAAGCTTAGATCATCTAGGCTTTTTATTATTTATTTCAAAAATAGAAGAATATCGATTTATCATTGAAATTATAGTTCTGATTTGATATGATGGAGGTATGAAGAAAAATAGAGAGAAGCGTGTTTCCCACGATAAAAAGAGAAGTAGATTGCTTTCCCTTGTTGGAATCTTGGGTCTTGCTATGATCTGCCTAGGTGGTGCCATTGGTCACAAGGTTCTACAAAAGCAATCTTATGAACAAAAAATTGAAGCGCTAAAGAGTGAAAAGGACCAGCAATTCAGCTCAGGTAGTCAGAAGGACCATTTCCGAAAAGGTCAAGCTGAGGTGATTGCCTACTATCCTCTGCAAGGAGAGGAAGTCATTGCGTCTATTAGAGAAAAAATCAACCAGGATATCAAAGAAAAGCTGGAAGATAAAGAAGATTTGGTCTTTTATTATACTGAGCAGTTGGATCCAGTCTTAAAGGGAGTTGTTTCTCGTAATATCAGTAAGCAAGTTTACGATTTGTCTGCAACAAAGGTTGAAGAAAAAGAAAAGACTTCTTTGGGAAGAGTTTACTTGACAGAAGATGGTAAACTTTTTACTCTTAGTCAACTTTTCAAAGATGCTAGCAAGGCTAAGGAACTACTGCTGAGCCAAATCAAATCAACCCTAGAAGATAAGAAACTTGACCAGACAAAAATGGATCAGGTGCTAAAAACCTTCACAGACCAAGAATTGGCATCTTGGAGCTTTGACTATAAAGATAGTCAACTCATCCTTTATCCTGCTGACCAAGTGGAGACTCTGGAGGAAATTGCTTTACCAATATCCAGTTTCTTTGATGTATTGGAGTCCTCTTATCTATTAGAAAAGGATGCTGAACTCTATCAGGCTTACTTTGCACAAAAAAATAAAAAAGTTGTAGCCTTGACTTTTGATGATGGTCCAAATCCATCTACAACTACCCAGGCTTTGGATACATTAGCTAAGTACAATGTAAAGGCGACCTTCTTTGTACTTGGTAAAAACATTGCTGGCAATGAAGATCTTCTGAAACGAATGAAATCAGAAGGACATGTTGTGGGAAATCATAGCTGGGATCATCCCGTTCTTTCAAAATTGACTCTTGAAGATGCTAAAAAGCAAATCACGGATACGGAAGATGCCTTGACCAAGGTTTTAGGTTCGAGTTCTAAACTTATGCGCCCCCCTTACGGAGCGATTACAGATGATATTCGTAATAGTCTGGATTTGAGTTTTATCATGTGGAATGTAGATAGTTTGGACTGGAAGAGCAAGAATGAAACTGCTATTTTAACAGAGATTCAGCATCAAGTTCGTAATGGATCGATTGTTCTTATGCATGATATTCATGGCGCTACAGTTAATGTTCTTCCAAAGATTATAGAATATCTGAAAGAGCAAGGTTATACATTTGTGACTGTTCCGGAAATGCTTAATTCTCGCTTGAAAGCTCACGAAATGTATTACGATCGTGATCAATGATTTTAAAATCTAAAGGAGCAAGTGTGCTGATAATCAGGACTTTGTTTCTTTAGATTTTCTTCACATAGAAAGGGAAAAATATGAAATCTTATACGCTAAATAATGGAGTTTCAATTCCTGTTCTAGGATTTGGAACATGGAAAGCTGAAAATGGAGAGGTGGCCTATCAAGCCGTTTTAGAAGCCTTAAAGGCTGGTTATCGTCATATCGATACTGCGGCTATCTATCAAAATGAGGAGAGTGTTGGTCGCGCTATTCGGGATAGCGGTATTCCACGACAAGAAATCTTTGTAACGACCAAACTTTGGAATACCAATCACAGCTATGATGAAACTCGCCAAGCGTTTGAAGAATCAATGGAAAAACTGGGCTTAGACTATCTAGATTTGTATCTTATCCATTGGCCAAATCCAAAACCACTAAGAGAAAATGACGCATGGAAAGCTCGTAATGCTGAAGTTTGGAGAGCGATGGAGGACCTTTACCAAGAAGGCAAAATCCGTGCTATTGGTGTTAGTAATTTTCTTCCCAAGCATTTGGATGCCTTGCTTGAGACGGCAAGAATCATCCCAGCGGTTAATCAGGTGCGATTAGCGCCAGGAGTTTATCAAGAGGAAGTGGTTGACTACTGTAAAGAGAAAGGAATTCTCTTAGAGGCTTGGGGACCATTTGGGCAAGGAGAGTTGTTTGATAAGAAAGAAGTCCAAGAAATTGCTGATAAGCATTGGAAATCAGTGGCTCAAATTGCCTTGGCTTGGAGTTTGGCAGAAGAGTTTTTACCATTACCTAAGTCAGTAACAGCCTCTCGCATCCAGAGCAATCTTGACTGTTTTGGGATTGAACTCAGCAAAGAAGAGCGAGAGATCTTAAAGACTATCTCGGTAACTTCAGGTGCACCACGTGTGGATGAGATGGATTTTTAGAAAGTAAGAAAAAGAATTGTAAATTTTCTCTCTTTCTGATATAATAATCAACAAGAAAGAAAGTCTTATGGCGTTCTTCAAGCGAGCTTGGGGTAGTGGGAGCTAAGTAGAACAAGGTAAGAAACTGGCGCTTTCTGTCGTATTTTTAAAAACAATGAAGTAATAAATTAGGGTGGAACCGCGTTTCTGACGCCCCTAGGTTAAATCAACCTAGGATTGTCGGATGCGGTTCTTTTGTTTATTCAGTCTATGTGTGTGAAAGAAAGGAGAGCCGTGGATAACCTTTATCTTGTAAAAGATGATATCCAACTAGTTGCATTTCGTGATTTTGTATTAAGAAATACTGAAAAGTTGGAGGCTTATCAATCTTTTTTAAAGAATGAACTTGCAGTCTATGATTTACCACAAGCCATCATTTGGTCAGGTCTTAATGCTGCTACACAGATTATTAGGGAAATACCTGTTCCTGCCTATACAAATAATAGACGAATGGTTATGACGCCTGATTTAACTGTTTGGAAAGAGCTGTATTTGTATCAGTTGATGGACTACGAGCGTTCTCAGCAAACTCAAGCAATAGAAAGTCACTATCATTCTTTATCTGAAAATTTCCTCTTACAGATTGTAGGACATGAGTTAGCTCATTGGTCGGAGCATTTTTCAGATGATTTTGATGGTTACGACTCTTACATCTGGTTCGAAGAGGGGATGGTTGAATATATTAGTCGCAAGTATTTCTTGACAGAAGAGGAATTTCAAGCGGAAAAAATTTGTAATCAATCTCTCGTAGAACTTTATCAGAAGAAGTATGGTTGGCATTCATTGAATGATTTTGGTTCCTCTACTTATGATAAGAACTATGCAAATATTTTTTACGAATACTGGCGTAGTTTTTTGACAGTAGATAAGTTGGTAGAAAATCTAGGTAGTGTACAAGCGGTCTTCGATTCTTATCATCTATGGGCAAACACAGATAAAACTCTTCCCTTGTTAAATTGGTTTGTTCAGCAGAAATTAATTGAAAAAGAAATATAAAAACTAAAGGAGTAAACAATGTCTAAGAAATTAACATTTCACTGCGTCAGTGGCAGAGACCTCCTTACAGTCGGGCTGCCCCACGTTCAGCACTAGGGTGCTGAGCTAGACGCAGTACTAACTCGTCTTGCCTCGGATAATCGACGAGGCAGACTCGTGTCGCAAGTAATTTATAAAAAAAGGAGTAAATAATGTCTAAAAAATTGACTTTCCAGGAAATCATCCTTACTTTGCAACAGTTTTGGAATGACCAAGGTTGTATGCTCATGCAGGCTTATGATAATGAAAAAGGTGCGGGGACAATGAGCCCTTACACTTTCCTTCGTGCTATTGGGCCTGAGCCATGGAATGCGGCTTATGTAGAGCCATCACGTCGTCCTGCTGACGGTCGTTACGGAGAAAACCCTAACCGTCTTTACCAACACCACCAATTCCAAGTGGTCATGAAGCCTTCTCCATCAAATATCCAAGAACTGTACCTTGAGTCTTTAGAAAAATTGGGAATCAACCCTTTGGAACACGATATTCGTTTCGTTGAGGACAACTGGGAAAACCCTTCTACTGGTTCAGCTGGTCTTGGATGGGAAGTTTGGCTTGATGGGATGGAAATCACTCAGTTTACTTATTTCCAACAAGTAGGTGGATTGGCAACAGGTCCTGTTACTGCGGAAGTTACCTATGGTTTGGAGCGCTTGGCTTCTTACATCCAAGAAGTAGATTCTGTCTATGATATCGAGTGGGCTGATGGTGTAAAATACGGAGAAATCTTTATACAACCTGAGTACGAGCATTCAAAATATTCATTTGAAATTTCGGATCAAGAAATGTTGCTGGAAAACTTTGATAAGTTTGAAAAGGAAGCTGGTCGTGCCTTGGAAGAAGGATTGGTTCACCCTGCCTATGACTATGTTCTCAAATGTTCACATACCTTTAACTTGCTTGACGCGCGTGGTGCCGTATCTGTAACCGAGCGTGCAGGCTATATCGCTCGTATCCGTAACCTGGCCCGTGTCGTAGCCAAAACCTTTGTCGCAGAACGAAAACGCCTAGGCTACCCACTCTTGGATGAAGAAACAAGAGCTAAACTCTTAGCAGAAGACGCAGAATAGTAAGTAATACTGTGCTCTAAAATCGTTAAAGGCAAGTTGAAGACTTGCTAGAGGGATATGCACCGCCGTACTGTTATGTGGGAATTTTTGAAACCTTGGGTTCAAAAATCAGTCAGCTAAATCCACTTTGATGAGACTGTTGGAAATCTTAGTTTATTTGGTATAAGATTTCCTTACAGACTCACAAAAGTTAGTTAGCGACGTCCCCAGTACCTAAGGTGCATATCAAAAAAGATTGAAGAAAATGTAAAGGAAAAAACATGACAAAAAACTTATTAGTAGAACTCGGTCTTGAAGAGTTACCAGCCTACGTAGTAACTCCTAGTGAAAAACAACTAGGTGAAAAAATGGCAACCTTCCTCAAAGAAAATCGTCTTTCCTTTGAAGCCATTCAAACCTTCTCAACACCACGCCGTTTGGCTGTTCGTGTGACTGGTCTTGCAGACAAACAGTCTGATTTGACAGAAGATTTCAAGGGACCAGCAAAGAAAATTGCCTTGGATAGTGATGGAAACTTCACTAAAGCAGCTCAAGGATTTGTCCGTGGAAAAGGCTTGACAGTTGAAGATATTGAATTCCGTGAAATCAAGGGTGAAGAATATGTCTATGTTACTAAGGAAGAAGTGGGCCAACCGGTTGAATCCATTGTTCCAGGTGTAGTAGACGTCTTGAAGTCACTAACTTTCCCTGTCAGCATGCACTGGGCTAACAACACTTTTGAATATATCCGCCCTGTACACACTTTGACAGTTCTCTTGGACGAGCAAGAGTTTGATTTGGATTTCCTTGATATCAAGGGCGGTCGTGTGAGTCGCGGCCATCGTTTCTTGGGACAAGAAACTAAGATTCAGTCAGCATTGAGCTATGAAGAAGACCTTCGTAAACAATTTGTAATTGCGGATCCTCGTGAACGTGAGCAAATGATTATTGACCAAATCAAGGTAATCGAAGCTGAGCATGGTGTACGCATCGAAATTGATGCTGACTTGCTGAACGAAGTCTTGAACTTGGTTGAATACCCAACTGCCTTTATGGGTAGTTTTGATGCTAAATACCTTGACGTTCCAGAAGAAGTTTTGGTGACTTCGATGAAGGAACACCAACGTTACTTCGTTGTTCGTGATCAAGATGGTAAACTCTTACCAAACTTCATTTCAGTCCGTAACGGAAACGCAGAGCATTTGGAAAATGTCATCAAAGGAAATGAAAAAGTCTTAGTTGCTCGTTTGGAAGACGGAGAATTCTTCTGGCGTGAAGACCAAAAATTGGTTATTTCTGACCTTGTTGAAAAATTGAACCATGTGACCTTCCACGAAAAGATTGGTTCTCTTCGTGAACACATGATTCGTACGGGGCAGATTGCCATTCTCTTGGCAGAAAAAGCTGGTTTGTCAGTGGATGAAACGGTTGATCTAGCTCGCGCAGCGGCTATTTACAAGTTTGACTTGTTGACGGGTATGGTTGGTGAGTTTGATAAGCTCCAAGGTATTATGGGGGAGAAATATGCCCTTCTTGCTGGTGAAACTCCAGCAGTTGCAGCTGCTATTCGTGAACACTACATGCCTACATCAGCTGACGGAGCTCTTCCAGAGAGCAAGGTTGGAGCCATTCTAGCCATTGCAGACAAATTGGATACGATTTTGAGTTTCTTCACAGTAGGCTTGATTCCTTCAGGTTCTAATGACCCTTATGCCCTTCGCCGTGCGACTCAAGGTGTAGTTCGTATCTTGGATGCTTTTGGTTGGCACATTGCTATGGATGAGTTGATTGATAGCCTTTATACTTTGAAATTTGACAGCTTGACTTATGAAAATAAAGCAGAAGTCATGGACTTTATCAAGGCTCGTGTTGATAAGATGATGGGTTCTACTCCAAAAGACATTAAGGAAGCAGTTCTCGCAGGTTCAAACTTTGTTGTGGCGGATATGCTAGAAACAGCAAGTTCTCTTGTCGAAGCAAGCAAGAAAGAAGACTTCAAACCATCTGTTGAATCCCTCTCACGTGCTTTCAACTTGGCTGAAAAAGCCGAAGGAACTGATACTGTTAATCCTGCTCTCTTTGAGAATGAAGAAGAGAAAGCCTTGGCGGAAGCAGTAGAATCACTTGTTTTATCAGGTACTGCAAGTCAGCAATTAGAACAACTCTTTGCACTTAGCCCAATTATTGATGCTTTCTTTGAAAATACCATGGTAATGGCTGAAGATCAGGCTGTCCGACAAAATCGCTTGGCTATCTTGTCTCAACTAACCAAGAAAGCAGCGAAACTTGCACGTTTCAACCAAATCAATACCAAGTAAAATCTGTTAAACGGATTAAACCTTATCATAAAGGAGGGTAACATGGATCCTAAAAAAATTGATCGTATTAACGAGCTTGCTAAAAAGAAAAAAACAGAAGGCTTAACTTCTGCTGAAAAAGTGGAACAAGCTAAACTTCGTGAGGAGTACATCGAAGGCTATCGTCGTTCTGTTCGTCACCACATTGAAGGAATTAAAATTGTGGACGAGGAAGGAAATGACGTCACACCAGAAAAACTACGTCAAGTACAACGTGAAAAAGGTTTACACGGCCGTAGTTTAGATGATCCTAACTCATAAAATGAAAGGGGGGTGTAGATGATTTACAAGCCCCTTTTCTGTTGTAATAAAAAAGGAGCCATTTGGCTCCTTTTTGGTTTCTTAGTTGCTTGCACCAGAAGTGGCGTCGGCGTCACCACCATGGCCTCCAGCGTCCCCTGAGTCAGAAGCGCCAGAAGTAGCATCTGCGTCTCCATGACCTCCGGCAGCAGGAGCAAATGGTCCGCTACCACCTACCAAACGTTGACCAGTCTCTTTTAGGTACCAGTCAAGCCATGGTTGGAAGTTAAAGACAATTTCATTGATTCCAGCGTATGATCCATCAGGATAGTACATGGCTTGGTAGTTATGAGTGTTGATGACACCAGCAGGAGAACCTGGAACGATCGTACGGACGTATTCTTGGTTTCCATTGCGAAGTGTTCCGATGACCCACTCTACATTCTTCATACGTGCTGGTGGAAGAGAATTGTGAACAGTAGACATACGGTTACCTGATTGAGGTGGTACACGTTTGGCAAACATGGTGTCTGGATCTTGGTGAGCGTTGTTGTAGTAGAGGAATTGGTTGTTATCGTCAGCGTATGTCAATTCAAATGGCATAGCTTTCAAGAACATATCGATTTGGTTAACTGTGAGGATACCGTGGTCCAATTTGACATAGGTATCACCAGCAACAGCGCCAGTGATTGCAGCAACTTTTTCTACCCATTCTGGATCGTCAGGATCAACTTCTGTAATGGTTGTAGCAATTGGTTTTCCGCAATCCAAGTCTTCTGGTTCGATTGGTTTTGGTTTTTTCAATTTCGAAACGACTCCTACGTATTTAACAAAGTTATCTAAGCAAGTTTCAAGGAATTTAACAGTTCCTTCGTTGGTGATATTTCCGTCGTTATCAAAAGCTTCCTTAGCTTTACCAAGAAGGAATTCGTTACCTGGAAGCGTGTAGGCATTAACACCTGGGGCATCAAGGATTTTACGAAGGTGAACTTGGGCACGTGATGTTCCTTGGTCGTAGTATGATGCACCCACAATCATAACAGGTTTGTTTTCAAATGGATGAACTTCGTATGAAAGCCATTCAAGTACAGATTTGAGAGAAGCTGAGATAGTGTGGTTGTGCTCAGGAGTGGCGATAATGACACCATCAGCACGTGTAATCTTGTTATACAAGAAGCGCAATTGGAAACTTTCGTCCCATTTTTCGTCTTGGTTAAACATTGGAACTTCGTCGATTTCAAGAACTTCTAATTCAAATTTGAATTTGAAATTGCGACGGATAAATTCCAAGAGTTTGCGGTTATATGATTGATCGTAGTTTGATCCAACAAGTCCAACAAATTTCATTCTTTCGGTCTCCTATCTTACAAATTTTCCCAGTCAAATTCTTCTGCATCTTTGCGAAGCAATTCTTGTGCATTGCGCAATTTTTCAGTAATCTTCACAAAGATACGGAAGTCATCAAAGATGGCATCCAATTTCTTGATGACGTCAAGGTCAACCAAGTCACCACTTGGGTTAAATGCTTGAAGAGAGTGTGAGAGCAAGAATTCATCTGGTAGAACATTTGCCTTGATTTCAGGAGCATTCAAGATTTGACGAAGTTGCAATTGGGCACGAGATGAACCAAGTGTACCATAGGAAGCACCAGTGATCATGATTGGTTTGTTCAAAAGTGGGTAGATACCGTAAGATAGCCAAGCAAGAGCGCTCATTAAAACTGCAGGGATAGAGTGGTCGTACTCAGGAGTACCGATAATCACACCATCAGATGCTTCAATTTTAGCAGCAATCTCAAGAATTTCATCTGGAAGTTGCTTATCTGCTGGTTTGTTGAAAACAGGGATATCCTTGATTTCAACGAGTTCAATTTCAGCTTTATCCGCAAAGTGTTTTTGCATGTATTGGAGCAATTGGCGGTTTGTAGAACGTTTAGAGTTCGTTCCAACAATGGCAATAAGTTTTAGCATGAGATTTCCTTTCTCTTTTTACATAATACAATTTTGAAGGCCTGAAGAACATGCAAGGCGTCCCTCTTTGTCGATGAGAATGGCTTCGATACCATCTAAACTTTCGACTTGCCAGAGGATAGAAGCGCTACGTTCTCCAAATAGGCGAGTTGTCCAAATCTCACCATCAACGGATTTATCAGAGATAATCGTTAGGCTAGCAAGATCGGTTTCGACAGGGAATCCTGTCTCACTATCAAAGATATGGTGATAGTCTTTTCCATCTACTGTCAGGTGGCGTTCATAGATACCTGAAGTGACAACGGATTTGTTAGAAGCAGGAATGGTTAGGAGATGGTTGCCACGAGGATTTCGCGGATCTTGAATCCCAATCTGCCAGGCTTTCCCTTCTTTGGCTTGGTTATCCCCGATGGTGAGGATATTTCCTCCGAGATTGATCAGTGCAGAGGTGACACCGTGTTCTTTCAAATACTGGGCAACCTTATCTGCACTATAGCCCTTGGCTAAACAACCTAAATCAAGCTTCATTCCTTTCTTCTTTAAAAAAACAGTAGAGTTAGTCGGATCCAACTTGATAAAATGCGGGTCAACTAGAGGCAAGACAGCTTCGATTTCGTTTAACTCTGGAAGTCGTGCATCTGCAAATCCGATTCGCCAGGTTTGAATCAAGGGACCAATACTGATATTTAGATGGCTAGAGGGAGCTAGGCTGTGCTCTAGTCCAAGAGCAATCAGTTCAAATAGGTCAGGATGAACCTTAACAGGTGCGATTCCAGCCTTGTAGTTGATTTCCATCAGTTCGGATTCTTGACTATTGGCGTTGAAGCGGTATTCGAGCTCCTTGAGCAAGTCAAAAGCGCCCTGAAGCAGGATTTCTGCCCGCTCATCTACTAATGAAATCGTGATAGTTGTTCCCATTAGCCGTTCAGAACGTGAATGAAGAGACAAGCTACCAGCTCCTTTCTTTTCATAGGAAATCATTCAATATAAGGTAGTTAAAGAAAAATTAAACCCCTTACATTTTCTTTCCATGTAACTAGCATACCATAAAGTCAGCGTTTTCACAAATGGATTTTGACAAAAAGTCAAGAAATATGCTCAAAATTAGCATGAAAACGATAGAAAAATAATGTTTGTTAATATTAAGTGTATTTTTTTCTGAAAAAAAGAGAATTCTGAGCAAATACCTTGTAAACGCTAACAGTAAATGATATACTAGAAAAGTAAATCAAAAATTAAAGGTAGGAATTTTTCTATGAGTAAAATTGTTGTAGTTGGTGCTAACCACGCTGGTACAGCTTGTATTAATACGATGTTGGATAACTTTGGTCATGAGAACGAAATCGTAGTATTTGACCAAAACTCAAATATTTCATTCCTTGGTTGTGGAATGGCGCTTTGGATCGGGAAACAAATTGATGGCCCAGAAGGTCTCTTCTACTCTGATAAAGAAAAATTGGAAGCAAAAGGTGCTAAAATTTACATGAACTCACCAGTTCTTTCAATTGACTACGATAACAAAGTTGTGACTGCAGAAGTTGAAGGAAAAGAGCACAAAGAGTCTTATGACAAATTAATCTTTGCAACTGGTTCAACTCCAATCTTGCCTCCAATCGAAGGTGTAGAAATCGTTAAGGGCAACCGCGAATTCAAAGCGACTCTTGAAAATGTTCAATTTGTTAAGTTGTACCAAAATGCAGAAGAAGTAATCGAAAAACTTGCTGACAAGAGCAAACACCTTGAGCGCATTGCCGTTGTTGGTGGTGGTTACATCGGTGTTGAGCTGGCTGAAGCTTTCGAACGTCTTGGAAAAGAAGTGGTGCTTGTTGATATCGTAGACACTGTTTTGAACGGCTACTATGACAAAGACTTTACCCAAATGATGGCGAAGAACTTGGAAGACCACAACATCCGCTTGGCGCTTGGTCAAACAGTTAAAGCCATCCAAGGTGACGGTAAAGTTGAACGCTTGGTAACAGACAAAGAAACATTTGATGTGGATATGGTGGTTCTTGCAGTTGGTTTCCGTCCAAACACAGCTCTTGCTGACGGTAAGATTGAACTTTTCCGCAACGGTGCCTTCCTTGTAGACAAGAAACAAGAAACATCTATCCCAGGTGTATACGCTGTTGGTGACTGTGCGACTGTTTATGACAATGCTCGTAAAGACACTAGCTACATCGCTCTTGCATCTAACGCTGTACGTACTGGTATCGTTGGTGCTTACAATGCTTGTGGACATGAATTGGAAGGAATCGGTGTGCAAGGATCAAACGGTATTTCAATCTATGGTCTTCACATGGTTTCAACTGGTTTGACTCTTGAAAAAGCAAAAGCAGCAGGTTACAATGCAACTGAAACTGGCTTTAACGATCTTCAAAAACCAGAATTTATGAAGCATGACAACCACGAAGTTGCCATCAAGATTGTCTTTGATAAAGACAGTCGCGAAATCCTTGGTGCACAAATGGTTTCACATGATGCTGCAATTAGTATGGGAATCCACATGTTCTCACTTGCTATCCAAGAGCATGTGACAATTGATAAATTGGCTTTGACAGACCTATTCTTCTTGCCACACTTCAACAAACCATACAACTACATCACAATGGCTGCACTTACAGCTGAAAAATAACAATAGCTGAGCTATCTGGCCTTAAGTTAAGGTCAGATAGTTTTTTTAATCCATCTGTACCCAGACAATTATTGTTTTTCTATCTTGTACTTCATTCTAATCTGGCTTAAAATGAAATGGTAGCTACCAATACAAATGATGAGGATTAAGAAATGACTGAAAATCGTTATGAACTAAATAAAAACTTGGCACAGATGCTCAAAGGTGGGGTTATCATGGACGTTCAAAACCCTGAACAGGCTCGTATCGCAGAGGCTGCTGGTGCGGCAGCTGTTATGGCCTTGGAACGGATTCCAGCTGATATTCGTGCAGCTGGTGGGGTTTCCCGTATGAGCGATCCAAAGATGATTAAGGAAATCCAAGAAGCGGTCAGCATTCCAGTGATGGCCAAGGTCAGAATTGGGCATTTTGTTGAAGCTCAGATTTTAGAGGCTATTGAGATTGACTATATCGATGAGAGTGAAGTGCTGTCTCCAGCAGACGATCGTTTCCATGTAGATAAGAAGGAATTTCAAGTTCCTTTTGTCTGTGGAGCTAAGGACTTGGGTGAAGCCTTGCGTCGTATCGCTGAAGGAGCTTCCATGATTCGCACAAAAGGAGAACCGGGGACAGGAGATATTGTTCAAGCCGTTCGTCATATGCGCATGATGAATCAAGAAATTCGCCGTATTCAAAATCTTCGCGAAGATGAACTTTATGTGGCTGCCAAGGACTTGCAAGTCCCTGTAGAATTGGTCCAATACGTTCATGAACATGGAAAATTGCCAGTTGTAAACTTCGCAGCTGGAGGTGTTGCAACACCAGCAGATGCTGCGCTGATGATGCAATTGGGGGCAGAGGGTGTCTTTGTTGGTTCAGGTATTTTCAAATCAGGCGACCCTGTTAAACGAGCAAGTGCTATTGTTAAGGCCGTAACCAACTACCAAAATCCTCAAATTCTGGCTCAAATCTCTGAAGATCTAGGGGAAGCCATGGTTGGTATCAATGAGAATGAAATCCAAATTCTTATGGCAGAGCGAGGAAAATAGATGAAAATTGGAATATTGGCCTTGCAAGGCGCCTTTGCAGAACATGCAAAAGTGCTAGAAAAGTTAGGTGTTGTTAGTGTCGAAATCAGAAATTTAGATGATTTTCAACAACATCAGAGTGACTTGGTGGGTTTGATATTACCTGGCGGTGAGTCTACAACCATGGGCAAGCTCTTGCGCGACCAGAACATGCTGCTTCCCATCCGAGAAGCCATTCTATCTGGATTACCCGCTTTTGGGACCTGTGCGGGCTTAATTTTGCTGGCTAAGGAAATCATTTCTCAGGAAGAAAGTCATCTAGCGACTATGGACATAGTAGTTGAGCGCAACGCCTATGGGCGCCAACTAGGAAGTTTTTATACAGAAGCAGAATGTAAGGGAGTTGGTCAGATTCCCATGACCTTTATCCGTGGACCGATTATCAGCAGTGTTGGAGAGGGTGTAGAAATTCTAGCAACAGTTGATGATCAAATCGTTGCTGCGCAAGAAAAAAATATGCTGGTAACCTCTTTTCATCCTGAGTTAACAGATGATGCTCGCTTGCACCAGTATTTTATCAATATGTGTAAAGAAAAAAGTTGAGAAAAGATTCTCAACTTTTTTACATGTAATAAACAATAGCGATGTACTGAAGTGCAGATGCTGCTAGGATAAAGAGATGCCAAATCATGTGGAAATAAGGTTTTTTCTTAGCGTAAAATCCAGCTCCAACTGTATAACAGAGCCCACCAGTTACCATGAGACTCCAGAAAATTGGTGTTGTTTGACTGATAATGGCAGGAATGATAGCCAGAACCAACCAGCCCATGATCAGGTAAAGGGCAAGGCTGAATTTCTCATTGACCTTTTTAGCAAAGATTTTATAAAGGATGCCAAAGATGGTCGTTCCCCACTGAATGGCAATGATCAGATAGCCAAACCAGTTATTCATCAAAGTCAATACGACCGGCGTGTAAGAGCCTGCGATAGCCACGTAAATCATAGAATGGTCGATGATTCGCAAGACGTATTTGTGGGTCGAACCATAGGCCATAGAGTGGTAAATGGTTGACGAGAGGAACATGAGAAAGAGACTGATAACAAAGATAGAAACGCCAAAAGATGATAAAAATCCGTGTGCTTCATAACTATAGGTGGATGAAATGGGGAGTAGGATGAGCATGATAACGGCACCCACAGCATGGGTCACGCTATTAGCAATTTCCTCTCCAAAACTGAGTTTTTTACTGAGTTTTAGACTGGTATTCATTGGATTTCCTCCTCTTCTTTGATAAGGATTAAGTCTAGAGTTTGATGATAGAGTTTAACCGTTTGACAGCTAGTTTGGATAATAGGATTTTCTGGATCAATCCCATGGTTCATGTAGTCTACAAAAGCATCGTAGAGCTGGTCTGAGCTCGCTTGAGTTTGCAGAGTATTAAGGGTCTGAGCGATTTCTTGGATCGAAAAGACAGACTTGAGAGTGGTGATGGCAATCAAACGGGCGATCTGTTTGCGTTGGTATTTTTTCTTGTCTGGCTTTGTCAGGTAACCATGTTTGACATAGTTATTGACCATAGATGCTGTTAGTCCCTTGTCCTTATCTGGAGAGATAGGGGCACAGACCTGATTGACATAAAGTAAAACCTGATCCAGATAGAGGTCAATGTTTGGAATGTCTTCCCATTTTGGGTAGGAAAAGTTAGAATTCATTTCCAACTCCTTTTTATCTAGTTTTAATAACTAGATTATAAAATAATAAAAAACAAAAGTCAAGTTTCAACTGCTTGTAGAAAGCTTTAAATTATGCTATGATGAGAGAAAATAGTTAGAAATGAGGGGAAAAGATGGAGATTCGTTTAGCTTTTCCAAACGAAGTGGATGCGATTATGCAGGTGATGGAGGATGCTAAAAAGTGCTTAGCCAAATCTGGTAGCGACCAGTGGCAAAATGGCTATCCAAATGCAGATATCATTATTGATGATATCATCTCAGGCCAAGCCTATGTGGCCTTGGAAGAAGGAGAACTGCTAGCTTATGCTGCTGTAACCAAGAGTCCAGAGGAAGCCTATGAAGCCATTTATGAAGGAAGTTGGCAGGGGGAAGAATCAGAATATCTGGTCTTTCACCGTATCGCTGTGGCAGCAGATGTCCAAGGACAAGGTGTTGCTCAGACTTTCCTAGAAGGCTTGATTGAAGGTTTTGATTATCTAGATTTTCGTTCAGATACGCATGCAGAAAACAAGACCATGCAGCATATCTTTGAAAAGCTGGGCTTCCAACAGGTCGGTAAGGTTCCAGTTGATGGGGAACGTTTGGCCTATCAGAAATTAAAAAAATGATGCAGAAAAAGTACGCAAAGATGCTCTACCCGTCGCCAATTGGAACTTTATCCTTAGTTGCTGACGAGCAATATTTGTATGGAATTTGGGTACAGGACCAAACTCATTTTGAGAGGGGATTAGGAGATGAAACGATAGAAGAAGTTGCTAGCCATCCTGTATTAGAGCAAGTTATTTCCTATTTAGATACCTATTTCGAAGGCAGTGTTCAGGATCTATCTGACTTACCTTTAGCTCCCATTGGAACAGATTTTGAAAAGCGGGTTTGGGATTACTTACAGGCCATTCCTTATGGTCAAACAGTAACTTACGGACAAATAGCTCAAGACCTGCAAGTGGCTTCTGCTCAAGCGATTGGAGGAGCAGTGGGGCGCAATCCTTGGTCCATACTTGTTCCCTGTCATCGGGTGCTGGGGTCAGGCAATCGCTTGACAGGCTATGCATCTGGAGTCGAAAAGAAAGCCTGGCTCTTGCAACATGAAGGTGCAGCATTTCAAGAAAATAAAGAATAGAAAGAAAAGAAGATGTTAGAATTTATCGAATACCCAAAATGTTCAACTTGTAAGAAAGCAAAAAATGAATTGGATAAACTTGGACTGGAATACCAAGATGTCCACATCGTAGAAGAAACACCAAGTGAAGACGTGATTTTGAACTGGTTGGAAACTTCTAGTTTGGAAGTGAAACAATTTTTCAATACCAGCGGGATCAAATACCGTGAACTGGGCTTGAAAGATAAGGTGGGAAGCATGTCAAGACAAGAAGCAGCTAAACTTCTAGCCAGTGATGGCATGTTATTGAAACGTCCAATTTTGGTGGAGAATGGTGCTGTTAAACAAATCGGCTATAGAAAACCCTATGAGGATTTAGGTTTGAGATAGTTTTTATTTATCTCCTTGATAGGTAAAATATATAGCCTCCCTGTTTTAAAGTGTGATAAACTAGAAGATAGACAAAATCTAATCAGCCCGTAGCAAATAATTTGCTTGCGAGCAGAAGTATGATAGAATGAATCATTATCAGGAGAGGATGTTTTTATGACTGTTACAACATTTTTAGCATCAGATTGGTACCAAAGTTTGATGCAACTCATTCCGGATGGTAAGCTCTTTAGTTTGCGTTCGGTCTTTGATGGAATTCCAAGGATTGTCCAACAACTGCCTACAACCTTGATGTTAACGCTTGGAGGTGCGATTTTTGGCTTGGTGCTGGCCTTGGTTTTCGCCATTGTTAAAATCAATCGTGTTAAGATTCTATATCCCTTGCAGGCCTTTTTTGTTAGCTTCTTAAAAGGTACCCCAATCCTAGTTCAACTTATGTTGACCTACTACGGAATTCCTTTGGCACTGAAAGCAATCAACCAACAATGGGGAACTGGTTTCAATATCAATGCGATTCCAGCAGCGCTTTTTGCGATTGTGGCCTTTGCTTTTAATGAGGCGGCTTATGCAAGTGAAACGATTCGTGCAGCCATCCTTTCTGTTAATCCAGGTGAAATTGAGGCGGCGCGTAGTTTGGGTATGACTCGTGCACAAGTTTATCGTCGCGTAATTATTCCAAATGCAGCAGTGGTAGCGACACCGACTTTGATTAATTCCCTTATCGGCTTGACCAAAGGAACTTCTCTAGCCTTTAGCGCAGGTGTTGTGGAGGTCTTTGCCCAAGCTCAAATTTTGGGTGGAGCCGATTATCGCTATTTTGAACGTTTCATCTCCGTTGCCCTTGTTTATTGGGTAGTCAATATCGGAATTGAAAGCCTCGGTCGTTTCATTGAAAAGAAAATGGCTATTTCAGCCCCAGACACAGTGTCTACAGATGTGAAAGGAGACCTTCGTTAATGATTAAGATTTCGAATTTAAGTAAATCCTTTTCAGGACAGACAGTCTTGAATCATCTGGACTTGGATATTCAAAAGGGAGAAGTAGTGGCTTTGATTGGTTCATCTGGAGCTGGGAAATCAACCTTTCTTCGTAGTTTGAACTACCTTGAAACTCCAGATAGTGGAACGATTCAGATTGACAATTTTAAAGTTGATTTTTCTCAGATTAGCCAAGAAGAAATTCTAACCCTTCGTCGCAAGTTATCCATGGTTTTCCAACAGTTTAATTTGTTTGAACGCCGAACAGCTCTTGACAATGTTAAGGAAGGTTTGGTTGTTGTTAAAAAATTATCGGACGAGGAAGCAACAAAAATCGCTAAGGAAGAGTTGGCCAAGGTTGGTCTTTCTGACCGTGAAAACCATTATCCTCGTCACTTATCAGGTGGACAAAAGCAACGGGTTGCCCTCGCGCGTGCGCTTGCTATGAAACCAGATGTCTTGCTCTTGGACGAGCCCACTTCAGCCCTTGACCCAGAATTGGTCGGTGAGGTAGAGAAGTCTATTGCAGATGCCGCTAAGTCTGGTCAGACCATGATATTGGTTAGTCACGATATGTCTTTTGTAGCCCAAGTGGCAGATAAGATTTTGTTCCTAGATAAAGGGAAAATCATCGAGTCAGGCACACCGGATGAAATCATCAATCATCCGAAAGAAGAACGGACAAAAGAATTCTTCGCTAGTTACAAACGGACTTATATTTGATATAATAGTAAAAGGAAAACTCAGTTAGTTGGACTAGCTGAGTTTACTCTTTAAAAAAGATAGAAACGAGAGAGATCATGCTACTGCATTTATTTTCTTTGTATTTCGAGAGTTTGATCTTAACGACCATCCTTGTCGTGATTTTTCTGGGGATTTGGATTGGATTGAGAGCTATGTCTGGTGTGGACAAGACAGCCAAAGCTCGCCAAGCCCATCTCTATGATATGATTATGATTGGAGTTTTGGTCATTCCGGTGTTATCCTTTGCCGTCATGAGTTTGCTCTTGGTTTTCAAGGCATAATCCTTGCGTGACTAGCAAGAATGAGTTAGAATAAAGATAGTTACAACAAGAAAGAAGGAATCGAAATGTACGATACGATTATTATCGGTGCTGGACCTGCGGGAATGACCGCTGCCTTATATGCTGCTCGAAGCAATCTCAAAGTAGCTTTGATTGAAGGTGGTCTGCCAGGCGGGCAAATGAATAACACATCTGACATTGAAAACTATCCAGGTTATGCCAACATCAGTGGACCTGAATTGGCTGAAAAGATGTTTGAACCACTTGAAAAACTTGGAGTGGAGCATCTTTATGGCTACGTTGAAAATATTGAAGACCAGGGTGACTATAAGAAGGTAATCTCTGATGATCAAGTTTACGAAACCCGTACTGTCATCGTGGCAACTGGGTCAAAACACCGTCTCTTGGGTGTTCCCGGAGAAGAAGAACTGAACAGTCGTGGTGTTTCTTACTGTGCAGTCTGTGATGGAGCTTTCTTCCGTGACCAAGACTTGCTTGTAGTTGGTGGTGGAGATTCAGCAGTAGAAGAAGCTCTCTTCTTGACTCGCTTTGCCAAGACTGTTACCATTGTTCACCGTCGGGATGAACTTCGTGCTCAAAAGGTTTTGCAAGACCGTGCTTTTGCAAATGAGAAAGTCAACTTTATCTGGGATTCTGTCGTCAAGGAAATCAAAGGTGAAAACCGAGTAGAATCTGTCGTATTTGAAAATGTGAAAACGGGTCAAGTGACAGAGCAAGCCTTCGGTGGTGTCTTTATTTATGTTGGTTTGGATCCTGTTAGTGATTTTGTTAAAGAATTGAATATCCAAGACCAGGCAGGCTGGATTGTGACAGACAATCACATGAAAACTAGCGTTGACGGTATCTTTGCGGTTGGGGATGTTCGCCAAAAAGATCTTCGCCAAGTAACAACAGCAGTTGGAGATGGGGCTATCGCTGGTCAAGAAGCTTACAAATTTATCACAGAACATAGTTAAGCAAAAAAGTTTCCAATCAACTGATCGGAAACTTTTTATAGTCTGTTTCGGAAAACTTCGTACATGAGAATAGCTGCAGCAACGCTGGCATTGAGGCTTTGAACATGCCCATTCATAGGTATGGTAATCATTTCATCGACCTGTTTTTTGATGTTGCTAGAGATGCCTTTTCCTTCATTTCCGATGATGAGGGCGATTTTCCCTTTTGTATTCCACTTGTGGCAAGGGGTTCCATTCATATCTGTTCCAAAGGTCCAGAAACCTTCATCCTTGAGTTTGTCTAGAGTCTGACTCAGATTGGTCACTCGGGCAATCGGTACGTGCTCAATGGCACCTGTGGCCGTTTTAGCAACGACAGGAGTAACACCGACAGCACGGTGCTTGGGAATGATGACTCCTGAAACATTGGTTGCATCGGCTGTTCGCAAGATAGAACCCAGGTTATGGGGATCAGTTAACCCGTCCAGAATCAATAGCAAAGGATTTTCTTCTTGGCGTGTTTTGGCAAGGATTTGGGCCAGCTCGCTATAGGCAAATTCGGACACTCGTAGAACAAAACCTTGGTGAACAGCGCCTTCGGTCATCTCAGACAGGGATTTTTTTGAAGTCCAAGAGATGGACACCTTCTTTTCAGTAGCCAGTTCCTTGACTTTCTCAACATTTTTGCCTCTGAGATCATCTTGGAGGTAGAGTTTGTTTCCAGTGTTTGCAAGGAGGGCTTCTGTGACGGCGTGGACGCCATAGACAATATCATTTGTTTTCATGCCTCTATTATAACACAAAACCCCGTCTTGCAACGGGATTTTCTTTATTCAAGGATGAGGAGTCCTTCTTTAACGGCAAAGGGATCTTTTTCATTGATACGATCGTAAAACATGATTCCGTTTAGATGATCAATTTCATGCTGAACAACGATAGAGTTGTAGCCTTTGAGTTTGATACGGTGTTTTTCGCCGTCCTTGTCAAAGTAATCAACAGTGACACGGGCATGGCGGACAACATAGCCTGGCACGTTACGGTCAACAGATAGGCAACCTTCTCCTTCGCCAAGAGCAGCGTCCTGAACAGAGTGGGATACGATTTTTGGATTGTACATAACAGCTTGCAAATCGTAGGCTTCTTGTGGAGTTTTACCTTCTTCCACAATATTTGGCACTAAAACAGCGATAATGCGTTTTGAGATATCCAACTGAGGAGCAGCCAATCCAACCCCACCTCGAAGCCCCATTTTCTCAGCCATAACGGGATCCTGAGAATGTTTGAGGAATTGCATCATTTTTTCACCAAGGATGATTTCCTGGTCAGACAGTGGGAAAGTGACCTCCTCAGCAACCGCGCGTAGAGTTGGGTTCCCCTCGCGGATAATATCGTTCATATCAATTAAATGAGCAGTTTTTGTAATACGTTCTATAGCAGACATTTTCTCTCCTTTCATTACCTCTACATGATAACACAAAATAGGCGAGAAAGAAAGTCACAGAAGTTTCTAAAAAATAATATAATAAACGGTATTCCCCTTTTGTCTGTGGTATAATAAAAGAAAGGACTTGCAGTAAAAGCAAGGGGGGATAAAGATGGAAAAGCGACAAGATAGACGGTCTCAGGACTCTCTTTATGGGGTGTGGAGAACTAGTGTTGATTTCTTTCGGAATTATAAATCCTGGACCAATGCCCAGTTTATTATTGTGTTATTGCTTACAGTTGCCTTATCCATGGGGGGAAACTTATTAGTTCGAGCAGTACAAGGCAGCAAGGGAACGAGTTCTAACAGTCAGACTACGACGTCTAGTCAGTCCAAAGAAAATCAGTCTGGTGAAACGACAGCCCGTATCATGGCAAATGGTGACCTTCTTTATCATATCCCTATCTACCGAACAGCTCTTAAAGAAGATGGGACCTATGATTTCCATGAAAATTTTGAGTATGTAAAACCTTGGCTCAAACAAGCGGATTTGGTGATTGGTGATTTTGAAGGAACAGTGAACAAAGATCACTACTTGGCAGGTTATCCTCTCTTTAATGCACCAGGGGAAGTTATGGATGCGATAAAGGATGCAGGTTATCAAGTTCTAGACTTGGCTCATAATCACATCTTGGATTCTCAAATTGAGGGAGTAGTTTCAACAGCTCAAGCTATTGAAAAGGCTGGAATGACACCCATCGGAGTCTACACACACGAATCCCGTGACCAAGCTCCACTAGTTATCAAGGAGGTCAATGGTATCAAGGTAGCTCTCTTAGCCTATTCCTATGGCTTTAACGGTATTGAACAATCCATTTCCCAAGAGGACTATAATCGCTATCTTTCTGACTTAAACGAAGATAAGATGAAGGCGGAAATTGAGCGTGCAGAGAAGGAAGCGGATATTACTGTCATCATGCCTCAGATGGGAATTGAGTACCAGCTAGAACCAACGGAAGAACAAAAGACACTGTACCACAAGATGATTGACTGGGGAGCTGATATTATCTTTGGAGGGCATCCTCACGTCGTTGAACCTGCTGAAACGGTTGAAAAAGATGGTGACAAAAAACTGATTATCTATTCCATGGGAAATTTCCTCTCAAACCAGCGCATTGAAACCATGCAAGACGAGGAAAATGCCAAGTGGACGGAGCGCGGTGTCCTCATGGATGTGACCATTAAGAAAAAAGATGGCAAGACAAGGATTGAAACTGCCAAAGCACATCCGACTTGGGTCAATCGAACACCCAAAGGGACTTACTCTCCAGAGGGTTATCCGCTCTTCCTCTATCAAACCTATATCCTAGAGGACTTCATTGAGGGGGGCAGTCACCGTGACAAGTTGGATGAGGCGACCAAGGAACGAATTGATACAGCCTATAAAGAAATGAATGAACATGTAGGGTTGAAGTGGGACTAGCTTGAATCCAGAGGAAGTAAAATGACGATTAAGATTATTGCGACGGATATGGATGGAACTTTGCTGGATCCGAGGGGGCAGCTGGATCTTCCACGCTTGGAAAAGATTTTAGATCAGCTGGATCAGCGGGGCATCCGTTTTGTCATTGCGACGGGGAATGAAGTTCATCGTATGAGAGAACTATTGGGACACTTGGCTGAACGAGTGATCCTAGTAGTTGCCAATGGGGCGCGTATTTTTGAAAACAATAAACTGATTCAAGCTCAGACCTGGGATGATGCTATGGTTGACAAGGCTTTAGTTCATTTTAAAGGGAGGGAGTGTCGAGATCAGTTCGTCGTCACTAGTATGAATGGGAGTTTTGTCAAGAAAGGCACTGTTTTTACAGACCTTGATAAATTT
This sequence comes from Streptococcus sp. KHUD_018, assembly GCF_054861215.1. Next base: position 728,819 of record NZ_CM142176.1, read on the forward strand.
ATGACTCCAGAGATGATTGAAAGACTCTATCAACGAATGAATTTTGTGGAAGAGTTACAAGCTGACCTCTTTGGTGGAGTGCTTAAAATGAGCATGGTCGTTGGTGAAGAACGATCGAGTTCTGTTTTGCAGGAAATCAATGATCTCTTTGATGGGCATGTAAGAGCTGTTTCCAGTGGTTATGGTTGTATCGATATCCTACAAGCTGGTGTTCACAAGGCTTGGGGATTGGAAGAATTACTCAAGCGCTGGGATTTGACATCGGAACAGATCATGGCTTTTGGTGACAGTGAAAATGATGTCGAGATGTTGGAGATGGCTGGTATTGCCTATGCGATGGAAAATGCAGATGATGAGGCCAAGGCAGTTGCAACTGACCTAGCTCCAGCGAACAGTCAGGGGGGCGTTTATCAGGTCCTAGAAAATTGGTTAGAGAAAGAGGGATAAGGTGGCAGTACAGTTATTAGAGAATTGGCTCTTAAAGGAGCAGGAAAAAATTCAAACCAAGTATCGTGAATTGAATCAAGTTTCTGTTCTAGAGCCAGATATCATCTTTATTGGTGATTCGATAGTGGAGTATTACCCTCTTCAAGAGTTGTTTGGGACTACCAAGACGATTGTCAATCGTGGCATCCGAGGTTACCAGACGGGACTTTTGCTAGAGAACCTTGATGCCCATCTTTATGGTGGTGCTGTGGATCAAATTGTTCTCTTAATTGGGACAAATGATATCGGAAAAGATGTTTCTATGAATGAAGCTTTGGAAAATCTTGAAGGTGTGATCCAATCGATTGCTCGAGAATATCCGCTGTCACAAATAAAGCTTGTTTCTATTCTGCCAGTCAATAAAGGAAAAGAATACAAGCAGACAGTTTATATTCGTACCAATGAAAAGATTAGGGAGTGGAATCAAGCCTATGAGGCTCTGGCATCTGCCTATATGCAGGTAGATTTTGTGCCTGTTTATGATAGTTTGACAGATTCAGAAGGACAGCTTCAATCAGCCTATACAACGGATGGTCTCCATCTAAGTGTAGCCGGTTATCAAGCCTTATCGGAAGCCTTAAAAGGGTATCTTTTCTAAAGAGGTGGCTTGATTTTGCATTTTTTATGAAGATAGGTTATAATGGTTCTATCGTCTTTTGGGGTCGTTACGGATTCGACAGGCATTATGAGGCATATTTTGCAACCCGTGTGGCGACGTAAACGCTCAGTTAAATATAACTGCAAAAAATAACACTTCTTACGCTCTAGCTGCCTAAAAACCAGCAGGCGTGACCTGATTTGGATTGCTCGTGTTCAATGACAGGTCTTATGATTAGCGAGATACGATTAAGCCTTGTCTAGTGGTTTGATAAGAGATTAATAGACTCGCAGTTCCTAGGCTTGAGTTATGTGTCGAGGAGCTGTTAAAACAATACATAACCTATGGTTGTAGACAAATATGTTGGCAGGTGTTTGGACGTGGGTTCGACTCCCACCGGCTCCATTATTCCTTTGCATTCTTTCGCATTCCTTGGCAAAACGTTGTTAAATCAACGTTTTTTATTTTTGTCTTTGGTATTCCTTGGTATTCTTTTGCGAAAAAAGGATACAACAAAGGATACAACATTGTTGTATCTAAAAAATAATTTTGCTTTTCTACGGAAGACATGGGATTCGAACCCACGCACGCTGTTACACGCCTACCGCGTTTCCAACACGGCCTCTTAAGCCTCTTGAGTAATCTTCCAATACTTACTCAAATAGTCTACCATAAAGCCACTTATCTTGCAATAAAAATTTTGGAATTAAGAAAAACGATAGAATTTGAAAGAAAATGACAAAAAATGCTTGACTTTGGTAGAAAATGTGCTAGAATGAATAGTGTAAACGATAACAGGAGGTGATTTGGTGTTAAAAACTGAGCGGAAGCAACTGATTTTAGAGGAGTTAAATCAACATCATGTAGTTTCCCTAGAAAAATTGGTTAGTCTATTAGAAACATCAGAATCAACGGTACGAAGAGATTTGGATGAGTTGGAGGCAGAAAACAAGCTTCGCCGTGTGCATGGTGGAGCAGAATTACCCCACTCTTTGCAGGAAGAAGAAACCATTCAAGAAAAATCTGTCAAAAACCTTCAAGAGAAGAAACTACTGGCTCAGAAAGCAGCCTCTCTTATCAAGGAACAAGATGTTATCTTTATTGATGCAGGAACGACAACTGCTTTTTTAATCAAGGAATTGGTTAATAAGAATATCACAGTTGTGACCAACTCCATTCACCATGCGGTTCAGTTGGTTGAAAAGCAGATTCCAACTGTCATGGTTGGGGGAAGTGTCAAGATGGCAACAGATGCATGTATCGGTGGTGTTGCTCTTAACCAAATCAATCAATTGCACTTTGATCGTGCCTTTATCGGGATGAATGGTGTAGATGATGGTTATTATACGACTCCTGATATGGAGGAGGGAGCTGTTAAGCGTGCTATTTTAGAGAATGCCAAACAAACCTATGTCTTGGTAGATTCGTCAAAGATTGGTCAAACTTGCTTTGCCAAGGTAGCACCACTTAAACGCGCTATTGTCATCACAAGTCAAGGGCATGAGCTCTTGCAGGCCATTAAGAAGAAAACGGAGGTAATAGAAGCATGATTTATACAGTCACACTCAATCCATCCATTGACTATATCGTCCGCTTGGACCAAGTTCAAGTTGGTAGTGTCAATCGTATGGACAGTGATGATAAATTTGCTGGTGGGAAAGGAATCAATGTCAGCCGTGTTTTGAAGCGATTGGATATTCCAAATACAGCGACTGGATTCATCGGAGGCTTTACTGGTAAATTTATCACAGATACTCTGGCAAAAGAAGAGATTGAGACATGCTTTGTCCAAGTGGAAGAAGATACGCGCATCAATGTCAAGATTAAAGCAGACCAAGAAACGGAGATCAACGGAACAGGTCCAAATGTCGAACCAGCTCGGTTGGAAGAGTTAAAATCGATTTTAGCAAGTTTGACAGCCGAAGATACAGTTGTGTTTGCTGGTTCAAGTGCCAAGAATCTGGGCAATGTCATCTACAAGGATCTGATTGCCTTGACGCGCCAGACTGGGGCACAAGTGGTTTGTGATTTTGAAGGACAGACCCTGATTGATAGTTTGGATTACCAGCCACTTTTGGTCAAACCAAATAATCATGAACTTGGAGCTATCTTTGGAGTGAAACTGGAAAGCTTAGACGAAATCGAGAAATACGCTCGTGAGTTGCTAGCTAAAGGTGCTCAAAACGTCATTATCTCCATGGCTGGCGACGGTGCCCTTCTTGTAACCTCTGAGGGAGCCTACTTCGCAAAACCAATCAAGGGAACAGTCAAAAATTCAGTTGGAGCTGGCGACTCTATGGTCGCTGGATTTACAGGTGAATTTGTCAAATCCAAAGATGCAGTAGAAGCCTTCAAGTGGGGAGTGGCTTGCGGAACGGCAACTACCTTCTCGGATGACTTGGCAACAGCGGAATTTATTAAAGAAACATATGAAAAAGTTGAGGTAGAAAAACGATGAAAATTCAAGACCTATTGAGAAAAGATGTCATGTTGCTGGATTTGCAGGCGACTGAAAAAACAGCAGCTATCGAAGAGATGATTCATAGCTTGGTAGATCACGGTTATGTGACGGATTTTGAAACCTTTAAAGAAGGAATTTTGGCGCGTGAAGCTCTTACTTCCACTGGTTTGGGTGACGGAATTGCTATGCCTCACAGCAAAAACTCTGCTGTCAAAGAAGCGACCGTTCTCTTTGCTAAGTCAAACAAGGGTGTCGACTATGAGAGCTTGGATGGTCAACCAACAGATCTCTTCTTCATGATTGCAGCTCCAGAAGGTGCTAACGATACTCACTTGGCAGCCTTGGCAGAATTGTCTCAATATTTGATGAAAGATGGCTTTGCTGACAAACTTCGTCAAGTAACATCAGCTGATCAAGTTATTGAACTTTTTGACCAAGCTTCAGAAAAAACTGAGGAACCTGTTCAAGCACCTGCTAATGACTCTGGCGACTTTATCGTAGCTGTTACAGCTTGTACGACAGGTATTGCCCACACTTACATGGCCCAAGAAGCCCTTCAAAAGGTGGCTGCTGAAATGGGTGTTGGTATCAAGGTTGAAACCAATGGTGCAAGCGGAGTCGGCAACCAACTAACTGCAGAAGATATCCGTAAGGCTAAAGCTGTTATCATCGCAGCTGACAAGGCTGTTGAGATGGATCGTTTCGATGGCAAACCATTGGTAAATCGTCCAGTTGCAGACGGTATCCGTAAGACAGAAGAGTTAATCAACTTGGCTCTTTCTGGAGATGCTGAAGTTTACCATGCTGCTAATGGGGCCAAAGCTGCAACAGCATCTAATGAAAAACAAAGTATCGGTGGTGCCTTCTACAAACACTTGATGAGTGGTGTATCTCAAATGTTGCCATTCGTTATCGGTGGTGGTATCATGATTGCCCTCGCCTTCTTAATCGACGGAGCTTTTGGTGTGCCACAGGATAGTCTTGGCAATCTCGGATCCTACCATGAACTAGCTTCTATGTTCATGAAAATCGGTGGGGCTGCCTTTGGCTTGATGCTTCCAGTCTTTGCAGGATATGTTGCCTACTCTATCGCTGAAAAACCAGGTTTGGTAGCAGGTTTTGTGGCTGGTGCTATTGCAAAAGAAGGTTTTGCTTTTGGTAAAATTCCTTATGCCGCAGGTGGTGAAGCAACTTCAACTCTTGCAGGTGTCTCATCTGGTTTCCTAGGTGCCCTTGTTGGTGGATTTATCGCAGGTGCCTTGGTTCTTGCTATCAAGAAATACGTAAAAGTTCCTCGTTCACTTGAAGGTGCTAAATCAATTCTTCTCTTGCCACTTCTTGGAACAATCTTAACGGGATTTGTTATGTTGGCTGTTAACATCCCGATGGCAGCAATCAACACTGCTATGAATGACTTCCTAGGCGGTCTTGGAGGAGGTTCAGCTGTCCTTCTTGGTATCGTTCTTGGAGGCATGATGGCTGTCGACATGGGTGGACCAGTCAACAAAGCTGCTTATGTCTTTGGTACAGGTACGCTTGCAGCAACTGTTTCTTCTGGCGGTTCTGTAGCTATGGCAGCAGTTATGGCTGGAGGAATGGTTCCACCACTTGCAATCTTTGTCGCAACCCTTCTTTTCAAAGATAAATTTACTAAAGAAGAACGTAACTCTGGTTTGACAAACATCATCATGGGCTTGTCATTTATCACCGAGGGAGCAATTCCATTTGGTGCTGCTGACCCAGCTCGTGCGATCCCAAGTTTCATCCTTGGTTCGGCAGTAGCAGGCGGACTCGTTGGTCTTGCTGGTATCAAACTCATGGCGCCACACGGAGGAATCTTCGTCATCGCCCTTACTTCAAATGCCCTACTTTACCTAGTCTTTGTCTTGATTGGAGCAATTGTAAGTGGAGTGGTTTATGGTTACCTGCGCAAGCCACAAGCATAAAAAGGATCAGAATAGAAGGATTGTACCCTTTGGTGCAATCTTTTTCTCTGTTCGAAATGGCTGTGAAATATGTTATAATAGAAGAATGGCAAACAAGAATACTACAAAAACAAGACGGAGACCGTCTAAAGCAGAACTTGAAAGAAAACAGGCTATTCAGAGGATGTTGATTTCTTTAGGGATCGCCTTGTTATTGATTATTGCAGCCCTCAAACTCGGTGCAGCAGGTGTCACACTTTACAATCTCATTCGATTGGTGGTTGGAAGTTTGGCCTATGTGGCTATTGGTGCCCTCCTCATCTATCTTTTTCTTTTTAAATGGATACGCAAGAAAGAGGGGCTTCTGTCAGGATTTCTTTGTATCTTTGCTGGCTTGCTCTTGATTTTTGAGGCCTACTTGGTGTGGAAATATGGCTTGGAGCAGTCAGTTCTAAAAGGGACCCTGTCTCAAGTTATGACGGATCTGACTGGTATGCGGGTAACTAGCTTTGCTGGTGGAGGCTTGCTTGGTGTTGGACTTTATATTCCTATATCCTTTCTTTTCTCAAATATTGGCTCCTACTTTATTGGAGTTCTTTTGATTCTAGTTGGGGCACTCTTGGTTAGTCCTTGGTCTATTTATGATGTTGCAGCCTTTATTGGGGCTCAGTTCAGATCGTTTATGGAAAAACAGGAACAGAGAAAACAGGAACGCTTCATCAAGAGAGAAGAAGAGAAGGCTCGTCAAGAAGCTGAAGAAGCAGCCAGAATTCAGCGAGAACAAGAAGAACAGGATGCGCTGCCGCTTCCTCCCGTAGATCCTGAAACGGGAGAAATCTTATCTGAAGTAGCAGACTACGATTTCCCCCCAATTCCTGAGGAGGAATGGATCGAACCGGAGATTATCCTTCCTCAAGCTGACGTTGAAGTTCCATTTGTGGAAGAAGACTTTGAGGATGAAGAGGTGCAGGTTGATTTTTCTGCCAAGGAAGCCCTTGAATACAAACTGCCAAGCTTGCAACTCTTTGCGCCAGATAAACCCAAAGACCAGTCCAAGGAAAAGAAGATTGTTCGAGAAAATATCAAAATCCTAGAAGAAACCTTTGCTAGTTTTGGTATCAAGGTGACGGTTGAACGAGCTGAAATTGGACCATCAGTAACCAAGTATGAAGTCAAGCCAGCAGTTGGTGTACGGGTTAACCGCATTTCCAATCTGGCAGATGACTTAGCGCTGGCTCTGGCGGCCAAGGATGTTCGGATTGAGGCTCCAATACCTGGTAAATCCTTAGTCGGAATTGAGGTTCCTAACTCTGAGATCGCGACCGTTTCCTTCCGCGAACTCTGGGAACAGTCTCAAACAAAACCAGAAAATCTCCTTGAAATCCCTCTAGGGAAGGCGGTCAATGGAACTGCTCGAACCTTTGACCTTTCCAAGATGCCGCACCTACTCGTGGCAGGTTCGACAGGATCAGGGAAGTCAGTTGCAGTTAACGGTATTATTGCCAGCATTCTCATGAAAGCAAGACCTGACCAGGTCAAGTTTATGATGGTGGATCCTAAGATGGTTGAGTTATCCGTTTACAATGACATTCCACACCTCTTGATTCCAGTTGTGACCAATCCACGAAAGGCCAGCAAGGCTCTGCAAAAGGTTGTGGATGAGATGGAAAACCGTTATGAACTCTTTGCTAAGGTTGGTGTGCGAAATATCGCTGGTTACAATGCTAAGGTCGAGGAATTTAATAGCCAGTCTGAGTACAAACAAGTAGCGCTTCCTTTGATTGTTGTCATTGTAGATGAGTTGGCAGACCTCATGATGGTGGCTAGCAAGGAAGTGGAAGATGCCATCATTCGTCTCGGACAGAAGGCGCGTGCCGCAGGGATTCACATGATTCTCGCAACGCAACGTCCATCGGTTGATGTTATCTCTGGTCTTATCAAGGCCAATGTCCCCTCTCGTGTGGCTTTTGCAGTTTCATCAGGTACAGACTCACGAACCATCTTGGATGAAAATGGAGCAGAAAAATTGCTTGGTAGAGGAGACATGCTCTTTAAACCAATCGATGAAAATCACCCAGTCCGTCTACAAGGATCCTTCATCTCAGATGATGATGTCGAACGCATTGTAAACTTCATCAAGGCTCAGGCGGATGCGGACTACGATGAGAGTTTTGATCCAGGTGAGGTTTCTGAAAATGAAGGAGAATTTTCAGATGGTGAAGCTGGCGGCGATCCGCTTTTTGAAGAAGCTAAGGCTCTGGTTATCGAGACGCAGAAAGCCAGTGCTTCGATGATTCAGCGTCGTTTGTCGGTTGGATTTAACCGTGCGACCCGCCTTATGGAAGAACTCGAAATGGCAGGTGTTATCGGTCCAGCTGAAGGAACCAAACCGCGAAAAGTATTGCAACAATAAAAAAACAGCTTCTTTCCAAATTTGGAAAGAAGTTATTTTTGTGATTACTGGTTCGTTTTAGTTTCAGAATTCGTCGTATTTGACTGTGTACCGCTATCACTTGTTTCTTTTGTTGAGGAAGGTGTAGAAGAATCCTGAGTTGTTGTTTTCTTATCTTCTTTTTGCTCTTCTTTTTTATTGGATTGAGAAGTTTCTTCTTGCGGGGTATTTTCTTTAGTAGAAGTATTGTCCTTGTTAGGTGTAGTATTTTCCTGAGGCGATTCCTTTTGAATTTCCTTGACAACAGTTGTTTGGGTTGTCGTCGGTTCTTTTTTGTTGTTTTTGTTATTATCCATGGCGTTCATGATGGTGATAGTAGCAGTTATCAGACCAAGGATACTACCGATGGTAGCAATCGTTTTTTGAAAGACAGTAAATCCCTTTTTGATGTGTTCTGTTTTTGGTTTTGATGTTCTACGATAGTTAGACATGATACTCTCCTTTAATTATGATTTATTATACCTCATTTCTTTAAAAAAATCTTAAAAAAAGAGAAACTTCCCTTTCTTGTCGCAAGTTTCGTTTCATGATACAATAGAAGGAGTGATTTTAGAAAGCGTGAGAAAACATGATCTACTTTGATAATTCGGCAACGACCAAGCTTTATCCTGAAGCACTTGAGACCTATATGCAGGTCGCTTCGAAAATTGTAGGAAATCCATCCAGTCTCCATCGTTTAGGAGACCAAGCGACACGAATTTTAGATGCTTCCCGTCAGCAGATTGCAGATTTGATTGGCAAGAAAAGTGATGAAATCTTCTTTACCTCTGGTGGAACAGAAGGAGATAACTGGATCATCAAGGGTGTAGCCTTTGAAAAAGCCCAGTTTGGCAAGCACATCATCGTATCAGCTATTGAGCATCCAGCAGTCAAGGAGTCAGCACTCTGGCTGAAAAGTCAAGGTTTTGAGGTGGATATTGCCCCAGTTGATAGCAGAGGATTTGTGGATGTTGAGGCTCTAGGAGCTTTGATACGACCTGATACGACCCTCGTTTCGGTCATGGCTGTGAACAATGAAATCGGCTCTATCCAGCCAATTCAAGCTATTTCAAAACTTTTGGCTGATAAGCCGACCATTTCCTTCCACGTTGATGCGGTTCAGGCACTCGCTAAGATTCCGACTGAAAAGTATCTGACAGATCGAGTGGATTTTGCGACCTTCTCGAGTCATAAATTTCATGGTGTCAGAGGTGTTGGCTTTGTCTATATCAAGTCTGGTAAGAAAATTACGCCTCTGTTGACTGGTGGTGGTCAAGAGCACGATTATCGCTCGACAACTGAAAATGTGGCAGGGATTGCAGCGACAGCCAAGGCCCTCCGTTTGTCTATGGAAAAGTTAGATATCTTTACTAATAAGACAGGGCAGATGAAATCAGTCATTCGCCAAGCGCTTCTTGACTATCCAGATATTTTTATCTTTTCAGCTGAGAAAGACTTCGCCCCTCATATCCTGACTTTTGGGATTAAGGGTGTTCGTGGAGAAGTCATCGTTCACGCCTTTGAAGATTATGATATTTTTATTTCCACAACCTCTGCTTGTTCATCCAAGGCTGGAAAACCTGCGGGAACCTTGATTGCCATGGGAGTGGACAAAGATAAGGCCCAGTCAGCTGTGCGTCTAAGCCTAGACTTGGAAAATGATATGAGTCAAGTCGAGCAGTTCTTGACCAAGCTAAAATTAATTTACAATCAAACTAGAAAAGTAAGATAGGAGCATTCATGCAGTATTCAGAAATTATGATTCGCTACGGAGAGTTGTCAACCAAGGGCAAAAACCGCATGCGTTTCATCAATAAGCTTCGCAATAATATTTCGGACGTATTGTCTATTTATCCCCAAGTTAAGGTAACCGCAGATCGCGATCGTGCCCACGCTTACCTCAATGGAGCTGATTATACAGCAGTGGCAGAATCTCTCAAACAAGTCTTCGGGATTCAAAACTTTTCTCCAGTATATAAGGTTGAAAAATCTGTAGAAGTTCTGAAGTCTGCTGTCCAAGAGATTATGAAAGACATCTACAAGGAAGGTATGACCTTTAAAATTTCTAGCAAGCGTAGCGACCACAACTTTGAACTCGACAGTCGTGAACTCAATCAAACACTTGGTGGAGCAGTATTCGAAGTTATTCCAAATGTCCAAGCTCAAATGAAAAATCCGGACATCAATCTTCAGGTAGAGATTCGTGAGGAAGCGGCGTATCTTTCTTATGAAACCATTCGTGGAGCAGGTGGCTTGCCTGTGGGTACTTCTGGTAAGGGGATGCTCATGTTGTCAGGAGGGATTGACTCGCCTGTAGCAGGTTATCTAGCCCTTAAACGTGGGGTGGATATTGAAGCCGTTCACTTTGCCAGCCCACCATACACTAGCCCTGGAGCCCTTAAGAAAGCCCAAGATTTGACCCGTAAATTGACCAAGTTTGGTGGCAATATCCAGTTTATCGAAGTGCCTTTCACAGAGATTCAAGAAGAAATCAAGGCAAAGGCGCCAGAAGCCTACCTCATGACCTTGACGCGTCGCTTTATGATGCGGATTACCGACCGTATCCGTGAGGTGAGAAAGGGTCTGGTCATCATCAATGGGGAAAGTCTAGGTCAAGTAGCTAGCCAGACCTTGGAAAGTATGCAGGCTATCAACGCTGTGACCAACACTCCCATCATTCGCCCTGTTGTTACTATGGACAAGTTGGAAATTATTGACATCGCTCAGGAAATTGATACCTTTGACATTTCTATCCAGCCTTTTGAGGACTGCTGTACTATTTTTGCGCCTGATCGTCCTAAGACCAATCCTAAGATAGAGAATGCTGAGAAGTATGAAAAATGGATGGATGTTGAAGGTTTGGTTGAGCGAGCAGTGGCTGGTATCATGATTACTGAGATTACACCTCAAGCTGAAAAAGACGCTGTCGATGAGTTAATTGATAATCTCCTCTAATCAGAAAATCCAGAAGAATTCAGAAAAACAAATGAAAAAAGTTAGTTATTTATCCTTAAAATGGACATTTACTGACTTTTTTTCTATTTTTATGGTATAATGAGATAAATTTTTGAATATAGAGAGTTTTCTGACAATGAATCATTCCTACTTTTACTTGAAAATGAAAGAACACAAACTCAAGGTACCTTATACAGGAAAGGAGCGTCGTGTGCGTGTTCTCCTGCCAAAGGATTATGAGAAAGATACAGACCGTTTTTACCCTGTTGTTTACTTTCATGATGGGCAAAATGTCTTTTACAGCAAGGAGTCTTATATCGGACACTCTTGGAAGATTATTCCAGCCATTAAACGAAATCCTGACATCAGTCGCATGATTGTCGTTGCCATAGATAATGACGGCATGGGACGGATGAATGAGTATGCGGCTTGGAAGTTTCAAGAATCTCCTATCCCAGGCCAGCAGTTTGGCGGTAAGGGTGTGGAGTATGCCGAGTTTGTCATGGAGGTGGTCAAGCCTTTTATCGATGAAACCTATCGTACCAAAGCTGATCGCCAGCATACGGCTATGATTGGTTCGTCACTAGGAGGCAATATTACCCAGTTTATCGGACTAGAGTACCAAGACCGAATTGGTTGTCTAGGTGTCTTCTCATCTGCCAACTGGCTCCACCAAGAAGCCTTTAACCGCTACATCGAGCGTAAGAAATTGTCGCCTGATCAGCGCATTTTCATTTATGTAGGAACAGAAGAAGCAGACGATACGGACAAGACCTTGATGGCTGGCAATATCAAGCAAGCCTATATCGACTCATCGCTTCGCTATTACCATGATTTGATTGCAGGTGGAGTAGGCTTGGATAATCTTGTCTTGAAAGTTCAGTCTGGTGCCATCCATAGTGAGATTCCATGGTCGGAAAATTTACCAGACTGTCTCCGATTTTTTGCAGAGAAATGGTAAGTTAAGAAAGGAGAAAGCCAATGCATATTGAAAACCTCAGCCACTGGAGTGGCAATCTTAATCGTGAAATGTACCTCAACCGTTATGGGCATGCTGGGATTCCAGTTGTTGTTTTTGCTTCATCTGGTGGCAGTCACAACGAATATTATGATTTTGGCATGATAGATGCCTGTGCTTCCTTTATCGAAGAAGGTCGTGTCCAGTTCTTCACTCTATCCAGTGTGGACAGTGAGAGCTGGTTGGCCACTTGGAAAAACGGTCACGACCAAGCAGAGATGCATCGTGCCTACGAACGCTACGTGATTGAGGAGGCGATTCCTTTTATCAAGCATAAGACAGGTTGGTTTGACGGTATGATGACAACAGGTTGCTCAATGGGGGCCTACCATGCACTCAATTTTTTCCTCCAGCATCCAGATGTCTTTACCAAAGTGATTGCTCTCAGCGGTGTTTACGACGCGCGTTTCTTCGTTGGAGATTACTACAATGACGATGCCATTTACCAAAACTCGCCTGTAGACTATATCTGGAATCAGAATGACGGATGGTTTATCGATCGTTACCGTCAGGCAGAAATCGTCGTCTGTACGGGCCTTGGTGCCTGGGAACAAGACGGTCTACCATCTTTCTACAAGCTCAAAGAAGCCTTTGACCAGAAACAAATTCCAGCCTGGTTTGCTGAATGGGGACACGATGTTGCTCACGACTGGGAATGGTGGCGCAAACAAATGCCCTATTTTCTTGGACACCTGTATCTATAAAAGGAGTTGCCTATGAATTACCTTGTTATTTCTCCCTACTATCCGCAAAACTTTCAACAGTTTACAATCGAGCTAGCCAATAAAGGCATCACAGTTTTGGGAATTGGTCAGGAGCCTTACGAACAACTAGATGAACCTTTGCGTAATAGCCTGACTGAGTATTTCCGTGTAGACAATCTTGAGAACATAGACGAAGTCAAACGTGCCGTTGCCTTTCTTTTCTACAAGCATGGTCCTATCGACCGCATCGAGTCCCACAATGAATACTGGCTTGAGCTAGACGCAGCCCTTCGTGAGCAATTTAATGTCTTTGGTGCCAAACCAGAGGATCTCAAAAAGACCAAGTTTAAGTCTGAAATGAAGAAACTTTTCAAAAAAGCAGGTGTCCCTGTGGTACCTGGAGCTGTTATCCAGACAGAAGCAGATGTAGATAAAGCTGTGAAAGAAATCGGTTTACCAATGATTGCCAAACCTGATAACGGAGTGGGAGCGGCAGCCACCTTTAAGCTTGAGACAGAAGAAGATGTAAATCACTTTAAGGCTGAATGGGACCATTCAACCGTGTATTTCTTTGAAAAATTTGTCACTTCTAGCGAAATCTGTACCTTTGACGGACTTGTGGACAAGGACGGCAACATCGTCTTTTCAACGACTTTCGATTATGCCCATACACCACTTGATCTCATGATTTATAAGATGGACAATTCCTACTATGTGCTCAAGGATATGGATCCCAAATTACGCAAGTATGGCGAGGCCATTGTCAAGGAATTTGGTATGAGAGAACGCTTTTTCCATATCGAGTTCTTCCGTGATGGGGACGACTACATTGCGATTGAGTACAATAATCGTCCTGCAGGTGGCTTTACCATTGATGTTTATAACTTCGCTCACTCCTTGGATCTCTATCGAGGTTATGCGGCGATTGTTGCAGGTGAAGAATTCCCAGCATCAGAGTTTGAACCTCAATACTGTTTAGCTACATCACGTCGTGCCAATGCAAATTATGTCTATTCAGAAGAAGACTTGCTTGCTAAATACAGCCAGCAATTCAAGGTCAAGAAAATTATGCCAGCAGCCTTTGCAGAGCTACAAGGGGACTACCTTTATATGCTGACCACTCCGAGTCGCCAAGAGATGGAGCAGATGATTGCGGACTTTGGTCAGCGTCAAGAGTAACGAAAAGGATGAAAGGAGTTTGACTTCTTTTGTCCTTTTCTTAAAGATAAGTTAAATAAAGCGTTTTCCAGAGATTCTTTTAGAAAATCTGTTGCTAAAAGGTCTAAAAATTGATAGAATAAGGATTGTCTAAAAAAATTAAGGAGAATCTATCAAATGGATTTTACATGGGCTATTAAATATGCCACTGAATTTTTGGGAACTGCCATTTTGATCATTCTTGGTAATGGTGCAGTTGCTAACGTTGAACTTAAAGGTACGAAAGGTCACCAAAGTGGCTGGCTCGTTATCGCGGTTGGTTATGGTATGGGGGTTATGATCCCAGCTTTGATGTTTGGTAATGTATCTGGTAACCACATCAACCCAGCCTTCACACTTGGACTTGCTGTGAGTGGACTTTTCCCTTGGGAACAAGTACCATATTACATCCTTGCGCAAGTTTTAGGAGCGATTTTTGGTCAAGCTATGGTTGTGGCAACTCACCGTCCTTACTACTTGAAGACAGAGAATTCTAATAACATTTTGGGTACTTTCTCAACGATTTCAAGTGTTGATCACGGTACAAAAGAATCACGTTTCGCAGCAAGTGTAAATGGTTTTATCAATGAGTTTGTCGGTTCGTTTATTTTGTTCTTTGCAGCCCTAGGAATGACTAAAAACTTTTTTGGAGCTGAGGTTCTTCAATACATGAAACAAATGGCTACTCAAGCTGGTCAAACTGTTGACTTAAGTGAATTGGCAGTAAAAGCTCAAGTAGCACCACACACAGCTGCTGGACTTTCAGTTGCTCACTTGGCACTTGGTTTCCTAGTTATGGCCTTGGTAACTTCACTTGGTGGACCTACTGGACCTGGTTTGAATCCGGCTCGTGACTTCGGACCACGTCTTCTTCACGCAGTTCTTCCTAAATCAATTCTTGGTCAACACAAGGGTGATTCAAAATGGTGGTATGCATGGGTTCCAGTTGTAGCACCAATCGCAGCTGGTATTGCAGCAGTAGCAGTCTTTAAACTACTTTACCTATAAGAAATGAAACTGGGAAATCCCAGTTTTTTTATCGGAAATTTTTGTAAAAAATTCTAGAATTTAAGTGGAATAGCTTGTAAAAAATCCTAAAATCCTTTAAAATAAAAGAGTTGGAGGAAGCTATGAATGCAAATCAAATGATACAAATTATTCCGACTTTGAAGGTCAATAACCGAAAATTAAACGAAAAATTTTACATTGAAACTCTTGGAATGAAGCCCTTATTAGAAGAATCTGCTTTCCTTTCACTTGGTGACCAAACAGGTGTTGAAAAGTTGATTCTCGAAGAGGCTCCCAGTATGCGAACTCGGAGAGTTGAAGGGCTTAAGAAACTAGCCAGACTCTTGGTAAAAGTTAAGAATCCTTCTGAAATTGAGGATCTTCTTTCACAGATGGAGTCTCTTCCTCGCCTATTTAAAGGAAGCTGTGGTTATGCTTTTGAGATTGTTTCTCCTGAACAGGATGTGATTCTTGTTCATGCGGAAAATGATATAAGAGATTTGGTTCCACTGGAAACTGTTCCTGAATTTTCTTCAAATAAAAGTATAAAATACTTGAGTCAATTTGAGATTTCTATGGAGTTGCGTTTTCCTGAGGGGACGGAGAGTATACTTGATCCCGAAGTAGTAGCCAAGACAATTAGCTTTACCAAAGGGGAAGGGCCAGATTTGGCTGTTGAAAACAACGTTACTTGGGACTTGTCTATGCTGAAATTTTTAGTAAAGAATTTTGATTTAACCAGTCTTCGTCATAAATTCGAAAAGACAGGCTATTTTGTTCCCAAGTCTGAAAAATTCTTCCTTGGTAAAGACAACAATAATATCGAATTGTGGTTTGAAGAAGCATGAAGTGGGAAAAAATTCTAAGAAAAATAGAAAATCAAATCGAGGCAGGGGTCTATCCCGGGGCCTCTTTTGCGTATTTTAAGGACGGAGAATGGAGAGAATCTTACCTAGGCTTGAGTGACCCTGAGAAAGGTTTGAAAACAGATTCAGGGCTAGTCTATGACCTAGCCAGTGTCAGTAAGGTTCTTGGAGTAGGGACAGTCTTTACCTTCTTGTGGCAGCAGGGCAAATTAAATATTGATCGACCAGTGACGGATTATTTCGCTGAATGTGATTATCCAGATATCACTATTCGTCAACTCTTGACCCACGCAACATACCTAGATCCTTTTATTCCTAACAGAGACCAGTTAAGCGCTGAGGAATTAAGAGAGGCCATGTTTCACCTCAACAGACGAAATCAGCTAGCCTTCCTCTATTCAGATGTTCACTTTTTACTCTTGGGCTTTCTTTTGGAAAAAATCTTTGAACAAGACTTGGATCAGATTATAGAAGAACAAGTTTTGAACCCATGGGGAATGACGGAAACCAAGTTTGGCCCCGTAGAGCATGCTGTACCAACAGTGAGAGGAGTGGAAGCCGGAAACATCCACGATCCCAAAGCTCGTCTTTTAGGAAAACATGCTGGAAGTGCTGGTTTATTTTCAACTGTTAAGGATTTGCAAATCTTTTTGGAACATTATCTGAAAGATGATTTTGCTGAAAACTTGAGCCGAAATTACTCTCCCTTAGATGATAAAGAGCGTTCTCTAGCTTGGAATCTGGAGGGAACCTGGCTCGACCATACGGGCTATACAGGTACCTTCATCATGTGGAATCGAGAGATACAGGAAGCCGCTATCTTTTTATCCAATCGAACGTATGAGAAGGATGAGCGTGCCCAGTGGATAGTCGATCGAAATCAAGTGATGGAAATGATTCGTCAAGAGGAGTAGGAAGAAGTATGTCAAAAACCGTAAAAGGAACTCTGTATACAGTAGTGGCAGGGATTGCTTGGGGCTTGTCTGGAACCAGTGGCCAATACCTGATGGCACATGGGATTTCCGCTCTAGTCTTGACCAATTTACGACTTATCATTGCAGGCTTGGCACTAGTAATCTTATCCTATGCGACTTCAAAGGATAAACTCTCTGCTTTTTTAAAAGACAGAAAAAGTCTACTATCTCTGTTGCTATTTGCAGTTTTTGGACTTTTCTTAAACCAGTTTGCCTATCTTTCTGCCATTCAGGAAACCAATGCTGGAACGGCTACGGTTCTCCAGTATGTATGTCCTGTTGGAATCTTGATTTATACTTGTATCAAGGACAAGGTGGCACCAACTCTGGCTGAGATTATTTCGATTGGATTAGCAATCGGAGGGACTTTTCTTATCGCGACTCATGGGGAACTTGACCAGTTGTCTGTCACACCTGCTGGTCTTTTCTGGGGACTCTTTTCTGCCTTGACCTATGCTCTCTATATTATCCTTCCTATCGCTTTGATTAAGAAATGGGGAAGTATTTTGGTGATTGGTGTGGGCATGGTTATTTCTGGTGTTGTGGCTCTTCCCTTCACAGGAGTCTTGCAGACCAGCATACCGACCAGCTTGGATTTTCTTTTTGCATTTGCTGGGATTATCATCATCGGAACGGTCTTTGCCTATACAGCTTTCCTAAAAGGAGCTAGTATGATAGGCCCTGTTAAGTCCAGTTTATTGGCTTCCATAGAGCCCATCTCTGCTGTTTTCTTTGCCTTTCTGATTATGAAAGAGCAATTCTATGCGATTGATTTTGTCGGTATGGCTATGATTTTACTTGCAGTAACCATCATTTCTTTGAAAGATTTGTTGATAGAAAACAAACAGAAGGTTGAATGAGAAACTAGTTACTCGTAAAAAGTGGTTGTTTTGAATATCCTATCGAAATACTGATCAAGGATAAGGAATAGGAGTGGAATTTTATAAAATTTTAAGTTTCTTTTCTTACAATAAACCAATCTTTAACTGCTAGAAGGAGGAGATATGAAAATTTTACAAAGCATTCACCCAACTAAGCCCCTGCGCTACTTGAGATGGTTTGACATTTTGATTATCACAGTTCTAACGTTTGGCCTGTTTATCATTCGTTCAACGGAGCTCTTTTTAGCAAGTATGTTTCCGACAGGTTTGTCAACTACAATGAATACGGCAAGTGATACTGTCGGCGAAGGAGCGGCCTATTCGAGCAACTTCACTCTGCAAGTTATATTTCTGACCTTGGCCTTGCTTTACCTTTTGATTCGGAATTATGATTTCAATCAGCTTCCTATTCGTTGGACCTGGTCCCTTCTCTTTTGGGTTCCATTTATATTTGCCATTGTGGGATTGTTTGGAGACTTGGTGACGACACTAACTGGTGAATACAATTACTTAAATCCAGCTCTTTTTGCCCACATAGATCCCATGGAAGTTATACGGAAATTCCTAGCGCTTAGTCCGATGGCAATTGCCTATGCCTTGCTAAATGGCTTCTATGAAGAGTTTTTCTTTCTAGGGTTGTTGACCTCAGTGAAAGAAAAGCACAAGTGGCGGGTTTTGTTTTATTCTACCCTCATTCGGATTTCTTTTCACACTTATCAAGGATTAGTATGGGCGCTGGTTATTGGTGTAGTTTATGGCTTATTCTATTATTTTTTGTACAAATATAAGGTGAAAAATCTCCTCCCGTTCTTTCTCATGCATGCTCTGGCAGACATGTTTGGGTCTAGTCTCATGTATCTCCTGATTGCCTGGGGAAGGTAAGAATCAGAAAAATCCACTCAATCGAGTGGATTTTGTTTGTATAGATGATTAGTCTTTATTTTCGTGTGGCAAGATCAAGTTCAAGATAATTCCTGTCATGGCTGATAAAGCAGTACCTGAAAGTGTAACTGGGCCAAGTTTGAGGATGGCTCCACCAAGTCCAAGTACCAGCATAGCACTAGCAATGATGAGGTTACGCATTTGACTGAAATCAACGCGCTCCTTGATCAAAACTTTCAAACCATTGCTGGCGATAACTCCGTAGAGAAGGATGGACATGCCACCAAGCACAGCATTTGGAATGGTTGAAATCAAGGCAGTGAATTTCCCTAGGAAGCTAAGAGCAATGGCGATGAAGGCCGCGTTACGGATAACAGAGACAGAAGCGATACGAGTCATCCCAATAACCCCTGTATTTTCGCCGTAAGTCGTATTAGCTGGTCCACCGAGGAAGGCTGATACAGATGTCGCGATACCATCACCAAGAAGCGTACGGTGAAGTCCTGGTTCTTTCAGGAATTGACGGCCACAGATTTGGCTTAAAACTGTGTGGTCTCCGATGTGTTCTGAAATGGTTACAATAGCGATTGGCAAGATGGCGATTGTTTCAGGACCGAAGTACAAGTTGTACTCTTTAAAGGCTCCACCTGTACTAAATGGCAAGTAGAAACCAGGAATTTCAAACCAATTGGCTTGAAGGACTGGGGTAAAGTCAACCAAACCAAGCATCATAGCGAAGATGTACCCACCGATGATGGCAAAGAGGAAAGGAATGATACGAAGGAAACCTTTTCCTTTTGTATTGATAAAGGCGGCAATCAAGAATGTAACAACGGCTACAAGGGCGTTTTTCCAGTTTCCGTCTGCTACGAGTCCAGCATTCGTTACAGCAGAACCAGCAAGACCAAGACCGATAACGATAATCATAGGTCCGATAATGATTGGTGGCAAGAGTTTATCAATCCATTTCGTACCTGCAAAACGAACACTTGCTGCTACAAGAACATAGACCAAACCAGTCAAGATTACCCCCGTTTGAGCAGCAGATACATCGCCCCCCATTTCTTTCATGGCTAAAGACATAGCCGTGATAAAGGCGAATGAAGAACCTAGGTAAACTGGAACCTTAAAGCCAGTAGAAATCATGTAGATAAGTGTTCCAATACCGGATGCAAAGAGAGCAACCGATACGGGCATTCCCAAAATTAAGGGAACGAGAATGGTTGCGCCAAACATGGCAAATACGTGCTGGAAGCTTAGAAGAATACCTTTACCAGCAGAAGGACGTTGATCAACGTCTAGTAACAAGTCAACAGTTGATTCCTGTTTCATAAAAACCTCACTTTTGGGCACCAAAAAAGAGCCCATTATTTTGCAGCAATAGGCCCTCAGAGTAAGACTTTTTAAAAAATAGCTATCTTTTAAAAATTTATATAAATCTGCGCCTTCGTCACCTCACAGGATGACATTAAAAACCTTTGCTTAGGATAGTATAGCAGAAAAAATTCGTTTTGTAAACGAATTTTTCCCGAGTCTAGAAATAAAAGAGCGAGGCAGATTTTGTAAATCATTTTTTCCCGAGCCCGGAAATGCGAGAGCGAGGTTCGTTTTGTAAACGAATTTTTCCCGAGCCTAGAAATAATAAAGCGAGGCAGATTTTGTAAATTGTTTTCTGAACTTTAAACAAGGGTGCACTATTGTTTAAAGTGGGCGTTTGTTGGGCATGCCAGCCTTTCTTGGGTACTTGTTAGGTGTTTCCTTTTTCTTTTCGACCACAGTGATGTAGCGCGGATCTCCATTTGGTAGGGCATAGCTGAGGTTGTCCTCTACCTTACTAAAGAGGAGGTTAATGGCATTCTTGGCTTCTAGCAATTCCTCAGGAGCATTGCTGGCCTTGAGTGCCAATAGTTTGCCACCAACTTTAAGATAGGGAATGGTCAGCTCAGACAAAACCTGCATACGGGCAACCGCACGAGCCGTCACCACATCAAACTGGGCACGGAAGTTCTTGTCTTGGGCAAAGTCTTCTGCCCGTCCATGGTAGAAGTGAACACCATCCAAATCCAACTCCTGAGCTAAAAGCTGAAGGAAGTTAATGCGCTTATTGAGCGAATCAATGATGGTCACATCTAACTGAGGATAGAGAATTTTCATGGGCAGACTAGGAAATCCTGCACCAGCCCCGATATCAAGAAGTTTGATAGTTTCATTTGAAATCAAGCCTTGCAGAATAGGTGCAATCGAATCATAAAAATGTTTGAGATAAACTTCTTCTTTATCTGTAATAGCGGTCAGGTTAATCTTTTCATTCCACTCGACTAAGAGTTCAAAATAGCGTTCAAATTGATTCTTTTGCTGGTCAGAAAGTGGAATATTTTGCTCAGCTAGTAGGCTGTAAAATGTTTCTGGTTTCATAGTAGTTTCCTTCTCTAGTATCATCTTATTTTACCATATTCATTAAAATTTTGATATACTGGTAGTAATCTAAAAGCAGAAAGGAATAAGATTATGACTTGGATTATTCTTGGAGTTTTGGCTCTGATTGTTATTTTTGTGATTGTTAGCTATAACGGTTTGGTTAGAAATCGTATGCAGACCAAGGAGGCTTGGAGCCAGATCGATGTTCAGTTGAAGCGTCGTAATGATCTCCTCCCAAACTTGATTGAAACAGTCAAAGGCTATGCCAAATATGAAGGTTCTACCTTGGAAAAGGTGACAGAACTTCGTAGACAAGTAGCCGCAGCAACTTCACCAGCTGAAGCGATGAAGGCCAGTGATGCCCTTACCCGCCAGATTTCTGGTATCTTTGCAGTAGCAGAGAATTACCCAGACTTGAAAGCTAGTGCTAACTTTATCAAATTGCAAGAAGAGTTGACCAATACAGAAAATAAAATTTCTTACTCTCGCCAACTCTACAACAGTGTTGTCAGCAACTACAATGTAAAACTTGAAAGCTTCCCAAGTAACATCATCGCAGGACTATTTGGCTTTAAAGCTGCAGACTTCCTTCAAACACCTGAAGAGGAAAAGGCAGTTCCTAAAGTTGACTTTAGCGGATTAGGTGACTAAGATGTTGTTTGATCAAATTGCGAGCAATAAACGAAAAACCTGGATTTTGTTGCTGGTTTTCTTCCTACTCTTGGCCTTGGTTGGTTATGCTGTTGGCTATCTCTTTATGCGTTCAGGTCTTGGTGGCATGATTATTGCCTTGATTATTGGTCTTATCTACGCTCTGACCATGATCTTTCAATCGACAGAGATTGTCATGTCTATGAATGGGGCGCGTGAGGTTGATGAGCAAAGAGCCCCAGACCTCTACCATGTAGTAGAAGATATGGCCATGGTCGCTCAGATCCCCATGCCACGTGTTTTCATCATTGAGGATTCTTCTTTAAATGCCTTTGCGACAGGTTCAAACCCGCAGAATGCAGCAGTAGCAGCCACTTCGGGTCTTCTAGCTATCATGAATCGCGAGGAACTGGAAGCTGTTATGGGGCATGAGGTCAGTCATATCCGAAACTACGATATCCGCATTTCGACCATTGCTGTCGCCCTCGCCAGTGCCATTACCCTTCTGTCTAGTATGGCAGGACGGATGATGTGGTGGGGAGGCGCTGGTCGCAGACGGAGTGATAATGATCGCGATGGAAATGGTTTGGAGATTATCATGCTTGTTATCTCTCTCTTAGCCATTGTTCTAGCACCTCTCGCAGCAACCTTGGTGCAATTAGCCATTTCCCGTCAGAGGGAATTTCTGGCGGATGCATCCAGTGTGGAGCTGACTCGTAATCCTCAAGGGATGATCAATGCCTTGCGTAAGTTGGAAAATAGCGAGCCGATGCATCACCATGTTGACGATGCCAGTAGCGCTCTTTATATCAATGATCCCAAGAAAGGTGGCGGACTCCAAAAACTATTTTACACCCACCCACCTATCTCAGAACGAATTGAGCGTTTGAAACATATGTAGAAAAAATGGCTCTTTGTCAACTGTAGTGGGTTGAAGAAAAGCTAAAATAAGCTCCATAATATCCATAGGGGATTTACCCACTACAAATATTATAGAGCCGAAAAATATTTGAAGCAGGTGGATAGAAGAAATCACCTGCTTTTTTCTCGTCTTTTGAAAATGATGGACATTTTGAGGATAGTATAGTTGATGAGGGTTTTGATGTAGATAAAAACGTTCAGACACAGAGGATGATTGAGGCAGTGCGAGATGCACTATCAAAATTAAATGAAGAAGAAAGAGAAATCATTGATAGACTTTATTTCAATGATGAAACTATTCGTTTGGTAGCTGAAATGAAAAAAATATCTCATCCAGCTCTCATAAAGAGAAGAAATAAGATATTGGAAAAGCTAAGAGAGTTGCTGAAAGAATTTAGATAGTAATGAGAAGAAGCGGGAAAAAAATTTTTGTCTGCTTCTTTTTAGATATTGCAATGTTTTAACTGTTATGCTATAATAATAACAGTTAAAACACAAATAACAGTAGGGGGTTGATGATGAATATACAGATAAATAATTCCAGTGATGAACCAATATATCTGCAAATAAAAAATCAAATTAAAGCACAAATCATTTCTGGAGATTTGAAAGTGGGAGAACAACTACCTTCGATAAGATTCTTAGCGAAAGAAATAAGAGTAAGTATGTTAACTGCAAAAAGAGCTTTTGATGAATTAGAGTTAGACGGGTTTATAAATTCGGTACAAGGAAAAGGTAATTTTGTTGCAGCACAAAATAAAGAACTAATTCGAGAAGAATACTTAAAGAAAATTGAATCGAAGCTTCAAGAAGTAGTTGAACTTTCAGAAATTGCAGATGTATCCAGTGATGAATTGATAAAAATGTTAAAGAGTTATGTGGAGGGTGAATATGAGTAAATATGCTATTGAAATTAAAGATTTAGTAAAAACATTTGACAGTTTTAAACTAGGACCGGTAAATCTTACTATTCCGAAAGGAACAATAGTTGGATATATCGGACAGAATGGAGCTGGTAAAAGTACAACTATAAAATTGTTACTTGGGCTTTTAAGAAAAGACTCTGGCGATATAAGACTTTTAGATGAGGAAAATCCTAATAGTGTTGAACTGAAAGATAAACTTGGAGTGGTATTTGATGATTTGTTAGTGCCGGAAGAAATGACATTAATCGATGTTGAAAAGTTTTGTCATAGAGTTTATTCAAAATGGGATAAAAAGCAGTTTTATGGATTCGTTGAAAAATTCAATTTACCACATAAAAAGATGATTAAAAACTATTCTCGTGGTATGAAAATGAAACTTTCAATGGCTGTTGCTTTATCTCACAATGCTGAACTTTTGATTTTAGATGAAGCAACAAGTGGGCTTGACCCAATTGTAAGAGAGGAAATCTTGGATTTGTTATTAGATTTTATGCAAGATGAAAATCATACAATTCTTATTTCTTCCCATATTTTATCTGACTTAGAAAAAGTGGCAGATTACATTGCTTTTATCCACAATGGAAAAATCTTATTTATGGAAACAAAAGATGAGTTAAAAGAAAACTACGGTATATGTACTTTATCCAATGAAGAAGTAAATAACATTGATGAAGAAGCCATTGTAGGAAGAAGAATACATTCTTTTGGGCAAGAGTTACTTGTTAAAAAGAGTCTTGTACCTGATGGTATCAAGTTACAAAAACCGTCAATTGAGGATATTATGATTTACTTTGTGAAAGGAGTGAGACAATAATGACATCATTAATTTTGAAAGATATAGCAACTTTAAAAAAGACATTATTATTAACGGTTACTATCAGTATTGCACTGGCTGTATATGGAATTTATGAAAATGAATTGTTTATGGTTCCGTTAATATGTGTAATGATTCCGCTCATACTTACTGCAATCGCCTTTGGCTATGATACAAAATCAAATTTCGAACAGTTTGCATTTTCGATGCCAATAAAAAAGAGCAGTTATGTGTTGAGCAAGTTTTTCTTTGCATTTGCCTTTGGTTTGGTTGGTTCAATCTGCATTTTTGTACTGTTGATGACAAAAAATCAAATGTCATTGGATAATATAGTGTTTATTGCTTTAATTACATTAGCTGCTAGTATACTTATGTCTGCCATTCAATTACCATTTATTCTTAAATATGGTGCTGAAAAGGGTAGACTCATTATGGTAATCACTTATTTCTTAATATTTGCTTTATCAACACTGTTAAAAGAAAAGTCAAATTTTCTTGCAGAACTAATGGAGATTTTTAGTAAGAATTCTATATCAATGATTTGCTTAGGAATTTTAGTTGTAAGCATATTAATCATAGGGCTTGCAGTAAAATTGTCCGTTATGATTATGGAGAAAAAAGAATACTAGTTATAAATTATTTAATTTGTAGTTAAGTGGCAGAGATGGAAAAACAATTTTTTCCTTAATTGTCAAGTCAAGTGCAACAAAGTTGTTCTTCTGATTAAGTGAGTATCTTTCAAGCTGTTTGAGTTAGCTCAAACAGCCCAAAAAATCCAGAGGTCGTCTCTGGATTTTTGCTATGTTCAACATTTATAAATCTTGTAAATCAACGACTTCCAAACCATTTTCTGTCAAACGATAGATACTCGTACAGACCTCTTTTAAGAAACGTCGATCATGTGAAACAGTGATCAGACCGCCGGGATAGGAGGCAAAGAGTTTTCTGATTTCGGGTTGAGAAGTGGGAGAAAAATTACGTGTAGGCTCATCCAGAAGGAGAAAGTTTGGTTTGCGCAACACTAAATCCAAAAGTAGGAGTTTACCTTGTTGCCCGCCAGATAGGGAGCGGATTTGGTGGTGCATCTCTGGATAGTTGAAATTGAGACTGGCTAGGTGAGATTGGATTTTCTGTAGTTCCTCTTTTTGTCCAGTTTGGCTGAGATAGGCTACTGGAGATAGATCCAATTGTAGTTTTTTATGGTAATCTTGTGGCATAAAACTAAGTGAAATCTCTCTTTTGGCGCTGAGCAGTTGTTGCAACTTGGCTAACAGAGTTGATTTCCCAACACCATTTGGCCCGATGATACCGATTTTATCTTGGCCACGGACTGTTAGTCGTAACTCCTGAGCTAAAATGCGCTTGCCAATGAATAAATTTTCTTTTTCCAGTTGGATTAAGACTTTAGAAGCCGGTAATGGTTGGATGTCTGAAAAGAAAAGTTGGATTTGTTCCTCTCCAAGTGGCTTTTGGGTCATGGACTGAGCTTCCTTTTCAAAGCGTTTTTCTTGAGAGAGAACAGTTTTCATCTTTTTAGCCAATAGGCGACCGGCAGTACTGTCTTTGGTAGCTCGAAGTGCAGTTTCTACATTTTGCTTGACGCGGCGATGTTTTTCCATGGTTTTGTCATAGGCTCTCTGGTCGTTAGCAGCTTGCTGGCTTTGTCTTGCAAAATTAGCCTTTCTCTCCTCACTATAGCGATCATAGTCTAAATGCTCGACTAGCGTTTCCGCTTCTTTCCGATGCTTGACCAGTCGCAAGTGGACAATAGTATCAGCCGTTTGAGAAAGAAAGTCTTCATCATGGGAAATGAAAATAACAGTTTGCCTAATCTTTCGAATCTGACCTTTTAGCCAATCAACCGTCTCAAGGTCTAGGTCATTTGAAGGTTCATCTAAAAATAGAATCTCAAAAGGTTTTGCCAACTCATGGATGAGTTGAACTTTCAAAGCTTCGCCCCCCGAGAGGCTACCAATTTCTTGGTCGCTAGCAAAACGGTCGCTATCAAAGTGCAACTCCTCCGCCAAACGATAAAGAATGCTGTAGTCTAAATCAGCAGAATCTAAAAAGAAGTAGTCATGTAGAGTCCTATTTTTCAGGATTTCAGGGATTTTTTGAGGAATGCATGCCAGTGATTGAAGGTCAGACTGGATGTCGCCCTTGATAGTAAAATCAGGTAATGCCTCCCCCATTAAAGCTCGTAGTAAAGTCGATTTACCATTTCCTTCTTCACCAATGATAGCAACCTTTTCTCCGTCTTGGATAGTCATGGTTAGGTCAGATATAAGATCCCGTAGATCTTTGTTTTGAGTGATGGTTAGATGATTGATTTTTATCATATTGTTGCCCTTTCTAGAATGTCCATTGTGCATAACAAAAAGCTCTACTTTATCTAGTAGAGCCCAAAGTCACTGTCAAAACTCTATTATCCTCGTTGAAAAACTCGTCAAACTAGCTTGGAGCTGCCTAACCCAACCCAAGAGGAGCATAGCTTTCTAGTTTTTCGATTTTCAATGAGAACAAGATACTAGAAAATCTAGTATAAAAAGAGCACACAAAAAGAGACAAAAACAAGATCTACTAAATAAAGATTCTTTATTTGATAGATTAGTTGTTCATGTCTCCCTTACCTCCGAGTATTAGTACCTCTATCCTATACCTTTCAGGAAATTTTGTCAATAGAAAACAAGTAATTTCAAACTCTAAAAACCGAAAACAGGTCCATAGAGAGTTAAGACGTGTTTGACATGCTCATAAAGGAACTTGTCATAGTTGCGCCAAGCGGTGCGTGCTTGATCGTTCAGTTTTAGGCTACCAAGTCCAATCAGAAGACTGGTACGTTGGTAAAATTTCTCAAGGTCGATTAAGATACTGTTGTCAAGCTTTTCCGCTTTTTTAAGTTCCTTGAGAGTGCTGTTTAGCAGTTCTTGTAGACGAAAATCATCGGCTGTACCTTGTTTGCAACTTTGGAAACTTTTATTTAACTCGGAAAGGAGTTGGTAAGCTTCGTTAATCAGTGCTTTGTCTTCCATATGAGCATCCTCCTTGCTCTGATGTATTCTTGCCTATAGTATAGCACTAATAGGAAAGTTTGTCATAGTAAATATGTTAAAAAATGAGATTTTAATCTCAAAGTTTGGGAGGCTGACTTATAGCCTTTTCATGGTATAATCAAGTAAGTACATCTTTATGGAGGAAATATGAAGTTAAATATTCAAGAAATTCGTAAGCAACCTGAAGGCCTGCATTTTGAACAAGCTTTAGACCTGGCAGCAGACTTGCGTAAAAGAAATCAAGAAATTTTAGATGTCAAAGATATCCTTGCTGTTGGGAAGGTCCAGTACGAAGACCGTCTGTATTTCTTAGACTATCAGTTGTCATATACCATTGTTCTTGCTTCCAGCCGAAGTATGGAGCCAGTTGAGTTGGCTGAGTCTTATCCAGTCACAGAAGTTTTCATGGAAGGAGCGACCAACCAACTGGACCAGGAAGTTCTAGACGATGACTTGGTCTTGCCTATCGAAAATGGGGAAATCGACCTTGCTGAGAGCATAGCAGATAATATCCTACTCAATATCCCAATCAAAGTCTTGACGGCAGAAGAAGAGGCGGGCCAAGGTTTTGTATCAGGAAATGACTGGCAAATCATGACTGAAGACGAATATCAAGCCCAACAAGCAGTCAAAAAAGAAGAAAACAGTCCATTTGCTGGTTTGCAAGGACTATTTGATGGAGACGAGTAGATGGTTTTATCCAAGAAACGTGCCCGTCATGTCATTGAGGAAATAATTGCCCTCTTTCCAGATGCTAAGCCTAGTCTTGATTTTCGCAATCATTTTGAACTACTGGTTGCAGTGATGTTGTCAGCTCAGACGACAGATGCAGCGGTAAATAAGACCACGCCAGGTCTCTTTGCTGCTTTTCCAACGCCACAAGCCATGTCTGTAGCAACTGAAAGTGAAATTGCTTCACACATTTCCCGTCTAGGACTTTATCGCAATAAAGCTAAATTTCTTAAAAAATGTGCCCAGCAGTTACTAGACGATTTTAATGGTCAAGTGCCTCAGACTCGAGAGGAATTAGAAAGCCTAGCAGGTGTTGGACGCAAAACAGCTAACGTAGTCATGAGTGTGGGCTTTGGAATTCCAGCCTTTGCAGTTGATACTCATGTTGAGCGTATCTGCAAGCATCATGATATTGTTAAAAAATCGGCCACGCCCCTCGAAGTAGAAAAACGTGTCATGGATGTTCTGCCTCCAGAGAAATGGTTGGCGGCCCATCAGGCTATGATTTACTTTGGACGGGCTATCTGTCACCCAAAGAACCCAGAATGCGATCACTATCCACAATTATATGATTTTAGTTCGTTATAAGATGAAAATTTTATGTTTTTTTCTTGCATTGATCCTTTCTTTGTGATATAGTGATAACAATAAAATATTCCTTTAAACCTGTCCCGTGAGGCAGTCAAGGAGTCGGATCAATAGATAGCAGAAGTCTATACTCTTTACAGTAGAGCTGGCTTGGCTATACATTTTGAAGTCTCCTTGTTAAGGAGACTTTTCTTTTTGGAGGTTTGTCATGAGGACAAAAGAAGTTGTAGACGAATTGACCGTCAAACGAGCGATTACTCGGATTACCTACGAGATTATTGAGCGAAACAAAGATTTGAATAAAATCGTTTTGGCTGGTATTAAAACGCGAGGTGTTTTTATCGCTCGTCGTATCCAAGAACGCTTGGAACAGTTAGAAAATATCGCTGTTCCAGTGGTAGAACTAGATACTAAACCTTTCCGTGACGATGTCAAAAGTGGAGAAGATACCTCTGTAATCTCTGTTGATGTGACAGATCGGGAAGTCATCTTGGTGGACGATGTACTCTATACAGGTCGGACTATCCGAGCTGCTATTGACAATATTGTTAGCCATGGTCGCCCTGCTCGTGTGAGTTTGGCAGTCTTGGTTGATCGTGGCCACAGAGAACTTCCAATCCGTCCGGACTATGTTGGAAAAAACATCCCAACCAGTCGTTCTGAAGAAATTATCGTAGAGATGACAGAACTAGATGGACAAGACAGAGTACTAATCACAGAACAAGCCTAAAACACTAAAAGGAGTAAAAAAATGTCAGAAAATCAACAAGCTTTGCAACATGTCGTTTCTATGGAAGACCTTACTGTAGAACAAGTAATGAAATTGATCAAACGAGGAATCGAATTTAAAAACGGAGCGAGTGCTTCTTATGAGGAACAACATATCGTTTCCAACCTTTTCTTTGAAAGTTCAACTCGTACCCACAAATCCTTTGAGGTAGCAGAACTGAAACTTGGACTTGATCTTTTGGATTTCGATGTGAAGACCAGTTCAGTGAATAAGGGTGAAACACTCTATGACACGATCTTGACGCTGTCTGCACTAGGAGTGGATGCCTGTGTCATTCGTCACCCAGAGGTGGACTACTACAGAGAATTGATTGCTAGCCCGACCATCACAACTTCGATTATCAATGGTGGGGACGGTTCAGGGCAACACCCTAGCCAAAGTTTGCTTGATTTGATGACAATTTATGAAGAATTTGGACATTTTGAAGGTCTTAAGGTGGCTATCGCTGGCGACCTCAACCACTCACGGGTAGCTAAGTCTAATATGCAAATCCTTAAACGCTTGGGAGCGGAGCTTTACTTTGCAGGTCCTGAGGAATGGAGAAGTGAGGAGTTTGAACATTACGGTCGCTTTGTATCAATTGATGAGGTGATTGATCAAGTAGATGTTATGATGTTTCTTCGTGTGCAGCATGAACGTCATGAAATTGTGACAGGATTTTCAAAAGAAGACTATCATAACCAGCATGGTTTGACACAAGAACGCTATGACCGCTTGAAAGAAAAAGCAATCCTTATGCACCCAGCTCCAGTCAATCGTGATGTGGAAATCGCTGATCACTTGGTAGAAGCACCGAAATCACGTATTGTTCAGCAAATGACCAACGGTGTCTTTGTCAGAATGGCAATTTTAGAATCTGTGCTGGCCTATAGAAAAGCAAAATAAGGCACAAAGCGTTAAAAGATGTCTGAGAGCATCAACGAGAGGTGAGTAGATGAAAAAACGACTTCTAGTATTAGAAGATGGTTCAGTATTTGAAGGCAAGGCCTTCGGAGCAGATATTGATGTAACAGGGGAAATCGTCTTTAACACAGGGATGACTGGTTACCAAGAATCCATTACAGACCAGTCTTACAATGGACAAATCTTAACCTTTACCTACCCTTTGGTGGGAAATTACGGAATTAATCGTGACGACTACGAATCCATCAATCCTACCTGTAAGGGAGTAGTAGTTTTTGAAGAAGCGCGTAGAGCAAGTAACTGGCGCAATCAAATGACCTTGGATGAATTCTTGAAAGCGAAGAAAATCCCAGGTATCTCAGGAATTGATACCCGGGCTTTGACAAAAATTATCCGTAAGCATGGTACCATGCGTGCAACCCTTACGCATGTTGGTGATACGATGGACCATATCATAGACCAGCTCCAAGCGACAGTTCTACCGACAGATAATATCAAGCAAGTCTCTACTAAGACAGCTTATCCTGCTCCTGGAGTTGGATTGAGTGTCGTATTGGTAGACTTTGGTCTCAAACACTCCATCTTACGCGAACTATCTAAGCGTAACTGTAACGTGACCGTTGTTCCATACACAACAACAGCAGAAGAGATTCTCCATCTCCATCCTGACGGGGTCATGTTGTCAAACGGTCCAGGTAACCCAGAAGATGTTCCCCAGGCGCTCGATATGATTCGTGGTGTGCAAGGGAAAATTCCGATCTTTGGTATCTGTATGGGACATCAACTTTTTGCTATGGCAAATGGTGCTAAGACCTACAAGATGAAGTTTGGTCACCGTGGATTTAACCACGCGGTGCGTGAAATTGCAACAGGCCGAGTAGACTTTACTAGCCAGAACCATGGTTATGCGGTTAGCCGTGAGGATTTGCCAGAGCATTTGATTATTACCCATGAAGAAATCAATGACAAGTCAGTTGAAGGTGTGCGTCACAGATACCAACCAGGTTTCTCTGTGCAATTCCACCCAGATGCAGCTCCAGGACCGCATGATGCAAGCTATCTCTTTGATGAATTTATCGAAATGATGGAGTCGTTTAAATCTGCTAATCGCTGATATAGGAAACTCTGTCAGAGGTTTGTCAAATAAAAAGGCAAGTCCTTTCTTTTAGTTGAGAAATGAGATGCTGAAAATTTTTACACTCGATTTATTATTGAAAAATCATCGGAGAATTTATTTAATGTTGCCCTGTGAGGCGACGAATAGAAAGGCAGGTCGTTTCTTTTAGTCGCTATTAGGCGAACTAAAAACTCCCTGCACTAGATTTTTTATCGAAAAGTATCGTTTCGCTAAAAAATCGTCGGAGAATTTATTTAATGTCGCTCTGTGAGGCGACGAATAGAAAGGAGAAGATACATTGTTCGCGGAAGTGAACACGCCCTAAGAACTGTGTGAAAAAGATAAACATCATCTTGACGCTGAAGGCGTCTGCACCGAGTTTCCTATTTTCACTTTGTTCTTGACAGGCTTTGTATCATAAACTATGCCTAAACGTACTGATATTCAAAAAATTATGGTGATTGGTTCTGGTCCGATTATTATTGGTCAGGCTGCTGAGTTTGACTATGCGGGGACCCAGGCCTGCTTGTCTTTGAAAGAGGAAGGTTATGAAGTTGTCTTGGTGAACTCAAACCCTGCCACTATCATGACGGATAAGGAGATTGCGGACAAGGTCTACATCGAGCCAATCACACTTGAGTTTGTAACTCGTATTCTCCGTAAGGAACGTCCAGATGCTTTGCTTCCAACTCTTGGTGGTCAAACAGGGCTCAATATGGCCATGGAATTGTCTAAGAATGGCATTCTAGATGAATTGGGTGTCGAACTACTGGGAACTAAATTATCTGCCATTGACCAAGCAGAGGACCGTGACCTCTTTAAACAATTGATGGAAGAGCTTGAGCAGCCAATTCCAGAATCTGAAATTGTCAACACAGTGGAAGAAGCTGTTGCCTTTGCGGCGTCAATCGGCTATCCTGTTATCGTTCGTCCAGCTTTCACACTTGGTGGTACTGGTGGTGGTATGTGTGCCAACGAGGAAGAATTGCGTGAAATCGCTGAAAATGGGTTGAAACTGTCACCTGTTACCCAATGTTTGATTGAACGTTCAATCGCTGGTTTCAAGGAAATCGAATACGAGGTTATGCGCGATTCAGCTGACAATGCCCTCGTTGTTTGTAACATGGAAAACTTTGACCCTGTTGGGATTCACACAGGAGACTCCATTGTATTTGCTCCTGCGCAAACCATGTCTGACTATGAAAACCAAATGCTCCGTGATGCCAGCTTGAGCATTATTCGTGCTCTCAAGATTGAAGGCGGATGTAACGTTCAGCTGGCTCTTGATCCACACAGCTTTAAGTATTATGTCATCGAAGTAAATCCTCGTGTATCACGTTCGTCAGCCCTTGCTTCTAAGGCGACGGGTTATCCGATTGCTAAATTAGCTGCTAAGATTGCCGTCGGTTTGACCTTGGATGAGGTCATCAACCCAGTTACAGGTTCAACCTATGCCATGTTTGAGCCAGCTCTCGACTATGTCGTTGCTAAGATTCCACGTTTCCCATTTGACAAGTTTGAAAAAGGTGAGCGTCGTCTTGGAACTCAGATGAAAGCGACTGGGGAAGTCATGGCCATTGGTCGTAACATTGAGGAGTCACTTCTCAAGGCATGTCGCTCTCTTGAAATTGGGGTTCACCACAATGAAATGCCTGAACTAGCATCTGTTTCGGATGATGCCTTGATTGAAAAGGTTGTGAAAGCCCAAGATGACCGTCTCTTCTATGTATCAGAGGCTATTCGCCGTGGTTACACTCCAGAAGAAATTGCTGAATTGACTAAGATTGATATCTTCTATCTGGATAAACTCTTGCACATCTTTGAAATTGAGCAAGAATTGGGTGCCCATCCACAAGATCTAGAAGTCTTGAAAACAGCTAAACTTAATGGTTTCTCAGACCGTAAGATTGCTGAACTCTGGGAAACGACAGCTGACCAAGTTCGCCAACTTCGCTTGGAAAACAAGATTGTACCAGTTTACAAGATGGTCGATACCTGTGCGGCGGAGTTTGACTCTGAAACACCATATTTCTATTCAACCTATGGCTGGGAAAACGAGTCTATCAAGTCTGATAAGGAATCCGTCCTAGTCCTAGGTTCAGGTCCAATCCGTATCGGTCAAGGGGTTGAGTTTGACTATGCAACTGTACACTCTGTTAAGGCGATTCAGGCTGCTGGTTATGAAGCGATCATCATGAACTCAAATCCAGAGACCGTTTCAACCGACTTCTCGGTATCAGACAAACTTTACTTTGAGCCATTAACATTCGAAGATGTCATGAATGTTATTGACTTGGAGCAACCAAAAGGTGTTATCGTTCAGTTCGGTGGTCAAACAGCCATCAACCTTGCAGAGCCTTTGGCAAAAGCAGGTGTGACCATCCTTGGTACCCAAGTAACTGACTTGGACCGTGCCGAAGACCGTGACCTCTTTGAGCAAGCTCTGAAAGACTTGGATATTCCACAGCCACCAGGACAAACAGCAACTAATGAAGAAGAAGCTGTGCTTGCTGCTCGCAAGATTGGTTTCCCAGTCCTCGTTCGTCCATCTTATGTCTTGGGTGGACGTGCTATGGAAATCGTAGAAAACGAAGAAGACCTTCGTTCTTACATGCGTACGGCTGTTAAGGCCAGTCCAGACCACCCAGTCCTTGTTGACTCATACATCGTTGGTCAGGAGTGTGAAGTCGATGCCATTTCAGATGGAGAAAATGTTCTCATCCCTGGTATCATGGAACATATCGAACGTGCCGGTGTCCACTCAGGTGACTCAATGGCCGTTTACCCACCACAAACCTTGTCTCAAAAAGTCCAAGAAACAATCGCAGACTACACCAAACGCCTAGCAATCGGTCTTAACTGTCTTGGGATGATGAACATTCAGTTTGTCATCAAGGATGAAAAAGTCTATGTTATTGAGGTTAATCCACGTGCTAGCCGTACGGTGCCATTCCTTTCTAAGGTAACCAATATCCCTATGGCTCAGGTAGCGACTAAGCTCATTCTTGGTCAAAGTCTTGAAGAACTTGGCTACCAAGATGGACTTTATCCAGAAAGCACTCGCGTTCATATCAAGGCGCCAGTCTTCTCCTTTACGAAACTAGCTAAGGTAGACAGCTTGTTAGGTCCTGAAATGAAGTCAACAGGGGAAGTCATGGGTTCGGATACAA
The DNA here is from genome assembly GCF_054861215.1 of Streptococcus sp. KHUD_018. The sequence continues at coordinate 763,288 of NZ_CM142176.1, forward strand.
CTCTAGAAAAAGCTCTCTATAAGGCCTTTGAAGCTTCTTACCTGCACTTGCCAACCTTTGGAAATGTAGTCTTTACTATCGCAGATGATGCCAAAGAAGAAGCCTTGGACTTGGCTCGTCGTTTCCAAAATATCGGTTATGGTATCCTTGCGACAGAAGGGACAGCAGCCTTCTTTGCCAGTCATGGACTTCAAGCCCAACCTGTTGGTAAGATTGGTGATGATGAGAAGGATATCCCAAGCTTTGTCCGCAAAGGGAAAATTCAAGCGATCATCAATACTGTCGGAACCAAGCGAACTGCTGATGAAGATGGTGAGCAAATCCGCCGTTCAGCCATTGAACACGGTGTGCCCCTCTTTACAGCTCTAGATACAGCTAATGCCATGCTCAAGGTACTAGAAAGTCGTAGTTTTGTTACAGAAGCGATCTAGTTGAGAAAGAATTTTCACAGTTTTAAAGCCAGCGTTAGAAAACGCTGGCTTTTGCAATACAGAAATTGCCTATTTCAACCATCATTCTTTCCTTAAGAATCATTCTAAAATGTGATATAATAAGGAAGAATTGGAAATAGGAAACTATTTTCATGATATTTTCAAAAATTCCATTAAGAAAATAGGTAAAGACAGATTAGAAAGTGTAAAATTCCGATGTCTTCTTACAAAAAAGTCTCTCTTTCTGAGATCAATCAATCTATTGAAACTCCGAATAACAATCATTTTTGGCAAAATCTAAAAGCATTTTTAGGACCTGGAGCCCTTGTAGCAGTTGGCTACATGGATCCTGGAAACTGGATTACCAGCGTGGTTGGTGGTGCTTCCTACAAGTATAGTCTCTTATTTGTTATTTTGATTTCATCCATCATTGCTATGCAGTTACAACAGATGGCTGGAAAGCTCGGTATCGTGACTAGGATGGACCTAGCACAGGCAACAGCTCATCATGCTCCCAAGTGGCTTCGCTATAGTTTGTGGGTGATTTTAGAATTGGCTTTAATGGCGACAGACTTAGCTGAGGTTCTAGGCTCAGCGATTGCCTTAAATCTTTTGTTTAAAATACCGATTATGATTGCTATCCTCCTAACCGTTTTAGATGTATTTTTGTTACTTTTATTGATGAAATTTGGCTTCAAAAAAATTGAAGCCATTGTTACGACTCTTATTTTAACCATATTAGCCATCTTTACCTATCTTGTGGCCTTATCCAGTCCAAGTATTCAGGGGATTATTGGTGGTTATTTACCAACTTCAACTTTATTTGAAACACCGTTACCAGGTCATGAAAGCCAATTAACATTAGCTCTAGGAATTGTAGGAGCGACAGTCATGCCCCATAATCTCTATCTTCATTCATCCCTATCCCAAACAAGGAAAATCAATCACAAAGATAAGAAGGATGTTCGGAAAGCCGTGCGTTTTATGACATGGGATTCAAATCTTCAGTTGTCCTTAGCCTTTATTGTCAATTCCTTGCTTCTCATTTTAGGTGCCTCCCTCTTTTTTGGTCATGCATCTGAAATTTCAGCTTTTTCTCAAATGTACAATGCTTTACAGGATTCAACAATAGCAGGAGCGATAGCCAGCTCAACTCTGTCAACTTTATTTGCTCTAGCTCTCTTAGCAAGTGGCCAAAATTCGACTATTACAGGTACCTTGACAGGACAGATTGTCATGGAAGGTTTCTTGCATCTGAAATTGCCTCAGTGGATTATTCGTATCGGTACCCGTATTTTTGCCTTGCTTCCTGTGATTATTGTTGCCGTCTTGTTTGGACATCAAGAAAAAACCTTGGATCAGTTATTGGTCTATTCACAAGTTTTTCTGTCAATTGCTCTTCCGTTTTCAATCTTCCCCTTAATCTATCTGACTTCTAAAAAGTCACTGATGGGAGAATTTACCAATGCTAAGTGGAACACAATCCTAGGCTACGCAGTTTCCATTATCTTAACCATTCTCAATATCAAGCTTCTTTTCGATATTTTTTAAACTTGTTCAAATTAGTTCTCGGCACTAGCTTGAAGCTTGATATTGAGATAATAGTAGTGGTTGATTTATAAAAAGAAGTAAAAAAAAGAACAGTTGAAACTGTTCTTTTTTTTATTATTTGAGACCGTATTTTTTGTTGAAACGATCCACACGTCCATCTGCTTGGGTGAACTTTTGACGTCCAGTGTAGAATGGGTGTGAGTCTGATGAAATTTCCACACGGATCAATGGGTAAGTTTCACCTTCGAACTCAACAGTTTCGTTAGAGCGTTTAGTTGAACCGCTAAGGAATTTGTAACCAGTAGTTGTGTCCATGAAGACAACTGGGCGATATTCTGGATGGATATCTTTTTTCATTTTGCAATATTTCCTTTCTGCCATGGTCTCTTTGCGAGCCATAGATTGTTACCTTACTAGTCTATCAGATTCTGAAAAGTTTGGCAAGTATTTTATTAGTTTTTAAGCAAGTTTTTTAACTTTTGGTAGATGATTTCGTTTTCTTCTAGACTATAGGAATTGGCGCCACTGGCTAATGGGTGTCCTCCTCCGTCGTGTTGTTTGGCAATTTCATTGATAGGGGTGATTTTACTGCGCATACGCACGCGGAAGTGACCGTCAGCTTGTTCAACAAAGATAGCCCAAGCCTTAACAGTATCAATTCGACCAGGAGCTCCGACAATCGCCGCTGTTTCAGCATCCGTAACCTTATATTTTTTCAAGATGTCTTGAGTAAGCAGAACGCGTGCAGCGCCGTTTTCATCAACTTCTAAGTGATCATAGACAAAGCCTTGAAGTTTTGCAATCTTGAAGCTCATGGTATCCATTTGACGAGACAATCCAGCAAAGTCAAAATCAGCCTCTCGTAGCTGGCTAGCTACTCTAAAGGTACGGGCACTAGTTGACGGGTAGAGAAAGCGTCCCGTGTCCCCGACAATTCCTGCATAGAGAAGTCGTGCAGCTTCACTAGACAAAGCTATCTGATTTTCTTGAGCAAATAGAGCAATCATCTCACTGGCACTGCTTGAACTTGTATCCACCCAAGATAGGTCACCATAGATATCATCATTTGGATGGTGATCGATTTTGATGGTGAAAGCAGCTTGTTCATAGCGTTTATCATCGATACGAGGACGATTCGCTGTATCACAAATAATAGCAAGAGCTCCTTGGTAGTCACTGTCTTGGACAATATCCATTTCCGCCATCCAGGTTAGAGTTGGTTCGTTAAAGCCGACTGCTTTGATAGTTTTTTCTGGGAAATGGTGTGTGAGAAGAGCTTTTAAACCTACCTGACTCCCTATGGCATCAGGATCTGGTTTCATATGACGATGAATGATAATGGTATCGTATTCTTTGATTTTCTCTAAAATTTGCTGGCAAATTTCCATAAATAACCTCAATTCTTTCTCATTTCATTGTAGCACAAGAATTTTTATTTTTAAAATGAAAAAGATATGATATAATGGAGAAAGATAAATTGAGGAGGACGATATGGCATTAGCAAAAATTGTATTTGCCAGTATGACCGGTAATACCGAAGAAATTGCAGATATTGTAGCAGATAAATTGCGTGACTTGGGCTTGGATGTCGATGTGGATGAATGTACGACTGTTGACGCTTCAGACTTCTTGGAGGCGGACATCGCGATCGTTGCAACCTATACTTACGGTGATGGAGAATTGCCAGATGAGATGATGGACTTCTACGAAGATCTAGCTGATCTCAACTTGAATGGTAAAATCTACGGAGTTGTTGGTTCAGGTGACACCTTCTACGACGAATTCTGTAAGGCTGTCGATGACTTTGATCGCGTTTTTGTAGCGACAGGAGCAGAAAAAGGTTCAGAGTGTGTTAAAGTAGATCTTTCTGCTGAGGAAGAAGACATCGAACGCTTGGAACAATTCGCAGAAGAATTGGCTGCAAAAATAGGATAAGAAACAAGCTGCGCTGACTGGAAGGAGTCGGTGCAGTTTTTAGTAGCTAAACTAGATTTTACTAGCCTATTTGGTGGCTTTTTGATACAATAATTCAAATAAAGGAGGAGACTGTATGAACTTAGATATTATTCGGCAAGAAATTGATCAAATCGACGACCAAATCGTCAAGCTCCTAGAAGAACGGATGCACCTAGTTGAAGGGGTTGTCGCTTATAAGAAAGCATCTGGTAAGCCAATCTTAGATTCTAAGAGAGAAGAAGTTATTTTTGAAAAAGTCAAAAATCGAGTAGAAGATAAGCGCTATCAGGAGACCATTGTTGCGACTTTTTCAGACATACTCAAACGTTCGCGTGATTATCAGGATCAAAACATCAAATGAAAAAAGAACAATTCTATCCGCTCGGAATTTTTTTGGCTGCTATGTTGGGAGGCCTTGTCCGCTATCTCATTTCCACTTGGTTACCAGCCAGTCCAGACTTTCCTTGGGGCACCCTCCTTGTCAACTATCTGGGCATTTTCTGCCTGGTCTATCTGGTGAAAGGCTATCTGGTCTATAAGGGAACTAGTAAAGGCTTGGTTTTGGCGCTGGGGACAGGATTTTGTGGTGGCCTGACAACCTTTTCTAGTCTAATGCTTGATGCTGTGAAGCTGCTTGATACCGGGCGTTATCTTAGTTTAGGAATCTACCTACTTTTGAGCATTGGTGGAGGTCTGCTCTTGGCTCATTGTTTAGGGAGGAAGAAATGGTAATCGTTTATCTTACAATGGCCTGCGGGTTCGGAGCTCTGGTGCGTTATTTCTTTTCCCGCTATAATCAAGCTTCAAAATTACCTCTAGGAACTCTCATAGCCAATCTTCTAGGATGTTTTTTTATTGGCCTACTCTACAATCATGTGGAGTCTAAGGAAGCCTATGCCATCCTAGCGATAGGTTTTTGTGGTGGGTTGACGACCTTTTCAACCTTGAATGACGAGCTACAAAGACTGTTAAGCAATAAGAAGGTATTTTATAGCTATTTATTCTTAACCTACATAGGCGGTTTTCTAGCGATTTTTTTAGGAATTCTGCTATAAATTTCTTTACTTTTAGGTGGAAATTTGGTAAACTGTATCTTGTGTGTAATGGACGCACAAAAATACAGTTTATCCGCTGAGGAAGGTTCCTCAAGATTGACAAAGATAGGAGAATAAAATGAATCCATTAATCCAAAGCTTGACTGAAGGTCAACTTCGTACAGATATCCCATCATTCCGTCCTGGTGACACTGTTCGTGTACACGCGAAAGTTGTCGAAGGTAACCGTGAACGTATCCAGATTTTTGAAGGTGTTGTTATCGCACGTAAAGGTGCTGGCATCTCAGAAAACTACACAGTTCGTAAAATCTCTAACGGTGTAGGTGTTGAGCGTATCTTCCCAATCCACACTCCACGTGTTGAAAAGATCGAAGTTGTTCGTTACGGTAAAGTACGTCGTGCGAAATTGTACTACTTGCGTGCTCTTCAAGGTAAAGCAGCTCGTATCAAAGAAATCCGTCGTTAATTCGACTAAAAAACTCTGCTCACCCAGCAGAGTTTTTCTCTAGCTCCCTTAGTTCAATGGATATAACAACTCCCTCCTAAGGAGTAGTTGCAGGTTCGATTCCTGCAGGGGGCATATAAACAGTGTAAAAAACCGCTCAACTGAGCGGTTTTCGTCTATTCTTGCCTTTTTACAGTACCCACGTACGGATAGCATGGGCAACGCCAGATTCGTCATTTGTTTTGGTAATGTATTTGGCGATTTTTTTGAGTTCTGGATTTCCATTTTCCATAACAACGGGGTTGCCAACGACTTCGAGCATGGCACGGTCATTTTCTTCGTCCCCGATCGCCATGGTTTCATCTGTGGTAAATCCTAGTTTTTCAGCTAGATGGATAATAGCTGAACCCTTGTCTACATTCTTTTTAAGGAGTTCGAGGTAGAAAGGAGCAGATTTGTTGATGGAGTAGCGCTCGTAAAATTCTGCTGGAATTTTTTCAATGGCAGCATCGAGAATTTCTGGCTCATCTATGAACATACATTTGACAATTTCCTTGTTAGCCATTTCTTCAGGGGTGCGGTAGAAGATAGGCATGCTGACGAGGGTTGATTCGTGCACCGTGTATTTTCCGATATTGCGATTGGCAGTATAGATACCGTCCTTGGTAATGGCGTGCATGTGGACACCGAGCTTGCGACTGAGGAATTCCATATCCAGATAGTCCTCATAGACTAAAGATTCGCTGATAATCTCATGGCCAGTAGCAGTCTCTTGGACAAGGGCACCGTTGAAGGTTACCACATAGTTACCCTCGTCTCTCAGCTGCAAGTCGTCCAGAAGTTTGGCAACGCCTGCGATAGGACGACCTGTTGCAATGACGACTTTGACACCAGCTTTTTTGGCGTCTTGAATGGCAGAAAAGACTTCAGGAGTGATTTCCTTTTGGCTGTTGACTAGGGTTCCGTCAATATCGACGGCGATTAGTTTAATACTCATAAATTTCCTCTATTCGTTCTTATTTGGGGTAAAATGATCGTTCTCAATTAAGTGTAAAAATTGCTGGGTAATGCTTGCGAAGATGCTGTTTTGATCTAACATTTCTTTTGGGAAATAGAAACGATTATCTCCATGGCGACTGCCAGCAAGGGATTGGACGATAGGAGATAGGCTAGAGAGTTCTACCAGGTCTCCATTTTTCTGTAGAATCTCAATCTGTGTCCGTGGATTTTCAGATTCGGGACGATAGATATCATAAGGGAGGTCAAAGTTCTTATGAATGGCAGTGTAGTAGTCTGGATCAAAGCCGATATCTTCAACCAGTTGTCTCATGGTTACGAGTTGATTTTGGTCTTCTTGAGAAAAGGTGATGGATTTAAAGACCTTGCGGTTGACAAAACGTTGTGACAAGTCTGCGAGAATCTTGTCAGGACTGGTCATCCAGAGTTGGAAGTAGGTATTCATCACGCCATCATCCAGAGCCAGATAGTCAGATAGAGTAACTTTCTTTTCAAAAAAAGGTAGCAAATGAGGAGAAGTTCGTGCAAAGAAATCTTTCTCCTCAGGATAGAGTTCCTTGGCGCGTTTGAGGAGATTTTGTAGGAGAACTTCCATGGCCCGTGTTGCTGGGTGGAAATAAACCTGCATATACATCTGATAGCGACTGAGAACATAGTCTTCGATGGCGTGCATGCCGTTGCGCTGAAAGGCGATGCCATTTTCGACTGGACGAATGACTCGGAGGATGCGAGTCAGGTCAAATTCCCCATAAGATGCTCCTGTAAAATAGGAGTCGCGCAAGAGATAGTCCATGCGGTCTGCATCAATCTGACTAGAAATGAGCTGTACGACCTGCTTGTTAGCATAGGTATGGTCGATGACACTGGCTACCTTTTCAGGAAAATCGGGCGCCACTTGTAGCAGGACTTGGTGAATCTCTGTCTCAGGACTTTGGATGATTTCCTGGGTGATGGCTTCATGATCTGTATCAAAGAGATGTTCAAAAGTATGGGAGTAGGCACCATGCCCAAGGTCATGTAGGAGCGCAGCGGTCATGGTCAAGAGAGACTCAGCAGGATCCCATTCTTCAGGATATTTTTCTTCAAAAATCTCCGTGATACGTCGTGCAATCTCATAGACCCCCAAACAGTGAGAAAAGCGGCTGTGCTCCCCACCGTGGAAGGTATAACTGGAAGTTCCTAGTTGCTTAATACGGCGCAAGCGTTGAAATTCTTTTGTATTGATCAAGTCATAGATGACCTGATTGTTTACATGGATATAGTTGTGAACTGGGTCACGGAATACTTTTTCGTTCATATGACCATTATAGCAAAATCCTGCTCTTTTTGGTAAAATAGTAGGACAAGAGACAAGAAAGAGGATTTGTTGTGAAGATTCGGATGCGAAATACGATTCAGTTTGATGATCAGTTGGAAGTCATTGACCAGCTTTATGATGTGGAAGTGCATGAAAAAGGAGATTATAGCTACCTGCTTTTTTATAATGAGGAAAAGGAAAAAGTAGTTATTAAATTTCATGGTCAAGAACTGGTGATGACCCGTTTTTCGAGTCCCAAAACGATCATGTGTTTTCTAAAGGATAGTGATAGTTTGGCCTATATTCCTACTCCAATGGGCATGCAGGAGTTTACCATTCAAACGAGTCACTACAAACTGGATGGGCAAAAGATTGAGCTAGCCTATCAACTACAAAACCAAGAGGGACATCCCTTTGCCAGCTATCAATTAGAAATTACTTGGGGATAAGAAAAAGGTTGGCAAATGCCAACCTTATTTGATATAGAGTTCTTGGTTTTTTAGGACAATTTCACGCACATTTGCGAATTTCTTGAGTTTTTTAAGTTCTTCAGGATGGGTTACCAGAGTGATAACATAGCCTTCTTTACCCATGCGACCTGTACGGCCAGCACGGTGAGTGTAGGTTTCCATATCTCTAGGGACGTCGAAGTTTACGACACATTCTAGGCTATCGATATCAATTCCACGAGCCAAAAGGTCTGTTGCAAGGAGCAGGGTTAGCTGTTTGTCTTTAAACTTTTCTAAGATGACTTTTCGAAATTTAACATTGACATCGCTAGCGAGGGAAACAGCCAAGATATCGCGATACTGTAATTTTTCTTCTGCACTTCCAAGATCTGATAGGCTATTAAAGAAGACTAGTCCGCGGAAATCCTCTACATGAGCCAGTTTTCGTAGCATGTCCACTCGGTGACGTTGGTCTACCTGCATGTAGAAATGTTGGATGTTGTCTAACTTTTGATCAGAGAGATCAATAGTGCGCGTGTTTGGTGCAATCTTTTCTTGGTCAAACTTGGTCGTCGCACTCATGTAGATGAGTTGGTGGTCACGAGGTGCGTAGTGAGTGATTTTATCGACAAAGTGAATCTGAGAATCATCAAGCAACTGGTCAAATTCATCCAGAATGATGGTTTCCACATTCATCATCTTGATTTTTTTCAATTTAATCAACTCAAAGATACGGCCGGGAGTTCCAATCAGAATTTCCGGTCCTTTTTTTAAGCGTTCAATCTGGCGTTTTTGACTGGAACCTGATAGGAAGAGCTGAGAAGTTAAGCCGATAGCTTCTGCCCACGCTTTACATACATCAAAAATCTGTCCAGCCAGTTCTGTATTTGGTGCTAGGATCAAGAGTTGTTGGGCTTTTTTCTTTTGTAGTCTGAGAAGACTTGGCAAGAGGTAAGCGAGGGTCTTACCAGTTCCTGTTGGGCTCACTCCTAGGAGGTTTTCTCCTGCAAGAATGGGCTCAAATAGTTGAGTTTGAATGGGGGTAAATTCTTGGAAGCCGAGCTGGTCGCTCAATTTCTGCCATTCAGTGGGTAGTTTGGTTTTCATTTTTCTGCCTCAAATCTAATGCCAGCAGTCTGGCGCATGGTATATAGTAGCTCATGAACAGAGCCTGCATCATCCAGCCAAGTCTGGTAGAGCGTCTGGTCTGGTTGCTGGACCATGTGTGCGAATGCAGCGACTTCCTCAGTCATTGTATGGGGAGTTTGTTGGATAGGGAGCTGGACTTGATTTCCTTGGTGGTCGCTAAAAATAGCTGAGCGGACATGTTCAATCGTGTTGAGGGTCAAGGTTCCATCCGCTGTGTAAATCTCACAAGGAAGATTGGAAGTGATGTTTTTCCCAGCTTTGATATGAACTTGAAAGTTAGGGTAGAAGAGGATACCGTCTCCATTTAGGTCAATGCTATTGTCAAGCTGTTGAGCCTGATAAGTCGCTTCTTGAGCCTCTCCAAAGAGGCGAATAGCAGCATAGAGAGGATAAATCCCCAAATCCATAAGTGCTCCACCAGCAAAACAATCTGAAAAGACATTTGGCGTCTGCCCAGCTAACAAATCCGGCATCTTGGAAGAATACTTGGCATAGTTGAAATCAGCTCCCAATACTTGCTTGTCTGCCAAAAAAATCTTGATAGTAGTAAAAGCTTCCTCGTGGTAATTACGAGCTGCCTCAAAGATAACACAGTGATTTTTCTCAGCTGTTTGCCTCAAATCTAGCCATTCTTGTGGCTGAGTGACAGCTGGCTTTTCAAGAATGACGTGCTTACCAGCAGACAAGGCAGCCTTGGCTTGAACAAAATGCAAGGAGTTTGGACTAGCAATATAGACTACATCAAAGGAAGACTTAAAGAAGTCTTCTAATTGATCAAAGAGTTGGACATTTTGATAGCGGGAAGCAAAGGTTGCGGCAGTTTCTCGTTTTCTAGAATAGACTGCGACCAGTTGGTATTCTCCGCTAGCATGGGCTGCTTCTATGAAATGATGGCTGATAGCACCTGTTCCGATGACACCTAATTTTAGCATAAATACTCCTTTTCCGATTTTAAAACCTTCCTTCATTATAGCACAGAAAAGAAGGACTATCCAACAGATGGTAAAAATTTTCAAATGGACTACGCTTTTCTTAAAGAAAGTGGTACAATATTTAGATAAGTAGATGAAATAAGAAGGGGGAGAAAATGAGATTATTACCAATAAGAAAAATATCACGTCAGTCTAAGAGACTAGCGCTTTTTTTAACTTTTTGCGCAGGGTATGTAGATGCCTATACCTTTATCGTGCGAGGGAATACCCTAGTAGCAGGCCAAACTGGGAATGTGGTTTTTCTCTCTGTAGGACTCATTCAACAAAATGTATCGGATGCCAGTGCCAAAGTAATGACCTTGCTTTCCTTTATGATGGGGGTCTTTTTACTAACATTGTATAAAGAAAAATTACGAATTGTTAAAAAACCGATTTTATCCTTGATTCCACTCGCTATCTTATCCATAATCATTGGTTTTGTTCCCTTGTCAGTAGACAATATCTACCTAGTTCCACCTTTAGCCTTTTGTATGGGACTGGTGACAACAGCCTTTGGAGAAGTGTCGGGTATCGCCTATAATAATGCTTTTATGACAGGGAATATCAAACGTACCATGTTAGCTTTTGGAGATTATTTCCGGACCAAGCACACTCCTTTTTTACGTGAAGGTTTCATATTTGTTAGCTTGCTTAGCAGTTTTGTCTTTGGAGTTGTTTTTTCAGCCTATTTGACGATTTACTATCAGGAGAAGACAATTCTAGGTGTTCCCCTGATGATGAGCATCTTTTACATCAGTATGCTTTTTGCTTCTTGGAGAAAAAAAGGGAAAGAAAAAGCTTAAATTTGATTGATTTCGCTTGTAAGAAAAGAGAAGATATGCTATACTTGAAGAGTTGACTATGCACAGTCCTGTGCAACCGCACGAACATCGTTTGCTCGTCGTATAACAAATTTAAACTTTGTTATACTTAGAGCTCTTCTTTTAAGTGGTTCGTCCCACGATGCTAGGCGAGTCTTCACAAAAATACGGGGAAACCCTAAAAATCATAGGAGGTGCATAATGAGCACATACGCAATTATCAAAACTGGCGGAAAACAAGTTAAAGTTGAAGTTGGTCAAGCAATCTACGTTGAAAAATTGAACGTTGAAGCTGGTCAAGAAGTTACTTTTAACGAAGTTGTTCTTGTTGGTGGTGAAAACACTGTTGTCGGAACTCCACTTGTTGCTGGAGCTACTGTAGTTGGAACTGTTGAAAAACAAGGAAAACAAAAGAAAGTTGTTACTTACAAGTACAAACCTAAAAAAGGTAGCCACCGTAAACAAGGTCACCGTCAACCATATACAAAAGTTGTCATCAACGCGATCAACGCTTAATTTTAAGGAGAACACATGATACAAGCAGTCTTTGAGAGAGCCGAAGATGGCGAGCTGAGGAGTGCGGAAATTACTGGACACGCCGAAAGTGGCGAATACGGCTTAGATGTCGTGTGTGCATCGGTTTCTACGCTTGCCATTAACTTTGTCAATTCCATTGAGAAATTTGCAGGCTATGAACCAATCTTAGAATTAAACGAAGATGAAGGTGGCTATCTAAAGGTTGAAATACCAGCTGATCTTCCTTCGCACCAGAGAGAAATGACGCAGTTATTCTTCGAATCATTTTTCTTAGGTATGGCAAACTTATCGGAGAACTCTTCTGAGTTCGTCCAAACCAGAGTTATCACAGAAAACTAACACGGAGGAAAACATTATGTTAAAAATGACTCTTAACAACTTGCAACTTTTCGCCCACAAAAAAGGTGGAGGTTCTACATCAAACGGACGTGATTCACAAGCGAAACGTCTTGGAGCTAAAGCAGCTGACGGACAAACTGTAACAGGTGGATCAATCCTTTACCGTCAACGTGGTACACACATCTACCCAGGTGTAAACGTTGGACGTGGTGGAGACGATACTTTGTTCGCTAAAGTTGAAGGTGTAGTACGCTTTGAACGTAAAGGACGCGATAAAAAACAAGTTTCTGTTTACCCAATCGCAAAATAAAAAGGTCCAGTGAACCTTTTTATCCCGAGCCTTAAAATGAAAAGGCGAGGAAGCTAGAAGTAGCATAAAATTAGGCTTTCCGAGTTTTCGGAGAGCCTATTTTTTTGTAGAAAAAAAGTCCCATATAACCTATAATGAAAAGCGACTAAACAACTCATTAGAAAGAATCATATGGAACCATTACATTTTATTACAAAATTACTAGACATTAAAGACCCTAATATCCAAATTATGGATGTTATTAATAGGGATACACACAAGGAAATCATCGCTAAACTGGACTACGACGCCCCATCTTGTCCTGATTGCGGAAATCAAATGAAAAAATATGACTTCCAAAAACCTTCCAAAATTCCTTACCTTGAAACAACTGGTATGCCTACCAGAATTCTTCTGAAAAAGCGTCGTTTCAAGTGCTATCAGTGTTCGAAAATGATGGTCGCTGAGGCTTCTCTCGTCAAAAAAATCACCAAATCCCTCATATTATCAACCAAAAAATTGCTCAAAAGTTGATTGAAAAGACGTCTATGACTGATATTGCTTATCAGCTGGCCATTTCAACTTCAACTGTTATCCGAAAGCTCAATGACTTCCGTTTTAAGCACGATTTTTCTCGTCTTCCAGAGATTATGTCCTGGGATGAGTATGCCTTCACTAAGGGAAAGATGAGCTTCATTGCACAAGATTTTGAAAAGCTCGATATCATCACCGTTCTTGAGGGAAGAACACAAGCTGTTATCCGAAATCACTTTCTGCGCTACGAGCGAACTGTTCGTTGTCAGGTTAAAATCATTACGATGGATATGTTTAGTCCTTATTATGACTTGGCTAAACAGCTTTTTCCATGTGCTAAAATCGTTCTAGATCGTTTCCATATTGTCCAACATCTCAGCCGTGCCATGAGTCGTGTCCGTGTTCAAATCATGAATCAATTTGAGCGGAAATCCCATGAATACAAGGCTATTAAACGTTACTGGAAGCTCATTCAACAAGATAGTCGTAAATTGAGTGATAAACGATTTTATCACCTTACTTTTCGCATGCACTTGACGAATAAAGAAATTCTAGACAAGCTTTTGAGCTATTCAGAAGATTTGAAACACCACTATAAGCTCTACCAGCTCTTGCTTTTTCACTTCCAGAATAAGGAACCTGACAAATTTTTCGGACTTATTGAGGACAATCTAAAGCTGGTTCATCCTCTTTTTCAGACTGTCTTAAAAACCTTCCTCAAGGACAAAGAGAAAATCGTCAACGTCCTCCAATTACCCTATTCCAACGCAAAATTAGAGGCGACTAATAATCTCATTAAACTCATCAAACGAAATGCCTTTGGTTTTCGGAACTTTGAAAACTTCAAAAAACGGATTTTTATCGCTCTGAACATCAAAAAAGAAAGGACGGAATGTGTCCTTTCTCGATCTTAGCTTTTCTTCAACCCACTACAGTTGACAATGAGCCGGGATTTTTTTATTTAGACGATAGGAATAAGTTCGCCACCTATTTGTTGGTTTATATAATTTCTATCTTCTGGATATTTCAATAGATAGGAGTTGATAGCTTCCATAATCTGGAAGTTCAATAATCCCACTGGTGATACTGGACCCCAAGTTTTAAATAGGGTTAGGGAAAAGATGAGTGTTCTCAAACCGTTTTGTCCTTGCCCATTCTTGTAATCTTCTTCTGAGATGTGCAATCGATTGTGAAAGAACTTATTGTAATTGATTTTGTTCTTTTCTGTTGTAAAGTTATAGACTCTTCCAAGATGGGCGCATCTGTTTCGATAGGAGAGTAAGAAGTAAAATACATTTATAAACAATTGTTTAATACCATTATCTATATTTTCTTTGTCTAGCCCTGTCATGCGCTGGATAACTTCTGTCTTTATATGTGACTTTTGTAGTTTATAAAAAGTAATTAGGTGGCCAAAAGTCATCCCTTTAACAAGAATCCAAGGTGGCACGTTGCCATGCTTTTCTCGATAATGTTTATATGGTTGAGTCTTATCTTGGGTGATTTTATAACATTTACGTAGAAACTTGGATCGTTCAGACTCTTTGAATTTTTTGGCACCTCGTTCATAGTTCTCTCTTTGAAGGTATTTATCTTGGTCCGCAGTGTAATGCTCTGCGACTACGTATGAGAGAACGGTTCTAAGATGAGCCTCGATTTCTTGTAATGCTAGATTGATATTTGTTCGTATGCTTTTGTCCATGAGGAAAAAGTCTACGAGTTTTTCAAATGTTGTGCCCTCTTTGAATTTCTCTCCTTGTTCAATACCAATTTCTTTATAGCCGTTTATGATTTCGTAATAGCTGTATGTCGATAAAATGCTGATTGCACTGTTTTCATCTCGGATGGCAAGTCCTCGAGATTTTAGGAGTTCTATCTGCTCTGGGAATGTTTTGAACGGTTTTGTTTCCATATCTCTCCTTTATAAATCAAAAAGAGCCCCTGCATACATGCAAAGGCTCTTTTAGGCTCCCAGGGGGGAGCATTCACTTAGATTAACTTTATTATAGAGTCTTTTGCTTTTTTTGTCAAGTTTTTTGTTAAATTCAGTTTTTTCTACCCTTTATATATGCTCAGACTCGCCAAACTTTACGAGTGTGGGGATTTTTTTTATTTTGGGGCTAGGATAGCGATAATTGAAACCACAATCCCAATAATTGAAAGGAGAGATCCAACGGTTAATGCGATTATACATTATCAGACCGCTCTCTGGTTGGCGTACCAGATTCACCAATAGCAGTCACAATAAAACAATTTTTTCGGATATAGTTTTTTCTCCGATTGTTTTATTTTAATTATACCATATTTGAAAAGGGTGAGGAAATGAGACCAAAACGATATCCGTATAACTTTAAATAAAATCGGGTGAATGTTTTAGATAGTCGTTTCTATACACGACTAATCGTTGAAATTAGCGATGGAAAGAAAAAATCACAGAAGTCACATTGGATGAAGTAACTCCTGATGCAGGATATACCGTAAGGTTAAGGCCAAAATATGACTAGCCTTTAGGAGGGAATAAAATGATTCATCATTATATAACTCAATATGATATAACTCAATATGCAAGCAATGGGAAAGATTACGCCGAAGCATGGATTCAAATCAATATTTTTGGAATGTGCTTTTGTTTACGGAAAAAGCGTACAACCATTGAACGATTGTACGCAAACGAAGATTAGACTTTCTTCCAGCCGTTGCCTTTAGCTGATGTCGGAGGGAGCCGATCACCTTTTCCAATAGTTGCGGTATGACCGTTAGTGACTTTTCCACCACGAGGTCCCACCTCTACATAGTGGCCAGGTTTCTGATTGTCTGTTCCAGGTTTTATTGGAGTATTTGACATAATAATGCTCCTTTCTGTAGAAATTTTGACTAAAACGGTGAGAGGTCCTAGTCAAGAATGATTATAACATATATTGCAGAAAAACACAACATGTTGTTGTTTTAATTTATTTATCAAACGACATATAGTGTTTTTGGAGATATAAAATGTGGGAACAATTAAACAGAATAATGTTGGAAAGAAATTTGAATGGCAATCAATTATCTAATAAGGCTGGAGTTAATCGAAGTTTCTGTTTACCCAATCGCAAAATAAAAAGGTTCAGTGAACCTTTTTATCCCGAGCCTTAAAATGAAAAGGCGAGGAAGCTAGAACTAGCATAAAATAAGGCTTTCTGAGTTTTCGGAGAGCCTATTTTTTTGTTTTGATACCTATAATTCTTTGTTACTAGTGTAGATGCATTTTATGAGTGGCATTATTTTTCCTAGGTGGAAAATTTCTAAAATATGGTATAATGAACAGATAGAGAAGTTGGGGGGTAAAAGATGAACATTCAACAATTACGCTATGTTGTGGCCATTGCTAATAGTGGTACTTTCCGTGAAGCTGCTGAAAAGATGTATGTTAGTCAGCCGAGTCTGTCTATTTCTGTGCGCGATTTGGAAAAAGAGCTTGGTTTTAAGATTTTCCGTCGGACGAGTTCGGGAACGTTTTTGACCCGTCGTGGTATGGAATTTTATGAAAAAGCGCAGGAGTTGGTCAAAGGTTTTGATGTTTTTCAAAATCAGTATGCCAATCCTGAGGAAGAAAAGGATGAATTTTCCATTGCCAGTCAGCACTATGACTTCTTGCCACCAACCATTACGGCCTTTTCAGAACGTTATCCTGATTATAAGAACTTTCGTATTTTTGAGTCTACTACAGTTCAAATTTTAGACGAAGTAGCCCAAGGACACAGTGAGATTGGGATTATCTACCTCAACAATCAAAATCAAAAAGGAATTATGCAACGGGTTGAAAAGCTTGGTTTAGAAGTTATTGAACTAATTCCTTTCCAGACTCACATTTATCTTCGTGAAGGGCATCCTTTAGCACAGAAAGAGGAATTGGTCATGGAGGACCTAGCGGATTTACCAACAGTTCGTTTCACCCAGGAAAAGGATGAGTATCTATACTATTCAGAGAACTTTGTCGACACCAGCGCGAGCTCCCAGATGTTCAATGTGACCGACCGAGCTACTTTGAATGGTATTTTAGAGCGGACGGATGCTTATGCGACAGGTTCTGGATTTTTGGATAGTGACAGTGTCAATGGCATCACAGTCATTCGTCTCAAGGATAATCTAGATAACCGCATGGTCTATGTCAAACGGGAAGAAGTGGAGCTTAGCCAAGCTGGTACTCTTTTCGTTGAGGTCATGCAAGAATATTTTGATCAAAAGAGGAAATCATGAAAAAAAGAGGAATAGTGGCAGTCATTATACTGCTTTTGATTGGGCTGGATCAGTGGGTTAAAGCCTATGTTGTCCAGCAGATTCCACTGGGTGAAGTGCGTTCGTGGATACCCAATCTCGTTAGCTTGACCTATCTGCAAAATAGAGGGGCAGCCTTCTCCATGTTGCAAGATCAGCAGTGGTTATTTGCTGTTATTACACTGGTCGTCATGGTAGGTGCCATTTGGTATCTACATAAACACATGGAGGATTCTCTCTGGATGGTTTTTGGACTGACTTTGATAATCGCGGGAGGTCTGGGCAACTTTATTGACAGAATGAGTCAAGGTTTTGTGGTGGATATGTTTCACCTAGACTTTATCAACTTTGCGATTTTCAATGTTGCCGACAGCTATTTAACAGTTGGTGTGATTGTTTTATTGATTGCAATGCTTAAAGAGGAAGTAAATGGAAATAAAAATTGAAACTGGTGGACAACGTCTAGACAAGACTCTATCGGATCTAACAGAATTGTCACGTAGTCTCGCGAATGAACAAATCAAGGCTGGACAAGTTTTGGTTAATGGGCAAGTAAAAAAAGCTAAATACACTGTCCAAGAGGGCGATATCGTCACCTACCATGTGCCAGAACCAGAGGTTTTAGAGTATGTGGCTGAGAATCTGCCACTCGAGATCATCTACCAAGATGAGGATGTAGCCGTTGTTAACAAACCTCAGGGAATGGTGGTGCATCCGAGTGCTGGTCATACTAGCGGAACCTTGGTCAATGCCCTCATGTACCATATCAAAGACTTGTCAGGTATCAATGGGGTTCTCCGACCGGGTATCGTTCACCGCATTGACAAGGACACATCTGGACTTCTCATGATTGCAAAAAATGATGAGGCCCACTTAGCACTTGCCCAAGAACTCAAGGATAAAAAGTCTCTCCGCAAATACTGGGCGATTGTTCATGGCAATCTTCCCAATGATCGTGGTGTCATTGAAGCGCCGATTGGTCGGAGCGAGAAAGACCGTAAGAAACAGGCTGTGACTGCTAAAGGAAAGCCTGCCGTAACACGTTTTCACGTCTTGGAACGTTTTGGTGATTATAGTTTAGTGGAGTTGCAACTGGAAACAGGGCGTACCCACCAAATCCGTGTTCATATGGCTTATATTGGCCATCCAGTCGCTGGGGATGAGGTCTACGGTCCTCGCAAGACCCTGAAAGGACATGGACAGTTTCTCCATGCCAAGACTCTAGGTTTTACTCATCCGAGAACAGGTGAAACCTTGGAATTCACAGCAGATATTCCAGAGATTTTTAAAGAAACGCTGGAAAGATTGCGAAAAAATGAGAATAGATAAAAGAGTTGAGATGCCTTGTCTCAACCTTTTTCATTTCAAGTCTTTTCTATTTTAAAGTATTCATGTTATAATGGATAAATATGAAGAATCGGAGTGAGAATATGAAGTACAAACGAATCGTCTTTAAGGTGGGGACCTCCTCCTTGACAAATGAAGACGGGAGTTTATCAAGAAGTAAAGTAAAGGCAATTACCCAACAATTAGCTATGCTGCATGAAACTGGACATGAGTTGATTTTGGTGTCATCTGGTGCAGTTGCCGCTGGATTTGGAGCTTTGGGTTTTAAAAAGCGTCCGACCAAGATTGCAGATAAACAAGCTTCGGCTGCAGTTGGTCAGGGACTTTTGTTGGAGGAATACACAACCAATCTCCTCATGCGCCAGATCGTTTCAGCACAAATCTTGCTGACCCAGGATGATTTTGTGGATAAGCGCCGTTATAAAAATGCCCATCAGGCCTTGTCTGTATTGCTCCATCGTGGTGCCATTCCCATCATCAATGAAAATGATAGTGTCGTCATTGACGAACTCAAGGTGGGTGATAATGACACTCTGAGTGCCCAGGTAGCGGCGATGGTCCAAGCGGACCTTTTAGTTCTCTTGACCGATGTGGACGGTCTCTATACCGGAAATCCCAACTCAGATCCAACAGCCAAACGTTTGGAGAAAATCGAGACTATCAATCGTGAGATTATTGATATGGCTGGTGGAGCAGGTTCTTCAAATGGAACTGGGGGTATGCTGACAAAAATTAAGGCGGCTACGATTGCAACGGAGTCGGGTGTACCAGTCTATATTTGCTCCTCCTTGAAATCTGATGCCTTGATTGAGGCAGCTGAAGAAACTAGGGATGGTTCCTTCTTTGTTGCGCAAGAGAAGGGACTTCGTACCCAGAAACAATGGCTGGCCTTCTATGCTCAAAGTCAGGGAACGATTTGGGTAGATGGTGGAGCTGCAGAGGCACTTTCAAAAAACGGGAAAAGTCTCCTTTTATCGGGTGTGGTAGAAGTGGAAGGAAACTTCTCTTACCACGATATTGTCACAGTGGCTGATAAAGAAACGGGTCAATCTCTTGGGAAGGGACGTGTCCAATTTGGTGTCTCAGCCCTAGAAGATATGCTCCGTTCTCAAAAAGCTAAGGGAGTCTTAATTCACCGTGATGACTGGATTTCCATCACTCCTGAAATCCAGCTGCTCTTTACAGAATTTTAGAGGTGAACGATGGTAAGTACACAAGAACAATTTGAACAGGTACAGGCTGTTAAAAAATCAATCAATACTGCCAGTGAAGCAGTGAAAAACCAAGCCTTGCTAGCCATGGCAGATCATTTATTGGTAGCTACTGAGGAGATTTTAGTGGCCAATGCCCTCGATATGGCAGCGGCCAAAGGTAAAATCTCAGATGTTATGCTAGATCGTCTTTATTTGGATGCAGGACGTATAGAAGCGATGGCAAGAGGAATTCGTGAAGTGGTTGCTTTACCAGATCCTATCGGTGAAGTCCTAGAAACAAGTCAGCTTGAAAATGGCTTGGTTATTACTAAGAAGCGTGTGGCCATGGGGGTTATTGGTATTATCTACGAAAGCCGTCCAAATGTGACGTCTGACGCGGCTGCTTTGGCTCTCAAGAGTGGAAATGCGGTCGTTCTTCGTAGTGGTAAGGACGCCTACCAAACTGCTCATGCTATTGTCACAGCCTTGAAGAAGGGCTTGGAGAAAACGACCATTCATCCAAATGTGATTCAACTGGTGGAAGACACCAGCCGAGAAAGTAGCTATGCTATGATGAAGGCCAAGGGCTATCTAGACCTTCTCATACCTCGTGGAGGAGCTGGTTTGATCAATGCTGTTGTTGAAAATGCTATCGTGCCTGTTATTGAGACAGGAACTGGGATTGTCCATGTCTATGTAGATAAGGATGCAGACGAAGACAAGGCACTATCGATTATCAACAATGCTAAAACCAGCCGTCCTTCTGTCTGCAATGCCATGGAGGTCTTGCTGGTTCATGAAGACAAGGCAACAAGCTTCCTCCCTCGCTTGGAACAAGTGCTGGTTGCAGAGCGTAAGGAAGCTGGACTAGAACCAATTCAATTTCGTTTGGATAGCAAAGCAAGTCAGTCTCTTTCAGGTCGAGCAGCTGAGGCTCAAGACTTTAATACCGAATTTTTAGATTATATCCTAGCTGTTAAGGTTGTGAGCAGTTTAGAAGAAGCGGTTGCGCATATTGAAGCCCACAGTACCCATCATTCGGACGCCATTGTGACGGAAAATGCTGAAGCTGCAACTTACTTTACAGATCAAGTGGACTCAGCAGCGGTGTATGTCAATGCCTCAACGCGTTTCACTGACGGTGGGCAATTTGGTCTTGGATGTGAGATGGGGATTTCTACTCAGAAACTGCATGCGCGTGGGCCTATGGGCTTGAAAGAGTTGACCAGCTACAAGTATGTGGTTACTGGTGACGGACAGATAAGGGAGTAAGAGATGAAGATTGGATTTATCGGTTTGGGAAATATGGGAGCTAGCTTGGCTAAGGCTGTTTTGCAGGCCAAGACGGATGAACAGATTCTCCTTGCCAATCGCAGTCAAGCAAAAGTAGATGCTTTCATCGCCAACTTCGGCGGTCAGGCTTCCAGCAATGAAAAAATATTTGCAGAAGCAGATGTGATTTTTCTAGGAGTAAAGCCTGCTCAGTTCTCGGACTTACTTTCTCAATATCAGACCATCCTTGAAAAACGAGAAAGTCTTCTTTTGATTTCCATGGCGGCTGGATTGACCTTGGAAAAACTAGCAAGTCTTCTGCCAAGTCAACACCGGATTATTCGCATCATGCCCAATACACCAGTGGCTATCGGCCAAGGAGTAATTAGTTATGCCATGTCAGCAAACTGTCGTGCTGAGGACAGGGAACTCTTTTGTCAGTTATTAGCCAAGGCTGGCCTCTTGGTTGAACTTGGGGATGGCTTAATCGATGCTGCGACAGGTCTTGCAGGTTGTGGACCAGCCTTTGTCTACCTTTTTATCGAGGCTTTAGCAGATGCGGGTGTGCAGACAGGATTGCCCCGAGAAATGGCTTTAAAAATGGCAGCCCAAACAGTAGTCGGCGCTGGGCAAATGGTTCTCGAAAGTCAGCAACATCCTGGAGTTTTGAAAGACCAAGTTTGTAGCCCAGGAGGTTCGACTATCGCTGGTGTAGCACGCCTGGAAGAACATGCTTTTAGAGGCACCGTCATGGACGCAGTTCAGCAAGCCTACAAACGAACACAAGAACTAGGTAAATAAGAGGTTGGATGACTCCCAGCCTCTTTTATGGTCGATTGAATGGAGAAGACACAAAAAGTTTGTCACAATTCCCTATTTTTTGATAGAATAGAAGTAGTAAAAAAGAAATGAGTTAGACATGTCAAAAGGATTTTTAGTCTCTCTTGAGGGACCAGAGGGAGCAGGAAAGACCAGTGTTTTAGAGGCTCTGCTCCCAATTTTAGAGGAAAAAGGAGTAGAGGTGCTGACGACCCGTGAACCTGGCGGAGTCTTGATTGGGGAGAAAATTCGTCAAGTGATTTTGGATCCAAGTCATACTCAGATGGATCCTAAAACAGAACTCCTTCTCTATATCGCCAGTCGTAGACAGCACTTGGTGGAAAAAGTTCTTCCAGCACTTGAAGCTGGCAAGTTGGTCATTATGGACCGCTTCATCGATAGTTCTGTTGCTTATCAGGGATTTGGTCGTGGCTTGGATATTGATGCCATTGATTGGCTCAATCAGTTTGCGACAGATGGCCTAAAACCCGATTTGACCCTCTATTTTGATATTGAGGTGGAAGAGGGGCTGGCTCGCATTGCTGCCAATAGTGACCGCGAGGTCAATCGTTTGGACTTGGAAGGCTTAGACTTGCACAAGAAAGTTCGTCAAGGTTACCTTTCTCTTCTGGAAAAAGAAGGAAATCGCATGGTCAAGATTGATGCGAGTCTTCCTTTGGACCAAGTTGTGGAAACAACCAAGGCTGTCTTGTTTGATAGAATGGGCTTGGCTAAATGAAACAAGATCAACTAAAGGCTTGGCAGCCAGACCAGTTTGACCGCTTTGTCCGTATCCTAGAACAAGACCAGCTCAATCACGCCTATCTCTTTTCAGGTTTCTTTGGAAGCTTGGAAATGGCACAGTTTTTGGCTAAGAGCCTCTTTTGTACGGATAAAGTAGGCGTTCTACCATGTGAGAAATGCCGAAACTGCAAGCTGATTGAGCAGGAAGAATTTCCCGATGTTACTTTAATCAAGCCAGTCAATCAGGTCATCAAGACAGAACGGATTCGGGAATTGGTGGGTCAGTTTTCCCAAGCAGGGATTGAAAGTCAGCAACAGGTTTTTATTATCGAGCAGGCGGAGAAAATGCATCCCAACGCGGCTAATTCTCTGCTCAAGGTCATCGAAGAACCTCAGAGTGAAGTTTACATTTTCTTCTTGACCAGCGATGAGGAAAAGATATTACCGACTATCCGTAGTCGGACACAGATTTTCCACTTTAAAAAGCAAGAAGAAAAACTCATCCATCAATTAGAACAAGCAGGTCTGGTCAAGAAAAAAGCAACTTTCTTAGCCCAGTTTTGTCAATCACGAGCTGAAGCTGAAAAGTTGGCAAATCAGGCAAGTTTTTGGACCTTGGTGGATGAGAGTGAACGCTTGCTGACTTGGTTATTAGCTAAGAAAAAAGAAAGTTATCTTCAAGTTGCTAAATTAGCCAACTTGGCAGATGACAAGGAAAAACAGGATCAGGTTTTGCGAATCCTCGAAGTGCTATGTGGACAGGATCTTCTCCAAGCAAGAATAAGAGTGGTTCTGCAAGATTTGCTAGAAGCTAGAAAAATGTGGCAAGCCAATGTCAGCTTTCAAAACGCCATGGAATATCTGGTCTTGAAAGAAATATAAACTCAAAGAAGGATTAAGAAAGGAAAGGGCTGGTTTATGGACAAAAAAGAATTATTTGACGCGCTAGACGATTTTTCCCAACAATTACTGGTGACCTTGGCCGAT
Organism: Streptococcus sp. KHUD_018; assembly: GCF_054861215.1. The sequence continues at coordinate 786,748 of NZ_CM142176.1, forward strand.
GTGGAAGCCATCAAGAAAAATCTCAAGAGCCTGGTAGAGGAAAATACAGCTCTTCGCTTGGAAAATAGTAAGTTGCGAGAACGCTTGGGCGAGGTGGAAGCAGATACACCCGTTAAGGCCAAGCATGTTCGTGAAAGCGTCCGTCGGATCTATAAAGATGGTTTTCACGTATGTAATGATTTTTACGGCCAACGCCGAGAACAGGACGAGGAATGTATGTTCTGTGACGAGTTGTTGTACAGGGAGTAGGCATGCAGATTCAAAAAAGTTTTAAGGGGCAGTCTCCCTATGGCAAGCTTTACCTAGTAGCAACACCGATTGGCAATCTAGATGATATGACTTTTCGTGCCATCCAGACCTTGAAAGAGGTGGATTGGATTGCTGCTGAGGACACGCGCAATACAGGGCTTTTGCTCAAGCATTTTGACATTTCGACCAAGCAGATTAGTTTTCATGAGCACAATGCCAAGGAAAAAATTCCTGATTTGATTGATTTTCTGAAGGCGGGACAAAGTATTGCTCAGGTCTCTGATGCGGGTCTGCCTAGTATTTCGGATCCTGGGCATGATTTGGTCAAGGCAGCCATCGAGGAAGAGATTGCAGTTGTCACAGTTCCAGGTGCCAGCGCAGGGATTTCTGCCTTGATTGCCAGCGGCCTAGCACCACAACCACATATCTTTTACGGTTTCTTACCGAGAAAATCAGGCCAGCAAAAGCATTTTTTTCAAGCCAAAAAAGACTATCCTGAAACTCAGATTTTCTATGAATCGCCCCATCGTGTAGCGGATACATTGGAAAACATTCTAGAAGTCTACGGTGACCGCTCGGTTGTCTTGGTTAGAGAATTGACCAAGATTTATGAAGAATACCAACGTGGAAAGATTTCAGAGCTAGTAGAAAGTATTGCTGAAACGCCACTCAAGGGCGAATGCCTTCTCATCGTCGAAGGTGCCAGTCAGGATGTGGAGGAAAAGGACGAGGAGGACTTGTTTTCAGAAATCCAATCTCGTATCCAAGAAGGCATGAAGAAAAATCAAGCTATCAAGGAAGTAGCGAAGATTTACCAGTGGAATAAAAGCCAGCTTTACGCTGCCTACCACGACTGGGAAGAAAATCAAGAAAATGACTAAACAGGGAAGTTTGCCTTCTTCCCTTTTTTTGTTATACTAGTAGAAGAAAATTTAGAAAGATTTGTGGGAGTGAAAAAGTCCGAGGGACTTTTTCAACCTGAGCCAAGAAATTCGAAAGCGAAGAAAGTTCGGGGAACTTTTTCAATGTGAATCTTATCTTCACACTCCCAAAGAGGTATTAGTGTCGTGTCTCAATCTTATATCAATGTTATCGGTGCTGGTTTGGCAGGTTCTGAAGCAGCTTACCAAATCGCAGAACGCGGTATTCCAGTTAAACTTTATGAAATGCGTGGGGTCAAGTCAACACCTCAGCACAAAACAGACAATTTTGCTGAATTGGTTTGTTCCAATTCCTTACGTGGGGATGCTTTGACCAATGCAGTTGGGCTTCTCAAGGAAGAAATGCGTCGCTTGGGTTCTGTTATCTTGGAATCTGCTGAAGCTACACGTGTTCCTGCTGGTGGAGCCCTTGCGGTGGACCGTGATGGTTTCTCTCAAATGGTGACTGAAAAGGTGGCTAATCACCCCTTGATTGAAGTGGTTCGTGATGAAATTACAGAATTGCCGACTGATGTTATTACAGTTGTCGCTACTGGTCCTTTAACCAGCGATGTCCTAGCTGAAAAGATTCATGCCCTTAATGACGGTGATGGTTTCTATTTCTACGATGCGGCGGCGCCGATTATCGATGTCAATACCATCGATATGAGCAAGGTCTATCTCAAGTCTCGTTATGACAAGGGAGAAGCAGCCTACCTCAATGCCCCTATGACCAAGCAAGAATTTATGGATTTCCATGAAGCATTGATCAATGCGGAAGAAGCCCCGCTCAATTCGTTTGAAAAAGAAAAGTACTTTGAAGGTTGTATGCCTATCGAAGTCATGGCTAAGCGTGGCATTAAAACCATGCTTTATGGTCCGATGAAGCCAGTCGGTTTGGAGTATCCAGACGATTATACAGGCCCTCGTGACGGGGAGTTCAAAACACCGTATGCTGTTGTCCAGCTTCGTCAGGATAATGCGGCTGGTAGCCTCTACAATATCGTTGGTTTCCAAACCCACCTCAAATGGGGAGAACAAAAGCGTGTCTTCCAAATGATTCCAGGTCTTGAAAATGCTGAGTTTGTCCGTTATGGGGTCATGCATCGCAATTCTTATATGGATTCACCAAATCTTCTTGAACAGACTTACCGTTCTAAGAAACAACCAAACCTCTTCTTTGCTGGTCAAATGACGGGTGTAGAAGGCTATGTTGAGTCAGCAGCTTCAGGCTTGGTTGCAGGTATTAACGCAGCTCGTCTCTTTAAGGGTGAAAGTGAAGCTATCTTCCCAGAGACCACAGCGATTGGAAGTCTGGCTCATTACATCACTCACGCTGATAGCAAACATTTCCAACCAATGAACGTCAATTTCGGGATTATCAAGGAATTGGAAGGCGAGCGTATCCGTGATAAGAAGGCTCGTTATGAAAAAATTGCAGAGCGTGCTCTTACCGACTTAGAGGAATTTTTAACGGTCTAATTTTTTTCAAAGAATTGCTCATGATACTATAAAAATCTTAGAAATTGTGATAAAATAGGTAGGATAAAAAAAGGAGAGTAAAAATGGCGAACCCCAAGTATAAACGTATTTTAATCAAGTTATCAGGTGAAGCCCTTGCCGGTGAACGTGGCGTAGGGATTGATATCCAAACAGTTCAAACAATCGCAAAAGAGATTCAAGAAGTTCATAGCTTAGGTATCGAAATTGCCCTTGTTATTGGTGGAGGAAATCTCTGGCGCGGAGAACCTGCTGCAGAAGCAGGAATGGACCGCGTTCAGGCTGATTACACTGGAATGCTTGGGACCGTGATGAATGCTCTTGTGATGGCAGATTCATTGCAACAAGTTGGTGTCGATACGCGTGTGCAAACTGCCATTGCGATGCAACAAGTGGCAGAACCTTATGTACGTGGACGTGCCCTTCGCCACCTTGAAAAGGGTCGTATCGTTATCTTTGGTGCTGGTATTGGTTCACCTTACTTCTCAACAGATACAACAGCAGCCCTTCGTGCAGCTGAAATCGAAGCGGATGCCATCCTTATGGCTAAAAATGGCGTAGACGGTGTTTACAATGCCGATCCTAAGAAAGACAAAACTGCCGTTAAGTTTGAAGAATTGACCCACCGTGATGTTATCAATAAAGGTCTTCGTATCATGGACTCAACTGCTTCAACCCTCTCTATGGACAACGACATTGACTTGGTTGTCTTCAATATGAACCAACCAGGCAACATCAAACGTGTCGTATTTGGTGAAAATATCGGAACAACAGTTTCAAACAATATCGAAGAAAAGGAATAAGAAAATTATGGCTAATGCAATTGTAGAAAAAGCTAAAGAGAGAATGACCCAGTCTCACCAATCACTTGCTCGTGAATTTGGTGGTATCCGTGCCGGTCGTGCCAACGCAAGCTTGCTAGACCGTATCCACGTAGAATACTACGGAGTCGAAACTCCTCTTAACCAAATCGCTTCAATTACCATTCCAGAAGCGCGTGTCTTGTTGGTAACACCATTTGACAAGTCTTCATTGAAAGACATCGAACGTGCCTTGAACGCTTCTGACCTTGGTATCACACCAGCTAATGACGGTTCTGTGATCCGCTTGGTTATCCCTGCTCTTACAGAAGAGACTCGTCGTGACCTTGCCAAAGAAGTGAAGAAGGTCGGTGAGAATGCTAAAGTGGCTGTCCGCAATATCCGTCGCGACGCTATGGACGAAGCTAAAAAGCAAGAAAAAGCAAAAGAAATTACTGAAGACGAATTGAAGACTCTTGAAAAAGATATTCAAAAAGTAACAGACGACGCTGTGAAACACATCGACGACATGACTGCCAATAAAGAAAAAGAAATCTTGGAAGTCTAAAAATAAACAGAAAAACTCAGTTGGCATTGCTGGCTGAGTTTTATTCGAAAGAAGGAAATATGAATACAAATCTTGCAAGTTTTATCGTTGGACTCATCATCGATGAAAATGACCGTTTTTACTTTGTGCAAAAGGATGGTCAGACCTATGCTCTTGCTAAGGAAGAAGGTCAACATACAGTAGGGGATACGGTCAAAGGTTTTGCCTACACGGATATGAAGCAAAAACTCCGCTTGACCACTCAAGAAGTTACTGCGACTCAGGACCAATTTGGTTGGGGAACCGTAACAGAAGTTCGAAAGGACTTGGGTGTCTTTGTCGATACCGGTCTACCTGATAAGGAAATCGTTGTGTCACTTGATATCCTCCCTGAGCTCAAGGAACTCTGGCCTAAGAAGGGGGATAAACTCTACATCCGTCTTGAAGTGGACAAGAAAGACCGAATCTGGGGACTCTTGGCTTATCAAGAAGACTTCCAACGTCTGGCTCGTCCTGCCTACAACAACATGCAGAACCAAAACTGGCCAGCCATTGTTTACCGCCTCAAGCTATCAGGAACTTTTGTATACCTACCAGAGAATAACATGCTTGGTTTCATTCACCCAAGTGAGCGCTACGCAGAGCCACGTTTGGGGCAAGTGTTAGATGCGCGTGTCATTGGTTTCCGTGAAGTGGACCGTACCTTGAACCTATCCCTCAAACCACGTTCCTTTGAAATGTTGGAAAATGATGCTCAGATGATTTTGACCTACTTGGAAAGCAATGGCGGTTTCATGACCTTAAATGATAAGTCATCTCCTGAGGACATCAAGGCAACCTTTGGCATTTCTAAAGGTCAGTTCAAGAAAGCACTCGGTGGCTTGATGAAGGCTGGCAAAATCAAGCAAGACCAGTTTGGTACAGAGTTGATTTAGGTCTTATAGACATGATAAAGAAACTTGAAGAAATGAGTTTAGAGGAACTCTGGCAACTTTTTCCTATTTTTCTAGTAGAGCACAAGTCAGAGTGGAAAGACTGGTATGAATCGGAAAAAGCAAATCTGAAAAAAATATTGGGTGCAAATGTTATTAAAAGAATAGAACATATCGGTAGCACTGCTATCCCTAATATTTGGGCCAAAAATATCGTTGATATTCTGCTAGAAGTAGGTAAAATAGCGGATTTAGCAAGAGTTAGGGATTTATTGGTGAAGAATGGTTGGCTAGTGATGTCAGAGAGTCCTAACAGGATTTCGCTAAATAAAGGATATACAGATCAGGGATTTGCTGAGAAAGTTTTTCATTTACATTTGCGAATGACGGGAGATCATGACGAGATTTATTTTAGAGATTATCTCTGCCAGCATCCTGATATCGCCCAAGCGTATCAGGAATTAAAACTAAGTTTGTGGAAAAAATTTGAACACAATCGAGACGCCTATACAGATGCTAAAACAGATTTTATAAACCACTACGTTTCAGAGGCTAAGTCCAGTAATTTTCAAGAATCAGAAAAGTGTCATCAAAAAACTCTTGATAGGAGAAAGAATTGAGAAAATCATTTTACACTTGGCTCATGACCGAGCGCAATCCTAAAAGTAATAGCCCCAAAGCCACCTTGGCAGACCTCGCTTTTGAAGAGTCAGCCTTCCCAAAACACACGGATGATTTTGATGAGGTGAGTCGCTTTTTGGAGGAGCATGCCAGCTTCTCTTTTAACCTAGGAGACTTTGACGCCATCTGGCAAGAATACTTAGAACATTAGAGACAATGAGATGAGGCTAGTATTTTATTGTTCTCTTTGCTATAATAAAAAGAAATAAAAGGATTAGAGAGGTTCTTTATTTGAAGGAACATTCAATAGACATTCAACTGAGTCATCCAGATGACCTGTTTCATCTTTTTGGTTCCAATGAGCGCCATCTTCGTTTGATGGAAGAAGAGCTCGATGTGGTGATTCATGCCCGTACGGAGATTGTCCAGGTTTTGGGAGAAGAGACTGCCTGTGAGGAAGCTCGTCAGGTTATCCAAGCCTTGATGGTTTTGGTTAATCGAGGAATGACGGTTGGCACACCAGATGTGGTGACTGCGATTAGCATGGTCAAAAACGATGAAATCGACAAGTTTGTCGCCCTTTATGAAGAAGAAATCATCAAGGACAATACTGGGAAACCGATCCGTGTCAAAACCTTGGGTCAAAAGCTTTATGTAGACAGTGTCAAACAGCATGATGTGACCTTTGGAATTGGGCCAGCAGGGACAGGGAAGACCTTTCTTGCAGTGACCTTGGCAGTAACTGCCCTTAAACGCGGGCAAGTAAAGCGGATTATCCTGACTCGACCAGCAGTGGAAGCGGGAGAGAGTCTAGGATTTCTTCCGGGAGATCTCAAGGAGAAGGTCGATCCTTACCTTCGACCTGTTTATGATGCCCTGTATCAGATTCTTGGCAAAGACCAAACGACTCGTCTCATGGAACGTGAGATTATTGAAATCGCGCCCCTTGCCTACATGCGTGGGAGGACCTTGGACGATGCCTTTGTCATTCTAGATGAGGCGCAAAATACGACCATCATGCAGATGAAGATGTTCCTGACGCGTTTAGGTTTTAATTCGAAGATGATTGTCAATGGAGATATCAGTCAGATTGACCTGCCGCGAAATGTCAAGTCCGGTTTGATTGATGCCCAAGAAAAGCTCAAGAACATTCACCAAATTGACTTTGTTCATTTTTCAGCCAAGGATGTGGTTCGCCATCCAGTTGTCGCTCAAATTATCCGAGCCTATGAACCAGCTCCAGTTAAGGTTGAAGAAAAGGGACAAGAAACAGAATAGCAAAAAAGAGCAGTTGAGATGAGACTGCTCTTTCTTGTATTTATGTTAACTAGTTAATGTCTTTAGACAAGTTCATCAATCGAAGTGTAATCCTTATCTAGCCCCTGGGCAACCGGAAGACTAGTCAAGTAACCTTGATAAGTTGTAACTCCTTCGCGCAAACCTTGGTCTTCAGTGATTGCCTTCTTAAAACCTTTTCCTGCTAAGGCTTCGATGTAAGGAAGGGTGACATTGGTCAGGGCAATGGTCGAAGTACGGGCAACCGCACCAGGGATATTGGCAACGGCATAGTGGAGAACACCATGTTTTTCATAGACGGGTTCATCATGCGTGGTCACACGGTCAGCTGTTTCGATAACACCACCTTGGTCAACAGCAACGTCAACGATGACAGATCCTGGACGCATTTGTTTGACCATCTCATCTGTCACCAGTTTTGGTGCCTTGGCACCAGGGATGAGAACCGCTCCAATCACCACATCAGCATCTTTCACACTTGCTTCGATGTTGAATGAATTAGACATAAGAGTTTGAATTTGGTTTCCAAAGACTTCTTCTAGAACCGAGAGACGTTTAGCACTGATATCTAAAATAGTCACTTGAGCACCGAGTCCCAAGGCGATGCGGGCAGCATGTGTACCAACGACACCGCCACCGATGATGGTTACTTTTCCTTTTGGAACACCCGGTACACCACCAAGTAGGACACCAGAGCCGCCAGCTTGTTTGGTAAGGAAGTGAGCACCGATTTGAACTGCCATACGACCGGCAACCTCACTCATTGGAACGAGGAGTGGTAGGTGACCTAGGGAGTCACGGACAGTCTCATAGGCAATTCCTGTTGTTTTTGCTGCTAGCATGGCATCTGCTAACTCTGGAGCAGCAGCCATGTGCAAGTAAGTGAAGAGGAGAAGATCATCTCGCAAATAGCCATATTCAGAAGCTAGTGGTTCTTTTACTTTCACGACTAACTCAGCTGCCCAAGCTTCAGCAGCAGTAGCGACAATCTCAGCACCTTGCTTTTGATAGTCAGCATCAGTAAAGCCTGAACCAAGACCAGCATTTGTTTCGATGAGGACGCGGTGACCACGGCTAACTAAGCTATAAACACCAGCAGGTGTGAGGGCAACACGGTTTTCATTGTTCTTAATTTCTTTTGGAATTCCGATTAACATAGAGATAACCTACCTTTCAATTGACGGTATTGTTTTAGTTGTCACATTCCAGTTCATAAATGAAAAATGTGATGGTTTTATTGTATATGAAACCGCTTCAAAAATCAAGAAAAACTTGTCATCCAAATTTATTTATGCTAGACTAGTGAGAATCGAGCTCTAATGGAGGAAAAAGTATGGAATCAATATTTGTGAAATTTGCCCAGTATCCATCTATAGAAACGGAACGTTTATTGCTCCGACCTGTAACCTTAGATGATGCGAAAGCTATGTTTGAGTATGCCTCAGATAGAGAAAATACACGCTACACTTTTCCAACAAATCAAAGCCTAGAAGAAACCAAGAACAACATCGCTCTGTTTTACTTGGCTAATCCCTTGGGACGGTGGGGAATCGAACTAAAAAGCACTGGTCAGTTTATCGGAACCATTGATTTGCACAAGATCGATACTGTTCTTAAGAAGGCAGCCATTGGCTACATTATCAATAAAAAATATTGGAATCAAGGATTGACGACAGAAGCCAATCGTGCCGTGATTGAGCTGGCTTTTGAGAAGATTGGAATGAACAAGTTGACTGCCCTTCACGATAAAGACAATCCCGCATCAGGAAAGGTCATGGAGAAATCAGGTATGCGTTTTTCACATGAAGAACCCTATGCCAGAATGGATAATAAAGAACTAGGGAGAATTGTCACAAGAGTTCATTATGTCTTGACCAAGGAAGAGTATTTTGCCAATAAATAAGCAGTTGAAAAGAAATTTTTGACTGTTTTTTCTTTCTCTTACGAATAACTTAAGAGAGGAGAAAATATGGAAGTCATTATCGAGAAAATCAAAGAGTATAAAATCATTGCCATCTGTGCTGTTTTAGGTTTGGCCTTGGGCGGATTTTTCCTACTAAAGCCAACTTCACAAACACCTGTGAAAGAAACAAATTTGCAGGCTGAAGTTGCGGCCGTTTCAAAGGATTCATCGTCTGAAAAGGAAGTCAAGAAGGAAGAAAAGGAAGAGTCTCCTGAACAAGATCTAATCACAGTAGATGTCAAAGGTGCTGTCAAATCGCCAGGGATTTATGACTTGCCTCTTGGCAGTCGAGTTCACGATGCCGTTCAGAAGGCAGGTGGCTTGACAGAGGAGGCAGATAGCAAGTCGCTCAATCTAGCTCAGAAAGTCAGTGACGAGGCTCTGGTCTATGTTCCAACTAAGGGAGAAGAAGCAGTTAGTCAGCAGGCTGCCTCTGGAACGACTCCTTCGACAAGTAAAGAAAAGAGGGTCAACCTCAATAAAGCCAGTTTAGAAGAACTCAAGCAGGTCAAAGGTTTGGGAGGAAAACGAGCTCAGGATATTATCGATCATCGTGAGGCAAATGGCAAATTCAAGTCAGTAGATGAGCTCAATAAGGTTTCTGGAATTGGCGCAAAGACCATAGAAAAGTTAAAAGACTATGTTACAGTGGATTAAAAACTTCCCTATTCCTCTAATCTATCTGAGCTTTCTGTTGCTCTGGCTTTACTATGCCATTTTCGCATCGTCCTATCTCGCACTGCTAGGTTTTGTTTTTTTGCTTGTCTGTCTCTTTTTCCAATTTCCTTGGAAATCGGCTGGAAAAGTTCTAGCGATTTGTGGAGTTTTTGGATTTTGGTTTCTGTTTCAAACTTGGCAACAGACACAAGCTAGTCAAAATTTAGTCGGTTATGTTGAAAAGGTGAAGATCTTGCCTGATACCATCAAGGTCAATGGTGATAGTCTGTCCTTTCGGGGTAAGGCTGACGGCCGTACCTTCCAAGTTTACTATAAACTCCAGTCCGAGGAGGAGAAAGAGCAATTTCAAGCCTTGACAGACCTTCATGACTTGGAATTAGAAGGGAAGCTTTCAGAGCCAGAAGGTCAGAGGAATTTTGGTGGATTTAACTACCAAGCCTATCTAAAGACCCAGGGGATTTACCAGACACTGACTATCAAGAGTATCCAGTCACTTAAAAAAGTTAGCAGTTGGGATATAGGAGAAAATCTGTCCAGTTTACGTCGAAAGGCTGTAGTTTGGATCAAGATGTACTTTCCAGACCCTATGAGCAATTATATGACGGGGCTCTTGCTGGGATATTTGGACACGGACTTTGAGGAGATGAATGAACTCTATTCCAGTCTAGGAATTATCCATCTCTTTGCCTTATCAGGCATGCAGGTGGGCTTCTTTATGGATGCCTTTAAGAAACTCCTCTTGCGATTGGGCTTGACCCAAGAAAAGTTGAAGTGGCTGACCTATCCCTTTTCCCTTATCTATGCAGGCCTGACAGGATTTTCAGCTTCGGTCATTCGCAGTCTCTTACAAAAGTTACTGGCTCAACATGGTGTTAAGGGCTTGGACAATTTTGCCTTAACAGTCCTTGTCCTCTTTATCATCATGCCCAACTTTTTCCTAACTGCAGGAGGGGTCTTATCCTGCGCTTATGCTTTTATCTTGACCATGACCAGCAAAGAAGGGGAGGGACTCAAGGCTGTTGCCAGAGAAAGTCTAGTCATTTCCTTGGGAATATTGCCCACTCTATCCTTCTATTTTGCAGAATTTCAGCCTTGGTCTATCCTTTTGACCTTTGTCTTTTCTTTTCTGTTTGACTTGGTATTCTTACCGCTTTTGTCCATCTTATTCATTCTGTCTTTTGTTTACCCAGTCACTCAGTTTAACTTTGTCTTTGAGTGGTTGGAGGACATTATTCGCTTGGTATCGCAGCTGGCAAGCAGGCCTCTGGTCTTTGGTCAACCCAATGCATGGCTTTTGATTCTTCTCTTAGTTTCATTAGCCTTGGTATATGACATGAGAAAAAACATCAAAAGACTAGCAGGGTTCAGTCTCTTTATTGTGGGGCTCTTTTTCTTGACCAAGTATCCACTGGAAAATGAAATTACCATGCTGGATGTAGGGCAAGGGGAAAGTATTTTCCTACGGGATGTAACAGGTAAAACCATTCTCATAGACGTGGGAGGCAAGGCAGGGTCTGATAAGAAAATCGAAAAATGGCAAGAAAAGGCGACGACCAGCAATGCCCAGCGAACCTTGATTCCCTATCTAAAAAGTCGTGGGGTAGCCAAGATTGACCAGTTGATTTTGACCAACACAGACAAGGAACATGTTGGCGATTTGCTGGAGGTGACCAAGGCTTTCCATGTTGTGGAGATTTTAGTATCAAAAGGAAGTTTGACACAGAAGGATTTTGTGGCAGAATTAGAAGCAAGCCAAACCGAGGTGCGCAGTGTGGCAGCAGGGGAGAATTTACCGATTTTTGGCGGTTCTTTAGAAGTCCTATCTCCAAGGAAGATTGGAGATGGGGATCGTGATGATTCTCTGGTTCTTTATGGGAAACTCCTAGATAAGAACTTTCTTTTCACCGGAAATTTGAAAGAGAAGGGAGAGAAGGATTTTCTAAAGCAATATCCTGATTTAGAGGTGGATGTCTTGAAAGTCGGTCAACATGGTTCTAAAACCTCATCAAATCCAGCTTTTCTAGAAAAACTCAACCCAGAGATTTCTCTCATCTCAGTTGGAAAGAACAATCGTACGAAACTCCCCCATCAGGAAACCTTGACTCGACTAGAGACCATCAAGAGTAAGATTTACCGAACTGACCAGCAAGGAGCTATACGGTTTAAGGGATGGAATAGTTGGCGAATTGAAACGGTTCGATAAAATAGACAAACTTTTCGAAAAATTGACTTTTTATCTTGACAAGGAATAGAAAACTTGGTATCATATAAAAGTTGAGAAAAGCAGAAGTGAGAGCTTCTCGCCTTGTGACATCAAGTTGCCTGGCCCTACGGATGAAAAGTTTCTAAGAAACGCTATCATAACGTGCGGGCTTGTATCATTACGAGCCCGCTCTTGTTTTTCTCTAATAATAAAAAAGAGGTGAAAACCATAGCAAAGCAAGACTTATTCATCAATGATGAAATTCGTGTACGTGAAGTTCGCTTGATCGGTCTTGAGGGAGAACAGCTAGGCATCAAGCCACTCAGCGAAGCGCAAGCATTGGCTGATGGTGCAAATGTTGACTTAGTATTGATTCAACCCCAAGCAAAACCGCCTGTTGCTAAAATTATGGACTACGGTAAGTTCAAATTTGAGTACCAGAAGAAACAAAAAGAGCAACGCAAAAAACAAAGCGTTGTGACCGTGAAAGAAGTTCGTTTGAGCCCAGTTATCGATAAGGGTGATTTCGAAACGAAACTTCGCAATGCTCGCAAATTCCTTGAAAAAGGGAACAAAGTTAAGGTATCCATTCGCTTTAAAGGGCGTATGATCACCCATAAAGAAATTGGTGCAAAAGTTTTAGCCGAGTTTGCTGAAGCAACACAAGATATTGCGATCATCGAACAACGAGCTAAGATGGATGGACGCCAAATGTTCATGCAGTTGGCGCCAGCAACTGACAAAAAATAATTGTCAGAAAGTTAAATAAAGGAGAAAAAATCATGCCAAAACAAAAAACACACCGCGCATCAGCTAAACGTTTCAAACGTACAGGTTCTGGTGGACTTAAACGTTTCCGTGCTTACACTTCTCACCGTTTCCACGGAAAAACTAAGAAACAACGTCGTCATCTTCGTAAAGCATCTATGGTGCATTCAGGAGATTTCAAACGTATCAAAGCAATGCTTACTCGCTTGAAATAATAGCCTAACAGTAAGTAAACAATTCTAGGAAATATTTGGAGGAAATAAAACATGGCACGTGTTAAAGGTGGCGTTGTATCACGCAAACGTCGTAAACGTATTCTTAAACTAGCAAAAGGTTACTATGGAGCTAAACACATCTTGTTCCGTACTGCAAAAGAACAAGTAATGAACTCTTACTACTATGCATACCGTGACCGTCGTCAAAAGAAACGTGACTTCCGTAAATTGTGGATCACTCGTATCAATGCGGCAGCTCGTATGAACGGACTTTCATACTCACAATTGATGCATGGTTTGAAATTGGCTGAAATCGAAGTTAACCGTAAAATGCTTGCTGACTTGGCTGTTAACGATGCAGCAGCTTTCACAGCTCTTGCAGATGCAGCTAAAGCAAAACTTGGTAAATAATAATTGATAAGACTGGAACAGGATTGTCCCAGTCTTTTTAGAAATAAAGGAGAAAGCTATGGCTTCAAAAATGCTACACACTTGCTTGCGAGTAGAAAACCTTGAAAAATCAATCGCCTTTTATCAAGACGCTTTTGGTTTTAAAGAATTGCGTCGCAAGGACTTCCCAGATTATGCTTTCACAATTGTCTATCTAGGACTTGAGGGTGATGACTACGAGTTAGAGTTGACCTATAACTATGATCACGGCCCTTACGTGGTAGGAGATGGTTTTGCCCATATCGCTCTCAGCACACCTGACCTTGAGGCACTTCATCAAGAACATAGCGCTAAAGGCTATGAGGTTACAGAGCCAAAAGGTCTACCAGGAACCCCACCAAACTATTACTTTGTCAAGGATCCTGACGGCTACAAGGTCGAAGTCATTCGTGAAAAATAATCCAGTGAAGTCAAGTAGAATGTTCGTTTTTTACTTGACTTTTTTTCATCTAAAGAGTATACTAATACAAATTTAACCTTTAAGGGGAGTCCAGAGAGACTCACAAGGTGTCAGATAAAAGGAATAGAGGGACTCTCTGTGGGGACTTTTTAAGTGTGCGCATGAGTTCTGTTCTATCCTAACTGAGGCCTTGCAATTGCAAGGTCTTTTCTTTATCTGGTCCCCTTAAATTTAAGGAGGAAAAGTCATGAATCCCACATGTAAGAAGCGTTTGGGTGCCATTCGTTTGGAAACCATGAAGGTGGTCGCACAAGAGGAAATTGCGCCAGCAATCTTTGAGTTAGTCCTAGAAGGGGAGATGGTTGAAGCCATGCGAGCCGGCCAATTTCTTCATCTGCGTGTACCTGATGATGCCCATCTCTTACGCCGCCCTATTTCAATTTCGTCTATTGACAAAGCAAACAAGCAGTGTCACCTCATTTATCGGATTGAGGGAGCTGGGACTGCTATTTTCTCAACCTTAAGTCAGGGAGACACTCTTGATGTGATGGGTCCTCAGGGGAATGGTTTTGACTTGTCTGATCTGGACGACCAGAGCCAAGTTCTCCTCGTTGGTGGGGGAATTGGTGTTCCACCCTTGCTTGAGGTAGCCAAGGAATTGCATGCGCGAGGGGTGAAAGTAGTAACAGTTCTCGGTTTTGCTAACAAGGATGCTGTTATTCTCGAAAAGGAATTGGCCCAATATGGTCGGGTCTTTGTAACGACAGATGATGGTTCTTATGGTATCAAGGGAAATGTCGCAGTCGTCATCAATGAATTAGAAAATCAGTTTGACGCCGTCTACTCATGTGGAGCTCCAGGAATGATGAAGTACATCAATCAAAGATTTTATGAGCACCCAAGAGCCTATCTATCTCTTGAATCTCGTATGGCTTGTGGGATGGGGGCCTGCTATGCCTGTGTTCTAAAAGTGCCAGAAAGTGAGACGGTCAGCCAACGCGTCTGTGAAGATGGCCCTGTTTTCCGTACAGGAACAGTTGTATTATAAGGAGAAAGTCATGACTACAAATCGTTTACAAGTCTCTCTACCGGGCTTGGACTTGAAAAATCCTATCATACCAGCATCAGGCTGTTTTGGTTTTGGACAAGAGTATGCCAAGTACTATGATTTAGACCTTTTAGGTTCTATTATGATCAAGGCAACAACCCTTGAACCCCGTTTTGGTAATCTAACTCCCAGGGTGGCAGAGACGCCTGCTGGTATGCTCAATGCAATCGGTTTGCAAAATCCTGGTTTAGAAGCTGTTTTGGCTGAAAAACTTCCTTGGCTGGAAAGAGAATACCCGACACTTCCTATCATCGCAAATGTTGCAGGATTTTCAAAACAAGAGTACGCTGCCGTTTCTCAGGGAATTTCCAAGGCGGCAAATGTAAAAGCTATCGAGCTCAATATCTCTTGTCCGAATGTGGATCACGGCAATCATGGACTTTTGATTGGGCAAGATCCTGATCTAGCTTATGAAGTGGTAAAAGCGGCTGTGGAAGCCTCTGATGTGCCAGTTTATGTTAAGTTAACCCCTAGCGTGACGGATATTGTCACCGTCGCCAAAGTCGCAGAAGATGCAGGAGCAAGTGGCTTAACCATGATCAATACCCTTGTCGGTATGCGATTTGACCTCAAAACCAGAAAACCAATCCTAGCCAATGGAACGGGTGGGATGTCAGGCCCAGCAGTCTTTCCAGTAGCCCTCAAACTCATCCGCCAAGTCGCCCAAACAACAGAACTTCCCATCATAGGGATGGGGGGAGTGGATTCGGCTGAAGCTGCGCTAGAAATGTATCTGGCTGGTGCCTCTGCCATCGGAGTTGGAACAGCCAACTTTACCAATCCTTACGCCTGTCCTGATATTATCGAACATCTACCAAAAGTAATGGACAAATATGGCATTAGCAGTCTAGAAAATCTTCGCAAGGAAGTCAAAGTCAGTCTGAGATAAGTTAGGTCTTCCTTATCGTCAACAAGAAATAGAATCTTCATCAATTTGTAATATTTCCGTTAGTCAGCTATGTTACAATAGGTTTTATAAAATAGTAATAGTGTAGATCGTTTTCTACTGAGGAGAATAAAATGAAGAAGATACTACTTGCAAGTACTGTCGTTCTTTCTATGGCAGGATTTGCAAAGACAACTGTATACGCTGAAGAATCTCAGGTTACGAAAAAAACTCAGACCTCAGATGTAGTCGAGAAAAAAGAGGAGGCTGCTCCCAAGAAAGAAGTTCCTAAAGTCGAGGCGAAGAAAGAGCCAGCTGTAAAAGAGGAAAATCCTTCCAAAAAGGAAAAAAAGGAGGAAGTTATCAAGGAAGGTTGGCAGAAAGAACAAGGAAAATGGCGTTTTTATGAAAATAACCAGCCTGTCGTAAACTGGAAAAAAATTAGTGGTACTTGGTATTACTTTGATAAAAATGGCATTATGCTCAGTAATACTATAATTGATGGTTACCTTATCCAAGGTAATGGCGCAATGGCAGAAAACGCTTGGGTGAAAATATCTGACAAGTGGTACTATGCCACAGCTTCAGGCAAGATTTCTCGCAATAAGTGGGAAAAGATTGAAGGCAGCTGGTACTATTTTGATAAAAATGGAATCATGCTTAGTCGCACCATCTATAATGACTATCTCTTCCAAGGTAGTGGTGCCATGGCAGAAAATGATTGGGTGAAAATATCTGACAAGTGGTACTATGCAACAGCTTCAGGCAAGATTTCTCGCAATAAATGGGAAAAGATTGAGGGCGTCTGGTATTACTTTGATAAGGATGGTGTCATGCTTAGTCGCGCCATCTATAATGACTATCTCTTCCAAGGTAGTGGTGCCATGGCAGAAAATGATTGGGTGAAAATATCTGATAAGTGGTACTATGCCACAGCTTCAGGAAAAATTTCTCGCAACAAATGGGAGAAAATCAAAGAAACATGGTACTATTTTAATAGCGATGGTGTGATGGCAAGTAGCCAGTGGAAAAGTGACTATTATCTGAAAGATAGTGGCGCTATGGCGGAAAAAGAGTGGATTTTTGATAAATCCTACAATAGCTGGTTTTACTTGAAGTCAGGTGGGACCTACGCTTCACGTGAATGGATTGGTTCATACTACCTTAAATCAGGTGGCTATATGGCCAAAAATGAATGGATTTTTGACAAAGATTACGATGCTTGGTACTATCTAAAAGATGATGGTCGATATGTAACGGGTACTTTTACGATCAAAGGTAAAGAGTATTCCTTCCAGAATAATGGGAAGTGGATCTCAGAGGCAAAATATTACAAAGTGAAACCAATTACTGCTTATGTTTATAGCGCTTCTGGTGAAAGATTGAGTTATGTATCCAAAGGAACTATCGTCTCACTTGGAGATGTCCAATCTAAAAAAGATAGTCAAATACCAGTCAATATTTCTGGTTTATCAGGCTTCATGAATAAAAGTGATTTAGCAGCTATTGATAAAGATAGTGAATTTGTCCCTCATTATACAAGTGATGGCAAGTATTTTTACCATGAGTTATCACCTTATGTAAGTCTCCGTGTTGCGCCACATAGCTCAGCTATGACTATTGGTAAGAAATATTATTCAACTGATGGAATTCATTTTGATGGCTTTACCATTGAAAATCCTTTCCTCTTTAGAAATTTGACTAAACCAAGTAATTACAGCGCAGCCGAATTGGATAAAGTTTATTCTTTGATGAATATTATGGATAGTCGTCTCGCTGGTAAGGGTGCTATTTTTAAGGAAGCTGAGGAACGATATGGTGTGAATGCTCTTTACTTAATGGCTCATAGTGCACTTGAGAGTGCTTGGGGACGGAGCCAGATTGCCAAGGATAAGAATAACTTCTTTGGAATTGCAGCTTATGATTCGAGCCCATATACCTCGGCCAAAAAATTTGATGATGTGGACAAGGGGATTCTCGGTGCAGCTAAGTGGATTCGTGAAAATTACATTGACTATGGCAGAGACCACCTTGGAAACAAAGCAACTGGTATGAATGTACGCTATGCTTCTGACCCATACTGGGGAGAGAAAATTGCCAGTATCATGATGACTATTAATAGCAAACTTGGTGGGAAAGACTAATCAAAAGAAATCAGCGGTAACTACTGAAAAGTGGCTATCGTTTTTTTAACTATTATGCTTTACAAACTAGTGTGGAAGTGCTATGCTATGTTAGTTTACAAAGTAGTCATAGGAGTGCTGCTATTGGATTGTTTAAAATAGGTTTTAAAAATCCAATGGGTGATCAATCAGATAGCTCACGGCCACGCTTAATTATTACTCAATCAGCTGGAAATTATGATGAAGATTTTTATTACTATAAAGTAGAGTCAAGTGATATCCCGTAGAATAATAGGAGAATCACAATCAAAAAGCCGTTTAAAGCGGTTTTTTTTGTTATAATGAAGGGAAGAACGGTAGAAATTAAAGGAGAAAAATTTGATGAGATACATAACTTTTGGTCAAGATGACAAAGAATTATCAGAAATTGTTCTCGGAATGATGAGAATAAAAGATAAGTCTGTAAAAGAAGTTGAAGAGCTTGTAGAAACAGCTCTTTCTGTTGGAATCAATGCCTTCGACTTAGCTGATATATATGGTCGTGGTCGTTGTGAAGAACTGTTAGGTCTTGTCCTAAAAAATCGTCCAGATTTAAGAGAAGAGATGTGGATTCAGTCAAAATGTGGAATTCGCATTGAAGAATTTACCTATTTTGATTTTTCTAAGGACTATATCATAAAATCAGTAGACGGTATTTTGCAAAGATTGAAGATTGAACATCTAGATAGCTTGCTTCTTCATCGACCAGATGCTTTGATGGAAGCTGACCAAGTAGCAGAAGCCTTTAATCTCCTTTATAAACAAGGTAAAGTTCGAGATTTTGGAGTTTCTAATCAAAATCCTATGATGATGGAGTTGCTTAAAAAAAATGTCAAGCAGCCGTTAGCTGTTAATCAGCTACAATTGAGTGCGGCTTTTACTCCAGGATTCGAATCAGGTTTTCATGTTAATATGGAAGATAGTCAAGCAACTATGCGAGATGGCAGCATTTTTGAATATTGCAAATTACACGATGTGGTCATTCAAGCATGGTCTGTCTTACAATTCGGGTATTTTAAAGGGAATTTTGTTGGAAATGAGAAATTTCAAGCTTTGAATCAAGTACTTGATCGTTTAGCTTTTAATTATGGAGTAACTCCTTCAACTATTGCAATTTCTTGGATATTGCGTTATCCAGCTAAAATGCAGGCAGTCGTAGGTACAACAAATCCTAAGCATTTGAGAGAAGTTAGCCAAGCGGCAAACTTTAGCTTAACAAGAAAAGAATGGTATGAAATTTATCTTGCTGCAGGGAATGATTTGCCGTAGGTAGAAGCAGATTTGAATAAATTACAGTCAAAAAGCAGTGTCAAGCGGTTTTTTGTTATAATTAAATTAAGAATGTAACATTAAAGGAGAAAGTCATGACATTTGAAGAAATCCTGAAAAGCGTCTAGGAATGGCTTCAAATAGGAGTTTATAGGCTTTATTTTTGTGGACTTTTTGAAAAAACATAGTCACAAATGACCTTTAATATTCTCCCAAAGTCCACAAAAAGGGGAGTAAAAAAAGACCTAAAATAGGTCAATAATTTACGAGTTCAGCAGGCAAGAACTAGCGTAGTCATCAGCTACGCTTTTTTAGTTGTTTTTGCTTATCTGATAGGTTTATTATACCAAAAAAAGGGAGTGTGTGACATCTCGGTCTAACTCTCCCTAATCGGCTAGACTGTGCAAGTCTCCAGCTGTGAATATATTATACCATGCTTATCACGCGCATTGGTTGTTTTATCTATCGAAAAGGTGAGATAGATAAAAGCGCGTGGTTATCAATTTTGTTGACCTTAACAAGTCATTTTTAAGCGAACATCACGCGCAAAACTATTATATTTTACTATTTCTTTGTGCTATAGCTCTTCCTTTTCTATTTCCTCTCTGCTTATTCTAGCTAAAAGATTATAATAAGGGTGTCCTGCTGGAATAACAGGGGGATTTTTAGTAAATTCTTCTTGTGTTAAGGTTGTTTCTTTGTCTAATATTGTTCCGTCTGCTAGTTTGGTACCTTTAGGGACAATATGGGATATTGTTGGGTTCCATTTTTCTTTAACTTTTGTCATGTTAAATACTCCTTTATGGTAAAAACAGAACCGTCCCACCTCCTACCGCAGAACGAACTGTTTCAAGGGGAGATGGAAAAGCTCTGTTTATAAGTCAATTATATCATAGTTAATTATTAAGCATGGATTTTTTTATCAGCAATAGCGTCTGTTAGGGTCTGTGAGAAGTTCAACCCTAGGTCACGCCCTAATGTATCCGCCCAACGTGGAATGGTTAGGGTTTTTTTAACAGGCTCTTGACTGCCTAGATATTCTGCAACGTCAACCATAACCATAGAGATAAAAGATTTACTAGGATCATAGACTAGATCTATGTCCTCATCATCCTGGAAAGGGTTGTTAGAAGCCAAAGATAAAGCGTTAATAGGAGTAGGGGTAGGAATTTCTCGCCCATTCTCGATATAATCAGCTAGGTTAATACCGAGCCAATCGCTGGCCATTGCCATAGCGTCTGCCATATCCTCCCCTTGAGTTGCTGAATGTTCAAAATCTGGGAAAGTTACAAAGTAAGGGGCGTTAGCTCCGTCTGTATCGTCATAATAAAATAAAGCTGGATAAGTGACAAGCATAGTTTACCTCCAAAATCAAAGACAAGCGGGGGACTGCCTTTATTACAGTCCTGCTTGCTTTCTTATCCCTCTTTCAGTGTACTTATTAAGTTCACCATGAGGGACTGTGATAGGTCTTTCCCCTTCCTTCTCCATTTTAACATGGGAGCCTTTACCGCCTTTGGTTTTTATCCAACCATGAGCCGTAAGGAGTTTGACCATCTCTTTTTGTGTCATAGGCATAGCGCTTTTACCTCCTGACAGTATTATTATAACACGTATTACACGTATTGTAAAGAGGTTTTACTCATTATTCTGTCGCGTTACAAAAGCCCCTAGAATCGTTTCTAAGGGCTTCTAGTTGTCCGTTGTGTTTTAGTCATCTGCCCCAAAACAAAGCGAAATAGGGGCAAATATGAAGTCTAGGGCTCCCTATACGCACTAGTTCCTGTAGTAAGGTTAAATCAATCTGCATTTACTACACCCACTAAGTGTTCTATGGCTTTTTGCCTTACTCGATATACCGAGGCTGTAGATACACCTATTTCGTCAGCAACCTGCCAATCATCGAGAACATTCAAGTAGAACAGCCTGAGAACAGAACGCTCAAGCGGATTGGCCAGCTTATCGATCAACCTAGATATTTCCATTCTCTCCTCAGTAAGTCGCTCAATTCTCTGTAAAGTGTCCTCTTTTAGTTTTAGAACGCTTATAAGGTTATTCTCTGCCGTATTTACCCTGCTTGTTTGTACTCTGGTAGTGCTCAGTTCTTGCTTTTTGATAATACCACTTTCTAAAGCTGCAAGCTCTAAATATAAGCCCTCTATTTCTTTATTGATCCACTTAACGCCCTCTAGTTTTTCTTTTACCTGCTCTGGTGTCATGCCTTGGCCTCCTGTGTGATATAATAATATTATTGAGATTATAGCTGAGGCGGAGTGCCTTGGCTTTTTTGCATTTTCTCTATGTTCGCTCTAGCTTCAAGTTCGTAGGTAAGGGATAGCTTCCGTATCTCCTTATGGTTTGATAGGCAATTAAGGGACGTTTTTATTTCCCTTATTCCCTTGTTATTCTGCAAGCAATTAAGGCAAGTTATTTCTTTGCTTATCTGCCTACCATTCTGCAATGATAGGGGGATATACCCCACTTTCTCAGGCTTCGCTCTAGCTTCAAGCTATGTAATCTTCTCTGTTCGTTCTCTGTTCAAGAGCTATTTTCTCGGCGTTCGCTCGGAGTTTAAGTACATGTACCCTTGTATTTTAAGCATATCTTTTTTGCCACAATCTCACCTTTTCTAACCCTCGGAAAACCTCGTCATCTTACCAAAACCTAAGTATTTCCTGTTTCCTTTTCCTAAACGAATAATTTTTTTATCAAAACACGCGCTCCCTTTATCGCACTCTTTTTTGGAACGCTCTACTTACTTAAATCCTTGATATATCTAGCTTTTTTTGACATTTAAACCGTCTAATATGTAGTATTTGTTTGTTTTGTAAATTGCACCCTACTAAAAATTACCTTAGAGAACTCAATCCATTCAACCAAAAGCTATCCCCTTTTCTGGTGTAGTTAACAAACTTTTGATAATGCTTGTAATATCGTTTCCGTTTCATATACTTTGGTCTTTCAGGAAAACTGTCAAACATATATCCGCCACGTTTGGGACTCCAACCTGGTTCTACCTTTCTAGCTTCCCTAAGCGCAAGCTCCCAATAGTATTGGCAATCTGTCTTACTTCGGTTCAGTGTTGACTTGTGTATTTTCTGGCATGATCCACAACTATATAGCAAAAGTCTCTTATAGAGTTTTCTGCATCGATTACCACAAACAGGACAGAGAAAGAAGTAGCGATTTCCTCCCTTAGTTCCTGGTATTCTTGCTAAATCAAAATGATCACGTTCAAAGGTGATATACAGATTATCTAGGTCTATTTCTAGTTTTCTACCCTCCAACTCAGCTATACCGTGACTGATATTCTTGCTTTTCATTGGCTTTATAAATGTCTCTATGGTTATTGATTTTATAACTTCCATTCGTTCAAAAATCTCCCTATATAGAAAAACCCAAATTGATTGGGTTTAGTAGCAATGAAACCACAAAAAGAGGCAATGCCCCTTTGCTGCTATTCTTCACTGAGTAAGCCGCTTACTACCACATTACGGATAAACTGAGCTTGTTTTTCTTTGGGCAGTTGCAGGGCTTCAAGTAAAGACTCCAGAGCTTGCTTGTCTGTGCTTGCAATCAACTTTTTAATGATATTCTGGAACTGCCCTTCTAGGTACTCGCAAAAATGGATCCGCTGTGCTTGTGTTGGCTGCACTGGTACTGGTGAACTATCTGCAATCAGCAAGAAGCAGGCTTCCGCGATTTGGGCGAATAACTTTGCACGCGCTTCAGGGTGTCTGTATAACTCATAGGCGTTTATGCTGGTGTCTTCTGCCCGGAGCTTCTCACCTAGTTCAATCAATTCAGGCGTATCTTCAAGACACACTGGTGTTACATCCGCCATAAAATCGTCACGCTTACGGTTGAGTTCCTCCAGTTCCTGATCTGCCTGTTCAAAGTATGCTGGTTCTGTCATGGGATTCCTCCTTTTCTCTGGCTAAAAATTGCGTTTCATTCTCTTGTCTTTGATGTCTGTCATGTTATATGCATTCCCCTCTGATCGTTTTCCAATTCGACTGACTAGCTTATCATTATAGATTCTAGCTAGCTCTTTGCCGTTGTGGTTGGTGTTGATGATAGTTGTTTCTCGCTTATCAAAAACCTTGAAAAGAAAGGTCTGTACCCAGTTATTAGCCTCATCTTTTCGGCTATTCATAACACTTTCTGTACCTAAATCGTCAATAAAGAGATAATCAACCTCTGTCAGTAGCTTCAAGGCATCATACTCTGTAAAATCACTCTGCCTATACTGCCAGCCTGACTGAATGCGCGTGACGATTTCAGCAATGCTGACAAAGAGGACGCTCTTAGGCTCATTCTTAGCCTTATATCCCTCGTTGATGGCTTTGGCCATTGAATAGCATAAATGACTTTTGCCAGTGCCTGGCTTTCCCATAATCAGCGTGTTTCCTGTCATACCGTTTAGGTACTGCTTAGCTTGCTTGATAGCAAACTCCTTGGCCGCGTGTTCCTCTTTTGTCTCGGCTTTGAAAGTGCTAAAAGAAGCCTCTCTCAGCTCACTTGACACCGTACTTTCACGCGCTAGCACATCATAGGTTGAAGAGTCCAGATCATGCCCTAGGGCTTTTTCTACGCCCTCTAGCTCCGTCTGTTTAATGTTCTCCCTAGTACATTCCATGCAGTAGGGTGATATATAACCATCTGGCTTTTTGAATTGTACCAGGTTAATCTGATGAGTTGGGCAAAGCTCATCAGTGACCTTTATTTTTTCGTTTAGCTGGTCTGTATTCAGTAATTCCATTGTTTCTCCTCTCCGTCAGTAGATAAAGGGGTCTTGAATATCATCGTCAGACTGACCTTGTTTCTTTTGCTGAAACTGTCTCTGTTCAGATTCGACTTGTGTCATGGTTTTAATGCCATTCTGTCGCCAGTTCTTCAGTATTGAATTGATATAGCTAAAAGATCGCTTGCTGTTATCTGCTGCCTTGTCTATGGCAGTCTTGACAACCTCTAGCTCCATACCGTCAAGAGTGAGATAGTCGGTCAATATCTGATGCTGTTGTCCATCTATAATCCCTATACGCTTTTGGTAATAGTTAGAGATTTCAGCAGTAGGAGCAGAAGAAGTTTTTTTCTCTATCTCTTCTTCTAACTCTTTCTCTTTCTCTATCTCTATCTCTGTCTTACACGTAGTTGACAATGTAAGATTATCGGATGACATTGTAAGGCTTTCTTTGTTTTCTCGTTGCTGTTTCCGATATTCTCGCATGTATGCTGCTTGGTTGGTTTCCTGCTGTACCAGGGCTTTAGCCTGGGGTAGTTCTGCGTTTTTATCTTCGTCAATCTGTATTAAACCGCATTTTGTAAAGTATGCCATGGTCATATCTATATCATCTTCTGATACATCTAATTTTAGGGCTAACTCCTCCTTAAGATTATCAAAGTAGCCCTCATAGTATAAAATACAGTCACTCTCTAAGCTCTCTAGCATGAGCCTAATATAAATAACTGTCATGGTGTATCCACCCGGTACTGTCTTTAGTCTCTTGATAAAAATATTATCAAAAAATTTCTTATCAATTTTTAGCCAAAAATATATTTTTGTTCTTGCCACGTTTTACTCCTTATGATTCTTTATCAGCTCCTAGAAATATTAGAATATCATCGATTCTATAAAAGACTTTGCGTGTATCCTCGATAGGAGGGGCGAACCTTTTGAGCCCTGCACGTTCCCAACGTTTTAAGGTATTGTAGTCTATCTCTAACTCTTCCTTGAGTTGTTTAGGTGTCATTAGCCCTGTTATACGTTGTTTAGGCTTTAAATAGTCTTTTAGAAAGTTTTCTACCAGTTTTAAGATGCCACGTTTTAGACTGTTTTCACTTTCTTTGCTTAAACTGAACATGTTCATCAGCTCCCTTCAGCAGTTGCTTGTAACTCTCTAAATCGGCATTTAAAAGGACGGTTAGGCGTTTCTGTTCTTCCTGTACCTGATTATAGAATGCCTTTGCTCCGTCCAGTAACTCCTCTTTGTTAGCTGGTATAAAGTAGCCTCTGAAAGCCCCATGACGTACCCCAACGATAGGAACACCGTAGCGCGTGATCAGACGGCTGATAATATCCTGGACGGTTCTTTCTGCTAGTTTGGTGATTAGGCTGATTTCTGCCCCTGTTATGGAGTTCTCAGCCCCTACCTTGATTAGTCTTAATACTCGCTTGTCATTCATTGTTAGACTCATTCAATTCCTCCCCATACGTCTACCCCTGCAAGCTGGATATATCGCCCATAATCAGGGTTTAAATCCTCGCTAGGTGTTTCTATCGCCTGTCTGCTTTCTCTCTCCATTTGAGCGCTTTTTTGGCGGTCTCGATGGTTTAAATAAAGCAGCAAGCCAATCAGTACCACGGAAAAGATGAGCGCCTGTGTATTGGTTAAATCTAGTTCATTCATTTCATCGCCTCCTCAAACTGCTCTATAAGATGATCTTTACTTCCTTTCCGATTAGCATTTTTAGAGTTAAAAAGAATATCTTTTAAGGTTACAGTAGCCTCTAAATACTCCTTTTCAGCATGTTCTATATACGCCTGCTGCTCTGCTTCGTTGTCAAAAAAGTGCTTGGCTTGGCGTTTAAAGAAGGCTTGTCGCATAGCGTCCATTTCAAAAATACCAGGACTGAAAAACATTCTAGTAGTGCTTTTAGAGACTGCCTCGATTTTATGACTTTCATTCAATTCAGGAAGTTCAATCCAAAGTAGACGAGATAAATCTTCTTTGATAGATTTTACCTGTCCTGATAAGAGTCCTATTCTTAAAAAATCATTGTTTTCGTCTGCTTGGTGTAATTCCATACTAATTCTATCCAAGTTTTTAGCGATAATATCGTATGTTGTTTCTGTCATAGTGTTTACCTCTGTTTCTTTATCTATGTAATTGCCTTGATGGGCTTGTCATGTTTCGACAGCTTTTTAATGTCTTTCTTGCCTTTTGCTATACCGATTGCCCACGCCCAGAGTCGCCAAAGTTTGAGAGCGTGAGAAAGTACCAGTTTTAAGAGTTGGCGCTCTCCGTATGGTCAAATTGCCCTAAATATGCTATAATCTAGGTATAAATCTTACTAAAACCTTTTTAATAATAGCTTGCCTGCTTTGTTAAATTCGTTTTAGTGTTAGTGTGAAAGGCTCTGCGGTGTGGTTATTGCTAAGCCTTTTTTGTTGCTCTCACGCGCTTTCTTGGCGTGTTTTTTTATTTCTGAATGCCATAGCCTTGATTTCCTGATAACTCATATTCAAGCCGATCATGGCTATTACCATGTCCTCAAATGCTTGGTATTGCTCCAGTTCGTCACTGGTCAAGCTATCAATGCCATTATAGCCCCCACGTTCTTCCCTTAGCTGCTTAGCGTTCCTGTCAGTTACTGCTTTTAGTAGCAGGTTGTTCATGGTGCTATGCGCGTGCTTTGGGGCTTGTTCCCAGTTCTCTATACTGTCATGCAAGGTTTTTCTTTTTGGCTTTTCTAGCGCCCTCTGCATACGAAACTTAGAAAGTTCCTCACGCATTTCAAAGAATGCTTTGACTAGGTTGGTTTTGAAGTTGGCCACTTGCTCAGTATTCTTTAAGAATGTAACTAACAAGGTCGCTTGTTGTTCATTCAAAATATAGTCCTTTGCACTCTGGCCACTGTCCATAGCTTGGATTTTAAATCCAACCTTTCCGAACTGTTCAAACCTTGCTTGATGCTTGCGGATCGTCTTAGTTATTGTGTGATGTTGCAATCCCGTGCATTCTGCAACGATACTGCTTAGTGTGTACGGCTCTTTCTTGCCGTCTATGTAAACAATGTTCATGCTGTACCCCCTAATCTTCGACTGTAAGTAGTTCGTCAATGGTTACGCCTAGATACTCGGCTACCTTTTGCAAGGTTTCAATATCTGGGCGCTTTGTGCGTTCATAATACAGTGAAATAAGTGTACTTTTTGAGATACCTGTCGCTAAATGAACGTCAGCAACTTTTTTGCGTTGCTTTGCCAATAAGACACGGAAATTATTTTCCATAGCTTTAAACTCCTTTTTGTTTATTTTTAGAAAAATAATAGCGTTAACGCTAAAATTATACTCTTTATTTTACACTATTTTTTTATCGTGTCAAGTAAAAAAATAAAATATCTTGAAAAAAAGAAGTGTATAAGCTAAAATGTATTTAAAGGAGCGTGATTTTAATGCTTAGAAATAATTTAGCAAAACTAATGATTGATAGAGGAGTAACGGCTACCCAATTATTTAATGATACAGGGATAGCTCGTTCAACTATTTCAAAAATTTCAAATAATAATACTGATAAAATTAGCTTACAAACAATAGATAAAATTTGTAACTATCTAGAAGTTTCTCCTAGTGAATTCTTTGATTTTTGGGCTTATGATGTAAAAATTCAATGTGGCTTTGATAATTTTGATACATTATCCGAGGTCAAAGAACATTGGAAATTTGTTCCTGAATTTGAAGAACCATGCTATCTTTTACTAGAGTTTAGAAGAGGGAGAGATAGGAAATACCTTCTTGAATATAAATTTCTTTATTTGTATAGTAAAGACCCTGATAAGCTATTCAATCCAAGTCAATTGGATAAAGTTAGACTAAATGGCTCTATGTCTCAAGTTGCTATTTTTGATGATATGCCTGTGCAATTTAAAAATGAATTGATAGATAATATAAAACAACAACTTTCTGAAACGTTTGAAGTCTGGGATATTTCACCAACAATTAAGTACATAGATATGTTTATTTTCAACCCCGAAGCTGAATAGGGTGCCTCACGCGCCACAATGTTCAACAATCCGAAGCGCGTGATTTCTCAAGCTTCGCTCGAGCTTCAAGCCTATATAAGCCCTATATCCGCCTTGTTTCCTACTCTGGTATTATTTATCGTCTGACTCTTTAAAATTGAATACAGGGCAAACTATGAAGCCCTAGCATGATTTAAACCACAATCTAAAACCTTTTTAATAATAGCTTGCCTGCTGATGTATTTTAGAAAGGTTTAAAACATGCAAATAACTGAAGTCAAAAAGAAAAACGGGACAATAGTGTACCGCGCTAATGTATATTTAGGAGTTGACCAGGTAACAGGAAAGAAAGCCAAAACAAGTGTAACGGGTAGGACAAGAAAAGAGGTCAAGCAGAAAGCAAAGCACGCGCAAGATGATTTTATATCGAACGGTTGTACGGTGACAAAAGTAGTACCTGCAAAAAATTATCAGGAGTTAGCTGATCTATGGCTAGACAGTTACCAGCTTACAGTAAAACCTCAGACTTTTTTAGACACTAAGAGAATGCTGTACAATCATCTTATACCTGTCTTTGGTACTCTCAAACTGACCAAGCTATCTGTTAGCTATATACAAAGCTTTATCAATGATTTATCGACTCAGCTAGTCCATTATGCCGTGGTTCATTCAATAAATAGGCGTGTCTTACAGTATGGGGTATCTCTCCAGCTCTTGCCATTCAACCCAGCTAGGGATATTATTCTCCCTAAACAGCCTAAACGTGAGAATGCAGCTATCAAGTTCATAGCTTCTGACGACTTAAAGGCTCTGTTGCTCCATATGGAAAAACTGGCGTTTAAGAAATATAGATATTATTTTGATTATGTTCTGTATAGTGTCTTACTTGCTACTGGTTGTCGTTTTGGTGAAGTAGTAGCCTTGGAATGGTCGGATATTGATTTTGAGAATGGAACTATAAGCATTAACAAGAATTACAGTAGATTATTAAAGTTAATAGGTACACCAAAAAGTAAAGCTGGAGTTAGGACAATCAGCATAGACAAGAAGACGGTCAACATGTTACGTCTTTACCAGAATAGACAACGCCAATTATATTTGGAGTCCGAGGCGCGTGTTTCGTCTGTGGTGTTTGCAACACCTACGAGAGAGTACCAGAACCTAGCAACCAGACAGGAGGCTTTAGATAGACGCTGTAATGAGATTTCTATCCCTCGCTTTACTTTTCACGCTTTCCGCCATACTCACGCTAGTTTATTGCTAAATGCTGGTATCAGCTATAAAGAATTACAATACCGTTTAGGTCATGCTACTTTAGCTATGACCATGGATATATACAGCCACCTATCTGCGGATAAAGAAAAAGAGGCGGTTTCATATTTTGAAAAAGCCATGAATAGCTTGTAAGTCCACAAAAAGGTGAACAAATTTATATTTTAGAACTCATAGGCTGACTAAAAAGCCTATTAAATCAACGTTTATAGATAACAAAGGAGAACAACATGACTTTTGAAGAAATCCTGCCTGGATTAAAGGCCAAGAAAAAATATGTACGAACTGGTTGGGGAGGGGCTGAAAACTATGTACAGCTTTTTGACACCATCGAGCAAAACGGGGTTGCACTTGAAGTGACGCCTTATTTCCTAATCAACGTTTCTGGAGAAGGGGAAGGTTTTTCCATGTGGAGCCCGACACCTTGTGATGTTTTGGCGACGGATTGGGTAGAAGTGCATGACTAGACGTGTATTGATTACGGGAGTGAGCTCAGGTATCGGACTTGCTCAAGCTCGCCTCTTTTTAGAGAAGGGTTATCAAGTTTATGGAGTTGACCAAGGCAACAATCCACTCTTAGAGGGTGATTTCCACTTTTTACAGAGGGATTTGACCTTGGACTTGGAACCTGTTTTTGACTGGTGTCCTCAGGTGGATGTTTTGTGCAATACTGCTGGAGTTTTGGATGCTTACAAACCACTTTTGGAACAGTCTGCGCAGGAAATTCAAGAGATTTTTGAAATCAACTATGTGACTCCAGTTGAGATGACACGACATTATTTGACACAAATGCTGGAAAATAAAAAAGGAATCATTATCAATATGTGTTCGATTGCTTCGAGCCTAGCAGGTGGCGGTGGACATGCCTATACTTCTTCTAAGCATGCCTTAGCTGGCTTTACCAAGCAGTTGGCTCTAGACTATGCTGAAGCTGGGATTCAGGTCTTTGGTATCGCTCCGGGAGCGGTCAAGACAGCCATGACTGCTGCCGACTTTGAACCGGGTGGCTTAGCTGACTGGGTGGCTAGTGAAACACCTATCAAGCGCTGGATTGAGCCAAGTGAAATTGCAGAAGTCAGTCTCTTTTTAGCTAGCGGTCACGCATCTGCCATGCAAGGACAAATTCTGACCATTGATGGTGGTTGGAGTTTGAAGTGATGCTTTGGTACAGTTTGCATTGTTCACTATTGGAGGTTAAAGATGGAACAAGATATATTTGGATTTGAGTTTCCAAGTTTCTACCATCAGTTTTTATTGGAATGGGACGAAGTAGATCCTTATGAGATTGGTGACTCAGGTATCTGTTTATATGCTAAGGAGGATCTCTTAGAGCGTAATGAGACCTATCAGATAGAAGTAGATGAACCAGACTTCTTTATGATTGGTCAAGAGGGAGATTTGGCCTACTTTATCAAGAAAAATGCTGATGATTGCATTTATGAAAATGATTTGGGTGCTTTGGGCTCTTTAGAAATGCAAAAAGTTGCTGCAACTGTCTATGACTTTATTGACAAGGTCTTAGAAGAAAGATTGTAAAAATCGGAGGGATAATTATGCTGAGAGCAACAGATGCGAATGAGGCAATTACAAGAGAAGACCTTTTACAATTTGAGGAGAACCTTGGAAAGAAATTGCCGGAAGCCATGTTAAACTTTTATCTCAAGTACAATGGTGGTCAATCTTGTGTGTCTGGTGTTCATGATGACAAACATCTCTTTCCTTTCAATGCTTTTTATTCATTAGAGGAGATGGAGAAGGCCCTCAACTGGTTTGACGATGAGGTTGTTCCTGCCGGATTCCAGGCTAAAGACCTCCTTCATTTTGCCTATGATCCTGGGTCTGGAAACTATGCTCTGTCTCTAAGGGAAGAAGATTATGGCAAGGTTTACTACTATGTTTTAGAAGAAAGAGCTGAGATTTTTGGTCAATGGCTTTCATTTGAGGCTTTTCTGACTAGTTTTGTGGAAGGTGAGTAGAAATAAAAGGAGCAATCATGCGTAAACACCAATTCTTTTCACTAGCAGATATTTTAGAGCAAGTTAAGTTAGAACAATGTACTCAAGATGACTTTTGCCTCTATGGCAATGATGAAGGGAATTTGGTTCTCGATAGCCTTTATTTTGGTGTCGGATTATCCAGTTGTAGTTGATGATAAAGATGTCTACCCTGTGGAAGTAGTAGAGAGAAATCTTAATCTGGTATATTATGGTGAGCATCTGATAGATGTCCTTCTAGTGCATTGGATGAAAAGCCAGACGCAAGCCCTGAATACTTGGTCGATGCCTTAATTTATTATAATCAACATGATACTTTTATTCCCTTTGCCTAGTAACTAAGCTGGATTTGCATAGTTCTATTAAACATAAGCGAATACAGTAAGGAGTCAAGAAATGATAGATTACAAAATGGTAAATAAAAAAATTTCACCTTTTAAATTTTTAGTCCATGATGAAGAGACACAAAGTGTTCGAGGGTCGCTCATTTATTATCCTGATGGAGAATACAGACAGGAAGTATTCGACACTCGGGAAGATGAGGGATTCGAAGGAAATGGATACGATTGGGCATCTCTTGCTTTGATATTTTTAGAGGAAAAATAGCATAAAAATCTAGTTATCCGCATAAAAACTGGACTTATCACACTTTATCAAGGTCAAAACCACTCAATTTACTACTAATTTACTACTTATGAATGAGCTTTGATACGACGATTTATCCTTGAAAAGTGAAGATATAAAGATACTTCCAATAAAATTTGAATATTTAATAGGTAGACACTTCAAAAAATGAGGTGTCTATTTTTTTACCCGATTTTGAAAGGAAGTGAACTTATGAAAACAAAAAATCAAGAATCAAAAGGTCGTTCCCCACTCTTTAAGACCATCAAACATTCATTCAGCCAATAAAAAAGAAAGGATAGGTAAAAATATGGAACTTAAATTTGTGATTCCCAACATGGAAAAAACATTCGGCAATTTAGAATTTGCTGGCGAGGATAAAGTCGTTCAGCGAAGAATCAACGGACGGCTAACTGTCTTATCAAGAAGCTATAATCTCTATTCTGATGTTCAAAGAGCAGATGATATTGTGGTGGTGCTTCCTGCTGAAGCTGGCGAAAAACATTTCGGCTTTGAGGAACGTGTGAAGTTAGTCAATCCACGTATTACCGCAGAGGGCTACAAAATCGGCACTCGTGGTTTTACAAATTACCTTTTACATGCTGACGACATGATAAAAGAATAAAGAAAGAGAGGAAAAATGATGAGATTAGCAAATGGCATTGTATTAGATAAAGACACGACTTTTGGAGAATTGAAATTCTCTGCTCTACGTCGTGAAGTGAGAATCCAAAATGAAGACGGGTCGGTTTCAGATGAAATCAAGGAACGTACCTATGACTTAAAATCCAAAGGACAAGGACGCATGATTCAAGTAAGTATTCCTGCCAGCGTGCCTTTGAAAGAGTTTGATTATAACGCACGGGTGGAACTTATCAATCCCATTGCGGACACCGTTGCTACTGCCACCTATCAAGGAGCAGATGTTGACTGGTATATCAAGGCAGACGATATTGTGCTGACAAAGGATTCTAGTTCATTCAAAGCTCAACCACAAGCAAAGAAAGAACCGACACAAGACAAATAGTCGCTAGGTAGAAAGGAGACTTTTTCGCATGAAACAGCGTGGTAAAAGGATTCGCCCATCTGGTAAAGATTTAGTCTTTCATTTTACGATAGCGTCACTCCTGCCTGTTTTCCTGCTGGTTGTCGGACTGTTTCATGTGAAGACAATCCAGCAGATCAACTGGCAGGATTTTAACCTATCACAAGCAGATAAGATTGACATTCCCTATTTAATTATCAGTTTCAGTGTCGCAATTCTTATCTGCTTGCTGGTAGCGTTTGTATTCAAACGGGTTCGCTATGATACGGTTAAACAACTTTACCACCGTCAAAAACTGGCAAAGATGATACTTGAAAACAAGTGGTATGAATCTGAACAGGTCAAAACAGAGGGTTTCTTTAAAGATAGTGCTGGTCGTACAAAGGAAAAGATAACCTACTTCCCTAAAATGTATTATCGACTTAAAAATGGCTTGATACAGATACGGGTGGAAATCACGCTGGGAAAATATCAAGACCAACTCTTACACTTGGAAAAGAAATTAGAGAGTGGCTTGTACTGTGAGCTGACGGATAAAGAGTTAAAGGATTCCTATGTGGAATATACTTTGCTCTATGACACCATAGCCAGTCGTATTTCTATTGATGAAGTAGAAGCTAAAGATGGTAAACTTCGCTTAATGAAAAACGTATGGTGGGAATATGATAAGCTCCCTCATATGTTGATTGCTGGTGGTACAGGTGGCGGTAAAACTTACTTTATACTGACACTGATTGAAGCCTTGCTTCATACAGATTCAAAACTGTATATTCTTGACCCGAAAAATGCTGACCTTGCGGACTTAGGTTCTGTGATGGCAAATGTCTACTATAGAAAAGAAGACTTGCTTTCTTGCATTGAAACATTCTATGAAGAAATGATGAAACGTAGTGAGGAAATGAAGCAGATGAAGAACTATAAGACTGGCAAAAATTATGCTTACTTAGGTCTCCCGGCACACTTCTTAATCTTTGATGAATACGTCGCTTTCATGGAAATGCTGGGAACAAAAGAAAACACCGCAGTTATGAATAAGCTGAAACAGATTGTCATGTTAGGTCGTCAAGCTGGCTTCTTTCTAATACTGGCTTGTCAACGTCCAGACGCAAAATATTTAGGCGACGGAATCCGTGATCAGTTTAATTTCAGAGTGGCTTTAGGTCGTATGTCTGAAATGGGCTATGGCATGATGTTTGGCAGTGACGTACAAAAGGATTTCTTCTTAAAGCGAATCAAAGGTCGTGGCTATGTTGATGTAGGAACAAGTGTCATATCAGAGTTTTATACTCCCCTTGTACCAAAAGGATATGATTTCTTGGAGGAAATTAAAAAGTTATCCAACAGCAGACAGTCCACGCAGGCGACGTGCGAAGCGGAAGTCGCAGGTGTGGACTGATCTTGCTGGCTGGTGTGGCAATAGCCACGCCAGCACTTAACCCCCCGTATCTAACAGGGGGGTACAAATCGACAGGAAACAGTCAAAAAAACATTAGAAAATCCTTTGGTTACAAGGGATTTACAAAATTTCAGCGTATGTCAAATGGGCTTTAAAAGTTGACATACGCCTTTTTGATTGGAGGGATTTTTACTGAATGAACAAACTTGGTTACAGCATTTAAAAGAAAAACGCTTGGCTTATGGACTATCTCAAAACCGTTTAGCTGTTGCGACTGGTATTACAAGGCAGTATCTAAGCGATATTGAAACAGGAAAAGTCAAGCCATCAGAGGATTTACAGCAGTCCCTTTGGGAAGCTCTGGAACGCTTCAATCCCGACGCTCCCCTTGAAATGCTGTTTGATTATGTAAGGATTCGCTTTCCGACAACAGACGTACAGCAGGTGGTCGAAAACATCTTACAACTGAAACTGTCCTATTTTCTTCATGAGGACTATGGTTTCTATTCTTATTCAGAGCATTATGCTTTAGGCGACATATTCGTCCTTTGCTCCCATGAACTGGACAAAGGAGTTCTGGTGGAATTGAAAGGTCGTGGGTGCAGACAATTTGAAAGCTATCTTCTGGCACAACAAAGAAGCTGGTATGAGTTCTTTATGGACGTTTTGGTGGCTGGCGGTGTGATGAAACGCCTTGACCTTGCCATTAACGATAAGACAGGGATTTTGAATATCCCTGTACTCACTGAAAAGTGCCAACAGGAAGAATGTATCTCCGTCTTCCGCAGTTTTAAAAGCTATCGCAGTGGCGAACTGGTACGCAAAGAGGAAAAGGAATGTATGGGAAACACCCTCTATATCGGTTCATTACAAAGTGAAGTTTATTTCTGTATCTATGAAAAGGACTACGAGCAGTACAAGAAAAATGATATTCCCATTGAAGACGCAGAAGTAAAAAACCGTTTTGAGATTCGATTGAAAAATGAGCGTGCCTATTATGCAGTCCGTGATTTACTCGTCTATGACAATCCAGAGCATACCGCCTTTAAAATTATCAATCGGTATATCCGTTTTGTAGATAAAGACGATTCCAAACCTCGTTCTGATTGGAAACTGAATGAAGAATGGGCTTGGTTTATTGGGAACAATCGTGAACGATTAAAACTAACCACAAAACCAGAGCCTTACTCCTTCCAAAGGACGCTGAACTGGCTATCTCATCAAGTTGCCCCGACCTTAAAGGTTGCGATTAAACTTGATGAAATCAACCAGACGCAGGTTGTAAAAGACATTCTCGACCATGCGAAACTGACAGACCGACACAAGCAGATTTTGAAGCAACAGTCAGTAAAAGAACAGGACGTGATAACAACAAAAAAATAACTCAAATACAAATTCATTGAATATAGAGAGGAGAACATTTTTATGAATTTTGGACAAAACCTTTATAACTGGTTTCTATCAAACGCTCAATCACTGGTGCTTTTAGCAATCGTTGTGATTGGCTTGTATCTTGGCTTCAAGCGTGAGTTTAGCAAACTGATTGGCTTTTTAATTATTGCGATTATTGCGGTTGGCTTAGTCTTCAACGCTGCTGGAGTAAAAGACATTTTACTAGAGCTATTCAATCGCATTATTGGTGCTTAAATAAAACCGTTCTTTTGTGGAATATAAGTGGTTTTCTTATGTTCCGCAAAGGAATGGTACACCAAACGAAGTGCGGTAGGGATTTTTGAATCTCTACAAAGAAAGGACGTGAATATATGGACGATATGCAAGTCTATATTGCGAATTTAGGCAAATACAATGAGGGCGAATTGGTCGGTGCGTGGTTTACCTTTCCCATTGACTTTGAGGAAGTCAAAGAGAAAATCGGCTTGAATGATGAATATGAGGAATACGCCATTCATGACTACGAGTTACCCTTTACGGTTGACGAATACACTTCCATTGGCGAACTCAATCGACTATGGGAAATGGTATCGGAATTACCCGAAGAATTACAATCGGAGCTATCTGCTCTGCTCACTCATTTTTCAAGCATTGAAGAACTAAGCGAACATCAAGAGGATATTATCATTCATTCCGATTGTGATGATATGTATGACGTGGCACGCTACTACATTGAAGAAACGGGTGCTTTAGGCGAAGTACCAGCTAGTCTTCAAAACTATATTGATTATCAAGCCTATGGTCGGGATTTAGACCTTTCAGGAACGTTTATCTCAACCAATCATGGGATTTTTGAAATCGTCTATTAAATCTGTCGGTACATTACTACTGGCAGATTTTCTATTTTACGGGGTGGCTCAATCAGCTACCCCTATTTTTTATGAAAGGATTGATTACATGAAGAAAATACGAAGCTATACCAGTATCTGGTCTGTGGAAAAGGTACTGTATTCTATCAATGATTTTAGACTTCCGTTTCCCATAACCTTTACGCAAATGACATGGTTTGTCGTGTCACTCTTTGCAGTGATGATACTTGGCAACTTGCCCCCTCTTTCCATGATAGAGGGAGCATTTCTCAAATACTTTGGGATTCCTGTGGCTTTCACATGGTTTATGTCTACAAAAACTTTTGATGGTAAAAAGCCTTATGGATTTTTGAAGTCTGTCATTGCTTATGCACTGCGACCAAAGCTGACCTATGCAGGAAAAAAAGTAACGCTTGGCAGAAACCAGCCACAAGAAGCCATTACAGCAGTTAGGAGTGAATTTTATGGCATATCCAATTAAATACATTGAAAACAATCTCGTCTGGAATAAAGACGGGGAATGTTATGCTTACTATGAGCTTGTTCCTTACAATTACTCATTTCTAAGTCCAGAACAGAAAATACAAGTGCATGATTCTTTCAAACAGCTTATCGCACAAAATCGTGATGGCAAAATTCATGCTTTACAAATCAGTACAGAATCCAGCATACGTTCTGCACAAGAGCGTTCCAAAAATGAAGTCACTGGCAAGCTCAAAGCGGTTGCCTATGACAAAATCGACCAACAGACAGACGCTTTAATATCCATGATTGGCGAAAATCAAGTGAACTACCGTTTCTTTATCGGCTTTAAGTTGCTTCTCAACGATCAGGAGTTTTCTATGAAAAGTCTTACCGTTGAAGCAAAAAATGCTTTGTCTGATTTTGTCTATGATGTGAACCATAAGCTGATGGGCGATTTTGTTAGTATGAGTAATGATGAAATCCTGCGTTTTCAGAAGATGGAAAAGCTCTTAGAAAATAAAATCTCTCGTCGTTTCAAAATCCGCAGGTTAGATAAGGACGACTTCGGCTATCTGATTGAACACCTTTACGGACAGACAGGCACTGCCTATGAAGAGTATGAGTACCATCTATCAAAGAAAAAGCTGGATAATGAAACGCTGATTAAATACTATGACTTGATTAAGCCTACTCGCTGTTTGGTGGAAGAAAAACAGCGATATTTGAAAATCCAGCAGGAAGATGAAACCGTCTATGTAGCTTACTTTACCATTAACAGCATTGTCGGAGAACTGGACTTCCCGTCCTCTGAAATCTTCTACTACCAGCAACAGCAATTTACATTCCCGATTGATACGTCAATGAATGTGGAAATTGTAGCGAATCGTAAAGCCCTATCTACTGTCCGCAATAAAAAGAAAGAACTGAAAGACTTGGATAACCACGCTTGGCAAAGTGATAATGAAACCAGCTCCAATGTGGCGGAAGCTCTGGAAAGTGTGAATGAGCTGGAAACCAATTTAGACCAAAGCAAGGAATCTATGTACAAGCTGTCTTATGTGGTAAGGGTATCAGCAAATGATCTTGACGAACTCAAACGTTGTTGTAATGAAGTGAAAGATTTTTATGACGATTTAAGCGTAAAACTGGTACGACCATTTGGGGATATGCTCGGCTTACATGAAGAATTTTTACCTGCCAGCAAGCGTTATATGAATGATTATATTCAATACGTGACCTCTGATTTCCTCGCTGGTTTAGGTTTTGGTGCTACTCAAATGCTGGGGGAAAATGAGGGGATTTATGTTGGCTACAGCTTAGATACTGGACGCAATGTCTATCTGAAACCTGCTCTTGCCAGTCAAGGGGTTAAGGGTTCAGTAACCAATGCGTTAGCGTCGGCTTTTGTTGGTTCGCTGGGTGGTGGTAAATCCTTTGCGAATAACCTTATCGTCTATTATGCGGTGCTTTATGGGGCACAAGCAGTGATTGTAGACCCAAAAGCAGAACGTGGCAGATGGAAAGAAACCTTGCCAGAGATTTCCCATGAAATCAATATCGTCACTCTGACTTCTGATGAGAAAAACAAAGGCTTACTTGACCCTTATGTGATTATGAAAAATCCCAAAGATTCTGAATCACTGGCTATTGATATTCTGACATTCCTTACGGGGATTTCCTCTCGTGATGGGGAACGCTTCCCAATCCTTAGAAAAGCCATTCGTGCAGTAACCAATAGTGAAGTACGAGGGTTGATGAAAGTGATTGAGGAATTACGGGTTGAGAATACGCCACTAAGTACCAGTATAGCCGACCATATCGAAAGTTTTACAGACTATGACTTTGCACATTTATTATTCAGTAATGGTTATGTGGAGCAGTCTATCAGCTTAGAAAAACAACTGAACATTATACAGGTTGCGGACTTGGTACTTCCCGACAAGGAAACTTCCTTTGAGGAATATACCACTATGGAGCTTTTATCCGTTGCTATGCTGATTGTCATTAGTACCTTTGCTTTAGACTTTATCCATACAGACCGAAGCATTTTCAAGATTGTAGATTTAGACGAAGCATGGAGCTTTTTACAGGTAGCACAAGGAAAAACACTATCTATGAAGCTGGTTCGGGCTGGTCGTGCTATGAACGCTGGGGTATATTTCGTGACCCAAAATACAGACGACCTCTTAGATGAAAAACTGAAAAATAACCTCGGCTTAAAATTTGCATTTCGTTCCACTGACCTTAACGAGATTAAAAAGACCTTAGCCTTTTTTGGTGTAGACCCAGAGGACGAAAACAATCAGAAGCGATTGCGTGATTTGGAAAACGGGCAATGCCTTATCAGTGATTTATATGGTCGTGTCGGTGTGATACAGTTCCACCCTGTATTTGAAGAACTGCTCCATGCCTTTGATACCAGACCACCTGTGCGAAAAGAGGTGTAAATGTGAAACCATCAATAGTAAACAGAATAAAATCAAACTGGACGCTGAAACGTCTAGGTAAAGTGGCAATGACAGTGGCTTTCACACTTGTGATTGCCATTTTTCTTTTAGCCATGCTGGGAACGGTGGTTCAAGCTGCGGGCTTGGTAGATGATACGGTCAATGTGGCAAATGAATACAGCCGATACCCACTTGAAAACTATCAACTGGATTTTTATGTGGATAATAGCTGGGGCTGGCTTCCGTGGAACTGGTCGGACGGGATTGGAAAACAGGTCATGTATGGACTATATGCCATTACCAATTTTATTTGGACAATCAGTTTGTATGTTTCCAATGCGACAGGTTACTTAGTACAGGAAGCCTATTCCTTAGACTTCATTTCCGCTACAGCAGATTCCATTGGTAAGAATATGCAGACCTTAGCTGGTGTGAGTGCAAACGGATTTTCAACAGAGGGTTTCTATGTTGGATTCCTCTTACTCTTGATTTTGGTTCTTGGGGTTTATGTTGCCTATACGGGACTGATAAAGAGAGAAACCACAAAGGCAATTCATGCCATTATGAATTTTGTGCTGGTGTTTATCCTATCGGCTTCCTTTATTGCCTACGCTCCCGACTACATTAAAAAAATCAATGACTTTTCATCAGACATCAGTAATGCCAGTTTATCACTTGGCACGAAGATTGTCATGCCCCATTCCGATAGTCAAGGCAAGGACAGCGTGGACTTAATCAGAGATAGCCTGTTTTCCATACAGGTTCAGCAACCGTGGCTACTGCTTCAATACAACAGTTCAGACATTGAAAGTATCGGTATTGACCGTGTGGAAAGCCTGCTCTCCACCAGCCCAGATTCCAACAATGGCGAAGACAGAGAAAAAATTGTTGCGGAAGAAATTGAAGACAGAAGCAATACCAATCTAACCATTACAAAGACCATTAACCGTTTAGGTACAGTCTTCTTCCTATTTGTCTTCAATATTGGGATTTCCATATTTGTATTCCTATTAACAGGAATCATGATTTTCTCGCAGGTACTTTTTATCATCTATGCTATGTTTCTGCCTGTGAGCTTTATTTTAAGCATGATTCCATCATTTGATGGTATGTCAAAACGAGCCATAACAAAGCTCTTTAATACCATTTTGACACGAGCTGGAATCACATTGATTATTACGACAGCATTTAGTATTTCAACCATGCTCTATACCTTATCGGCTGGTTATCCGTTCTTTTTGATTGCTTTTCTACAGATTGTGACCTTTGCAGGAATCTACTTCAAGCTGGGCGATTTAATGAGTATGTTTTCTCTACAGAGTAACGATTCTCAAAGTGTGGGAAGTCGTGTGATGAGAAAACCTCGTATGCTTATGCACGCTCACATGCACCGTCTACAGCGGAAACTTGGACGTTCCATGACTACTCTAGGGGCTGGGTCTGCCATTGTTACAGGTAAAAAAGGACAGTCGGGTTCGGGGAGTTCTGCAAGGACACAAGCAGATCACTCCCGACCAGACGGAAAGGAAAAATCAACACTTGGAAAACGTATCGGTCAAACCATCGGTACAGTAGCTGATACCAAAGACAGAATGGTAGACACTGCTAGTGGTTTGAAAGAACAGGTTAAAGATTTGCCGACCAATGCAAGATATGCAGTATATCAAGGAAAATCCAAAGTAAAAGAGAATGTCCGTGATTTAACCAGTAGTATTTCTCAAACCAAAGCGGACAGAGCCAGTGGACGCAAGGAACAGCAGGAACAAAGGCGAAAAACCATTGCGAAGCGTCGCTCTGAAATGGAACAGGTCAAACAGAAAAAACAGCCTGCTTCTTCTGTTCATGAAAGACCGACTACAAGACAAGAACAATATCATGATGAACAGACCTCAAAACAGTCTAATATTCAGACTTCATATAAGGAATCTCAACAAGCCAAACAAGAGCGTCCAGCAGTTAAGTCCGATTTTTCAAGTCCAAAAGTGGAACGCCAAGGCAATACCGTTCAAGAAAAAACCGTTCAAAAGCCAGCAACTTCAACCACTACAGCAGATAGAACTTCACAACGTCCAATCACAAAAGAACGTCCGTCTACTGTTCAAAGAGTACCACTACAAAATACAAGAAGTAGACCACCAATCAAAACCGCCACCATTAAGAAAGTCGGTAAGAAACCATGAAGTTGAAAACTTTAGTGATTGGTGGTTCTGGATTATTCTTGATGGTCTTCTCACTGCTTCTGTTTGTTGCCATTTTATTTTCAGATGAACAGGACAGCGGAATTTCCAATATTCATTATGGAGGTGTGAATGTTTCCGCAGAAGTGCTGGCTCATAAGCCTATGGTAGAAAAATATGCCAAAGAATATGGCGTTGAAGAATATGTCAACATACTTCTTGCGATTATACAGGTGGAATCGGGCGGTACTGCGGAAGATGTTATGCAGTCCTCGGAATCCCTCGGTCTTCCACCTAATTCATTGAGTACAGAAGAATCCATTAAGCAAGGTGTGAAGTATTTCAGTGAATTATTAGCCAGTAGCGAAAGGCTCAGTGTAGATTTAGAATCGGTTATCCAGTCCTACAATTATGGTGGTGGTTTCTTAGGGTATGTGGCTAATCGTGGAAATAAATATACCTTTGAACTGGCTCAAAGTTTCTCAAAAGAGTATTCAGGTGGCGAAAAAGTGTCTTACCCCAATCCCATAGCCATACCTATCAATGGGGGCTGGCGATACAACTATGGCAATATGTTTTATGTGCAACTGGTAACGCAGTATCTTGTCACAACAGAGTTTGATGATGATACGGTACAAGCCATCATGGACGAAGCACTGAAATATGAGGGCTGGCGATACGTTTACGGTGGAGCTTCCCCGACTACTTCTTTTGATTGTAGCGGACTGACACAATGGACGTATGGAAAAGCTGGAATTAACTTACCACGAACCGCACAACAGCAATATGATGTGACCCAGCATATCCCACTATCGGAAGCACAAGCTGGCGATTTGGTTTTCTTTCATTCTACCTATAACGCTGGCTCTTATATTACTCATGTTGGGATATACCTTGGCAATAACCGTATGTTTCATGCAGGCGACCCAATCGGTTATGCCGACTTAACAAGCCCCTACTGGCAACAGCATTTAGTGGGAGCAGGACGAATCAAACAATGAGAAAGGAAGATTTAATGATGAAATTTAGAAAAAATCAGAATAAAGAAAAACAGATACCAAAGGAAAAGAAACCTCGTGTCTACTATAAGGTCAATCCTCATAAAAAGGTTGTGATTGCCTTGTGGGTACTTTTAGGGCTTAGTCTCAGCTTTGCGATATTCAAGCACTTTACAGCTATAGATACTCATACTATTCACGAAACAACTATCATAGAAAAGGAATACGTTGATACTCATCATGTAGAAAATTTTGTAGAGAACTTTGCGAAAGTCTACTATTCATGGGAGCAATCCGATAAGTCCATTGATAATCGAATGGAAAGTCTAAAAGGCTATCTGACAGATGAACTTCAAGCTCTCAATGTTGATACAGTACGCAAAGATATTCCTGTATCGTCTTCTGTAAGAGGATTTCAGATATGGACGGTAGAGCCAACTGGCGACAATGAGTTTAATGTAACCTACAGTGTAGACCAGCTCATTACAGAGGGAGAAAATACAAAGACCGTCCACTCTGCTTATATAGTGAGTGTCTATGTAGATGGTTCTGGAAATATGGTACTGGTTAAGAATCCGACCATTACCAACATACCTAAGAAATCAAGTTATAAACCAAAAGCCATTGAAAGTGAGGGGACGGTTGATTCCATTACAACCAATGAAATCAATGAGTTTTTAACGACGTTCTTCAAGCTCTATCCTACAGCGACAGCCAGTGAACTTTCCTACTATGTGAATGACGGGATATTAAAACCAATCGGAAAAGAGTACATCTTTCAAGAACTGGTAAATCCT
Organism: Streptococcus sp. KHUD_018; assembly: GCF_054861215.1. The sequence goes on from NZ_CM142176.1 coordinate 829,934, forward strand.
ATTCACAATCGTAAGGATAATCAAGTCACGGTATCGCTGACAGTGGAGTATATCGACCAGCAGACCAAAGCAACGCAGGTATCTCAATTTGATTTGGTACTTGAAAAGAACGGGAGTAATTGGAAGATTATAGAATAACAAATATTGGTACATTATTACAGCTATTTTGTAATCACGTACTCTCTTTGATAAAAAATTGGAGATTCCTTTACAAATATGCTCTTACGTGCTACTATTTAAGTATCTATTTAAAAGGAGTTAATAAATATGCGGCAAGGTATTCTTAAATAAACTGTCAATTTGATAGTGGGAACAAATAATTGGATGTCCTTTTTTAGGAGGGCTTAGTTTTTTGTACCCAGTTTAAGAATACCTTTATCATGTGATTCTAAAGTATCCAGAGAATATCTGTATGCTTTGTATACCTATGGTTATGCATAAAAATCCCAGTGATAAAAGTATTTATCACTGGGATTTTTATGCCCTTTTGGGTTTTTGAATGGAGGAAAATCACATGAAAATTATTAATATTGGAGTTTTAGCTCATGTTGATGCAGGAAAAACTACCTTAACAGAAAGCTTATTATATAACAGTGGAGCGATTACAGAATTAGGAAGCGTGGACAAAGGTACAACGAGGACGGATAATACGCTTTTAGAACGTCAGAGAGGAATTACAATTCAGACAGGAATAACCTCTTTTCAGTGGGAAAATACGAAGGTGAACATCATAGACACGCCAGGACATATGGATTTCTTAGCAGAAGTATATCGTTCATTATCAGTTTTAGATGGGGCAATTCTACTGATTTCTGCAAAAGATGGCGTACAAGCACAAACTCGTATATTATTTCATGCACTTAGGAAAATGGGGATTCCCACAATCTTTTTTATCAATAAGATTGACCAAAATGGAATTGATTTATCAACGGTTTATCAGGATATTAAAGAGAAACTTTCTGCCGAAATTGTAATCAAACAGAAGGTAGAACTGTATCCTAATATGTGTGTGACGAACTTTACCGAATCTGAACAATGGGATACGGTAATAGAGGGAAACGATGACCTTTTAGAGAAATATATGTCCGGTAAATCATTAGAAGCATTGGAACTCGAACAAGAGGAAAGCATAAGATTTCAGAATTGTTCTCTGTTCCCTGTTTATCACGGAAGTGCAAAAAACAATATAGGGATTGATAACCTTATAGAAGTGATTACGAATAAATTTTATTCATCAACACATCGAGGTCAGTCTGAACTTTGCGGAAAAGTTTTCAAAATTGAGTATTCGGAAAAAAGACAGCGTCTTGCATATATACGTCTTTATAGTGGCGTACTGCATTTGCGAGATTCGGTTAGAATATCGGAAAAGGAAAAAATAAAAATTACAGAAATGTATACTTCAATAAATGGTGAATTATGTAAAATCGATAAGGCTTATTCCGGGGAAATTGTTATTTTGCAGAATGAGTTTTTGAAGTTAAATAGTGTTCTTGGAGATACAAAGCTATTGCCACAGAGAGAGAGAATTGAAAATCCCCTCCCTCTGCTGCAAACGACTGTTGAACCGAGCAAACCTCAACAAAGGGAAATGTTACTTGATGCACTTTTAGAAATCTCCGACAGTGACCCGCTTCTGCGATATTATGTGGATTCTGCGACACATGAAATCATACTTTCTTTCTTAGGGAAAGTACAAATGGAAGTGACTTGTGCTCTGCTGCAAGAAAAGTATCATGTGGAGATAGAAATAAAAGAGCCTACAGTCATTTATATGGAAAGACCGTTAAAAAAAGCAGAGTATACCATTCACATCGAAGTTCCACCGAATCCTTTCTGGGCTTCCATTGGTCTATCTGTAGCACCGCTTCCATTAGGGAGCGGAGTACAGTATGAGAGCTCGGTTTCTCTTGGATACTTAAATCAATCGTTTCAAAATGCAGTTATGGAGGGGATACGCTATGGCTGTGAACAAGGATTGTATGGTTGGAATGTGACGGACTGTAAAATCTGTTTTAAGTATGGCTTATACTATAGCCCTGTTAGTACCCCAGCAGATTTTCGGATGCTTGCTCCTATTGTATTGGAACAAGTCTTAAAAAAAGCTGGAACAGAATTGTTAGAGCCATATCTTAGTTTTAAAATTTATGCGCCACAGGAATATCTTTCACGAGCATACAACGATGCTCCTAAATATTGTGCGAACATCGTAGACACTCAATTGAAAAATAATGAGGTCATTCTTAGTGGAGAAATCCCTGCTCGGTGTATTCAAGAATATCGTAGTGATTTAACTTTCTTTACAAATGGACGTAGTGTTTGTTTAACAGAGTTAAAAGGGTACCATGTTACTACCGGTGAACCTGTTTGCCAGCCCCGTCGTCCAAATAGTCGGATAGATAAAGTACGATATATGTTCAATAAAATAACTTAGTGTATTTTATGTTGTTATATAAATATGGTTTCTTGTTAAATAAGATGAAATATTTTTTAATAAAGATTTGAATTAAAGTGTAAAGGAGGAGATAGTTATTATAAACTACAAGTGGATATTGTGTCCTGTATGTGGAAATAAAACACGATTAAAGATAAGGGAAGATACTGAATTAAAAAAATTCCCCCTCTATTGTCCGAAATGCAGACAAGAAAATTTAATTGAAATAAAGCAGTTCAAAGTAACTGTGATTACAGAGCCAGACGCAAAGACGCAGAGACGATAAAATGAGATTAATACAATCTCATTTTATCGGCTCTTTCCGTTATGTATGGATTCTTTTAATTAGTCTTCGATGTTTCTTGCTTCGTTGATACCGCTGGCTAAAGATTCCATTAAGGATAGTTCTTTGTCTGTAAAGCTATCCATGTATTTCTCTATCTGTAATCGTCGGGTGCTTTTTACCAAGTTATTAGCAGGTAGGGGTCCCGAGCGCCTACGAGGAATTTGTATCGATAAGAAATAGATTTAAAAATTTCGCTGTTATTTTGTACATTTAACTTGACGGTGACATCTCTCTATTGTGAGTTATTAGTGGTACAGTTTTCAACCGTTTTAATTATAAAAAAGTGGTGCATTTTTAAATTGGCACAAACAGGTAACGGTTATTGCAGGTGTATTTCTTATCTATGGGTTTAACATGGATTTTATCATTAAAATCATGAGTATTGTCCGAGAGTGATTGGTCTTGCGTATGGTTAACCCTAAAGTTATGGAAATAAGACTTAGAAGCAAACTTAAGAGTGTGTTGATAGTGCATTATCTTAAAATTTTGGTATAATAGGAATTGAAGTTAAATTAGATGCTAAAAATTTGTAATTAAGAAGGAGGGATTCGTCATGTTGGTATTCCAAATGCGTAATGTAGATAAAACATCTACTGTTTTGAAACAGACTAAAAACAGTGATTACGCAGATAAATAAATACGTTAGATTAATTCCTACCAGTGACTAATCTTATGACTTTTTAAACAGATAACTAAAATTACAAACAAATCGTTTAACTTCTGTATTTATTTATAGATGTAATCACTTCAGGAGTGATTACATGAACAAAAATATAAAATATTCTCAAAACTTTTTAACGAGTGAAAAAGTACTCAACCAAATAATAAAACAATTGAATTTAAAAGAAACCGATACCGTTTACGAAATTGGAACAGGTAAAGGGCATTTAACGACGAAACTGGCTAAAATAAGTAAACAGGTAACGTCTATTGAATTAGACAGTCATCTATTCAACTTATCGTCAGAAAAATTAAAACTGAACATTCGTGTCACTTTAATTCACCAAGATATTCTACAGTTTCAATTCCCTAACAAACAGAGGTATAAAATTGTTGGGAATATTCCTTACCATTTAAGCACACAAATTATTAAAAAAGTGGTTTTTGAAAGCCATGCGTCTGACATCTATCTGATTGTTGAAGAAGGATTCTACAAGCGTACCTTGGATATTCACCGAACACTAGGGTTGCTCTTGCACACTCAAGTCTCGATTCAGCAATTGCTTAAGCTGCCAGCGGAATGCTTTCATCCTAAACCAAAAGTAAACAGTGTCTTAATAAAACTTACCCGCCATACCACAGATGTTCCAGATAAATATTGGAAGCTATATACGTACTTTGTTTCAAAATGGGTCAATCGAGAATATCGTCAACTGTTTACTAAAAATCAGTTTCATCAAGCAATGAAACACGCCAAAGTAAACAATTTAAGTACCGTTACTTATGAGCAAGTATTGTCTATTTTTAATAGTTATCTATTATTTAACGGGAGGAAATAATTCTATGAGTCGCTTTTGTAAATTTGGAAAGTTACACGTTACTAAAGGGAATGTAGATAAATTATTAGGTATACTACTGACAGCTTCCAAGGAGCTAAAGAGGTCCCTAGCGCCTACGGGGAATTTGTATCGATAAGGAATAGATTTAAAAATTTCGCTGTTATTTTGTACAATAAGGATAAATTTGAATGGTACCATAAACGACCGTTTATGGTACCTTTTCATTTTCCTGCTTTTTCTAAATGTTTTTTAAGTAAATCAAGTACCAAAATCCGTTCCTTTTTCATAGTTCCTATATAGTTATACTTAATGAGTTATGGTACATTTAAATTATAAAATTAAGGAGGTTTTTTTATGATTTTTGGCTATGCTCGAGTGAGTACGGATGATCAAAATCTTAGTTTACAAATTGATGCACTTACTCATTATGGAATTGATAAATTATTTCAAGAAAAAGTAACTGGTGCGAAAAAAGACCGACCGCAATTAGAAGAAATGATCAACCTACTACGTGAAGGAGATTCTGTTGTCATTTACAAGTTAGATCGAATTTCACGATCAACTAAACATTTGATTGAACTTTCTGAATTATTTGAAGAACTTAGTGTCAATTTTATATCTATTCAAGATAACGTAGATACTTCAACGTCTATGGGAAGATTCTTTTTCCGAGTTATGGCTAGTTTAGCAGAACTGGAACGGGATATTATTATTGAACGAACTAACTCTGGTCTTAAGGCAGCCAGAGTCCGAGGAAAAAAAGGGGGCCGTCCAAGTAAAGGTAAGCTATCAATTGATTTAGCTTTAAAAATGTATGACAGCAAAGAGTATTCTATTCGTCAAATTCTTGATGCCTCTAAATTAAGCAAAACAACCTTTTACCGTTACCTCAATAAAAGGAATGCTTAAGATATGGCTATGAAAAGAATTTTAACTACTTCACAGCGTGAACAACTTCTTTCTGTAGACCACTTATCAGAAGAGGATTTTAAAGCGTATTTTAGTTTTTCTGATTATGATCTGGAGGTTATTAATCAACACCGTGGAAAGGTCAATAAACTAGGATTTGCGATACAACTTTGTTTGGCCCGGTATCCTGGGTGTTCTTTAAGTAATTGGCCGATTAAATCAACCAGACTAACTTCTTATGTGAGTCGACAGCTCCATCTTGATGCAATTGATTTAAATTCATATGATCATAGAAATACACGTGCAAATCACTTCAACGAGATCTTAGAAGTATTCAACTATCATCGATTCGGTAGTGCTAATACACAAAAACAGTTAATAGAATATTTAATTGAACTAGCTTTAGAAAATGATGACTCTATCTATCTAATGAAAAAAACAATTGATTTCTTAACTCGAAAAAGAATTATTTTTCCATCTATAGCTACACTTGAAGACATTATAAGCCGCTGTCGAGATAAAGCAGAAAACAACTTATTTTCAATATTACTCTGTTCATTAACAGATATACAAATTGAAAAACTAGAGAGTTTGTTTCAAATTTATGAAGAGACGAAAATAACTAAACTCGCTTGGCTAAAAGACATTCCAGGTAAGGCAAATCCAGAAAGCTTTATGAGTATTTGTAAAAAAGTGGAAGTGATTGCTTCCATGGGACTCGGGACAATTAATGTCTCCCATATTAATCGGAACAGGTTTCTTCAGCTAGCTAGACTAGGGGAAAATTATGATGCATATGACTTCTCCCGTTTTGAGCTTGAAAAAAGATACTCTTTACTTATTGCTTTTTTAGTCAATCATCATCAATATCTGATCGATCAACTGATTGAGATTAATGACCGCATTTTAGCAAGTATTAAACGCAAAGGGACACGTGATTCACAAGAACAGTTAAAAGAAAAAGGAAAATTGGCTACTAAAAAATTGGAACATTATGCTTCTTTAATTGATGCTCTTCACTTTGCAAAAGATAATGATAGTAATCCTTTTGACGAAATTGAACGAATCATGCCTTGGGAAGATTTAGTACAAGATGGAGAAGAAGCTAAAAAAATTACAGGTAATAAAAATCATGGCTATTTAGAAATGGTTCGAAATAAAGCTAATTACCTCCGAAGATACACGCCAATGTTATTGAGGACCCTTTCGTTCAAAGCAACTCCGGCAGCAAATCCAGTCCTCATGGCCCTAACTCAACTAACTGATTTACACAATAGTGGTAAAAGAAAAATACCGGCAGATACTTCTACTGATTTTGTGAGTAAAAAATGGAAAAGCCTTGTTCGGCCAGAAGAGGGGAAAATAGATCGGTCTTACTATGAGTTAGTAGCTTTCACCGAGCTAAAGAACAATATTCGATCAGGAGATATTTCAGTTGAAGGAAGTATGATCCATCGAAATATTGATGATTACTTAGTTGATTTATCTGCTTGTATTGATTCAGAAACTATTCCAGACACGTTTGAGGACTATTTAAAGGATCGGGAAATAATTTTAGATTTACAGCTTCAATTTTATTCGACAGTTGATAAGAGAATTTCAAGAGCAAACCTTAAAAAGTTGGAAAAAGTTACACCTAGCGAAGCAGAAATATATAGAAAAAAACTTTATTCAATAATTCCTAAGATAAGGCTTAGTGATCTTTTAATTGAGGTGGACAGTTGGACCAACTTTTCACAAGAATTTAGTCATGATTCTACAGGGAAACCGCCGAGTGAACAAGAAAGAAAAATTATTTTTGCTGCTTTGCTGGGTTTAGGGATGAATATTGGTCTTGAAAAAATGGCCCAATCAACTCCTGGAATTTCTTATTCTCAGTTAGCCAATGCCAAACAATGGCGCTTTTATAAAGAAGCTCTGACTCGTGCTCAATCTGTTTTGGTTAATTATCAGTTAAAGCTTCCTGTTGCAGACTTTTGGGGTGAAGGAAAAACCACTGCTTCAGACGGAATGCGCGTCCCAGTGGGCGTCTCAGCTCTAAAATCCGATGTTAATCCACATTACAAAAGTATGGAAAAAGGAGCTACAATGATTCGATCAATAAATGATAGGCATACGACTCATCATATCGAGGTTGCTTCAACTAATACAAGGGAAGCTACTCATACCCTTGATGGCCTACTTTATCATGAAACAGATCTAGATATTGAGGAACATTTTACTGATACAAATGGGTATTCTGATCAGGTGTTTGGAATGACCGCATTACTAGGCTTTGATTTTGAACCTCGCATCAGAAATATAAAAAAATCACAATTATTTTCTATCAAATCACCTTCCTACTACCCTAACTTATCAGAAGATATAAGCGGAAAAATCAATGTAAAAATTATTGAAGAAAACTATGATGAAATTAAACGAATCGCCTATTCGATTCAAACAGGAAAAGTATCTAGTTCTTTACTATTAGGAAAGCTAGGCTCATACGCACGTAAGAATAGAGTAGCTCTTGCACTGAGAGAACTAGGTCGCATTGAAAAGAGCATTTTTATGATAGATTATATTACAGATAGTGAGCTACGGCGAAGGATCACTCATGGACTAAATAAGACAGAAGCGATTAATGCTTTAGCTAGAGAACTATTTTTTGGGCGACGCGGAAAATTTATGGAGCGCGATATTCGCCGACAACTTCAAAGTGCTAGTGCGCTTAATGTGTTAATAAATGCAATAAGTATATGGAACGCCGTCTACTTACAAGCAGCTTATAATTATCTCGTCAAAATAGATCCCGAAGTAACTAAGTATATGAAGCATGTATCTCCTATTAATTGGGAGCATATCACTTTTCTTGGAGAGTATAAATTTGACTTGTTATCTATTCCTAAACACTTAAGAGAATTGAATATAAAAAATAAATAGGCCTTGAAACATTGGTTTAGTGGGAATTTGTACCCCTTATCGATACAAATTCCCACTAAGCGCTCGGGACCCCAGGTAAGAAAAATTCATCAACGGAAACATGAAGTAACGATACAAGGTCATAAAGAACTTGTATGCTGGGGTGTTGCCCTTTATTTTCAATATTAGTTAAGTACCGTGGGTCAATTTCAATCAATGCTCCCACTTGTTCACGAGTTAAACCTCGTTTCAATCGAGCTTCTTTAATGGCTAAACCAAAGGCTCTAAAATCATATTTATCTTCTTTTTTACGCATAGTAGACCACCTCTATACATTTTATTGTTCCTACTGAATTAAAAACAGGTATAGAAAAACGTGTTATATGGTTTATAGGTTTATATTTAATAAAAAGCACTACTAAACGCCAATAAAAAAAACCGTTATATGGTAGTGCTATTTACGCTGTTAAAATATTGTATATTACTTCCAAATGGCGGTTTGTTGGAGGTCAACGTCGCCATGAAGTACATCATATACAATAAATTTCCTTACATTGGGTTCTTGTCAAAAAAAGTCGTCTATCTGCAATAGATAAGTACGTCCACCAATGTGGTTTTATAAATCATATAGATAGAATAACAGAAGCATGTAAACAGAGAAATAAATCTGTTTATATGCTTTTTTGGCTATTCAGAACTTTTTTACAAAGTTTATTTATCAGTAATGCAACAAATCCCCCTTTCACATTGGGACTAAGAGTGAAAGGAGATAAACGAGCAAGGCTCACTTCCTTTCCTAGACAGAAAGGGGGTGAGAAACATGAAACCATCTTCTTTTCAGACCACAATAGAAAATCAGTTTGACTATATCTGTAAACGTGCTATGGAAGACGAGCGAAAGAATTATATGCTTTATCTTTCAAGGATTGCAAAGCGTGAGGTGTCCTTTTCGGATGTTGGCGATTATCTTGTTAGCCAGTTTGCGACAACAGATAACTATTCAACTGACTTTCAGATTTTTACACTCAATGGGTTATCAGTAGGCGTTGAAAATGATTTGTTGAGTGAAGCATTACGTGAGTTGCCAGACAAGAAACGTGAAATTCTACTGCTGTTTTACTTTATGGACATGAGCGATTCAGAAATTGCAGACCTGTTGAAATTGAACCGTTCTACTGTCTATCGGCATAGAACCAGTGGACTAGCCTTAATTAAAAAGTTTATGGAGGAATTTGAAGAATGAAAACACAATATCCTATGATTCCCTTTCCTCTCATTGTAAAGGCAACAGATGGCGATACCGAAGCGATTAACCAGATTCTACATCATTACAGAGGGTACATAACGAAGCGTTCCCTACGACTTATGAAAGATGAATATGGCAATCAAAGTATGGTCGGTGATGAAGTCTTACGTGGAAGAATGGAAACCAGACTGATTACAAAGATTTTGTCATTTGAAATTAAGTAATATCCTCTCTCCTTTCGTGGAAGCGTGCTAAACCATTCCACGCTTCCCGAACAGGGAGGTTTGTTATTCCACCAAAGCATATTGAGCTTTCAATGTGTTTTGATAGGCTAACGAGCCATTGTTCTTTGAAAACTGAATAAAAGTAATCGAATACGTTTCGATAAGAAAAGAGCCAACGGAACTAACCGCCATGACCTATCTTATAAAGATAGCGAGCGATTCATGTTAGTGATCCGAGAAGCAATCTTTAGCAGGATTGCCTGCAACGACATTCTTATCGTGATAATGATACTCCCATACAGTCAATAGTCCGAGCGTGATAAAACCGTCGCAGGCAATGAGTATGGCTACATGAGAACCATGCAGGGGTGGAACTCCCGTGAGCTTTGCTAAAGCTGTTCGATTGCTGGTAAAACAACTTTTATGAAATCCAAATAAGTGATTTGGAAAGGAGGATTTTATGAAGCAGACTGACATTCCTATTTGGGAACGTTATACCCTAACCATTGAAGAAGCGTCAAAATATTTTCGTATTGGCGAAAACAAGCTACGACGCTTGGCAGAGGAAAATAAAAATGCAAATTGGCTGATTATGAATGGCAATCGTATTCAGATTAAACGAAAACAATTTGAAAAAATTATAGATACATTGGACGCAATCTAGCGTCGCCAAAGGGTCTTGTATATGATAAAATAGTATTAAGTCGTATCAAGGCTCTTTCCATAAAGGAAAGGAGCAAATGCCATGTCAGAAAAAAGACGTGACAATAAAGGTCGAATCTTAAAGACTGGAGAGAGCCAACGAAAAGACGGAAGATACTTATACAAATATATAGATTCATTTGGAGAACCGCAATTTGTTTACTCGTGGAAACTTGTGGCTACAGACCGAGTACCAGCAGGAAAGCGTGATTGTATCTCACTTAGAGAGAAAATCGCAGAGTTACAGAAAGACATTCATGATGGTATTGATGTTGTAGGAAAGAAAATGACACTCTGCCAGCTTTACGCAAAACAGAACGCTCAAAGACCAAAGGTTAGAAAAAACACTGAAACTGGACGCAAATATCTTATGGATATTTTGAAGAAAGACAAGTTAGGTGTAAGAAGTATTGACAGTATTAAGCCATCAGACGCTAAAGAATGGGCTATTAGAATGAGTGAAAATGGTTATGCTTATCAAACCATCAATAACTACAAACGTTCTTTAAAGGCTTCATTCTATATTGCTATACAAGATGATTGTGTTCGGAAGAATCCATTTGACTTTCAACTGAAAGCAGTTCTTGATGATGATACTGTCCCTAAGACCGTACTAACAGAAGAACAGGAAGAAAAACTGTTAGCCTTTGCAAAAGCTGATAAAACCTACAGCAAAAATTATGATGAAATTCTGATACTCTTAAAAACAGGTCTTCGTATTTCAGAGTTTGGTGGTTTGACACTTCCAGATTTAGATTTTGAGAATCGTCTTGTCAATATAGACCATCAGCTATTGAGAGATACTGAAATTGGGTACTACATTGAAACACCAAAGACCAAAAGTGGCGAACGTCAAGTTCCTATGGTTGAAGAAGCCTATCAAGCATTTAAGCGAGTGTTAGCGAATCGAAAGAATGATAAGCGTGTTGAGATTGATGGATATAGTGATTTCCTCTTTCTTAATAGAAAGAACTATCCAAAAGTGGCAAGTGATTACAACGGCATGATGAAAGGTCTTGTTAAGAAATACAATAAGTATAACGAGGATAAATTGCCACACATCACTCCACATAGTTTGCGACATACATTCTGTACCAACTATGCAAATGCAGGAATGAATCCAAAGGCATTACAGTACATTATGGGACATGCTAATATAGCCATGACGCTGAACTATTACGCACATGCAACATTCGATTCTGCAATGGCAGAAATGAAACGCTTGAATAAAGAGAAGCAACAGGAGCGTCTTGTTGCTTAGTAGTACAAATGAATTTACTACTTATTTACCACTTCTGACAGCTAAGACATGAGGAAATATGCAAAGAAACGTGAAGTATCTTCCTACAGTAAAAATACTCGAAAGCACATAGAATAAGGCTTTACGAGCATTTAAGAAAATATAAAAAGATAATTAGAAATTTATACTTTGTTTCAAAGAAAAAATGCCTGAATTAAGCGAATCTATTGACTTTGATCCAGAAGGAAGTATGTTTTGTGCCTATTCTTCCAATATTGATGCCTTAGCAACATTTGCTCTAGGTTTTAAGGAGTTTTGCGATGATTCTGAGTCTATGATAGACTTGTTTAGTCGAGCAGAGTTAGATTAGCTGATTAGAAAAGCTTTAACTACTAGATATTTGACTAGGGAAAAGACACAAAGGAGTTAAGATGAAGCTGATAGAAGTATTTGAGCTAGTGGAAAATCATTCTGATTTAAAACCCTATGTAGAAAAAATATTAAAAAAGTACAAGAAGACCAACTGTTCCTATCTTGAGTCTCTTAATCACCTTGCTTATTTACTCTATCTAGATGGTCAAAAAGAACTAGCTAAAAAGTTGTTAGATATTTTGCTACAAATTCCCTTTGAAGGAGATTATAATAGTTGGACCTTTGTTGAGAGTTCGATAGTCTTGTTGGCCTATATGGAAAAGCAGACGGAAAATCAGGTGTCCATTTATCAAAATCTCCTTTTAAGTCCACTAGATTCTGGGGAGGAATCAACTAGAAAAATAAGAAGGAGAGTACATCAGAGATTTTTGAATGGTGATACTTTGGAACAAAAGCTTGCAAAAATCGAGCAAGCTTCGACCTTTACATCTGAAATTGAATGGCGCTTACTTTACTTAGCAGACTTGTTAAAACTCCAGTTGTTTAGTGCGGAATCAACTCTGGACGAGGCGGATATCCAGTCTAAAATAGAAGAACAAATCGAAAGATTACAAAGCTTTATCAAGGAGCAAGGTATTGTTAGCCTTTTCCCTTTTAAGGGATGAGGAAGTGTGGCTAAATTTGAAGGATGGAAAGAGGTGAATGGCTATGAAAAACCAGCTAGCTCTTAGTGGCGAAAAAATTGTTGAAAAAGTTTATCCCCATTTATTGCACCACGTCGGCTTGATTCGTGGGGAATACTTGTTGAGAGAACTAAACCAAAACATACTATTACCAAATTGTCAGCAATTTGTGAAAGATTATCTAGACACTATTTGTCATTTGTACTCAGATGAAGAAGTCTGGTATCGCTTTTCAGAGTTAACAAATGCAGAAGCAAATATTCTAGACGGGACTAAAGAGTATTTTGACGAAAATCATCCCTTGTTTGGACATAGAGGGATAAGGCGTTTGCTGGCGTGTCCAGATGAATTTCAGGCTGAGACACATGTCGTTACAGAAGTTTTTCAAACCAAACCCAATCTGTCTGTTATTTTTCCTTTTGTCAATGATGCCGAACAATTAAAACAAGCTATTACAGTATTGCGTCAGTATAGTTTTACCGGGAAAGTCGGCACGATGATTGAATTACCGTCAGCTTATTTTGACTTGGACAGAATAATAGAAACGGGTATTTCAAAGATTATAGTTGGAATGAATGATTTGACTTCTTTTGTTTTTGCGACTGTGAGAAACAGTCAATGGCATGATATGGAAAGTCCAATTATGTTAGATATGCTGAGACAGATGCAGGATAAGGCAAGGATGAAAAAGATTGACTTTGCTGTAGCAGGTTATCTGAATCCGTCTTTCATAGAAAAAATGAATCAGATGGGGATTAAGTGCATTATCCACTATAGTTCTATTCCAGAGATTCTTGATTTAGAAATTGAATATCCAGACCATCTCAAACACATAAAAGAAAAAAGTAAAAAATTACAAAGGAGCAACCTATGACACCGCAAGAAATGTGGAATGCCTACAAGCAAATCAACCCCTCGATTGGAGATGAAATCGATGCTTGGGCTTTTGGAGTGGAAGCCGATCTCTTGGCAGACTTGGTTTTAAAAGGCGAAAAGACGGCAACCGCTTCAGCCTACGACCTCTACGCACTAGAAGATGAACCCCTTCCGCAAGAAGGAACCTTTGATATCATTTTAGATAGCCAAGATCAGGCTGTCTGTATTGTCGAAATTACCAAGGTTTCTGTTGAACCCTTCAATCAAGTTTCTGCGCAACATGCCTTTAAGGAAGGGGAAGGTGACAAATCCCTAGCCTATTGGCGTCAGGTTCATGAAGCCTTTTTTATGGACTGTTTAGGAGAAGCAGGACTGACTTTTACACCTGACAGCAAGGTTGTTTTAGAAGAATTTCGTAAGGTCTACCCTCTGTAGACAGATAGAAGGAAGAAAGTTTTGGAAATCGCCGTCCAATCCTTTTTTCTTAAGCAAAACATGATATAATAAGTTTGTTTGAATAAGAGTAAAACTCTTAAACTTAGAATAGGAGAAAACTATGCAAGCAGTTGAACATTTTATTACGCAATTTGTTCCTGAACACTATGATTTATTTTTAGACTTGAGTCGTGAGACCAAGACGTTTTCTGGAAAGGTGACCATTACTGGTCAAGCACAGAGTGACCGTATTTCCCTTCACCAAAAAGACTTGGAAATCGCTTCTGTAGAAGTTGCAGGTCAAGCTCGTCCATTTACAGTTGATCATGACAATGAAGCCCTTCATATCGAATTAGCTGAGGCTGGCAAAGTTGAAGTGGTTCTTGACTTTTCAGGAAAAATCACAGACAACATGACAGGGATTTACCCTTCTTACTACACAGTTGATGGTGCCAAGAAGGAAGTCTTGTCTACCCAGTTCGAGAGCCATTTTGCGCGCGAAGCCTTCCCATGTGTGGATGAGCCTGAAGCAAAAGCAACTTTTGACCTTTCTTTGCGTTTTGACCAAGCAGAAGGTGAATTGGCCTTGTCAAACATGCCTGAGATTGATGTGGTAAACCGTAAGGAAACAGGTATCTGGAAGTTTGAGACAACACCTCGCATGTCTTCTTACTTGTTGGCCTTTGTTGCAGGTGATTTGCAAGGAGTAACAGCTAAAACTAAAAATGGTACCCTTGTAGGTATCTACTCAACGAAAGCCCACCCACTATCTAACCTTGATTTCTCACTGGACATCGCTGTTCGCTCAATTGAGTTCTACGAAGATTACTACGGAGTCAAGTATCCAATTCCTCAATCTCTCCATATCGCCCTTCCTGACTTCTCAGCTGGTGCTATGGAAAACTGGGGTCTTGTGACCTACCGTGAAGTGTACTTGGTTGTCGATGAGAACTCTACATTTGCTAGCCGTCAACAAGTAGCTCTTGTTATCGCCCACGAGCTTGCCCACCAATGGTTTGGAAACCTCGTGACTATGAAATGGTGGGATGACCTCTGGCTCAATGAAAGTTTTGCTAACATGATGGAATACGTCTGTGTGGATGCCATCGAGCCAAGTTGGAATATCTTTGAAGACTTCCAAACAGGTGGTGTTCCAGCTGCGCTTAAACGCGATGCGACGGATGGTGTTCAGTCTGTCCATGTCGAAGTCAAACACCCAGATGAAATCAATACGCTCTTTGATGGCGCTATCGTCTATGCCAAAGGAAGCCGTCTCATGCACATGCTTCGCCGTTGGCTAGGCGATGCAGATTTCGCTAAAGGCTTGCATGCATACTTCGAAAAACACCAATACAGCAATACAATTGGTCGTGACCTTTGGAATGCCCTTGGTCAAGCATCAGGACGTGATGTCGCAGCCTTCATGGATTTTTGGTTGGAACAGCCTGGATATCCAGTTCTTACTGTCAAAGTTGAAAATGATCTCTTGAAGATTTCGCAAAAACAATTCTTTATCGGTGAGCATGAAGACAAGAACCGCCTCTGGGTTGTGCCACTGAATAGCAACTGGAAAGGCTTGCCAGATACACTCGAAACTGAAAGTATCGAAATTCCAGGCTATGCAGCTCTTTTTGCTGAAAATAAAGGAGCCCTTCGTCTCAACACTGAAAATACAGCCCACTACATTACCGACTATCAAGGAGACTTGTTAGAAGCTGTTCTTGCTGAGTTAGAGACACTTGATAACACAAGCAAACTGCAAATCGTTCAAGAACGCCGTTTGCTTGCTGAAGCGGGTCACATTTCTTATGCGGACTTGCTCCCAGTCCTTGATAAACTTGCTAAGGAAGAGTCTTACCTTGTGGTTTCAGCTGTTTCTCAAGTGATTTCTGCCCTTGAGCGCTTTATCGATGAAGGAACAGAGACTGAGAAAGCCTTTAATACACTCGTTGCTAAATTGGCTCGTCACAACTATGACCGTCTTGGTTTTGAAGCAAAAGATGGAGAATCAGATGAGGATGAATTGGTTCGTCAGTTGGCCGTTTCTATGATGATTCGCTCAAATGATGCAGAAGCTAGTCAAGTCGCTAGCCAAATCTTTGCAGCTCATAAGGAAAATCTTGCAGGACTTCCAGCAGCCATCCGTGCTCAAGTTCTCATCAATGAAATGAAACACCATGAGACCAAGGACTTAGTAGCAACTTATCTTGACCTCTACACTTATGCCACAGATGCTGTCTTCAAACGTCAGTTGGCTGCGGCTCTTGCCTACAGTACAGATGCTGACAATATCCAAACCTTGATTAGTTCATGGAAGGATAAGTTTGTTGTGAAACCACAAGACTTGTCTGCTTGGTATTACCAGTTCCTAGATCATCAAACAACTCAAGAAACTGTTTGGGTATGGGCGCGTGAAAACTGGGATTGGATCAAGGCAGCTCTTGGTGGGGATATGAGCTTTGATAGCTTTGTTATCCTACCTGCCCATGTATTTAAGACAGAGCAACGCTTGGCAGAGTACAAGGAATTCTTTGAACCGCAACTTTCTGACCTTGCTCTTAGCCGTAACATCCGCATGGGGATCAAAGATATCGCAGCGCGTGTTGACTTGATTAAGCGTGAGAAAGCAGCAGTCGAAGCTGTTGTAGCCCAATATGCCAAAGCTTAATTCGTTTGAAATGTAAACAAAAACTCAACTTTCTATCTGAAAACGAGAGAGAGTTGAGTTTTTTTTAAGGCAATTTTGGTATAATAATCATAACAAGGAGGAGTTTCTGATGATAAAAATCTTATTAGTAGAAGATGACCTAGGCCTGTCAAACTCAGTATTTGACTTTTTAGATGATTTTGCAGATGTCATGCAGGTTTTTGATGGAGAAGAAGGTCTCTACGAAGCAGAAAGTGGCGTCTATGACTTGATTTTGCTTGACCTGATGTTGCCAGAAAAAAATGGTTTCCAAGTCTTAAAAGAGTTGCGTGAAAAAGGAATTACGACACCAGTCCTTATCATGACTGCCAAAGAGAGTTTGGATGACAAGGGACACGGTTTTGAGCTTGGAGCGGATGACTACCTCACCAAACCTTTCTACCTAGAAGAACTCAAAATGCGGATCCAAGCCCTTCTCAAACGTTCAGGTAAGTTTAACGAAAACACCTTGACCTATGGAGATATTGTCGTCAACCTTTCGACGAATGAAGTGAAAGTGGAAGATACTCCTGTAGAACTACTCGGAAAAGAGTTTGAGTTATTAGTTTACTTCCTTCAAAATCAAAATGTCATTCTTCCCAAGACGCAAATTTTTGACCGCCTATGGGGATTTGATAGCGATACGACGATTTCCGTCGTAGAAGTCTATGTCTCAAAAGTTCGTAAGAAACTGAAGGGTACAGCCTTTGCTGAAAATCTTCAAACATTGCGTAGTGTCGGGTATATTTTAAAAGATGTTCAATAAACTAAAAAAAACATGGTATGCGGATGATTTCAGTTATTTTATTCGAAACTTTGGAGTGTTCACCCTGATCTTCTCTGCGATGACCTTGATTATCCTCCAGGTCATGCACTCGAGTCTCTACACTTCTGTAGATGAAAAACTCCAAGCTCTTAGTAGTAGTCCCCAAGCGGTTATCCAGTTAGCCCTGAATCGGGCAACTGAGGAAGTCAAGGATATTCAACCAGCAACAGCGGATGCCAGCAAGGCTGAAATCAAACCCAATGTCAGCTCCAATACGGAAGTCTTGCTCTTTGACAAGGATTTTAACCAACTCTTACTGGGCAATCGTTTTTTAGGTTTGGATAAGATCAAGCTGGACAAGAAAGAGTTGAATCACATTCGTCAAATCCAAGTTGTCAATAGCTACGGTCTGGAAGAAACCTACCGGATGATCTTGATGGAAACCAATTCATCCACTGTTTCAAGTAATGTCAAATATGCGGCAATCTTGATCAACACTAGTCAGCTTGAGCAGATTAGCCAAAACCATGAGCATTTAATCGTAGTGGTCATGGCCAGTTTCTGGCTCCTATCTTTAATTGCCAGTGTTTATCTGGCACGTGTCAGTGTCAAACCTCTGCTGGAAAGTATGCAAAAGCAGAAGTCCTTTGTTGAAAATGCGAGCCACGAACTGAGAACGCCTTTGGCCGTTTTACAAAATCGTTTAGAGACTCTCTTTCGAAAACCAGAGGCAACGATTATGGAATCCAGCGAAAGTATCGCTTCGAGTCTTGAAGAAGTTCGCAACATGCGTTTCCTCACGACCAATCTTCTCAACCTTGCACGTCGAGATGATGGAATCAAACCAGAAATAGCAGAAGTATCACCACAGTTTTTTAAGACTACCTTTGCCAACTATGAGTTGATTGCTTCTGAAAATGATCGTATTTTTGAGTATGAAAATCGGATTTATCGTTCCTTTATGACCGATCAGTTGCTTCTAAAACAGCTCATGACTATCTTATTTGATAATGCCATTAAGTATACTGAAGAAGATGGGAAAATTGAGTTTGTGGTCCATGCTACAGATCGCCACCTCTATCTTACAGTAACGGATAATGGAATTGGAATCTCAGCTGCTGATAAGAAGAAAATCTTTGACCGCTTTTACCGTGTAGACAAGGCGAGAACCCGTCAGAAAGGCGGTTTTGGTCTTGGACTATCTTTGGCCAAGCAAATTGTTGATGCCTTACGAGGAACGATTACCGTTAAAGATAACAAACCTAGAGGAACGATTTTTGAAGTTAAAATCGTTATCCAATCTCCTTCTAAACGTAAGAATAAATAAAAAAGACAGTTTTGTGAACTGCACCCCAAAAGTTAGACAGAAAAAATCTAACTTTTGGGGTGTTTTTATTATGAAATTAACTTATGATGATAAAGTTCAGATTTATGAACTTAGAAAACAAGGATATAGCTTAGAGAAGCTTTCAAATAAATTTGGGATAAACAATTCTAATCTTAGGTACATGATTAAATTGATTGATCGTTACGGGATAGAAATCGTTAAAAAGGAGAAGAATCGTTACTATTCTCCTGAATTAAAACAAGAAATCATTGATGAAGTCCAACTTGAGGGACAATCGCAACTAAGCGTATCTCTGGATTATGCTCTTCCAAGTAGTGGATTACTTCCAAATTGGCTGGCACAATACAAGAAAAACGGGTATACTATTGTTGAGAAAACAAGAGGGAGAGTACCTAAAATGGGACGTAAACGGAAGAAAAATTGGGAAGAAATGACAGAACTAGAGCGACTTCAAGAGGAGAATGAACGCTTACGGACTGAGGTGGCCTACCTAAAAAAGTTAAAAGAGTTAGAGGAAAGAGACGAAGCCTTAGAGCGAGAAAGGCAGAGACAGTTAGAGAAATGGTTTCAGGAGGATTTCGACTAGATTTACTTCTTGAAGCGGCTCGTTTACCTCGCTCAACTTACTATTATCAGTTGAAACAGCTGGATGGGTTTGATAAAGATAAAGAGCTTAAAACCGAAATTCAAGCGATTTATAATGAACATAAAGGCAACTATGGCTATCGCCGAATGACTCTTGAATTGAGGAATCGTGGTCATATAGTAAACCATAAGAAGGTCCAACGTCTGATGAAAATCCTTGGTTTAAGTGCTCGAATTCGTCGGAAACGGAAGTATTCTTCTTATCAAGGAGAGATTGGCAAGAAAGCAGATAACCTTATTCAACGCCAATTTGAAGCAGCCAAACCAATGGAAAAGTGCTACACAGATGTGACAGAATTTGCCATTCCAGCAAGTACTCAAAAGCTTTACTTATCACCAGTTTTAGATGGCTTTAACAGCGAAATTATTGCTTTTAATCTTTCTTGTTCGCCTAATTTAGAACAGGTAAAAACGATGCTAGAACAGGCATTCACAGAGAAGCACTATGAGAATACGATTCTCCATAGCGATCAAGGGTGGCAATACCAACACGATTCTTATCATCGGTTTCTACAGAGTAAGGGAATTCAAGCATCTATGTCGCGCAAGGGCAACAGCCCAGACAACGGCATGATGGAATCCTTCTTTGGCATTTTGAAATCGGAGATGTTTTATGGATATGAGAAGACATTTAAATCACTTCATCAATTGGAACAAGCTATTGTGGACTACATTGATTATTACAACAACAAACGAATTAAAGTCAAACTAAAAGGACTTAGCCCTGTGCAATACAGAACTAAATCCTTTCAATAATTATTTGTCCAACTTTTGGGGGTCAGTACATTTGTAACTGTCTTTTTAGATAACAAGAAAAGAGGTTGGTAGTAGTACCAACCTTTATTTTGAAAGTTTTCGTTTAATCATCTTTCGTTGGAGTTGGAGGAGTACCAAGCTTGCCCCCATAGCAGCAACAAATGATAAAGCTGTGTTCAATTTTAAGGCTAAAAAGATAAAACTAAAAAACACCATAAAAATACAAAAACAAGCAATATTTACAAAAAATAAAATTTCTTTTAAATTGGAGCTAACAGGTGCTTCCAGTGTATAGTCTTGATAAAGCGGAGTTTGATTCGATTCGGGAGTTTGTTCAAACTCATAAGCTTCTAATTTTCTTGCGGGCATGATTCTCTCCTTAACAGTACCTAACTATTTTATCATTTTTTATGCTGAGAATTATTACAGGATTGTTACAAAACTACTAAAGTCTCTTATCATCTTCTAAGTCACTCTTCTTGACACCCACTAGAGAAAGTGATAGCATGGATGTTACACTTAAAACAGATGACCTGACTTTCTCTATTATAAATATACTGAGAAAGGAAAGGATAACTTATATAAATTGATAGCAAGCTGAGGCTTTTTCCTAAGATGATTTGTTAAGTTGCTACCTTGATTCATTTTAAAAGAATAGGTAGGAGTTGTTTTGAATGGATGGAAGGACAGAGATTCTGTCTATTGGATTGGGTGGCCTTCTTGCTACCTCTGGGGAAAGTTAAAGGAGATAAGCATGTATCTTGCTATCAAAGAGATATTACGAAACAAACTTCGATATAGTTTGATCTTAACTACCATTTTTCTTATCGCTTTTATGGTCTTTTTTATGACCAGTTTAGCTCTTGGTCTTGTGCGAAACAACCGAGCAGCTATTGATAATTGGCAAGCAACGGGTGTCGTTTTATCCGACTACGCAAATGATAATTTGACAGCATCCTTTATTCCTGAAAAGGACTACAAGGATAAGAGTTCTGAAGAGGCTGCTCCATTGGGCTATATGTTCGCTGTGACCAATCTAGTCGATGGTAGTGAAAAGGTCAATGTTTCCATTTTTGCTCAAGACTGGGACTCTTTTATCTCTCCTAGTTTGACGGAGGGTCGTTATCCTGAAGGAGATGATGAGGTCATCGTGGATCAGTCCTTTGAAAATTATGGAATTAAGCTAGGTGATGCCATTCAGCTCAATGGAAGCGAGGCAAGTTACAAGATTGTAGGCCTGACTCAAGGAAATAAATTTTTCACTGAGCCTGTTGTCTTTACGAGTTTGACAACTTATTGGACCTTACAAGGAACCTTGAAAGCCAATCGTTCCATCTCTGCCTTGGTATTGAAAAATGACATAGAAGTGGTCGGCGATGGACTGAAACAGATTTCCATTCCAAAAATGATATCGAAAATCCCTGGTTACACTCCTCAGGTTAATGTATTTTCAGGAATGATTCTTGCTATGATTGTTATCACAGGCTTGATTGTGGGGATTTTTGTTTATATCATTACCATCCAAAAACTAGGTCTTTATAGAATAATGCGGGCTCAGGGGATACAGATCAAAACAATTGTATGGTCTCTGTTCTGTCAAATCTTCCTCCTAGCTGGTATGGGGATTGCTTTAGCCTTACTGGCAATCGGAGGAGTGATTTTAGTCTTACCAGCTACCTTCTTTTTCTATCCAAGTTGGATAGCCTACTCTGTCCTAAGTTTGGTAATTTCCTTGATGGCCCTTCTAGGTGGTGTCATTTCACTTCCACGCTTGCTAAAGGTGGACCCGATTACTGCGATTGCAGAGTGATAAGGAGAATAGTATGACAGCATTGATTGAAATGAATCAAGTGACAAAAACCTACGGGGAAGGAAAGATGAGAGTCGTAGCCCTGCATGAGACGAATTTTCAGCTAAATGCGGGAGAGTTCGTAGCTATTGTTGGGCCTTCTGGCTCTGGAAAGACGACCTTTCTAACAACTCTAGGACAACTACAGGAAGTGTCGAGTGGAAAGATTTTAGTAAAGGGGAAGGAAACAGGCAGTTTGACGGAGAAGGAAAAAACAGATCTCCGTTTTAGAGAGTTTGGTTTCATTCTCCAGGCTTCAAACTTAATTCCTTTTCTAACGGTCAAGGAACAGCTGGATTTGATTGACAGACTGGATAAGGGAAAAAATAGTAAAAGTGACCGAAAAGAGCTGTTTGACTTGTTGGATTTGGAAAAAGTACAAGATCAGTATCCCAAGGCTCTATCTGGTGGTGAACGTCAACGTGCCGCGATTGCTAGAGCGCTCTATAACAATCCGAGCATCGTTCTTGCAGATGAGCCGACAGCCAGTCTAGACACCCAGCGTGCCTACCAAGTAACGGAGATGTTGGCTGCCATTGCCCATGAACAAGGTAGAGGAGTTGTTATGATTACGCATGATACTCGTCTTCTTGATAAGGTTGACCGTATTTATGTCATGAATGATGGCCACCTAGTTGAAGAAACACATGCATAAAATAGAGTGAATGGTACAAGTTACTGTTCACTTTTTTGATTGGGAAAGATAGAAATCAGTTTAACTTTTTGTGAAACTCTCAGTAACCATAGCTGATTTTTGAGAAATGTGGTATAATTTTTCTTATGGAAAAGATTATCATTACAGCAACTGCTGAAAGTATTGAACAAGTTGAACAGTTACTCGAAGCTGGCGTAGACCGTATCTATGTTGGTGAGAAAGATTTTGGCCTTCGTCTGCCAACGACTTTTAGTTATGAAGACTTACGCACCATCGCTAAGTTGGTTCATGAAGCAGGCAAGGAATTGATTGTCGCGGTTAATGCCCTCATGCACCAAGATATGATGGACCGAATCAAGCCTTTCCTAGACTTCTTGGAAGAAATCAAGACAGACTATATTACTGTTGGGGATGCAGGTGTCTTTTACGTGGTCAATCGTGATGGCTATTCCTTCAAGACTATCTACGATGCTTCAACCATGGTAACAAGTAGTCGTCAAATTAACTTCTGGGGACAAAAGGCTGGCGCATCTGAGGCTGTTTTGGCGCGTGAAATTCCATCTGCTGAGCTCTTCAAGATGCCTGAGATTTTGGAAATTCCTGCTGAAGTATTGGTTTATGGGGCTAGTGTCATTCACCATTCTAAGCGACCACTTTTGCAAAACTACTATAACTTTACGCATATCGATGATGAAAAAACGCGTAAACGTGACCTCTTCTTGGCTGAACCAAGTAATC
The DNA here is from genome assembly GCF_054861215.1 of Streptococcus sp. KHUD_018. The sequence continues at coordinate 853,244 of NZ_CM142176.1, forward strand.
CAGAGAGCCATTACTCTATCTTTGAAGATAATCATGGTACCCACATCTTTGCCAACAATGACCTTGATTTGATGACCAAATTAACAGAATTGGTGGAGCATGGCTTTACTCACTGGAAACTCGAAGGGCTTTACACACCAGGTCAGAACTTTGTTGAGATTGCTAAACTCTTTATTCAAGCGCGTGGCTTGATCCAAGAGGGGAATTTCAGCCATGACCAAGCCTTCTTGTTAGATGAGGAAGTGCGCAAGTTACACCCTAAAAACCGTTTCCTCGACACAGGATTCTATGATTACGATCCTGATATGGTCAAATAGGACACCAAAACCCGAAATAAAAATGTTCGGGTTTTTCAAGTGTATCCATGAAATAAAAACGGATACATGTTATAATGAAAGTAGCTCTTTATTGGAGGTATTTAAGTGGAGAATCTGAAAAAGATGGCAGGTATCAAGGCTGCTGAGTTTGTCAAGGATGGTATGGTTGTCGGTCTGGGAACTGGCTCTACTGCCTACTATTTCGTAGAAGAAGTAGGTCGTCGGATCAAGGAAGAAGGTTTGCAGATTACTGCTGTGACAACTTCCAGTGTGACCAGTAAACAGGCTGAAGGTCTTAACATCCCGCTCAAGTCGATTGATCAAGTAGACTTTGTCGATGTGACAGTCGATGGAGCGGATGAAGTTGATAGCCAGTTTAACGGAATTAAAGGCGGTGGTGGTGCGCTTCTGATGGAGAAGGTTGTCGCAACGCCCTCAAAAGAATACATTTGGGTGGCGGATGAAAGCAAACTGGTCAAGAAACTAGGTGCTTTTAAATTGCCAGTAGAAGTGGTTCAGTATGGCGCTGAACAGGTCTTTCGTCGGTTTGAGCGAGCTGGCTACAAACCAAGTTTCCGTGAAAAAGACGGCCAACGTTTTGTGACCGATATGCAGAATTTTATCATTGATCTAGCCTTGGATGTCATTGAAGATCCAATTGCCTTCGGACAAGAATTGGACCATGTCGTTGGTGTCGTAGAGCACGGTTTATTCAACCAAATGGTTGATAAGGTCATCGTAGCGGGACGAGATGGTGTTCAGATTTTAACTTCAACAAAAGCAAACTAATCAACATAATAAGGAGATACACTATGTCAAAATTTAATCGTATTCACTTGGTGGTACTGGATTCTGTGGGAATCGGTGCTGCGCCAGATGCCAATAACTTTGTCAATGCAGGGGTTCCAGATGGAGCTTCTGACACACTGGGACACATTTCAAAAACAGTTGGTTTGAATGTGCCAAACATGGCCAAAATCGGTCTAGGAAATATTCCACGTGAAACTCCTCTAAAGACTGTACCAGCTGAAAGCAATCCAACAGGTTATGCAACAAAATTGGAAGAAGTTTCCCTTGGTAAGGATACCATGACTGGTCACTGGGAAATCATGGGACTCAACATTACCGAGCCTTTCGACACTTTCTGGAATGGATTCCCAGAAGAAATTTTGACAAAAATCGAAGAATTCTCAGGACGCAAGGTCATTCGTGAAGCCAATAAACCATACTCAGGAACAGCTGTTATCGAAGATTTTGGACCACGTCAGATGGAAACTGGAGAGTTGATTATCTATACTTCAGCTGACCCAGTCTTGCAAATTGCTGCCCACGAAGACATCATTCCTTTGGATGAATTGTACCGTATCTGTGAATACGCTCGTTCGATTACCCTTGAGCGTCCTGCCCTTTTAGGTCGTATCATTGCCCGTCCATATGTTGGTGAACCTGGTAACTTCACTCGTACAGCAAATCGTCGTGACTTGGCAGTATCTCCATTTGCACCAACTGTTTTAGATAAATTGAACGAAGCAGGTATCAATACTTACGCTGTTGGTAAAATCAACGATATCTTTAACGGAGCTGGTATCAATCATGACATGGGCCACAACAAGTCAAACAGCCACGGAATTGATACATTATTGAAGACCATGGGACTTGCTGAATTTGAAAAAGGATTCTCCTTCACAAACTTAGTTGACTTTGATGCCCTTTACGGCCACCGTCGCAATGCTCATGGTTACCGTGATTGCTTGCATGAGTTTGATGAACGCTTGCCTGAAATTATCGCTGCCATGAGAGAGGATGACCTTCTCTTGATTACTGCTGACCATGGAAATGACCCAACCTATGCAGGAACAGACCACACTCGTGAATATATCCCACTTTTAGCTTACAGCCCTAGCTTTAAGGGAAATGGTGTCATTCCAGTTGGACATTTTGCAGATATCTCAGCGACAGTTGCGGATAACTTTGGTGTTGAAACTGCCATGATTGGGGAAAGTTTCTTAGATAAATTGGTATAAGATGACACACTATGCTTTACTGGTAAGGGGCATTAATGTCGGTGGGAAAAATAAGGTTGTTATGTCGCAACTTCGTCAAGAATTGACAGAGTTGGGAGTGGAAAAAGTTGATACCTACATCAACAGTGGCAATATTTTCTTTACTTCGACAGATGCCAAAGCCCAATTGGTTGAAAAGTTAGAGGATTTCTTTGCAGTCCATTATCCATTTATTCAGAGCTTTTCTTTGCTGAGTCAGGAAGACTATGAGGCAGAGCTAAAGAATTTGCCAGATTGGTGGACCAAAGATTTAGCACGAAAGGATGTCCTCTTTTACACGGAGGGCTTGGATGTGGATCAAGTCATCGAGAAAGTGAACAGTTTGGAACTGAAAGATGAAGTGGTTCATTTTGGAAGACTTGGGATTTTCTGGGGGAAATTTTCTGAAGAATCCTACTATGCAACTGCCTATCACAAGTACTTGCTCAAGATGCCTTTTTATCGCAACATCACCATTCGCAATGCAAAAACCTTTGACAAAATTGGTCAAATGTTAAAAAATAATAAAGGAGACACACAATGACATTTTTAGATAAAATCAAGGAAACAGCTGCTTTCCTGAAAGACAAGGGAATCCAAGCGCCTGAGTTCGGTCTAATCCTTGGATCAGGACTTGGAGAATTGGCAGAAGAAATCGAAAATCCAGTTGTAGTAGATTATGCAGACATTCCAAACTGGGGGCGCTCTACAGTAGTCGGTCACGCTGGTAAATTGGTATATGGAGAACTTGCAGGTCGAAAAGTCTTGGCTCTTCAAGGTCGTTTCCATTTCTACGAGGGAAATCCTCTTGAAGTCGTGACTTTCCCAGTACGTGTGATGAAAGTCCTCGGATGTGAAGGTGTCATTGTAACCAATGCAGCTGGAGGTATTGGATTTGGTCCTGGTACCTTGATGGCTATCTCAGACCATATCAATATGACGGGGCAAAACCCATTGATGGGTGAAAACTTGGATGATTTTGGTCCACGTTTCCCAGATATGTCTAAAGCCTACACTCCAGAATACCGTGCTATTGCCCATGAAGTGGCTAAGAAACTTGGTATCAAGCTTGATGAAGGTGTCTATATTGGTGTAACAGGTCCGACTTATGAAACCCCAGCAGAAATTCGTGCCTATAAGACATTGGGAGCAGATGCAGTTGGTATGTCTACTGTTCCTGAAGTTATTGTTGCAGCTCACTCAGGTTTGAAAGTTCTTGGTATTTCATGTATTACTAACCATGCTGCTGGTTTCCAAGAAGAACTCAACCACGAAGAAGTTGTAGAAGTGACTGAACGTGTTAAAGGTGACTTCAAAGGCTTGCTTAAAGCGATTCTTGCTGAATTGTAATGAATACTTATCATAGAAAGGTAGAGTGAAGTGTTCTGATTTGAACACGAGCGGAAAATCTTTCATAACAATAAAAGAAAGGATGGGTAAACCGTATTTGTTGAACTGAATACGGGCGGAGAACTGTGTAAAAAAGATAAACTGTCTAACATCTGCGATGTGTCGTCAGTTTCCTATTTTTCCTTTGTTCTCTGTAGCTATCCTAAATATACAAAAAGAAAGGTAGAGCGAAGTGTTCTAATTTGAACACTAGCGGAAAACTCGGAAAATAGATAATCTGACTGAGAAATCAGGATTTCTCGTCAAATTCCTAATTTTCAGTCGTTTTCTTCTCGCTCTTTGTATCATAAACTATGTCTATCCATATTGCTGCTCAGCAGGGTGAAATTGCTGATAAAATTCTTCTTCCTGGGGATCCTCTTCGTGCGAAATTTATTGCGGAAAACTTCCTTGAAGATGCTGTTTGTTTTAACGAAGTGCGTAACATGTTTGGTTACACTGGTACTTACAAGGGTCACCGTGTATCGGTCATGGGAACTGGGATGGGGATGCCATCCATTTCGATTTATGCGCGTGAGTTGATTGTGGACTACGGTGTAAAGAAATTGATCCGTGTGGGAACTGCGGGTTCGTTAAACGAGGATGTTCATGTCCGTGAATTGGTTTTGGCGCAAGCAGCTGCAACCAACTCAAACATCATCCGCAACGACTGGCCACAGTATGATTTCCCACAAATCGCTAGTTTTGACTTGCTAGACAAGGCCTACCATATCGCCAAAGAACTAGGTATGACCACCCACGTTGGGAACGTTTTGTCATCAGATGTCTTTTACTCAAACTACTTTAAAAAGAACATCGAGCTTGGTAAATGGGGAGTCAAGGCTGTGGAAATGGAAGCAGCAGCTCTTTACTATCTTGCTGCCCAACACCACGTCGATGCACTTGCTATCATGACCATTTCTGATAGCTTGGTCAATCCAGATGAAGACACTACGGCAGAAGAACGCCAAAACACCTTCACTGATATGATGAAAGTCGGCTTGGAAACCTTGATTGCAGAGTGAAATGTAAAAGAAAATCCTGATTTCAAGTTGAATCAGGATTTTTTCATAGATGCGATTTTTTCTGGGTCTGGTGTAACGCGGAGGGTCTTTTGTCCTGTGTAGGTTACAAAGCCAGGTTTTCCACCAGTTGGTTTGTTGAGTTTCTTGACTTCAATCATATCCACTTGAACTAGATTTGACAAACGCCCTTTGGAGAAGTAGGCAGCTAGTTCAGCTGCATCTGTCTTGACTTCATCAGATGGATCAAGATTTCCTGAGATGACGACGTGGCTTCCAGGGATGTCCTTGGCATGGAACCAAAGTTCCTCCTTGCGGGCCATTTTAAAGGTCAACTCTTCATTTTGAAGATTGTTTCGACCGACATAGATGATGGTCTTGCCATCGCTCGCCAGATACTGTTCTGGTTTTTTGCGTTTCTGAATTTTCTCGCGTTGGCGTCTTCTAATGAAGCCTGTTTGGATCAATTCTTCACGGATTTCAGCGATTTCTTCCAGTCCAGCTTGGTTGAGTACGGTTTCGACACTTTCTAGATAAAGAATGGTGGCCTTGGTTTCTTCGATCAACTCAGTCAGGTATTTGACAGCTTCTTTGAGCTTCTGATAGCGTTTAAAGTAGCGTTGAGCATTCTGGCTGGGAGTCAAGGCCTTATCAAGCGCAATGGTGATAGGTTGGTTGGTGTAGTAGTTGTCCAAGGTAACCTGATCTTGGTCATTAGGCACTTGGTGGAGGAAGGTTGTCAGCAATTCCCCTTTTTGGCGAAATTCCTCAGCATTGTCTGTCGCTAGTAACTCTTTTTCTTGTTTTTTTAGCTTATGACGATTTTTTTGAAGTTCATTTTCAACACGGCGAATGAGCTCACTGGCTTGCTGTTTGACGCGATCGCGCTCTGCCTTATCTTTGTAATAGGTATCCAGAAGATCAGAGAGACTGGCAAAAGGCTCTCCCACCTGATTTGCAAAAGGAACTGGGCTGAAAGAAGTCTCCGTTAGGAAAGGCTTGGTTTCTTGCCCGAAGAAGTTTCGGAAAGTAGACAGTTTATCACTGACAAGAATGTTTTCCAATTCATTTGCCGTATCACGTCCTAGACCTTGAAAGAGACTTTGAAGATTTTTTGCTGTTAGTTCCTGTGTTTGCAGGATTTCAAAGAGCTTTTCATCCTTGACGGTAAATGGATTGAGAGACTCGGTGCTTGGTGGAGCGAGATAGGTCGATCCGGGGAGCAAGGTGCGGTAGCTATTTTGTGAAAAGCCAACGTGTTTAATAACTTCGAGGATTCTATGGCTGCTTTTATCCACGAGGAGAATATTACTGTGTTTGCCCATGATTTCGATAATCAAGGTAGCCTGAATATGGTCCCCAATCTCGTTTTTATTGGAAACGGTAATTTCCACAATACGGTCATTTTCGATTTGCTCGATCGACTCAATCAGGGCACCCTGCAAATACTTTCTCAAAACCATGATAAAAGTGGAAGGTTGGGCTGGATTTTCAAAGGTTGTTTGGGTCAGCTGGATGCGACCAAAAACGGGATGAGCAGAGAGGAGCAGGCGATGGCTTTGGCGATTGCTGCGGATTTGCAAGACCAACTCTTGTTCAAAAGGTTGATTGATTTTCTGGATGCGACCATTGACCAACTCTCTTCGCAATTCCTCAATCATGTGGTGTAAAAAAAATCCGTCAAATGACATCGTTCTCTCCTTGTGATTGTATTCCATAGTATTATATCAAAAAGGTAGAATAAAATCATGGAAATATGGTATAATAAAGCCAAGTAAAGAGAATCGAGAAGCACATGTATATTGAAATGGTAGATGAAACTGGTCAAGTTTCACAAGAAATCTTGCACCAAACCCAAGAAATTTTGGAATTTGCAGCCCAAAAAATAGGAAAAGAAGACAAGGAGATGGCAGTTACTTTTGTGACCAATGAGCGTAGTCACGAACTCAACCTCGAGTACCGTGATACAGATCGCCCGACAGATGTCATCAGCCTTGAATATAAACCGGAATTGGACATTACTTTTGACGAGGAAGATTTGCTTGAAAACCCTGAATTAGCAGAAATGATGTCTGAGTTCGATGCCTATATTGGGGAATTGTTTATCTCTATCGATAAAGCGCATGAGCAGGCTGAGGAATACGGTCACAGCTTTGAGCGTGAGATGGGCTTCTTGGCAGTACACGGCTTTTTACACATTAACAGCTACGATCACTACACTCCGGAAGAAGAAGCGGAGATGTTCGGTTTACAAGAAGAAATTTTGACAGCCTATGGACTCACAAGACAATAAACGAAAATGGAAAAATCGTGACCTGATATCCAGTTTAGAATTTGCTCTTACAGGAATTCTGACTGCTTTCAAGGAAGAACGTAATATGCGAAAACATGCAGTGACGGCTCTAGTAGTCATCCTTGCAGGTTTTGTTTTTCAGGTGTCACGAATCGAATGGCTCTTTCTCCTGATGAGCATTTTCTTGGTAGTAGCCTTTGAAATTATTAACTCTGCTATTGAAAATGTGGTGGATCTAGCCAGTCACTATCACTTTTCTATGTTGGCAAAGAAAGCCAAGGATATGGCAGCTGGTGCCGTACTTGTGGTTTCCCTTCTTGCTGCAGTGATTGGTGCACTTATCTTTCTCCCACGCATTTGGGATTTATTATTTTAAACAATAAGAGGAAATTATGACATTTAAATCTGGCTTTGTAGCTATTTTGGGACGTCCCAATGTTGGGAAGTCAACCTTTTTGAATCACGTCATGGGGCAAAAGATTGCCATTATGAGTGACAAGGCGCAGACAACGCGCAATAAAATCATGGGGATTTACACCACGGATAAGGAGCAAATCGTCTTTATCGACACGCCGGGGATTCACAAGCCTAAGACGGCTCTTGGAGATTTTATGGTGGAATCTGCCTACAGTACTCTGCGTGAAGTGGATACTGTTCTATTCATGGTGCCAGCTGATGAGCCACGTGGTAAGGGCGACGATATGATTATCGAGCGTCTGAAGGCTGCCAAGGTTCCAGTTATTTTGGTGGTCAATAAGATTGACAAGGTCCATCCAGACCAGCTTTTGACTCAGATTGATGACTTCCGTAACCAGATGGACTTTAAGGAGATTGTTCCGATCTCAGCCCTTCAGGGAAATAACGTTTCTCGTTTAATTGACATCCTCAGTGAAAATCTAGAGGAAGGTTTCCAGTATTTCCCATCTGATCAAATCACAGATCATCCTGAGCGTTTCTTGGTTTCAGAAATGATTCGTGAGAAAGTCTTGCACCTAACGCGTGAAGAAATCCCTCACTCAGTTGCAGTAGTGGTTGACTCTATGAAGCGTGATGAAGAGACCGACAAGGTTCATATCCGAGCAACCATCATGGTCGAGCGCGATAGCCAAAAAGGCATTATCATCGGAAAAGGTGGCGCCATGCTCAAGAAAATTGGGACCATGGCTCGTCGTGATATCGAACTCATGCTAGGAGACAAGGTCTTCCTAGAAACTTGGGTCAAGGTCAAGAAAAACTGGCGTGATAAAAAGCTAGATTTGGCTGATTTTGGTTATAATGAAAAAGAATACTAAGTAGAGGTGGGCTCATGCCTGCTTCTTGTTTTTACAGAAGGAGGATTTATGCCTGAATTACCAGAGGTTGAAACCGTTCGTCGTGGCTTAGAAAAATTGATTTTGGGAAAGAAGATTTCGAGTGTAGAGATTCGTTATCCCAAGATGGTCAAGACAGATTTGGACGAGTTTCGAAAGGAAGTGCCTGGTCGAGTAATTGAGTCAATAGGACGCCGTGGGAAATATTTGCTTTTTTACCTGAAAGACAAGGTCTTGATTTCCCATTTGCGGATGGAGGGCAAGTATTTTTACTATCCGGATCAGGTTCCTGAACGCAAGCATGCCCATGTTTTGATTCATTTTGAGGATGGAAGCACTCTTGTATATGAGGACGTGCGCAAGTTTGGTACCATGGAACTGCTTGCCCCCGACCTATTGGACGCCTACTTTGTTTCTAAAAAATTAGGACCTGAGCCAATAGAGCAGGACTTTGATTTGCAGTCCTTCCAAGCTGCTCTAGCCAAGTCTAAAAAGCCTATCAAATCCCACCTCCTAGACCAAACCTTGGTCGCTGGTCTTGGAAATATCTATGTGGATGAGGTCCTCTGGCGAGCGCAGGTCCATCCAGCTAGACCTTCCCAGACTTTGACAGCAGCAGAAGCGTTAGCTATTCATGACCAGACCATTGCTGTTTTAGGACAGGCAGTTGAAAAGGGTGGCTCTACCATTCGCACCTATACCAATGCCTTTGGGGAAGACGGAACCATGCAGGACTTCCATCAGGTCTATGATAAGACTGGACAAGCATGTTCCCGCTGTGGCACCTTCATTGAGAAATTCCAGCTCGGTGGACGAGGAACTCATTTTTGTCCTCAGTGTCAAAGGAGGGACTGATGGGAAAAATCATCGGAATCACAGGAGGAATTGCCTCGGGTAAGTCAACTGTGACAAATTTCCTAAGAGAGCAAGGCTTTCGAGTGGTCGATGCTGACGCAGTCGTCCACCAACTACAAAAACCTGGTGGTCGTCTTTATCAGGTCTTAGTTCAGCACTTTGGACAGGAAATTATCCTTGAAAATGGAGAACTTAATCGCCCTCTCTTGGCTAGTCTCATCTTTTCAAATCCTGAGGAGCGAGAATGGTCTAAGAAAACACAAGGAGAGATCATTCGTGAAGAACTGGCAGCATTGCGAGATCAGTTAGCTCAGACAGAAGCTATCTTTTTCATGGATATTCCCCTACTTTTTGAACAGGGATATGCCAACTGGTTTGATGAAACATGGCTGGTCTATGTGGACCGAGATGTTCAGGTAGAACGTTTCATGAAACGGAATCATCTTTCTAAGGAAGTAGCAGAGTCCCGTCTGGCCGCCCAGTGGTCTTTAGAAGAAAAGAAAAAATTAGCGAGTCATATATTAGATAATAATGGCAGTCGTGATCAGCTTGTGAATCAAGTAGTGAAGTTACTTGAAGGAGGCGATAGCTGTGCAAGAAATTAGTTGGAAAGAGAATCTTCGTGTCGCCTGGTTCGGTAGTTTTTTAACGGGAGCCAGTATTTCCTTGGTCGTCCCTTTTATGCCTATCTTTGTAGAGCAGTTGGGAATTGAAGGGGATCAAGTTGCTTTTTATGCTGGATTAGCCATCTCAGTTTCGGCAGTTTCAGCAGCTTTGATTTCCCCTATCTGGGGTATTCTTGCTGACAAATATGGTCGAAAACCCATGATGATTCGAGCTGGGCTTGCTATGACCATCACCATGGGAGGCTTGGCCTTTGTCCCAAATATCTATTGGTTAATCTTTCTTAGATTACTAAATGGCGTATTTACAGGTTTCGTACCGAATGCGACAGCTTTAATAGCCAGTCAAGTCCCCAAGGATAAGTCTGGCTATGCTTTGGGGACTTTATCAACTGGAGTAGTAGCTGGAACCCTAACCGGCCCCTTTGTAGGTGGCTTGATTGCTGAAATTTTTGGGATCCGCAATGTCTTTTTATTGGTAGGTGCTTTCTTATTTTTAGCTGCAATCCTAACCATTTTCTTTATTAAGGAAGATTTTCAGCCAGTGGCTAAGGAGAAGGCTATCCCGACGAAAGAATTATTTTCTTCTTTCAAGTATCCTAGGCTTTTAGTAAACCTATTTTTGACGAGCTTTGTCATTCAATTTTCAGCTCAATCAATTGGTCCCATTCTAGCTCTCTATGTTCGGGACTTAGGGCAGACTGAAAATCTCCTCTTTGTATCGGGCTTGATCGTATCCAGTATGGGATTTTCTAGCATGATGAGTGCTGGAGTGATGGGAAAACTAGGAGATAAGGTGGGAAATCATAGACTTTTAGTTGCAGCGCAGGTTTATTCAGTCATCATTTACCTTCTTTGTGCCCATGCAACCAGCCCCATTCAACTTGGCTTGTATCGTTTTCTATTTGGTTTGGGAACGGGAGCTCTCATACCGGGAGTCAATGCCCTTCTCAGCAAAATGACTCCGAAATCAGGTATTTCAAGGATTTTCGCCTTCAACCAAGTCTTTTTTTATCTCGGTGGAGTGATTGGACCTATGGCGGGATCCGCAGTTGCAGGATATTTGGGCTACCATGCTGTCTTTTATGCGACAGCAGCCTGTGTAGCTTTCAGTTGTTTATGTAACTTAGTTCAATTTAGATCATTATTAAAAGTAAAGGAAATCTCGTGCGAGTAAAAATTAATCTCAAATGCTCCTCTTGTGGTAGCATGAATTATCTAACTAGTAAGAACTCAAAAACCCATCCAGACAAGATTGAAGTTCTAAAATATTGTCCAAAGGAAAGAAAAGTAACTTTACATCTTGAATCTAAGTAGAATTTATGGTAAAATAATAGGGATTTTAAGGAGTTTGATATGTATAACCTATTATTAACCATTTTATTAGTATTATCTGTTGTGATTGTGATTGCGATTTTCATGCAACCAACCAAGAACCAATCCAGCAATGTATTTGATGCCAGCTCAGGTGATTTGTTTGAACGTAGTAAAGCTCGTGGTTTTGAAGCTGTGATGCAACGTTTGACAGGTATTTTAGTCTTTTTCTGGCTAGCCATTGCCTTAGCATTGACGGTATTATCAAGTAGATAAGAAATGGGCGAGACTAGGTCTTAGCCTATTTTTATTTTTAACGACACTTACAAAGTTATCACTCAAAAAAATTTTAAAAATCTAGAAAGAAAACATGAAAGATAAAATTAAAGAATATTTGCAAGAGAAGGGGCGAGTGACGGTAAATAACCTAGCTCAGGTTCTCGGAAAGGATGGATCCAAGGATTTCCGTGAGTTGATTAAAACCCTATCTCTGATGGAAAGAAAGCACCAGATTCGTTTTGAAGATGATGGTAGTTTATGTCTGGACCAAAAGAAGAAACATGAAATTACCCTCAAAGGGATTTTTCATGCCCATAAAAATGGCTTTGGCTTTGTTAGTCTAGAAGGGGAAGAGGACGACCTTTTTGTAGGAAAAAACGATGTCAACTATGCCATTGATGGTGATACCGTAGAGGTCGTGATTAAGAAAGTCGCTGACCGTAACAAGGGAACTGCTGCAGAAGCCAAAATTATCGATATTCTAGAGCATAGCCTGACGACAGTTGTCGGGCAAATCGTTCTGGATCAGGAAAAACCTAAGTATGCTGGCTACATTCGTTCAAAGAATCAGAAAATCAGCCAACCGATTTATGTGAAGAAACCAGCTCTTAAACTAGAGGGAACGGAAGTTCTCAAGGTCTTTATCGACAAATACCCAAGTAAGAAACACGATTTCTTTGTCGCTAGTGTGTTGGACGTGGTGGGACACTCGACTGATGCTGGGATTGATGTCCTTGAAGTCTTGGAATCCATGGATATTGTCTCTGAATTTCCAGAGGCTGTTCTCAAAGAGGCAGAAAATATACCGGATGCTCCCTCAGAAAAGGATATGGAAGGGCGTCTGGATCTGAGAGATGAGATTACCTTTACTATTGACGGTGCGGATGCTAAGGACTTGGACGATGCAGTTCACATCAAGCCTTTGAAAAATGGAAATATCGAACTCGGAGTTCACATCGCAGATGTTTCCTACTATGTGACTGAGGGTTCTGCCCTTGACAAGGAAGCCCTTAACCGCGCGACTTCTGTCTATGTAACAGACCGAGTGGTCCCAATGCTTCCAGAGCGTTTGTCAAATGGCATCTGCTCTCTCAATCCCCAAGTAAATCGCTTGACCCAGTCTGCTATTATGGAAATTGATAAACATGGTCGTGTGGTTCATTACACCATTACACAAACGGTTATCAAGACTAGTTTTCGTATGACCTATAGCGCTGTCAATGACATCCTAGCTGGCGACGAGGAAAAGAGACAAGAGTTTAAGAAAATTGTTCCAAGTATCGAGTTAATGGCCAAGCTTCATGAAAGGCTAGAAAGCATGCGTGAGAAACGTGGTGCCCTTAATTTTGATACCAGCGAAGCAAAGATTCTAGTGGATAAAAAAGGTAAGCCTGTGGATATCGTTCTTCGCCAACGTGGCATTGCGGAGCGTATGATCGAGTCCTTTATGCTGATAGCCAACGAAACAGTTGCCGAGCACTTTAGCAAGCTGAACCTCCCCTTTATCTATCGGATTCACGAGGAGCCTAAGGCTGAAAAAGTTCAGAAGTTTATTGACTATGCTTCAAGCTTTGGTTTGCGGATTTATGGGACTGCCAGTGAGATTAGCCAGGAGGCGCTTCAAGACATCATGCGTGCTGTTGAGGGAGAACCTTATGCAGATGTATTGTCCATGATGCTTCTCCGTTCTATGCAACAGGCTCGCTATTCAGAGCACAATCACGGTCACTATGGTCTTGCTGCAGACTACTACACTCACTTCACCAGCCCTATTCGCCGTTATCCGGACCTTCTAGTCCATCGAATGATTCGGGATTACGGCCGTTCTAAGGAAATAGCAGAGCATTTTGAACAAGTGATTCCAGAGATTGCAACCCAGTCTTCCAACCGTGAGCGTCGTGCCATCGAGGCGGAGCGTGAAGTCGAAGCCATGAAAAAGGCTGAGTACATGGAAGAATACGTGGGTGAAGAGTACGACGCAGTTGTATCCAGCATTGTCAAGTTTGGTCTCTTTGTCGAATTGCCAAATACAGTTGAAGGCTTGATTCACATTACTAATTTGCCCGAATTTTATCATTTCAACGAGCGTGACTTGACACTCCGTGGGGAGAAATCGGGCATAACCTTCCGTGTAGGACAGCAAATTCGCATTCGGGTTGAAAGAGCCGATAAGATGACGGGAGAGATTGATTTCTCTTATATTCCAAGTGAGTTTGATGTTATCGAAAAAGGCTTGAAACAAGCTGGGCGCAAAGACAGAGGTCGTGGTTCAAATCGCCGTTCAGACAAGAAGGAAGATAAGAGAAAATCAGGGCGCTTAAATGATAAGCACAAGCATTCACAAAAAGATAAAAAGAAAAAAGGCAAGAAACCTTTTTACAAAGAAGTAGCAAAGAAAGGAGCCAAGTATGGCAAAGGGCGAGGGAAAGGTCGTCGCACAAAATAAAAAAGCGCACCACGACTATACAATCGTAGATACGCTAGAGGCAGGAATGGTCCTGACGGGAACGGAAATCAAGAGTGTACGAGCGGCTCGAATCAATCTCAAGGACGGTTTTGCCCAAGTAAAAAATGGGGAAGTCTGGCTGAGCAATGTTCATATCGCCCCTTACGAAGAGGGCAATATCTGGAACCAGGAACCAGAACGACGTCGCAAACTTCTGCTCCATAAGAAGCAAATTCAAAAATTGGAACAAGAGACCAAAGGGACAGGAATGACCCTTGTTCCCCTTAAAGTCTATATCAAAGATGGTTATGCTAAACTCCTTTTAGGACTTGCTAAAGGAAAGCATGACTATGACAAACGGGAGTCGATCAAGCGTCGTGAACAAAACCGCGACATCGCGCGTGTGATGAAAGCTGTCAACCAGCGTTAAGAAGAGGAAGTAAAATGGAAAAATTAATTGCCTATAAACGGATGCCCTTGTGGAATAAACAGACCATGCCTGAAGCAGTTCAGCAAAAGCACAATACCAAGGTGGGCACTTGGGGAAAAATTACTGTCTTAAAGGGGGCACTCAAGTTTATTGAGTTGACTGAAGATGGTGAGGTTCTAGCTGAGCACCTCTTTGAGGCAGGAGCTGACAATCCCATGGCTCAACCGCAAGCCTGGCACCGAGTAGAGGCTGCCACTGATGATGTAGAATGGTACTTGGAATTTTATTGTAAACCTGAGGATTATTTCCCTAAGAAATACCAGACCAATCCTGTCCATTCGGAAGTCTTAGAGGCTATGCAGACGGTGAAACCAGGAAGAGCCTTGGATTTGGGTTGTGGTCAGGGGCGTAACTCTCTCTTTCTCGCACAGAATGGTTTTGATGTGACAGCTGTGGATCAAAATGAATTGTCCCTTGAAATCTTGCAAAGCATTGTGGAACAAGAGGATCTAGACATGCCTGTCGGACTTTATGATATCAATTCAGCCAGCATTAGCAAAGCCTATGATTTTATCGTTTCAACAGTTGTTCTGATGTTCCTACAAGCGGACCGCATTCCAGCTATTATCCAAAATATGCAGGAACACACCACGATCGGTGGCTATAATCTTATCGTCTGTGCCATGGATACAGAGGATTATCCTTGCTCAGTCAACTTCCCATTCACCTTTAAAGAAGGGGAGTTGGCGGACTACTACAAGGATTGGGAATTGATTAAGTACAATGAAAATCCAGGGCATCTGCACCGTCGTGATGAAAATGGCAATCGCATTCAATTACGCTTTGCGACCATGTTAGCTAAAAAAGTCAAGTAAATCAAACTTAACCCAGTGAATAGAAACCACTTTGCAAGGTTTCTATTCGTTTTTGTTTGCGTTGGTTGATTGGGGCGAGCAGGATTTTATGCTATACTAGAAGTAGGAAATCTGAGGAGTAGGGCTGCATTGCTGATACTCTCAGCGCAAGAAAGTCTTTATGATGGAGGTGGTCGAATGACGAGTCTTTTGGTGGAATTGTATGATCGGCATGTATTGGAAAAGAATGTCTACCAAGCTTTTATCAGTGATTGTGACGAGATTCTTTTTCTATCTTTGACGAAAATAAGCAATGAAGAGAAACTCTCTCTCCGTCATTTTATCCTGGATGAAGTCCCCCATATCCAACGAGTGACCTTTCTTCAGCTATCCTTAGAACAACTAGCGGACCAATTAGATTATTGCCTAGCAGGTTACGACCAAGTCCTTCTCGATGTTTTTGGCGGAGATTCTCTACTAGCCTTATCTCTCTATCAGTATGGATTGGATCGGCAGCTCCCCATCGTGGCGATGGATGTCGAGCGGGGAAAACAATACAAGTGGGTAGCTGGTCAGTTGGAAAAAGAAGATTTGGACATTCCTACCCTAAGCATCCAACAGTTGATAGCCTTGCGTGGTGGAAAAATGCTCAAATCAAAACGCCCTATCCACTCAGTTGAGCAAATTGCTGCCATCAAAAAATTAGCCAGCTCTGCCATTTCCAATCCCACCCACTGGTACCAAGTGACCCAATTTTTCTCTCTAGCAAAGACCAATGACCTTCATGCTGAAACTGAAAAGATACTGGAAAACAACGGCAAGTATTATCACTATCCAGAATCCCTTATCCCCTTACTAGTGGAAGCGGGGATGCTTTGTATTGAAAGCGAAGACAAGAAACGAGTAGCATACAGCTTTCCAAGTCAAGAAGCTCAAGTCTTTTGCCGCAACAAGGGACATATTTTAGAGGTATATCTCTATCTCTTGGCGCTGGAATCTCAGCTGTTTGATGAGTGCATGATAGGTGGTGAGATTGATTGGAATGGCATCTTTCCAGAGGCGGACAATGTTCAAAATGAGATTGATGTCATTCTGAGAAAGGGACGATCGATTACCTTTATCTCTTGCAAAATGACAGATTTATCAGTTGAAGCCATCAATGAACTAGAAGTCTATGCCAATCATTTTGCTGGAGAGAGTTGCCTCAAGTTAATTGTCTGTACGGGAAAAATCAATCCCGTTTATGCCAATCGCTGTCAAGAATACGGCGTGCTGGTCATTAGAAGCGAGCAGATTCCCAATCTCATTCCTATGCTAAAAAAATACTCTAAGAGACAAAAAAGATAAGAAATAGTATTATGAAAGGCTGGAATTCCAGTCTTTTTTGCTTCTTTTTCGAATAAATGAGAAAAGGAGGTAGACCATGTTTGTAGCTAGAGATGCCAAGGGGAATTTGGTGAATGCCCTCGAAAAAGATGTGACCAAGCAAGCTTATACTTGCCCTGCTTGTAGGGGCGGACTACGATTACGCCAAGGACAGAGTATTCGAACGCACTTTGCCCATGAAAGGTTAAGGGATTGCATCGCTATTTTCGAGAATGAAAGTCCAGAACACATGGGCAACAAAGAGGCCCTTTATCACTGGGCCAAGAAGGACAGTCAGGTCGCCTTGGAATATAGTCTGCCCGAGATTCAGCAGGTTGCGGATGTTCTCGTCAATGGGAAACTAGCACTAGAAGTTCAGTGCAGTCACTTGTCTCAAAAGCTTTTAGGTGATAGAAGTCAAGGATACCGCAGCCAGGGCTATCAGGTTATCTGGCTACTGGGAGAAAAACTCTGGTTAAAAGAGCGATTAACACAACTGCAAAGGGGATTTCTCTATTTTAGTCAAAATATGGGTTTCTATGTTTGGGAACTAGATCTCAAAAAACAAGTTTTGAGGCTCAAATATCTTCTGCATCAGGACCTACGTGGCAAACTTCATTTTCAGGTCAAGGAATTTCCCTATGGTCAAGGAAATCTCTTGGAAATTCTACGATTTCCTTATCAAAAACAAAAGCTAGCTCGTTTTACAGTTTCTCAAGATCCAACTATCTGTCACTACATTCGCCAACAATTGTACTACCAAACGCCTTACTGGATGAAAAAACAGGAGGAGGCCTATCAGCAAGGAGGCAATCTGTTAAACCGTCAACTGGATGACTGGTATCCCCAAGTCAGACCAATAGAGTCAGGAGATTTTTGTCAAATAGATCAAGATTTAAGTAGCTATTATAAAGAATTTTTCGCTTACTATCAAAAAAATATAAAAAATAATCGCCAAAAGCTCTATCCACCAGCCTTTTATCACTTATATTTTTCAGAAAATGTGATAAAATAGAAAGGATGGAGGAATCTTATGGTATTACAACGACATGAAATAAATGAAAAAGATACATGGGATCTTTCAACAATCTACCCAACAGACCAGGCTTGGGAAGAAGCCTTGAAAGACTTAACTGAAAAAGTACAAACAGCATCCCAGTATGAGGGGCATCTCTTGGACAGCGCAGACAGTTTGCTTGAGATTACAGAATTCTCACTTGACTTGGAACGCCAAGTTGAAAAGCTTTATGTCTATGCACATATGAAAAACGACCAAGATACGCGTGAAGCTAAGTATCAGGAGTACTATGCCAAGGCTATGACCCTCTACAGTCAGTTAGAACAAGCCTTTTCATTCTATGAACCAGAGTTTATGGAGATTAGCCAAGAGCAGTATGCGGTCTTCCTAGAAGCTCAACCGAAACTCCAAGTATACAAACACTTTTTTGACAAGCTATTGCAAAAGAAGGACCATGTTCTTTCGCAACGTGAGGAAGAATTGTTGGCTGGCGCAGGAGAAATCTTTGGCGCTGCTAGTGAAACTTTCGCCATCTTGGACAATGCGGATATTAGCTTCCCATACGTCCTTGATGACGAAGGCAAGGAAGTACAACTCTCACATGGTACTTACATCCGTTTGATGGAGTCTAAAAACCGTGAGGTGCGCCGTGGTGCCTATGAAGCCCTCTATGCGACTTATGAGCAATTCCAGCATACTTACGCTAAGACTTTGCAGACAAATGTTAAGGTGCAAAACTACCGCGCAAAAGTTCGCAACTATAAGAGTGCTCGCCATGCAGCCCTCGCTGCCAACTTTGTTCCAGAAAGTGTCTATGACAATCTAGTAGCAGCAGTTCGCAAGCACTTGCCACTCTTGCATCGATACCTAGAACTTCGTTCTAAAATCTTGGGAATTTCTGACCTCAAGATGTACGATGTCTACACACCACTTTCTTCTGTAGAATATAGCTTTACCTACGAAGAAGCCCTGAAAAAGGCAGAAGAAGCCTTGGCAGTCTTGGGTGACGATTACTTGAGCCGTGTCAAACGTGCCTTTAGCGAGCGTTGGATTGATGTCTATGAAAACCAAGGCAAGCGTTCTGGTGCCTACTCTGGTGGTTCCTACGACACCAATGCCTTCATGCTTCTCAACTGGCAGGACAATCTAGACAATCTCTTTACGCTTGTTCATGAGACGGGTCACAGTATGCACTCCAGCTATACTCGTGAAACCCAACCTTATGTTTACGGAGATTACTCAATCTTCTTGGCTGAGATTGCCTCAACGACCAACGAAAACATCTTGACTGAGAAATTATTGGAAGAAGTAGAAGATGATGCAACTCGCTTTGCTATCCTCAATAACTTCTTGGACGGTTTCCGTGGAACAGTCTTCCGTCAAACTCAATTCGCTGAGTTTGAACATGCTATCCACCAAGCAGACCAGAATGGAGAAGTTTTGACAAGTGATTTCCTCAATAAACTCTACGCTGACTTGAACCAAGAATACTATGGACTCGGCAAGGAAGACAATCCACAAATCCAGTACGAATGGGCACGTATTCCTCACTTTTACTATAACTACTATGTTTATCAGTATTCAACAGGTTTTGCGGCGGCTTCAGCCTTGGCTGAAAAGATTGTCCATGGAAGTCAAGAAGATCGTGACCGCTATATCGACTACCTCAAGGCAGGTAAGTCAGACTATCCGCTTAATGTCATGAGAAAAGCGGGAGTGGATATGGAGAAGGAAGACTATCTCAACGACGCCTTTGCAGTCTTTGAACGCCGTTTGAATGAGTTTGAAGCCCTTGTTGAAAAATTGGGAATGGCTTAAGATGGTAGAGTCTTATAGTAAAAATGCCAATCACAATATGCGACGTCCAGTCGTCAAGGAAGAAATCGTAGAACTCATGCGCCAGCGTCAAAAGCAGGTGACAGGTTCCTTGAAAGAATTGGAAGTCTTCGCTCGCAAGGAAAACATTCCTATCATTCCCCATGAAACGGTCGCTTATTTCCGTTTTCTCATGGAAACCATGCAGCCCAAAAACATTTTGGAGATTGGAACGGCAATTGGCTTTTCTGCCCTCCTGATGGCGGAACATGCTCCAAATGCTAAGATTACAACTATTGACCGTAATCCTGAGATGATTGGCTTCGCCAAGGAAAACTTTGCTCAGTTTGACAGCCGCAAGCAAATCACCCTCCTGGAGGGAGATGCAGTCGATGTCTTGTCAACCTTGACAGAAACTTATGATTTTGTCTTTATGGATTCTGCCAAGTCCAAGTATATCGTCTTTCTACCTGAAATCCTCAAACGACTTGAAGTTGGTGGAGTAGTGGTCTTGGATGACATTTTCCAAGGAGGCGATGTTGCCAAGGATATCATGGAAGTCCGTCGGGGGCAACGCACAATCTATAAGGGATTACAAAGACTTTTCAAAGCAACTTTGGATAATCCAGATTTAACGGCGACTTTAGTTCCGCTTGGGGATGGCATTCTCATGCTACGAAAGAATGTAGCAGATGTCCAGCTTCCTGAGAGTGAATGATTTTTAGAAAAATTTAAGACAATTTAGTAAAATAGAGAAGGTAACTTACCATAAAAGGAGTAAACATGAAGAAAAAACTATTGGCAGGAGCCATTACCTTATTATCTGTAGCGACTTTGGCTGCTTGTTCAAAAAGTTCTGAAGGGGCTGACCTCATCAGTATGAAGGGTGATGTCGTTACTGAGCATCAATTTTATGAACAAGTCAAAAATAACCCAACTGCGCAACAAGTTTTGCTTAATATGGCCATTGAAAAAGTTTTTGAAAAACAATATGGTTCAGAAGTAACTGATAAAGAAGTGGATGATGCTGTTGCTGAAGAGCAGAAGAAATACGGTGATAGTTATCAAAGTGTACTTCAACGTGCAGGAATGACTCCTGAGACTCGTAAAGCTCAAATTCGCACAAGTAAGTTGGTAGAATTGGCAGTTAAGAAAGCTGCTGAGAGCGAGTTAACAGACGAAGCTTACCAAAAAGCTTTTGAGTCTTATACACCAGATGTGACAGCTCAGATCATCCGTATGGATAATGAAGACAAGGCCAAAGAAGTTCTTGAAAAAGCAAAAGCAGCAGGAGCTGATTTTGCTCAGTTGGCAAAAGACAACTCAAATGATGACAAGACAAAAGAAAATGGTGGCGAAATCACTTTTGACTCTGCTTCAACAGAACTTCCAGAACAAGTCAAGAAGGCGGCCTTTGCCTTGGATGTGAATGGTATCTCTGATGTTATCACAGCGACTGGAACACAAGCCTACAGTACCCAATACTACATTATTAAGCTAACCAAGAAAACAGAAAAATCATCAAACCTAGATGACTACAAAGAAAAATTGAAAACGGTCATCCTAGCTCAGAAACAAAACGATTCATCTTTCGTTCAGAGCGTTATCGGAAAAGAATTCCAAGCTGCCAATATTAAAGTGAAAGATCCTGTTTTCCAAAATATCTTTGCCCAATACGTTGGTGGTGCAGACTCAAACTCAAGCAGTAGCTCATCAGCAGAATAAAAAAGAAAATACAAACTTCGTCTTGAAGTTTGTATTTTTTAGCAATCAGTTTCGTTCAAATAGCAAAATTCGAAGGATTGGAGGATAAGAGTTTTTTTCTTTCTGAAAAAATGGTATAATAGCAATCAAAACTAGAAAATAAAACGGAATTAGGAACAGTTTTCTCTGTTTCTATTAGAGTGGTGACATATGAAAATTAGTAAAAGGCACCTATTGAACTATTCCATTTTGATTCCTTACCTCCTTTTATCGATTTTGGGTCTAATTGTTGTTTACTCAACGACGAGTGCTACCTTGATCCAAGAAGGGAAAAGCGCTCTTCAGTTAGCTCGGAACCAAGGAATGTTTTGGGTAGTTAGTTTGGTTTTGATTGCCTTAATTTATAAACTGAAACTTGGTTTTTTAAGAAATGAACGCTTGATTTTTATCGTTATGTTTGTAGAGATGATTCTTCTAGCTTTGGCTCGGCTAATTGGAACACCAGTCAATGGTGCCTACGGTTGGATTTCTGTAGGACCTGTAACGATTCAGCCTGCAGAGTATCTTAAGATTATCATTATTTGGTACCTAGCCCATCGATTCTCAAAACAGCAAGATGAGATAGCTGTTTACGACTTCCAAGTCTTGACTCAGAATCAGTGGTTACCTCGAGCTTTTAACGACTGGCGTTTCGTTTTACTGGTTTTGATTGGTAGTTTGGGAATTTTCCCTGACCTGGGAAATGCGACCATTCTGGTTTTGGTGTCGCTGCTTATGTACACAGTTAGTGGAATTGCCTATCGTTGGTTCTCGACTATTCTAGCTCTCTTAGCAGGAAGTTCCATTTTAGCCTTGTCTGTCATTCGTCTTGTTGGGATTGAGAAGTTTTCTCAAATTCCGGTATTTGGTTACGTTGCTAAACGTTTTAGTGCCTTCTTTAATCCCTTTAATGACTTGGCGGGTGCAGGACACCAGCTCGCAAATTCCTACTATGCAATGGTAAATGGTGGCTGGTTTGGACTTGGATTAGGAAATTCCATTGAGAAACGTGGTTATTTGCCAGAAGCACATACGGATTTCGTCTTTTCGATTGTCATCGAGGAATTTGGATTTGTAGGAGCAGGTATGATTTTGGCACTCCTCTTCTTCTTGATTTTGAGAATCATCCTAGTCGGTATTCGAGCTAAGGATCCCTTTAACTCTATGGTTGCTATCGGTGTCGGGGGGATGATCCTTGTTCAGGTCTTTGTCAATATCGGTGGAATTTCCGGTTTGATTCCTTCTACAGGGGTAACCTTCCCCTTCCTTTCACAAGGGGGGAATAGTCTTCTGGTCTTATCTGTAGCCATTGCCTTTGTACTAAATATCGATGCTAGTGAAAAACGTGCCAAACTTATCAGAGAATATGAAGGTCAAACTTCTGTTACTCTATAAGGATTGAATGGAAAGGAAAGTTTATGTCACTTCAAAAATTAGAAAACTATAGCAATAAAGCCGTCGTCCAAGAAGAAGTCTTGATTTTGACAGAGCTATTAGAAGACATCACAAAAAATATGCTTGCGCCAGAGACCTTTGATAAAATTATGCAGTTGAAGGACTTGTCTACAAGCGAAAACTATCAAGGACTCAATAAATTGGTGACCAGTCTTTCAAACGAGGAAATGATCTATATTTCTCGCTATTTCTCCATCCTTCCTCTTTTAATCAATATCTCTGAGGATGTGGACTTAGCCTATGAAATCAATCACCAAAATAATGTGGATCAAGACTATCTAGGAAAACTGTCAACAACCATTAAGATGGTGGCTGAAAAAGAAAACGCGGCTGCAATTTTGGAGCAGCTGAATGTGGTTCCAGTTTTGACGGCCCACCCGACTCAAGTACAACGCAAGAGTATGCTGGATTTAACCAATCATATCCACACTCTCCTACGGAAGTACCGTGATGTCAAACTAGGCTTGATCAACAAAGAAAAATGGCACACGGATCTCCGTCGTTACATTGAAATTATTATGCAAACGGACATGATTCGTGAGAAGAAATTGAAGGTAACTAACGAAATCACTAACGTGATGGAGTACTATCAAAGTTCTTTCTTGAATGCTGTTCCACGTTTGACGGCTGAGTATAAGAAACTAGCTAAGGAACAAGGTATCGAGCTCCAACATCCAAAACCAATTACCATGGGGATGTGGATCGGAGGAGACCGTGATGGAAATCCTTTCGTAACTGCGGAAACCCTCAACAAATCAGCCTTGACCCAGTGTGAAGTCATCATGAATTACTATGATGAGAAGATTTATAACCTCTATCGTGAATTCTCACTTTCAACCAGTATTGTGAATGTTAGTGACAAGGTTCGTGAGATGGCGCTGAAGTCTCAGGACAACTCGATTTATCGTGAAAAAGAACTCTATCGTCGTGCCCTCTTTGACATCCAAGCTAAGATGCAGGCAACCAAGACCTATCTTATCGAAGACAAGGATCTTCAGCCAAGATATGCCACTGCAGATGAATTCTATCAAGATTTGTTGGCCATTCGAGATTCTCTATTAGAGAACAAAGGTGAGTACCTGATTTCAGGAGAATTTGTAGAGTTGATGCAGGCGGTTGAAATCTTTGGCTTCTATCTTGCCTCTATCGACATGCGCCAAGATTCTAGTGTTCATGAAGCCTGTGTGGCAGAATTGCTAGCATCCGCAGGTATCAACGACCACTATAGTGATCTGTCTGAAGATGAAAAATGCGCCCTCCTATTAAAAGAATTGGAAGAAGATCCTCGTATCCTCTCAGCGACTCATGCTGAAAAGTCAGAACTACTTGAGAAAGAACTTTCTATCTTTAAAGCCGCTCGCAAGTTGAAGGATAAATTAGGTGAAAACGTCATCCGTCAAACCATCATCTCTCACGCAACAAGTGTATCCGATATGCTAGAACTTGCAATTATGCTTAAGGAAGTCGGCTTGGTAGATGCCCAAAAAGCCCGCGTTCAGATTGTTCCTCTCTTTGAAACTATCGAGGACTTGGATCACTCAGAAGAAACCATGAGAAGATATTTCTCTCTTCCTTTGGCTAAAAAATGGATTGCTTCAAAGGATAACTACCAAGAAATCATGCTTGGCTACTCTGATAGTAATAAGGATGGTGGTTACCTGTCATCATGTTGGACTCTATATAAAGCTCAACAGCAACTGACTGCTATTGGAGACGAATTTGGCGTTAAAGTAACCTTCTTCCACGGTCGTGGTGGTACCGTGGGCCGCGGTGGTGGTCCAACTTATGAAGCCATTACATCTCAACCGCTCAAGTCCATCAAGGACCGCATCCGTTTGACTGAGCAGGGAGAAGTGATTGGAAACAAATACGGAAACAAAGACGCTGCTTATTATAACCTTGAAATGTTAGTTTCTGCAGCCATTAACCGTATGATTACCAAGAAGAAGAGCGATACTAATACGTCAAATCGTTACGAAGCTATCATGGATCAAGTAGTGGACCGTAGCTACGATATCTACCGTGATTTGGTCTTTGGAAATGAACATTTCTATGACTATTTCTTCGAGTCAAGCCCAATCAAAGCTATTTCAAGCTTTAACATCGGTTCGCGTCCAGCAGCTCGTAAGACCATCACTGAAATCGGCGGTTTGCGTGCTATCCCTTGGGTCTTCTCATGGTCACAAAGTCGTGTCATGTTTCCTGGATGGTATGGCGTGGGTTCAAGCTTCAAAGAATTTATTGATCAAGATCCTGATAATATTGAGATCCTTCGTGATATGTACCAAAACTGGCCTTTCTTCCAATCTTTGCTTTCCAATGTGGACATGGTCTTGTCTAAGTCTAACATGAACATTGCCTTCGAATATGCCAAACTTTGTGAAGATGAAGAAGTGCAAGCCATCTATTACACCATTTTAGATGAATGGCAGTTGACCAAGGACGTTATTTTAGCTATTGAAGGCTATGACGAACTCTTGGCTGAAAACTCTTACCTAAAAGACAGTCTAAACTATCGTATGCCTTACTTTAATATCCTTAACTACATCCAGTTGGAGTTGATTAAACGTCAACGTCGTGGTGAGTTGTCAACAGACGAAGAAAGATTGATTCATACAACCATTAACGGAATTGCAACCGGTTTGCGTAATTCAGGCTGATATTCTACAAACCTCCTCTTTTATAAAGGGGAAGTTTTTGAATAGTTTAAAAAATTCTAAAAATAGTCTTGACAAGTAATTGAAAAATGATATAATTTAAACATTCAGAAAGTAATCATTGAAGTTTTTTAGAGAGTCTGTGGTTGGTGGAAACAGATAAATGAAAGTGATGAAAATTGGGCTGAATGTTCTTAAGAATTTGAAATCATAAAAATTCGGTGAGCACACCTTACAGTGCAACTCGTGAATGCGAGAAAGAGAGATAGGGATATTCCCTATAATTGAGGTGGCACCGCGCATCGACGTCCTCACACAAGTTTTTTGTGTGAGGACTTTTTTGTTGGAGGAAACTTATGGAATTTAAACGATGGCGTCGCTTGTTTTAAGTGAAAAGAGTATAGTACAAGTGATTTAAAGGAGAAAAAATATGAAAAATAAACGTTTAATTGGAATTATTGCTGGATTAGTAGTATTGGTAGTGGCTAGTTTGATCTATTCTTCAATGAACAAGCCAGCAGCTAAGGAAGAGCAAAAGGTCGCTAAGGTTGGTGTTCTTCAGTTTGTTAGTCACCCATCCTTGGACTTGATTTACCAAGGGATTCAAGATGGACTAGCTGAAGAAGGTTATAAAGGTGACCAAGTAAAAATCGACTTTATGAACTCTGAAGGCGATCAGAGCAAGGTTGCAACCATGAGTAAGCAGTTAGTAGCAAATGGAAACGATGTTGTTGTTGGGATTGCGACACCAGCGGCTCAAGGTTTAGCTAGCGCTACGAAAGACCTACCAGTTATCATGGCTGCTATTACAGACCCAATCGGTGCTAACTTGGTCAAAGACTTGAAAAAACCAGGTGGCAACATCACAGGGGTATCAGACCACAACCCTGCTGAACAACAAGTAGAGTTGATTAAAGCTCTCACACCAAATGTCAAAACAATCGGCGCTCTCTACTCAAGCAGTGAAGACAACTCAAAATCACAAGTTGAAGAATTCAAGGCCTATGCTGAAAAAGCAGGTTTGAAAGTCGAAACTTTTGCCGTTCCTTCAACTAACGAAATTGCTTCAACTGTTAATGTGATGACCAGCAAGGTCGACGCAATCTGGGTTCCAATTGACAACACCATCGCATCAGCCTTCCCAACAGTTGTATCAAGCAACCAAGCAGCTAAAAAACCAATCTACCCAAGCGCAACTGCCATGGTAGAAGCAGGAGGACTGGCATCTGTAGTAGTTGACCAACATGACCTTGGGGTGGCTACTGGTAAGATGATTGCTAAAGTTTTGAAAGGTGAAAAACCAGCTGATACTCCAGTTAATATCTTCTCAACTGGTAAGTCGGTTATCAACAAAAAACTAGCGCAAGAACTTGGAATCACCATTCCTGAGTCTGTTCTAAAAGAAGCAGGACAAGTGATTGAATAAAGATAAAGGAGGAGTTGGGGACATCTCCTCTCATTTTTACTAAAGAAAGAAATGAGTGAAAAATTATGATAGTATCCATTATTTCTCAGGGGATGGTCTGGGCGATTCTAGGTTTGGGAATCTTTATGACTTTCCGAATTTTAAATTTCCCTGATATGACTACTGAAGGTTCTTTTCCTCTAGGGGGAGCAGTTGCTGTAACCTTGATAACACAAGGGGTGAATCCATTTTTAGCGACCTTGGCTGCAGTAGGAGCAGGTTGTCTAGCTGGTATGGCGACAGGTCTCTTATATACCAAAGGAAAAATTCCAACTCTCTTATCAGGGATTTTAGTTATGACTTCTTGTCATTCCATCATGCTGA
The DNA here is from genome assembly GCF_054861215.1 of Streptococcus sp. KHUD_018. The sequence continues at coordinate 880,260 of NZ_CM142176.1, forward strand.
TGATTATGGGACGTGCCAATCTGGGGCTTCTTGGAACCAAGCAAATTCAGGATGTCTTGCCTTTTGATTCAGATCTTAACCAACTCCTGACTGGATTAATCTTTGTAGCTCTTGTTATTGGTCTTATGCTCTTTTTCCTTGATACCAAACTAGGTCAGGCCTACATCGCTACAGGTGACAATCCTGATATGGCTCGTAGCTTTGGTATCAATACGGGTCGTATGGAACTTATGGGCTTGGTTCTATCAAATGGGATCATCGCACTTGCAGGAGCCTTAATTGCTCAACAAGAAGGATACGCGGATGTTTCTCGAGGAATCGGCGTGATTGTCGTAGGGCTTGCTAGCTTGATTATTGGTGAGGTATTGTTCAAAAGTTTGACCTTGGCAGAGCGACTCATGACCATCGTTGTAGGGTCTATTGCTTATCAGTTTCTCGTCTGGGGAGTGATTGCTCTTGGATTTAATACAAGTTATCTTCGTTTGTACAGCGCCTTGATTTTGGCAGTTTGCCTTATGATTCCAACCTTCAAAAGCAAATACCTGAAAGGAGTCAAGTTTAGCAAATGACAGCAATTGTAGAATTAAAAAATGCTACCAAAGTCATCACGAATGGCTTTGATGAGGAAAAAATCATTCTGAATGATGTTTCTCTTGAAATTTTCGAACATGATTTCATTACTATCCTAGGTGGAAATGGAGCAGGGAAGTCAACACTTTTTAACACTATTGCAGGTACCTTACCTTTAACAAGTGGAAGTATCCGTATCATGGGGGAGGATGTGACGCATTTTTCACCTGAAAAGCGGGCCAAGTACTTGTCTCGTGTCTTTCAGGATCCTAAGATGGGTACGGCTCCTCGTATGACGGTAGCGGAAAATCTCTTGATTGCCAAGTTTCGTGGTGAGAAGAGAGGACTCCTTCCCAGAAGGCTATCAAGTCACCGGGAGGAGTTTCAGGCTACCATTGAAAAAGTGGGAAATGGTCTTGAAAAGCATCTAGATACTCCGATTGAGTTTCTATCAGGTGGACAACGTCAGGCCTTGAGTCTCTTGATGGCAACCTTGAAGCGACCAGAGTTGCTCTTGTTGGATGAACACACAGCAGCTCTTGACCCAAAAACAAGTGTGGCCTTGATGGAACTAACAGATGACTTTGTCAGCAAGGATCATCTGACAGCCTTGATGATTACCCACCATATGGAAGATGCACTGAAGTATGGCAATCGTCTGATTGTCATGAAGGAAGGTCGTATCATCCAAGACCTCAATAAAGAAGAAAAAGCTAAGATGAAAATCTCAGACTACTATCAATTATTTGAATAGATGAGCCAGTATTTGATCAAAAAATAGTGAAGATTAACTTAGAAACATGCAGATGTTTCTAGGTTTTTTAGTTTCATAATTAGATGAATTGGTGCACTTGTCCAAGTTGCTTCATTTTATAGTATAATAAGTATTAGCATGGAGTATAAATATAAGATTATTCCTAGACTCTTTAAGATTAAAGAGTTGAGAAAGTGATAGAATGTCATCTCTTAAAGTGGTAAACCAAAAACTTTTCAGAACCATTCAAGATAGAATTTAAAATCAGCTATTCTAGACATAGAATTCGTCAATTCTCAGAGTTTTTGACAGTTCGAGCTATCGAATGGTTTAAAAATTAAAAAAGTAGCAGTTCAAACACTTCGAAGATTTCTAAAACTTTTATATTATGGTAATTCTAAACCTAGATTTAAAAGGATATTCATGCAAATTAACGAATTGATAGATTTGATTGTTCAAATCTAAGAATATTGAAGCAGTCAAAGAATAATGAATACAAATCTATAAGTGACCTTCAGCTTATCCAAGGTTTAAGTAAGGAAAAAGGTAGATAGAAAAATTTTAAAAATCGTACTCATAATTTTATTAGTTTTTCTAACTTTGTTTGGTTTATATCGTGTCTATCAAAAGTATTATTATAAAGGAGTGCATGAATCTTTAAGTAATGTTTTTTTAGAAATGAACTATGCAGAGATAAATAGTGGTGTTTTACCTGGCCTCGCTGATTTTAGTACAGCCGTTGACGGAGGTGAATCATATCGCGATAAGGATATTATAGTTGGTATGAGTCTTGAATCAGGCTTATCTGAGAGTGAAACTATATTAGTGTATGTAGGTATTGAAGAAACATTTCTAATTGAGTATAGACGATCGTTACTTAATGGCAGATATCTTTTTATTGACTATGATTATAGAGATAAGATGCTCAAACAAACTATTGAAATTTCAGAATCTGATCAATCATTAGCTTACGGGTTAATTGGTTATAATATAGAAGTGAAGAGTGGAAAAGAATCTGATTTAGAGCTACATTTAAAAAGTTCCTATAGTTTTAGCTCGACTAAAGGCTTACCAAATTTTCAGATAACAAATCCAAACGAAGTACTAGAGTATTTAAAGCCTTATGGGATTGATGAAGCGTGGATTAAAGAAAAATCCCACTTCATGCTCTATGATGTCGTTCTAGAACGCTGGTTTAAAAATGGTAGTCAACGTTACTCGGTTGATAATCTTGGGGATTTAGAGATTGTGCCACTAAGTTTTTCTGAATAGGATGGAGCCGACTCAAACTTATTTTTCCTATACTTTTAAGAAAATATCAAAATCAAGGATATCTAGGATAATAATAAGTCATTCAAAGTGAAAAAAATTCAATAAAACATATTGTTTATGGAGGTAAAAAATGACTTACACACAAGAAGATTTTCAAGAATGGATTTTTCAAATTGGATTTAAGATGGACTATTTTACTAGGGAGTTTGCTGAGGAACAAGGCCTTCATTTAGACTATAGCATGCAGTCTTTGGATGATTTGGAGGCTTGGATCTTGGCTCACTACGATGACCACCATGCTTTGATAGCAGACCGAAAGATGTTGGATTATTTGACTGTTTATATCGGTGAGACCTTCCGTAAGCACCTAGGAGGTAAATGGTTTATTGACCTTAAAAATAAAAAGAACGCCTATTATTCTATGCCTGTATTGACCGACCCATCATATAGAGGAGAAGTTTATATAGCACCTATGACTTTTGCAACGGCTTGTATTAGTAGAAAAGATGGTCAGTATATTAGCAGAATATTGAAAAATAATCTCGAAGATCAAGTGAAATAGGATTTTATTTCTTTTGTTTTTCTTTCAAATATTAGAATGATTTGCTCAGAAGATTCAGTTTTTCATGATAGTTGTAAACTTATGAAATAGTCTCATGTGAAGCGTATGAAATGGTTTACTTTTTTTCAGAAATAAGCTATACTAGTTTACGTGAAACTATGATAAAATGGAGGTATTGTGTATGGTTGACAAGCAAGTCATTGAAGAAATCAAAAACAATGCCAACATTGTGGAAGTCATAGGTGACGTGATTTCTTTACAAAAGGCTGGACGGAACTATTTGGGGCTCTGTCCTTTTCATGGTGAAAAGACCCCCTCTTTCAACGTTGTGGAAGACAAGCAGTTTTATCACTGTTTTGGATGTGGGCGCTCAGGAGATGTCTTTAAGTTCATCGAAGAATACCAAGGCGTGTCCTTCATGGAAGCCGTTCAGCTCTTAGGAGAGCGTGTCGGTATTCAACTAGCTATGCCTGTCCAGTCTCGTCCTCAACAAGCTTCTCCCCATCAAGCTTTATATGATATGCATGAAGAAGCTGCCCGTTTTTACCATGCAATTCTCATGACGACCAAGATGGGAGAAGAAGCAAGGGCTTATCTCTACAAACGCGGATTGACAGATGATGTTCTGAAGCACTTCCAGATTGGACTGGCTCCAGCCGAGAGAAACTATCTCTACCAACGTTTATCTGGCAAGTTTGAGGAAAAGGATTTATTGGATTCTGGCTTGTTTTATCTGTCAGATGGTAATCAATTTTATGATACTTTTTTTGGACGAATCATCTTTCCTTTGACCAATGACAAGGGACAGGTTATTGCTTTTTCAGGTCGTATCTGGCAAGAAACAGATAGTCAGACTGCTAAGTATAAAAATAGTCGTTCAACTGCAATTTTTAACAAGAGTTATGAATTGTATCATTTGGACAAGGCAAAAAAGGGAACAGGTAAGATTACAGAGCTCTATCTGATGGAAGGCTTCATGGATGTTATCGCAGCCTACCGTGCTGGTATAGAAAATGCTGTAGCTTCCATGGGAACAGCCTTAAGCAAGGAGCATGTTGACCACCTCAAACGCTTTACCAAAAAAATTGTTCTCAGCTATGATGGCGACAAGGCAGGACAGGCAGCAACAGCCAAGGCTCTAGAGGAATTAAAAGACTTCTCAGTTGAGGTTGTTCGAGTACCTGATGCCATGGACCCAGATGAGTATTTGCAAAAGAATTCTGCTGAAGATCTGGCTTACCTCTTAACAAAGACTCGGATTAGTCCTATAGAGTTCTATATTCACCAGCTCAAACCAGAAAATAGTGATAATTTGCAGGCGCAAATCGAATTTATTGAAAAGATTGCTCCCCTAATCGCCAAAGAAAAGTCTATCACTGCCCAGAATTCTTATATCCACATTCTGGCTGATAATCTACCTTCTTTTGATTACCAGCAGGTTGAGCAGATTGTAAATGAAAGTCGAATTGTTCATAGGCGGGAAAGAGTCAAAGAGGAGCAACCTCCAGCAGCGATTAGTTTGCCTGTGACGCGGCAACTGACAGCAGTCATGAGAGCAGAGGCTCATCTTCTCTATAGGATGGCCGAGAATCCAGTTGTTCTAAATGACTACAGATTAAGAGAGGATTTTTTCTTTGATACCCCAGAATTTCAGATTCTTTACGAATTATTAAGTGAGCAGGGAGAAATCGGCTCAGTGGAGCTTTCTCATCAGACCCCTGAGGTTGAAAATGCTTGGTACCACGTGCTTAGTCTGGATTTGCCAGCTGAGATGTCGCCTCAAGAGCTAGCGGAAGTCGAAGCGACTCGAAACCGTGCCCTCCTCAGCAAGGACAACTTAAGAATTAAAAAGAAAGTGCAGGAAGCTAGTCATGTAGGAGATACAGACACAGCCTTGGAAGAATTGCAACGATTGATTTCCCAAAAGAGAAGAATGGAGTAATAATGGCAACAAAACAAAAAGAAGTAACTACATTTGATGTGCAAGTGGCAGACTTTATCCGTAACCACAAAAAAACAGGAACAGCAACAGACGACGAAATCAATTCAAGTCTGGTTATTCCTTTTACCCTAGATGCAGACGGCATTGAAGACCTTTTGCAACGGATTCAGGATGCTGGGATTTCCATCACAGACAACGAAGGAAATCCAAGTGCGCGTGTTCTTAGTGCAGAAGAAGAACCAGAACTCAGTGATGAGGACTTGATTGGCTCAACTTCTGCCAAGGTTAATGACCCAGTCCGTATGTATTTGAAGGAAATCGGGGTTGTTCCTCTCTTGACCAACGAAGAAGAAAAGGAATTAGCCCTAGCTGTTGAGGCTGGTGATATCGAAGCCAAACAACGTCTTGCCGAAGCCAACCTTCGTTTGGTGGTTTCAATCGCTAAGCGCTACGTAGGGCGTGGCATGCAGTTTCTTGACTTGATCCAAGAAGGAAACATGGGCTTGATGAAGGCAGTGGACAAGTTTGACTATTCAAAAGGATTCAAGTTTTCAACTTATGCAACTTGGTGGATTCGTCAGGCAATCACTCGTGCCATCGCTGATCAAGCTCGTACCATCCGTATTCCTGTTCACATGGTTGAAACGATTAACAAGCTAGTCCGTGAGCAGCGTAATCTTCTTCAAGAATTGGGACAAGATCCAACACCTGAACAAATCGCTGAGCGTATGGATATGACACCTGACAAGGTCCGTGAAATCTTGAAAATCGCTCAAGAGCCTGTATCGCTTGAAACACCGATTGGTGAAGAGGACGATAGCCATCTTGGGGACTTTATCGAAGACGAAGTGATTGAAAATCCAGTTGACTACACAACTCGTATCGTTTTGCGTGAGCAGTTGGATGAAGTCTTGGATACTCTTACAGACCGTGAAGAAAACGTCTTGCGCTTGCGCTTCGGGTTAGATGATGGGAAAATGCGTACTCTTGAAGATGTTGGTAAAGTCTTTAACGTGACTCGTGAGCGTATCCGTCAGATCGAGGCCAAGGCTTTGAGAAAATTGCGCCAACCAAGTCGTAGCAAACCCCTTCGTGATTTTATTGAAGACTAAGAGTGAGGAATAACATGGCTTATACAGAAGAGCAAATTGAAACGATCAAAACACGCATTTTAAATGCCTTGGAAGAAGTCATCGACCCTGAGTTGGGGATTGATATTGTCAACCTAGGTTTGATTTATGAAATTCGTTTTGATGGTGAGACAGGTCACACTGAAATTGATATGACCTTGACAACCATGGGGTGCCCACTGGCTGACCTTTTGACAGACCAAATTTACGATGCGATGACAGATGTTCCTGAGGTAACCAATACCGAAGTTAAATTGGTCTGGTATCCAGCTTGGACGGTTGAAAAAATGAGTCGATACGCGCGTATCGCCCTAGGAATTAAATAAAGACTAAAAAAATGAGAGAGACGATTGGAAAATAAGGTAATTTTATCCTTTTTCCTTTGGTCTCTTCTTTCTTTTGCTGATTTTCTGGAAATAAAATGGTATAATGAAAGGTATGGAAAACGAAAAATTGCGTATTAATATGCTAAGTTCAAGTGAAAAAGTAGCTGGTCAGGGAGTATCAGGAGCCTACCGTGAATTGGTACGCCTCCTACATCGAGATGCCAAAGACCAGTTGATTGTTACAGAGAACCTTCCTGTAGAAGCAGATGTGACCCACTTTCATACCATTGATTTCCCTTATTATTTATCTACTTTCCAAAAGAAACGCTCTGGGAGAAAAATTGGCTATGTGCATTTTTTGCCTGATACGCTTGAGGGAAGTTTGAAAATTCCATTTTTCTTAAAGGGAATTATCAAACGCTATGTTTTTTCATTTTACAACCGAATGGAACACTTGGTGGTGGTCAATCCCATGTTTATCGAGGATTTGGTGGCTGCTGGAATTCCGCGTGAAAAAGTAACTTACATCCCAAACTTTGTAAATAAAGAAAAATGGCATCCATTGCCAGCTGACCAAGTAGCAAAACTTCGTCAGGAAATGGATTTAGCTGAAGATCAGTTTGTTGTCATCGGTGCAGGTCAAGTTCAGAAACGTAAAGGAATTGATGATTTTATCCGTCTTGCTGAGGAATTGCCAGAAATTACCTTTATCTGGGCAGGTGGTTTTTCATTTGGTGGGATGACAGATGGTTATGAACGCTATAAGAAGATTATGGACAATCCACCTAAAAATCTTATTTTCCCAGGTATTGTTCCGCCAGAGCGGATGCGTGAGTTCTATGCTTTGGCAGATCTGTTCTTGCTACCAAGTTACAATGAATTATTCCCTATGACCATCTTAGAGGCAGCAAGTTGTGAAGCGCCGATTATGTTGAGGGATTTAGATCTATACAAGGTCATCCTTGAAGGGAATTATCGTGCTACAAGTGATGTTTCAGAGATGAGAGAAGCCATTCTCGAATACAAAGATCATCCTGAAAAGTTGAAAGACTTGAAAGAAAAAGCTCGCGAGATCTCCAAAGAGTACTCTGAGGAGCATTTGTTGGAAATCTGGTTAAAATTTTATCGAGAACAGGCTGCTTTGGGCAAAAAGTGAGGTAATTTATGCGAATTGGTTTATTTACAGATACCTATTTCCCTCAGGTTTCCGGGGTTGCGACTAGTATACGGACGTTGAAAACTGAGCTTGAAAAGCAAGGGCATGCAGTTTTTATCTTTACAACAACTGATAAAGACGTGAACCGATACGAGGATTGGCAAATTATTCGCATTCCGAGTGTCCCTTTCTTTGCATTTAAAGATCGACGATTTGCCTATCGTGGTTTTACAAAGGCGCTTGAAATTGCCAAACAGTATCAGCTAGATATCATTCATACACAAACAGAGTTTTCACTAGGTTTACTAGGGATTTGGATTGCGCGAGAATTGAAAATTCCAGTTATTCATACCTACCATACCCAGTATGAAGACTATGTACATTACATTGCTAAGGGCATGCTAATTCGTCCGAGTATGGTAAAATATTTGGTGCGTGGCTTCCTTCATGATGTAGATGGCGTAATTTGCCCTAGTGAGATTGTTCGGGACCTTCTATCTAAGTACAAAGTCAAGGTTGAAAAGCGTGTTATCCCAACTGGAATTGAGCTAGCTAAGTTTGAACGACCTGAGATCAAAGAGGAAAACTTACAAGAACTTCGTTTGAAGTTAGGCATTCAGGAAGGCGAGAAAATGTTACTGAGTCTTTCTCGTATCTCCTATGAGAAGAATATCCAAGCAGTCATAGCCGCCTTTGCACAGGTTTTGAAAGAAGAAGACAAGGTGAAGCTGGTTGTTGCTGGTGACGGTCCTTATCTGGACAGTCTGAAAGAGCAAGCAGTGAAATTAAACCTGCAAAAACATGTGATTTTTACAGGTATGATTCCTCCAAGTGAGACAGCCTTATACTATAAGGCTGCAGATTTCTTCATCTCTGCCTCTACTAGTGAAACCCAAGGATTAACTTATCTAGAGAGTTTAGCCAGTGGAACGCCTGTCATTGCTCATGGCAATCCTTATCTGGATAATCTGGTCAGTGACAACATGTTTGGAACCCTCTACTATGGAGAGCATGATCTTGCTGGTGCAATCTTGGAGGCCTTGATCGCCACTCCAGATATGGATGAGCAGAAGTTGGCTGATAAGTTGTATGAGATTTCGGCTGAGAATTTTGGGAAACGAGTTCATGAGTTTTATCTCGATGCGATGATTTCAAATAAATTTGAGCAGGAACTACGTGGCGACGAACCCATGACACAGCGATTCTTAAAAACTATTTTGTACCTACCTCAGCAGGCTGTTTCAGCTCCAGTTAAAGAGTCCAAACGAATATTAAAGGCTTCTAAAAAGCAATTGTCTAGCATCCGGGATTACTGGAGAGATTAGTAAAAATATAGGAGAATAAAATATGGCAAAAAAATTTATGAGAAGTGGTAGGGATCAAAAAATTGGAGGCGTTTGCGCAGGTGTAGCCCACTATTTTGATATTGACCCTACCATTGTCCGTGTGATTTGGGGCGTTCTTGCCTTTTGTTATGGGGCAGGGGTACTTGCTTACTTGATTTTATGGGTAATTGCACCTGTTTCTAGCGAATATTAAAAGAGAATCAGAATAGAACAAAGAGAAATAAAAAGGAGTCCAGATGGCTTTTGGAGATAATGGAAAACGTAAAAAAACAATGTTTGAAAAAGTAACGCTTTTTGTCGTGCTAATTATGTTGTTTGTAACCCTTGCTGGTATCTTTGCGACAGCGCTTGGAGCTTTTAGCAGATTCTAAGCAAGTTGCTAAGATAGGAACAATAACTAATGACTGGATTTTCCAGTCCTTTTTAAAGTGAGAAGAAAATATGAGTATGTTTTTAGATACAGCTAAGATCAAAGTCAAGGCTGGTAATGGTGGCGATGGCATGGTCGCCTTTCGCCGTGAAAAGTATGTTCCGAATGGCGGTCCTTGGGGTGGTGATGGTGGACGTGGAGGTAACGTCGTTTTCGTTGTGGACGAAGGTTTGCGTACCTTGATGGATTTCCGCTATAACCGCCATTTCAAGGCCGAATCTGGTGAAAAAGGGATGACCAAAGGAATGCACGGTCGTGGTGCAGAAGATCTTCGTGTTCGCGTACCACAAGGAACGACTGTACGTGATGCAGAAACAGGTAAAGTCATTACAGACTTGATTGAACATGGTCAAGAATTTATCGTGGCTCATGGTGGTCGAGGTGGTCGAGGAAACATCCGTTTTGCGACACCAAAAAATCCCGCACCTGAGATTTCTGAGAATGGAGAACCAGGTCAAGAACGTGAGTTGCAACTGGAATTAAAGATCTTGGCGGATGTCGGTTTGGTCGGTTTCCCATCTGTTGGAAAGTCAACTTTGCTTAGTGTCATCACTTCAGCCAAACCAAAGATTGGTGCCTACCACTTTACGACAATTGTCCCAAATCTTGGGATGGTTCGTACCCAGTCAGGTGAATCGTTTGCCGTAGCGGACCTGCCAGGTTTGATTGAAGGAGCTAGTCAGGGTGTCGGCTTGGGGACTCAGTTCCTTCGTCATATTGAACGCACTCGAGTTATCCTCCATGTCATCGATATATCAGCTAGCGAAGGACGTGATCCTTACGAGGATTACCTTGCTATCAATAAAGAGTTGGAATCATACAACCTTCGTCTCATGGAACGTCCGCAGATCATCGTAGCCAACAAGATGGATATGCCTGAAAGTCAGGAAAATCTTAAAACTTTCAAGGAAAAGTTGGCTGCAAACTACGACGAGTTCGAGGAACTTCCAGCTATCTTCCCTATTTCTGGATTGACTAAGCAAGGTTTGGCTACTCTTTTGGATGCGACAGCTGAATTGTTGGACAAGACTCCAGAATTTCCGATTTATGATGAATCCGATATGGAAGAAGAAGCTTACTATGGCTTTGATGAGGAAGAAAAAGCCTTTGAGATTAGTCGTGATGATGATGCGACATGGGTGCTTTCTGGTGAAAAACTCATGAAACTCTTTAACATGACTAACTTTGACCGTGATGAGTCTGTCATGAAGTTTGCTCGTCAGTTACGTGGTATGGGGGTAGATGAAGCCCTTCGTGCGCGTGGAGCTAAGGATGGAGACTTGGTTCGAATCGGTAAATTTGAGTTTGAATTTGTAGACTAGGAGACAGATATGGGAGATAAACCGATATCATTCCGAGATGCAGATGGAAATTTTGTTTCTGCAGCAGATGTATGGAATGAAAAGAAACTAGAAGAATTGTTTAATCGTCTCAATCCCAAACGTGCTCTTAGATTAGCACGAGAAAAAAAAGGCAATGAGAAGGCTGATAAAGAAGAAAAATAGCCTATCGACATTGATAAAACAGAACCCCGTGATTGTATTCATCACGGGGAATTTTTTAGTCATTGAAGAAAAATGGTGGCGCAAATTTTTTAAGAATTTCAAAGCAAGTCTGTGCTTCTTCAGCATTTTCACAGATAAGAAGGCAGACGTCATCACCACATACTGTGGCAATGATTTGTTTAAAATTGAGAGCATCGAGAACAGCTCCAAACGATTGGGCAAGGCCTGGCAAGGTTTTGAGCACAACCTGATGCTGGACAGGACGTAGCATGACCAAGCCATCTTCCATATAGTTTTCCAAGCGTTTTTCCCATTTGGAGATGGAACCAGTGTTTAAAACATAGTAAGAATGATCTGCTTCGCGAACCTTTGAAAGGTTCATAGTCTTGATATCGCGTGAGAGAGTAGCCTGTGTGACTTGGATGTCGTTTTCAGCTAGTAAAGCTTGCAACTCTGCCTGTGTATGAATCTTATTTTTAGCTACAAGTGCACGGATGAGTTGGTGTCTATGTTCAGATTTATTCATATGAGGCTGACTCCTTTTATGAGGGAATGGTGATGGAGGATTGTGTGAGATCGACTGTTAAGTGATAGTCTGTATTATCACGGACAGTGATTTCAAAGTCTGTTGTATAGAGGACTAAACGGAGAGTATCTCCTTCTTTTAACTTGTAAATAGTTGGTTGCAGTTTTAATTGCACATCCATCCATTCATCTGTAGTAATATCCTCTACTAACAGTAAGTCATTTCTATTTTGTAAATTAAGGTAGCCTTTGGTGATGACACGTTGGGCACTTGGGTTGAATGGTAGTTCACAGAGATTTTCTAACATGTGGTAACGGCCGTTGTCAATGGTTCTAGCACTTAAAACAGCTGGATAAGGCTGCAGATATTTCTTTTGTCCAAGTTCTAACAGTTGGGCTGATAATAAGCCCTTGTTTGTACTCGATTTGACATGAAGTTTCAGCTCCACTCGCCCATTTAAGTGAATGTCTTGACTTACTGGAAGGTCGATGGCGATCTGATTAGCTTTTCCTTGGTAAAGTTCTGTGTTGAAAGTCTGGTAAGTCTTACCATAACGATCAAAATCTTTTTGATCATACTGGTTTTGAATCACTTTTTCCTCATTACCAAGAGAGAAGGTATGCAGTTCATCTTGCTTGCCAAAGTCATCAAGACTTTGCCATGTTTGCGGTTCGGTATTGTCCTGCCAGATGACAGTAGGGAGTTGATAGCTTGAGTTGAGTCCTAACAATTTCTTACTCAACAAGGCATTCATGGACTCGCGGAAGTCAATTGACTGCCAGTTGTTCATATAGACATGGGCACCATGATGGAAAAAGAGGTGCTTGTTGATATGAGTTGGAAGGGCATGAAACATCTGGTAAACATGAAGAGGTTTGACGTTCCAATCCTGGGAACCATGCGTAAAGACGACCTCAGCTTGAACATTGTGAGCATTGAGTAGATAGTTGCGGTCATGCCAAAACTGATTGTAGTCACCAGTCTTGCGATCTAATTGTTCTTTTACCTTCTCTAAGTCTGCCTGATGAACTCCATTACCACGAATATAATCACCAGCTAGGAGATTACGGGAGTAGGTCAATTCAGCAAGTGAGTCAAAATCCTCACCTGGATAGCCACCTGGGCTAGTCACCAAACCATTTTCTCGATAATAGTTGTACCAAGAGGAAATACCTGCTTCAGCGATAATGACTTCTAAGCCATCAACACCAGTGGTCGCAAGTCCATTGGACATGGTCCCTAGATAGGAAATACCTGTTGTTGCGACTTTGCCGTTTGACCAGTCAGCCTTGACTTGCCGTTTGCGTGTGTGATCCGTGAAAGCACGGCAACGACCATTAAGCCAGTCAATCACGTTTTTATATGCTTCAATTTGCTGGTAGTCCCCATTAGTCATGAGACCTTGGGAATCCCTGGTACCAACACCCGATACATAGAGATTGGCAAATCCTCGTGGGAGGAAGTAGTCATTGAGGGTGTATGAGCTATTGATATGAGCTAACTTTTCCTCAGCTTCAGAGACGAGTTCAGCTTGGCCGAGAGGCTCGACTAAATTCAGCTTAGGCTCCTCAAGCTCAATGGTGTGGGCAGGTTTGACCTCAAGTTCTCCTTCCATTTTGTAGAGAGCTTTATCGCTAGCTTTGACATTGGTCCCTTGGTGATAAGGGCTGGCAGTCATAACTGAAGGAATCTGTCCATCATAACGCGGGCGAATAATGCTGACCTTGACTAAGTCAGGGAGACTGTCTTTATCAGTATCCACACGACTCTCGACATACACAACTTCACGAATGACATCATGAGTAGAGAAGGTTGCCAAGCTCTTACCGTTAAAGTAGTGATAGTGATTGTCTTCTAAAATGAGTCCGTCACTAACCAGTTGGTCGATGAGCGTATTTCCTTTTTTAGTTCGTGTATTGAGTAACTGATAAAGATTTTCGATGAGATCTCCATAAACAATAGGAAATCCAGTTTCTTTACGGAATTGTTCGGCGTCCTCAAAGTCAACAAGATAGTTAAACCCTAAAAGTTGAAAAACTACCGTGTAGAAAACATCAGCAGTTAAATTACGCTCTGATTGGAAAAAAGTTAATAGATCTGTTTCGTTATCCGCGGCCAAAGTGGATAAGGCATAATCAGTGTTAGAATAAGTGAAAAAACTCCAACGGATGAAGTCTTCAAATTGCTTTTTTAAGGGCAGTTGAGGTGACAATTCCAGACCAAGACTTGCTAGTTCATCTAATTGTTGAGAACTAGTAGTCGGAAGATAGCTAAATTGATTAAAACGCATGCTTCTCTCCTTTGAAAACAGACTGAATTTATTATATCAAAAATAAGGTAAAAAAGATATTGTTGACCTGTGATGAAGTCACTTTAAAAGGAATGGTCTCTACCTTTTCATTCTAGTTTTTAAAATGGTATAATAGTACTATATCTAAAGCAAGGGGGAGAAGAAATGATTGCACAGCTCGACACCAAGACTGTTTACAGTTTTATGGAAAGTGTGGTTTCGATTGAAAAATATGTACAAACAGCTAAAGAGTATGGCTATTCTCACCTTGCTATCATGGATGTGGACAATCTCTATGGGGCTTATCATTTTTTAGAAGTGACTCGAAAATATGGAATCCAACCTTTAATTGGTCTTGAAATGACCTTGATTATAGACGAGAAAGCGCTCTCTTTCTGTTTTCTAGCTCTGTCTACTAAAGGTTACCAAGAGTTGATGAAGTTATCCACTTTAAAAATGACTGGACGAAAAAATTGGTCTGACTTCACCACCCACCTTGAGGATGTTGCCGTTATTGTTCCTTATTTTGATGGAATCGAACAGCTGGATTTAGGTCATGATTATTTTATTGGGGTTAGTCCCGATACTCACCAAGAAGTCTTTACGAAACCCATTCTTCCACTGTATCAGGTCAACTCCTTTGACAAAGAAGACCTACAGGTTTTGCAAATCTTATCTGCAATTAAGGATAATGTCAGTCTGAGAGAAGTGGATGTGCATTCACAGCAAGGGATCTTTCTACCAGCCTCAGACTTAGAAGCAAGATTTAAAAATCGCTTTCCTCAGGCACTTGCCAATCTTCAAGGTTTGATAGAGAATGTAAGCTACCAACTTGATCCAAGTTTAAAACTCCCTCGCTTTAACCCTGAAAGGCCGGCAGTAGAAGAACTTAGAGAGAGGGCTGAACAAGGCTTGATAGCCAAGGGGTTAACCTCAGTTCTCTATCAAAATCGACTGAATGAAGAGTTGGCTGTTATTCATGATATGGGCTTTGATGACTATTTCCTAGTTGTTTGGGATTTGTTGCGTTTTGGACGTTCCCAAGGCTACTATATGGGAATGGGGCGTGGTTCTGCGGTTGGTAGCCTGGTGGCTTACTCACTTGATATCACAGGGATTGATCCGGTTGAAAAGAACCTGATTTTCGAACGCTTTTTAAATCGTGAGCGCTACACTATGCCTGATATTGATATTGACATTCCTGACCTTTATAGACCAGAGTTCATTCGTTATGTTCGTGATCGGTATGGCAGTCAACACGTGGCGCAGATTGTCACTTATTCGACCTTTGGAGCAAAACAGGCAATTCGAGATGTTTTCAAACGTTATGGTGTCCCTGAGTATGAATTAACCAATATTACGAAAAAAATCAGTTTCCGAGATACGCTAACGACGGCCTATGAAAAGAATTTGCAATTTAGACAGGTCATCAATAGCAAGATTGAATACCAAAAAGCTTTTGAGATTGCTCGAAAGATTGAAGGTTATCCACGTCAGACCTCTATCCATGCAGCCGGAGTCGTTATGAGTGACCAAGACTTGACGGACTATATTCCTCTAAAATATGGTGAGGATATGCTCATCACCCAGTATGATGCTCATGGTGTTGAAGCTAATGGTCTTCTAAAAATGGATTTCCTAGGCTTACGTAACTTGACTTTCGTACAAAAAATGCAGGAATTACTGGTTGAGTCAGAAGGTGTTCATCTGAAAATCGAAGAAATTGATCTGGAAGACAAGCCAACTCTGGCCCTCTTTGCTGCTGGAAATACCAAAGGCATTTTCCAATTTGAACAACCTGGTGCCATTCGACTCTTGAAACGAGTCAAGCCGCAAGTTTTCGAAGAAGTGGTGGCAACGACATCCCTCAACAGACCAGGTGCTAGTGATTATATTGATAACTTTGTCGCTCGAAAGCACGGCAAAGAAAAGGTGACGGTGCTGGATCCTGCCTTGGAAGACATCCTTTCTTCAACCTACGGTATTATGCTCTATCAAGAGCAAGTCATGCAGGTAGCTCAGCGCTTTGGAGGATTCAGTCTTGGGAAAGCCGACATTCTCAGACGAGCCATGGGTAAGAAAAATGCTAAAGAGATGCATTTGATGAAGGAAGATTTTATTACAGGAGCTATGAAACTTGGGCATTCAGAAGAAAAAGCCAACCAAGTTTTTGCAGTGATGGAAAAGTTTGCAGGCTATGGATTTAACAGATCCCACGCTTATGCCTACTCAGCGCTGGCTTTCCAGCTTGCCTATTTCAAGACGCACTATCCTGCTATTTTCTTTCAAGTCATGTTGAATTATTCTAGCAGTGATTACATTGTAGATGCATTGCAGATGGGCTTTGAAGTAGTTCCGTTAGCAATCAACACTATTCCCTATCATGATAAGATTGCACAGAAGAAAATCTATCTTGGTCTAAAAGCCATTAAGGGACTACCGAGAGATTTGTCTTACTGGATCATTGAAAACCGTCCTTTTTCAAGTGTTGAAGATTTCGTCACACGTCTTCCTAAGAATTACAAGAAACTCTCACTTTTGACGCCTTTAGTTGAACTGGGGCTTTTTGATGAATTTGACAAGAATCGCCAGAAAATCCTAGTGAATCTGCCCAATTTGTTTGTTTTTGTTGAGGAGTTAGGAGGACTCTTTGCGGATGCAAACTATAGTTGGACTGAGGCTGATGATTTTACAGAGGCAGAAAAATTTTATAAGGAGCAGGAACTGATTGGAGTTGGAATCAGTGCCCATCCTCTACAAACTCTTGCCAAACAAGCCCTATATCCGACGACGCCAATCACTAATCTAACCGAGGGAGCTCAAGCCACTCTCCTAGTTGAAGTTCAAAAGATTAAAGTGATTCGAACCAAGAAAGGCGAGAGTATGGCTTTTCTACAGGTTCATGATAGTAAGTCTCGGATGGATGTAACTGTATTTTCAGACCAATATAGAAAATTTGCTTCCATTTTATCCGAAGGGAAATTTTACTATATCAATGGTAAAGTTCAATCTCGAGATGGCCGTCTGCAAATGATTGCACAAGATTTGAAAGAAGCAGTCGCTGAACGATTCTGGATTCAAGTTAAAAATCACGACAACGATAAAGAGATTTCAAATATCTTGGAACAATATAAAGGCCCTATTCCTGTCATTATCAGGTATGTAGAGGAAGAAAAAACAATTGTTTCCTCCTGTCATTTTGTAAAAAAAGACCCTGCTTTACAGGAAAAATTAGAGGGAATTGCTATGAAAACGATTTATCGCTAAAAATACGAAAAATAGAAGAATTTTCAAATGAAATGTGGTATAATCAATAGGAATGTTAAAAGAAAAAGGAGCAAAACCAAATGAAACGTATTGCTGTTTTGACTAGCGGTGGAGACGCCCCTGGTATGAACGCTGCCATCCGTGCAGTAGTTCGTCAAGCAATCTCAGAAGGAATGGAAGTCTTTGGTATCTATGATGGATACGCAGGGATGGTTGCCGGTGAAATCTATCCACTTGATGCTGCTTCAGTTGGAGACATCATTTCACGTGGTGGTACTTTCCTTCACTCTGCTCGTTACCCTGAGTTTGCACAACTTGAAGGTCAACTTAAAGGGATTGAGCAGTTGAAAAAACACGGGATCGAAGGTGTTGTTGTAATCGGTGGTGACGGTTCTTATCACGGAGCTATGCGCTTGACTGAGCATGGATTCCCAGCTATCGGTCTGCCTGGTACAATTGATAATGATATCGTAGGTACTGATTTCACAATTGGATTTGATACTGCAGTTACGACTGCTATGGATGCGATTGATAAGATTCGCGATACTTCATCAAGCCACCGTCGTACTTTCGTTGTAGAAGTAATGGGACGTAACGCTGGTGATATCGCACTTTGGGCAGGTATTGCTACTGGTGCCGATGAAATCATTATTCCTGAAGAAGGCTTCAAGATGGAAGAAATCGTAGCTAGCATCAAAGCTGGTTATGAACACGGTAAGAAACACAACATCATTGTTTTGGCGGAAGGTGTTATGTCAGCAGCTGAATTTGGTCAAAAACTAAAAGAAGCTGGAGACACTAGTGACCTTCGTGTAACTGAACTTGGTCACATCCAACGTGGTGGTTCACCAACTGCGCGTGACCGCGTCTTGGCGTCACGCTTGGGTGCACACGCTGTTAAACTCCTCAAACAAGGAATCGGTGGTGTCGCTGTTGGTATCCGTAATGAAAAAATGGTTGAAAATCCAATTCTTGGTACAGCAGAAGAAGGAGCTTTGTTTAGCTTGACTGAAGATGGAAAGATTGTGGTGAACAACCCACACAAAGCTGATCTTGAACTCGCTAGCTTGAACAAGAGCTTGTCCTAATCAACTTTCATTAATTTGGTAACATGACCATAAAGGTCGAATTATATAAAGGAGTCACAAAATCATGAACAAACGTGTAAAAATCGTTGCAACTTTGGGTCCTGCGGTAGAAATCCGTGGTGGTAAAAAATTCGGTGATGACGGGTACTGGGGAGAAAAACTTGACGTTGAAGCTTCAGCTCAAAATATTGCGAAATTGATTGAAGCAGGAGCGAACACTTTCCGTTTCAACTTCTCACACGGTGACCACCAAGAACAAGGTGAGCGTATGGCAACTGTTAAACTTGCAGAAAAACTTGCAGGTAAAAAAGTTGGTTTCCTTCTTGATACAAAAGGACCAGAAATCCGTACTGAATTGTTTGAAGGTGACGCAAAAGAGTACTCATACAAAACTGGTGAAAAAATCCGTGTTGCAACTAAACAAGGAATCAAATCAACTCGTGAAGTGATTGCTTTGAACGTTGCTGGTGCTCTTGACATCTACGATGATGTTGAGGTTGGTCGCCAAGTATTGGTTGACGATGGTAAACTTGGTCTTCGTGTTGTTGCAAAAGACGATGCAACTCGTGAATTTGAAGTAGAAGTTGAAAACGACGGAATTATCGCTAAACAAAAAGGTGTAAACATCCCTAACACTAAAATTCCTTTCCCAGCACTTGCTGAACGTGATAACGATGATATCCGTTTCGGTCTTGAACAAGGTATCAACTTCATCGCGATCTCATTCGTACGTACTGCAAAAGACGTGAATGAAGTTCGTGCAATCTGTGAAGAAACTGGAAACGGGCATGTTCAATTGTTTGCGAAAATCGAAAACCAACAAGGTATCGATAACTTGGATGAAATCATCGAAGCTGCTGACGGTATCATGATCGCTCGTGGTGATATGGGTATCGAAGTACCATTCGAAATGGTTCCAGTTTACCAAAAAATGATCATCACTAAAGTGAACGCAGCTGGTAAAGTTGTTATCACAGCAACAAACATGCTTGAAACAATGACTGAAAAACCACGTGCAACTCGTTCAGAAGTATCAGACGTATTTAACGCTGTTATCGACGGTACTGACGCTACAATGCTTTCAGGTGAGTCTGCAAACGGTAAATACCCACTTGAATCTGTTCGTACAATGGCAACAATTGACAAGAATGCTCAAACCCTTTTGAAAGAATACGGTCGCTTGTCGTTTGTTAACTTGTCACGTAATTCTAAGACTGAGGTTATGGCTTCAGCTGTTAAGGATGCGACAAACTCTATGAATATCAAGTTGGTGGTTACTCTTACTAAGACAGGTCACACTGCTCGTTTGATTTCTAAATACCGTCCAGATGCTGATATCTTGGCAATCACTTTCGATGAATTAACTCAACGTGGATTGATGTTGAACTGGGGTGTTATCCCAGTAACAACTGAACGTCCATCAAACACTGATGATATGTTCGAACTTGCCGAAAAGATTGCAGTAGAACAAGGTTTGGTAGAATCTGGTGATGATATGATTATCGTTGCAGGTGTACCGCTTGGAGAGGCTGTCCGTACAAACACAATGCGTATCCGTACAGTACGTTAATCTAAACTTTTAAAAGCCTATCATACCAAGCTTTTGTGCTTGTGTGATGGGTCTTTTTTCTATTTTAGAAGATAAAAAGAGAGTGATTTTTATTAAACAGAAATGGGAAAAATAGGAGAACTATGGTATAATAGAATGTAGAGACCTTTTTAGTAAATTTTGAAAGAGTATAACATGAGAAAAATTGTCATCAATGGTGGACATCCATTGCAAGGTGAGATCACCATTAGCGGTGCTAAGAATAGTGTTGTAGCATTAATCCCTGCTATTATACTGGCAGATGATGTTGTCACTTTGGATTGTGTCCCAGATATTTCAGACGTTGCTAGTCTTGTCGAAATTATGGAAATCATGGGTGCGAAAGTAAAACGCTACGATGATGTTTTGGAGATTGATACGAGAGGTGTTCAAAACATTCCTATGCCTTATGGCAAGATCAATAGCCTTCGTGCTTCTTATTATTTCTATGGAAGTCTGTTAGGTCGCTTTGGTGAAGCTACAGTTGGACTTCCTGGTGGATGTGATCTGGGACCTCGTCCGATTGACCTTCACTTAAAAGCCTTCGAAGCCATGGGAGCCAAGGTAAGCTATGAGGGAGATAATATGAATTTATCTGCCCAAGGTAAGGGACTTCACGGCGCAAGTATTTACATGGATACCGTCAGTGTTGGTGCAACGATTAATACCATGATTGCGGCTGTTAAGGCTAAGGGACGGACTGTTATTGAAAATGCGGCTCGTGAACCAGAAATCATCGATGTGGCCACCCTTTTGAATAACATGGGGGCCCACATTCGTGGTGCAGGGACTGATATTATCATTATTGATGGTGTTGAGAAACTTCATGGAACGCGTCACCAAGTCATTCCAGACCGCATTGAAGCAGGAACCTATATTTCACTTGCTGCAGCGATTGGTAAAGGAATCCGTATTAACAATGTTCTTTACGAACACTTAGAAGGCTTTATCGCCAAACTGGAGGAAATGGGCGTTCGTATGACGGTCTCTGAGGATAGTATCTTCGTTGAAGAACAATCTGATTTGAAGGCAATCAATATCAAAACTGCTCCCTATCCTGGGTTTGCAACAGATTTGCAGCAGCCTATCACACCACTTTTGCTGACAGCTCAAGGTCGTGGTACTATTATTGATACCATTTATGAAAAACGTGTCAACCATGTCTTTGAGTTAGCAAAAATGGATGCGGATATTACGACTACAAATGACCATATTTTCTACACTGGTGGACGTGTTCTGCATGGTGCCAAAGTGAAAGCGACAGATCTTCGTGCAGGTGCCGCACTTGTGATTGCTGGACTGATGGCTCAAGGACAGACTGAAATTACAAATATTGAGTTTATCCTTCGTGGCTACTCAGATATTATTGAAAAATTACGTGGTCTCGGAGCGGATATTACACTCGTCGAAGACTAAACCGTTGAGGTGATTATGAATATTTGGACCAAATTAGCAATGTTTTCTTTTTTTGAAACGGAGCGCTTGTATTTGCGTCCTTTCTTTTTTAGTGACAGCAAAGCTTTTTATGAAATTGCTTCTAATCCTGAAAATCTACAATTTATTTTTCCCAGTCAAGCAAGTTTAGAGGAGAGTCAATATGCTCTTGCCAACTATTTTATGAAGGCTCCTCTAGGTGTTTGGGCAATTTGTAGCCAAGAGAATCAAGAAATGATTGGCTCCATTAAATTTGAAAAGATCGATGAAATTAAGAAAGAGGCAGAAATTGGTTATTTCTTAAAAAAGGATTCTTGGTCTCAAGGTTTTATGACAGAAGTAGTTATCAAGCTATGTCAGCTTTCATTTGAAGAATTTGGTTTAAAACAATTATCCATCATCACTCATCTGGAGAATCAAGCTAGTCAGAAAGTTGCCTTAAAATCGGGATTTAGTCTCTTTCGCCAATTCAAGGGGAGTGACCGCTATACACGAAAAATGAGGGACTATCTTGAATTTCGATACGTAAAAGGAGAGTTCAGTGAGTAAACACCAAGAAATCTTAAGTTACCTGGAAGAGTTACCAATAGGAAAACGTGTCAGTGTTCGTAGCATTTCCAATCACTTGGGTGTCAGTGATGGGACGGCTTATCGTGCCATTAAAGAAGCTGAAAACCGTGGAATTGTAGAAACTCGACCTCGTAGTGGAACCATTCGTGTCAAATCTCAGAAAGTGGCGATTGAAAAACTGACCTATGCAGAGATTGCAGAAGTAACCTCATCTGAAGTTTTGGCTGGTCAAGAAGGTTTGGACAGGGAATTCAGCAAATTTTCAATCGGGGCTATGACCGAGCAGAATATTTTGTCCTATCTGAATGATGGCGGTTTGTTAATCGTTGGAGACCGTACTCGTATTCAACTTTTAGCCTTGGAAAATGAAAACGCAGTTCTGGTGACGGGTGGTTTTCATGTACATGAGGATGTACTGGAACTTGCCAATCAGAAAGGAATCCCTGTTTTACGAAGCAAGCATGATACCTTTACAGTTGCGACCATGATCAATAGAGCTTTGTCAAATGTGCAGATTAAGACAGACATTTTAACAGTTGAAAAGCTCTATCGTCCTAGCCATGAGTATGGCTTTTTGAGAGAAACGGACACAGTGAAAGACTATTTGGACTTGGTACGTAAGAACAGGAGTAGTCGTTTCCCAGTCATTAACCAACACCAAGTGGTTGTCGGAGTTGTTACCATGCGTGACGCTGGAGATAAATCACCTAGCACAACGATTGACAAGGTGATGACTCGTAGTCTCTTCCTGACAGGATTGGCAACGAATATAGCTAACGTCAGTCAACGGATGATCGCAGAAGACTTTGAGATGGTCCCGGTCGTGAGAAGCAATCAAACTTTGCTCGGGGTGATTACAAGACGAGATGTCATGGATAAGATGAGTCGTTCTCAGGTTTCAGCCCTGCCGACTTTTTCAGAGCAAATTGGTCAGAAGTTGTCTTATCATCACGACGAAGTTGTGATTACAGTTGAGCCCTTTATGCTTGAGAAGAACGGAGTTTTGGCAAATGGTGTTCTTGCTGAAATTTTAACTCATATGACACAGGATTTGGTGGCAAATAGCAGACGCAATCTCATCATTGAGCAGATGCTAATTTACTTCTTGCAGGCTGTTCAGATTGATGATACTCTGCGAATTCAGGCTCGGATTATTCATCACACAAGACGCTCAGCTATTATTGATTATGATATTTATCATGGTCATCAGATTGTATCAAAAGCAAATGTTACAGTGAAAATCAATTAGAATCTAGGAGAAAAAATGATAACTTTAAAATCAGCACGTGAAATCGAAGCCATGGACAAGGCTGGTGATTTCCTAGCAAGTATCCATATTGGCTTACGTGATTTAATTAAGCCAGGCGTGGATATGTGGGAAGTTGAAGAGTACGTTCGTCGACGTTGCAAAGAGGAAAATTTCCTTCCCTTACAGATTGGTGTGGATGGTGCTGTCATGGATTACCCCTATGCCACTTGTTGCTCTCTCAATGACGAAGTAGCTCACGCTTTTCCACGTCATTACATCTTGAAAGATGGCGATTTGCTCAAGGTTGACATGGTACTGGGTGGTCCGATTGCCAAATCCGACCTTAATGTATCTAAACTCAACTTCAACAATGTTGAGCAAATGAAAAAATACACCCAAAGTTATACTGGTGGTTTAGCTGACTCATGTTGGGCTTATGCGGTTGGTACACCGTCTGAAGAAGTGAAAAACCTTATGGACGTAACCAAGGAAGCTATGTATGTAGGAATTGAGCAAGCAGTTGTCGGCAATCGTATCGGTGATATTGGTGCAGCCATTCAAGAATACGCTGAAAGTCGCGGTTACGGTGTCGTTCGTGATTTGGTTGGTCATGGTGTTGGTCCAACAATGCACGAGGAGCCAATGGTTCCTAACTACGGTATTGCAGGCCGTGGACTCCGTCTCCGTGAAGGAATGGTGCTAACCATTGAACCCATGATCAATACTGGTGACTGGGAAATTTATACAGATATGAAGACTGGCTGGGCTCATAAGACCATTGATGGTGGTCTATCGTGCCAATATGAACACCAGTTCGTGATTACCAAAGACGGCCCTGTTATCCTGACCAGTCAAGGTGAAGAAGGAACTTATTAAAAATGAAGGGAGCTCGTACCGCCCCCAAAAAGTTAGACAGAAAAAATCAGCTCTTTGTCAACTGTAGTAGGTTGAAGTCAGCTAAGATCGAGAAAGGACGAATTTCGTCCTTTCTTTTTTGATGTTGAGAGCGATGAAAATCCTTTTATTGAAGTTCTCAAAGTTCCGAAAACCAAAGGCATTTCGTTTGATGAGTTTAATGAGGTTATTAGTCGCTTTTCATTATAAATCTTATGGGACTTTTTTGTGCCAGATTTCTAAATAAACTGATTAAATTCCTATTTTTCCCTATCATTGTCCCTGTTTTTCCTGGAGTTTTGAAGCTATAATAGTCCTATCAAATCAAAGAATGGAGGAAGGCAATGGACAATGTAATCTTTTTTATCAGTGTTTTTCTTGCTGGAATTCTTTCCTTCTTTTCTCCTTGTATTTTACCCTTGTTGCCAGTCTATGCAGGAGTCTTATTGGATGATAAGAATGATGCTCAGGCTTCTAGCGGAAAAATTTCAATCTCACTTGTTAGTTTAGTGCGAACTCTGGCCTTTATAGCGGGGATTTCCTTTGTTTTTATCTTACTGGGTTATGGAGCTGGTTTTTTAGGCAATTTGCTTTATGCTTCTTGGTTTCAGTATGTGACGGGTGCGGTTATCATTCTCTTGGGCTTGCACCAGATGGAAGTCTTACATTTGCAGGGACTTTACAAGGAAAGAAGGCTACAATTAAAGAGACAGGGTCAAAACGCTAACGGCTATAGTCAGGCATTTTTACTGGGGTTAACCTTTAGTTTTGCTTGGACGCCATGTGTGGGGCCGGTTCTGGGGTCTGTTTTGGCCTTGGCGGCTTCAGGTGGTTCAGGAGCTTGGCAGGGTGCTGGTCTCATGTTGATTTACACGCTGGGCTTAGCGCTACCATTTTTGGCTCTAGCTCTTGCCTCCAGCTATGTTTTGAAACATTTCCGAAAACTCCATCCTTATCTCGGAACCCTCAAAAAAGTAGGTGGTTTCCTCATTATCGTGATGGGAATCTTGGTGCTTTTGGGAAATGCTTCCATTTTGACTACATTATTTGAATAGAGAGGAAAAAGAAATGAAAAAATGGCAAACATGTCTCCTTGGAGTAGGCTCAATTTGTTGCTTGGCAGCCTGTTCGGCTAAAAACATGTCAGACGAGTCTACTATGAAGGAGCAAACAAAAACAGAACAAGTTAGCTCGCAAACTGCCACCAAGGGTCAAGCAGTAGCTGATTTTAAATTGATGGGTGTAGATGGCAAGACCTATCGTTTGTCTGATTACAAGGGCAAGAAAGTCTATCTCAAATTCTGGGCTTCTTGGTGTTCCATCTGTCTAGCTAGTCTTCCAGATACGGATGAAATTGCTAAAGAAGCTGGTGATGACTATGTGGTCTTGACAGTGGTGTCTCCTGGACACAAGGGGGAGCAATCTGAAGCAGACTTTAAGAACTGGTACAAGGGCTTAGATTATAAAAATTTTCCAGTTCTAATTGATCCATCAGGCAAACTCTTGGAAAGTTATGGTGTTCGTTCTTATCCAACTCAAGCCTTTATAGACAAGGAAGGCAAGCTGGTCAAAACGCAACCAGGTTTTATGGATAAGGATATGATTTTAAAGACATTGAAAGAAATGGGGTAGAGAAAGATCATGAATGATAAAGTAAAACTTTTTGTCTTGGCAGGGGTCATTCTCCTAGCCATAACCGGTTTTTATTTTCTATTGATGCGAAATGCAGGGCAGACAGATAGCTCGCAAATTGAGAAAGCGTCAGTTAGCCAAGGAGGAAAAACAGTGAAAAAAACAGAAGTGAGTAAAGACGCAGACTTGCACGAAATTTATCTAGCTGGGGGATGTTTCTGGGGAGTGGAGGAATACTTCTCACGCGTTCCCGGAGTGACAGATGCCGTTTCAGGCTATGCAAATGGTAGAGGGGAAACAACCAAGTACGAATTGATTAACCAAACAGGACATGCAGAGACTGTCCATGTTACCTATGATGCCAATCAAATTTCCCTTAAGGAAATCCTGCTTCATTACTTCCGCATTATCAATCCAACCAGCAAAAATAAACAAGGAAATGATGTGGGGACCCAGTATCGTACCGGTGTTTATTACACAGATGACAAGGATTTGGAAGTAATCAACCAAGTCTTTGATGAGGTAGCTAAGAAATACGACCAACCTCTGGCAGTTGAAAAGGAAAACTTGAAGAATTTTGTGGTGGCTGAGGATTATCACCAAGACTACCTAAAGAAAAATCCAAATGGCTATTGTCATATCAATGTCAATCAAGCTGCCTATCCCGTCATCGATGCCAGCAAATATCCTAAACCAAGTGATGAAGAATTGAAAAAGACTTTGTCACCTGAGGAGTATGCAGTTACCCAGAAAAATCAAACAGAACGAGCTTTTTCAAACCGCTACTGGGATAAATTTGAATCCGGTATCTATGTGGATGTAGCTACTGGCGAACCTCTCTTTTCATCAAAGGACAAGTTTGAGTCTGGTTGTGGCTGGCCTAGCTTCACCCAACCCATCAGCCCAGATGTTGCCACCTACAAGGAAGATAAGTCTTACAATATGACACGCATGGAAGTGAGAAGTCGAGCTGGAGATTCTCACCTTGGCCATGTCTTTACAGATGGACCAGAGGACAAGGGTGGCTTGCGCTACTGTATCAATAGTCTTTCTATCCGATTTATTCCAAAAGACCAAATGGAAGAAAAAGGCTATGCCTATTTACTAGATTATGTCGATTAAGAAGTCTTTCCTAAGTAGTTAGAGGAGAATTTTGCTATACTGATACTAGTAAGTGGTAAAGGAGCAGAGCATGACCTACACAATCTTAATCGTAGAAGATGAGTATCTGGTAAGACAAGGATTGACCAAGCTGGTTAATGTAGCGGCCTACGATATGGAAATCATCGGTCAGGCTGAAAATGGAAGACAGGCTTGGAACTTGATTCAAAAGCAGGTACCAGACATCATTTTAACCGATATCAATATGCCTCAGCTAAATGGCATCCAGTTGGCCAGGCTGGTCCGAGAAACCTATCCCCAGGTGCATCTGGTATTTTTAACGGGTTACGATGATTTTGATTATGCCTTGTCTGCTGTCAAACTAGGTGTCGATGACTATCTGCTCAAACCCTTTTCTCGTCAGGATATTGAGGAAATGTTAGGGAAAATCAAGCAAAAACTAGACAAGGAAGAAAAAGAAGAGCAGTTACAAGATTTATTAACCGATAAGTTTGAGGGAAATATTGCTCAGAAAATCCAGTCCCATCTGGCTGACAGTCAGTTTAGTTTAAAGTCTTTAGCTAGTGAATTGGGCTTTAGTCCGACTTATCTGAGCTCCTTGATTAAGAAAGAGTTGGGTCTGCCTTTTCAGGATTACCTGGTGAGAGAACGTGTCAAACAAGCCAAGCTCTTGCTTCTG
Organism: Streptococcus sp. KHUD_018; assembly: GCF_054861215.1. The sequence goes on from NZ_CM142176.1 coordinate 907,592, forward strand.
ACCACAGATTTAAAGATTTATGAGATCGCAGAGAAGGTTGGTTTTGAAGATATGAACTACTTTACCCAACGCTTTAAACAGATTGCAGGTGTGACACCTCGTCAGTTTAAGAAGGGAGAAGGCCGATGAAGCGTTCTTCTCTCCTAGTCAGAATGGTTATTTCCATCTTTCTGGTCTTTCTCATTCTCCTAGCTGTGGTTGGGACTTTCTATTATCAATCTAGTTCATCAGCTATTGAGGCCACTATTGAGGGCAATAGCCAAACGACCATTAGCCAAACTAGTCACTTTATTCAGTCTTATATCAAAAAATTAGAAACCACCTCGACCAGTTTGACCCAGCAGAAGGATGTCTTGGCCTATGCTGAGAATCCTAACCAAGACCAGGTCAAGGGAATCCGAGATCTGTTTTTGACTATCTTAAAGGCAGACCAGGACCTGAAAACGGTGGTACTGGTCACCAAATCCGGTCAGGTCATTTCTACAGATGACAGTGTGCAGATGAAAACTTCCTCAGATATGATGGCCGAGGATTGGTACCAAAAGGCCATTCATCAGGGAGCTAAACCAGTTTTGACACCAGCTCGTAAATCGGATAGTCAATGGGTTATTTCTGTCACTCAAGAACTTGTTGATGCAAAAGGGGCCAATCTTGGTGTGCTTCGATTGGATATTTCCTATGAAACTCTGGAAGCCTATCTCAACCAACTCCAGTTGGGCCAGCAGGGTTTTGCCTTTATCATCAATGAAAACCATGAATTTGTCTACCATCCGAAACACACAGTTTATAGCTCAGCGAGTGAAATGGAGGCCATGAAACCCTTCATTGAGACGGGGCAGGGCTATACGCTGGATCACCAATCCTACGTCAGTCAGGAACAGATTGCAGGAACTGATTGGACGGTTATAGGCGTGTCTTCGTTGGAGAAGTTAGACCAGGTTCGGAGTCAACTCATGTGGACCTTGCTTGGTGCTAGTGCCTTATCCCTTCTTGCCTGTCTCTGCTTGGTGTGGTTCAGTCTCAAACGCTGGATTGCCCCTTTGAAGGATCTGAGAGAAACCATGCTGGAAATTGCTTCTGGTACACAAAATCTTCGTGCTAAGGAAGCTGGCGCCTATGAACTGAGAGAAGTGACTCGCCAGTTTAATGCTATGTTGGATCAGATTGATCAGCTGATGGCAGATGTGCGCAGGCAGGAAGAAGCAACCCGGCAGTATGAACTTCAAGCACTGTCGAGCCAGATTAACCCCCATTTCCTCTATAATACTTTGGACACTATCATCTGGATGGCTGAGTTTCAGGATAGTCAGCGAGTGGTTCAGGTAACCAAGTCTTTGGCAACCTATTTCCGCTTGGCGCTCAATCAAGGAAAGGATTTGATTTCTCTTTCTGATGAAATCAATCATGTCCGCCAGTACCTCTTTATCCAGAAACAACGCTATGGTGATAAGCTGGAGTATGAGATTGATGAAGAACCTGCTTTTGGTAACCTAGTCTTACCCAAGTTGGTGTTGCAACCTCTTGTAGAAAATGCTCTTTACCATGGTATTAAGGAGAAGGAAGGTCAGGGCCATATTAAACTTTCTGTTCAGAAACAGGATACAGGGCTTGTCATCCGCATTGAGGATGATGGTGTTGGTTTCCAAGCTGCTGGCGATAGTAGTCAAAGTCAGCTCAAACGTGGGGGAGTTGGCCTTCAAAATGTCGACCAACGACTCAAACTTCATTTTGGAGAAAACTATCAGATGAAGATCAATTCTACACCCGAAAAAGGGACGACGGTTGAAATATACCTCAATAAAATAGCAACTAGCTAACTCCCAGTCTATTCTGGGAGTTTTGCTTTTAAAAATCAGAATGATTAGTTGACCTTGATAAAATCAGTAAAAAAAGATATGATAGATAGTGACAAAAGAGGTATCAAGTATGAAGGAAAAAGACATTCACAGAGCAACAAGCCAGATTGTAGAAGATGTAATAGACAAGGCTAATTTGAGGCAAGGAGCTATCTTTGTTTTGGGCCTTTCTTCTAGTGAGGTGATAGGTGGTCAGATTGGCAAGGAATCCAGTCAAGAAATTGGGGAAATCATTGTGAAAACCATCCTAGATATCCTAGAGGAAAAAGGAATTCATCTAGCTGTTCAAGGTTGTGAACATGTCAATCGAGCCCTCGTCGTTGAACGTCAGGTGGCAGAGCAGTTTGGTCTTGAAATCGTCAGTGTCCTTCCTACACTTCATGCAGGAGGTTCGGGTCAGTTGTCAGCCTTCAAGTTTATGCAGGATCCAGTTGAGGTCGAATTTATCAAGGCTCATGCTGGATTGGATATCGGAGATACTGCGATTGGCATGCATGTCAAGCATGTTCAGGTTCCGATTCGTCCTCTTTTGAGAGAAATTGGGCATGCCCATGTAACGGCTCTAGCTAGTCGTCCAAAATTAATTGGTGGTGCGCGTGCGCAGTATCCACAAGACTTCATAAGAAAGTCATAAGTGGGCTGAAAGTTATCGTAAGTTAGAGATATTTCAAGTATGTAGAGGTAAAAGGTTGGAAAATTGTGTTTATATCGTTTCAGGGCCCCCAGGCGTTGGAAAGAGCACTGTCAGCAAAGAGTTGGCCTATTCTTTTGACAAAAGTGCAGTGATAGAGGGCGACATGATTTACTTAATGATTAAAGGAGGTCTCGTAGCTCCTTGGGAGGATGATGGATTTTACATGGATTTATTCTGTGATAATATCATCAGTCTGACCAATAATTTCTTGGATCGTGGCATCACTGTTGTGATAGAGTATGTCATATTTGAAGAGCAACTGAAGAAAATTGCAGCCTTCTTAAAAGAAAAACGAATTAAGCTAAAATATTGTGTCCTAATGGCTCAAGAAGAAACCTTGAAAGATAGGGACTCTTCTCGAAAAGAAATTGAGAGAACAGGCGATTTATCAATCCAAGCGAGAAAAGAGTTTCTAGCTAAAAATAGTGAGAAACATCATTTTCTATTCACGGATGATTTAGATGTCAAGGAAACGGTAAATATCATTAAAGCTTCAAATCAATTTTTAATTTCTGAACAGTAAAAGACAGAGAGAGTGAGGGTATAGCAACCAAGACTCTCCCTGTTTTTTTGTTGACTTCTTGCACAAAGTGCTCCAAATAAGACCAGTATTTACAAGAAGAAGGGGTGCTATCTGATGGAAAATTGCCAAAAGTAGAAAAAAGCAACTTAGATAAGATTTTTCGTTATGGAAATCAGTAAACAAAGCTGGATTTAGCTGTTCTAGGTCGGCTTTTTTGTGCTATACTTAAGATATGCATAGAAAAACAGTGATTGATTTTAGGGCTTTGGGTGAGAGATACACCTTTACCCAGTCCATCAGAGAGTTAAAAACGAGAGATTTATCAGAAGTGGCAGACTTGCTGGCACAAGTGGAAAGCTACCAAGAGCATGGAACGGATACCGTAGAAACATTGGATGAGAGGGATTTTAACCAGCATAACAGGGTCTAAACTAGGACGACCTTTATCTTCAGAATAAGTATCTGCGACTAAGTCATAGATGAAGAAAAAATCGATCACTTGCTCAACCTGACGAAGAAAATGGGCTTGCGGAACGAGTTCATCTAGCGTGTAAAAGCCAACTTGATTGCGGTTATATTCTAGATTTTCTTTGTGAAACATAGGAAATACCTCACAATTTTTCTTACATCTATTATACGACCTTACACAAAGAAAAGCCCTTAGAAATTTGTAGTCTAAGGAATTTGTCTTCAATCTGAAGGGAGCTTAGCTCCTTTTTTTGTGTCAAATTTAGTCAAAATAAATAAGCGTAGCAAAGTTGTCACAAATTTTTTCTTTTGTAGTAAAATAAGATTAGAATTTTATGAGAGTAGGTAATTTGTTGGAGTCAATTATATTTCTAGTATCCGTTTTTTTAGCAGGTATCCTGTCCTTCTTTTCACCCTGCATCTTCCCTTTGCTACCTGTCTATGCTGGTATTTTACTGGATAATCAGGGAAATTCGAAAAGTTTTCGCTTTTTTGGAAGAGACGTTGCATGGTCGGGCTTAATTCGGACCTTGTGCTTTATTGCAGGAATCTCCCTCATTTTCTTTATTTTAGGATTTGGAGCTGGATTCCTAGGGCACATGCTCTATGCAGACTGGTTTCGTTATGCTATGGGCATAGTCATTATTCTTTTAGGGCTTCACCAGATGGAAATCTTGCATTTCAATAAACTGGAGGTTCAAAAGACAGTCACCTTCAAACAATCAAAGTCTAATCACTATCTGTCAGCCTTTTTACTTGGGATAACCTTTAGTTTTGGTTGGACCCCTTGTATCGGACCCGTTTTAAGCTCAGTCTTGGCCCTAGCAGCTTCAGGTGGCAATGGTGCTTGGCAAGGAGCCGTGTTAACATTAGTATACACATTGGGAATGGCCCTTCCTTTCCTTGTTTTGGCCTTGGCTTCGGGCTGGATCATGCCCTATTTTAGTAAACTAAAACCCCATATGATCCTACTAAAGAAAATCGGGGGAGCCTTGATTATTTTGATGGGTTTATTATTAATGCTAGGGCAGTTAAATGCCTTGTCAGGAATTCTTGGATAAAAGGAGAAAAAGATGAAAAAGATTATTTTTGCTGGATTGAGCCTCATGTCTCTATTCTTGTTGATTGCCTGTGGTGAAAAAGAAACCAAACAGACAAGCAGTCCAAAACAACCTGCTGTACAACAAATCGCAGTCGGTAAGGATGCGCCAGACTTTACCTTGCAGTCTATGGATGGCAAAGAAGTCAAGTTATCAGACTATAAAGGGAAAAAGGTCTATTTGAAATTCTGGGCCTCTTGGTGTGGTCCTTGTCGAAAGAGTATGCCAGAGTTGATGGAATTAGCTGCAAAACAAGATCGAGATTTTGAAATCTTGAGTGTCATTGCACCAGGACTACAAGGTGAAAAAACAGTTCAAGACTTTCCAAAATGGTACCAAGAACAAGGCTACAAGGATATCCCAGTTCTATATGATACCAAGGCAACTACCTTCCAAGCCTACCAAATTCGTAGTATTCCAACGGAATACTTGATTGACAGCCAAGGAAAAATCGGAAAAATCCAATTTGGTGCTATTAGCAATGCTGATGCAGAAGCAGCATTTAAAGAAATGAAATAAAATAAAGAAAAAATCGCGATTGTTCGCGATTTTTTATAGTTTTTCATTGATAAAGCGGATAAATTGATTCCACCAAACCTTCAAAAAGAAGGCTTTTTCTACTTTCTTTTCAGAAACCATTTCAAAAGATGGTTTGTCGGAAGTGAGATAGCCTTGGCCGATCAAATCCTGATCATCATAGGTTAGGGTACCGACAACCTTGCCTTCTTCCAGTGGAGCTATTTCTGATGTTGATTTTGGTGTGAATTGGAGAGCAGGTGTAGTACCGCTTCCGATGCGTTGGACGATGGAAATGTCTGACTTAGCAACGGCTGCAACGCTATCTTCTTTCCCGTCAAGAACTGTCACTTTACTATCTTTGTATGCTTCACCTTTCTGGACGACAGTTTTTAAGGCAAAGTTTGCAGAAATATAATCTAAAAGTGCAGAAGTTGCGGTAAAACGTGCATAAGGGTTGGTATCTTGTTGATCTGCATTTAAAACAACCGTAATGATACGCATCCCTTTCTCAACAGTTGTTCCAACGAAAGAAGCACCAGCTTTGTCAGTAGTACCTGTCTTTAGTCCATCAATACCACCACGATAAGCAGGCATTCCTTCCAACATATAGTTGGTTGAGTGGATTTCAAGTCCTGCAAAGGTAGAAGTTGGCTTTTTGGTGATTTCCAAAACTTGAGGATAATCTCGGATGAGGTTACGAGCGACTATTGCAACGTCGTAGGCACTCAACTTGTTTTCATCGTCTTTTTTAGAACCAGGATAGATGTTATCGCCTAGGGTCTCATTATTTAAACCAGTAGTGTTTACAATAGTTGCATCTTGGATTCCCCATTCAAGAAGTTTTGCCCTCATCTTGTCTACAAAGTCTTTCTCAGAACCAGCAATCTTTTCTGCTAGCGCAATCGCAGCACTGTTTGCACTGGATACCATTGTAGCCTCTAATAGTTGTTCAACAGTATAATTTCGAGCCTCCATAGGGACGTTACTCGCTTCAGAATTAGTTGTAAGCTTGTAAGGATAGTCCGAAATATCAACGGGTGTAGATAGACTGATGGTTCCTTGTTCCAGAGCTTCATAAACCAAATAAACTGTAACCAGTTTCGTAATAGAAGCAATTTCTACAGGCTGATTTGCATCTTTCTCGTAGAGGATTTTTCCAGTTGTAGCCTCGACAGCAATGGCATGTTTAGCAGCAACATCAAAATCTTGCGCAGATACAGTAGGAATGGCTGTGCCAAAAATGATAAGAGTTAGTAAGGATAAAATTATTTTCTTCATAGTAGTTTTATTCTATCACAAAGCGAAAAAATATTCTCGTTTTTATAGTAAAGCCATCTTATCTTTTTGAAGAATTATGGTAAAATAGAAAGAAGGAGGCGCCTATGTTCCGTAGAAACAAGTTATTTTTTTGGACAGCTGAAATTTTACTATTAACTCTTATTTTCTACCTTTGGAGAGAGATGGGAGCGATTGTCACACCTTTTGTGATGGTAGCTAATACCATTATGATTCCATTTTTGCTCGGAGGATTTTTCTATTACCTGACAAATCCCATCGTAACATTTTTAGAAAAGAAATGTAAAGTCAATCGTTTGATAGGTGTGCTTATCACTCTTTGTGCCTTGATTGGTACAATAGTAGTAGGGGTAGTCTACTTGCTACCGATTTTGATTAATCAGTTGACAAGCTTGATTATTTCTAGCCAGAATATCTATAGCCGCTTGCAAGATTTGATATATGATTTATCAATGAATCCAATCTTTCAAAATATTGATATTCAAAAAACCATTCAACAGTTGAATTTATCTTACGTTGATATTTTGCAAAACATTCTCAATAGTGTGAGCAATAGTTTAGGTAGCGTTCTTTCAGCCTTGTTTAGTACAGTTTTGATTCTCATTATGACACCAGTCTTTTTGATTTATTTCTTGCTTGATGGTCATAAGTTCCTTCCAATGTTGGAACGAACAGTCCTAAAACATGATAAATTAAACTTCTCCAGTCTCTTGAAGAATTTGAACGCCACTGTCGCACGTTATATCAGTGGAATTGCGATTGATGCTGTTATTATCGGATGTTTGGCCTATATTGGATACAGTACGATAGGGTTGAAATATGCTCTAGTCTTTGCTATTTTTTCTGGTTTGGCAAATCTGATTCCTTATGTTGGACCAAGTATCGGTCTGATTCCCATGATTATTGCCAATGTCTTTACTGATCCGCACAGAGTTCTCATTGCAGTAATTTATATGCTGATTATCCAACAAGTGGATGGGAATATCCTTTATCCTCGTATCGTCGGAGGGGTTATGAAGGTTCATCCAATCACCATTCTGGTTCTTCTCTTACTTTCTAGCAATATTTATGGCGTTATCGGAATGATTGTAGCAGTGCCAACCTATTCTATCCTAAAAGAAATTACTAAGTTCTTGGCGAAATTATATGAAAATCATAAAGAAGCCAAAGAAAAAGAACTGGGAAAATCAGAATCAATCTAAAAATCAGGGAGACCTGATTTTTTTGATAAAAAGACTTGAGGTTAGACTGGTCAAAAGTGTTTTAAATGATTCTGTTGGAAAAGAATGGGAAATTATGAGATTTAGAATAATTCACAAAATGTGTGTAAAACACTTGCAATTTAGCTGAAATTTGATAAAATAGTAAGGAAAGTTAGACTGTATTGCCTACTGTCTATCTATAAAATATATTTTATTGGAGGCTTTTACTCAAATGGCAAAAGAAAAATACGATCGTAGTAAACCACACGTTAACATTGGTACTATCGGACACGTTGACCACGGTAAAACTACCCTAACTGCAGCTATCACAACTGTTTTGGCACGTCGCTTGCCTTCAGCAGTTAACCAACCTAAAGACTATGCGTCTATCGATGCTGCTCCAGAAGAACGCGAACGCGGTATCACTATCAACACTGCGCACGTTGAGTACGAAACTGAAAAACGTCACTACGCTCACATCGACGCTCCAGGACACGCGGACTACGTTAAAAACATGATCACTGGTGCCGCTCAAATGGACGGAGCTATCCTTGTAGTAGCTTCAACTGACGGACCAATGCCACAAACTCGTGAGCACATCCTTCTTTCACGTCAGGTTGGTGTTAAACACCTTATCGTCTTCATGAACAAAATCGACTTGGTAGACGACGAAGAATTGCTTGAATTGGTTGAAATGGAAATCCGTGACCTCTTGTCAGAATACGACTTCCCAGGTGACGATCTTCCAGTTATCCAAGGTTCAGCTCTTAAAGCTCTTGAAGGTGACTCTAAATACGAAGACATCATCATGGAATTGATGAACACTGTTGATGAGTACATCCCAGAACCAGAACGTGACACTGAAAAACCATTGCTTCTTCCAGTCGAAGACGTATTCTCAATCACTGGACGTGGTACAGTTGCTTCAGGACGTATCGACCGTGGTACTGTTCGTGTCAACGACGAAATCGAAATCGTTGGTATCAAAGAAGAAACTCAAAAAGCAGTTGTTACTGGTGTTGAAATGTTCCGTAAACAACTTGACGAAGGTCTTGCCGGAGATAACGTAGGTGTCCTTCTTCGTGGTGTTCAACGTGACGAAATCGAACGTGGACAAGTTATCGCTAAACCAGGTTCAATCAACCCACACACTAAATTCAAAGGTGAAGTCTACATCCTTACTAAAGAAGAAGGTGGACGTCACACTCCATTCTTCAACAACTACCGTCCACAATTCTACTTCCGTACTACTGACGTTACAGGTTCAATCGAACTTCCAGCAGGTACTGAAATGGTAATGCCTGGTGATAATGTGACTATCGACGTTGAGTTGATCCACCCAATCGCCGTAGAACAAGGTACTACATTCTCTATCCGTGAGGGTGGACGTACTGTTGGTTCAGGTATGGTTACAGAAATCGAAGCTTAATTCGATTTAGTTCCCAGAAGAACAATTATTTAAGTCAGACACTAAAAGAATCTTGCTTTGCAGGGTTCTTTTTTTTGTGTTCGAATTATTTTAGAAGGCGTTCTAGTATAGCGATATGATAGATTTTTTGGTATAATAAAAGTTATGGAAATCGAAAAAACCAATCGAATGAATGCGCTTTTTGAATTTTATGCTGCGCTTTTGACAGATAAGCAGATGAATTATATTGAACTCTACTATGCAGATGATTACAGTCTTGCTGAGATTGCTGAAGAGTTCGGTGTTAGTCGTCAAGCTGTTTACGACAATATCAAGCGGACAGAAAAGATTTTGGAAGACTATGAGATGAAATTACACATGTACTCAGACTACATTGTCCGCAGTCAGATTTTTGACCAGATCTTGGAGCAGTATCCCAAGGATGATTTTCTGCAGGAGCAGATAGAAATTTTAACAAGTATTGACAATCGGGAGTAATCATGGGCAGTCTAGTTATTTATCAAGGATTACCTTGCAAACTATTAGCCGCAGAGGAACCATTTCCTACTCGACTACAGATTATCTCGCCCAATGATATCTCCAAAGCTATGAAAATAGGTTTTAGCTGTTGGGGATATCCAAATGAAATCATGAAAGAAATCACACCCGAAGAACTTGAGTGTTTGCAACATTTCGGACGATTTCCACTGAATTGAGTAAATAGGAGAAAAAAATGGCATTTGAAAGTTTAACAGAACGTTTACAGAACGTCTTTAAAAATCTACGTAAAAAAGGAAAAATCTCTGAAGCGGATGTCCAAGAAGCAACCAAAGAAATTCGTTTGGCCTTGCTTGAAGCCGACGTTGCCTTGCCTGTTGTAAAAGACTTTATCAAGAAAGTTCGTGAACGTGCAGTCGGACACGAGGTCATTGATACCCTTAATCCTGCGCAACAGATTATCAAAATCGTTGACGAGGAACTGACAGCTGTTTTAGGTTCTGATACGGCAGAAATTATCAAGTCACCTAAGATTCCTACGATTATCATGATGGTCGGTTTGCAAGGGGCTGGTAAAACAACCTTTGCTGGTAAGCTAGCCAACAAACTCAAGAAGGAAGAAAATGCTCGTCCTTTGATGATTGCGGCGGATATCTATCGTCCAGCTGCCATTGATCAGTTGAAAACACTTGGACAGCAGATAGATGTGCCTGTTTTCGCTCTAGGAACAGAAGTTCCAGCGGTTGAGATTGTTCGTCAAGGTTTGGAGCAAGCGCAAGCCAATCACAACGACTATGTCTTGATTGATACGGCAGGTCGTTTGCAAATTGATGAGCTCCTCATGAATGAGCTTCGTGACGTGAAAGCATTGGCTCAACCAAACGAAATTCTGCTCGTCGTTGATGCTATGATTGGTCAAGAAGCGGCCAATGTTGCCCGTGAGTTTAATGCTCAGTTAGAAGTGACTGGGGTTATCCTTACCAAGATTGATGGGGATACACGTGGAGGTGCGGCCCTATCGGTTCGTCATATCACTGGTAAACCAATCAAGTTCACTGGTACAGGTGAAAAGATTACAGATATTGAAACCTTCCACCCAGACCGTATGTCAAGCCGTATCCTCGGCATGGGGGATATGCTTACTCTTATTGAGAAAGCTTCTCAAGAATACGATGAGCAAAAAGCCCTTGAAATGGCTGAGAAGATGCGTGAAAATACCTTTGATTTCAATGATTTCATCGATCAGTTGGATCAGGTGCAAAACATGGGACCAATGGAAGACTTGCTCAAGATGATCCCAGGTATGGCTAACAATCCAGCCCTTCAAAATATGAAGGTGGATGAGCGCCAGATTGCGCGTAAACGTGCCATCGTGTCTTCCATGACACCTGAAGAACGTGAAAATCCTGATTTGTTAAATCCAAGCCGTCGTCGTCGTATCGCTGCTGGATCTGGAAATACTTTTATCGAAGTGAATAAATTCATCAAGGACTTTAACCAGGCCAAACAGCTTATGCAAGGTGTCATGTCTGGAGATATGAACAAGATGATGAAGCAGATGGGCATTAATTCAAATAACCTCCCTAAAAATATGCCAAATATGGGCGGAATGGATATGTCTGCCCTTGAAGGCATGATGGGACAAGGTGGTATGCCTGATATGTCAGCTCTCGGAGGAGCAGGAATGTCAGATATGAGCCAGATGTTCGGTGGCGGACTTAAAGGTAAAATTGGTGAATTTGCCATGAAACAGTCTATGAAACGCATGGCTAACAAAATGAAAAAGGCCAAGAAAAAACGCAAATAAAAAGGGAAGCAGAAGTGCTTTCCTTTTTTATATAAAAAATGTAATTTCTATGATTAGGTAATTACTTCCTAATCGAAAAATTACTAAATAGAAAGAGTAATTTCAAATCCTTGCATCCATTCGGATTTTACTGTGATGTCGATTTTTAAAGCATCTGCTAATTGTTTGACCAGATAGAGGCCCATGCCTGTTGATTTTTTCCTGGTATCTCCCGAGTCTCCTGTAAAGCCTTTTTCAAAGATATGAGGGAGGTCGCAAGCTTTAACTCCGCAGCCATTATCCCTAATAATCAGACTTGTGCGTCCCTTGTCTTTTGACATAGAAATGCTGAGTTTGGGCTTGTCAGAGCTGTATTTAAGGGCGTTGGCGAGGATTTGGGAGAGGATAAATTCAAAACTGCGTTGATCAGTGTAGCAAGTTCCTTGTATATTTTCTAGCTGAATCGTAAAATTCTTTTCTTTGAGTAAGGGATCAAAGTTTTCCAAGAGATCTTGGATACATTCTTCTAGATCAAGGTCTTCAAATAGAAAATCATTTTTCTCACTTTTCACCCTGTAGTAGAATAGGATTTGTGATACATTTCCTTGGATTTGATTTTTCACATAGTCCAACTTAAAAGCTGTATCCTTAGGCAACTGGTCACTTTGGTTGTCCAAAAGGAGGGAAAGAAGCGATAGAGGGAGTTTAATCTCATGCGCCCATTTTTCAACATAGTCCTCGTACTCGGCTAGTAATGAGTTGAGTTTTCCTATTTCAGCCTGCTTTTGATAAAGTGTATCTGCCATTTTTTCAATGCTTTCTTTCTCTGAGGCACTTGATAAATGCAATAATTCAAGCTCAGTATCGATCTTAGGATTGGCTATGAAGGCTTTATAGGCAGCGGATTTTTTTCTTTCTTTTCTTATCAGTAGGAATGATAGGATGAAAAAGAGCAGGACGGTGGCTAAAATATAGAGAAGGATGAGGGCTTGAAACATTCTCACATCTGAAAGCCAAAGCAGGACAGCTGTAAATAGATCAAATACTAAAAGAACAAGTAACCAAGGCAGATAAGTAGCTAGATATTTTAGATTATATTTCATCTGGACTTACCTCTTCTAGCTTGTAACCAATACCTCTGACGGACTTGACTTGAAGGTCAATACCAGCCTGTTTCATCACCTTTTTGAGCCTTGCAATATTTACTTGAAGAGCATTTTCATCGATGAACTCAGTTGTATTCCACAGTTTCATGCTTAGTTCTTCTTTTGTGACGACAGAATCAGTTGCCACTAATAAGGTTTCTAACAATTTCCCTTGATTTTGAGGGAGTAAAATCGAATGTCCATTGATATAAAGGGTATAGGTATTTCTATCCAGCAGGAAATTATCTTTTTCAAGCAAATTTTGTCTACCTTCATAGCGTTTCAAGATATTTTCTATACGAGCCAAAAATCTTTCTTTCTTGAAAGGCTTTGTTAAATACTCGTCTGCCCCTAATTTTAGGGCGTAAATCTCATCTTTTAGTTGTTCACGGGAGGTGAGAACCAGTATGGGCACAGAGCGTTTGGACTTGAGATTTTTACAAATTTGAAAACCTGTTTCTCCTGGCAAATTCAAATCCAGTATGATTAGATCCGTATCGTATTGTAGCACTTGCTGGCTTGTATCTTTGAAGTCAGTCAACTTATCAACTTGATAACCCGCTTTCTCTAACAAAATGACAATTTCATCTCGAATCAAGGCTTCATCTTCAATAACCAGAATATGCTTCATATCGGTTCCTCCTTTTCCTATTTTACTCTACCTTATTCATCTCTTTTGGGTTCCATTAAGGACAACAAGTACTTGTTGCTATTTTTCTTTACAATTCTGATATAGATGACTTCAAAGCCTGCTAAGAGCAGTACTATCAGCATGGCTGTGATAAATTTTTGCCCCATGACCATTCTTGCACTGGCTGGTACTATTCCTGTGAGGAGGGAGCCCACTCCGAAGCTACTACTGATAAGTGCAAGGGCTATTGGCAGACCGAAATACCAATTGATTTGCTTTTCTGACGATTTACAAAGAGTTTCGTAGTTGGCTCCGAGATGGATTAAGGTTTGGTATCGTCTGTAGGATTGTCTTTGTCCCATCAAAAATTGAACGCCAATGATTGTATTTGCCACAACAAGGAAGATGATAGCCAGATAGATAGTGATATAGCTGGCAGAGATAATGTAAAATAGTTGTCTTCCCATATTTTGTATATAGCTTTCATAGCCAAGAGAGGCTTGATTTAGCTTTTCATTGGTATCTGAGATAGCTCTCATCAGACCTTTTTCTTTGACCAGCTCAGGAGCCAAGATACCGCTGACATAGTTCGAGTAGTGACCGTCTGTATAGTTCATAAAGACTTCATCTGGGACTATGAGGGCAACAGAGAGGGTGATTTCACGATCCGTTACAATCGGTAAAGACTCCACCTCTCCAATCAATTTTACATCATTTCCCATGACTTTGATTTGAGGCTTCGTCTTCAGAACAGAGTTGACGAGATTCTCATCCGGGAGAAAATCTTTCCCCATATACAAGTAGGCTTCCTTGCTAGTTAATTCTAGAGGAGGGAGATTGGCAGCCTTTCTAAGTTCATTGTATTCGGAAACTGGTATGAGGTGGGAAGTAGTAGACTGTTTAAATCTTTGGAGCAAAATTTCCATGTTCTTGCTGCCTTTTTGCTTTTTCAACTCCTTGATGATCTCTTCGAAGGACACGGACTCGTGTTCTTTCGGTTTGCCTACTTTAATTTGCAGAATCTTTGAAAACTGTGATGCTAGTCCAGCAGCTTCAAGCTCTTTTTTAACTGTATTCACATCAAGATTTTCATCTGTATCCTGCTTGCTATTTCTAAATGTATAATCCAATACGTGGGTTTGATTGCCTAAATTGCCACTTGAAATAGCAACACCTGCTCCAAAGAGGCACAAGGCAGAGAAGATTAAGAGGGAGCAGATGGCCAGTATAGTTGAGCGCTGGATAACTAATTCCTGAATCTGTCTAAAATTATAGGCATGAAGTTTTCGATTGCTTCCAAGCTTAACCAAGAAGTCTATAAATAAACGCATACCAAAGAAGAGGAGGATAGTTCCTAGAGTCCCCAAGAAAACAGTGATGCCCATGGTTATGACACTCTCCCAAGCTCGTCCACTCATACCCATGTAATAGGCTGTTCCAAGAAGTAAAATCCCTAGGACGGAAGCAAGAAGGTACACACCCTTGGGGAGTAGTTTCTTCATTCCAGAGGGTGAATAGGCGAGCAGGTTTCCGATTTCCTTATTGGCTGTTTTTGCACTTAAAAGAACAAAAACAGCTAATTTTACGGCTAGGAAGCCGATGACTGTATAGAGTAGAGCTGTAGTAGATAGAGAAAATTGATGCTCAATAATTCCTAGTCCCACAATTTTAGCGGTTATTAGGCTGATTAGTTCTGAAATCAAGATTGAAATTGGAAGACCTACTCCAAGGGCAAGGACACTGTTTCTCAAATCCTCAAGGAGGAGTAGCAAGAACAGTTTGGTTCTTCGCATGCCTAATGTGAGATACACACCAAATTCATGTTTTCTTCTTTCCATCTGCATACTGCTTGCGAAGTAGACTAGAAAAAAGAGAATAAAGAGCGTTGCTACGTAAAGAATCGGAATCATGCTAAAGAGTTTATTTACAGCGTCACTTTCTATTTGTTTTAGAAAGATCATCACATCTTGATGTGACAAAGAAAGGATGATGTAAAAGGAGATAATAGAAAGAACCATGGAACTGAAGTACAAGCCATTATTTTTTCGATCTCTCTTGCTATTTCTTGAGACTAATTTAGAAAACATTGCCATCACCTCCAGCTAGGGCTGCCATGACCTTTAGTATTCTGTGGTAAAAATCTTCCTGACTTTCTCTTGGATAATCGCGTCGGATTTCATGGAATAGTTTTCCGTCTTGGATGAACAAGATGCGGTTGCAAAAGCTGGCTGCGACTGAATCGTGTGTCACCATGAGAATGGTGGTTTCTTCCACTTGATTCATTTCAGCTAATTTTTGCATCAAAATGGTCGCATTTTTTGAATCCAAAGCTCCTGTGGGCTCATCTGCAAATACAATCTTAGGGTCTAAAATCAAAGCACGCGCAGCAGCTACCCTTTGCCGTTGACCACCTGATAATTGAGAAGGGAACTTATCCAGGAGTTCAGAAATATCTAGATATTGGGAGAGCAATTCTAATCGAACCTTGCTTTCGTTGGCATCGACCTTGTGCAAAGACAAGGGGAGTAAAATATTTTCTTTGGCTGTCAGATTGTCCAAAAGCTCAAAATTTTGAAAGAGGTAACCAATTTCCTTGCCACGATAATCAGCTAACTGGTTCCCTTTTAACTGACCTAAATCTTTTTCTTGCATTTGAATGGAGCCGTCAGTTGGTTTGATGATAGTAGCGAGACAGTTAAGAAGGGTTGTTTTCCCAGAACCACTGCTCCCCATAATCCCTAAGAATTCACCTTTGACAACTTGAAAAGATATACCGTTCAAGGCTTTGGTGATATTCGGATCTTTTCCATAATGCTTTTTTAATGATTCTACTCGTAAAATTGTTTCCATGTGAGACACCTCCATCTTTTGTTAATTTCATTATAATATGAATCAGAGTAGAATAACACTTACGGATGATGTAAGAAATCTTTATCATTAGGTTATTGGATCTATGCTTACTATATTATAGCATGGTTTTAGGGATTTAAAAAGCGGAGTTGAGAGTCGAGAAATTTTCTTAATATTGAAATTATAAAAAATAATACTACTGTAGTCCATGCTCCAGCAGTATTATTTATTATTTTATAGAAAATTCTATTCCCACTCCACGGTTGCGGGTGGTTTACTTGTAATATCGTAGACGATACGGTTAACGTGGTCCACTTCATTTACGATACGTACTGAAATCTTTTGAAGGACTTCCCAAGGAATCTTGGCAAAGTCAGCTGTCATACCATCGATAGAAGTGATCGCACGAATGGCGATGGTGTAGTCGTAAGTACGACCATCACCCATAACACCGACTGAACGAACGCCTGTGTTGACAGTGAAGTATTGCCAAATATCACGATCAAGACCAGCTTTAGCGATTTCTTCACGTAGGATAGCATCAGACTCACGAACAGTTTCTAGTTTTTCCTCAGTGATTTCACCCATGACACGGATAGCGAGTCCTGGTCCTGGGAATGGTTGGCGCCATACGATGTGGTCTGGCATACCAAGCTCTGTACCGAGGGCACGGACTTCGTCTTTATAAAGAGTGTTCAATGGCTCAATCAATTCAAACTGCATGTCTTCTGGAAGACCACCAACATTGTGGTGTGATTTGATGGTTTGAGCAGTATCTGTACCAGACTCAATCACGTCAGTGTAAAGCGTTCCCTGAGCAAGGAATTTTACATCTTTTAGCTTACTAGCTTCGTCATCAAAGACATAAACAAACTCGTTTCCGATGATTTTACGTTTTTGCTCAGGATCAGAAACACCTGCAAGTTTATCAAGGAATCGTTTAGCAGCGTCTGCTTTAACGATATTCAAACCAAACTTACCACCAAGCATGTCCATAACTTGGTCAGCCTCTCCCTTACGGAGAAGACCGTGGTCTACAAAGATACAGATCAATTGATCGCCGATTGCTTTCTGGAGAAGAACGCCAACAACAGAAGAGTCAACACCACCTGATAGGCCGAGAAGAACACGCTTGTCACCTACAGTTTCACGGATTTTTTTGATCTGCATATCGATGAAGTTGTCCATTGACCAGTCGCCTTTAGCCTGACAGATGTTAAGGGCAAAGTTGCGAAGGATATCATTCCCGTATACAGAATGGCGAACTTCTGGGTGGAATTGGATACCATAGATGTGCTTGTCAGGGTTTTCAATAGCTGCATAAGGACAGTCAGCAGAAGTTCCAGTACGAACAAAATCAGCTGGAATCTCTGTAACAGCATCGCCATGGCTCATCAAAACAATCTGTTCTTCAGGAGTCCCTTCAAAGAGGGCAGAAGTGGTATGGGTAAGTGGTGATTGGCCATACTCTCGGTTACCAGCATCACCTGCAGGGACAACTTTTCCTCCAAGTTTATGAGTTAAAAGTTGCATACCATAGCATATTCCTAAAATTGGAATGCCAAGTTCAAAAATTTCTGGGTCAATATCAAATGAACCATCTTCGTATACAGAGTTTGGTCCACCAGAGAGGATGATCCCTACAGGGTTAATCGCACGAACCTCTGCGGCTGAGATTTTATGACTTTTTAACTCTGAAAAAACACCAATTTCACGAATACGACGTGAAATCAGCTGGTTGTATTGGCTACCATAGTCCAGCACGATGATTTTTTCGACATCTTGCAAGTCAGTTGAAATGTTGCTCATCTTTTTCCTTTCTCAAAAGAAATATCTTTTTCAATATTCTATCACAAATAGGGGCGAATTACCAACTAAACAAGGCAAAGTTTGACTTTTTCTTAGCAAATACGGTACAATGGAGAAAATAAAGAAAAGAAGTGAGAATCATGTTACCAGCTTATATGAAAATCCACGATCAGATCAAGAAGGATATAGATGAGCATCATTGGAAAATCGGAGAGAGACTTCCAAGTGAGCGAGATTTAGCGGAACAGTTTCAAGTTAGCCGGATGACATTACGTCAGGCTATCTCTCTCTTGGTTGAGGAAGGAGTTTTGGAGCGTCGTGTAGGAAGTGGAACCTTTGTCTCTAGCACTCGTGTCCAAGAAAAAATGCGGGGTACAACCAGTTTTACGGAGATTGTCAAATCTCAGGGGAAAGTTCCTTCTAGTCAACTCATTTCTTACAGAAGAACCATTCCAAATGAGCAAGAGGTCGCTAATCTAGGGATTGCTCCGACAGAGAATATTATCCGCATGGAACGGGTGCGTTACGCTGACCAAGTTCCACTAGTCTATGAAGTCGCATCTATTCCTGAGAAATTTATTAAGGATTTCAAAAAAGAAGAAATCACCAGTCATTTCTTCCATACCTTGCAGCAACATGGCTATCGGATTGGCAAATCCCAACAGACCATTTATGCGAGATTGGCTAAGGAAAAAATTGCTCACTATCTAGAAGTTGAAAAAGGGCATGCCATTTTAGCCTTGACTCAGGTCTCTTATCTTGAAGATGGGACGGCTTTCGAGTATGTAAAGAGTCAATACGTGGGCGAACGCTTTGAATTTTATCTTGAAAATAACTAGTCTAGAAAGGCTAGTTTTTTGTTTTCTTAAAAGATTAGAATTGTCAAAACAATCTGTCTAGGCTTGATTTTATTGCTTATTTACTATAAAATGAGAAGGAAAAACGTCAAACTTTTATATTGCAAATAGGAGAAGAAATGACAAAAACATTAAAACGTCCTGAGGTTTTATCACCTGCAGGGACTTTAGAGAAGCTGAAAGTAGCTGTTCAATATGGTGCGGACGCAGTCTTCATCGGTGGACAGGCCTATGGTCTTCGTAGCCGTGCAGGAAACTTTACCTTTGAACAGATGGAAGAAGGCGTGCAGTTTGCTGCTAAGTACGGTGCCAAGGTCTATGTGGCTGCTAACATGGTTATGCACGAAGGAAACGAAGCTGGTGCTGGAGAATGGTTCCGTAAGTTGCGTGACATCGGGATTGCCGCAGTTATCGTGTCAGATCCAGCCTTGATTATGATTGCAGCAACCGAAGCACCAGGTCTTGAAATCCACCTTTCAACCCAAGCTAGTGCGACCAACTATGAAACTTTAGAGTTCTGGAAAGAACTTGGTCTAACTCGCGTGGTTTTGGCCCGTGAAGTTTCAATGGAAGAATTGGCAGAGATTCGCAAACGTACTGATGTAGAAATTGAAGCCTTTGTCCATGGAGCCATGTGTATTTCTTACTCAGGTCGCTGTACGTTATCAAACCACATGAGTATGCGTGATGCCAACCGTGGGGGCTGTTCTCAGTCTTGTCGTTGGAAATACGATCTTTATGACATGCCTTTTGGTCAAGAACGTAAGAGTCTGAAAGGTGAAATTCCAGAAGAATTTTCGATGTCAGCCGTTGACATGTCCATGATTGACCATATTCCAGATATGATCGAAAACGGTGTAGACAGTCTCAAGATTGAAGGTCGTATGAAGTCGATCCACTATGTTTCAACTGTGACCAACTGTTACAAGGCGGCTGTAGATGCTTATCTCGAAAGTCCCGAGAAATTTGAAGCCATCAAACAGGACTTGGTAGACGAGATGTGGAAGGTTGCCCAACGTGAATTGGCAACAGGTTTCTACTACGGTACACCGTCTGAAAACGAACAGTTGTTTGGCGCTCGTCGTAAAATTCCTGAATACAAGTTTGTCGCTGAAGTGGTTTCGTATGATGATGCGACTCAAACGGCAACCATTCGTCAACGGAATGTTATCAATGAAGGAGACCAAGTTGAGTTTTACGGACCAGGTTTCCGACATTTTGAAACTTATATCGAAGATCTTCATGATGCCAAGGGCAATAAAATAGACCGTGCTCCAAATCCAATGGAACTCTTGACAATCAAGGTTCCACAACCTGTTCAAGCAGGGGATATGGTCCGCGCTCTCAAGGAAGGGCTCATCAACCTCTATAAGGAAGACGGGACAAGTGTTACAGTTCGTGCCTAGATAAGGAAAAGGGAATGATACAAGCTCAAGGTTTATTGGTAGATGATGAAAGCAGATGTGTTCATTATCATAGTGAAAAGGATATTGTTTCACTCCAATGTTATGAATGCAAAAAATACTACGCATGCTATCAGTGTCACAATACTATGGAGACACATGTTTTTTCTCCCTATCCCTTGGCGCTTTTTGAGGATCGACCAATCTTATGTGGGGGTTGTAAGAGGACAATGACTTTCCAAGAATACCAAAAACAGATGGCTTGTCCTTACTGCAGTGCACCATTTAATCCAGGTTGTAAACAACACTATTCCTACTATTTTAAATAAAATGAATCGATCCAAGTTCTTAACTTGGATTTTTCAGTTTGTTTCAGAAAATAGAGTAAAATCAAGAAAAATTCGCAATCTAAAATGGAAAAACTTTCTATAGAATGGGGTAAAAACAGCAAAAATAGAAATAAATCATATGAAACGCTTTCAATGTTAGTAAAAAGTTGACAAAAACAAATTTTAGGACTAAACTAAGGAAGTAAATTTAAATAAAAAGGAGAATTCATCATGAATTTAACATTTTTCGGTCTATGTCTTGCCTGTATGGGTGTATCCCTTGCAGAAGGATTTTTGATGAACGGTTTGTTCAAGTCTGCAGCACGCCAACCAGACATCATCCCACAATTGCGTAGTTTGATGATCATGGGGATTGCCTTTATCGAAGGAACATTCTTTGTAACCTTGGCGATGTCATTTGTCATTAAATAGACAACTCTATTTAGAAATGGAGGTGTCAAACCATGGAAGAAAGTTTGAATCCAACCGTTAATATTGGACCAATATCCTTTGATTTGACCCTGCTTGCCATGTCTCTTGTAACTGTTTTGATGGTTTTTGCCTTTGTCTACTGGGCAAGTCGTAAAATGACCATCCGTCCAAAGGGCAAACAAAATGCTCTTGAGATGATTTACGACTTTGTGATTGGTTTTACCAAACCAAACATTGGAGAATCATACATCAAGGATTATTCCTTATTTCTGTTTTCTCTATTTCTGTTTATCTTGGTTGCCAATAATATCGGCTTAATGGCAAAAGTACAAACAACAAACGGTTATAACTTGTGGACTTCCCCAACAGCCAACCTTGGATACGATTTATCCCTATCATTCTTGATCACTTTGATCGCCCATGTAGAAGGAGTTCGTCGTAGAGGCGTTAAAGAATATTTGAGAGCATTTGTTACACCTGGCTTTATGACTCCGATGAACATTTTAGAAGAGTTCACCAATTTTGCTTCCTTGGCGATTCGGATCTACGGAAATATTTTTGCCGGTGAGGTCTTAGCTGGATTGCTATTAGCCTTGTCACAAAATGCTTTGTATTGGTATCCTTTTGCCTTTATCGCAAACATGTTATGGACAGCCTTTTCGATTTTCATTTCATGTATTCAAGCCTATGTCTTTACCATGTTGTCATCGATGTACATTGGTAAGAAGATAAATGCTGGGGAAGAGTAAGTAGAGGAGGATTAGAAGATGGATTTAACTATTAGTACCATTATTGGTGACTTTATTCTTATCGCTGGTTCCTTCCTTTTATTAATTTTTTTAGTGAAAAAATATGCCTGGGGAAATCTTACCAATATTTTAGATGAACGTGCTGAAAAAATTTCTTCAGATATTGACGGAGCAGAAGCTGCCCGTAAGAAGGCCGAAGAACTCGCTAGCAAACGTGAAGCTGAGTTGGCAGGTAGCCGTTCGGAAGCTAAGACAATTATCGAGAATGCAAAGGAAACAGCTGAGAAAAGTAGAGCTGACATCTTGGCTGAGGCGAAACTGGAAGCAGGACGCTTGAAAGAAAAAGCTAACCAAGAAATTGCTCAAAATAAAGCGGAAGCTTTACAAAGCGTTAAGGGTGAGGTAGCAGATTTGACGATTAGTCTCGCTGGTAAAATCATCTCACAAAACCTTGACGGACAAGCCCATAAAGAACTCATTGATCAGTACATCGATCAGCTAGGAGAAGCTTAATGGACAAAAAGACAGTAAAGGTAATTGAAAAATACAGCATGCCTTTTGTCCAATTGGTGATTGAAAAGGGAGAAGAAGACCGTATCTTTTCTGACTTAGCTCAAATCAAGCAAGTCGCAGAAGAAACAGACTTGCCTTCTTTTTTAGGTCAAGTGGCAGTAGGTGAGTCGGATAAGGAAAAAACCGTTCGTTTCTTCCAAGACTCAGTGTCACCATTAATGCAAAACTTTTTTCAGGTGCTGCTATACAATCACAGAGCAAATTTATTTTATGAAGTAATTGTAGATTGTTTGAGTCGACTTGAAAAAGAAACGAATCGATTTGAAGTAACGATTGCCTCCGCTCATCCATTAACAGATGACCAGAAGGCGCGATTGCTTCCTTTGATTGAGAAAAAAATGTCTCTGAAAGTTCGGACTATCAAAGAACAAATCGATGAAAGTCTCATTGGTGGTTTTGTCATTTTTGCCAATCACAAGACAATTGATGTGAGTATTAAACAGCAACTTCGTGTTGTTAAAGAAAATTTGAAATAGAAAGTGGTGTTCTTTTGGCAATTAACGCACAAGAAATCAGCGCTTTAATTAAGCAACAAATTGAAAATTTCAAACCCATTTTTGATGTGACTGAAACTGGTGTTGTAACCTATATCGGGGACGGTATTGCGCGTGCCCACGGCCTTGAAAATGCCATGAGTGGAGAGCTCTTGATTTTTGAAAACGGCTCTTATGGTATGGCGCAAAACTTGGAATCAACAGACGTTGGGATCATCATTCTCGGTGACTTCACGGATATCCGTGAAGGAGACACTATCCGTCGCACGGGTAAAATCATGGAAGTTCCTGTCGGTGATAACTTGATTGGACGTGTTGTGGATCCACTTGGTCGTCCCGTTGATGGTCTCGGAGAAATCCATACTGACAAGACTCGTCCAGTAGAAGCACCAGCTCCTGGTGTTATGGAGCGTAAGTCTGTATCAGAACCATTGCAAACAGGTTTGAAAGCTATTGACGCCCTTGTACCGATTGGTCGTGGTCAGCGTGAGCTGATCATTGGTGACCGTCAGACAGGGAAAACAACCATTGCAATCGATACCATCTTGAACCAAAAAGGGCAAGATATGATATGTATCTATGTAGCGATTGGACAAAAAGAATCAACAGTTCGTACACAAGTAGAAACACTTCGTCAGTACGGTGCCTTGGATTACACAATCGTTGTGACAGCCTCAGCTTCACAACCTTCTCCATTACTCTTCCTTGCTCCATATGCAGGGGTCGCTATGGCAGAAGAATTCATGTACCAAGGCAAGCATGTTTTGATCGTTTATGATGACCTATCTAAACAAGCGGTAGCTTATCGTGAACTTTCTCTCTTGCTCCGTCGTCCACCAGGTCGTGAGGCCTTCCCAGGGGATGTCTTCTACCTTCACAGCCGTTTGCTTGAGCGCTCAGCCAAAGTTTCTGACGAGCTTGGTGGTGGATCAATCACAGCCCTACCATTTATTGAGACGCAAGCAGGAGATATCTCTGCCTATATCGCAACCAACGTGATTTCTATCACTGACGGACAAATCTTCCTTGGAGATGGACTC
The DNA here is from genome assembly GCF_054861215.1 of Streptococcus sp. KHUD_018. Next base: position 931,254 of record NZ_CM142176.1, read on the forward strand.
TTTAACGCAGGTATTCGCCCAGCTATTGATGCGGGTTCATCTGTATCTCGTGTAGGTGGTTCTGCTCAGATTAAAGCCATGAAGAAGGTTGCTGGTACTCTTCGTATCGACCTTGCTTCATACCGTGAGTTAGAAGCCTTCACTAAGTTCGGTTCGGACTTGGATGCGGCTACTCAAGCTAAGTTGAATCGTGGTCGTCGTACGGTAGAAGTATTGAAACAACCTGTTCACAAGCCTTTGCCTGTTGAGAAACAAGTGACGATCCTGTATGCTTTGACACACGGATTCTTGGATACAGTTCCTGTAAATGACATTGTTCGTTTTGAGGAAGAGTTCCATGCCTTCTTTGATGCACAACATCCAGAGATTTTGGAAACCATTCGTGAAACAAAAGACTTGCCAGAAGAAGCAGTCTTGGATGCTGCGATTACAGAGTTTCTCAATCAATCCAGCTTCCAATAAGAATAGAGGTGTCAGATGGCAGTATCTCTAAATGATATTAAAACAAAAATCGCCTCAACAAAAAATACTAGTCAAATCACTAATGCCATGCAAATGGTATCGGCTGCCAAGTTAGGTCGCTCTGAAGAAGCAGCACGCAATTTTCAAGTTTATGCTCAGAAGGTTCGTAAGCTTTTGACGGATATTCTACATGGTAACGGATCTGGTGGCTCTACCAATCCAATGCTCATTAGTCGTCCAGTTAAGAAAACAGGCTATATCGTTATTACTTCAGACCGTGGCTTGGTTGGAGGTTATAATGCTTCCATCCTTAAAGCTGTGATGGAGCTGAAAGAAGAATATCATCCAAATGGTGATGACTTTGAAGTTATCTGTATTGGTGGTATGGGGGCTGATTTCTTTAAGGCTCGTGGCATTCAACCAATCTATGAATTGCGGGGCTTGGCCGACCAACCAAGTTTTGATGAAGTTCGTAAAATTATTTCAAAAACGATTGAGATGTACCAAAATGAACTCTTTGATGAACTTTATGTTTGCTATAATCACCACGTCAATACGCTTACCAGCCAAATGCGTGTGGAGCAAATGCTTCCGATTGTTGACCTCGATCCAAATGAAGCAGATGAGGAGTATAGCTTGACATTTGAGTTGGAAACAAGTCGAGAAGAAATTTTGGAGCAATTGTTGCCTCAGTATGCTGAAAGTATGATTTACGGGGCTATTATCGATGCCAAGACAGCTGAAAATGCCGCTGGTATGACAGCCATGCAAACGGCGACTGATAATGCCAAGAAAGTTATCAATGATTTGACAATCCAGTATAACCGTGCCAGACAGGCGGCGATTACACAAGAAATTACAGAAATCGTAGCGGGGGCTAGTGCCTTAGAATAAGGCTTTAGTCCAGCTCGTATGAAAATGAACTTATACTCAATGAAAATCAAAGAGCAAACTAGGAAGCTAGCTGTAGACTGTACTTGAGTACGGTAAGGCGACGCTGACGTGGTTTGAATTTGATTTTCGAAGAGTATTAGGACCTAGTTGAGCTAGGAACCGACAGTATCTTATATAGAATAGGAGAAGGAGATGAGTTCAGGTAAAATTGCTCAGGTTATTGGACCCGTTGTAGACGTCTTGTTTGCAGCAGGGGAAACACTTCCTGAGATTAACAATGCACTTGTCGTCTACAAGAATGACGAAAGAAAAACAAAAATCGTCCTTGAAGTAGCCTTGGAGTTGGGAGATGGTATGGTCCGTACGATCGCCATGGAATCAACAGATGGTTTGACTCGTGGAATGGAAGTTTTGGACACAGGCCGTCCAATCTCTGTTCCAGTAGGTAAAGAAACTTTGGGACGTGTCTTCAATGTTTTGGGAGATACCATTGACTTGGATGCTCCTTTTGCTGAAGACGCTGAGCGTCAGCCAATTCATAAAAAAGCTCCGACTTTTGATGAGTTGTCTACCTCTTCTGAAATTCTTGAAACTGGGATTAAGGTTATCGACCTTCTTGCCCCATACCTTAAAGGGGGGAAAGTCGGACTCTTCGGTGGTGCCGGAGTTGGTAAAACCGTATTGATCCAAGAATTGATTCACAATATTGCCCAAGAACACGGTGGGATTTCCGTATTTACTGGTGTTGGGGAACGTACCCGTGAGGGGAACGACCTCTACTGGGAAATGAAAGAATCAGGCGTTATCGAGAAAACAGCCATGGTATTTGGTCAGATGAATGAACCACCAGGAGCACGTATGCGTGTTGCCCTTACTGGTTTGACCATCGCCGAATACTTCCGTGATGTAGAAGGCCAAGATGTGCTTCTCTTTATCGACAATATTTTCCGTTTCACTCAGGCTGGTTCAGAAGTATCTGCCCTTTTGGGTCGGATGCCTTCAGCCGTTGGTTACCAACCAACACTTGCAACGGAGATGGGTCAATTGCAAGAGCGTATCACGTCAACTAAGAAGGGTTCTGTAACCTCAATCCAGGCTATCTATGTGCCAGCGGATGACTACACTGACCCTGCGCCAGCAACAGCTTTCGCTCACTTGGATTCAACAACAAACTTGGAACGTAAGTTGGTACAGTTGGGTATCTACCCGGCCGTTGACCCTCTAGCTTCAAGCTCTCGTGCCTTGGCACCTGAGATTGTTGGTGAGGAGCACTATGCAGTTGCTGCTGAGGTTAAACGTGTCCTTCAACGTTACCATGAATTGCAAGATATCATTGCTATCCTTGGTATGGATGAACTTTCTGATGAAGAAAAAACCTTGGTTGCACGTGCCCGTCGTATCCAGTTCTTCTTGTCTCAAAACTTTAACGTTGCAGAACAATTTACTGGTCAACCTGGTTCTTATGTACCAGTAGCGGAAACAGTTCGTGGCTTTAAGGAAATTCTTGAAGGAAAACATGACCAGCTACCAGAAGATGCCTTCCGTGGTGTCGGTTCAATCGAAGACGTCATTGCTAAGGCAGAGAAAATGGGATTTTAAGAGGTGATCTATGGCTCATTTAACTGTCCAGATCGTGACACCAGATGGCCTCGTCTATGATCACCATGCCAGCTTTGTATCGGTACGAACTCTGGATGGTGAGATGGGGATCTTGCCACGACATGAAAATATGATTGCGGTTTTAGCGGTTGATGAAGTGAAGGTAAAACGTATCGATGATGATACTCATGTGAACTGGATTGCAGTGAACGGAGGAATTATCGAGATTGCCAATGACATCATTACTATTGTAGCAGACTCAGCAGAACGTGCTCGTGATATCGATATCAGTCGTGCTGAACGTGCAAAACTTCGCGCTGAACGAGAAATCGAAGAAGCCCATGACAAGCATTTGATTGACCAAGAGCGTCGTGCAAAAATCGCATTGCAACGTGCTATCAACCGTATCAATGTCGGAAATAGACTATAAAAAAATGAACTTGAAACTCAAGTTCATTTTTTTTAATGTGGGAAGTTGATGCAGACTGCTTCAGGGACATGAAAGTCGTTAGAAAGTTCTGCAAGACGACCACTTTTAGGATTGCGTTTAAAGACGGTTGCGTTATCAGAATCTTGATGAACAGCAATGAGAAACTCTTGATCAGGAGTTAGGTCGAAATCACGTGGATTTTTACCATGACTTGGTACAATCTCTAATAATTCCAAGCTACCATCAGCGAGGATTGTATAGACTGCAATGGAATCATGACCTCGGTTAGATGCATAGAGGTATTTGCCATCTTTTGAAAGACGAATGGCAGCAGTAGCATTGAAGCCTTCGTATCCATCTGGTAAGGTTGAAATGACTTGCATGCGTTCAAATTCACCGACCCCATCATAAATCAAGACCTCGATAGTGCTATTAAGTTCGCAGATGAGATAGGCAATCTTATAGTGGTGGTGGAAAACGATGTGGCGAGCACCTGCTCCAGCTTGGCCGTGATAAGTGTGGAGCTTACTTAGTTTTCCTTCTGGACTAACATCGTAGGTCGTTACTTCATCTGTACCTAGATCACAGGTGACGAGATACTGGTCAGGTGTTAGATCTGTAAAGTGTACATGTGGAGAAGTTTGGTTTTCATGAGGGCCTTGTCCTCTATGCTGATCTAGATCCGTTTGGATGAGGCTACCATCCGTTTGGCGCTTATAAACTAGAACTTGGCCTTTGTGGTAGTTAGCTCCGTATACGAGACCACGTTTTTCATCCACTGCCACATAGCAATGGGGAGCGCCTTCTTCAACCACATGATTTAGCAAAGCGCCATCTGTCTTGTATGCAGCGATTCCACCTAAGCCATCCTGGCTTCCTACGGTGTATATGTGTTGCTGTTGGTCAAAGGCAAGGTAGGTCGGACTTGGTTCAGCAGCAAAGAGTTCAAGATCTGCAAGCTGGCCTGTCTCTGTATCAAAATCTGCCTTGTAAATCCCTTTAGATAAGCGACGAGTGTAAGTTCCAAAATAAACAGTTTCTTTCATGTCCATACCTCTTAATAATGATAAGTTCATTATACCACAAAATGACAGTCTGGAAGTGTTCATTTAATCTATGTAAGCACTTTAATAAGAGTTATTTTAAATTAAAAATGGTATAATGAGAGAATGACAGAAAGGATGTATTTATGGAACATAAAGAGAAACATTTTAGCCTATCTTGGTTTTTTAAGTGGTTTTTAGATAATAAAGCCATCACTGTATTTTTAGTAACCTTGTTACTGGGGCTAAACATTTTTATTCTAAGTAAGATTAGTTTTATCTTTTTACCTGTTTTGGATTTTTTAGGGGTTGTCATGTTGCCAGTTATTTTATCTGGTTTACTTTATTACCTCCTCAATCCGATTGTTGACTGGATGGAGAAACACAAGATCAATCGCGTTCTTGCCATCAGTATTGTTTTTGTTATTATCGGACTTTTTATCATTTGGGGTCTGGCAGTCGCTATTCCAAATCTTCAACGCCAGGTCTTAAATTTTGCAAAGAATGTGCCGACTTATCTTAAGGATGCTGATATGGTTATCAATGACCTTGTAACCAAACGCTTGCCAGATGATTTTAGACCTCAGTTGGAGCAGGTTCTTGCAAATGTTTCTACAGAAGCAACGATATGGGCCAGCAAAATTTCTTCTCAAGCCGTCAACTGGGTCAGCGCCTTTATCAGTAGTGTTTCTCAGGTGATTGTAGCGGTCATTATCGTACCCTTTATGCTCTTTTATCTTTTGAGAGATGGGAAAGGATTGCGGGATTACCTAACTAAATTCATCCCAAACAAGTTAAAAGAACCTGTCGGACAAGTTTTGTCAGATGTTAATAAACAGTTGTCAAACTACGTTAGAGGGCAGGTTACAGTTGCTATTGTCGTGGCGATTATGTTTATTATCTTCTTTAAGATTATTGGTCTCAGATATGCTGTGACTCTTGGTATTACGGCTGGTATCCTCAATCTAGTACCTTATCTAGGTAGTTTCCTTGCCATGTTGCCTGCTTTGGTTTTGGGCTTGATTGCAGGACCTATCATGCTATTGAAAGTTGTCATTGTCTTTATCGTAGAACAAACGATTGAAGGTCGCTTCGTATCACCTCTTATTTTAGGTAGTCAGCTCAATATTCATCCGATCAATGTCCTCTTTGTTCTCCTAACTTCAGGTTCTATGTTTGGTATTTGGGGAGTCTTGCTGGGAATTCCTGTCTATGCTTCTGCCAAGGTCGTTATCTCTGCTATCTTTAACTGGTACAAAAAAGTCAGCGGTCTGTATGAAGAAGAAGGGGAGGAAATCAAGAGTGAACAATAGTCAACGCATGCTCCAGGCTTTGGATGAACAGGATTTAACCAAGGCGGATCAGTATTTTCACAAAGCTCTTGAAACAGATTCAAGTGAAGTTCTTTACGAACTAGCAAGCTATCTAGAGGGAATTGGATTTTATCCTCAAGCAAAAGAAATTTACCAAAATATCATTACAGAATTTCCAGAAGTGAACCTGAACTTAGCCAGCATTGCTAGCGAGGATGGCAATGCTGAGGAAGCCTTTGCTTACCTTGAGGAAATCACACCTGAAAGTGACTGGTATGTATCGGCTTTGGCCTTGAAGGCCGACCTCTATCAGTTGGAAGAATTGACAGATGTAGCACGTGAAAAGTTACTGGAAGCCTTAAACTACTCAGATGAACCGTTATTAATTTTTGGTTTGGCTGAGTTGGATAGTGAGTTAGGAAACTATCAGGAAGCCATTCAGGGATATGCTCAATTAGACAGTCGCTCCATCTATGAACAAACGGGTGTCTCAACCTATCAGCGAATCGGCTACGCTTATGCCCAGTTAGGCAAGTTTGAAGCTGCTACAGAGTTTTTAGAAAAAGCCTTGGAACTAGAATACGATGACCAAACTGCCTTTGAACTGGCTAGTCTTTACTTTGACCAAGAAGAGTATCAAAAATCAACTCTCTACTTTAAGCAGATTGATACTATTTCGCCAGATTTTGAAGGATATGAGTATGGTTATAGTCAAGCCTTGCACAAGGAACATCAGATAGAAGAAGCTCTCCGTATCGCTAAACAGGGGTTGGAGAAAAATCCATTTGAAACTCGTCTCTTACTAGCTGCTTCTCAGTTCTCGTATGAATTACATGATCCTAGCGGTGCGGAGGACTTTCTCATTACTGCAAAAGAAGATGCAGAGGATACAGAAGAAATATTCCTTCGCCTTGCAACCATTTATATGGAACAAGAGCGGTTTGAGGATATTATCTCTCTCCGAAGTCAAGAACCTGAAAACGTCCTGACCAAGTGGATGATTGCACGTTCTTACCAGGAAATCGAGGATTTAGATAAGGCTTATGAGCTCTATCAAGAACTGTCGTCTGACCTCAAGGACAATCCAGAGTTTCTGGAGCAATATACTTATCTCTTGCGTGAATTGGGGTATTTTGAAGAAGCTAAGACTCAAGCAGAGGCATATTTAAAACTGATTCCAGATGATGTTCAGATGCAAGAACTGCTAGAAACACTTTAAAAATATCCTATAAAGCAAAACTGTATCTAGTCATTTTGATGGATACGGTTTTTTATTTTCAAAAAGAAACAGAATTTTTTTGCAATAACCCTTGCTAAATTGTTTATTTATGCTATAATAGGAACAATTATTTTTAGGAGGTGCAGTATGTCTTATTTGTTTGAGATATTACCGAGTTTATTGAGCGGTGCAAGCATGACTTTACAGGTTTTTGTACTGGTCTTGATTTTTTCTATTCCCTTGGGCGTTTTGATTGCCTTTGCCTTGCAAGTCCATTGGAAACTCCTCCATTATCTGATCAACATTTATATCTGGATCATGCGGGGAACACCTTTGCTCTTGCAATTGATCTTTATCTATTATGTACTCCCAAATATTGGGATTCGTTTGGATCGCCTTCCTGCGGCAATTATTGCCTTTGTTTTGAATTATGCAGCTTACTTTGCTGAAATCTTCCGTGGGGGGATTAATACCATTCCTAAGGGGCAATATGAGGCTGCTAAGGTCTTGAAGTTTAGCCCTTTTGCCACAGTGCGCTATATTATCTTACCACAGGTGACCAAAATTGTTCTTCCTAGTGTATTTAATGAAGTCATGAGTTTGGTCAAGGATACTTCTTTGGTCTATGCCTTAGGTATTTCAGATTTGATTTTGGCTAGTCGTACAGCAGCCAACCGTGATGCTAGTCTGATTCCTATGTTCTTGGCAGGAGCAATTTACTTGATTTTGATTGGTATTGTGACTATCCTTGCCAAAAAAGTTGAGAAGAAGTACAGTTACTATAGATAGGAGGTTGCCATGTTAGAATTACGAAACATCAACAAGGCCTTTGGTGGTAAACAAATCTTAACCAACTTCAGCCTATCTATTCCTGAAAAGCAAATCCTGGCAATCGTAGGTCCATCAGGAGGCGGAAAAACAACCTTATTACGTATGTTAGCTGGACTGGAAACTATCGATTCTGGAGAAATCTACTATAACGGTGAATCTCTAGCTTTAGACGAACTAGAAAAGCGCAACCTACTAGGATTTGTCTTCCAAGATTTTCAACTCTTTCCGCATTTATCAGTTCTGGACAATTTGACCCTATCGCCTGTGAAAACTATGGGAATGAAGCAGGAAGAGGCTGAGAAGAAGGCGCGTGGACTCTTGGAACAGTTAGGACTAGCAGGGCACGCAGATGCTTATCCCTTCTCACTATCAGGTGGGCAAAAGCAGCGGGTGGCTTTGGCGCGTGCTATGATGATTGATCCAGAAATCATTGGTTACGATGAACCAACTTCTGCCTTGGATCCAGAATTACGCTTGGAAGTGGAAAAACTGATTTTGCAAAATAGGGAACTTGGGATGACGCAAATTGTGGTTACCCACGATTTACAATTCGCTGAAAATATTGCAGATGTATTATTAAAAGTAGAGCCTAAATAGGAGGAAAAATGATGAAAAAATTGATGCTTGTATTAGTTAGTCTAATGACTGCTTTGTTCTTAGTAGCTTGTGGGAAAAATTCTAGTGAAACTAGTGGAGATAATTGGTCTAAGTACGAGTCTAACAAGTCTATTACTATTGGGTTTGATAGTACTTTTGTTCCAATGGGATTTGCTCAGAAAGATGATTCCTATGCGGGATTTGATATTGATTTAGCTACAGCTGTTTTTGAAAAATACGGTATTACGGTAAATTGGCAACCGATTGATTGGGATTTGAAAGAAGCTGAATTGACAAAAGGAACGATTGATCTGATTTGGAATGGCTATTCCGCTACAGACGAACGTCGTGAAAAGGTAGCATTCAGTAACTCATATATGAAGAATGAGCAGGTATTGGTTACTAAGAAATCGTCAGGTATCACGACTGCAAAAGATATGACTGGAAAGACTTTGGGAGCTCAAGCTGGTTCATCTGGTTATGCGGACTTTGAAGGAAAGCCAGCGATTTTGAAGGATATTGTCGCTAATAATGAAGCGAATCAATACCAAACCTTTAATGAAGCCTTGATTGATTTGAAAAACGATCGAATTGACGGCCTATTGATTGATCGTGTCTATGCAAACTATTATTTAGAAGCAGAAGGCGTTTTAAACGATTATAATGTCTTTACAGTTGGACTAGAAACAGAAGCTTTTGCAGTTGGAGCACGTAAGGAAGATACTACTCTGGTTAATAAGATAAATGAAGGATTTTCTAGTCTTTACAAGGATGGTAAGTTCCAAGAAATTAGTCAAAAATGGTTTGGAGAAGATGTAGCAACCAAAGAAGTACAAGGAGGACAGTGAGATAAAATAGTGGATGAGACTGCGTTTTGATTAGCAAAACGTAGTCTTTTTATCAATTGGGAAAGAGCATGATAGCCATTTAATATAGCGGATTGAATCTGGAATAGTATACTGTGACTTCTAAAACATTGCTAGAAATTGATTTGACTTTCCCAATCAATTTGTTCAGATTTTATTTCACTATATTCTTGAAAGATTTTCTAAATTTTTTCCTCAAATTGAGTCTCTTTTTGCATCGAAAAATCCTCTGGCAAAAACCAGAGGATAAGGGGTTATTTCATTGTTGGGAAGAGTAGAACGTCACGGATAGTGGTTGTATCAGTGAGGAGCATGCAGAGACGGTCGATACCGATACCCAAACCACCTGTTGGTGGCATACCGTATTCAAGAGCCTCGATGTAGTCGTAATCGATACCTGTTGCTTCATCGTCCCCAAGTTCTTTAGCTTTGGCTTGAGCTTCGAAACGGCTAAGTTGATCGATTGGATCATTCAACTCAGAATAGGCATTTCCGTATTCTTTGGTCATAATGAAGAGCTCGAAACGGTCAGTAAAGCGTTCATCTTCAGGGTTTTTCTTAGCGAGTGGAGATACAGCTACTGGATGTCCATAAACGAAGGTTGGTTGGATCAATGTTTCTTCGACAAATTCTTCAAAGAAGGCATTGATGATGTGACCAACTTCAGTGTAATGCTTTTCAACAGGTACATGTTTTTCATTGGCAAGAGCTACGGCTTCTTCGAAAGTTAAATCTTGCCAGAAGTCAACACCAGTAATTTCCTTGATAGCATCCACCATGTGAACACGTTTAAATGGTTCATTAATCTTGATTTCAGTGCCTTGATAGTTTACTGGACCATCTCCTTTGACAGCCTTAGCAGCGTGTTGGATAATACCTTCAGTCAAGTCCATGATATCTTGGAAATCTGCATAAGCTTGGTAAACTTCGATAGAAGTAAACTCAGGGTTATGTGTAGCGTCCATTCCTTCGTTACGGAAGATACGGCCAATCTCATAAACGCGCTCCATACCACCAACGATAAGACGTTTCAAGTGAAGCTCAGTTGCGATACGAAGGACCATGTCAATGTTTTGGGCATTGTGGTGAGTGATAAATGGACGGGCAGCAGCACCACCGGCTTCATTATGAAGAACAGGTGTTTCCACTTCAAGGAAACCTTTTTGATCTAGATAACGACGGATTTCAGAGATGATTTTTGAACGAGTGACAAAGCGCTCAAAACTTTCACGGTTAGAAATCAAGTCTAGATAACGTTTACGGTAAATCGTTTCAACGTCTGTCAAACCGTGGAATTTCTCAGGAAGCGGACGAAGTGCTTTAGACAAGTGTGTAATGTGAGTTGCCTTGATAGAGAGCTCTCCCATATCTGTACGCATGACTTCACCTTCGACACCAAGGAAGTCACCGAGGTCAGCCTTTTTGAAGATTTCGTAGTTTTCTTCACCGACTTCGTCTTTACGAACGTAGATTTGGATTTGACCTTCGCGGTCTTGAAGATGGGCGAAGCCAACTTTCCCTTTACCACGTTTGGTTACTAAACGTCCAGCGATAGTAGCAGTTTCGTTTAATTCATGTAATTGTTCTTTATCAAGTTCTGCAAATTTGTCTTTTAGTTCTTGAGAGTTAGCAGTACGTTCAAAACGTTTTCCGAAGGGATCGATTCCTTGTTCACGGAGCGCAGCCATTTTTTCACGGCGAACGATCTGCTGGTCATTTAGTTCTTCCATATGTTCTGTAGACATGGGTTCCTCCTAATTTTACTCAAAATTTGATACGATGAGTCATTTTTTGCGATACTCCCATTTTATCATAAATAGCAGAGAAATTCACGGATATTCTTTGAAAACTAAAAAGAACTTGACTATTAAGATCAAGTTCCATTATTTTCGTTGATAGGAAGTGTCATTCCATCTTTCCAGAGTGAAGGTTTCAAAATCATTAGTCTCTAAAATTGTCAAACTAGCATTGGCCAAGCCTCCATCTTTGCGGAGGTGAGCTTCTTTATAGCCTAAGAGAGTGCGTAGGCTAGCAGTGAGATTTGCACCATGACCGACGATTAGAATGTTTTCAGCCGGACTTCCTTTCAGAGATTTGATAAATTGAATGGTACGCTGAGTCGTAGAGTAGAGGGATTCTGCTTCAAACATCTTCGTATCAAACTGAGCGAGATTAGAGCGAAAGGCCTTGATTTGTTGTGGATAGATGGCATTGAGCGTTGCGATTTTTAAACCTTCAAGTTTTCCAAGTTGCCATTCGCGCAGTTCTGGAATACTTTCTAAAGGACAGGGGGTCTGGAGTTGGCTTTGGATAATCTCAGCAGATTTGACTGCTCGAGGTAAATCACTTGAATAAATCTGATCAAAAGGAATATCCTTAAGATACTGGCCAAGTTGCTTTAGGATATCAATAGACTCTGGAAGAAGGGGAGAGTCACCACTAGCACCTTGAAAACGTCCTTCAAGATTCCAGAGGGTGCGACCATGACGAACAAAATAGAGTTTCATTACTTACTTTCCTCCAAGATATCAGCAAAATCCGCTTTTACAAAGCTGGCTAAGTCTTGAGGTCGGATGATGATACTATGCCCGACTTCCCCAGCAGAGACAATCATTTTATCCAAATCCAAAGCTATTCTATCAATAAAAATAGGATAATTGTGTTTTTGGCGAATGCCGACGGGGTTATTAGCCCCATGAATATAGCCTGTCGTTTTTTCTAGGTCTTTTTGAGGAATCATGCTCACTTTTTTATTGCCAGAAACCTTTGCTAGTTTTTTCTCAGCGAGGTGTTCTGTTATGGGAACGATTCCGATAATTGGCCCCGTTTTGTCCCCTAATAGAGCCAAGGTTTTAAAGATATGAGTTCGATCATATTCTGAAGGAAGTTCACCCTCAAGCGCGTTGATCTGAATACCAGTATGGTCAATACCCGCCTTGGTCAAGATTTGTTCTACCAAGGTTTTTTTAATCTTAACTTTCTTTGCCATTATTTATACTTATCCTCCAATTGACTCATCCAGATACCAAGCCAAATACCAAGCGCAAAGAAGAAGGCAATGAGAACATAACTCACAATAGAAAGCCCAGTGTATTGGATACTTTCAGCATTTCCAGCATTTGGAATCAAGATTAAGAGGGTGCTTGAAAGCACAATTCCGATAATAAAGTGATAGACACGAGAGTGGTAGTTGTTCAAGGCGTGATCCATTAATTTTGAAAAGATAATGAGAGTTGCTCCTGCACCAATACCGATAGGAAGGAAGGTACCAAACAAATCAAAGGTCTTAAAACCAGTGAGCATTGGAGCGTACAGTCCCAAAATCAAGAGTAGATTTGACGGACTTAAACCAGGCACCAAGACACCAAGAGCTAAAAGAACACCTGCTAAGATGAAACTAGCGAAACTAGCACTGAGAGAACCAACAACAAAATTTAACGCGTAGAGTCCTAGGCCTGAAAGGATAAAGGTAGTCCAGAACCAGACTAGGTCAATCTTATCACGATCAGATTCTCGAGTAGATTCTTTAAGGAGGCTAGGAACCGTACCGATGATAGCTCCAGCAAAACTCCATAAAACATAGACTTGGTAATTTTCTAGCAGATACTCGATTGGATAAGAAAACAAACCAATGCCTAGCAACATCCCGATTGCTACTGGTATAAAGTATAGGACATTCGCTTTAAAATCTTTAAAGGGGTGAGCCAGAAAGCTAATCATTCGCTCGTAAATTCCCAAAATAGCTGCTAAAACACCGCCAGAAATTCCAGGTAGGATAAATCCTAAGGCGATGACGATTCCTTTAATAACTCGTGCAATCCATGAAAACATAATAAAATCCTCAATTCATAAAATTCTTTCTCTATGCTATCAATTATAACACAGACGGGGAGAAAATGAAAAAACAAGTGAAAAAGTTTGTTATTTTCACTTGTCTTATGGTCTTAAAAATAGTTTTCTGAAGGTTTCTTCCTTCTCTTTAGTAGTAGAAATCAAATTGATGTCCAAATGATGTTCAAATCCTGCAATTCTTCCCTTAGAAGTGTACTGGTGGAGATCGTAGTCCAGATCAGTATTTGGCTTCGTTTCAAAATAACCAGAGTCTGTTCCATAGGAGGGGATCCAAATAGCAGAGAATTTATCTGTATTGATACTATGCTCTTGCATGAAGTAAACCCCAACGTAGATGCCGATGTTTTTAGCGCCGAGAGCTGCCAGTTTGGCACGAAAGGCTTCAACGCCTTCATTCATATCGGACATTGTTTTTTCTTCAACATCTAACCAGTAGTAGCTAGGATTGTAAGGAGAAGCAGCGTTGTAGAAGACTTCAGCAGCCTTCTCCATATCTTCTTTGCTTTTTCCAGCTACATAGGCATAAACCCCCACAGGGACATTCCGTTTTTGAAATTCTGCTATATGATTTTTATAGGCTTTATCGACACCATTGATAAAGGCAGCATCATTTGCTTCAGTATGCTGAGCCCCATTGTGCACGCGAACGATAACACCAGAAATGTTTTGAGATAAGGTGTCGTAGTTGATCTCCTCAGGTCTTTGCCAACCAGAGACATCGATAATGGGCTTGTCAAGATTATGCAAGGCTTGTGTTTCAACTTGAAGAGCATTTGGTTTAATTTTGATAGGATGGTCCTCAAAACTTGGTTTGTTGAGGAGTAAAATCGCTATGAAAATTCCAAATAAACTAAAAATAATAGCAGGATGAATTTGTTTTCTCATATTTATTTAGTTTATCGTAAAAATTTAAAAAAATCAAAGGAAACAGTTTAGAAATGTAGACAAGTAGGGGAGATTTTCAGGAAAGCACCTGTTTGTTTGTTCTTTAAAAGTAAAATTATGGTATAATATAAGGGAATTTTTACAGAAAAGAGAATAGTATGTCAAATTATGCCATTATTTTAGCAGCGGGTAAGGGTACTCGCATGAAATCAGATCTTCCCAAAGTACTTCATAAAGTAGCAGGAATTTCGATGTTGGAACATGTTTTTCGCAGTGTTGGAGCTATTCAACCTGAAAAGACAGTTACCGTAGTGGGTCACAAGGCTGAGCTAGTTGAGCAAGTATTGGCTGGTCAGACAGACTTTGTTACCCAATCAGAACAACTAGGCACAGGGCATGCTGTCATGATGGCAGAACCCATTCTCCAAAATCGTACTGGCCATACCTTGGTTATCGCTGGGGATACTCCTCTGATTACAGGTGAAAGCTTGAAAAATCTCTTGGATTTCCATATCAATCATAAAAATGTAGCGACGATTTTAACAGCTGAAGCAGCTGATCCTTTTGGATATGGTCGTATCGTCCGCAACGATAACGCTGAAGTTCTTCGGATTGTGGAGCAGAAAGATGCCACAGACTTTGAAAAGCAGCTCAAGGAAATCAATACGGGAACTTATGTATTTGACAATGAACGTCTTTTTGAGGCTCTTAAAAACATCAACACCAACAATGCCCAAGGTGAGTACTATATTACTGACGTGATTGGTATTTTCCGTAATGCGGGTGAGAAGGTTGGCGCTTATACTCTCAAGGATTTTGATGAAAGTCTTGGGGTAAATGACCGTGTAGCTCTTGCGACTGCGGAAGCAGTGATGCGCCGCCGTATCAATCAAAAACATATGGTCAATGGTGTCAGCTTTGTTAATCCAGAAGCAACTTACATTGACATTGATGTTGAGATTGCTCCTGAAGTCCAAATTGAAGCCAACGTTACCTTGAAAGGTCAAACGAAGATTGGGGCGGAGACTATTTTAACAAATGGAACTTATATCGTGGATAGCACCATTGGGGCTGGTGCTGTGATTACGAATTCCATGATTGAGGAAAGTAGCGTTGCGGACGGTGTGACAGTCGGTCCCTATGCCCACATTCGTCCAGGTTCAAGCCTAGCTGCCCAAGTTCACATTGGTAACTTTGTTGAGGTTAAAGGTTCTTCAATCGGTGAAAATACCAAGGCTGGTCATTTGACTTATATCGGAAACTGTGAAGTGGGTAGTCATGTTAACTTTGGTGCTGGTACCATTACAGTTAACTATGACGGGAAAAATAAGTACAAAACTGTCATTGGCAATAATGTCTTTGTTGGCTCAAACTCAACCATTATTGCTCCTGTAGAACTTGGGGATAATTCTCTGGTTGGAGCGGGTTCAACCATTACCAAGAATGTTCCTGCCGATGCCATCGCTATCGGTCGTGGACGTCAGGTCAACAAAGATGAATATGCGACTCGCCTCCCTCATCATCCAAAGAACCAGTAGGAGTCTGTCATGGAATTTGAAGAAAAAACGATTAGTAGGAAGGAAATCTATCAAGGTCCTATTTTCAAACTAGTACAAGATCAGGTGGAACTACCAGAAGGAAAGGGTACTGCCCAACGTGACTTGATTTTTCACAATGGAGCTGTTTGTGTGCTAGCTGTGACAGCCGAAGACAAAATCGTTCTCGTTAAGCAATACCGAAAAGCTATTGAGGCGGTTTCTTATGAGATTCCTGCTGGTAAACTAGAACTTGGTGAAAATGCGGATCCAATGGCGGCTGCCCTCCGTGAATTAGAAGAAGAAGTTGCATACACTGGTAAGTTAGAACTGTTGTACGATTTCTATTCTGCGATTGGATTTTGTAATGAAAAACTAAAACTCTACCTTGCTAGTGATTTGGTCAAGGTGGAAAACCCTCGTCCACAAGATGATGATGAAACCTTGGAAGTTTTAGAAGTCAGTCTAGAGGAAGCCAAGGATCTGATCCAGTCAGGTCATATCTGTGATGCCAAGACAATCATGGCAATCCAGTACTGGGAACTACAAAAGAAATAGAGGAGCAACCCATGGGAAAACCTTTATTAACAGACGAAATGATTGAACGTGCCAACCGAGGTGAGAAAATCTCAGGACCACCTCTTCAAGATGATGAGAAAACCAAGATCCTACCAACATCTTCACAACATTTTGGTAATTCACGTTCTAGAGACCACGGTTTTAGTCAAGATACACTTACAATCGAAGTAGAACCAACGATTCATAAGAGCCGCCGCATTGAGAACACCAAGAGAAATGTTTTTAATTCGAAACTCAATCGCATCTTGTTTGCAGTCATCCTACTTTTGATTTTGCTAGTTTTGGCAATGAAACTCTTGTAATTGAAAGGAAATGAAATGAAAATTGGAATCATTGCTGCCATGCCAGAAGAGCTCGTATATCTGACTCAGAATTTGGACAAAACTCAAGAAGTCCAAGTCTTGGGAAATACCTACTATACTGGCACTATTGGCAAAACAGAAGTTGTCTTGGTTCAGAGTGGAATTGGGAAGGTCATGTCGGCTATGAGTGTAGCGGTGTTAGCTGACCACTTCCAAGTAGAAGCCATTATCAATACAGGATCAGCAGGTGCTCTTGCAGAAGGGATTGCTGTTGGAGATGTAGTGATTGCGGATAAACTTGTCTACCATGATGTGGATGTGACTGCTTTTAGTTATGCTTATGGTCAGATGGCTGGTCAACCTCTTTACTTTGAGTCAGATCAGAAGTTTATCACTAGGATTAAAGAAAGTTTATCTCAAGTAGAACAGACCTGGCACCTAGGCTTGATTGCTACAGGGGACAGTTTTATAGCTGGAGATGATAAGATTGCTAGTATCAAATCCCACTTTCCAGATGTTTTAGCAGTTGAAATGGAAGGGGCAGCCATTGCTCAAGCGGCTCAGGCTCTTGACCTACCTTTCCTCGTCATTCGCGCTATGAGTGACAATGCCAATCACGAGGCCTCTATCTCATTTGATGAGTTTATTATCGAAGCTGGACGTCGTTCGGCCCAAGTCTTACTAGCCTTTTTAAAGGCCTTGAATTAAGCGGAAATTTGACAGTTTATCTAGCTTATGATAAGATTTAAATAAAGAAAAGCTAGAAAACGTTTCAGAGGATATTATGAGTATTGAAATGACCGTCAGCGAGATTGCAGAGGTCTTAGGACTATCTCGTCAGGCAATCAACAATCGTGTCAAAGAACTTCCCGAAGAGGACACGAAAAAAAATGACAAAGGTGTAACTGTAGTTACTCGAAGTGGCTTGATCAAGCTAGAAGAAATCTATAAAAAAACGATTTTTGAAGATGAACCAGTCAGTGATGATGTCAAACAACGCGAACTGATGGAAATCTTGGTCGATGAGAAAAACGCTGAAATTCTTCGTTTGTACGAGCAACTCAAGGCCAAGGACCAGCAACTGGCAGAAAAAGATGAGCAGATGCGCATCAAAGACCGCCAGATTGCAGAAAAGGACAAACAATTGGACCAACAGCAACAGTTAACTCTTCAAGCAATGAAGGATCAAGAAAGCTTGAAACTCGAGTTGGACCAAGCAAAAGAAGAAGTCCAAGCAACCAAAAAAGGCTTTTTTGCTCGCCTATTTGGAGGAAAATAAAGAAGCTGTTTGGGTTATTCACTAACCTAATAGCTTCTTTTCTTATTTATAGTTTAAATTGAGTCGAAATTGAGGTAAATGATGGAAAAATTAAGAGACTATATCGCCTTTGACTTAGAATTCAATCAACACGAAGGGGTTACTCATTTAATTCAGGTATCAGCAGTTCGTTTTCAAGATGGTCAAGAGATAGGTGCCTTTGATTCTTATGTCTATACCAGCGTGCCTTTAAAGAGTTTTATTAATGGTTTGACAGGAATTACAGCTGAAACCTTGAAAGATGCGCCAAAAGTAGAACAAGTTTTACAGGACTTTCAGGCATTTGTTGGCAATTCACCTATCGTTGGCTACAATGCAGCCAAGAGTGATTTGCCTATTCTCTTGGAGCATGGCTTGGACTATCGTGACCAGTATAAGGTAGACCTATATGATGAGGCTTTTGAACGCCGTAGTTCCGACCTACACGGCATAGCTAATCTCAAACTGCAAACTGTGGCGAATTTCTTAGGCTTTCATGGTAAGTCACATAATAGTTTAGAAGATGCGCGCATGACAGCGCGTGTTTATGAAGCCTTTCTGGAGTCTGACGAAGGAAAACTATTGTTAGAAGAACAGAGTAATCTATCCATGAATCCCTTTGGTGGGCTAGACTTATCTCAATTTCTAGACTAGGAGTGCCTATGAAACCTGAAAAACCTAAAAAACTAGGTTTTAGGAAAATTTACCTCAACCTAGATAAAGTTCTCTTCCTCTTTTTCTTAATTTTCATGATGGTGGAGTATCTGTGGTTACCTCTCAATTCTTTTCTTGCTGGTCTTTTACTCAGCCAGACGGGCTATTTGTTTATTTCTTACAATAATATTTTTGCCATTATCACGAGTTCTCCTTTAATCAGTCTGGCCTTTCTCGTCTTGATTGTAATCAATCTTTTGGTGGCCTATTTCCAGATTTGCCTCCTTTTTATTGGGGCGCGCCACCTTCTCTACCACGAAAAGAGAACCTTGATTGAGTACAGTCGCAAAGTTTTCCAGCAAAGTTTTCTATTCATGAAATGCTTGAGCTTCTGTAAGATGGCTTTTGTATTCTTCTACGTAGCCATGCTTTTTCCTTTCATCAGGAAAATTTTAAAAATTTATTACTTAAATAAAATCGTTATTCCAGACTTTATCGTGACTTATCTGGAAGACAAGCACTGGCTAGTAGGCTTGATGATTTTTGCATCTGCTTGGATTTTGCTCTATGTGTCTGTCCGACTCATGTTTGCCCTTCCGAAGATTCTCTTTGAAAAGAGAACTGTGAGAGAAGGAGTAAAATATAGCCTACAAAAGACAAAAAAACAAGTTCTCTTTTATGCTTGGAACTTGCTACTCATTATTATTAAAACCTATCTCTTTTTCTTCCTTCTCTTGACTCCTTTGCTAATAGGGCAGATTGTAATTGACAATTTAACACAGAAAGAATCACTGATTCTTGGAGTTATCAACTTTGTCTTGATAAAAAACATCCACTATATGGCGTTGACCTATTTCCTTGTTAAGTTTGTCTCCTTTTTGACCGGTGAGGAACTGGAGATTATGCCAAGAAGAAAAAAAGACCATTTGATGAGATGGGGAGTTATGGGCTGCGCTAGTATCTTTTTTGCGCTGGAAGGTTATATCTATCTGGAAGCTCCTGTGACAAATACCCCTTTAGTCATTTCACATAGGGGTGTTTCAAATAAAAATGGTGTACAAAACACTGTGCAGTCTTTGGAAAAAACAGCGCAACTAAAACCAGATTTGATTGAAATGGATGTACAGGAGACCAAAGATGGTCAGTTTGTGATGATGCATGACGCCAATCTTAAGAACTTAGCAGGTATCAATGCCAGACCTCAAGACTTGACTTTGGAGGAGTTGACAGGATTAGATATTTCTGAAAATGGCTATCGAACCAAAATATCTAGTTTTGATGACTATCTCAATCGCGCGAATGAACTTCATCAAAGATTGTTGATTGAAATCAAAACCAGTAAAAAAGACAGTCCACAAATGATGGAACGTTTTCTAGAGAAGTATGGAACGATTATCAAGCAGTATGGTCATCAGATGCAATCACTAGACTATCATGTGATTGACCAAGTTTTGAAATATGATTCGACTATTCCAGCTTATTTCATCTTGCCTTATAATAGTATTTTCCCAAAAACCAAGGCAACGGGCTATACTATGGAGTATTCAACATTGGATGAATATTTTGTCACTAAACTTTGGTATACAGAACAAAAGCTTTATGTTTGGACTGTTAATGGTTCTGAGGCTTTTGATAAAGCAGTTCGGCTCGGAGCAGATGGGATGATTACGGATGATCTTGAAATGGTTCAGTTACAAGTAACGACCGCGCAAGATGATCCTGAGTATACGGAATTGCTGTTAAAAAAAGCAATGGAATTTTTTGATTTCTAAAAAAGAGAAACCTCGGTTTCTCTTTTTTATGAATTAGAAAGGTAATTTTCCAGCGAAAGCACCTAATTTTTTCTTAGTCGTTTCGTCGATTTGTTCTAGAGCAGCGTTGATGGCTTGAACGGTCATATCAGACAAGGTTTCTAGGTCTTCTGGATCTACAACTGCTGGGTTAAAGTCAATACTGACCACCTTTTTGTCTCCAGTTAAAGTTGCTTGAACAAGGTCTTGAGCAGATTTTCCAACAAATTGCATAGCAGCGAGTTCTGCTTGACTTTGTTCCATTTGTTTTTGAAGTTTTTGTGCTTGGCGCATCATGTTTTGCATGTTCATCATAGCGATTTACAGTTTCCTTTTCTATTATTTTCTTTTTTATTTTATCAATTTTAGAGGTAAAAGTCTATTATTAGTTTAAAGCTAAATTTCAAGTTAGCCAGCAAGCAGTCTTCTCTGGGAGACTTGTAGTCCAAGTATTTTTTAGGATAGTTGTTGATCCAATTTTCGATGAAGGCGACTTCTTTAGGAATCGTTTTCTTGGTTCCTTTAGGTAACCATCTACGAATGAGCCTATTGTGATTCTCATTGATTTCCCTTTCCCAATAGGCATAGGGGTGTGCATAGTAGATATACTCCTTAGAAAATACATCAGCCAAGCGGTTGAATTCGGCTCCATTATCTGCCGTGATGGAAAGAATTTGATACTGTTTTAAGATAAGTTTTAGAGCCTTATTGACGGACTCAGCGCTCTTATTTGGAATCAATCGTATGATTTGATGTCTGCTCCTTTGATCCGTCAAGACCAGTAGACAGTGGTTTTTCGCTCTTGTAAGTAGGACTGTATCAATCTCATAATGTCCATTCTCCAAGCGAAGATTGATAGCCTTGGGACGCTGTTCGATGGATTGACCAGCAGGTTTAAAGTTGAGGCTAGCTTGTTTCTTGACAGTTTTTCCTTTTCTAGGATAAAGGAGATTCTGTTTGGTTAGTCCTAATTTTCCATGATGAATCCAGTAGTAGATGGTTGACATTCCCACTGTAACGCCCTTAGCCTTGACCATCATTTCAGGAGATAACTTTTGGTTATGATAGTGGAGAATCTTTACCGAAAAAGCCCTGCTATCCAATAGCCAATCCTTCTGTACTAGTTCTTTTTTAGCTTATCTATGGTATAATAGAAGATAGATTTATCAATTGGAGAATAAAGGATTTTATGATTAAACTTGTAGCAACGGATATGGACGGAACCTTTCTTGACGGAAAGGGGCGGTTTGATATGGAACGCCTCAAAAACGTACTTGTTTCTTACAAGGAAAAGGGGATTTATTTTGCAGTGGCTTCAGGTCGTGGTATTCTGTCCCTAAAAAAGTTGTTTGCGGATGTGCGTGATGAAGTGATTTTTATAGCTGAAAACGGGAGCTATGTTGAGTTTCATGGTGAGGATATGTATGAGGCTACTATGTCTCGGAATTTTTACTTGAGCACTTTTGAAGCTTTAAAGAAATCGCCTTATTTTGATGAAAGAAAAATGCTCTTGACTGGGAAAAAAGCTTGTTATGTTTTGAACACAGTGGATGAGACCTATCTGATGTTTAGCCGTCACTACAATGAAAACATTCAAAAAGTAGCGAGTTTGGAAGATATCACGGATGAGATTTTTAAATTCACCACTAACTTTACAGAAGATACGATAGAAGCTGGAGAGGCTTGGGTCAACGAAAATGTTCCTGGTGTGAAAGCCATGACAACAGGTTTTGAATCCATTGATATTGTCTTGGACTATGTTGATAAGGGTGTAGCTATTGTTGAGCTGGCAAAAAAACTTGGTCTGACCATGGATCAGGTTATGGCTTTTGGCGATAATCTCAATGACCTTCACATGATGCAGGTTGTTGGACACCCGATCGCTCCTGAAAATGCGCGACCAGAGATTTTAGAATTAGCAGAAGCAGTGATTGGGCACCATAAGGACCAATCAGTGATGACTTATATGGAGGGTTTGTAATGGCAGATATTAAATTGATTGCACTCGATTTAGATGGAACCTTGCTGACAACGGATAAAAAACTGACAGATCGAACTAAGGCAGTCCTCAAAGCTGCGCGTGATCGTGGCATCAAGGTCGTTCTGACAACAGGTCGTCCTTTGAAGGCTATGGATTTCTTTCTCCATGAGCTAGGGACTGACGGTCAAGAAGACGAGTACACCATCACCTTTAATGGTGGTCTGGTACAGAAAAATACAGGAGAGATTCTCGATAAAACCGTCTTTTCAATCGACGATGTGGCGCGATTATACGAGGAAACTGAAAAACTGGGATTACCGTTAGATGCCATTTCAGAAGGTACAGTCTATCAAATCCAGTCGGACCAAGAAAGTCTCTATGCTAAGTTCAACCCAGCCCTGACCTTCGTACCTGTCGCTTTTGAGGATCTATCTAGTCAGATGACGTATAATAAATGTGTGACTGCCTTTGCCCAAGAACCTTTGGATGAAGCGATTCAACAGATTTCTCCAGAATTGTTTGACCAATACGAAATCTTCAAATCGCGTGAACTCTTATTGGAATGGTCACCGAAAAATGTCCACAAGGCAACAGGTTTAGCGAAATTAATTAGATACTTGGGAATCGATCAAAGTCAAGTCATGGCTTGTGGGGACGAGGCCAATGACCTTTCCATGATTGAGTGGGCAGGTCTGGGAGTTGCCATGCAAAATGCAGTTCCAGCAGTTAAGGCAGTTGCTAATGTCATTACCCCGATGACCAACGACGAGGAAGCCGTTGCCTGGGCTATCGAAGAATACGTGCTAAAGGAGAACTAAAATATGGGATTATTTGACCGTCTATTCGGAAAAAAAGAAGAGCCGAAAATCGAAGATATCGTAAAAGAAGCTCTGGAAAATCTTGATTTGTCAGAAGAGGTTGAAGAAAACCAAACGGCAGTCGAAGAAACTTCTCAGGAAGAGACAGCAAGAGACAAAGTGGAAGAAACACCTGCTCAAGAAGAAACCCCTCAGATCTCGTTAGAAGAAGTGATTGAACCAGAACCAGTCGAAGAAACTGCTCAGGAAGATCTTGAGCTAGAATCTGATGAATTGGAACAATTCCAAGAGCCGGAAGAAATTCTAGAAGAAGAGAACCGAGAAACAGAAGAAGAGCTAGCTACTGAAGTAGTAGAAGAAGAACTTCCTCAGGTTGAAGAAACCGTACAGGAAAAATATGACCGAAGTCTCAAGAAAACCCGTACAGGATTCGGTGCTCGTTTGAATGCCTTCTTTGCCAACTTCCGATCTGTCGATGAAGAATTCTTCGAGGAATTGGAAGAACTGCTCATCATGAGCGATGTCGGTGTGCAGGTCGCTTCAAACTTAACAGAAGAGCTACGCTATGAAGCCAAACTCGAAAACGCTAAGAAGCCTGACGCACTCCGTCGTGTCATTATCGAGAAATTGGTTGAACTCTATGAGAAGGATGGCAACTACGATGAACAAATCCATTTCCAAGATGGCTTGACAGTCATGCTCTTTGTCGGTGTTAACGGCGTTGGG
This sequence comes from Streptococcus sp. KHUD_018, assembly GCF_054861215.1. The sequence goes on from NZ_CM142176.1 coordinate 954,927, forward strand.
AAAACAACTTCTATCGGGAAATTGGCTCATCGCTACAAACAAGCTGGCAAGAAAGTCATGCTGGTTGCTGCAGATACCTTCCGTGCAGGGGCAGTGGCCCAGCTAGCTGAATGGGGCCGTCGTGTGGATGTTCCCGTTGTGACAGGACCTGAAAAGGCTGATCCAGCTAGCGTCGTCTTTGATGGGATGGAACGTGCTGTAGCTGAAGGGATTGATATTCTCATGATTGATACAGCAGGTCGTCTGCAAAACAAGGACAACCTTATGGCCGAGTTGGAAAAGATTGGCCGTATTATCAAGCGTGTCGTTCCAGAGGCGCCACATGAAACTTTCCTGGCACTCGATGCTTCAACTGGACAGAATGCCTTGGTACAAGCTAAAGAATTTTCGAAAATTACCCCTGTTACCGGTATTGTATTGACTAAGATTGACGGAACTGCCCGAGGTGGTGTTGTACTAGCCATCCGCGAAGAACTCAATATCCCTGTAAAATTGATTGGTTTCGGTGAAAAAATCGATGATATCGGGGAATTTAACTCCGAAAACTTTATGAAAGGTCTCTTAGAAGGTTTGATTTAATACAAAATAAATATCCTGCAAGTCAATCTTGCAGGATATTTTTGCTATTCTAAACGGCCATCTTCACGATAGGCGATATCTGGTTGCCAAGTCCATTTGGCTCCATACTTTTCAAGTAAATCAAAGCTAGCTTGTGGCCCCATGCTTCCAGCTTTATAATCGTAGAGTGGAGCTCCGTTTTCAGCCCAGAGCTCTTCGATACGGTCAATCAATTTCCACGAAGCACTTACCTCATCCCAGTGGCTAAAATTGGTTGAGTTGTTGTTCAAAACATCGTAGATTAATTTCTCGTATGGGTCTGGTGAGGCTCCAGTAGCAGTAGCATCTGTACGGTAATCCAGAGAGCTTGGTGCCAGGTTGAATTCTTCTCCGACTTGCTTCCCATTTAGGCTGAGAGAGAATCCTTCAGTTGGTTGGATATAGATTGTCAAAATGTTTGGAGCAAGTGGTTCTCCAAAGATAGAGTCCATTTGCTTAAAGACGATATTGACATGAGTTCCTTTTTCAGTCAGACGTTTACCAGTACGGAAGAAGAAGGGAACACCACGGAAGCGATCGCTGTCTACAAAGAAGGCACCAGATGCGAAGGTTTCTGTTGTGGATTCAGGATCGACATTTGGCTCGCTACGATAAGAAATGTATTTCATGCCATCGATTTTACCAGAGCGATATTGACCACGGATAAACTGTTCTTTCAATTCTTCCTCAGTTGGATGATAGAGGTTTTTAAAGACCTTAATCTTTTCAGCACGAATCTCATCTTTTGTAAAGCTAGCTGGTTTGTCCATGGCTAGAAGAGAGAGAAGTTGGAGAGTGTGGTTTTGAACCATGTCACGGAGGGCACCAGATTGATCATAGTAGCCACCACGTTCCTCAACTCCCAAGCGTTCCGCAAAGGTAATCTGTACATTATCAATGTGCTCACGGTTCCAAACATTCTCAAAGATCATGTTAGCAAAACGAACGGCAAAGATACTCTGAATCATTTCTTTACCTAGGTAATGGTCAATACGGTAGATTTGCTCTTCATCAAAGGCCGCAAGGAGCTCTTCATTGAGTTTGCTAGCTGTTTCGTAGTCTGTACCAAATGGTTTCTCAACGATCAAGCGCTCAAAACCTTTACCATCAACAATGTTTTCAGATTTGAGGTGCTTGGCAATGGTTCCGAAGAACTGAGGTGCCATAGACAAGAAGAAGAGCTTATTGTGTTCAGCTTGGTATTTTTCGTTGAGCTCAGCTTGTAATTGGCGCAAAGCAATGTAATGCTCCGTATCATTCACATCATGGCTTTGATAGTAGAAGTGGCTAGCAAATTCTTGAGCTTGCTCGGTACTATCTGCCAAATCAAGGATGGACTCGACAACTACAGATTCAAAATATTCCTTACTCCAAGGTCTACGAGCTGTTCCGATAACAGCAAAATGCTCAGAGAGATTGCCTGATTTATAGAGTCTGAAAAGGGAAGGGTAGAGTTTGCGTTTAGCTAAATCTCCACTCGCACCGAAAATTGTAACAATAACCTTTGATGACATCTAGCTACCTAATTTCTATATTTTTTCCTAGTTGGACTAGGGATGAGATTTCCTCATTATCATAGTTTTTATTTTATCATAATTTTCAAAAAAATCAAAAAATCCAATACGCAATAAAAAAACTGTAAGGAGAACCCTACAGTTTTGTTTTATACGTTTAAGACCTTGTCCAAGAACTCTTTCAGACGAGGGTGTTGCGGGTTATCAAAGATTTGATCAGGTGTCCCATCTTCCAGAAATTCTCCATCAGCTGTAAAGATAACGCGGTTGGCCACCTGACGTGCAAATCCCATCTCATGGGTTACGATAATCATGGTCATGCCTTGTTCCGCCAATTCCTTCATAACATTCAGTACATCTCCAACCATTTCAGGGTCAAGAGCAGAAGTTGGCTCATCAAAGAGCATGATATCAGGATTCATGGCAAGTCCACGTGCGATAGCTACACGCTGTTTCTGACCACCTGAAAGGCTATCTGGGTTGGCATTAGCTTTATCTGCTAGTCCAACCTTTTCAAGCAACTCCATCCCCAATTTTTCAGCTTCTTCTTTGGTCATCCGTTTGTGTTCAATAGGTGCAAAAGTGATATTTTCTAGGACGGACATGTGAGGAAAGAGATTGAAGTGTTGGAAGACCATTCCCACGTTCTCACGAACATGGTCGACATTGGTTGATTTTTCAGTCAAATCATAACCATTCACTGTGATGTGACCGCTCGTTACCTCCTCGAGAAGGTTAAGGCTACGGAGGAAAGTGGATTTCCCAGAACCAGATGGACCGATAATACAGACAACATCTCCTTCATAGAACTTAGTAGTAATGCCTTTTAAAACCTCATTTTTTCCATAATACTTATGCAAATCATTTACATCAATTTTTAGTTTTGCCATTAACGAATCCTCTTTTCTAAGCGTTTCGCTAGTCTAGTCAAAAGCGTGATAATTACAAGATAGAAGATAGCAAGGATTGCATACATCTTGAAACTTTGGTAGTTACGGGCGATGATGATCTTACCAGTTTGGAAGAGTTCGACCAAACCGATAGCAGATACGATGGTTGTATCCTTCAATGCAATAACGAATTGGTTAACGAAGTTTGGCAACATCAATTTAGTCGCTTGTGGCAAGATAATCTTTCGCATGGTCTTTCCATAAGAGATACCAAGACTGCGACTGGCTTCCATTTGCCCAACTGGAACAGCTTGAATCCCACCACGAACGATTTCAGCGATATAAGCTGCCGCATTAAGTGAGAGGGCGATGGTGCCAGCTACAAAGTCGTTAATTGGACTTTGTTGGCCTGTAATCGACTCGATGAAGTTTGGAATTCCCCAGAAGATGAAGGCTGCAAGAATCATCAAGGGAATACCACGAATAACGTCAACGAAAATCTCAGAGATCAGACGAAGAGATTTGTATGGGCTAACGCTAAACATACCGAAGATAATACCGATGACAATGGCAATTGCAAATGAAATAAGCGCTAGAGCAAGAGTGATTCCAAGTCCACTAAGGAGTTGCTTGTAGTTGTTTTGAAGCAAGCCCCAGATGGTCGTTTCGTCAACTGTACTTGTAGAAGTAGTTGCTGCTCCGCTAGCCAGATACTTGTCGAGAATTTTTTGAAATTCACCGTTTGCTTTGAGGTTGGCAAGCCCCTTATTGAACATTTGAATCAATTCAGAGTTTGTTCCTTTTTTAACGGCAAAGGCTGTTTCACCGATTGGAGTCCCAGCGATTGGCGTTTTCAATTTTTGTCCTTGGCTGATAGAATATTTGAGAACGGGCTCATCATCCATCACGGCATCGATAGCTCCAGTGTTGAGACTGTCATACATAGATGAGCCATCTGAAAAAGTTTTAATCTTGTAGCCGTATTTGCTTTGATTTTCAGTAAGGAACGTTTGAGAAGCAGTTCCGTTTTTAACACCAACTGTCTTATCCTTGAGGTCTTCATAAGAAGCAATGGTACTGGATTCTTTTACACCGAGAATCGTATTAGCAGTGTAGTAGGAATCAGAGAAGTCAAATGTAGCTTTACGAGCGTCCGTAACAGACATACCAGCAATAATACCGTCTGCTTGTCCGGCCTGAACAGCACTAATCGCTGCGTCAAAGCCTGGGTTAGTAATCTCAATTTCGAAACCTTGATCTTTGGCAATAGCTTTAATCAAGTCCATATCAATACCGGTGTACTCGTTGTTTGAATTTTGAAATACAAAAGGTGCAAAAGATGAATCACTTGCAATAATATACTTTGATTTAACAGTGTCAGCTTTTGCTATTCCTAGTGAGAAAATGGGAAATAAAATGAGCAAACATGCTAGAATTTTTTTCTTCATTTTTAGTCTCCTTTCTGAATATTTTTTAATTATAACAGAAAAAAAGTCAGAAGGCAAATTTTAATGATTATTATGTAAGAAGATATGACATAAGAATGTGGGTTTGTTAAAGTCAATAGATAAAGAATCTAATGGAATTTAATTTATGGTAAAATAGAAGAAATAAAAGGCATGCGAGGCAATTATGATCAATCGAATTACAGATAATAAATTTAGACTAGTGTCAAAATATGAACCATCAGGAGACCAACCCCAAGCAATCGAGCAGTTGGTCGATAATATCGAGGGTGGAGAGAAGGCTCAAATCCTCATGGGGGCGACGGGTACAGGGAAGACCTATACCATGAGTCAGGTCATTGCTAAAGTCAATAAACCTACTTTGGTCATTGCCCATAACAAAACCCTAGCTGGTCAGCTCTATGGGGAGTTTAAGGAATTTTTCCCTGAAAATGCTGTTGAGTACTTTGTGTCCTACTATGACTATTACCAGCCCGAGGCCTATGTACCTTCTAGCGATACCTATATTGAAAAGGACAGCTCTGTCAATGACGAGATTGACAAGCTCCGCCACTCAGCGACTTCAGCACTTCTGGAACGTAACGATGTCATCGTTGTGGCTTCTGTCTCTTGTATCTATGGTTTGGGTTCGCCCAAGGAATATGCTGATAGCGTGGTAAGTTTGCGTCCAGGTCTTGAGATTTCGCGTGATAAACTCTTGAATGACTTGGTTGATATTCAGTTTGAGCGTAATGACATTGATTTCCAACGCGGAAGATTTCGTGTGCGTGGGGATGTGGTAGAGATTTTCCCAGCTTCCCGTGATGAACACGCTTTTCGAGTGGAGTTCTTTGGGGATGAGATTGACCGTATCCGTGAGGTTGAGGCTTTGACAGGTCAGGTATTAGGTGAAGTGGATCATCTGGCGATTTTCCCAGCTACTCACTTTGTGACCAATGACGACCATATGGAAGTTGCCATTGCCAAGATTCAGGCGGAGTTGGAGGAGCAGTTAGCTGTCTTTGAAAAGGAAGGCAAACTGCTAGAAGCCCAGCGTTTGAAGCAGCGGACAGAGTATGATATTGAGATGTTACGTGAGATGGGTTATACCAACGGTGTTGAAAACTACTCTCGTCACATGGATGGTCGTAGTGAAGGAGAGCCTCCTTATACGCTTCTTGACTTCTTCCCAGATGATTTCTTGATTATGATTGATGAAAGTCACATGACCATGGGGCAGATCAAGGGCATGTACAATGGAGACCGCTCTCGTAAGGAAATGCTGGTCAATTATGGTTTCCGTTTGCCGTCAGCCTTGGACAATCGTCCTCTCCGCCGTGAGGAGTTTGAAAGTCATGTGCACCAGATTGTTTACGTTTCAGCGACACCTGGTGACTATGAAAATGAACAGACCGAGACAGTGATTGAGCAAATCATTCGTCCAACAGGGCTTTTGGATCCTGAAGTGGAAGTCCGTCCAACTATGGGACAGATTGATGACCTCTTAGGTGAAATCAATGTCCGTGTTGAAAAGAATGAACGTACCTTTATCACCACTTTGACTAAGAAAATGGCAGAGGACTTAACCGACTACTTCAAGGAAATGGGTATCAAGGTCAAGTACATGCACTCGGATATCAAGACCTTAGAGCGGACGGAGATTATCCGTGACCTGCGCTTGGGTGTATTTGATGTCTTGGTCGGAATCAATCTGCTCCGTGAAGGGATTGATGTTCCTGAAGTAAGCTTGGTAGCCATTCTCGATGCTGATAAGGAAGGCTTCCTTCGTAACGAACGCGGCCTCATCCAGACTATTGGACGTGCTGCCCGTAATAGCGAAGGGCATGTTATCATGTACGCTGATACCATGACTCAGTCTATGCAACGTGCCATTGATGAAACGGCTCGCCGTCGGAAAATCCAGATGGCCTATAATGAAGAGCATGGTATCGTCCCACAAACCATTAAGAAAGAAATCCGTGACCTGATTGCCGTAACCAAGGCAGTTGCCAAGGAAGAGGACAAGGAAGTCGATATCAATAGCCTTAACAAACAAGAACGCAAAGAACTCGTCAAGAAACTGGAGAAACAAATGCAAGAAGCTGTCGAAGTGCTTGACTTCGAACTAGCAGCCCAGATTCGTGATATGATGTTGGAAGTCAAGGCGATGGATTAGAGTATGAAATATTAATAAAATAGGAGATTAGAAATGATTAGTCAAGTTAATAAATTAGCATCTTATGCTACGTATCGTCAGTTATACAATGATGGGAAAAAAGATACATATTTTGTAATATCAAGGTTCATCGAACACATTATATTGAGCAATGAATTGAATAGTTTTGATGTTGAAAAAATATCATCATTGTTAAATGAAAATTTCGGATTTAATATTCCTAGCTATGTTATCCAATCGTCTATCAAAAGAATAGAATTTGTATCCAAAAAAGATGGACAATTTTTAGTTAGCAGAGAGAATATCTCTTTAGATAGTAAAATTGAACAAGAATTAGAAGAATCTGATTTGAAAAGTCAAGCATTGATGTCAAGTCTTATAAGATATGTTAAGAGTGAGAAAGATAAGGATCAAGAGATAAGTGAGGAAAAGTTAACAAGAGAATTCACCTCGTTTTTGTTAGATGATTCATTTAATGGAGATTATTCAAGTATTATTAGTAAGTTTATTATTGAAAATGATACCGATGTAAATTTTCTTAAAAATATTAATCAAATAAAAGAAGGAGCCGTTCTGTTCTCAGGAATTAATTATACTAGTGATATTAGTAAATTAACATGGAAAAATAACATCAATTTATATGTTGAAACAGAAATACTATTTCATTTAGCTGGATACAATGGTATTTTCTTCCAGAAATTGGCTAATGATATGTTTCAATTAATTAATGAAATGAATCAAAAAAGCAACAAACGAATTATTTCAATACGGTATTATAAAGAAGTTAGCGAAGATATAGACCATTTCTTCGGAACTGCAGAAGAAATCGTCAAAGGTAATAAAATCGTTGATATTGGAAATGTTGCAATGGATGAGATTGTAAGAGATTGTTCAACTCCAGCTGATGTAATAAATAAACGTGCAAGATTCACTAGTATATTGAAGCAACATTCTGTTTCAGAGGCCGATTCATTAAATTATTATTCTCCAGAGTATCATAATTTTAATATTGAGAGTCAAGAAATTGTAGAGAAGTATGGTTTAGCTACTGAGAATAAGGAAAAATACTTAAAACACTTAAACTATACAAATATTTTAAGAAAGAAGGATAATATTAATTCTGAAATTTTATCTTTGAAAGACTCAAAGCATCTAGTCATCACTGAAGTTGGAAAAATTTTACAAATGGCTAATGATTTTAATAAAGAGAATGAAGATTTGAATGCTCCTCTCGCAATCAGCATGTCATCATTAACTAATCGCTTATGGTTTGACTTAAATAAAGGATTTGGTTCTGAGCACTTGCCTTCGACGTTTAATATACTAGAAAAGTCTAGATTGGTATTATCGAATATTTTAACTCAAACAGTTGCTAAACAATATGATAAAGTAAAAGAAAGTTATAAAAAAGGAGAGTTATCAGAAGATGACTTGAATGAAAATATTATTGAACTGCGTAAAAAAATGATGAAACCCGAGGATATAGATCGGGAGCAATTAAATAACATTGATGATATTATTAAACCAAATGGATTAGAAATATATAAATCAGGAAAGGAGAGATTAGAAAAGAAAGTAAAAAAATTGGAACATGATAATAAAGTTAGAGAATTAGATAGACAAAAGATAGTTGAAGAGAAAAAGCGTGCTGAGAAAGAAGCGGAGAACAGTAAGAAAGAAATTACTAGAATTTCTAATGAAAAAAGAATCCAGGTTCAGAAAAGAATTAATGATATTGAGGCTAGAAAAGATAATGCTGATAAAAAGGTCGCAGGAAGAATTAAGTTCATAAGAAGATTAACAACAATAGTTTTGATTTTAATAGTTTTATTATTTATTTATATAGGCAATAAGTGTCATTTTGATATTTTAACTTATATAATAACTGTGTTCCCTCTCATCGGAATTACAATTACAATGTATACTGGTCAAAAATTTGAATCTCTTAATATGATTAATAAAATGCTTTCTAGAATAGAAGAATATTTTAAAAGTAAAGTTTATAAAGAATACAATATTGATTTAGAGGTGTTAGAAGAATTAAAAAAAGATTTAATAGCTACTGATTAAAGAATTGAAGAAGTGAAAAAATGTATTTAAAATTGTGATGAATACCTTAATCCTCTGACTCACTTTTATCGTGAAATCCAAAATAAAATACTATAAATATACGTTTTAAAACTTTAGAAAGCGAGCGAATTTATGTCCCGTTCCCAATTAACGATTTTAACAAACATTTGTCTGATTGAAGACCTCGAAACTCAGCACGTGGTTATGCAGTATCGCTCTCCTGAAGAGAATCGCTGGTCTGGTTATGCCTTTCCTGGAGGTCATGTTGAGAATGGCGAGGCCTTTGCCGAGTCTGTCATTCGTGAAATATACGAAGAAACTGGTTTGACCATTCAGAATCCCCAACTGGTCGGTATTAAAAATTGGCTACTAGATACAGGTGAGCGCTACATCGTCGTTTGCTATAAGGCGACAGAGTTTACTGGAAATCTCCAATCCTCAGAGGAAGGAGAGGTATCTTGGGTGCAAAAAGACCAGATTCCAAACTTGGATCTGGCCTATGATATGTTACCCTTGATGGAAATGATGGAAGCACCTGAAAAGTCTGAATTCTTCTATCGCCACCGTACAGAGGACGGCTGGGAGAAAGAAATTTTCTAGTCTTTTACTAAATAACCTAACTGATCCAAGGACTCCTCGATATAGTGGAGGTCTTGTTGTGTTTCAGCTTCAACAAGGTGGTAATGGATGCCGTCTGTCAATTCAGAAAGTGGTCTAAAGTCAGAATTCTCAACTTGTTCCAGAAAGTGCTGGACATCTCGGCGACAGGTGAGTTTGAGCAGAGTTTCAATTTCACCATAAACGGGATGATCAATTAAGATATTTTGAACGCGTCCGCCATTATCTACAATAGCTAGAAGTTCCTGCCCGATTTCTTCCAGTTCATGTTTCACTTTAAAGAGTTTGTGAACGTAGGGGCTGGCATCATTTTCTTTGTAGATATAACCACGATTGGTGGATAGGATAGGAGCCCCATCTGCTCGGAGAATAGCGATATCCTGTACAATGACTTGGCGCGTGACATGAAAGTGCTCAGCCAAGGTTTGACCATTGAGGGCTTTCGGTGCCTCTTTTAATAGTTTGAGAAGAGCTCGTTTGCGATCCGTTGTCATAGTTTTTCCTTTTAGCGACGTTTTCGAAGCACTTTATAGACAGCTAGTGCTAATGTATAGTCTACCATACTATGGACAATTGTACCAAATCCAACTAGGACGAAGAGAACATAAAACATATTTTCAATATTTGTCCCTGAAGTAGCATAGAAAATGATACAAGCTAGCACTTCAGCAATGGCATGAACGACACCCAAAACAAAGTTGAAAATCCAAGACGCCTTTGGTTTATCCAAGGTTTCAGGAAATTTTTTCAAGTAAAATGCTCCCAAAGTACCAAAAATGATGTGTGAAAAAGCGCGCAGGACAATGACCATAGGATAGCCTGCCATTAGGAAGCCGAGACTAGAAGCAATAATCACAAAACCAGCCATCAAAGGTGATAGGAACATGGCGATAAAGATGGCGATATGGCTTCCTAAAGTGTAAGAAGCTGGTGGGATGACGATTTTAAAAGGCATAATGATTGGAATCAAAATCGCGATTGCTGTGAGTAGGGCAGTCATGGTCATAAACTGCGTTTTTTTCCGTATATCCATAAGAACCTCCATTTAACTGTATATACATAAGTATAGTACAATAAATAGATAGACATGTCAAGAATTTATTTTGATTTTATTGGAAATTTTCAAAAGTATGGGTGGTAGATTCAAAGGATTATCATATATTTTCAAAATTTTGAACTAATGACTCCTTGGTAAATACCCATTTATGGATAGAAGATGAGCCTTTACTGGTGAAAACTAAAACTCCACCTTCAGTACGAAAGTGGAGTTGTTTTTATTTCTTCAAGGTTTGTAATCGTGGGACAATTGCTACTGTGAGAACTGCAGAGATGACAAGCTCAGCAATTGAGTTGGTTGAAATAACAGTTGCTAGGAGTTTTTGGATATTTCCATCGAAGACACTTCCAAAAAGGAAGAAGATCCCCCCAAGTACAAAGACTGTATTTGTAAGTGAACCGAGAGCTCCGGCAATGATGAGACCCGTTCTGTTTTTCAATAGTTTATAAACTAAATAAGGTGTCAGACCGATCAAAATACGAGGTAGGATGGCAATCATTGCTGAATAGATGTTTCCGTTTGGTACAAAAGGTGAGAATAGGTAGCTGGTTGGAAGGATTGTAATCGTGTTTACAGTCAAGCTAAGTAGCCCCATCAAGAAACCGAGTGTAACACCAACTCGTGGGCCGTAAATAATACTAGCGATAATAACAGGAACATGCACGATAGTTGGTTTAATTGGGAATGGGAATAGATTAAATAAGAGTGAGCTCAGAAAGTGAATGACCAACATGGTCGCAAAAAAGATAGCAATCGGAGCAATATTAGAGCGTTTTTTCATTGAGTGTTTCCTTTATTCTTTCTAAAATAATATCCAGGTCTGCCAAAGCTCCCCCTCCGTAGTCTCCACAAGCAAGTAAGGATTCTTTCGGAGAGATAAGCTTGTAACCGTATGTTTCTATAGTTTTAAGGTTTGCCTGAGTTGCCGGATGGTCATACATTTTTGTATTCATGGCTGGCGCAAGGAGTTTAGGAATGTTTTGGGGTAAAGCTAATGCTGTACTGGTCACCATGTTATCCGCAAAACCGTGCGCAAGTTTGGCAATGGTATTAGCAGTAGCAGGGACGACGATAAAAAGATCAGCTTTTTTGCCTAGTTCAATATGATTGACTTGATTAGGATAGGGTTCCTTCATGACATCAAGGTGGACAGGATTTTGAGAGAGGACTTGTAGTGTCAACGGTTGGATAAACTCTCTCGCTGCCTCGGTCATTAAGACAGTGACATGATGGCCCTGTTTCTTTAAGGAACTGACTAGGTCAGCTGATTTATAGGAGGCAATAGAACCTGTCACTGCGATCAGAATATTTGCCATGGCTTTCCTTTCTATGAATCGTAAGCATGAATTTTCTCAAGTAGGAGGCTTGCAATTTCCTCTTTTGTTTGAACAGTTTGAAGATGCTCTTTCTCAACAAAGATTGCGCGATGCTGATTTGCTGAAATTTGAGTAAGGTCATTTGCAATGATCAAGTCAGCTTGGTTCTTGATAAGACTCTGTCTAGCAATTTCTATGAGATAATCCTCAGAGACATCAACTAGCAGTTTGAAACCAATCAGATGAATAGCAGGATTCCATTCTTTGACTAGAGAGATGATTTTGGGTGTTTTTTTCAGGAATAAAACCTGAACCTCATCAGTTGAAGAAATCTTAGTCTGATGATTCTGCTTGTTTAAGAATTCTTCTAGATTAGAACTGGCCTCAACTTCTGCCAGCCCTGTCATATAAACAGGAGTGTAGTCAGAAACTGCCATCGAATGAATCAGGACTTGATAATTCGGAACTCGCTCTTTTATCTCTAAAAGAAGATCATGAGTATTTTTGATTTCTAGAATGGTTAAATGGGGATGAGGTTCTGGCTTAAGAGCTCTGTTAGTAGTAATCAAACAAACTTCATGCCCTGCAGCAAGCAAGGTTTCTGTGATGATTTTCCCCAAGCGACCAGTAGAATGGTTCGTAATAGAGCGGACGCTATCTATAGCTTCACTCGTACCGCCCGATGTAACTAAAATTTTCATAGGACTATTGTACACAAAAATAAACGTTAAGTAAAATGAAAGCGATAAATTTTTGTTAAAACGCAGGAATACTATAGTCTAAAACTATAAAAGCATATAAAATTTTAAAAAGCGCTATTATAACCCCTGAAATATTGATATTTACGAACGTTTAGAGAGTTTATGGGTGTTAAAAATCTTGTTTTGTGTTATAATGAATTATCACATTAGAGATTAGAGGAGTTTGTTATGAAAACAGATATTGAAATCGCGCAGAGTATTGAGTTAAAGCCAATCGTGAATGTTGTGGAGAAACTTGGTATTTCTTACGATGATTTGGAGTTGTATGGGAAGTACAAGGCTAAACTCAGCTTTGATAAAATTCGTGCAGTTGAGAGCAATCCAGTTGGTAAATTGATCTTGGTTACTGCCATCAACCCGACGCCTGCAGGTGAAGGGAAATCAACCATTACCATTGGTCTGGCAGACGCCTTGAACAAGATTGGCAAGAAAACGATGATCGCCATTCGCGAACCGTCTCTTGGCCCAGTGATGGGAATCAAGGGAGGTGCTGCAGGCGGTGGTTACGCCCAAGTGCTACCAATGGAAGATATCAACCTCCACTTTACTGGAGACATGCATGCCATTACAACTGCCAACAATGCTCTTTCAGCCTTGATTGACAACCACTTGCACCAAGGAAATGAGCTTGGAATTGACCAACGTCGTATCCTCTGGAAACGTGTAGTGGACTTGAACGATCGTGCACTTCGCCATGTTACCGTTGGACTTGGTGGCCCTCTAAATGGTATTCCACGCGAGGATGGTTTTGATATTACTGTTGCTTCTGAAATCATGGCAATTCTTTGCTTGGCGACGGATATTGAAGATTTGAAACGTCGTTTGGCGAATATCGTTATCGGCTATCGTTACGATCGTACGCCAGTTACTGTTGGTGATTTGCAGGTTGAGGGAGCTTTAGCATTGATTTTGAAAGATGCTATCAAACCAAACTTGGTTCAGACAATTTACGGCACACCTGCTTTTGTACACGGTGGTCCATTTGCCAATATCGCTCATGGATGTAACTCTGTTTTGGCAACAAGCACAGCCCTTCGCTTGGCTGACTATACTGTTACTGAAGCTGGTTTTGGTGCAGACCTTGGTGCTGAGAAATTCCTTGATATCAAGACGCCAAACTTGCCAACATCTCCAGATGCAGTAGTTATTGTCGCAACACTACGTGCTCTCAAGATGAATGGTGGGGTTGCTAAAGATGCTTTGACAGAGGAAAATGTGGAAGCAGTTCGTGCAGGTTTTGCTAACTTGAAACGCCACGTTGAAAATATTCGTAAGTTCGGTATTCCAGCAGTCGTTGCGATTAACGAATTTGTTTCTGATACAGAAGCAGAAATCGCAGCTTTGAAAGAACTTTGTGCCTCAATCGATGTTCCAGTTGAGTTGGCTAGTGTCTGGGCTGATGGTGCAGAAGGTGGCGTAGCGCTTGCTGAAACGCTTGTCAAGACTATCGCTGAAAATCCAGCAAACTACAAACGTCTTTACGACAACGACCTTTCTGTACAAGAAAAGATTGAAAAGATTGTTACTGAAATCTATCGTGGTAGCAAAGTGAACTTTGAGAAGAAAGCTCAAACGCAAATCGCTCAAATTGTTCAGAATGGATGGGACAAATTGCCAATCTGTATGGCTAAAACTCAGTACAGTTTCTCTGACAATCCAAATGCACTTGGAGCTCCAGAAAACTTTGAAATTACCATTCGTGAATTGGTACCGAAATTAGGTGCAGGCTTTATCGTTGCCTTAACTGGTGATGTCATGACCATGCCAGGTCTTCCAAAACGACCAGCCGCTCTCAATATGGATGTTGAAAGTGATGGAACCGTTCTAGGATTGTTCTAATATTTAGATGATATTTAAAGAGTTTGGAAATGCTATCCAAGCTCTTTTTCTTATCTAGATATGAGACCTTGTCTTCAGCTGATGAGAGAGTTTTCTTCTACAAGCAACCAGTCTAGGTAAAGATATTTTCCCTGATTTCTGATATAATAGAAACATTGACTTCAAGAGTAAGGAAGAAAAAATGAACGCATTATTGAATGGAATGAATGACCGTCAGGCTGAGGCGGTTCAAACGACAGAAGGTCCCTTATTAGTCATGGCGGGGGCTGGTTCTGGAAAGACCCGAGTTTTGACCCACCGTATTGCTTATTTGATTGATGAAAAAATGGTTAATCCGTGGAATATCTTGGCCATTACTTTTACCAATAAGGCGGCGCGTGAGATGAAAGAGCGTGCCTACGGGCTCAATCCAGCAACTCAGGACTGTCTGATTGCGACCTTTCACTCCATGTGTGTTCGTATTCTACGTCGTGATGCAGATCATATTGGCTACAATCGTAATTTTACTATTGTAGATCCTGGGGAACAGAGAACTCTCATGAAACGTATTCTCAAGCAATTAAACCTGGATCCGAAAAAATGGAATGAACGCACTATTTTGGGGACTATTTCAAATGCCAAGAATGACCTGATTGATGATGTGGCTTATGCTGCCCAGGCTGGCGATATGTACACGCAAATCGTAGCTCAGTGTTATACAGCTTATCAAAAGGAGCTTCGTCAGTCTGAGTCCGTTGACTTTGATGATTTGATTATGCTGACCCTGCGTCTCTTTGATCAAAATCCTGACGTCTTGACTTACTATCAGCAGAAGTTCCAGTACATTCATGTTGATGAGTACCAAGATACCAACCATGCCCAGTATCAATTGGTCAAACTCTTGGCTTCACGCTTTAAAAATATCTGCGTAGTCGGTGATGCTGACCAGTCTATTTACGGTTGGCGTGGGGCTGATATGCAGAATATCTTGGATTTTGAGAAAGATTACCCTCAAGCTAAGGTCGTTTTGTTGGAGGAAAATTACCGTTCAACCAAAACCATTCTACAAGCTGCCAATGACGTCATCAAAAATAATAAAAACCGTCGTCCTAAGAATCTCTGGACCCAGAATGCGGATGGAGAGCAGATTATTTACTATCGTGCAAATGACGAACAAGATGAGGCTGTTTTTGTAGCCAAAACCATCGATGAACTTGGTCGAACTCAAAACTTCCTCCACAAGGATTTTGCAGTTCTTTATCGGACTAATGCACAATCCCGTACTATTGAGGAGGCCCTCCTAAAGTCCAATATTCCTTATACTATGGTCGGCGGAACCAAGTTCTACAGCCGTAAGGAAATCCGTGATATTATTGCCTATCTTAATCTTATTGCTAATTTGAGTGACAATATCAGTTTTGAGCGCATTATTAACGAACCTAAACGCGGAATTGGGCCAGGCACGGTTGAGAAAATCCGGGATTTTGCCAATATGCAAGAGATGTCTATGCTGGATGCTTCAGCTAATATCATGCTGTCTAGCATCAAAGGAAAAGCAGCCCAGTCTATCTGGGATTTTGCCAATATGATTCTGGATTTGCGAGAGCAACTGGACCAATTAACCATTACAGAGTTGGTTGAGGCCGTCCTAGAAAAAACAGGTTATGTCGATATTCTTAATGCTCAGGCAACCTTGGAAAGCAAGGCTCGGGTTGAAAATATCGAAGAGTTCCTATCTGTTACCAAAAACTTTGATGACAATCCTGATAGCCAGAAAGAAGAAACTGGTTTGGACAAACTCAGTCGTTTCTTGAATGACTTGGCTTTGATTGCAGACACAGATTCAGGCAGTCAGGAGACATCAGAAGTGACCTTGATGACCCTCCATGCAGCTAAGGGACTTGAGTTCCCAGTTGTCTTTATCATTGGGATGGAGGAAAATGTCTTTCCGCTTAGTCGCGCGGCTGAAGATCCTGATGAACTGGAAGAAGAACGCCGTTTGGCCTATGTCGGTATCACGCGCGCGGAGAAAATCCTCTATCTGACCAATGCCAACTCACGCTTGCTTTTCGGTCGTACCAACTACAATCGTCCGACCCGTTTTATCAATGAAATTAGTTCGGACTTGCTTGAGTATCAAGGTTTGGCCCGTCCAGAGAATACTAGCTTTAAGGCATCTTATAGCAGTGGTGGGATTGCTTTCGGTCAAGGTATGAGCTTAGCTCAGGCCCTTCAAGAACGAAAACGAAATGCTGTACCAAGCTCTATCCAGTCAAGTGGTCTCCCATTTGGACAGTTTGCAGCTGGAAATAAAAAAGATTCGACTGATACAAGCTGGTCTATTGGGGATATTGCTCTCCACAAGAAGTGGGGGCAAGGGACAGTCCTTGAAGTTTCAGGTAGTGGCGCTACTCAGGAATTGAAAATCAATTTCCCAGAAGTAGGGCTGAAAAAACTTCTAGCCAGTGTAGCCCCAATTGAGAAAAAAATCTAACTTTCCATCCTTCTCACGAATAATAAAGTGAGGAGGATTTTTATGTACAGTATTTCATTTCAAGAAGATTCACTTTTGCCTAGAGAAAGACTGGTTAGAGAAGGAGTAGAGGCTCTGAGCAATCAAGAATTGTTAGCCATTCTGCTAAGAACGGGAACACGTCAGGCTAATGTATTTGAAATCGCTCAGAAAGTCTTGAATAGTCTTACCAGTTTAACTGATTTGAAAAAAATGACCCTGCAGGAATTGCAGAGCCTTTCGGGTATTGGACGTATTAAAGCCATTGAATTACAAGCTGTGATTGAACTGGGTCATCGTATTCACAAACATGAAACACTTGAGATGGAAAGTATTCTCAGCAGTCAAAAGCTGGCCAAGAAAATGCAACATGAACTTGGCGATAAAAAACAAGAGCACCTAGTGGCGCTCTATCTCAATACTCAAAATCAAATCATTCATCAGCAGACCATCTTTATCGGCTCTGCGACACGCAGCATTGCTGAACCGCGGGAAATCCTTCACTATGCTTTGAAGCATATGGCTACCTCTGTGATTCTCGTTCATAACCATCCATCAGGTGCTGTATCCCCTAGTCGAAATGATGACCATGTCACTAAGCTAGTCAAGGAAGCCTGTGAACTGATGGGAATCGTTTTCTTGGACCACCTGATTGTCTCGCACTCTGATTACTTTAGTTACCGTGAAAAGACGGATTTGATTTAGAGTTCGTTAACAACATAGTCAAATAGCGTTTTATCCTTGGGGCGGTTTTCAAAGAGAAACTCAGGATGCCATTGAACACCAAGATAAGGGAAGCCGTCCGTAGTTGTCACAGCCTCAATAATTCCATCTTTAGGATCATGTGCTACAACCTTAAGATTAGGAGCTAGATCTTTAATACTCTGGTGGTGGAAGGAGTTGATATGAGAGATTTCTCCGTAGATTTCTCGGAGAATTGTATCAGGCTCCGTTACGAGGCGTTGGGTCGTGTATTCGGCTGAACAGTCCTGCCAATGATCCTCGATATCTTGGTGAAGCGTACCTCCCATAGCGACATTGAAAAGCTGGGTACCCCGACAAACAGAGAAAATTGGTTTCTTCTGCTTGATGGCTTCTCTGATAAGGGCTAATTCAAACTGGTCTCTTTGAAGATGGTAGTCATCGCTGTCAATTGTTTTAGGCTGGCCATAGAATTTTGGATCCACATTTTGCCCACCTGTTAGGATGAGTTTATCAATCATAGCGACGTAATGGCTTGCCATTTCTTGATCACCAATCGGTAGGATGATTGGAATTCCGCCAGCGTCCTTGACTCCTTCAACAAAGCCTTTCGCTGCATAGCTCATCATGATGTCATCATCTGGATGAGCTTTTTCATTTCCTGTAATCCCAATAACTGGTTTTTTCATAAATGCTTTCGCTTTCTAATCCTCTTTACGCATAAAATAGAGGAGAGTTTGGAGTTCGCTTGTCAAATCGACATACTGAACGACCACATCTTTTGGAAGGTGAAGGTGGACGGGTGAAAAACTAAGAATACCTTTTATACCTGCATCAACCAAAAGATTGGCAACTTCTTGTGATTTAACACTTGGAACTGTTAGGATAGCAGTTTTGACATCTGCTTCTTTAATTTTTTCTTTAATCTGTGAGATACCATAGATTGGAATACCATCAGGTGTCTGGGTGCCAACTTCTGGATGGTCATCTAGGTCAAAGGCCATGATAATCTTCATCTTGTTGCGCTCATGGAAGCGGTAGTGGAGAAGGGCATGACCCATATTGCCAATTCCAACCAACATAACATTAGTAATCGAGTTATCATTAAGGAGGTCAGCAAAAAACGTCATCAATTTTTTGACATCGTAACCAAAACCACGACGACCAAGTTCACCAAAATAGGAAAAATCTCGGCGAACAGTTGCAGAATCGATACCAATAGCCTCTGCAATTTGCTTAGAGTTGGCACGTTCAATTTTTTCTGCATGAAATCTCTTGAAAATTCGATAGTAAAGAGAGAGTCTTTTTGCTGTTGCTTTTGGGATAGCAGACTGTTTATCTTTCACAAAATCACAACCTTTCTATTCTTCTATTTTATAGAAACATTGTGAAAAAATCAACAAAAACAAGAAAAAACTAAGAAAATCTTAGTTTTAGTCTTAAAAATTAGCTTGTGATAGAAAACGGTAGAGATCGCCAACTAATCCTTGATAAATCACTTTATCATTCAGTGTTAAGGAGCTGATTAGGAGAGTGTCGGGCAGGGTCACACAGCCTGATAGGGATAACATGAGTTCTTCGTAATCGGCAAATTCAAGTGTACGTTCTACTTGATAGTTATCTTGATAGGTAAGTCGATACATAGTCAATTATCTCTCTTCTTTTGTGAAGATACCGCGTTCTACAAGACTGTCCATGAGGAAGTAGAATTTCTCTTGGTGGATATGGTGATCTTCAGATTTAAAGATATTCACCAAACGAAGACCTGATTTGTCAGTGATATTAATTTTAACACCTGTAAGCTCTTTGTTGATGATAATTTTTAGTAGGAAACCTTCACCACTATTAGGAACTTTTTCAAGTAGACGAGTCAGTTCGTAGTTTCCTACCTTTGTTTCAAAGAAAGTATTGTCTTTTAGTGTGAATTTTTTGACAGATGGGCTAAGTGTGTAGTCGTAGCGGCAGTTTTGCAGTTTAATGGTTTTTTCGAATGCCATTAGGTTAATCTCCAATAATATTTTTTAAGGTTTGAGCCAGTTGTTTCAGTTCGTTCTCGGTATTAAGAGGAGAAAGACTGATACGGACAGACTCTTTTAAACGATGGGAATCGGGTCCATAGAAAGCTTCGAGTACATGACTGGTCTGCACAATACCAGCAGTACAGGCTGAACCGGTTGAAATTGAGATTCCTTCTAGGTCTAACCGAAGTAAGAGCAAATCATTTTTTTGACCAGGGAAACCGATATTGAAAACATAAGGCAGTTGATCTTGACCTTCATTGAGATAGAAGTCGAGTTCCGCAATTTCATCAAGAAAAGCAGATTTTAATCCCTCTAGTTTTTGGTAATGGTCAGCCTGATGCTCCAAGTCTTCTTTGAGAGCGGCAACCATGCCTAAAATGGCAGCGAGATTTTCTGTTCCAGCCCGTTTCTTTTGTTCTTGGTCTCCACCGTGAAGGTAGGGATCAAAGTCCACAGTCGAAGCGTAAAGAAAGCCAATTCCCTTTGGTCCATGGAACTTGTGAGCAGAAGCACTGAGAAAATCAATTCCTAACTCCTCAGGATAGATAGGGATTTTCCCAATAGCTTGAACAGCATCAACATGATAAGCAGCAGGATGGTCTTTTAAAACATGTCCAATCTCAGCAATAGGTAAAAGACTCCCAGTTTCATTATTGGCATACATGGTAGAAACGAGGATGGTATCGTCACGTAAAGCCTCTTGAACCTGCTGCGCAGTGATTTCTTGATTTACCGGTTGGATGATGGTCACTTCAAAGCCAAAATGTTGAACCAGATAATCAATGGTTTCAAGGACAGAATGGTGTTCAATAGCTGTCGTGATGATGTGTTTTCCTCTTTCTTGATGGCGGAGACAATAGCCGATAATAGCTGTATTGTTACTTTCTGTCCCTCCAGATGTGAAAAAGATTCGTTGTGGCTTGGTTCCTAGTAAGTGAGCTAACTCCTGACGGGCTTCACGGAGTAGTTTACCAGCATGGCGACCATGACTGTGAATACTTGAAGGATTCCCATGGGTTTCTTGCATGACCTTGGTCATTGCTGTTATGGCTGTCGCTGACATAGGAGTAGTGGCAGCATTGTCCAAATAAATCAAAGAATCACCTTATTCCTTTTTATTATATGCAAAGAGTGGGCTAACTGGTTTTCTTTCGTGGATACGGACGATTGCATCACCGATCAATTCGCTAGCGGTAATGTAGCACACATTTTTCGGAGTTCTTTCTTTGGTTGCTACAGAGTCTGTCACAAGGATTTCTTTGATGTTAGTAGCATCAAGAAGGTCAGCAGCGCCTTCTACAAAGAGACCATGACTGGATACCGCATAGATTTCAGTTGCACCTTCACGCTCGACGATTTTTGCTGCTTCTGAGAAAGTACGTCCAGTATTTAGGATATCGTCAATCAAGATGGCCTTCTTGCCATCAACATCACCGATGATATAGCCTTGGCTACGCTCTGAATCGTCTTGAGCATAGTCGATGATTGCGATTGGTGCATCTAAATATTCAGCTAAGCTACGGGCACGTTTGACACCAGAGTTTTTTGGACTTACAACAACGACATCTGATCCCAGCAACCCTTTATCGCTGTAGTGTTTAGCAAAGAGAGGAATTGTATAGAGGTTATCTACTGGAATGTCAAAGAAACCTTGAACCTGAACAGCGTGGAGGTCAAGCGTTAGAACACGACTTACACCAGCCTTGACAAGCATATTGGCAACTAGTTTTGCAGTGAGGGGTTCGCGAGAAGAAGCGATACGATCCTGACGAGCATAACCAAAGTAAGGAAGGACAACGTTGATACTATGAGCACTTGCACGTACACAAGCATCGACCATGATTAACAACTCCATCAAGTGGTTGCTAACGGGGTAGCTGGTTGATTGGATGATGTAGACATCGTAACCACGGACACTCTCTTCAATGTTGACTTGGATTTCTCCATCAGAAAATTGGCGTGAAGATAATTTTCCGAGAGGTACACCAACCGTTTCTGCGATTTTTTGTGCAATTTCATGATTGGAATTAAGTGCAAAAAGTTTCATGTTGTTTCTATCTGACATTATAGACCGTCCTCTGTAAACTCTAAATATTTTATCTCCATTATTTTACCAGAAAATGGAGATTATTTCAGCATTTTTTCATGCTTTTAATAAAACGAATTAATTTTGAAGGAGTTTTCTGATAAGTGATCTGATTTTCTTCTAAGAATTTCTGAAAATCGGCTTTCCCTTTTTCATGGTCGGTGACTTCAAGCTCAAGTTCATAGTCTGTATGATCAAAGTAGTGACTTTCATCTAGTGCCATTAGACCAATCGACGTTTCCATTTCGTAACGAATAGTTGCAAGACAGCCCAGAACAAACCAGTCTTGGCTTAGAATACCAATCTTAGCAAGTTCCTCTAGAACGACCCCTTGAGGAAGTTTTTGTTTTTCCAGGTATGATTCAGCCTCTGGAAGATTCAGTTTCTGGTTGTATTCCATATTTCCTACAGTTTGTGGCACCTTCAAGGTCAACTCCGCCCAATCTGAAAAGGTGCGCATGCGCATGGCAACCTTTTTTTCACGCAACTGGAAATCAGGTGTATCAATGTAGTAGTTTTTCTGTAGGACGGGTTGGATATGAGAAAACTGTTCTTTTAAATGATCGTAATCCTCTTTTTTCAGTAGTGTTTTCAGTTCAATTTCTAAATGTTTCATTTTTCTAACCTTTTTTCTATCTTTGAAAGCGATTTATGGTATAATGGACAATGTATTTATTGTATATGATTGTAGTGAAAAAATCAAAAATTTTCAACAACACAATCACATACCAAAAGGGAGAAAATATGACCATAGAATGGGAAGAATTTTTAGATCCTTACATTCAAGCTGTTGGTGAATTGAAGATTAAGCTTCGTGGAATTCGAAAACAATATCGTAAGCAAAACAAGCACTCTCCGATTGAGTTTGTTACTGGACGGGTGAAGCCGATTGAAAGTATTAAGGAAAAAATGAATCGCAGAGGGATTGGCTACGATACTTTGGAACATGACTTGCAGGATATCGCGGGTTTGCGGGTCATGGTGCAGTTCGTCGATGATGTTCAGGAAGTTGTTGCGATTTTACGCAAACGCCATGATATGAGAGTCGTTCAGGAACGGGATTATATCGCCCATCGTAAGGCTTCGGGCTATCGCTCCTATCATGTGGTGGTAGAGTATACAGTTGACACCATCAGTGGTGTTAAGACGATTCTGGCCGAGATTCAAATCCGGACCTTGGCTATGAACTTTTGGGCTACCATTGAGCATTCGCTCAATTATAAGTATCAGGGAGATTTTCCAGAAGAAATCAAAAAAAGACTAGAAATCACGGCCAAAATTGCTTATCAACTAGATGAAGAAATGGGTAAGATTCGAGATGACATCCAGGAAGCGCAGGCTCTCTTTGATCCTTTGAGTAGAAAACTAAACGACGGTGTAGGAAATAGTGACGATACAGATGAAGAATACAGGTAAACGAATTGATCTGATTGCAAATAGAAAACCGCAGAGTCAAAAGGTTTTGTATGAGCTGAAAGACCAGTTGAAAAAACATCATTTTATACTCAACGACACCAATCCTGACATCGTCATATCAATTGGTGGGGATGGGATGCTTTTGTCTGCATTTCACAAGTACGAGAATCAGTTAGATAAAGTTCGATTTATTGGCGTACATACAGGACATTTAGGATTTTATACGGATTATCGTGACTTTGAGTTGGACCAGTTGGTTACCAATCTCCAACTGGATACTGGTGCCAAGGTTTCCTATCCTGTTTTGAATGTCAAGGTGACACTTGAAAACGGAGAAGTTAAGACCTTCCGTGCATTAAACGAAGCCAGCATCCGCAGGTCTGATCGCACCATGGTTGCGGATATCATCATTAATCATGTTCCATTTGAGCGATTTCGAGGAGATGGAGTAACTGTTTCAACGCCAACTGGAAGCACTGCCTATAACAAGTCCTTGGGTGGAGCTGTCTTGCATCCTACTATTGAGGCCTTGCAGTTGACTGAAATAGCGAGTCTTAACAACCGAGTCTATCGCACTTTGGGATCATCAATCATTATTCCCAAAAAAGATAAGATTGAACTTTTGCCGACACGCAATGATTACCATACGATATCAGTCGATAACAGCGTCTATTCCTTCCGTAATATCGAACGGATAGAGTATCAAATCGACCATCACAAGATTCACTTCGTAGCGACTCCAAGCCACACTAGTTTCTGGAATCGTGTTAAAGATGCCTTCATCGGCGAGGTGGATGAATGAGGTTCGAATTTACCGCAGATGAGCACGTCAAAGTCAAAAATTTCCTCAAGAAACATGAGGTTTCCAAGGGACTTTTGGCTAAGATTAAGTTTCGAGGCGGGGCTATACGGGTCAATGGCCAAGCTCAAAATGCGACCTATCTCTTAGATATTGGAGATAGAGTAACTATTGACATTCCTGCAGAGGAAGGGTTTGAGAGCCTTGAAGCTATTGATCGACCACTCGATATTTTATATGAGGATGACCATTTTCTGGTTTTGAATAAGCCTTATGGAGTAGCTTCCATCCCCAGTGTCAATCATTCCAATACCATTGCCAATTTTATCAAGGGCTACTATGTCAAGCAAAACTATGAAAATCAGCAAGTTCACATCGTGACTAGGCTTGATAGAGATACTTCTGGTTTGATGCTCTTTGCCAAGCACGGCTACGCTCATGCACGTTTAGACAAGCAACTGCAACGAAAGTCTATCGAAAAACGTTACTTTGCTTTGGTTAAAGGAGCTGGTGTCTTGGAGCCTGAAGGGGAGATTATCGCCCCGATTGCGCGTGATGTGGACTCCATTATCACGAGACGGGTTGCCAAAGGTGGGAAATACGCCCATACATCTTATAAAGTTATAGCGTCTTATGGAAATATTCACCTAGTCGATATTCGTCTGCATACTGGACGAACTCATCAGATACGAGTGCATTTTTCTCATATCGGTTTTCCTTTGTTGGGAGACGATCTCTATGGAGGCAGCCTAGACGACGGTATTCAGCGCCAGGCCTTGCATTGCCATTATTTATCTTTTTATCATCCTTTTCTAGAGCAAGATTTGCAACTAGAAAGCCCCTTACCGGATGATTTCAGCAATCTTATTACTCAGTTATCAACTAATACTCTTTAAAATCTATTTGGAGTATAATTTATTTTCTTAAAGGAGAAAACTCATGGAAGTTTTTGAAAGTCTCAAAGCCAACCTGGTTGGCAAAAATGCTCGTATCGTTCTCCCTGAAGGGGAAGAGCCACGTATTCTTCAAGCGACAAAACGCTTGGTAAAAGAAACAGAAGTGATTCCTGTTTTGCTTGGAAACCCTGAAAAAATTAAAATTTATCTCGAAATCGAGGGGATCATGGATGGTTATGAAGTGATTGATCCCCAACACTATCCTCAATTCGAAGAAATGGTTGCTGCCTTAGTAGAGCGTCGTAAGGGCAAAATGACTGAAGAAGAAGCGCGCAAAGTTTTGGTTGAAGATGTCAACTACTTTGGTGTGATGCTAGTCTACTTGGGCTTGGTTGACGGTATGGTATCTGGTGCGATTCACTCAACTGCCTCAACAGTTCGCCCAGCCCTTCAAATTATCAAAACTCGTCCAAATGTAACTCGTACTTCAGGTGCCTTCCTCATGGTACGTGGTACGGAACGTTACCTATTTGGTGACTGTGCCATTAACATCAATCCAGATGCAGAAGCCTTGGCTGAAATTGCCATCAACTCAGCAATTACAGCTAAGATGTTTGGTATTGAACCTAAAATTGCTATGCTAAGCTATTCTACTAAAGGTTCAGGATTTGGTGAAAGTGTTGATAAGGTAGTGGAAGCTACAAAAATTGCTCACGACTTGCGCCCTGACCTTGAGATTGATGGGGAGTTGCAATTTGACGCTGCCTTTGTTCCTGAAACTGCAGCTCTAAAAGCTCCAGGAAGTAACGTAGCTGGTCAAGCAAATGTTTTTGTCTTCCCAGGTATCGAAGCCGGAAATATTGGGTACAAGATGGCAGAACGTCTCGGTGGTTTTGCGGCTGTAGGACCTGTTTTGCAAGGTTTGAACAAACCTGTTAACGACCTTTCTCGTGGATGTAATGCAGATGATGTGTACAAGTTGACCCTTATCACAGCAGCTCAAGCAGTTCATCAATAAGATTTAGTCCTCTTTCCCATGGGAAGAGGCTTTTTAGTACTGAGAGAAGGACAGTTAGAGTCTTCTGTGTTATACTAGAGATATGTTAGATTTGAAAGAATATGGTATCGTCATGTGGCCGGAGGAGAAGATTATTTCTTTTCGTGAAAAACTCCTCAATTGGTATGATGAAAACAAGCGAGATTTACCTTGGAGGAGAAGTAAAAATCCTTATCACATCTGGGTATCTGAAATCATGCTCCAGCAGACTAGAGTGGATACAGTTATTCCATACTACGAACGATTCTTGGACTTGTTTCCAACAGTTGAAAGTCTGGCCAATGCCCCTGAAGATCGTTTGTTGAAGGCTTGGGAGGGATTGGGCTATTATTCTCGAGTGCGCAATATGCAGGCTGCAGCCCAGCAGATTATGACTGACTTTGGGGGGCAATTTCCAAATACCTATGAAGGAATTTCTAGTTTAAAAGGGATTGGCCCTTACACTGCGGGAGCTATTTCCAGTATCGCTTTTAATTTGCCTGAGCCAGCGGTTGATGGCAATGTCATGCGGGTTTTGGCACGCTTGTTTGAGGTTGATCATGATATCGGAGTTCCCAGCAATCGCAAAATTTTTCAGGCAATGATGGAAATCTTGATTGACCCGAAACGACCAGGTGACTTTAACCAAGCTCTGATGGATTTAGGGTCTGACATAGAGGCTCCAGTTAACCCTCGACCAGAAGAAAGCCCTGTTAAGGACTTTAGCGCAGCCTATCAGAATGGGACTATGGATGTATATCCAATCAAAGAGCCCAAGAAAAAGCCCCTCCCAATCTATCTCAAGGCTTTGGTTGTACGCAATGACCGTGGGCAATATTTACTAGAGAAAAATGAAAGCGAGAAACTGCTAGCCGGTTTTTGGCATTTCCCCTTGATCGAAGTTGATGATTTCTCAAGTGATGACGATCAGCTAGATCTCTTTTCACAAGTCAAAGAGGAAAGCAGAGCATTTGGACCAAGCCCTCAAGAAAACTTTGAGCAAGATTATGATTTAGAAGTGAATTGGTCCCAGCAAGTATTTGACCAGGTCAAGCATGTATTTAGTCATCGGAAATGGCATATTCAAATCATCGCTGGTCAAGTGACGGAAACAAAACAGTTTTCTGACAGAGAAATTCGCTGGGTTTCTCCTCAGGAGTTTTCTGATTATCCACTTGCGAAACCTCAACAAAAAATTTGGCAGGCTTATAAAACAAATCTTGAAGATGAAGGCCTACAGTAGCCATTTGTGCCTTCTTTACATTTTTTTGTTATAATAGATAAAGAAAAGGTGATAAAATGAAAAAAATATTAATTGTTGATGATGAGAAACCGATCTCGGATATTATTAAGTTTAATATGACCAAAGAAGGCTACGAAGTTGTAACAGCCTTCAACGGTCGTGAGGCGATCGAGCTATTTGAGGCGGAGCAACCAGATATTATTATCCTGGATTTGATGCTTCCTGAAATCGATGGTTTAGAAGTTGCTAAGACTATTCGTAAGACTAGCAGTGTTCCAATCATTATGCTATCGGCCAAGGATAGCGAGTTTGACAAGGTTATCGGTTTAGAACTTGGGGCAGATGATTATGTGACCAAACCCTTCTCAAATCGTGAGTTGCAAGCGCGTGTGAAGGCCTTGCTCCGCCGTACAGACCTCGCTTCAGTGGATAGTCAAGAAACTGATGAAAAGAAATCTCAACCCCTTCAGATTGGCGATTTGGAAATCGTTCCAGATGCTTATGTGGCTAAGAAATACGGTGAGGAACTGGATTTGACTCATCGTGAGTTTGAGCTCTTATACCATTTGGCTTCCCATATTGGACAAGTTATTACTCGTGAACACTTGCTTGAGACTGTCTGGGGTTATGACTATTTTGGTGATGTTCGTACAGTGGACGTGACCATCCGACGTTTGCGTGAAAAAATCGAAGACACTCCAAGCCGTCCAGAATACATCCTAACACGTCGTGGTGTGGGTTACTATATGAGAAATAATGATTGAAGATATTAGACAAACGATTCTGACCAGCGATTTTATCTTTATTTTGATTTTGCTAGGCTTTATCTTGGTGGTCACCTTGCTATTGCTAGAAAATCGCCGTGATAATATTCGGCTAAAGCAGATTAATCAAAAGGTCAAGGATTTGATTGCAGGGGATTATTCTCGAGTTTTGGATATGCAAGGAAGCTCTGAAATCACCAACATCACCAATAACCTCAATGATTTGTCTGAGGTCATTCGTTTAACACAGGAAAATCTGGAGCAAGAAACAAAAAGGCTTAACAGTATTCTTTCTTATATGACAGATGGAGTTCTTGCAACCAATCGCCGTGGTCAGATTACTATGATTAACGATATGGCTAAGAAACAGCTGGGTATCGTAAAAGAAGAAGCATTGAACAAAAGCATCCTAGAATTGCTTAAGATAGAGGATGAATATGAACTGCGTGACCTCATTACACAGATTCCTGAATTGATGATTGATTCCCAAAATGCTAATGGAGAATATCTTAGTCTTCGTGTGCGTTTTGCACTCATTCGTCGTGAGTCTGGATTCATTTCTGGTTTGGTTGCCGTTTTGCACGATACGACTGAACAGGAGAAGGAAGAGCGTGAACGGAGACTCTTCGTGTCCAATGTTAGCCATGAGTTGCGGACACCTTTGACTAGTGTTAAATCTTACCTTGAAGCCTTAGACGAGGGAGCCTTATATGATCCTGTTGCTCCTGATTTTATCAAGGTTTCGCTTGATGAAACCAACCGTATGATGCGGATGGTGACAGATCTCTTGCATCTCTCTCGTATTGATAATGCGACCACTCGGTTGGATGTGGAATTGATTAATTTTACAGCCTTTATCACCTTTATCCTCAACCGCTTTGATAAGATGAGAAGTCAGGATGAGGAGAAAAAATATGAGCTGGTTAGAGATTATCCTATCAATTCTGTTTGGATCGAGATTGATACCGATAAGATGACTCAGGTGATAGATAATATTCTCAACAATGCTATCAAGTACTCACCAGATGGTGGGAAAATTACTGTCAGCATGAAAACGACTGAAGACCAGATGATTTTATCTATCAAAGACCAAGGTCTAGGTATTCCAAAGCAAGATTTGCCGAAGATTTTTGACCGCTTTTATCGTGTGGATCGTGCAAGAAGTCGTGCACAAGGTGGAACTGGTCTAGGTCTGGCTATTGCCAAGGAAATTATCAAACAACATAATGGCTTTATTTGGGCCAAAAGTGAATACGGTAAGGGGTCAACCTTTACCATCGTGCTCCCTTATGATAAGGATGCCGTAAAAGAAGAAGTCTGGGAGGATGAAGTAGAAGACTAGAATGAGTGAAATAGGCTTTAAATATAGTATTTTAGCATCAGGTTCCAGTGGAAATTCCTTTTATCTGGAAACCCCAAAAAAGAAAATATTAGTGGATGCAGGCTTGTCTGGTAAGAAAATTACCAGCTTGCTAGCTGAAATCAATCGCAAACCTGAAGATCTGGATGCGATTTTAATTACGCATGAGCACTCAGACCATATCCATGGAGTCGGTGTCTTGGCTCGCAAATTTGGCATGGACCTTTACGCTAATGAAAAAACCTGGCAGGCTATGGAAAATAGTAAGTATCTCGGTAAGGTAGATTCCTCGCAGAAGCACATTTTTGAAATGGGGAAAACCAAAACCTTTGGTGATATCGACATTGAAAGTTTTGGGGTCAGTCACGATGCAGCAGCGCCACAGTTTTATCGTTTTATGAAGGATGATAAGAGTTTTGTCATGCTGACCGATACAGGTTATGTCAGTGATAGAATGGCAGGAATTGTCGAGAATGCTGACGGTTACCTCATCGAGTCCAACCACGATGTGGAGATCTTGCGAGCAGGTTCTTACGCTTGGCGACTCAAACAGCGAATCCTATCGGATCTTGGTCACCTCTCTAACGAAGACGGTGCTGAGGCCATGATTCGTACAATGGGAAATCGAACAAAGAAAATCTATCTTGGGCATTTGTCCAAAGAGAACAATATTAAGGAGCTGGCTCATATGACCATGGTCAATCAGCTAGCCCAAGCGGATCTGGGAGTCGGAGTAGACTTTAAAGTTTATGATACCTCACCAGATACCGCAACACCATTGACAGATATATAAAAAGAAGGCGAGTGCCTTCTTTTATTGTCTTTCACAATCCTGCAAATTCTTTGATTTCTTGTGCTGACATTGAAGAGTCGCAACGGACATTGATTTGACCATCTGCAACGTGGACAAAGCCTGGTACAGTTGGAATTCCATAACGTGAACGGAATTCTTGCAACTCATTGAGTTGGCTTGGTTCCTCACTGTTGATGAAGTAGATGTGTGCTTTAGTTTCAGCTAGGACACCTGCCAATGTGCCAGCAAATTTACGACAGTAAGGACAAGTTTTGCGACCGATGAAGAAGGTCGTTGTTTCTTTATTATCGAGTGCTTCTTGGGCACGGGCAACAGTAGTCACTTCAAGGTCTTTAATATCTTCTAAAAACTGATTCATAAGAATACCTCTCTTTTTTTGATAAAACTAGTATGCCACAAAGTTTCTAAAATTGCTCGGATTTGATACGAAAAAAAGATGAGATCGTTTTATCTCATCTTTTATCTTGCTTATTTTACAAAGGCATTGATTTCCGCTTCGATATTGGCAATCTTAGCTTGTGAATCTTCGTTGCTTTGATCCACAACTGCAATATAGAACTTGATTTTTGGTTCTGTACCTGAAGGGCGAACAGCGATCCAAGAACCATCCGCAAGAGTGTATTTCAAAACATCACTTGGAGGAGTTGTTAAGGCAGTTACAATACCATCAGCAGTAGTAGAAGTTTGTGCCTTGAAGTCTTCTGTGATTGAGATAGCAGTAGCGTTAAATTCTTTCGGACCATTGTCACGGAACTTAGCCATGATTGCTTTGATTTGCTCAGCTCCATCGACACCTGAAAGAGTAACAGAGATGGTCTTTTCAGCATAGTAGCCGTATTCTTTGTAGATTTCTTCGATACCGTCAGCAAGAGTCAAACCACGTGAACGGTAGTAAGCAGCAAGCTCAGCAACAACAAGAACGGCTTGGATAGCATCTTTATCACGTACGAATGGTTTGATTAAGTAACCGAAGCTTTCTTCAAATCCCATCATGTAAGTGTGATTGTGCTTTTCTTCGAATTCTTGGATCTTTTCAGCGATAAATTTGAAACCTGTCAAAACGTTGAACATGGTTGCGCCGTAGCTTTCAGCAATCTTCGTTACCAAGTCAGTTGATACGATGGATTTACAAAGGGCTGCATTATCAGGAAGAGTTCCAGCATTTTTGTGGGCTTCCAAGATATATTTAGCCATGATGGCGCCGATTTGGTTACCTGAAAGGTTAAGGTAGCTACCATCTTTTTGAAGAACTTCAACACCAACACGGTCAGCATCAGGGTCAGTTGCGACCAGTACATCTGCACCTACTTTGCGTCCAAGCTCTTCAGCAAGTGCAAAAGCTGCTTGGCTTTCTGGGTTTGGAGATTTCACAGTAGAGAAATCAGGGTCTGGAGTTGCTTGCGCTTCGACGACTTGGACAGAGTCAAATCCTGCTTGAGCAAGAGCACGACGAGCCAACATTTCACCAGTACCATGAAGTGGTGTGTAGACAATCTTCATGTCTTTACCGAATTCTTCAATCAAGGCTGGGTTGATGTTGACATCTTTAACTTCTTTGAGGTATTCCGTATCAACAGCTTCGCCGATGACTTCAATCAGGCCAGAAGCTTTTTCAGCTTCCACATCAGCAACTTCAACAGCAAATGGGTTTTCGATAGCACGGATGTAAGTTGTCAAAGCGTCCGCATCGTGTGGAGGCATTTGCCCACCATCCTCACCATAAACCTTGTAACCGTTAAATGGAGCAGGGTTGTGACTGGCAGTAATCATGATACCTGCGAAACAGTTGAGGTGACGAACAGCGAATGACAGTTCAGGAGTTGGACGAAGGCTTTCAAATACATAAGATTTGATACCATGTTTTGCTAGAACTGCAGCAGATTCAAAGGCAAATTCTGGTGAGAAGTGACGGCTATCGTAGGCAATTGCCACACCACGTTCTTTTTCATTTCCACCTTTTGACTCAATCAAACGAGCCAAACCTTCAGTTGCTTGACGAACAACATAGATATTGATACGATTTGTACCAGCACCAATCAAACCACGCATACCAGCAGTACCAAATTCAAGATTGGTATAGAAGGCATCTTCCTTTGTTTTTTCATCCATATTTTCCAAATCTTGACGAAGGTAGTCAGGAAGTTCAGCAAAATCTAACCATTTTTGATAGTTTTCTTGATAAGTCATAGAGGATCTCCTTTTTTTGTAAATTCTTTTAATCGCTTTCATTATATCACGATTTATCATTTTAGTAAAACGTTAGCATAACTTTCTGAAAAAGCTTGAAATGAAATGGATTCTATAGTCTTGAACCCCTTAGGGAAACATGCTATACTACCTATATGATTATTTTACAAGCTAATAAAATTGAACGTTCATTTGCAGGAGAGGTTCTTTTTGATAATGTCAATCTGCAAGTTGATGAACGAGATCGGATTGCCCTCGTTGGGAGAAATGGAGCGGGTAAGTCTACTCTTTTGAAGATTTTGGTTGGAGAAGAGGAGCCAACTAGTGGGGAAATCAATAAGAAAAAAGATATTTCTCTGTCTTACCTAGCCCAAGATAGCCGATTTGAGTCTGAAAATACCATCTACGATGAAATGCTTCACGTCTTTGATGACTTGCGTCGGACTGAGAAACAACTTCGTCATATGGAACTGGAGATGGGTGAAAAGTCTGGTGAGGATTTGGATAAACTGATGGCGGATTATGATCGTTTGTCAGAGAATTTCCGTCAGGCTGGTGGCTTTACCTATGAAGCCGATATCCGTGCTATTTTGAATGGCTTCAAGTTTGATGAATCTATGTGGCAGATGAAAATTGCCGAGCTTTCTGGTGGTCAAAATACTCGTCTGGCTCTAGCAAAAATGCTCCTTGAAAAGCCTAATCTCTTGGTCTTGGACGAGCCAACCAACCACTTGGATATTGAAACCATAGCCTGGTTGGAAAATTACTTGATAAACTATAGCGGTGCCCTCATTATTGTCAGCCACGACCGTTATTTCTTAGACAAGGTTGCGACGGTTACACTCGATTTGACTAAGCATTCCTTGGATCGTTATGTAGGCAATTACTCTCGCTTTGTTGAGTTAAAGGAGCAAAAGCTAGCTACTGAGGCCGAAAACTATGAAAAGCAACAGAAGGAAATTGCTGCTCTGGAAGATTTTGTCAACCGCAATTTAGTCCGTGCTTCAACGACCAAACGTGCCCAATCCCGCCGTAAACAACTGGAAAAAATGGAGCGTTTGGACAAGCCGGAAGCTGGTAAGAAATCTGCTAACATGACCTTCCAGTCTGAAAAAACGTCGGGCAATGTTGTCCTGACTGTTGAAAATGCGGCTATTGGCTATGATGGAGAAATATTGTCAGAGCCTATCAACCTAGACCTTCGTAAGATGAATGCTGTTGCGATTGTCGGACCAAATGGTATTGGTAAGTCAACCTTTATCAAGTCTATTGTGGATCAGATTCCTTTTATCAAAGGAGAAAAGCGATTTGGGGCCAATGTTGAGGTTGGCTACTATGACCAGACTCAAAGCAAGCTGACACCAAGTAATACTGTTCTGGATGAACTTTGGAATGATTTTAAACTGACACCAGAAGTTGAAATCCGTAACCGTCTTGGCGCTTTCCTCTTCTCAGGGGATGATGTTAAAAAATCAGTAGGCATGCTGTCAGGTGGCGAGAAAGCTCGTTTACTTCTTGCTAAACTTTCAATGGAAAATAATAACTTCTTGATTTTGGACGAGCCGACCAACCACTTGGACATTGATAGCAAGGAAGTGCTAGAAAATGCCCTGATTGACTTTGATGGAACCCTTCTTTTCGTCAGTCACGACCGTTATTTCATCAACCGTGTAGCCACTCATGTTTTGGAATTGTCCGAGAATGGTTCTACCCTCTATCTAGGAGATTATGACTACTATGTTGAGAAGAAAGCAGAAGTAGAAGCAAGCCAGACAGAGGAAGCTTCAATGAGTAATCAAGCAAAAGAAGCAAGTCCAGCTAATGACTACCAGGCACAAAAAGAAAGTCAGAAAGAAGCCCGTAAGCTCATGCGTCAAATAGAGAGTTTAGAGGCTGAAATTGAAGAGTTAGAAGCTCAAAGTCAAGCCATTTCTGAACAAATGCTGGAAACCAACGATGCTGAAAGGCTCATGGAATTGCAGACTGAACTGGACAAAATCAGCCATCGTCAGGAAGAGGCTATGCTTGAGTGGGAAGAATTATCGGAGCAGGTGTAAAAAATGGAACATCTTGGAAAGGTATTTCGTGAATTTCGAACGAGTGGGAAGTACTCCTTAAAAGAGGCGGCAGGTGAATCATGTTCAACCTCTCAATTATCTCGCTTCGAACTTGGGGAGTCTGACCTAGCAGTTTCTCGTTTCTTTGAGATTTTGGATAATATTCATGTGACTATTGAAAATTTCATGGACAAGGCTAGGGATTTTCAAAATCATGAACATGTTGCCTTGATGGCACAGATTATTCCGCTTTACTATTCAAATGATATTGCAGGTTTTCAAAAGCTTCAAAAGGAACAGCTTGAGAAAGCAAAGAGTTCGACCAATCCCCTCTATTTTGAGCTGAATTGGATTCTGCTACAAGGTCTGATTTGTCAAAGAGATGCTCGTTACACGATGAGGCTGAGTGATTTGGAAAAGGTAGCAGATTATCTTTTTCAAACAGAAGAATGGACCATGTATGAGTTGATTCTTTTCGGGAATCTCTATACTTTTTACAATGTGGACTATGTGGCTCGGATTGGCAGAGAAGTTATGGAGCGAGAAGACTACTACAAGGAAATTGGTCGGCATCGAAAACTTGTTTTGATTTTAGCTCTTAACTGTTACCAGCATTGTTTGGAAAACCGTTCCTTTACGGATGCAGACTATTTTAAGGGTTATGTGGAGAAGTTGATTGGAAATGGTATCAAGCTTTATGAGCGCAATATCTTCCATTATCTCAAAGGTTTCGCCCTCTATCAGAGAGACTTGAAAGAAGAAGGTTGTAGTCAGATGCAGGAAGCCATGCATATTTTTGAAGTACTTGGACTTCCAGAGCAAGTGGCCTATTATCAGGAACATTATGAAAAATTTGTAAATCCTTAAATTTCCCAAATAAGGGAAAATCGAAGGGACTCCTTTCAGTTTTGATACAATAGTTTCAAAATTTGAGAGGAGCTTTTTATATGAATCGACATGCAATCCAGTTGATTAGTCGTGGTGCTATTAATAAGATAGGAAATATGCTCTATGATTATGGAAACAGTGTTTGGTTGGCATCAATGGGAACGATAGGACAGACTGTTCTTGGGATTTATCAAATTTCTGAGTTGGTTACATCCATTCTAGTCAATCCTTTTGGCGGAGTGATTTCAGACCGCTTTTCGCGTCGCAAAATTTTGATGACGACGGACTTGATTTGCGGCATTCTTTGTTTAGCTATTTCTTTCATCAGAAATGATAGCTTGATGATTGCTGCCTTGATTTTTGCCAATATTGTTCAGGCGGTTGCCTTTGCATTTTCTCGTACAGCCAATAAAGCCATTATAACTGAGGTTGTAGAGAAAGACGAGATTGTGACCTATAATGCTCGCTTAGAGCTCGTTTTGCAGGTTGTAGGCGTTAGCTCCCCTGTACTTTCTTTCATCGTTTTACAATTTGTCAGTCTCCATATGACACTTGTTTTAGATGCCATTAGCTTTTTCATCGCATTTTGTTTAGTGGCTCTTCTTCCCCAAAAAGAAATCCAAGTACATGAGAAAAAGAGTTTTAGTTGGAAAGACATCTTTATTGATATGAAGGCTGGACTACACTATATTTGGCATCAGAAGGAGATTTTTTTCCTTTTGTTAGTAGCTTCCAGTGTTAATTTCTTTTTTGCAGCTTTTGAATTTCTCCTCCCTTTTTCAAATCGACTTTACGGGGTAGAAGGAGCTTACGCAACCATTTTAACTATGGGCGCTATTGGTTCGATTATCGGAGCTCTTCTAGCTAGTAAAATAAAGGCAAGTGTTTATAATCTTTTGACTCTATTGGCTTTGACTGGAGTTGGAGTTTTTATGATGGGGTTACCGTTGCCAACTTTACTTTCCTTTTCTGGAAATTTAGTTTGTGAACTGTTTATGACAATGTTTAATATTCATTTTTTTACTCAGGTTCAAACCAAGGTTGATGGGGAATACTTGGGGAGAGTACTAAGCACCATTTTTACATTAGCCATCCTATTTATGCCGATTGCCAAAGGCTTTATGACAGTGCTACCAAGTGTTCATCTCTCTTCTTTCCTGATCATTGGAAGCGGGGTTATTGCCCTGTCTTGTTTATCCCTCTTTTATGTGCGAAGTCATTTTAAAAAAGACTCATAACTTCACTATCTTTAGAAAATATTTCAATACTAACCATTTTTCAGTCCTTCTCTATTGTGAGGAGGGCTTGATTTGTGGTAAAATGGTTTTATGAATGAAAGAATGAATGAGTTAGTTGCCTTACTCAACCGCTATGCAACCGAGTACTATACAAGTGACAATCCCTCGGTTTCAGATAGTGAGTATGATCGCCTCTACCGAGAGTTGGTCGAGTTGGAAGCTGCCTATCCAGATCAAGTTTTAGCAGATAGTCCGACCCATCGCGTTGGTGGTAAGGTTTTAGATGGTTTTGAAAAATACAGTCATCAGTATCCTCTTTATAGTTTGCAGGATGCTTTTTCACGTGAAGAGTTAGAAGCTTTTGATGCGCGTGTTCGTAAGGAGTTAGCCCATCCCACTTATATCTGTGAGCTAAAAATCGATGGTTTGTCTATCTCGCTAACTTATGAAAAGGGGATTTTGGTTGTCGGTGCGACACGTGGGGATGGTTCTGTTGGTGAAAATATCACAGAAAATCTCAAGCGTGTCAAGGATATTCCTTTGACCTTGCCAGAAGAACTAGATATCACCGTTCGTGGGGAATGTTATATGCCACGCGCTTCCTTTGATCTGGTCAACCAAGCTCGCCAAGAAAATGGAGAGCCTGAATTTGCTAATCCTCGTAATGCAGCAGCAGGCACCTTGCGTCAGTTGGATACGGCAGTAGTTGCCAAACGCAATCTTGCGACTTTTCTCTATCAAGAAGCTAGTCCGTCAACTCGTGATAGCCAAGAAAAGGTTTTGAAGCACCTAGAACAACTAGGTTTTGTGGTCAATCCTAATCGAATTCTGGCTGAAAAAATAGATGAAATCTGGAATTTTATCCAAGAAGTAGGACAGGAACGAGACAATCTTCCCTATGATATTGATGGGGTGGTAATCAAGGTCAATGACCTAGCAGGTCAAGAAGAACTCGGTTTTACCGTTAAAGCACCCAAGTGGGCAGTCGCCTATAAATTTCCCGCTGAAGAAAAAGAAGCCCAACTCCTTTCAGTTGACTGGACAGTTGGTCGTACGGGTGTTGTGACCCCAACTGCCAATCTGACTCCCGTTCAGCTTGCTGGGACAACTGTTAGTCGTGCGACCCTTCACAACGTAGATTATATCGCTGAAAAGGATATCCGAAAAGACGATACAGTTATCGTCTATAAGGCTGGAGACATCATCCCTGCTGTTTTGCGCGTGGTAGAGTCAAAGCGTGTTTCTGAAGAAAAACTAGATATTCCGACTAATTGTCCAAGTTGTGACAGTCAATTGCTTCACTTTGAAGATGAAGTGGCTCTTCGTTGTATCAATCCAAGATGCCCTGCCCAAATCATGGAAGGTTTGATTCACTTTGCTTCTCGAGATGCCATGAATATTACAGGACTTGGTCCTTCCATAGTCGAGAAACTCTTTGCTGCAAATCTAGTTAAGGATGTAGCAGATATATACCGTTTGAAAGAAGATGATTTCCTCCTTTTGGAGGGCATCAAGGAAAAGTCAGCCTCTAAACTGTATCAGGCCATTCAAGCATCTAAGGAAAACTCTGCTGAAAAGCTCTTGTTTGGTCTGGGAATTCGCCATGTCGGAAGTAAAGCAAGTCAGCTCTTGCTCCAACATTTCCACTCTATTGAAAATCTAGCCCAAGCTGATCCAGAGGAAGTGGCAAGTATCGAAAGTTTGGGTAGTGTAATTGCCCAAAGTCTTCAGACTTATTTTGCTACAGAAGGGTCTAAGATTCTTTTAGACGAGTTGAAAGAAGCTGGAGTCAATCTGGACTACAAAGGACAGACAGTAGTGGCAGATGCGGCCTTGTCAGGTTTGACAG
Source organism: Streptococcus sp. KHUD_018 (assembly GCF_054861215.1). Next base: position 993,057 of record NZ_CM142176.1, read on the forward strand.
TAGTTCTGACAGGAAAATTGGAACGCCTCACGCGCTCAGAAGCAAAAAGCAAACTCGAAAGTCTTGGTGCCAAAGTCACAGGCAGTGTGTCCAATAAAACGGATCTTGTCGTAGCAGGAGCAGATGCAGGAAGCAAGCTTCAAAAAGCACAGGAACTTGGTATCGAAGTTCGAGATGAAGCTTGGCTAGAAAGTTTGTAAAGAATAGTAGAAAGCTAGGTGTTAGATAGTCTCAAACTATCTCTCCTGATGTGTTTTGACATGGTTAAAATCTATTGTCCATCGTGATGAAATGCCAACTGAATCCATCAGAATCAAATAAAATTAAAATAGAAATTAGAAATTAGGAAAAAACATGTACAATTATCCCGTTCTTCTCCATTTTCATAGAAAAAGTGGAGATTATACAGCTTGCTCATTTAGCACAGACCGAGATGAAAACAAAAACTCTTTAACTTCAGGGACCACTTATTTTGGTCTTCAGTTTTCTTTTACCGTGACCAGTCAGGAAAAGGTGGATAGTTTCACCTTCAAATCCGAGATAGATGGTGTATTAAAAGAATATCTTATACGTTTTAACTACTATCCCTTGCTAACAGAAGTATGGATTTTAGAGGGCGACGAGACTGTGTATTATTCAGAAAATCCAGCTATTGCTAGTCCATATTATAAGGATCAGAATCCATTTGCCTTTGATAAAGCCATCCATAGCGCAAGCTTTGATCATCACTGGGGATACCAAGGAGAACTAGGTTACAGCCTTTCAGATTATCAGACAAGTTTTAAACTTTGGGCTCCAACAGCTACAGCTGTTCAGGTGGTTGTCTATGAAAACACTAGTAACGATGCACCGATTTGGAAAACTTTTAATCTAGAGCGTGGTAATAGCTATTCATACAGCCATAAGTACAATACCATTGGTGTTTGGAGTGTAGACCTGGATGAAAATCTTGCTGGTAAGGCTTATCAGTATCAGATTGAATTTCCTCACCACCAGACTTTGACGAGAGACCCTTACACGATTGCCACAAGTCCTGACGGCAAACGTTCCGTAATTCTTTCTCATCAAGACAGGCAAGTAGAAGGATTCGAAGTCAAACATGGGACAGAAGCGCCATGGCGTTTGGAAAATCCATGTAAAGCAGTTATCTGTGAAATGCATATTCGTGATTTTACCAAATCGCCTACATCTGGTGTTCCTGAAGAACTCCGCGGAACCTTCTTGGGTGCTGCTCAGACTGGAACGGTTAACCAATACGGCCAAGCAACCGCCTTTGACTATATTAAAGAACTTGGTTGCAACTATGTTCAACTTCAACCAATCTTTGATCGCCATAAGGAATATGACGAGAACGGAAATGTAACCTATAACTGGGGTTATGATCCTCAAAACTACAATGCTCCAGAAACAAGTTTCTCTAGCAATCCAGATGATCCCGGACAAGTTATTCGAGACCTCAAGACCATGATTCAGGCTTATCATGATGCAGGAATCGGTGTCATTATGGACGTGGTTTATAACCATACCTTCTCAACTGTTGATGCACCTTTCCAAACAACAGTTCCAGATTATTACTACCGCATGAACCCAGATGGAACCTTCCAAAACGGTACGGGAGTAGGAAATGAAACTGCAAGTGAACACGAGATGTTCCGCAAGTATATGATTGATTCCATCCTTTATTGGGTGAAAGAATACAATATTGACGGTTTCCGTTTCGACTTGATGGGCATTCATGATGTCAAAACTATGCAAGCGATTCGTTGGGCGCTGGATGAGGTTGATCCGCGTATTCTCACTTATGGAGAAGGCTGGGATATGGGAACAGGTCTTGCTCCTTATGACAAGGCTAAGAAGGATAACGCCCACCAGATGCCAAATATAGGTTTCTTCAACGATAATCAGCGTGATGCGATCAAAGGAGGAGAAGTTTATGGGGCAATCAAATCAGGATTTGTGAGTGGTGCTGCTACAGAACCAATCGTCGCCAAGGCTATTCTTGGTAGCCGAGAATTGGGGTCTTATCTCAGTCCAAACCAGGTTCTCAACTATGTTGAAGCTCATGACAATTACAATCTTCATGACTTGCTAGCAACCCTTCATCCTGATAAGAGTTCCGACCAGATTGTGCGCAAGGTTGAAACAGCGACAGCTATGAATCTTCTCATGCAAGGAATGGCCTTTATAGAACTAGGTCAAGAGTTTGGTCGAACTAAGTTGGTTCCAACTGGTGAACATGGAGAACTAACTCCTGCAGACCGAGAACGTGCTATGAATAGCTATAATGCTCCGGACAGTGTTAACCAAGTCAACTGGGATCTGATCAATGATCGCCAAGACAGCATTGAGTTTATTCGTCAGATTATCCGCCTAAAAACGCAAATCAGTGCTTTCTCTTATCCAACATATGAAGAAATTTACCGTCATGTCTTTGTTCACACGGCTGCTGAAAATAGTGGCTGGATTGTCTACGAGATTCACGGTGGATCCGAACATCTATTAGTGGTATTTAATGCTAAGGGAACCTCCTTCTACTTTGAAAATGCAGGTAAGCTTGAAATGTTCCTTACCAACAGTCGTTCAAAACAAGAAAATGTTATTGATGATATTAGTGTCGCAGTTTTAAAAGTGCTCTCATAAATTAATGTAGTAAAAAGGGTTAGATTATCTAATCCTTTTTGTCATTTATGAGGTTTTTAATGAAGAGTAGAATTAAGTTTCAAATAATTTGAAGGATCAAGATTGTGAAAAAAATCTCAATTTTTTCACAAAAAGGGTTGTAATTTTCTGAAAATTTGATAAAATAAGTCTTAATCATTTTCAGGAGGAAGAAAATTGGCAAGATATCAAAATTTAGTAAATGGAAATTGGAAATCATCTGAAAAGGAAATTACAATCTATTCACCCATTAATCAGGAAAAGCTGGGGACAGTACCAGCTATGAGTCAAGCTGAAGTAGATGAGGCTATGAAAGCTGCGCGTGCAGCTCTCCCAGCATGGCGTGATTTAGCACCAGTTGAGCGTGCAGCCTATTTGCATAAGACAGCAGACATTTTGGAACGTGATAAAGAAAAAATTGGTACAATTCTTGCCAAAGAGGTTGCTAAAGGGATAAAAGCAGCCATTGGAGAAGTAGTACGTACAGCAGATTTGATTCGTTTTGCTGCAGAAGAAGGTCTCCGTATCACTGGGCAAGCAATGGAAGGTGGCGGTTTTGAAGCTGCAAGTAAAAACAAACTAGCTGTTGTCCGTCGTGAGCCAGTTGGTGTCGTTTTAGCTATCGCGCCATTTAACTATCCAGTTAACCTTTCTGGATCTAAGATTGCTCCGGCTTTGATTGCAGGGAATGTCGTCATGTTTAAACCGCCAACACAAGGATCTATCTCAGGTCTGTTATTAGCCAAGGCTTTTGACGAAGCCGGAATCCCAGCAGGTGTCTTTAACACCATCACTGGACGTGGTTCTGAAATTGGAGACTACATCATTGAACACAAGGAAGTGAACTTCATTAACTTTACAGGTTCAACACCGATTGGTGAGCGAATCGGTCGTTTAGCTGGAATGCGTCCTATCATGCTTGAACTTGGTGGGAAAGATGCAGCTATTGTTCTCGAAGATGCAGACTTGGAACACGCAGCTAAACAAATCGTCGGTGGAGCCTTTAGCTATTCAGGACAACGTTGTACTGCCATCAAGCGTGTCTTGGTTGTGGAAAGTGTAGCGGATAAATTGGCTGAATTACTTCAAGCAGAAGTTGCTAAACTAACCGTTGGTGACCCATTTGACAATGCTGATATCACACCTGTTATTGATAATGCTTCAGCTGACTTCATCTGGGGATTGATTCAAGATGCGCAAGGTAAGGGTGCCAAATCGCTCAGTCCAATCAAACGTGAGGGCAATCTCATTTGGCCAGGACTTTTTGATTATGTCACAAGAGATATGAAATTAGCCTGGGAAGAACCATTTGGCCCTGTTCTGCCAATTATCCGTGTTTCCGATGCAAATGAAGCGGTAGCAATTGCCAATGAATCTGAGTTCGGTCTTCAATCATCCGTATTCACAAATGACTTTAAAAAAGCGTTTGAAATCGCTGAAAAACTTGAAGTCGGTACTGTTCACATTAATAATAAAACACAGCGTGGGCCAGATAATTTCCCATTCCTTGGGGTCAAAGGATCTGGTGCTGGTGTGCAAGGGATTAAATACAGCATTGAAGCAATGACAAACGTAAAATCCATTGTTTTTGATGTGAAATAATCTATAAAATCAGGAAAAGGGCTTCCTGGTTTTATTTTTTCAAAAAATTACAGTTAAAAATTGATAAAAAACGAATATTCTGGTATTATAATAAAAAAATATATGGAAATTATTCTTTTCTCTCTGAAATGAGTGAAAGCTAAGTTAAGATAATTTTTCTAAAATTTTCAAGATATTTTTTAAGAAATTCCGTAAACTGCTTGAAAGTTCTTTTAAAAGATAGTATAATGGAAATATAGAAAACGCTTACAAAAAGAAAGGGGATTGGATGAATAATCAAGAAGCATTGAGAACCTTCACTACTGGAGAAAATTTTCATCTTCAGCACTATCTAGGAGCACATAAAGAGGAAAAAGACGGAGAAATTGGTTTTACTTTCCGTGTTTGGGCACCTAACGCTCAGGCTGTGCACTTAGTTGGTGATTTTACAAACTGGACAGAACACCAAATTCCTATGGTACGGAATGAATCGGGTGTTTGGGAAGTCTTCACAAGTCTGGCTCGTGAAGGGCAGATTTATAAGTATCATATCACGCGTGCAAATGGGCACCAGATTATGAAAATTGATCCATTGGCGGTTCGTTTTGAGGCTCGCCCAGAGACTGGAGCCATCCTGACTGATATTCCAGAGAAAAAATGGAAAGATGGTCTTTGGCTAGCTAGGAGAAAACGCTGGGGCTTTTTTGAGAGACCAGTCAATATTTATGAAGCCCATGCTGGATCTTGGAAGAGAAATCCAGATGGTAGTCCATACAGTTTTGCACAACTTAAGGAGGAGCTGATTCCATACCTTGTTGAGATGAACTACACTCACATCGAGTTTATGCCTTTAATGGCTCACCCACTTGGATTGAGTTGGGGCTACCAGCTTATGGGTTACTTTGCTATGGAGCACTCTTATGGGCGACCAGAGGAATTCCAAGATTTTGTTGAGGAATGTCATTTAAACAATATCGGTGTAATTGTGGATTGGGTTCCAGGTCATTTTACCATCAACGATGACGCTCTTGCTTATTACGATGGAACACCAACTTTTGAATACCAAGACCACAATAAGGCCCATAACTATGGTTGGGGAGCTCTTAACTTTGACCTTGGGAAGAATGAAGTTCAGTCTTTCTTGATTTCTAGCATTAAATTCTGGATTGACTTTTATCATTTAGACGGTATTCGAGTGGATGCAGTCAGCAATATGCTCTACCTAGACTATGATAATGCTCCTTGGACTCCAAACAAAGACGGTGGCAATCTCAACTACGAAGGCTACTATTTCCTTCAACGTTTGAACACTGTTATCAAGTTAGCGCATCCAGATGTGATGATGATTGCAGAAGAAAGTTCATCAGCAACAAAGATTACTGGTATGAAAGAAATGGGCGGTCTAGGATTTGATTACAAGTGGAATATGGGTTGGATGAACGACATTCTCCGTTTCTACGAGGAAGATCCGATTTATCGTAAGTATGATTTTAATTTGGTAACTTTCAGCTTCATGTACGTTTTCAATGAAAACTACCTCTTACCATTCTCGCACGATGAAGTCGTACATGGTAAGAAGAGCATGATGCACAAGATGTGGGGAGATCGCTACAATCAATTTGCAGGTTTGCGAAATCTCTACACTTATCAAATTTGTCATCCAGGTAAGAAACTCTTGTTCATGGGTAGTGAGTACGGGCAATTCCTAGAATGGAAGTCTGAAGAGCAGTTGGAATGGTCTAATCTAGAAGATCCGATGAATGCCAAGATGAAGTACTTCACTTCTCAACTGAATCAATTCTATAAAGATCATCGATGTCTATGGGAAATTGATACCAGTTATGATGGCATCGAAATTATCGATGCGGATAATAGAGATCAGAGTGTCCTTTCCTTTATTCGTAAGAGTAAAAAGGGTGAAATGCTAGTCTGTATCTTTAATATGGCGCCTGTTGAACGAAAAGACTTTACAATCGGACTTCCTGTCGCAGGAGTTTATGAAGAAGTTTGGAATACAGAATTGGAACAATGGGGTGGTGTCTGGAAAGAATACAACCAAACGGTTCAAACCCAAGAAGGATTATGGAAGGATTATGAGCAGACCTTGACCTTTACCTTGCCTGCCATGGGAGCAAGTATCTGGAAGATTAAACGTCGCTTGAAACCAACTAAAACTGTCACAAATAAAACCCAAAAAGGAGTAGAAAATGAAGAATGAAATGCTAGCTTTGATCCTTGCCGGTGGGCAAGGAACACGTCTCGGAAAACTCACTCAAAGCATTGCCAAACCAGCAGTGCAATTCGGTGGGCGCTACCGTATCATTGACTTTGCTCTTTCCAACTGTGCTAACTCTGGGATTCACAATGTCGGTGTGATTACACAATACCAGCCTCTTGCCTTGAACAACCACATCGGAAATGGTTCGAGCTGGGGACTAGATGGTATTAACACAGGCGTTTCTATCCTTCAACCCTACTCTGCAAGCGAGGGAAACCGTTGGTTTGAAGGGACTAGCCACGCTATCTACCAAAACATTGACTACATCGACAGTGTTAACCCAGAATACGTCTTGATCCTTTCTGGTGACCATATTTACAAGATGGACTATGATGACATGCTTCAGTCTCATAAGGACAACAATGCCAGTTTGACAGTAGCTGTCTTGGATGTACCCCTCAAAGAAGCTAGCCGCTTTGGTATCATGAATACAGATGCCAATAATCGTATCGTTGAATTTGAAGAAAAACCAGCAGAACCTAAGTCTACTAAAGCTTCTATGGGAATCTATATTTTTGACTGGAAACGTCTACGCAACATGCTAGTAGCCGCTGAAAAGAGCAAGGTAGATATGTCAGACTTTGGTAAAAACGTTATTCCAAATTACCTTGAGTCTGGAGAAAGCGTCTATGCTTATGAATTCAAAGGCTACTGGAAAGACGTTGGTACTATCGAGTCTCTATGGGAAGCAAATATGGAATACATTGATCCAAACAATGCTTTGGATAGTCGTGATCGTCAGTGGAAAATCTACTCACGGAACTTGATTTCACCACCAAACTTTATTGGAAAACACGCTCATGTAGAAGATTCTTTAGTTGTGGATGGCTGTCTCGTGGATGGAACTGTTAAGCATTCTATTCTCTCAACAGAAGCGCAAGTACGTGAGGGTGCTGAAGTAGTAGACTCTGTAATCATGAGTGGTGCCATTATCGGAAAAGGTGCAAAAATTAAACGTGCCATAATTGGTGAAGGTGCTGTTATTTCTGAAGGTGTCGAAATTGATGGAACAGACGAAGTACAAGTAGTAGGATATGATGAAGTAGTGGGGGTAGCAACAGATGAAGATTGATAAATATTCAGCCATTTTAGGAAACACCGTTGGTTTTCACGATATGTCAACTTTGACAGATCATCGTCCAGTAGCCAGCTTGCCATTTGGAGCAAAATATCGTTTGATCGACTTCCCTCTCTCTAGCCTTGCAAATGCTGGTGTTCGTAGTGTCTTTGGAATTTTCCAACAAGACAATATCAGTTCAGTCTTTGACCACATTCGTTCAGGACGTGAGTGGGGCTTATCTACCCTTCTCAGTCACTACTATCTAGGTATTTATAATACGCGTGTTGAAAGTAGCACAGTTGGGAAAGAATATTACCAACAGCTTCTCACTTATTTGAAACGTTCAGGATCAAATCAGACGGTTGCACTTAACTGTGATATCGTGGTGAATATTGACCTCAATCAAGTGTTCCATTTACATACTACTGCCGGTCGTCCGATTACAGTTGTTTATAAGAAATTACCTAAAAAGGATATTTCAGATGTTAATGCCATCTTGGAAGTCGATGAAACAGACCGTGTTCTTTCTCATAAACTTTTTGATGCCAAATCAACAGATGAACTTTTCAACATGTCTACAGATATATTCGTCGTTGATACTCCGTGGTTGATTAAGCGTTTGGAAGAAGAAGTTCAAAAAGAATACCCAGAAAAATTACGCTATGTTTTACGTGAGTTGGCAGCTAAAGAAGGTGCTTTTGCTTATGAATACACTGGCTACCTAGCCAATGTTCACTCTGTTCGGTCCTATTATCAAGCCAATATTGATATGCTGGAGTCTCAAAAATTCTACTCTCTCTTTTCACCTAACCAAAAGATTTATACCAAGGTTAAGAATGAAGAACCAACTTACTACTCAAACACCTCTAAGGTAAGTACTTCGCAGTTCGCCTCTGGTAGTATCATAGAGGGTGAAGTAGTTCAGTCGGTCCTATCACGTAATATTCACGTTCATAAGGATAGTCTAGTTAAAGACAGCCTTCTCTTCCCACGTGTTGTGATTGGTCAAGGTGCCCAAGTTGAGTATGCAATCTTGGACAAAGGGGTTGAAGTTGCTGACGGTGTCGTTATTCGCGGTACTGCAGAACACCCAGTTGTAGTCAAAAAAGGCGAAAAAGTTACAGAGGATATTCATTCATGAAAATTTTATTCGTAGCAGCAGAGGGTGCGCCCTTTTCAAAAACAGGTGGTTTGGGAGATGTCATTGGCGCTCTTCCAAAATCACTGGTAAAGGCAGGGCACGAAGTTGCGGTTGTCTTACCTTACTATGACATGGTAGAGGCTAAATTCGGCGACCAGATTGAGGATGTTCTTCACTTTGAAGTGAGTGTAGGATGGCGTAGACAGTACTGTGGTATTAAGAAGACCGTCTTGAATGGTGTTACCTTCTACTTCGTAGACAATCAAACGTATTTCTTCCGAGGTCATGTTTACGGAGATTTCGATGATGGTGAACGTTTTGCCTTCTTCCAACTGGCTGCTCTTGAAGCCATGGAGCGAATTGATTTCATTCCAGATATTCTCCATGCCCATGATTATCACACCGCTATGATTCCTTTTCTCTTGAAGGAAAAATACAGATGGATTCAGGCATATCAAGGAATCAGAACCGTTTTAACTATTCATAATTTGGAATTTCAAGGTCAGTTTTCTGAAGGAATGTTGTGGGATTTGTTTGGTGTTGGTTTTGAACGGTATGCTGATGGGACCCTTCGTTGGAATGACTGTCTTAACTGGATGAAAGCAGGTATTCTCTACGCGGATCGTGTCTCAACCGTATCGCCTAGCTATGCACATGAGATTATGACTAGTCAGTTCGGTTGCGGTTTGGATCAGATTCTTCGCATGGAGTCAGGTAAGGTTTCAGGTATTGTCAATGGTATCGATGCAGATCTTTATAATCCAGAGACAGATGCTCTTTTAGACTATCATTTTGATAAGGATGACTTGTCAGGAAAAGCACAAAACAAAGCAAAATTGCAAGAGAGAGTTGGTCTACCTGTGCGAGCAGATGTTCCTCTGGTTGGGATTGTCTCTCGTTTGACACGCCAAAAAGGCTTTGATGTCGTTGTAGAAAGCTTGCACCGTTTCTTACAGGAGGACGTTCAAATCGTTCTTTTAGGAACAGGCGATCCTGCTTTTGAACATTCCTTCTCCTGGTTTGCTCAAGTCTATCCTGACAAGCTATCAGCAAATATCACTTTCGACGTCAAACTTGCTCAAGAAATCTACGCAGCTTGTGATCTCTTCCTCATGCCAAGTCGTTTTGAACCATGTGGCTTGTCTCAAATGATGGCGATGCGCTATGGAACTCTACCATTGGTTCATGAGGTTGGTGGTTTGCGTGATACGGTTCAATCCTTCAATCCAATCGAAGGAACTGGCACTGGATTTAGCTTTGACAATTTAACACCATACTGGCTTAACTGGAGTTTCCAAACAGCCTTGGATGTTTATAAGTACCAGCCGGAAGTTTGGAGAAATCTACAAAAACAAGCTATGGAATGTGATTTCTCATGGGATACAGCCTGCAAATCTTATCTGGACTTGTACCATAGTTTAGTCAACTAATAGATAAAATCGTATGATTCTTTCATACGATTTTTGGGCTGTTTAGAAAGGAAAGTTTATGTCTCAAGTAAAAGGCTTGTGTGTCATGGACGTTGACGGCACCCTGATAGCAGAAGAGGTGATTGATCTTTTAGGAAAAGAAGCAGGTTGCGAAGAAAAAATATCGCAGATTACAAGCCAGGCAATGCGAGGCGAACTGGACTTTGAAACAAGCTTACGAGCGAGAGTGGCTTTGTTAGAAGGTTTTCCAGTTTCGGTCTTTGATACTGTCTTCAAATCCATCCATCTGTCCAAGAATGCTCAAGAATTTATCTCCATACTTCAAAAGAAGGGCATTCTAGTCGGTCTAGTGTCTGGTGGATTTGCACCAATAGTTGAGAGATTAGCAGAATCCCTTGGTATCTCCTATTTCTCTGCCAACCAGTTAGAAGTCAAAGACGGTTTTTTAACAGGAAAATTAGTTGGTGAAATTGTGACAGGTCAAGTAAAACAAGATACTCTTGAGAAATGGAGAAAGAAATTAGGACTTCCCAAAGAAAAAACGATTGCTATCGGTGATGGTGCCAATGACCTCTTGATGTTAAAGACAGCAGGACGTGGTGTAGCCTTTTGTGCCAAAGAAATTGTAAAATCTGAGATAGCTTGTCATGTAGATACAAGGGATCTTTTAGAAGTTTTGCCTTTGATTGATTTCTTAGAATGAGAGGGAACTATGAAAATTGTAATTGCACCCGATTCTTTTAAAGAAAGTTTGACGGCAGAAGAGGTCGCTCAAGCTATAAAAAGAGGATTCCAAAAATCGATAGCAGATGTAGAATGTCTGCTCTGTCCTGTTGGTGATGGTGGGGAAGGAACTGTAGATGCTATTCGACATTCTCTTGAACTCGAAGAAAAATGGCAAGAGGTGACGGGACCTTTTGGCCTAAATGAAGCAATGCGCTACTTTCAGAAAGGAAAAACAGCGCTCTTTGAAGTTGCTGACTTGGTTGGTCTTGGAAAGATTCCGCAGGAGAAACGAAACCCTCTTCACATCCAAACTCGAGGTATCGGGGAGCTGATTCGTCATCTCATTGATCAAGGGATGAAAGAAATCTATATCTGTGTAGGTGGTACGGCTAGTAATGATGGCGGAATAGGCATTGCTACTGGTCTGGGTTATCGTTTTTATGATAAGAATGGAAAGGAATTGCCAGCTTGCGGTCAGACTTTGCTTGAGTTCGAGTCAGTTTCAGACAGCGAGTTGTATAGGATTCCCGAAAATGTGAAGATTCGCATTTTAGCAGATGTCGTGAGCCCTTTATGTGGCAACCAAGGAGCGACCTATACATTTGGCAGACAAAAAGGTCTGGATCCTGCTCTGTTTGAGACAGTAGATTTGGCTATGCGGCGGTTCTATGAAAAACTTTCGCCATCAACCCTATCTCTGAAAGGAGCAGGAGCCGGCGGTGGCATTGCTGCTGGGCTATGTGCCTTTGCTGAGGCCTGTATCGTATCTGGGATTGATACTTGCTTGGATTTGATAGACTTTGAGAAGAAAGTTGCAGGGGCCGACTTGGTTATCGTTGGAGAAGGTAGACTGGACAGTCAAAGCTTTGTTGGAAAAGCTCCTATCGGTGTAGCAAAAAGAACCCCTAACGGAGTTCCTGTTATCGCTATTTGCGGTAGTCTTGCTGACGATTTGCCTCCCCTACCATTCGAAAATATACAGGCAGCCTTTTCTATTTTAGAGAAAAGTGAGCCTTTAGAAGACAGTCTGAAAAAAGCAAACGTCTATTTAGAGCACACAGCAGCCAATGTTGGTCGTTTATTAAAGTTGAGGAAAGACTAGCCAAACCATTTTTCCCAGATGGATTTTTTAGGAGCCTCTGCCTTTTTCTCCTCCCAGAGATTCGAAAATGCAAGTCTAAGGTCCTTTTCATCTACTTGAACAGGTTCATTCGTATGAATAACTAGACCAAAAGGAGAGGTGATATGATCGTCTGAAACAATAGTCGCCTGACAGTTGCTTTCCTTTGCTTGTTTTAAGTAAAAGACCTGTTTGTCAAACTCGATATTTGGAGAAATCTTCACAAAAAGTATCGCTACCTTTTCTTGAAAACCCTCTAAAATAGAGAAAAATCCATGTTCTAATTCAGGACTATTGGCAGTACTGATATCAGCGTAGCCAAGAACTCTTTCCTCGAAAGTGCCGAGAAAACGACGTTGTTCGTCAGGGTTTAATTTTGGCCCACCATGAGCTTTTTCTAGTAGTTGTTTTGATAAATCTGTCATAAAAACAGTATATCACAAAAATCGCAAGAAAACAGACAAAAGAAAGCGATTACTTTATAAAGTTAAGGAAAATTTGCACAAAGATAACGTTTTTTCTTGAAAAACGCTTATTTTTAAGGTATCATAGAGGTGTAAAAAATTTAACTCAAAGGAGAGTAAAAAATGTCAATTATTACTGATGTTTACGCTCGCGAAGTCCTAGACTCACGCGGTAACCCAACACTTGAAGTAGAAGTTTACACTGAATCAGGTGCTTTCGGACGTGGTATGGTTCCATCAGGAGCTTCTACTGGTGAACACGAAGCAGTTGAACTTCGCGACGGTGACAAATCTCGTTACGGTGGTCTTGGTACACAAAAAGCTGTTGACAACGTAAACAACATCATTGCTGAAGCTATCATCGGCTACGATGTACGTGACCAACAAGCTATTGACCGTGCTATGATCGCACTTGACGGTACTCCTAACAAAGGTAAATTGGGTGCTAACGCAATCCTTGGTGTATCTATCGCTGTAGCTCGTGCTGCTGCTGACTACCTTGAAATCCCACTTTACAGCTACCTTGGTGGATTCAACACTAAAGTTCTTCCAACTCCAATGATGAACATCATCAACGGTGGTTCTCACTCTGACGCTCCAATCGCTTTCCAAGAATTCATGATCGTACCTGCTGGTGCGCCATCATTCAAAGAAGCTCTTCGTTGGGGTGCTGAAATCTTCCACGCTCTTAAGAAAATCCTTAAATCTCGTGGTTTGGAAACAGCCGTAGGTGACGAAGGTGGATTCGCTCCTCGTTTTGAAGGAACTGAAGACGGAGTTGAAACTATCCTTGCTGCTATCGAAGCTGCTGGATATGTTCCTGGTAAAGACGTATTTATCGGATTTGACTGTGCTTCATCAGAATTCTACGATAAAGAACGTAAAGTTTACGACTACACTAAATTTGAAGGTGAAGGTGCTGCTGTACGTACTGCTGCAGAACAAATCGACTACCTTGAAGAATTGGTAAACAAATACCCAATCATCACTATCGAAGATGGTATGGACGAAAACGACTGGGACGGTTGGAAAGCTCTTACTGAACGTCTTGGTGGTAAAGTTCAATTGGTTGGTGACGACTTCTTCGTAACAAACACTTCTTACCTTGAAAAAGGTATTGCAGAAGGTGCTGCTAACTCAATCCTTATCAAAGTTAACCAAATCGGTACTCTTACTGAAACATTTGACGCTATCGAAATGGCTAAAGAAGCTGGTTACACTGCCGTTGTATCACACCGTTCAGGTGAAACTGAAGATTCAACAATCGCTGACATCGCAGTTGCAACTAACGCAGGACAAATCAAGACTGGTTCACTTTCACGTACAGACCGTATCGCTAAATACAACCAATTGCTTCGCATCGAAGACCAACTTGGTGAAGTAGCAGAATACCGTGGATTGAAATCATTCTACAACCTTAAAAAATAAAATAGTTCAGTGAACTATTTTATCCCGAACCTTGAAAATCAACAGTTCGGCCGTTGATTTAACAACGTTTTAAGCCCCTCGGACTTTATCCGAAGGGCTTTTTTTCTGTTCAAGGGGCAAAAAGGGGGTAGAGTTTATGGTATAATAGACAAAAAACTTGTATTAGAAAGCAATTATGTCTAAAGAAATTGATATTGAGTATTACCACCAGCTAGCCTTGCAAAAACAGAAGGAGCACCGCAAAGTTTTAGCAAATCTAAAGAAAAAGCCACTAAAGAATCTAGATAAGATTGCCCAGCAGATCCACCAAGAAGACTTTGCTGAGATAGATTGTACTGCCTGTGCTAACTGTTGCAAGACATTGGGACCCGACTTTAAAGAGGCAGACATCACCCGTATTGCCAAGTATTTTAAGATGAAATTACCAGCCTTTGAAGCAGAATTTTTACAAGTAGATGAAGATGGGGATAAGGTTTTTAAATCTATGCCTTGCCCCTTTCTAGGAGGAGATAATCTCTGTTCCATCTATGATGTTCGTCCCAAGGCCTGTCGAGAGTTCCCCCATACAGATCGTAAAAAAATCCATCAAATTAATCATTTGACGATTAAGAATACCTTGACCTGCCCAGCAGCTTATCTCTTTGTTGAGAAATTAAAAGATAGGTTATAGAATTTACACCTTTAAATCTTGTACAAAGATTCTAGGGTGGAAGTATCTTGTATTTGTTAGAATATAGATAGAATTGAACACGGCCTAAAGCTGTGTTAAAAAGAAAAAATTTCTAGGACTAGAAGCTGCAGCGTCAATTTTTCTGTTTTCACTTTGCTTTTAAGGACTTTTGTATCTTGTGGAGGTAAGAAGAAACGAATATGATGCATCAATTCAACCAAACCATGGATTATTTGGAGCAGCAGCTGACTGGAGAAGTGGATATAAAAAGATTTCAGCAGCTATCAGGCTATTCTTATCCTCTTTTTAGCAGAATCTTTTCCATCATGGCTGATATGACATTAGCAGAATACTTGCGCAATCGCAGGCTATCAGAAGCTGTGACAGACTTGCGGGAAAGCTCTGACAAAATCATTGACATAGCAATGAAGTACGGCTACGAATCTGCGGATTCCTTCAGCGCAGCCTTCAAGAAATTCCATGGGGCAACTCCCTCAGAAGTTCGAAATGGAAAACCTTATCGGGTCTTTCCTAGACTTCAATTATCCTTAAAAATCACAGGAGGAAAGAACATGGATATCAAGATTCAAAAGAAACCTGCATTTACCGTGGCAGGTGTCCTATTGGAAGCTATTGACAATAGCCAATGCCCATCTGCTTGGGAACAACTCTATGAGAAACACAGCTTTGAAAATCTAGAAAGTCTGGGTAGTGGCCAATCCTTTGGTGTCTGCTCCGATGTCAAAGAAGGCGAAATCATCAACTATATGGCTGCTTATGATGTGACGGATAAAGTCAAAGCAGAAGAGCTAGGTCTATCAATCAAAGACATCCCAGCAGCTGAATATGCTATCGTACCAGTCAAGGGGGCTATACCAACCAGCATCCACCATGCTTGGAAATATGTTCTAGAGATTTTTTTCCCAGAAACTGGTTATCGTCACTCAGGAGCACCAGACTTTGAAGTTTACACCAAGGGAGACATGTCCTTACCTGACTATCAAATGGAACTCTGGATACCAGTGATTAAGAACTAGATAATTTTCTGACATTTTATAAAGATGTAAATCGAACTCTGTAGAAGATATCTTTTACAGAGTTTTTTATTGTTGAAGTTCATGACTATAGATCACAAATACCCATATTTTTTGTTTGGATTTTATGGGGCATGCGAATAGTTTTCTCGGTATAATAGTCCCATAGAAGATAAGGAGGCAGGAATATGCAGATGTATTTTGGAGATGTGTCACTTTGCTATAGCTATTCATTGGCAATGGCACTGGATAGCTATGGTTATGACTTTAAAGCAGATTTTTTAGAGGCAATCATGGTGATGGGAAATGGCGCTAGTATCGTAAAGAAAGATGACCAGCACCCTCTAGTATTCTTTGATAACGGAATGCCAGATCTTTCTATTTCTCATTCTTTAAAAATACTTGGATTTGACTATGAGGACTTCTATCTAAAAGATGGAACTGAAGTAGATTTGGAAGAGATTAAAGGAAAGTTGGAAACCTTTCTGTCCAATGGACCTGTCGTTCTGGGACCTCTTGATATGGGCCATCTGACTTACAATCCCAATCACACAATCCTTTATGGTGTGGATCACTTCGTAACCGTGTATGGCATTGATCATCATCACCTCTATTTGCATGATCCAGCTGGGTTTGCCTGTATGAAGGTTGCTTTTAATGACATACTAGAAGCCTGGAAGGCAGAGGCTATTGACTATAAGCGTGGAGCCTACTCCATGTGGGGAAATTTTAAGAAGGTTAAGAGTCCTAGTCAGACTGAAATCTATCAGGAAACAGCAAAGATTATAAAGTCCCGATATCTGAATGGTCAAAACGGTGTTTTGAAATGCTATGCAAAAGCAGTTGCTGAAAGCGGCTTAAATACGGAGCAAAAACAATTGCATCAGTATTTTAGCTTCAAACTTGCTGCTGTTCGAAATCTCTACCTCAGTGAGTTCTTAAAAGACCATGATCCAGAAGGGGCAAGATTAAAAGAAGAATTGGCATCTCTATTTGGCCAAGCCCACCTTTCATGTTTAAAAGAAGATTACCAAGAACTATCCCGCTTGCTCTATCAGATAGCAGAAGTGGATGGTCGCTTTAGAGATTTATATGTAAAGTAGTGACTATAAGCATAAAAAAATAGCTCGTAAAAGCAGTTGTTCGTAAAATGAAGAACTGCTTTTTGATTATGGTATAATGAAGTAAGAAAATACCTCAACCTACTAGAAAATGAAGGGAGAACGCCTATGCCAAGACCAAAAACAAAAGAGGAGCTAGTGTTAGCCTCTAAGGAAAACTATGAGAAGCTCAATCGCTTTATCTCTAAATTAAGCGAAGAGGAGCTACAGACTCCTTTTGATTTTTCAAAAGATCAAAAGAAAAAAGAAGCTCACTGGAAAAGAGATAAAAATCTAAGAGATGTTCTGATCCATCTCTATGAATGGCATCAGTTACTTTTGACTTGGGTACATTCCAATCAAAAGGGTCATAAAAGACCTTTTCTCCCTGAACCTTATAATTGGAAAGCTTATGGGGAAATGAATGTCGCTTTTTGGAAGAAGCACCAGAGAACGTCCTTAGAAGAAGTGACCAAACTCCTCAATCAATCACATAAAGAGGTTTTAGAGTTGATGGAAGACTTCAGCAATGACGAATTGTTCACAAAAGGTGTCTATAAGTGGACGGGAGGAACAAGTCTAGGCTCCTACTTTGTGAGTGCCACTTCCAGTCACTATGATTGGGCTTTGAAAAAACTCAAAGCTCATCAAAAGAATTGTAAGTCCTACTAGTTAAAGTGAGTATGAAGTTTAGAAAAAGGTCTTCTAAGCTTCGAATTGCTTCATTCTCGTTATTTTTGAACAATTCTAGCTTTAGAATCCTTCTAAAATTAAAATTTAGGGTTGTCATAAACTTAGAATAGCACCAAAACATTTATATCAATGCAATTCTAAGTTTAGAATTACACTGATATTAAAGGAATTGAGCTGTTCGATGCTTAGAATGCCTTTGTTCTGAGAAATGTTGACTAGAAAATGGTTCGAATGGCTTTTTTCTGATATAGGATGATAGATAGATGGGGGAAATGATGAACATACAAAAAGAGAAAGTTAGAAAAGAGTTGGTGTCCCTCTGTTTTGGAGAGTTCACAGCCGTCCTATCCATTTGGTTTTGCTTTTTCCTTTTGAAAAATCGGCTTGGTGACGTGAATAGTCTAGTAACCATTCTCTATCCTTTGTCTTTACTGACATTTATATTGCTTCAAGGTTCAATCTATTGGGCGATTTTGATTAGAAGACTCTCGAAACCTCAGTTCGGAAGCGCTAGTGTCCCCAAACTATATGGTGGTTTCAGAATACTAGACCTTGTTTTACTTATTTCAGGCTTTCCTTTTATAGTCTGGAACACCCAGAGTTTCCAAGTGGCTATCTTAGCTACACTGATACAACTTTTTGCCCTAATCGAATGGGTTAATTATTACCTCGTACGCCTATCTTATAGCTTGAATCCACTTGTATTATGGAAACGAATTGCAAAGGGAAAACTTGAAAAAAGCAAAATAGCCAAGGAGTTGGGGTAGGGGAGTGTAGTATTGGAGGGTTTAAGGTATTCAAACAATGTTACCTTCAAATTTTCATTTATACTATAATGTTCTTAATGAAACTCAGAAAGGAAGCTCAATGTTCAATAAATTTCTACTCTTCGAAATTACTTAATGGAATAAATCAAATAGTTATAGAGAATGTGCAAAAATGAATGAAAAATTACTTTTCTATGTTATTACTCACCTCTAGTCAACCATTAAAAATACTGATTTGATTTTTGTGATGAAAGTCAGGATCTTCACCAGATTTGCTAGTCATGATGAGTTGATGGCATTGATTGGTTTTTACCACGATTGACATAATCGTTAGTTTTCTCAAATGGCTTAATTATTATTTTTGAAAGGTCTTTTATGGAAAAAATTCTATCTTTAGGTCTGACAGGTAGGAAATTACTTGCTCAGGGTTTCTTATTTGTTCTTCTAGGTCTTATCTTGATGGTTACGGGGACTTGGTTGCCAGTAACGGTTATTCGACTGGTTCTGTTTTTAGCTTGGATAGCAACGGTCTTAGATTTAGTATTACGTATTTTCAAAAAAAGTCAGTCAACGGACACCTTGGGAGTTGCACTGGTTAAATTGTTAGTGCTGGGATATTTGCTAGGCTCGAATCTTGCGACGGATGTGCCGATTTATATTTTGGCTCTTGTGATTGGAGTTTATCAGATTTTTCATGCTACTATCAACCTTGTCACCTATGTTCTCTACCGCAAAAACAAAATTCGACCTCGTTTTCGTCTCTTACTAGATGGACTCGTACTAGTTTTTCTTGGTGGGACTAGTCTTTTGTCCTCTACAGGAAATTCTGTCTTTCAACTCTTTGTATTAGGGGCTTATTTTTTCCTTTATGGTGTGTCCAATATCCGTGACGGTTTCTTGTTTGAGGAGGAAATTGGGAAAAACCATCTCAAACGTCGTGTAAGAATGAGCTTACCTATTGTCCTAGCCGCTCTCATCCCTGCAAGTACTTTAGCAAAAATCAATAAATTCATGCAGGAAAATGCTGATGAGAGAGAGGATATCCATCTTGGAATGGTGAAGTCTGGTAAGACAGCGGAGCTTGAAATTTTTGTTCATACAGCTGAGACCTCTCTGTTTTCGGCAATTGGTCATGTGGATATATGCTATCAAGGCCGTGTTATTTCTTATGGCAACTATGATCCGTCTTCTGAGATCTTATTTGGCATGGTAGGAGATGGTGTCTTATATTTCTGTGATCGTGACAAGTACATTGACCTATGTAAACGTGAGAGTCAAAAAACGCTTTTTGGTTATGGGATAGATTTGACGCCTGAAATGGAAAAAGCAGTTCAGAAAAAGTTGGCTGAATTGAAACAACTGACGATTCCATGGGAGCCAAGTGCAGATAAAATCATGACAGGTGATGGTAAGGAAGACTACACCTACGCTTATAAAATCAGACATGAGACAGATGGGGAACTTTATAAATTTATCAAATCTAAGTTTAAATCCTACTTTGTCTTATCTACAAACTGTGTGCTCTTGGCTGATACCATAGTCGGTCAGGCTGGCACCGATATCCTCTCACCCAAAGGATTTATCGCTCCAGGAACTTACCAAGCCTACCTTGATCGAGAGTTTGAAAAACCAAATAGTATAGTCGTATCTAAACATGTTTATTAAGGAGAATTTATGAACTTAGTTAAAAAATATACCCCGTTAATCCTTTTTATAGGGCTGGTTGCTCTTGTAATTCTGAATGCATCGAGCTTTATATCAGGAGCAATCTCTCTCTTTGATGTAACATCAACCTTGATTTATGGTGCTGTTATTGCTTTTGTGCTTAATGTTCCTATGAAAAAAATTGAACAGTTCCTAGTTAAAATGAAGGTAAAGGCAGAGTTGTGTCGTCCTATTGCCATGGTTCTTGTTTTCCTAGCTCTTATCTTGATCGTGATTGGTCTTTTGGTTTTGATACTGCCAACCCTATCTCAGACTATTAGTCAGCTGGGAACAGTCCTTTCAACTGTCCTCACTAAACTTGGGAAATTGCTAGACAGCTCGGAATTTGTAACCAAAGACATGTTGTCAACTATCGTATCAGGCATACAGGGACAATCTAGTTCTATTAGCCAAGCTTTGATAGGTTTTTTATCAGGTCTGACTAGTAATATCGGCAATATTTTTTCAAGTTTGATGAATGCCTTTTTGATTATAGTCTTCACCTTTTTATTTTTATCCAGTAAGGAACATTTGGCAGCGATGACGAGTCGACTTCTAAAAGTTTTTCTTCCAGAGAAGGTGGTGATAAAGTTGACTTACATTGGACAAGTAGCACTAGAGACTTATGACCAATTTTTGATGAGTCAGCTGATTGAAGCAGTTATCATAGGAGTTATGATAGCGGTTGGTTACAGCGTGTTTGGGATACCCTATGGAGTAATGACAGGTATCTTTGCAGGAGTGCTATCGTTCATTCCTTATGTAGGGCCTATGATTGCTTGTGTTGTGGGAGCGATTTTTATCTTCACAGTGAGTCCTACTCAAGCCTTACTTTCTCTTCTTCTATATCAAGTTATACAGCTGATTGAAGGAAACCTTATTTATCCTAGAGTTGTAGGTCAGTCTATTGGTTTGCCAGCTATTTTCACGCTTGCGGCTGCTAGTATTGGAGGCAATCTCTTTGGCTTACTTGGGATGATATTCTTTACACCGATATTTGCTGTTATCTATCGATTGGTTAAGGAATTTGTCGTTGCAAAGGAAAATCAGCTAGATAAAAAATAAATTTAATGAGACTTGTTAAATAAATTATCTGTGTGAAAGAAGAAAATAAAATAATTACTTGGACTTTGTCTCTTTTCCTGTTTTGAAGGTTCATGAGACTATTTTATCTCCTTAGAAAGGAAAACTTCAAATTGCCCTACAAATTTCTCCTCTTCGACCTTGACCACACCTTGCTTGATTTTGATGCTGCTGAGGATGTGGCTTTGACGCAACTTCTAAGGGAAGAAGGAGTTGCGGATATTCAAGCCTATAAAGACTATTACATTCCTATGAACAAGGCTCTCTGGAAAGACTTGGAGCAAAAGAAAATCAGTAAACAAGAACTGGTTAACACGCGCTTTTCTCGTTTATTTGCTCATTTTGGACTGGAGAAGGACGGTGTTATACTTGCCCAGCGTTACCAGTTTTATCTCGCACAGCAGGGACAAACTCTTTCGGGCGCTCATGAACTCTTGGACAGCCTTATCGAACGTGATTATGACTTGTATGCTGCGACAAATGGTATTACTGCTATTCAGACAGGGCGTTTGGCTCAATCAGGTCTGGCTCCCTATTTCAACCAAGTCTTTATCTCTGAGCAATTACAAACACAAAAACCTGACGCACTATTCTATGAAAAAATCGGTCAGCAAATTGCAGGATTTAGTAAAGAAAAGACGCTGATGATTGGAGATTCCTTAACGGCTGATATTCAAGGTGGCAATAATGCTGGGATTGACACCATTTGGTATAACTCTCATCACCTCGAAAATCACACACAAGCCCAGCCGACTTATGAAGTTGAGTCTTACTTAGCTCTACTAGAACTTTTAGATAAACTGTAAAAAGTGGTTTAGATAGCCACTTTTTGCTATAATAGAGGCAGGAAAAACGAAGGAGTTGGCTATGCAACACTCATCTTGGCATGCTTTGATTAAGGAGCAATTACCTGAGGGTTATTTCGGGAAAATCAATCAGTTTATGGATCAGGTCTATGCTCAGGGAACTGTTTATCCACCTAAGGAAAAAATTTTTCAGGCTCTATTGACTACACCGCTTGAAGAAGTTAAGGTGGTGATTCTAGGGCAAGACCCCTATCACGGGCCAGGTCAGGCTCAGGGCTTAAGTTTTTCTGTTCCTGACTCTATCCCAGCTCCGCCATCCTTGCAAAATATCTTGAAAGAATTGTCAGATGATATCGGGGTTAAGAAATCACATGATTTGACGTCTTGGGCTGAGCAAGGAGTCTTACTTCTCAATGCTTGCTTGACGGTTCCTGCTGGTCAGGCCAATGGTCATGCTGGGCAGATATGGGAGCCTTTTACAGATGCTGTGATTCAGGTGGTCAATAATCTGGATAGGCCAGTAGTCTTTCTACTCTGGGGTGCTTATGCACGCAAGAAGAAGGCCTTGGTTACCAATCCTCACCACTTGATTATCGAATCAGCCCATCCCAGTCCTCTATCGGTTTACAGAGGATTTTGGGGTTCCAAGCCTTTTTCCAAGGCCAATGCATTCTTAACAGAGACAGGACAAGAGCCAATCGATTGGCTTAGATAAGGAGAAAATATGCCTCAGTTAGCGACGATTTGCTACATTGATAACGGAAAAGAACTGCTCATGCTCCATCGTAATAAGAAGCCTAATGATGTCCACGAAGGCAAATGGATTGGCGTGGGGGGTAAGCTGGAGCGAGGAGAGACACCTCAGGAGTGCGCAGCGCGTGAAATCCTCGAAGAAACAGGGCTCAAAGCCAAGCCAGTTCTAAAAGGTGTCATCACTTTTCCAGAATTCACGCCAGATTTAGACTGGTACACCTATGTTTTTAAGGTGACGGAGTTTGAGGGTGACTTGATTGACTGCAATGAGGGGACGCTAGAATGGGTTCCCTATGATGAAGTTTTGAGCAAGCCAACTTGGGAGGGTGACCACACCTTTGTTGAGTGGCTTTTAGAAGATAAACCCTTCTTTTCAGCAAAGTTTGTTTATGATGGGGATAAATTGTTGGATACCCAAGTTGATTTCTATGAATAAAGGAGAAAGCAGATGTTACTAATCAAAAATGGTCGTGTAATGGATCCCAAGTCTGGTTTGGATCAAGTGTGTGATGTTTTGGTCCAAGACGGGAAAATTGTCAAAATTGCCTCTGACATCAAGGAAGAAGGAGCAGAGGTGCTTGATGCTACGGGGCTTGTAGTTGCACCTGGCTTGGTTGATATCCATGTCCATTTCCGTGAACCTGGTCAAACACACAAGGAGGACATCCATACTGGTGCTCTAGCAGCTGCTGCAGGTGGTTTCACAACGGTTGTCATGATGGCTAATACTAGTCCAACTATTTCGGATGTAAAAACCCTGAAAGAAGTTCTCCAGTCTGCTGCCAAGGAAAAAATCAATGTCAAGACGGTTGCGACCATTACCAAGAACTTTAATGGTCAAGACTTGACTGATTTTAAGGCACTTTTAGAAGCTGGAGCCGTTGGATTTTCAGATGATGGAATTCCGCTTGAAAGCAGCAAGGTTCTCAAAGAAGCCTTGGAAACTGCTAAAAAACTTGGCACCTTTGTTTGTCTACACGAGGAAGATCCCGGCTTGAACGGCATTCTTGGCTTTAACGAAAACATCGCTAAAGACCACTTCAAGATCTGTGGTGCGACAGGGGTAGCAGAATACGCTATGATTGCGCGTGATGTCATGATTGCCTATGCAACTAAGGCCCATGTTCACATCCAGCATTTGTCTAAGGAAGAAAGTGTCAAAGTAGTGGAATTCGCTCAAGGTTTGGGAGCGCAAGTCACAGCAGAAGTGGCACCACAACATTTTTCTAAGACAGAAGCTCTTCTTTTAACTCAAGGAAGCAATGCCAAAATGAATCCTCCGCTTCGTTTGGAGTCAGACCGCCGTGCCGTTATCGAGGGCCTCAAGTCAGGTGTTATCACGGTTATCGCAACGGACCACGCGCCTCACCATGCAGATGAGAAAAATGTAGAAGATATCACCAAAGCGCCATCTGGTATGACTGGTTTGGAAACCTCTCTATCTCTCGGCTTGACTTATTTGGTGGAAGCTGGTGAGTTGAGTTTGATGGAATTGCTTGAAAAAATGACTGTCAATCCAGCCAAACTTTACAACTTTGAAGCAGGCTACTTAGCTGAAAATGGTCCGGCGGACATCACTATCTTTGATGACAAGGCTGATCGTACTGTTGGTCCAAACTTCGCTTCGAAATCAGCTAATTCTCCATTTATCGGGGAAACTTTAAAAGGGCAGGTCAAATATACTATCTGTAAGGGACAAATCGTCTACCAAAACTAGATGGGATTCTGCTCTATAAACTATAAGAATAGAGAGCGTATATGTATCGAACCCATCAATTTAAAGATAAGTTTGTCTTATTTCTTAAGATATTTTTCCCTATCCTGATTTATCAATTTGCCAATTATTCTGCCTCTTTTGTCGATACAACAATGACTGGGCAGTACAATACCATGGACTTGGCTGGTGTTTCAACTGCAACGAGTCTCTGGAATCCTTTCTTTACCTTTTTAACAGGGATTGTTTCGGCCATGGTTCCCATCATAGGCTATCATATAGGACGGGGGAAAAAGAACGAAGTGGCATCTGACTTTTACCAATTCATCTATTTAGCTTTTGGGCTGTCTTTGGTTTTGCTTGGCATGGTGCTTTTTCTAGCGCCTCCAGTTTTAAACCATATCGGACTAGAAGCCCAAGTGGCGGTAGTCTCAGTTCGTTATCTTTGGTATTTGTCTATCGGAATTATCCCCTTGTTGCTCTTTAGTGTTATCCGATCGCTACTTGATTCTCTCGGTTTGACCAAGCTATCCATGTACCTCATGCTCTTATTGCTACCTTTAAATTGTGGGTTTAACTATTTGTTGATCTACGGTGCCTTTGGGTTTCCAGAGTTAGGTGGAGCAGGAGCAGGGCTAGGAACCTCACTTGCCTATTGGTGTCTACTGGGAATTTCCATCATCATCTTGGTCAAGCAGAAAAACCTAAAAGAACTTCATTTAGAACAAGGTGCCCCTCTGAATTTAGAGAGAATTATGGAGGGAATTCGCTTGGGATTACCAATCGGTGGAACTGTTTTTGCTGAGGTCATCATTTTTTCAGTCGTTGGTTTGATTATGGCTAAGTTTTCGTCTATGATTATTGCTAGCCACCAGTCAGCCATGAACTTCTCGACACTCATGTATGCTTTTCCCATGAGTATTTCTTCTGCCATGGCCATCGTTGTTTCTTATGAGGTGGGGGCTAAGCGTTTTGATGATGCTAAGACCTATATCAAACTTGGACGTTGGATAGCACTGATATTTGCAGGCTTTACATTGAGCTTTCTCTATATTTTGAGAGATGTCGTAGCCAGTTTATATGGCAATAATCCTGACTTCATTGAACTAACATCTACCTTCCTAACTTATAGTCTATTTTTCCAGTTAGCTGACACCGTTGCAGCTCCTTTACAAGGAATACTGAGAGGCTATAAAGATACTGTTGTTCCCTTCTATCTAGGAGTAATTGCTTACTGGGCTGTTTCCATTCCATTAGGCTTATTCCTAGATCATGTGACAACTTTGGGAGCCTATTCTTACTGGATTGGTCTAATAGCGAGTTTGGTCGTTAGTGCTATCCTCTATCAATGGCGTTTGCAAACAATTATGAAAAGATTTGAAGTTTCCAATGTCAAATAAACTTTGTGAAAAAATAATCTAACTAAAGAAAATCCCTGTTAAAACGGGGATTTATTTTTTTACCTTGTGAAATTTTATCGGTCATATACTTTGACAGTGTATACTAAAAAAGGTAAAATAGTAAGGTAAGTACAAAGTTAGAAAGGCAAGATTATGTCAACTTTAGATAAAAATCTTTTGCTAGAGATGTTCCGTAAGATGGAAGAAATCCGTCGCATGGACTTAAAAATCGCTCAGTTAGTGAAAAAGGGAAAAGTACCCGGTATGACTCACTTTTCTGTCGGAGAGGAAGCTGCTAACGTTGGAGCGATGCTGGCTCTTAACCCAGATGATCTGATTACCTCAAATCACCGTGGTCACGGTCAAGCTATCGCCAAAGGGATTGACCTCAACGGAATGATGGCTGAAATCCTTGGGAAATACACTGGAACCTGTAAAGGAAAAGGTGGTTCCATGCACATTGCTGACCTTGATGCTGGTAACCTTGGTGCCAATGGTATCGTAGGTGGTGGTATGGGAATCGCTGTTGGTGCAGCTCTCAGTCAGCAGATGCAACATACTGGTAAAATCGTTGTCTGCTTCTTTGGAGATGGCGCGACCAACGAAGGTGTTTTCCATGAAGCAGTGAACATGGCTTCTATTTGGAAACTTCCTGTTATTTTCTACTGCATTAACAACGGTTATGGAATCTCTGCGGATATCAAGAAAATGACCAATGTAGAGCACATTCATCAACGTAGCGCTGCTTATGGAATTCCTGGAATGTTTATTGAAGATGGAAACAATGTCATCGATGTCTATGAAGGATTTAAGAAGGCTGTAGATCATGTTCGTGGTGGCAATGGCCCAGTCTTGATCGAAAGTGTAACTTATCGCTGGCTTGGTCACTCATCATCTGACCCTGGTAAATATCGTACCCGTGAAGAAGTGGAACTGTGGAAACAAAAAGACCCAATCGAAAACCTTCGTAACTACCTCGTTGAAAATAATATTGCGAGTGCCGAAGAATTGGAAGAAATCCAATCGCAAGTCAAGGAAGCGGTAGAAACTTCTGTTAAATTTGCGGAAGAAAGTCCATTCCCACCACTTGAATCCGCATTTGAAGATATTTACGCAGACTAAGGAGAAAGAGATAAAAATGGAAACAAAAACAATGTCGTTCCGTGACACCATTATCCTTGCTATGTCTGAGGAAATGCGTCGCGATGAAAATGTATTCTTGATGGGAGAAGACGTCGGTGTCTTTGGAGGAGACTTCGGAACTTCTGTTGGAATGCTCGAAGAATTTGGTCCAGAACGTATCCGTGACTGTCCTATTTCTGAAGCTGCTATCTCTGGAGCAGCAGCAGGAGCGGCCATGACAGGCCTTCGTCCAATCGTCGATATGACCTTCATGGACTTCTCAGTCATTGCCATGGACAATATCGTTAACCAAGCCGCTAAAACACGTTATATGTTTGGTGGTAAAGGTCAGGTTCCAATGACAGTTCGATGCGCAGCTGGTAACGGTGTCGGTTCTGCAGCTCAGCACTCGCAGTCTCTAGAGTCTTGGTTTACTCATATTCCTGGTCTTAAGGTTGTAGCTCCAGGTACACCTGCTGACATGAAAGGACTTCTCAAGTCTTCTATCCGTGATAATAACCCTGTTATCATTCTTGAGTACAAGTCAGAATTTAACCAAAAAGGGGAAGTACCAGTTGATCCAGACTATACAATCCCACTTGGAGTTGGGGAAATCAAACGCCAAGGTACAGATGTAACTGTTGTTACTTATGGTAAAATGCTTCGCCGAGTTGTTCAAGCTGCTGAAGAATTGGCAGAAGAAGGAATTTCGGTTGAAATTGTTGACCCACGTACCCTTGTACCGCTTGATAAGGATATCATCATTAACTCAGTTAAGAAGACTGGTAAGGTGGTTCTTGTCAACGATGCTCACAAAACAAGTGGCTATATCGGAGAGATTTCAGCAATTATTTCAGAGTCAGAAGCATTTGACTATCTAGATGCACCAATCCGCCGTTGTGCCGGAGAAGATGTGCCAATGCCTTACGCGCAAAACCTAGAGAATGCAATGATTCCAACAGTTGAAAGCATCAAAGATGCCATCCGAAAAACTTATAACAAAGAATAAGATTGTATAAATTAAATTATGTAAATTTTTAAAGATTTTAACTTTAGTAACTTAAGATATGTTTTGTATCCAAGTTGCTTGTAGAGTTGAATTCGGACGGAGGTCTGTGAAAAAAAGATAGATTTCCTTGTGTTCATCGAACACATCGTCAATCTCCTATTTTTTCATTGCCCTCTTCGTCCTTAATATCTTATATTCGAACACGGGCTAAAAGCTCGGAAAAAAGATAAATCTTCTTGGCTTTATCGAAGCCTGCGTAGATTTCCTATTTTTCAGTCGCTTTTTACGCCCTTAGTATCATAATTAGAATTGGAGAGGTCATGGCTGATGACAAGCTAAGAGCGACTCCTGCGGCTAGAAAGTTAGCGGATGATCTAGGTATCAACCTCTACGACGTTTCTGGCTCAGGTGCAAACGGTCGTGTCCACAAAGAAGACGTGGAAACTTATAAAGACACAAACGTGGTTCGCATTTCGCCACTTGCAAAACGAATTGCCCTCGAACACAATATTGCTTGGCAAGAGATTCAAGGAACTGGCCATCGTGGCAAGATTATGAAGAAGGACGTTTTGGCCTTGCTTCCTGAAAATATTGAAAACGATACTATCAAGTCTCCTGCTCAAATCGAAAAAGTGGAAGAAGTTCCAGACAATATCACTCCTTATGGTGAGATTGAGCGTATCCCGATGACGCCAATGCGTAAGGTTATTGCCCAACGTATGGTTGAATCCTACTTAACTGCGCCGACCTTCACGCTCAACTACGATGTGGATATGTCAGAAATGCTGGCGCTTCGCAAGAAGGTTCTTGATCCGATTATGGAAGCAACTGGTAAGAAAATTACGGTTACTGATCTTCTTTCACTGGCTGTTGTTAAGACTTTGATGAAACATCCTTACATCAACGCTTCATTGACAGAAGACGGCAAGACCATTATCACTCATAATTATGTCAACCTTGCTATGGCAGTTGGAATGGATAATGGATTGATGACACCTGTTGTTTATAATGCTGAAAAGATGAGCCTTTCAGAGTTGGTTGTAGCCTTCAAAGATGTCATTGGTCGTACCTTGGATGGTAAATTGGCTCCAAGTGAACTTCAAAATTCAACATTCACAATCAGTAACTTGGGAATGTTTGGCGTTCAGTCCTTTGGTCCGATCATCAACCAACCCAACTCAGCCATTCTGGGTGTAAGTTCGACAATCGAGAAACCAGTTGTTGTCAATGGTGAGATTGTTATCCGACCAATCATGAGTCTGGGATTAACCATTGACCACCGTGTCGTAGATGGTATGGCTGGTGCTAAGTTTATGAAAGACTTGAAAGCCCTGATTGAGAATCCGATCTCAATGTTGGTTTAAAAAATACAGTATTTATTTTTAAAGATATAGATAAAGGAAGTAAGACATGGCCTTAGAAGTAATTATGCCAAAAGCCGGCGTGGATATGACAGAAGGACAAATCGTCCAATGGAATAAAAAAGTCGGTGAATTTGTAAAAGAAGGAGAAATCCTTTTGGAAATCATGACTGACAAAGTCAGCATGGAATTGGAAGCCGAAGAAGATGGCTACCTGATTGCCATTCTCAAGGGTGATGGCGAAACTGTCCCTGTAACGGAAGTTATCGGTTACCTTGGTGAAGAAGGGGAAAATATTCCAACAGCTGGAGCAGCTGCGCCAGAAGCTAGCCCGGCGCCTGCAGTTAGTGCCTCAAACGAAGACGGCAAGAGCGATGATGCCTTTGATATCGTTGTGATTGGTGGGGGTCCTGCTGGATATGTAGCGGCTATTAAAGCAGCCCAACTTGGTGGTAAGGTTGCCCTTGTTGAGAAATCTGAACTCGGTGGAACCTGCTTGAACCGTGGCTGTATCCCAACCAAGACCTACCTTCACAACGCTGAAATCATCGAAAACATCGGTCATGCAGCAAACCGTGGTATCGTCATCGAAAATCCAAACTTCACTGTTGATATGGACAAACTTTTAGAAACTAAATCTAAAGTTGTCAATACCTTGGTAGGTGGTGTTGCAGGACTCCTTCGTAGCTACGGAGTTACTGTTCATAAGGGTGTTGGTACCATCACTAAAGATAAGAATGTCTTAGTTAATGGTTCAGAATTGCTTGAAACCAAGAAAATCATCCTTGCTGGTGGTTCAAAAGTCAGCAAGATCAACGTTCCTGGCATGGAATCATCACTTGTGATGACCAGTGATGACATTCTTGAAATGAACGAAGTACCAGAAAGCCTCGTAATCATCGGTGGTGGAGTTGTCGGTATCGAACTCGGTCAGGCCTTCATGACATTTGGTTCAAAAGTGACTGTTATCGAAATGATGGACCGTATCGTTCCAGCTATGGATGCGGAAGTTTCTAAGAATCTTCGCTTGATTTTGGAACGCAAAGGCATGACTATCTTGACAGGTACAAAACTGCAAGAAATCATCGAGGAAAACGGTCAACTTCGTATCAAAGTTGAAGGAAAAGATGATATCACCGCAAGCAAAGCACTTCTTTCAATCGGTCGTGTTCCAGACCTTGAAGGTATTGGAGATGTTGAGTTTGAATTGGATCGTGGTCGCATCAAGGTCAACGAATACATGGAAACTTCTGTTCCAGGTATCTATGCACCAGGTGACATCAATGGTACCAAGATGTTAGCGCACGCAGCCTTCCGTATGGGTGAAGTAGCAGCTGAAAATGCCCTTAAAGGAAATCATGCTGTTGCCAAATTGAACTTGACTCCTGCAGCCATCTACACTCTTCCTGAAGTAGCAGCAGTAGGTCTAACTGAAGAACAAGCTCGCGAAAAATACGATGTCGCTATCGGTAAATTCAACTTTGCTGCCAACGGTCGTGCCATTGCATCTGATGCTGCTCAAGGTTTCGTAAAAGTTATCGCTGATAAGAAATACGGGGAAATCCTTGGTGTGCACATCATTGGTCCTGCAGCCGCAGAATTGATTAACGAGGCATCAAGCATTATCGAAATGGAAATCACTGTTGAAGAAATGCTGAAGACTATTCACGGACACCCAACCTACTCTGAAGTGATGTACGAAGCATTTGCGGATGTTTTAGGAATGGCTATCCATTCACCTAAGAAAAAATAAAACGAAGATAGACTAGGCTGGAAAGATATTTTCCAGTCTCTATCGTATAAAGGGATATCATGAAATATATTATCAATCATTCAAACGACACTGCCTTTAATATTGCTTTGGAAGAATATGCCTTTAAACACCTTTTGGATGAGGACCAAATCTTCCTTCTTTGGATTAACAAACCTTCTATCATTGTAGGTCGTCACCAGAATACTATTGAAGAAATTAACCGTGATTATGTTCGAGAAAATGGTATTGAGGTAGTCCGTCGTATCAGTGGTGGTGGAGCTGTTTATCACGATTTAAACAACCTCAACTACACCATCATTTCAAAAGAAGATGAAAACAAGGCCTTTGACTTCAAGAGCTTCTCAACTCCAGTTATCAATACCTTGACTCAACTCGGTGTTAAAGCTGAGTTCACAGGTCGTAACGACCTTGAGATTGACGGAAAGAAATTCTGTGGCAATGCCCAAGCCTATATCAATGGGCGTATCATGCACCACGGTTGCTTGCTCTTTGATGTTGATTTGTCAGTCCTTGCTAACGCCCTCAAGGTTTCAAAGGACAAATTTGAGTCAAAAGGTGTGAAATCCGTCCGTGCCCGTGTAACCAATATTATCAATGAATTGCCAGAAAAAATCACAGTTGAAGAATTTCGTGATTTGCTATTGGAATACATGAAAAAAGAATACCCTGAGATGACTGAATACGTTTTTTCTGAACAAGAATTGGCGGAAATCAACCGTATCAAGGATACCAAGTTTGGAACTTGGAACTGGAACTACGGTAAATCACCTGAATTTAACGTCCGTCGTGGAACAAAATTCACTAGTGGTAAGGTTGAAGTTTTTGCCAACGTCATTGAATCAAAAATCCAAGATATCAAGATCTATGGTGACTTCTTTGGTATCGAAGATGTTGCTGCAGTAGAAGATGTCCTTCGTGGAGTGAAATACGAACGCGAGGATGTTCTTAAGACTCTAGAAACCATTGATATTACACGCTACTTCGCTGGTATTAGCCGAGAAGAAATCGCTGAAGCAGTAGTAGGATAATAAAAGAATCCATTTAAGATGGATTCTTTTATTACATTTAGACTTGATAATCAAGCTGATTAGAGTATAATAGAGAGGAAAAATGAAAAGGAGTTATTCATTAATGTTAGAAATTCCAGTAGAAAGTCTTAATCTATTTGAACAGTTAGACCGCAATGTTGTTGCTTTTTATAGAAATGAAGAAATTTCCCAAACAGAAAGTTTAAATATAAGTATCACACAAGAACATTATGATAAGAAAAATAAAGAGCTGCAGCCTTTAGGATACCAAGCTGTTCAAATACCTTTAGGAATGGCTTTAGATAATGTAATCCAGCAAGCCTATTTCCAAAATCTTATAATTGGCGGTCTTCTTCCCGATGAAATCAAAGTAAAGAAAGAGGACTTAATGCCTTTGAAAGACATTGTTGATAGTTTTTGTATTATGTACGCTGCAGCAAATAACCGACTGGAAAATGGTAAAGCTTATGAACTGATGAAGGATAAGACAGTGTATTTTATTGGTAAACTGTTGACTGACAGTCTTAAAAAAGGTGACGAAATTTCGTATATGGGAATCGAAAGAGAATCAGCTGATGGAACTTCTTATGAAGCAGTAAAATGCTTTCTAACTAAAGAGAGCGCTGAGCAATATAATGATGCAAAAAGACCAGTAAGCCACGCAAATTTAGCTTATCTGAAAGCCTTTTGGGGTAATCCAGTAATAATCGAGCCCCATCGTAACTACTGGATTGAGTTTAAATAAACAAAAAACGAAAGATAATAGGAATTGGTCTTTCGTTTTTAAGTAATCTTTAATTTACATAATTAATTTTATGTATTTTACAAACTATCCAAAGCATTCTTTTGTTCATCATTGACGATATGGGTATAGAGGTCAGTGACTTGTGTGCTGGCATGTCCTAGCTGATGGCTAACCAAAACTTGCGATTTAGTTGCATCATAGAGTCTAGTTGCTAGCGTATGGCGCAGTTTGTGGGGAGTTACACGGACTTTGAAGTCCTCAGAGTACTTAGCAACCATTTTCTCAACGCTGGAAGTATCGATACGATTGGGAACACCTCTGTAAAGTGTCAAAAAGAGAGCTATATCTGTCTTTTCTGTCTTATAGCGTTGATTTCGAATTGCTAGATAATTCTCTAGGTAAGGCTTGGCAAAGGCAGCGACATTGACAGAATCGCGTTTTCCGCCCTTACGTGTGACATCAATGACCATCATTTTGAGATTAAGGTCTCTTAGATCTAGATTAACAGCTTCAGATAAGCGGACACCGGATGCTAGGAGAAGGGCGATAATGGCCAAATCACGTTCTTTATTTTTATTGAATGACGAGAGAGCGCGATTTGAGAGTTGTTGTGGGTACTCTTGGTCGATATAAGTCAGAAAACCTTCTGTTTCATCGCCTAGAAAGAGTTTTTGCTTGATGTTTTCAGCTCTGGAAGCAAGGGTTTCTTTCTTTTTCTTAGTTGAAACTTTCTTCATTACATTACGA
Source organism: Streptococcus sp. KHUD_018 (assembly GCF_054861215.1). Next base: position 1,026,453 of record NZ_CM142176.1, read on the forward strand.
TAGAAATAAGGTTCTCCCTGGTCGTTTTCAACTTCCTCGGTTAGATACTTATAAAGACTAGAAAGTGCCGATAAGGTCCGATTGATAGTTGTCTGTGAAACGCCCTGTTTGGTTGTATTAGCATTCAGCAAAGGTCGTTCTCGTAGATATAGGATAAAGGATTCCATGTCTTTCTTAGACATATTTTCCAAGACTGATAAAGGAATGTCAGACATTTTATCAGCATTTGAAATACCAGACTCCAAAACCCAGCTGAAAAATCGATCGTATTCCTTGAGGTATTCGTACAAGGTCGTAAAACTGTAGGGAACAGCAAGCTTTGATTGGTAGTATTCCAGAACATACCAGGGCATGATTTGTTTTAGTTTGTCAATTCGTTCCAGTAAAATCTCACGTTTCATGTATTTTCTCCATAATTAAGTCTACTAGTAGTATAGCATAGACTCATATATTTTTCAAGAAAATTATAGTTTTTCGGAAAGATATTATAGAAGCTTTTATAAATTTTATAGAAAGGAATAAAATAGAAAAAAGACTTAGATCTATGAAATACAGAGCTAAGTCTTTAGAGTTTCTATTGTGAATCATTATCTAGTGCTTTTTCCAGTTTCCAAATACTAAACCAGAATGAAATAGTCAGCAGAATAAGGAAAATAAAAAAGAGATTATCAGTTCAGTAACGAAACTTCTGTTCATTCTACATAACTGAAGAGCTATATAGGGAGCTATGGGATACAAAATACATTGCATAATGGAAATCATTTTCTTTTTCATGATTTTTAATCTTACTGCATAGATTAAATACAGTAAACTCCTTTCTAGCTTTTATTCTTTATCATTCCTAACTTAATTATAGTCTTATTTTTTACAAAGTTCAATTACTTGTATGTGAAATACCTTATCAGTAAGAAATAACCGATCTCATTGCTGAGAATCGGTTTTCTAATGTAATTTATTAAGAAATCTAGAATTCAAAATACATAACATAAATTATGTAAATAATTCCTACAACAACAAATCTTTGACTTTTCCAATTTCACTTTTTGGAATCACCAGGTGAATCATATCACCCAGATACATTCTAGTTGAGCCGTTAACTGTTTGGCTTTTGCCATTATGGACTTGGGTTGTAATGAGGATGTTATGTGGTAAGTTGAGTTCGTGAACCTGTTTTCCAGCGATCTTATCTGATACAGGGATTTCAATAAGGGTGACTTCTCCTTCGTCTGTCGCTTCTTCTGGTAGCATTTTTTCTAGCATAGCTTCATAGACTGGAGCACCCTTGAGCAGATCCATGACGATGTAGGCGACCAAGGTCACTAAGCCAAGTGGCATGAGGTTGCGAATATCTCCAACCATCTCGGTTACGAGTATCATAGCGGTTAAGGGAGCCTTGGATATTGCCCCAAAGTAGCCACTCATTCCTAAAATGACAAATATAGGAAACTGCTCTTGACTGACAAGCCCAAAATTGACACAAATGACACCAACTAGGGCACCAAGTAAGGAACCAAGCGCCAGAATGGGAAGGAAGATTCCTCCTGGGAGACCACTTCCATAGCTAATCATGCTCCAAACAAAACGAATCAGAAAGTAAGCTAAAAGGACTTGGAAACTAAAATCTTGCTCAGTTAAAGAAAGAACGACCTGATTTCCACCACCGAGAATTTGAGGTAAGAAGATCCCGACTGGTATGATAAGAATAAAAGCTAAGATTGGATAATAAGCTTTATCCAAATGGATTTTTTGACCAACCCAGTCATAAACTCGACCAACATTGAGTACAGCTTTCTCATAGAGAAAACCAGAGAGCCCGAGAAAAACTCCCATAAGGAGGTAAATCCAATACTGGTCTAGGGTCATGAGAGGAATGTTATCCGGCATATCCAGTACGGGTGTTAGGCCAAATATGAGCAAAGAAACAAAGTTTGCTACGAGACTGGCTGCTAGAGTTGAGACCCAGAAAAAGCGTGAAAAATGGTGGTAAACTTCTTCTATAACAAAGAGAAGACCTGCGATTGGTGCATTAAAGGCAGCTGCTAGCCCTGCTGCAGCACCACTGGCAATCAAGGAGCGTTCCTCAACAGGGCTAGATTTGAGCCACTTAGCAATACCTTTACCACCGACCGCTCCAAGTTGAATACTTGGCCCTTCTCGTCCTAACATAAGTCCACTGGCAATAGCAAGAATGCCTAAAATATATTTTTTCCAGAGAACGCCCCACCAGTTAAGGGTCATGAGACCTTTTAGTTCGGCTTCGACTTGAGGAATTCCTGAACCCTTGATATCTTTTTCTGACCGAGTCAATTTCGCACTGAGCCAGCTAACAATTAAATAAAATAGGCCAATGATAAAAAGATTGCGCACTAGGTGCGCTTGATCTTGATAGAGGCCTTGAACAAGGTGAAAGCCTTTTTCAATCAAATAACGAAAGGAACCTACGATGAGGCCGACAAAGATACCAACGATAATTCCTCGCCCAACTTGGGATAATATGGTACTTGAGGCAAAAGCGAATTCTTTCTTGGAGCTGAGTATTTCTGACTGTTCCTCCATAATCATTTCCTCTTACTTGTCTTTCTTAGTTGAAACCAGTGTTTTGACTGGTTCAAAACTGGTTCGGTGAATTGGGGTGACACCTAATTTTTCCAGTCCTTCTAGGTGTTTAGCTGTTCCATAGCCTGCATTAGCCGTGAAATCATAGCCAGGATATTGGTTATCATAGTCCTTCATAATATTATCCCGTGTCACCTTGGCCACTATAGATGCAGCTGCGATGGAGAGGGAGTTGGCATCTCCTTTGATAATGGAGGTTTGTGAAATTGGTAACTCCAGTTTCATGGCATCTATCAAGAGGTGCTCAGGTAGCGGACTGAGCTGGAAGATTGCTTCCTTCATGGCTAGTTTGGTTGCTTCATAGATATTGACTTGGTCAATGACTTGATTATCCATGATTCCAATGCCGATTGCCAAGGCTTGATCTTGAACGGCTTGATAAATTTCCAAATGTTTCTTTTTAGGAATTTTTTTACTATCGTTGAGGCCTTTAATCTTACAATTTTTTGGCAAGATAACGGCTGCAGCGACTACAGGTCCAGCCAGAGGACCACGGCCGACCTCGTCAACACCTGCTATTAAGGTCAATCCTTGCTTATAAAGTTCCTTTTCATAGGAAAGCATGTTTTCTAGACGAAGATTTTCCTCGCGTTCAGCCTGAATGGCTTTTTTACGCTTGCTGATTTCTCTTTGAACTCCTGTTCGGCTATCTTTTTCCAGTTCAAGAAAAAGGGAATCGTCTAAGTCTTTGACAGTAGCAAGAAGTTCCTTGATTTCTTTAATCGTCGTCATCGATGTCGTCCAATGTATCTAAGGTATAGTTACCGAGTTTTCCATCACGAACTTCCTTCACGAAAAGACTGTAAAAACGGTCGTAGTCGTCACGGAAACCGAGGGCACGTGTCATATCCATAATGATAACAGGTGCTTCTTCTTCTATCTTCATTTGTTTGAAGCGTTCAGCTAGCTTTTCTGGATAATGCTCTTTGAAATAATTGAGACCAAAAATGGTCACTTCATCCATAGGAAGCAACTGGTCTTTAATTGCTCCAGTTAGGGCTAGTTTGAGTGCGACAGCATCATCTTCAAACTTAGGCCAGAGAATCCCTGGTGTGTCCAGGATTTCAAGGTCTTTATTGGTTTTGAGCCATTGTTGCCCCTTGGTAACACCTGGTTTATTGCCGACCACCGCAATCTTTTTACCAGCCAAACGGTTCATCAGGGTTGATTTTCCAGCATTTGGAATTCCAATAATCATGGTCCGCAAGGTTTCGATCTTGATACCGCGTTCTTTTTGGCGTGCAATCTTATCAGCCATGAGCTTTTTAGCCGCATCAGTCACAACTTTTACAGTCACTTGCTCTTTGGAGTTAATAGCCAGAGTTTGGATTCCCTGTGATTCAAAGTACTGACGCCATTCTTTTGTCATTGCTGGATCAGCTAGGTCTGCCTTGTTTAAAATCAAGAGTTTGGGTTTATCTCCCACAATCTTGTTTAACATAGGATTTTGACTAGATAAAGGAAGACGCGCATCCACCAAAATCGTCACAAAATCAACAAATTTTAAATTCTCCTGAACCTGTCGCCGAGCCTTAGACATGTGGCCCGGAAACCATTGAATAGTAGCCATAATATTTTCCCCTTCCGACTAAAAAAACGTAATAAAACGTTTTCTTTCTCACCATCTATTCTATCATAAATTAGATGCTTTTGCACAGGCTTTGACCACAATAAATGACAAATAGTAATCGTGTGAAACATCCTTGATACCAGTAAGGATTGACTTGACTTTTTTTGCTGACAGGTATATACTTGGTGTATACAAATTCGCGGAGGTAGAGCGATGAATACAGTAAAGACACGAAAGGTGGGAAATTCTCTCACTGTGACCATTCCTAAAAATTTGGGTATGACAGAAGGTCAAGAAATGGTTGTCTATAAAGGGATTGACGGAGTCATTGTCTTAGCTCCAAAACTGAAAGATCCTTTTGATGGGATTACTAATTTGAGAATGACAAACGATTTTGAAGGGGTAAGGTCACTTGATAGCGAAATCTGAGTATATTCCTGAAAAGCAGGATATCATTTGGCTTGACTTTGATCCATCAGTTGGTCGGGAGATTCAGAAACGGCGACCTGCCTTGGTTGTTTCTAGGAGAGAATATGCTTTGCAAACTGGTTTTGTGGCTGTCTGTCCCATTATTACCCATGGTCAAAAACATTTAGCAGAAAAAGGCCTGCTCGTTCCTGTCTCGTCGGATAAGGTAGATGGTGCCGTCAATCCATTTCAACTGTATACCTTTGATTTTCGGATGCGCAATGCTCAAAAAATAACAAGAATGGACACGCAGTGTTTTCAGAAAGTCGTCCAACTTTACCAGTACATCTTTGGAGATACCTAAATCCTACCATGTATAGACAAGGTAGGATTTTTTCTATATGAGCAATCTATCTAAAAATGGGTCAAGGCAGTTTGTCAAAATCCCTCTAATCCAGCTTTCTTGTGCAGATGATAGATGTTCTGCCTGAAGGCATTCTTTTAGAAAATCGCGGATTTGTTCTGGAGTAATTTCAAACTCAAAGGCCTTCATCTTGTAGAAAAAGTCGATTAAATGCTCAGACATGTAATCATCTGAAAAGGCTACTTCACCAGTTTTTCGATACTCCAGTAAGAGTCGAAAAAATCTAGCTTTTTCATCAGGCAAACCACGAAAATAAGAATTAAGAAGCCAAGTCTGCTTCTGCTTTCGTTCAATAGGATCTTGATTTGCAATTCGCTGATCCTTTTCCAGCTCTTTCTGGTTTTGTTTAGCCTTGATAGCCCGTTCGTCTCTATTTTTTCCAAAGAGGATTTTCTCCCATTTTCGTTCTTCTTGGGTGAGAGTTTCTGTAAAGCCAAAGTAATCTTGATAGGCTCGTTCTGCAGGCCCCATGGCAAGGATGAGGTTGTCAGCGTATTGCTTAGCGATTTTATCTCTTTTCTTGCGTTCTTTCTCTGCTTGAATCCGTAAATGCTGCTCGTAGTCGATTTTCTCCTTGCCTAGTTTGACAAGGTAGAGTTGTTCATCGGTCTTACCAAGTAGAAAAGGTTTGATACACTTTTCCAGCACTTCTTCCATACGAGCCTTCTTCTTTGGCTCTGCCTTGGTCCAACTTCCACCTTGAAAGACTTCTAGGAAAAGCTGGTAATCTTTCTCAGGTGCAAATTGATTGCCACGATTGGCTTTGAAAACACCTTTTTCCCAAAACCATTTTAGAAGTCGTTCGTCAAAATCGCTTTTATTGACCTTGATTTTTCCCTTTTTCTGAGCCTTTCTGGTTAGATTTTCAACTTTTCTGAGTAGTTTTTCTTCCTCCTCCAACTGCTGGTCAAGGGACAATCGGTGAAAATGACGAACACAGTCGCTTCCGATAGGAAAGAGGCGTTGTCCTGTAACTCCATTAAAAAGTTCGTAGGCATACTTGATGGCATTCCCACAGACGCAGTTACTACGGCCTATGCCATTAAAAATCAAGGAAACTTCATTCCATTCCTTGGTAGCTTGATCCCAAGTATCGGCTTTTGAAGCCTGTAAAACCGCATCATGCAGGGATTTTCTAACTGGAAGAGTCATGAGGTTTCCTTTCTAGGTTATACTTTTACAACTTGAACCTCGTCTTTACCGAGTAAAATCAAGTATTTCTCAATATTTTCAATCAAATAAGCTCGTGATAAGGCCTCACCATATAGGGCTAACTGGCCACGATAGCGGTCTATGAGTTGACTTGGTTGATCATAACGGTCAGTCTTGTAGTCAAAAAGAACGATGCGATCCTCATAAAGCAGATAGCCATCCAAGATCCCACGGACAACAAAGTCTTCCTGACTCTTTTGGTCTAGTTTGAGCATGGAGAAAGGTTGCTCGCGATAGAGATGGCCGGTATTAGCGAGAATTTCCTGACCAAGTGCTGTATCAAAGAATGCGAGAATTTTAGAAAGATTGATCTTGTCTCTTACAGCTGGACTAGTCTGAACTTGTTTAAGAGTATCTTTCAGGCTAGCAAGTGTTGGTTGCTGACTAAGGTCAATTCTTTGCATCAGTTCGTGGGTTGCACTACCAATCTCAGCTCCTGTTACCTTTGCTTTAGTTGAAAAATCAGGTAAAGCAAAGCTGATTTGCTTTTCCGGTGATTGAGTTTGGTTAGTAATTTCTACCCCTTCCATATCCATAACAGGTTCGTAGAATTTCTTGATTTGACTTGGGGTTTGAACACTTGGTAGTTCAATGGCTGCGCGGTGAAGAGTATTATAAACTTCCACCTCTTTCAGCATTTCCAGAGCTTCTTTGATGGTTTCTGACTGGCGATTGTCTGCTTGAGAGCTATCTTGGAGAGGGCTCTTGTTTTCCAATTCTCCGATAGCTTCTCTAGTCAACTGGTCTTCACCAACAAAACGATAGCTAAAGTTGAGATTGTCCTTGGTAAATACTTTACTGATAGCCCAGACCCAATCTTGGAAATTTCTTGCTTGCAGTCTGGTATTGCTATCTAATTTTCCGTTATTTGCTGCTGGGTATTCCTTGGCTTCTAGCTTTTCAGGAGAACCCTTGCCGACAAGATAGAGCTTTTTCTCAGCCCGTGTCATGGCAACATACAGCAGGCGCATCTGTTCAGAATAGCTAGCCAGTTGCAATTCTTCTTCATTCTGCGTATAAGTTAGGCTGGGAATGGAGAGTTTAATGGTTTTAGGATAGTGAGCTTCTACTGCTCCTGTTTCCACCTTGGCAATGTATTTGACACCAAGCCCATTCTGACGACTGAGAATGACGTCTGACATCGAATCTTGCTTGTTGAAGTCCTGATCCATGTTGAGGATAAAGACGTAAGGGAACTCCAGCCCTTTGCTCTTGTGAATGGTCATGAGTTCCACGGCATCTTTAGGCGGTGCGACGGCTACGCTTGCAAGATCATGCTGGGCTTCTAGGACTTGGTCAATCATACGTATAAAACGCGACAAGCCCTTGAAATTACTCTTTTCAAACTGGTCAGCTCGTAGAGCTAGGGCATAGAGATTAGCCTGCCTAGCAGGACCATTTGGCAAAGCTCCAACATAGTCATAATAAAAACGGTCATTATAAATCTTCCAAATCAAGTCATAGAGAGAGTGGGTTTTGGCATATAAGCGCCAAGAATCCAAGATATCAATGAACTGATTTAATTTTTCAGCTAGAACTGTATAAATCAAGTTTTTCTGGCTTGTTGCCTGTTTTTGAGCATTGACCAGTTTCTCATAGAGATTTTCTTGGACTTTATCTTCTGCCTTCTGAAGAGACAAACGTGCCAACTCGTCCTCATCAAAGCTAAACATAGGAGACTTCATCAGCGCAACCAGAGCATAGTCTTGCAGAGGATTGTGGATGACACGAAGAGTGTCTAGCATGACTTGTACTTCTAAGGATTGGAGATAATTGTTTTGCTCACCGTCGGTTTTAACTGGAATTCCGTACTCAGACAGGGCGAGGAGAATCTGATCATTTCGACTGCGGCTAGAAGTCAAAAGGGCAATTTCTTTAAAGTCTACACCTTTCTCTTGATGGAGTTTAATGATTTCCTTGATGACTAGGCGCATTTCCCCAGTGAGTTTCGTTTCTGTTTGGCTCTCTTCCTCCTCTTGCCCGCTGTCGTCCTTATCGTATAGGAGAAATTCTGCCTTATTTTCTGGATTAGGAGTTAGTTTGGTATTGGCAAAAACAAGCTGGTGCATGCTGTCATAGTTGATTTCGCCGACCTCTTGGTCCATAAGGCGTGCGAAAACATCATTGGTTGCTGATAGCACTTCTGAACTACTACGGAAATTTTCCTTGAGGAGGATTAGCTTGCCTTCTTGAGGATTTTGCGCATAACGTTGAAATTTTTCATTAAAAATCTGTGGATCTGCCTGACGGAAACGGTAGATGGACTGCTTGATATCCCCCACCATAAAGCGATTGTGACCATTCGACAGCAATTCCAGCATTCGTTCTTGAATGTGGTTGGTATCCTGATACTCATCGACCATGACTTCGTGGAATCGTTCCTGATAAGCCTCGCGGACTTGTGGGAAATTCTCTAAAATCTCAATAGTGAAATGACTGATATCAGCAAATTCAAAGGCATTTTCCTGGCGTTTACGTTCACGATAAGCCTCCACAAAATCACTCAAAAAGGTTTGGAAGGTTTTAGCTAGCTCCCAAGTATCTTCATGATAATGTTCTTGGTAGTCGAGAATCATTATCTGGTCCGCCAGTTGTCCTAGTTTAGCAAACTGGGCCTTTCTCTCATCGTTATAGGTATCAGCCAGTGGCTTTAAATCGGCCTTACGACTGGAATTAGCCAGAGCTCGACCGTTTTTCTCCTTCGAGATGGCGACAACACGCGCAAGCACTGCTTGATAAGCCTGGCTATCGGACTCTTGATTTAAGGAACCAATTTCATCCAGAACCAACTGCACATTTTCTAAATAGGCAGCTTTTGGAAACTCATTGGCATCGTTATCCAGATGATAACGGAAAAAGCTTTCCAAATCCCAAAGCGCCTGCTTGATTTGCTCAGTTTGTTTGTCTTTTTCATTTGCAAAGTCAGCTTTTTCAAACCCTTTGAGAAAAGACTCACTAAGCCATTTTTGGGGACTGCTGGTGGATTGAAGAAAATCATAGATTTTGTAGACTTGCTGGCGCAGGCCTCTTTCATCCTTGCCTCGCCCAGCAAAGTTCTTTACCAAGCTACCAAATTTCTCTTTATTTTCACCTTGGTAATGCTCTTCAAAAACCTGATGAAAAACTTCGTTTTTTAAGATTAACTGTTCACTTTCATTTTGTAGAATACGAAAATTTGGTGCGATATCAATCAGATAACCATGCTTGCCAAGGAATTTTTGCGTGAAGGAGTCCATGGTTCCGATGGCAGCGTTTGGCAGGTCTGCCAACTGACGCCCCAAGTGTTGTTTGAGATCAACATCGCTACTTTCTTGGATTTGTTGGCTGATTTTTTTCTCCAAACGTTCTTTGAGTTCGGTCGCAGCCTTAACAGTAAAGGTCGAGATAAAGAGTTGGCGAATTTCCACACCACGCGCTAATTGGTCAAGAATGCGCTCGGCCATAACAAAGGTTTTTCCTGAACCAGCAGACGCTGAAACTAGGATATTCTGCCCTGCTGTATAAATGGCTTCGATTTGCTCGGCAGTTTTCTTTTGTTCCTTGCTCGAATTCGCTTCTGCTTCTTGCAGTTTTTGAATTTCCTCCTCAGTTAAAAAGGGAATGGGCTTCATCGATTCAACTCCTCTCTCATTTTCTCAAACCAAGCTTGCTTGAGTTTTTCTCCTACTAGGCGCTTGCCATCAGCTAAGTCTAACTTCTCTAGAAAACGAGCTTGACCCAAGTGGTAATTGGCTTCAAATCCTGTAATGGCTTGGTGTTGCTGAACGTACGGGGCAATACTTCTGCCATTCTCTGTGTATGGATTGATGGCGAACTGGCCTTCTAAAATCTTCTCAGCTGCTTTCTTATAAAGATGTGCATTGTAGTCTATCAAGAGCTGAAACTCCTCATCTGTCAGCTGATTGGCCTTGTTTTTGTTATATAATTCGCCCAAATGACTGCTTTCTTTTTCTAAAAAGATTCCCTGGTATTTCATAGACTTGCTGGCTTCTACTACTGCTCCTGCCAAATTCTTAACGGTCAAGAGAGATTGGACAGGCTCTGCCATTTCTAGGTACATAGCGCCGAAAAAGTTCTGTTCCCCTTCTTTTTTTAGGGCAGCAAGATAGGTTGGCAACTGGGAATTTAAACCATTAAAGAAATTTGGAAACTGGAACTGAGTCAAACAAGACTTGTAGTCTACAACTCCTAATGCTCCATCAGCTTTCAGGCGGTCAATGCGGTCAACCTTACCTCGCACAAAAACATTGCGGCCATTATCCAACTGGATAAATGCTTGGTCTTTGCCACCAAACGTTGCTTCCTCTTGGATGGTTTCGATGGCTGGATTATGACGTAGGATGTGGCCAGTAGTCCGAGCGACATCAAGAAGAACTTCCTTGGTAAACTGGGCTTCCAAACTTTCCTGATAAATGGCTTCAAATTCCCGTTCTTGACTGGTTTCTTGAATGGCTTGCTCCAGACGTTGGTCAAATGGATTTTCAGCAGGGAGTTTCAAGGCACGTTCAAAAATACGATGCAAGAAATTCCCGTGACTGCGAGCATCTGGACGAAGGCGCAATTCTTCCTGCAAACCTAAGACATAACGGAGGAAATAACTGTATTCATTGCGGTAAAACTCCGTCAAACCAGAGGTAGACAGGTAAAACTCCTTGTCAGCTGGATAAAGTGCCTGCAAGGTCTCTTTCTCTAATGGTTTGCTACTTGGACTAGTTGGGAGTGCTAGATTTGTAAGACCTTTTTGGTCTAGTTTTTTCCCCATCACACGCGCTAGAACCTTGACAAAGGTCACATCTTGCTCATTTTCACTAGAACCTGCCTGCTGATGATAGGCCACTAGACTAGACAAGAGACTGTGATAAGAACCCATATCATCCTTAGACAGACTTTTTTGATGAATCTTCTTCTCTATCCGGCTAAATCCAAAACTCACCAGTTCCTGAAGATAGGCCGATTCCTTGCTCTCATTTTCATTGAGAAGACTTGGAGCGGATAACACCAACTGCTTACGGGCAGCATTGACCAAAGAAAGCATGGTATAGCGATTTTTCTTGAGGTTTTCACTACTTGCAATCAGTAATTGCGCTCCCTCCTCAGTCTCTTGGTTTAGACTTTGTCTTTCTTCGTCTGTTAACAGACTGGTGTTTTGCGCAATTTTTGGTAAATGATCCTGAGTCAGCCCGATGGCATAGACAAAGTCAGCTGTCAGAGGGGCAATCAAATCGTAACTCTGCACCAGAACGGTGTCCACAGTTGCTGGAATAGTACGGTACTGAGAAAGGCTCATCCCAGAATGGAGCAAGGATAGAAAATCCTCTAGACTAACTTGTGAATCAGCAAAAACCGTCGCAAATTGTTCTAAAACATGACAGAAAGCTTTCCAAACTTCAGCTTGTCTTTCCTGTTCTAGAGTTTCCATAGTAGCTGTCAAATCTTGCATCTGCTTGCTTAAAGCAGCATTTTTTAGAAAAGTATTCCACTTTTGCAAGAGATTTTCAGCCTTTTGCTTCCGACTGGCAAATAAGGTTTCAAGTGGCGCCAAAACGCGCTGACGAATAGCGTTCAAACGTTCCAAATCGAATTTTCCGTGGTGGGATTTGGTGAAGGTCTGCTGAAAAGCTGGCAAGCCATTGATGCCAAGATAGCGGAGATATTGCTCAAAAGCATCAATATCCGCTTGGCTAAGGTCAGTATACAGACCAGTTCTGAGGAGATTAATCAAATCTTCCTGACGGAAACGGTAACGTTTCAAACGCAAAATAGATTCGACATACTGAGTCAAAGGGTGGTGAGCCATGGATTCACTTCTACCAAGATAGAAAGGAATCTGGTACTGGTCAAAAATAGTTTTCAGTGATAACTGATAAGAAGCCACATCCCCTAAGAGAATGCGAAAATTCTTGTAACTCAGTTCTGGATGGTCATGTAATTTCTGACGAATGCTACGGGCTACTAATTCCAACTCCTCTTTTTGCGTCAAACAAGACCAGATTTGCAGATTTTCACGGTCCTTCTCATCAACATCTAAAGCGAGTTCTGAAAAGTCATAAGAAGACTCCAGCAAACGAGAGGCCTTGTCAAAACTATCCATTTTTTCATGAGTCTGAGAACGATCCTGAGCAAGCGATTGGTATTTTGCCCCCAAATGATGAAGAAATTCCACACTGGCTTGATAGAGATTCCCTTCAGTGAACGGACTGGTATAAGCCTTCTTGCTTGCATAGGCCCCAATAACAATCTCGACACCTTTTCGATGAAGTAGATCCACTACACGCTCTTCCTCGGCAGAAAAACGGGTAAATCCATCAATAACCAAGGCAATCCGACTGAAATCACTACTTACCTTATCGTTCTCAATAGCCTCAATCAAATGGGACAACTGACTTCCCTGAGCCAACTGGCTTTGATTAAGATAGGCAGTCACTTTCTCAAAAATCAAGAGTAAATCTGCTCGTTTATCCTCATCCGTCAAACTTTCCAAGTCCAAAAAGTTCATTTGAGCAGTCGTCATCTCATGATAAAGTTCAATCAACTGCTGGATAAATTGAGCATCCTGCTTAATTGCACCATAAACACGTAAATCCTTGGGATCGAGTTCCGCAAGACATTTATAAAAAGCCATCCCAAGCCCGATGTCATTTAGACTGGTCGTTGTAGGCAAGTCATTTAACACCAGGTAACGAGCCATTTGAGCAAAGCGCGTAACGGTAATCGCAAAAGAAGCCTGCTGGCACAAGCATTCCAGCACGGCGCGTTCCTTTTCAAAAGAAAGAGAGTTGGGGGCAATGTAGAAGACACGCTTGCCCACAGCAACTAGCTCTTCCGCCTCTCTCGTTAAAATTTCAGTCAAAGAAGTCCGAATATCAGTATAAAGTAATTTCATCTCAGCCTCGTTGGAATTTTTCATTACCTTTTATTATACCATGATTAGCCCAGCGATCCTTCAAATAAAGCCTTGTTAAAAGTTAGTAACACTTTATAGTATAAATACATGAAGAGAAAGAAAAAGTCATTGTTTGCATTATTCTCCAAAAGTTAGGTGAAAGAATCTAACTTTTGTCAGGGAGAAATACAAAACAATGCTTTTTTGAATTCAAGCTCTTTGGTATACTTAATCTTTCAACATCTTAATGAAGGTTTTATCCTGAATTGCTAGAGGCATTTTAGATAGCATCTTCATCCCGATATTGTGGTTACTCTTGTAAATGCGTTTTGGTTTCGGATCAGTAACTGCTTTTACCGTCACTGCGCCAATTATAGAGGCAGGTTTTGCATTCTTGGTACTTGATTCGAGTAAGGGCATCATCCGTTTCAGTGCTTCCTTGTATAAGTGTGTCTTATTTAAAAATTTCTCAAATTCAAGGTGAGCTCCCTTTTCCATATCTGTTTTGAAAGCTCCTGGACGAACTGTAATAACTGGAATATCAAAACAAGCTAATTCTCTGCGCAAACCGTCTGAATATGCTTCAACAGCATGTTTACTAGCTGTATAGAAACCTGAGAAAGGGGCTGTAGCATAGCAACCATATTCACTTGAAAAGTTGATAATCCGCCCTTTACCTTTCATAATCATTGGGAAAAAGACCTGATTGACAGAGTAAGTTCCAAATACATTGACATCGAAAATCTTTTTTATAGTTGAGACATCCTCTTCTATCAACGATCCCGTATGCATGATACCAGCTACATTAACCACAGCTTCCAGACGGTCCGTGAACTGACTCACTTCTGAATAAACTTTTTTCAAAGCTTCCTGATCACAAATATCTACTTGAAAATGATGTTGCCCCTTCTTCTTTTGGTCAGGAAGAGGTGCGAGGTCTAAACCAATGACATCATATTCTTTTTCTAGCAGTTGATTGGCTACCTCTAGCCCAATACCGCCACGTGCTCCTGTTACTACTACATATTTTTCCATGATTATTCCTCACTCTGCTTGATTAAGTGCAGTTATAACTGCTTCAAATAATTGTTTACCTTCTGGTGGCATATTGACCAATAGTTCATTAACGGTTAAATTGTAAGCATATTGAATCATATCGTTAGTTGTCATGCCTGGCATATAAGATTCCAACATCTCCACTGCAAGTGGCTGATCCAAAATTTCTTTAAGGGTTGAATCCATAGAATAACGGGCCACACTCAAGTCTGTATTTGTCGGGTATTCATAATGATAGTGACCAGAACCCAGTTCAATAACTTCTTCTTTTTCAGGTAATATTAGCTGAGCATGAGTATTGGCCGGAATTGTCACATCTACTTGAATCTGCCCGTTTTCACAACGCCAGCTGACTTCAATCAAACCATATGGTGATTGAAGGGAAGCATTGACCCATGAAATTCCCTGAATAAACTGCGGTTGAATGCGAAAAACTTTGTACCCTGGCTCTACAATCTGAATGCCTGCTAATTTCTGATGCATCCAAGATCCAATTGAACCATTGGCATAATGGTTAAAGGAATTCATGCCAGATTCGTCAAAGGTTCCATCTTCTTTGAGGGAATCCCAACGTTCCCAAATGGTTGTAGCCCCTTTTTTCACCGCATAAAGCCAGGAAGGATAATCTTCTTTGAGGAAAACTTGTCCTGCTAATTCATGTTGCCCATTCTCTGAGAGGGCATGACAGAGGTATGGAGTACCAATAAAACCAGTCGTCAAATGGTTCTTGTGTTTGTTGAGATTGGTTACCAAGGTTTCCATAACACGTGAACGGTCTTTGTCCTCCACTAGGTTAAAGTAAAGGGCAAGAATACAAGCTGTTTGGGTTTCAGATACCAAGCGACCAGTACGAGTAGCATACTCATTACGAAAGTCTGATAAAATGGCTTGGTATTGTTGCTGATAATGACTAGCATCTTCTTTGAGTCCTAAAATCTCTGCGGTATCTGCAACAATTTTTGTTGAAAGAGCATAATAAGCAGAAGCAATAAAATAGACATCTGTTGCCCCAACGCGATCCGATGATTCTTCCCTATCCAATGCGACCCAGTCCCCATATTGGAAGCCTTGCTGCCACAAGTGAATCCCATTCTGGGTTTTGCTAGTGATGTAGTCTACCCAACCTTTCATACTGCTATATTGGTCTTCCAAAATACGCTTATCGCCGTAAGCCTGATATAGCTCCCAAGGAATAATGGTGGCTGCATCACTCCAACCAGCAGCGCCGTCTTGATTTCCAAGGATGTTTGGAACGACATGAGGAACACCGTACTGTTTTGATTGCTCAGCTTTAAGATCACGAAGCCATTTTCTAAAGAAGAGGGCACTATTAAAGTTAAAGACAGCAGTACTAGCAAAGACTTGAGCATCTCCGGTCCATCCTAATCGTTCGTCCCGTTGCGGGCAATCTGTTGGAACATCTAAGAAATTCCCACGCTGACCCCATTGAATGTTTTGGTAGAGACGATTGACCAGCTTATTTGAGCTAACAAAGTCTCCTGTCTTTTCCATATCTGTATGGAGGACACAGGCTGTAAAATCATTGAGATCTATATCATCTACAAGACCTTCTACTCGCAAGTAACGAAAACCATGGAAGGTAAACTTAGGCATAAAGATGTCGATACCACCACTTGCAATGATATGGTCCTGTGAAGTAGCTGCTCGAAGGTTTTCTGTATAAAAGTTTCCATCCTTATCCAAAACTTCTGCATGTGAAAGGATTACTTCGGTTCCTCGAGGTTGGTTGATTTGACACTTGATAACACCTGTCAAATTTTGCCCAAAATCGAGCACAACTTCCCCTTTTGGTGTAATTATTTTCTCGATAGGAGATAGCTCCATAGTCACCCTTGTTGGCTCATTTTCTTGAGCAACTAGCATGTCTTTGCCGTGCTCAAACAAAGAGACAGATTTGCGTGGTTTTGGCCCAGCAGTGAAATCTACATGTTCTCCCAAGTAGATTTCACTGAGCTGGATAGGTCCTGTTTCATATTTCCACTCTTCGTCACTGAAAATCCAACGAACAGTTCCATTTTGGTCTTCAAGGCGAATAGCTACCAAGGCAGCAACCTGATCTCCGTAATGGTTAGACTGACCTGCAAAACCAAGGAGCCCCTTGTACCAGCCGTTTGCTACGGTCATTTTTAAAGTATTATCAGAAATTAATTCTTCGGTAATATCATAAGTCTGGTACTGCAAACGATGATGGTAACTAGTCCATCCCGGTGCTAAAAAGTAATCCCCAACCTTTTTCCCGTTGAGTTCTAATTCGTAAGCCCCTAGGGCAGTCGCGTAAATTCTCGCAGACTTAATAGGTTTATCCAATGAAAATTCTCTCACATAAACTGGTGGCACGGTACCTAGATCTTCTGAATGGCTAATCCACTGCCAATCCAAATTACTTGGATTCAACAAACCTGTCTCAAATTGTCCCTTGATTTCCGCAGTTTCATCGTAATTATTGACCACTTGAACTTGGACTTGATAAATGGTAGAAGGTTCAAAGTTTGAACCTTTGTATGGAACGTGGGTAGATTGTTCGGAAGTTACCACCCCACTGTCCCAGACTACTCCGTCACTGTTACTGACAAGAATTTGGTAACTCTTTTGAAGGGTATTTTCTTTGTCAGACTCTAATATCCAACTAAAGGCAGGATTTGCTACATCCAAACCAAGTGGATTTATTTGATATTCAGTTTTTAATTCTTTTAAAGTTAACATGATACTACTCCTTACAGAAATACTTATATTCTCTGAAACATTCATCAGTTAATTTTTAATTATCATTCAAAATAACAATAATCTTTAAAAAACATAGGACTGGAAAATTATTTCCGGTTCTATGTTCACATACTATAATTTCACACTTAGTAGATTGTCACCAGGTTTTACTTGTCCTGTTGCGATTGGACTGACAGATTTATAATCATCTGTATTAGCAATAATGACCATAGTTGTATCATCTAAACCAGCTTCAATAATCTTATTACTATCAAAGGTTCCAAGAAGGTCTCCTTCTTTCACTTGATCTCCTTGTTTCACCTTAAGCTTAAATCCATCGCCATCCATGGTTACAGTATTAATACCAATGTGAACGAAGACTTCAGCACCATCTTTTGTTTTAAGAGTCAAGGCATGTCCAGTTGCGAATGCCAAAGTAATTTCACCGTCTGCTGGAGCATAAACCTCGTGACCAGTTGGTTTAATGGCAAGACCTTGACCAACAACACCATTTGAAAAGACTGGATCGTTAACATCACTAAGTGAAAGAACAGTTCCTTCAATAGGAGAGCTGATTGTTTCGCTTGCTGTTGGAGCTGTTTGTTGAGATTCAGTCTCTACGGTTTCCTCTTCTGATTCTTCGCCACCGCTTCGACGAGCTGCGATTGCCGCATAAATTTCAACCATACGACCTTCCAAATCAAACTTGCGAAGTGATAGGTAGATGATAAGATTTAGAGCAAGTGGAACGTAAATTGAAAATGTAAAGATTGCTTGACGAACGGCTTCTGATGCAACAGTCATACTAGCATTATAGCTAGCGACTGCTAAACACCAACCGACCAATGATGAACCAATCCCTGTACCAATTTTATTCGCAAAGCTTTGTGCTGCACTAGAACGACCTACCATTTTGATTCCAAATTTATAGTCATTATAGTCTACAACCATGGCCATAAGTACACCAGTCAAAGCCATAACTGGGATGTTTGTAAAAGTTGTAACTAAACCAATTGCTGTATTGAAGACAAAATGATAAGGATTTAAGATACGAGCTGCAGTCAAAACAGTCGCAATAAGAGCCATAACTTTCAAAAGTTTTGTTGGACCGAATTTTTTCACTAGTGGAGTAAGAAGGATAAATCCTAAAATACTAGGGATAAGACCCAATCCTCCCATAACGGCTACTAAATTGTCATTACCATAGATCCATTTCGCATAGTAAGTACCAGAAGTTCCTGTCAATCCAAATGAAACTTGTGAGGCGAAGTTGATAATCAGAAGTAGAACCCAGTATTTATTTTGAAGCAATTTACCAAGCGACTCTTTAAAGTTTATTTTTTCTTCTTCTTCAACTACGACTGCTTCTTCTTGAGTTTGGCGACTATCTACCGCTGATTCACGTGAATACTTGTAACAGATTAACATTGACAGGATGATTAAGGCACCAAAGACAGATGCTAATTTAATCCATGCACTTTGGTCACCACCCAAAATATTGGTAACTGGAATAACCATGATAGAAATAACCATCCCTGAAACATAGCCAGCTGCTGCACGCCAAGTACCAATATTACTACGTTCTTCCTGACTACGAGTTCTGACGATTTGCAAAGATGTATAAGGAACTGAAACTGCTGTGTACAAAATAGAGGTTAGAAGCAAGTTCATAATCATAACGTAGCCCAAACGGAACCAGTCTGCACCTGTTGGAACGGTAAACATTGCTACCAAGAGTAAACCTGCTGGAACACCAGCTTTCAAGAGCCATGGACGGTACTTTTCTTTACCTGCTGGAGTATTATCCACAATTGATCCCATGATCAAATCTGTAAAGGCATCAATCACACGGTTAATAATGAAGACCGTTGCAATAGCACCTGCAGCTAAACCTACTTTGTCTGTATAAAAGTAAGTTAGTTGCCCAATCAACCCTGAAATAATGTTCAGAGAGAACATCCCTAGCGAATCTGCAAAGTAATCACGAATTCGCATCACTTTTTGAATACCATCACGGTCGTAACGGATAGCGTTTTTATCTTTTTTTCCCACGATATTTTCCTCCTATAAGTAGGTTTGTATTACTGATTTAAAGCTGCGACTAAGCCTTCCAACATTGATTTTTCAATACCAGGAACAAAGCTCAAGAGCTGTCTCAATGGCATTCCTTCCATCATTGCCTGCATCATTTCACCACTAACAGCGTCTGATTCACTATTTTCAGCAATCTGTTTTGCATCTTCATTTCCTGCAAAGGCTCCTCCCATTAGCTGTTCAAATATTGGGCCAGCATGTTTATCTGCCAAAATTTCTCCAATAGTTGAATTGAGATGGAATACTTTTCTCGGTGTTTGTGCAGGAGATACCTTCACATCTGCAACTAAAACTTTCTCTGCAGCAGACTTGGCAATAATCACTTGATACTGACCTTCTTCCACTAACCAGTCATGTGCTTCTAAATCCCAGTAGGCAAACGCACGTTTGTCCAATTCGAATCTGACTGTCTTAGTCTCACCAGGCTCAAGACCTATTTTATCGAAAGCACGCAATTCTAGACTAGGTCGAATGATGGTGCTGGTTGGTGCTGCGACATAGACCTGCACGACTTCTTTTCCGAAACGCTCTCCTGTATTGGTCACATCGACACTTACAGAAAGTTTCTCTGTATCTGTTAGTTCTGATTGACTAAGTACGAGATTGTCGTAACGGAAGTCAGTATAAGATAAACCATGACCGAATGGGAAGAGGACTGGCATTTCTTTAGAAGCATAGTAACGATACCCCACAAAGACTCCTTCTGTATAATGTGATTTGTCCTTCTCACCACCGTAATGTAGATAGCAAGGTGTATCTTGCAAGCGAAGTGGGAAAGTTTCAGCTAGACGTCCGCTTGGATTTGTTTTACCATACAGTAAGTTTACAGTTGCTTCACCAACTGCTTGTCCACCGAGGTAAACCTCAAGGACTCCTTTTACTTTATCAATCCATGGCATTTCAACTGCTGCCCCATTATGAAGGACAACGATAAGATTTTCTTGAACATGACTAAGTTTCTCCAACAACTCTACTTGATTCGCTGGTAGTTGCATGTGCTTACGATCGTACCCTTCTGATTCATAACGGTCTGGAAGACCGATAAAGAGAACTGCAACATCTGACTTCTTAGCCAAATCAAGCGCTTCTACTTCTAACTCTTCAACAGCAACATCTAAAGCATCGTCATAACCTCTAGCGTATTGAACATCCAATCCAGTTGATGCTTCCAAAGCAGACACGACTTTAAAACTATTGATATGCGAAGAGCCGCCACCTTGATAACGAGGAGCTTGGGCGTATTGTCCAATGAAAGCAACTTTTTGTTTAGCTTTAAGAGGTAAAATATTGTCCTGATTCTTTAACAGAATACTAGATTCTTCTGCCAATTCACGCGCTACTTGATGATCGGCTTCTCGATCAAATACAGCTGATTCATCTCGATTGTCAACATATTTAAAAACAATATTCAGGAAGCGCTCAACAGCTTGATCAAGAACTGCTTCATCAAGTTCACCTGATTCAACTGCAGCTACAATTTCCTTATCCGTGCGGTCAGACATACTTGGCATTTCCAATTCACAACCGGCTTTGAGTCCATCCACGCGATCATTCATAGCTCCCCAGTCAGTCATGACATAGCCGTCAAAGCCCCACTCATCACGAAGAATATCTGTCAAGATAAGTTTATTCTCACAAAGATAGGTTCCGTTCAATTTATTGTAGGCTCCCATCATGGTCCAAGGTTTTGCCTTCTTAACCATATTCTCAAAAGAAGCTAGATAGATTTCTCTCATGGTGCGCTCATCCATAATAGAATCACTGGTCATCCGATGGAATTCTTGATTGTTAGCCATGAAATGTTTTGGGCTGGTTGCAACGTTTTTAGCTTGAACTGCTTTGACATAGGCTGTAGCAATTTCAGAAGATACAAGCGGATCTTCTGACAAGTATTCAAAATTTCGTCCACAAAGTGGTGAACGTTTGATGTTCATGGCTGGTCCCAAGATAGTAGAAACGTTCTCAGCTTGGCATTCATTTGCAAGAGTGTTTCCAAGTTTGCTGGCACTTTCTCTATCCCAGCTAGAAGCAATGGCACATCCTGCTGGGAAACAAACCGCAGGAATACTTTCATTTAACCCTAAGTGGTCTCCTTCCCCCTCTTGTTTGCGTAGTCCATGAGGGCCATCTGATAACATGACTGATGGAATCCCCAAACGCTCAACTGCTTTGGTATTCCAAAAGTCTCTTCCTGAACACAAACTAGCCTTTTCTTCTAAAGTCAGTTGTTGTACTAAGTCTTTAATATTTCTTTCAGACATTGTTTCTCTCCTTTTGTTAACGTTTACATTTATATGATATAATTTTTAAAAGTTGAAATATTGTAAAAAAGTATTTTTTTTTATAATTTAATATCTATTTTAAAATTTAGTATAAAGGAAATTTTTTTATTTAAGGTAATTTATATAGGTTTGCTACTCCCTTGTTAATCAAGTGTTTATAAAAATGTAACTATGTAAACACATCCACAAATCATCTAGAATGAACATTATTTATGAATGAAGTATTTCGAAGGTTGCAAAATTCTATTGTTTTATATAAAATAAAATCATGATTGATATTTTAAGCTATTGCAATTCCTTCTATCACGCTAACTACATTCCGATTTCCCACTATAACCACAGGAGGGAATTAGTAACAACCTGTCCAACTCAAGTTCACTATTTTAAAAATATTATCCATAAATTTAAAGAGAAAGATGATTTAGCTATCTTATATGTAGCTGGTTTTTCCCTATTTTTTAAAATTAATCTCCAAAAATCTGATGGCATTTTAGTTCTAGGTCCTTTTTGTACAGATAGCCCTAACCAGCAAGAGCTGAATAATTTCTTTAATGAATTGGATGTTGTTTATGATGAAAGAAAACAATTAGAGCAAGTTATTCGCCAAATACCAATTACGTCTATCAATCAAAGTATTTATATTTTGGATCAGGCCTATACAGCCTTAAAACAAAAACAGATCAATATCTTTGAACACTTTGGACTTGTCATGCCGACCAAGCAGAGTATTCAAGAGGATCTAACAGATCAATTGTATGATGCGAAGGAAGAAGCTCGCTATCACAATACTTTTTATTTTGAAAAACGAATAAACCAAGCAATTACTAATGGTAATATCACTAAACTTCATAATCTATTGGTAAATCAAGATCAAGCCTATCATGCCGGACAGCTGTCCACCAATAAACTTCGCCAACTTAAGAATATTTTCATCACGACCGCTACATTAGCAGCGCGTGCAGCAATTGAAGGTGGATTATCAATTGAAAAAGCTTATCAGCTGAGTGACATCTATATTAATGACTGTGAACGATTATCTGATGAGATCAGTATCTATGGACTGACCTACACTATGTATATGGATTTTGTGAGACGGGTTGCTGATACCAAGTCACAGTCCAATCTTAGCCAACCTGTAAAAGATGCTTTAGATTACATTGAAAACCATACAAACATTTCATTAACAGTTCAGATGGTTGCGAATCATGTTGGTTTTAGTTATTCTTTCTTTAGCAAACAATTTAAAAGTGAAACGAATAAGACGATTAACGAAGCTATCCTTAGAGCAAAAATCGAAGAAGCTAAGGAATTATTGGTCTTCACAGATAAGTCGATAAGCCACATTAGTAGCTATCTTGCCTTTTCAAGTCAGTCTTATTTTCAAAATCAATTCAAAAAATTAACCGGCTATACACCACTCCAATACCGAAAAGAAAAACGATAAAGACTGTTATAAAAAAGAATGCTGAAAATATTCCAGCATTCTTTTTTTACATCAATCATACTTCATCATCCACTTTCATATGCTGAAAGATATAGAGGAAAAAATCTTTAGAAACTTCAAAATGCCCATAACGAAGTCGAGAAGTATAATCTTTCCATTCAGGATGTTGTCTGGCTATTTCTATGGAGCAATCTTTGACTGGTTGATAATACTCGACATTTCGTCTAAAGGGAAAGAATCCTTCAAACTGCTCTACTTGATAGGCTTTGTCATCTGTAATTTTACCTACGGCTACAAAAGCCTGTAACTTATCTTGACCATTCATATCGTATTTTGGGCTATAGTATAAAAGATAGTCACCTTTTTTCATACGGTTTAAGGGGCCACCCTTTCCATGACAGACCTGACAAAAATTCCCTTCAACTCCTCTTAATACATGGTTCTTTGAAACAACTCCGACCCAATATCTAGGCATTTTTATCCTCCAACTCTACTAACATGCGATTAAGACTTTCTCTATCGTTAGAAATTTTTTCAAAAAAATCTTCATCAACCCCTTCTACTAAGGGTAAAGCTTGATTAACCTTCTCCGCGCCAGACTTCGTTACTGAGACCAGTTTTGCCCGACTATCCTTTGGGTGTTGATCACGTTTAATGTAGTCTTTCTTCTCCAGTAGTCTAACAATCTGGGAAACCGTCATGACATCCATACCAGTGAACCGAGCAATATCAACTTGCGTTACATATTCCTCTCTATTGCTCAAAAACAATAGCGAGGTTAAAACGATAAATTGAGGCAAAGTGAGGCCAACCGATTTCAAAACTCTTTTTAAATTACTTTCCCATTTGTTGTAGACTTTGATGAAAAGAAGACCTGTAGACTCTGTTTCATCATTTTTGTAAATTGAATTAAAGTGATATTTTGACATTATTTCTCCTTAAATATTAAGTATACATATTATAAATGAATTTATTTTGTTTTTCAAGAAAAGGAAAGTCGAATGTTACAATTCTATCAGACATTTCATAGTCTATATGCTATAATAAAAGCAAAACACATAAAAAAGGAAGTCTTATGATTAAACTACTAGCCTTGGATATGGATGGAACCCTCCTTAATGAAGCCAAGGAAATCCCACAAGCCCACATTACCGCCATTCACCAAGCTATTGAAAAAGGCGTCAAATTGGTTCTCTGTACGGGTCGCCCGCTTTTCGGTGTTCTTCCTTACTACAAAAAACTGGGACTGGACCTCCAGAATGAGTATGTCATTGTCAATAACGGTTGCTCAACCCACCAGACCAGTGACTGGAGGCTAGTTGATTGGCAAGAACTCAGTCCAGCTGACATCGAATACCTCTATGACCTTGCTGAAAAGAGTGATGTGCAATTGACTCTTTTTGATGAGGAACACTATTTTGTCCTTGGTGGCAAGCCAAATGAAATCGTTCAAAATGATGCCAAACTAGTCTTTTCAGACCTGACTGAAATTTCCCTTGAGGAAGCCACCAGTGGTAAGTATCGTATGTTCCAAGGAATGTTTTTAGGTACTAAAGAACAAACAGACGATTTTGAAGAGCGTTTTGCTACAGAACTCTGCCAACGATTTAGTGGTGTTCGTTCGCAGCCTGTCATTTATGAAGCCATGCCACTTGGAACCACAAAGGCTACTGCTCTTGCTCGACTAGCTGAGATTTTGCAGATTGAGCCCTCAGAAATCATGGCTATGGGTGATGCCAATAACGATATCGAAATGCTTCAGTTTGCAGGCCTTGGTATTGCAATGGGAAACGCCAGCGATTATGTCAAATCCCTTGCCAATGACGTTACAGCCAGCAATGAAGAAGACGGCGTCGCGCGTGCCATTGAGAAGTATATTTTATAATTGAGAAGCCCAGTTCATGTCAACTGGGTTTTGTTTTTTAAAATCACAAAACTTTAGAAACTCTTTAGAAATACTTGATGTTTCTTTGATTTCTATAGCTTATACTAAAGTTAGTAAAACAAATCAAAAGGAGAAAATCATGAAAACAGTACTCGAAATTCATGGACTGACCAAACAATTCGGCCAACAAGCTATTCTTCAAGATCTTAGTCTAACGATAAAAGAGGGAGATGTTTATGGTCTAATTGGGAAAAACGGAGCAGGTAAAACTACTCTTATTAAAATCATTACACAATTATTGTTTGCGGACAAAGGTATAGTTTCCCTCTTTTCTAGTCAAGAACAAAATGAGTGGACCAAGGCTTTATCTCGAGTGGGTTCTGTTATCGAATCACCTGTAGCCCATAATCACTTAACAGCATACCAGAATCTGAAATATTATTGTATGATACGTCATATTCCAAATGCTGATAAGGTGATTCATGAGACCTTGGACTATGTTGGGTTGTCAGATACAGGGAAAAAAGTCTTTCGTGATTTCTCGCTAGGAATGAAACAAAGGCTTGGCATCGCTATTGCCCTCCTATCCAAACCTGATTTCCTGATTCTTGATGAACCCATTAACGGTCTCGACCCAATTGGGATCAAAGAATTTCGTCTCATGATCCAGCGGCTCAATCAAGAAAAAGGAATAACTATCCTCATCTCTAGCCATATCTTGTCAGAACTCTATCTCTT
The DNA here is from genome assembly GCF_054861215.1 of Streptococcus sp. KHUD_018. The sequence continues at coordinate 1,051,789 of NZ_CM142176.1, forward strand.
AGCCAATCGTTTTGGTATCTTAGATCAAGGTAAGATTATCCGTGAAATCAGTAAAACTGAATTTGAAACACTGAGTGAGGATTATATTGTGCTTAAAACAAGCGACAAAGAAAGAGCTTGTCAGGTATTGAAAGAACAAATCCAGCTCCAGTTTAAGGTTGTCAATCCTGAAAATGAAATCCATATCTTTGGAAATGAACAAGATGTCAAACAGATTCTTAAGCAACTAACTTTGGCCGATGTTGCTATTGATGAGATATACTTTGCCCGTCAAAACCTAGAAGAATACTTCACACAATTGGTAGAATAGGAGAAAAATCATGATACATACCATTCAAGCAGATTTTTACCGTCTTTTCCGCTCCAAAGGATTCTGGATTACAGAATTCATTCTCTTTGTACTTATGTTACTGGGTGCTACTATTGGCGCTACAGGACATCTAATGTCCGTTCAAACAGCACCACCTGAGACTCCTACCCATGGTTGGAATGGGATAGAAGCTCTAATCAACGTGTCAAATAACGGCTCAAACCTCGTTTTCCTCTGTATTATTCTAGTATGTTTAGTTCTTGGGGTTGATCTAATCGGCAAGCTTTATAAAAATAGTTTGACAGTCGGCGTTTCTCGTACAGAATTTTTCCTTGCTAAATTCTTTGTTCTAGCAAGTATCGCTCTCTTGCAGCTCATCGCCAGCCTTGTGATTGCTTTTGTTCCCTCAACTCTACTAAACGGACTTGGTACGATACCTGATGGTTTTATTACAAACCTTCTCTTAACGATTTCCCTTCAATTTCTCTGCCTTCTCGCCTGGCTTTCGATTGTTTCCTTCATTCTCTATGTGACTCACTCCTATCTTGCCGTATTTATCGGCTATCTAGTTACCTCTATCATCCTTTCTATGCCAATGCTTATCTTTCCAAATATCGCAATTTTACGATATCTGAGCTTAAATTTTGCCTATGCCATGACTGCTGATAGTCAATCCGTTCTCTATACCATAACGGTTTGCATCGCTATCATACTTTTCTTCTCTCTCAGTGGACGGACTGTTTTCAAGAAGAAAAGCTTATAAAATGAGCCTCCTCTAAACTTATAGAGGAGGTTTCTTCTGTTAAAAGTAAATAAAAACCGAAAACCATTCTCCATCAGTGGCTAGCTTCATATCCGCTCCAAGAAGATGAACTAATTCCTCAGTAATATAGAGACCTAAACCAGAGGATTCTTCGGTATCCGACATATTTTCAGAATAAAAACGATTGCTGAGATTGTCTATATTCTTGATAGGCTTTTTGACTAGATTATCAATTTCCAAAACAAGCCCCTTTTCTTCCTTTTTCAAGGAAAGTCGAGCCTTCTCCTTGCCGTGCTTGAGAACATTTCCAAGGATGTTTTGTATAATTCGATCAAGCAATTCCTCATCAGTCATCGTTTTCAATCCTGGTTCAACGTTAAAATCAAGAACAATCTGTGAAGATTGAAAAACGTCGTAATAAGCTAAAGTCTTTTTCGTTATAAAAGTTGATAAATCAAGTTCTTCCAGTTTCGGTTTGACTGCACCTTCCATCAAATGACGGTATTCGAGGAGAGCCTCCAAACGTTTGGAAACCAAATCCTGATGATGGGCTATTTTATTTAAGGTTTCTGAACTATTATCGGGGTGTTTTATTAGTTGTTGAGTATATCCTGAAGCGATTGTCAAAGGTGTCCGAATATCATGAGCGATGTTACTGATTGCCATATCTAGGGTGTGTTTTTCACGCTTCATGATTAGCTGATTCTCTTCCACTTCTTGAAATAGATTCTCAATTTGGTTATGTAGACGCAAAATGGTCTTTGAAAAGAAATTTACCCCGATCCTCTTCATGCTACCAGAGCGAATCTTTTCTTCCATTTGTCTGCTTAAATCTCTAATTGCTATATGATAGCGAATCAAAGAAATCGCCAAAATAATGTTAGTAAGGAGTAATATTGATATCAAAATGTAATTCATTATTTGTCTCCTTTTAATCGAACACCAACTCCCCAAATGGTTTCAATGTACTCATGATTTGGATCCAGTTGATGCAGTTTTTTACGGAGATTGCTTAGATGGGTGTTGAGCGTATTGTCTCCAGGCAGGTAACTTTCTTCCCAAATCAACTCATAGAGTTCTTCCTTTGTGAAGATCTTTTTAGGATGATGGAGCAACATTTGGAGAATTTGACACTCTTTCTTTGCAAGGCGAATGGTTTCAGTTACGTTACTTATTTCAAAACTATCCGCATCGAACTGGATATTTTTAAAGCTTTGTGGGAGGTTTTCAGTTTTTCTGCTGTTTTCTGACTGATGTTCACCACTTTGGCGTAATTGCACAGTGACTCTGGCAAAGACTTCGTCCAAATCAAAAGGTTTTACTACATAATCATTGGCACCATCTAGGAGATATTGGCTGATGAGCTTTTTATCACCCAAAGCAGTGAGCATGATGACCGGAGTCTGACTAGTTTGTCGAATAGCTTGCAAGACTTGGTCACCATTTTTCCCTGGAAGCATGATATCTAGCAGAACGAGATCAATGCCACCTTTATCAAATTGCATGATACCTTCCGTACCAGAAAAGGCTTGAATCACCTCATGCTCCTCTGTGAGAAGTGTTCTTAAAATTTCCTGGATTTCATTATTATCTTCAATTACAAGAATGCTCGCCATAAACCTCGTCCTTTCTAAAACTATTATAACATGTTTTGTTAGGAATTCCAGATACAGAAAAGCTCCTCTCACATTTTAAGCAAGAAGGAGCTAATGAATATTGAATCTATTTAACCAAATAAGCAATCAAAGTTATGATCCATAGATGAGCCGGGTAGAAAATATAAAAGAAATATTTACTCCAGCTAGTTTCCTTTCCTCGCTGTCCATTATAAAGTGCTATAAAAGGAAATACGGTGATAAAGAGCCAGTCAGAATTGTAAAGCATCATTTCCAAGGTTTGGTACCAAGTATCATAGGTATGGATAGAAGTCACTAACAGAAAGGCCCAAAGTAGAGTATAGAGGAGATTTCGCAATCCCTTACGATTCCGACAAGTGTAACTAATCAAGAGAAATGGTAGCATGATGATACCACCCTCAGTAAAAAGACAACCGAAAATCAAGAGAACAGCAACCCCAATCCGACGCCACAACTTCTCTTTTTGATCCAGCTCTTTTCTAGGAAAACCAATCCAAAGCATGGTGACATCGATTGCCAGAGTCAGAAAAATATTGTTATTGACCATTATTCCTTTAGATGCAAATAGGGTATTGAGGAGGCTATTTCCAGCAAACATGATAAGCGCCCCACTCCAGAGACGGATAAGATAGTCTTTAAGATTTCGAGTATGGATGAATCCTTCCATAGCCATATAGGCAAACCAAACTCCCACACAACGGGTCAAGGCGTGAAAGATACCTTCCCACAAAGGAGAAACGATTCCGGTGATATGAGGGATATGGTCTAGAACCATTACTGCCGCCATCAGATACTTCAACTGCGTCGCATTCCATTTTTTCATAATAAACCTCTTTCTTTTTGATCTACATAGAGTATAGCATACATTTCTACGCATAATCGTACACCCATCTTACATTTAAAAAGCCTATCTTACATTTTTGTAAGACAGGCGTGAATATCAAAAAAAGATTATAAAGTTTATCTTCTAGTCCGTAATTCGCTGGTACATTTCGGGTCTTCTATCTCGAAACAAGCCCCAGTTTAGACGCTCGCTTGCTCCCTTATCAAGGTCATAGGTCGCTAACAGAATTGCTTCTCCTTGTCTTTCAGCTCGCTCTAGAATAGCTCCTGTTTCATCCGTCATAAAGGACGAACCGTAGAAGTCAAGACTGGAACTCTGTCCACCATTTTCCTCACTAGGAGTGACCTCCTCCAAACCGTAACGATTGGCTGCAATAACTGGAACAATATTTGCTGCTGCGTGCCCTTGCATGGTACGTTGCCAGTGACCACAACTGTCTGTATCCAAAATTGGTTCTGAACCAATGGCTGTAGGATAAAAGAGCAATTCAGCACCATTCAGAGCAAGACAGCGCGCTGTTTCAGGGAACCATTGATCCCAACAGATGCCAATCCCAATCTTAGCGTAGCGAGTATCCCAGACCTTGAAACCAGTGTTACCAGGCGTAAAGTAAAACTTTTCTTGATAATAATGGTCATCTGGTATGTGGGTCTTCCGATAAACGCCCAGCACTTCTCCATCAGCATCAATGACGGCGATAGAGTTATACAAGACATTGCCATCTTTTTCATAGAAACTGATTGGTAGAACAACTTTTAGTTCCTTAGCAAGCACTTTAAAATGCTGAATGGCTATATTTTCTGTCACCGACTGGGCATACTGGTAGTAGTCATACTGGCGTTCCTGACAAAAATAAGGACGTTCAAACAACTCTGGCAAGAGAATAATTTGTGCGCCTTGTTTTGCAGCTTGGCGAACTAAACGTTCAGCTGTTTGGATATTTGTTGCCACATCCTTGGCGCATTGCATCTGGATCGCTGCAACTCTAACATTTCTCATCTTCTTCTCCTATTCTGGGATTTGTTGGGTGATACAGTGGATATTGCCACCACCTAAGAGAATATCTCTAGCTGGTATTCCGACAACTTTACGATCTGGGAAACACTTGCTGAGAATATCTAAGGCCACTTGGTCGTTTACATCCTCAAACTTGGGCACTAAGACAGCCTTGTTGGCAATATAAAAATTGACATAGGAAGCCGCAAGACGCTCGCCCTCATAACGCTCCTCTTCCCCATCTTCATAGGTATAGCCTGGTAAATCCTCCTTAGTGACAATCTGACGAATAGCCGGAATCGGAAGTTTATGAATAGTGAAGGAACGACCTTTTGCATCATTTTCTTTCTCTAAGAGAGCTAAATCAGCTGCAGACATGGCATACTGAGGATCGCTTTTGTCATCTGCCCAAGCTAAAACAAGCTCTGCAGGACCAACAAAGGCTGCAACGTTGTCAACGTGTTCATTGGTTTCGTCTTGATAAATACCATAAGGAAGCCAAATAACTTTTTCAGCACCAAGGCTCTCTAATAAGGTATACTCGATTTCCTCTTTAGTCAGGTGAGGATTGCGACCAGGACTAAGCAAGCAACTTTCGGTCACGAGAATCGTTCCTTGACCGTCGCTGTGTATCGCTCCGCCTTCTAGTACAAAAGGTTTAGCATCGTAAACAGGCATTTCCAAGACCCCTGCAAAACGACTGGCTACTTGGTCATCATCTTCATAATCTTGATACAGACCATCAACAGCCCCACCCCAGGCATTGAAAGACCAATCAACTGCCAACTTTTCTCTTTTATCATTGACAAGAATGGTCGGACCAGTATCACGCGCCCAGGCATCATTGGTGGGAATGTCTAAATAAACGACCTTGTCTCCAAGATAAGATTGGGCTTCAGATAGATGGTCCCGCTCCACCAAAAGGTAAACCCTTTCCCCTTCTGCTATGGTCTCGATTATCTGACTAAATGCTCTTTTAGCAGCTTTTCCTTGAAAAGGCCACGATCCTGGTCGAGTCGGCCATATCATGAGGGTACCATGGTGTGGTTCATACTCTGCTGGCATACGATAGCCAGCTTTTTTCGGAGTTTCTATCATGATAATCTCCCTTTAAAGTCTTGATAGCCGAAGGCTTTGACTAAGCTGCAGTCACCCTGCTCGTCCATAAGATAGAGACTTGGCAACCCAATACCGTTAAAGGTATTATTTTTAACAAAGGAGTAGATTGCCATGTCTTCGAAATAAAGTCTGTCACCGATTTGGATTGGATTTTCAAAGCTATAATCGCCAATCACATCACCCGTCAGACAGGTATTGGAAGAAAGTCTATAGTTGTGGGCTTTTTCCTGAGCCTCAAAGCCATTTCTCAAAGGTGGACGATAGGGCATTTCAAGTACATCTGGCATATGGCAGGTCGCGGAGGCATCTAAAACCAAGATCTCCATACCATTTTCGACAATGTCCAATACTTCAGTTGCCAGATAACCAGCATTGAGCGCAATAGCTTCACCCGGCTCTATATAGACCTCAAGATTGTAAGTTTCTCGGATACGCTTAATTTCAGAAATCAGTAAATCCACATCATAGTCTTCTCTTGTGATATGATGTCCACCACCCATATTGAGCCATTTAACTTGATGTAAGTAAGAACCAAACTGCTCTTCTACTGCTTTCAAGGTTGTCTCTAAATCATCTGCCCCTTGCTCACAAAGGGTATGAAAATGAAGGCCATCCACCAAATCCAACAAATCACTAGGAATTTTATCAAGTGTTACACCAAAACGAGAACCTGGTGCACAAGGGTCATAGAGCGCGTGGTCACCCTGCGTTGAACATTGAGGATTGAGACGCAAACCAACACTGACACCAGCCTCCTGACAACGAGTCCCATGCTTACGCAATTGTCTCTCCGAGTTAAAAACGATATGGTCTGTTATCTCAAGCAATTCCTCCAAATCCGCATCCTTAAAGGCTGGCGCGAATACATGGACTTCCCCCGGGAATTCTTCTCTTGCTAACTTGACCTCGTAGAGACCACTAGCCGTCGTACCAGATAGATACTGGCTAATCAAGGGATAGGTTTTGTAAAGGGAATATGCCTTCTGGGCGAGCAAAACCTTGCAACCAGACTTTTCCTGAACCTCTTGTAAAATGCGGCAGTTGGCTTCTAACTTTGCCAAGTCAATGACATAAGCTGGTGTTGGTACTTGTTCTAGCTTCATTAGTCCACCATTTGTGGATTTTCAACCACAACCCAAGGCAAACCATACTCATTCAAAGCTTCCATAAATGGATCTGGATCCAATTCTTCAAGGTTATAAACTCCAGGTTGTTTCCAAGTACCATTCATAACTAATTTTGTCCCAATCATGGCTGGAACGCCAGTCGTGTAAGAAATTGCTTGTGAACCAACTTCTGCGTAACATTCCTGATGGTCGCAAACATTGTAGATATAGATAGTCTTTTCAACACCGTCTTTGACACCTGTAAAGATACAGCCGATATTGGTTTTTCCAACTGTACGTGGGCCAAGGCTGGCTGGATCAGGAAGCAAGGCTTTTAAGAATTGAATCGGTACGATTTCTTGTCCGTTAAAGTTAATAGCATCTGTACGAAGGAGACCAACGTTTTCCAAGCATTTCATGTGAGTTAGATAAGATTGACCAAAGGTCATAAAGAAACGAATCCGTTTAATACCTGGAATGTTCTTGGCCAATGATTCGATTTCTTCGTGGTGGAGGAGATACATGTCTTTTTGTCCAACTTGAGGAAAATCATACTCACGTTTGATAGACATGGCTTCAACTTCGACCCATTTTCCATCTTCCCAGTAAGAACCTGGTGCAGAAACCTCACGCAGATTGATTTCTGGGTTGAAGTTTGTCGCAAATGGATAACCGTGGTCACCACCATTACAGTCTAAAATGTCGATATAGTGGATTTCATCAAAATAGTGTTTGAGAGCATAGGCTGAAAAGACACTAGTCACACCGGGGTCAAAACCAGAACCAAGCAGAGCGGTCAAGCCTGCTTCTTTGAATTTCTCCTGATAAGCCCACTGCCATGAGTAGTCAAAGTAAGCTGTAAATCCAAGTTCCTTGCAGCGTTTTTCGTAGATAGCACGCCACTCAGGATCTTCTGTATCCTCAGCCTCGTGGTTAGCTGTGTCGATATAGTGTACTCCAGTCGCTAAACAAGCATCCATAATGGTCAAGTCTTGGTAGGGTAAAGCTACGTTCAAAACGGCTTCTGGCTTGTAGCTTTCAATCAAGGCAATCACTTCTTCGACCTTGTCAGCATCAAGAGCAGCTGTTTCAATCTTTGTACTTGTTTTACCTTCTAATTTAGCCTTCAAGTCATCACATTTTGACTTGGTACGACTAGCAATCATAATCTCTGTAAAGGTTTCGCTATCTTGACAAATCTTTGAAATAGCAACTTGGGCAACGCCTCCACATCCGATAACTAATAGACGACTCATTTTTTCCCTTCCTCTTCTTCTAAAATGTCTTCTACATACTTAGGCAACATAAAGGCTCCCACATGTAAGTTTGCAGTGTAGTATTCTGTGAAAAGCTGGCGTTTTTTCCAGCCTTCCTTATCAAAATCTTTGACCGGGTGGTATTTTTTCGATGCAAATCCAAACAACCAATAGCCCGCAGGACTGGTTGGGATATGTGCCTGATAGACTCGGCTGATTGGAAAGGCTTGATTGACCTTGCGGTGCATGCTTCGGCAAGCTGACTCATCCTCGTCAAAGAAGGGACTCCCATGCTGATAGATCATGATGCCGTCTTCTTTCAAGGCTCTGTAACTGTTTCCGTAAAATTCCTTGGTAAAGAGTCCTTCCGTATGTCCAAATGGATCTGTTGCATCGTTGATGATAATATCGTAGTCATCTTCGCAGTTTCGCAAAAAGCGTAGCCCATTTTGGTAGTAAATGGTAACACGAGGATCATCTAGCCCTGCAGCAAAGTCTGGGAAGTATTCTCGACAAACCTCAACCAGCATCTCATCCGGTTCCACAATATCGATTTGCTCCAGTTCTGGATAGAGGGTTAATACTTGGGCAACACCACCGTCACCACCCCCAATAACCAAGACTTTCTTGGGATTGGGATGGACAGCCATGGGAACGTGAACGGTCATTTCGTTGTAGACGAAATCGTCCGCGTCTGAAAACAATACATGCCCATTTAAAATCAGTATTTTCCCAAAAGCTGGCGTATCCAAGACTTCGATATCCTGCCATTCACTTTTTCCAGCATAGAGTTGCTTGGCAGTTCTCAGGGACAATTTCACATCTGGAGTATGAACTTCAGAAAACCATAAATCCATCTAGTTCTCCTTTCTCTTAATGACGTTGATGTGATTGACCTCTGGATCTTCCGTCCCTTGGAGGGAGCAACCACGTTCCTTGGCAAATTGGATATAGTTTACAATTTCTCGTGTAATGCGTTCACCAGGAGCCAAGATAGGAATGCCTGGAGGATAGCACATGACAAATTCTCCACAGACTTGTCCAACAGACTCGTCCAAGGTCAAACTTTTTCTCTCTGAATAGAAAGCTTCTTGTGGAGACAGCACTAACTCGGGCTGAATATATTCTCCAGCTATCAAGTCTTTTCCATCTCGTGAGTAGAGTCTCTTAATATCAGCCAAAGCGCCGACCAAACGCTCGATGTCTTGGATGCGGTCACCAATCGAAATATAGGCTAAGATATTGCCGATATCACCAAACTCGATCTGAATATCGTATTCGTCTCGTAGGAGGTCATAAACCTCAATACCTGTTAAGCCAATACCCTGAGTGTAAACTGACAGCTTTGTCACGTCAAAGTCACAAACGGACACTCCGTCTATTAACTCTTTTGAGTAGGCATAGTAACCACCGATAGCATTGATTTCACGACGAGCATACTCAGATAACTCAATGACTTTCTCAAACGACTCTTTACCACGAAGAGCCAGGTTGCGACGTGAAATATCCAAACTAGACATTAACAAGTATGAGGCGGATGTTGACTGGGTCAGGTTGATAATCTGACGAACGTACTCAGGATTCATCTGCTCCCCGATAAGTAAAATGGAGCTTTGGGTCAAACTCCCACCAGACTTATGCATAGAGACCGCTGCCATATCAGCGCCAGCGTCCATAGCAGAAATTGGGAGTTTATCAGTAAAATGTAAATGAGCTCCATGGGCCTCGTCCACTAAAACAAGCATGCCAGCTTCATGAGCCATTTCCGTCAATCCCTTTAGATCTGAACAAATCCCATAATAGGTTGGATTGTTGATTAGGATAGCCTTGGCATCTGGATGTTCCTTTATAGTTTGTGCAACACGGTCATTTTCAAGACCTAATGCGATGCCGATTTTAGGATCTACACTCATCTCGATATAGATGGGAATGGCACCACATAGAACCAATGCATTAATAGCAGATTTGTGGACATTACGTGGCAGAATAATCTTATCTCCAGCCTTGCAGGTAGAAAGAATCATGGTTTGAACAGATGATGTTGTTCCCCCAATCATTAAGAATGCGTGGGCTGCTCCAAAAGCATCAGCTGCTAGCTCCTCTGCATCCCGAATAATCGAAATGGGATGGCCTAAATTATCCAAGGGTTTCATAGAATTGACATCAATGCCAACACATTTTTCTCCCAACAATTCAACAAGTTCTGGATTTCCCCGTCCGCGTTTGTGACCTGGTACATCAAAGGGAACAATCCGTTTCTTTCTTAGCTTAATCAGACCTTCATAAATAGGTGCCTGATTCTGATCTAACTTTTTCAAGATATACTCCTTTACCGTATTTTTAGTTCCTCAAAAAGATGAGGGCAATCAAAGGTTGACTTATGAAAAAAGAGCAGGTTTTCACCTGCTCTGCAATCTTCTGACGTTTTTATTTTGGTTTCTGTTGAGTATGTCTGTTCCTGATGTTTCCTAACTCTCTAGTAGCAAATATTACGTACTTTATTGATCGTTTCACAAGATGACGTGTGCTTTCACCACACTAAAAATTTATGAATTAGGACAAGCGTCCTAACATCAACTTATAAAAGTAGGCTTTTAACCCTATCAATAATGTGGCTTTTCAACCACGCTTCGGCATTCAACCCTGCCTGTCCGTAGGCATTTTTTACTCGGGTTTATATTTGCTAGAAAACATCTTCTCATTTTCTAAGCCTTATAACTATATCATGTTTACAAAAGCTTGTAAAGGTTTTTGTGAAAGTTTTTTTAAGAATTTCATTTTTTATTCGTGAAATATTACTCAACAATAAAAAGAAATCGTTTTAAATTGAAATCAAAAAATAAAAACAGGAACTAAATCGATTAGTTCCTTTGTTGAATCGTAAGTATAGTCAGTTATTCAAAATCTTATCTACTTATCTCGTGCTACTTGAACAGCTAGTTCAAAATCAGTCATCATATAATTTTCATCTAGGCGGATGAGACCATAGTACTCATTCCAAAATAGCGAATCACTGTTGCTGGACCACTTTAATCCATACCATAGTTGAGTGACATCACTTGTATTTGATGGTGGAATTGACCATAGATGCTTCTTGAAAGTTTCTTGAACAAGAGAAACATCCAGTCGTGTAGTCAAGTCAAGTTCATTTAATTTGAAAGTAATAGAATGTTTTTTCGCTGCCTCAATACTGTCCTTGTTAAATCGAACCTGAATAACCTTAGAATCTTCTATAGCCACATCATGGTCCTCAGCACCGTAAAAGGAAATACTGCCCAGTACTATGCCATCTTTTACTAGGAGATAGGGAGCGTAAGGAACAGCATTGCTATCAAGCCTGAAGCCTTTTTCGATGGTAACTGTTTTATCTCCAGGATACTTTTGGAAACTGTTACTTGTCAGGAGGTCTTCATAGTCGCTACCACCATCGCCCTGTCTTACATAGATGTCAAATCCAGCGTCCATCAGCTCACTGGATTTAGTTTCAGCTAAAATGATTTTACTTTCATTAATTTGTAAAATCGGTGCTTGAGGTGGCAAACCAATCGTGAGATTAAACATGACTCCTACTAGAAAGACAAGGAAGGTTATAAGGAGGGCAAGCATAGACTTCCCAGTTCGTTTTCTTGCATTGAAAAGGGCCATTAGAGCAGGTAGGAGGATCATTTTGGCTAAAATAGAATTCCCCACACCGCCTCTATTTAAGGTCTGAAAGGCAAAGATCCCTGCGATGACAATCAGTGTCAGGTAGATCAAAATCTCGCCTAGACCCAGTTTTTCTGTTCGAGTTTGTTGATTTACAGGAGTTTCGTACAATGACTGTCCATTCTCTTTCCTCTTTTTTAGAAAAAGATAGAAGCCCAGACCTAGCAGCAGATTAAAGATTGCAAAAGCTATTAAAGTACCTATAATCACCGTTCTACCCATGGCTCTCTACTCCTTTATGTTCTATCTCAAATCTTTTCTTTCTCATTAAAAACAAATTCCCGAATAATAAAACGATTATTAAGAAAGGACTACCTTCTATCAGTACAATCGGTATAGCATAAATGGCAATCATTCCCATCTTTTTATCTTTAAGAATATTGCTGATATTTCTAGCTCTGTTTCCCAAGAAAGTGCTATAATGGAGCTAATAAATTGTTCTGTATTCATTGGTGAAAAAAGGGGGATATAGCCATGTTCACTACTGTTGTTTTGATTTTTTATGCTCTTTTCTTTCTATCCTTATCCTTTACCTTTTATCTCTATATTAGACTTGTAGTTGCGGTTAAAAAAGGCAAAGACATTCCCAAATGGATTTATAAACTTGGTCATGCTGTTCAAGGAAGAATTCACGTTGACTATGAAGAAATCACTGATGCTAATGCCCTTAAAGAGATTCATTGGTTCTTGCTAATCTATTTAATCGTAAATCTACTCGTATTGGCTGTCTTCTACTATCATGGTAATAGCTTTCCTCAAGCCATTTATGAATGTTTGAAAAAACAATTTTTCATCATACTTGTTAGTATGGTTTTAAAAAGTATTGGCAAATTTGCTGTACTAGCTATAAGAAAAAACTTTCATAACAGTCATGTCTATGCATCAACCAACGCTTTTATCGGGACAGCTTTTTTAACGAGTTATGTATTTATGTTTTGCATGATGATGAGTGGTCTTCCGGCTCAACCTGTTCCAGTAACCATTCAAGATACTACTGTCATTATCGGTGAGACCAAGGCTTCCGAGCTTTTAGACCAAGGCTATACCTTTGGAGATAAAGGTGCAGAGAGCTACATCACCAATCCCAAAAACGACCACTTCTACTACGGTCAGCTTCTCGAAGTCAAGCGGGATAATCAATCCTTTGGCTTTATGAGCCTTACTCCCACAGGTAAAGATACTGATCAGCTCAAAAACTGCGTCATCACCTATTACAGAACACCTAAGGATAGCAAACAACTAGAAGAAATTTCCATCAATCATGTCAAGCTAGCAAATCTCAAGCTCCAAGATTTTCAAACACGAAAATTAATCAATATCTTTGAAGTTAATCCAGCTGATTATAACGTCTCTGATAAAGATACCAACTTTATACTAACCATCCAAACAGCAGATTACGACCTCTGGAAAAGATACCGTATTGAATCCAAGTTCAATTCAGATGGTTCGATTGATAGCTATGGAGTCAGAGCCCAGCATAGCATGTGGGAATAAGATAGTATCATTTCAATACGAGCAAGTATAAGATTAAGTAAATGATTAAAAACTACTTAATCTTATGCTTGTTCATTTTTTCTTGGAAAATATCTATCAGAATTTGGCGCAATTCTTGGGCTTCCTTTTCAGAAAGTTGGCCTTCTTGTTCAGCTACAGCATACAACTCTGGATACTCAAGTGAAATTCTCTTGACTGTACGTGTAATAGCATGTTTTCTAACAAAAAACGGAATCCGTTTAATCATATCTTGAGGAATTAAAGCGATAATCTTATCGGCTGTTTCCTTGTCGTTCAGTTTAGAAAAAGTGAGTCCCTTTTTAATCATTTCTTGTTCTTTTTCTGTAAAATCTTGTAATTCCATCTGATTAATCCTCCTATTCTCTCTAAGTTAAATTATATATCAGGTGTAGCAAGACACCAAATAGTCTGTTTGTAAAATGCGTTCTATACTAGAATTTTCCTGTCACTCTTAATCTCTCCTTAGTAAAAAATCACGAAACCTTTAGGCAATATCACCAGTTGCTGATCCAATTCTTGACAATGACTGGCTAGCGCTACAGAATCACTAACTACAAGATAATTTTCTGCTGATTGGTTAAAAATTGCTCGGACCTTTTGGCCATCATAATCCCATGCCAGAGATAGTACATCCGGCTTGATTTCTTTCAGACTATAAGTTCCATGTTGGATAATGTCTGAAACATTCTTGCGAAGCTGAATCAATTCCTTCATGAAATGAAGCATGTCATTGCTTTCGGAGACACGTTCCCAAGGCATGACACGACGACAATCTGGGTCTGGTCCTCCATCTAATTCTAACTCAGTTCCATAGTAGAAACACGGTGTCCCCCTTTGTAAAAAGAGGCAGGCGAGGGCAGACTTAACAAGCTGGACGTCTCCCTTGGCCGTAGCCAAAATGCGCTCCGTATCGTGAGAATCCAGAAGATTGAACATCACTTCCGAAATCTGCTGTCTATAGTACATAGACTGACTATTGATCTCATCGATAAATTGATAAGGCTTCTTAACTCCTCGCAAGAAATAATCCTTGATACTATCAGATAGAGGATAATTCATAACTGCGTGGAATTCATCGCCATTTAACCAAGGCTGGGAGGTGTGCCAGACCTCTCCAAGAATATAAAGGTCGGGCTTTTTAGCCAAGACAGCCTTCCGGAAATCTCTCCAAAATTGGTGGTCCACTTCATTTGCCACATCCAAGCGCCAAGCATCGATATCAAACTCTTCAATCCAGTAGGTCGCAATGCTCAACAAATAGTCTCTCACTTGAGGATTTGCCGTATTGAGCTTAGGCATATAGCTCTCAAAGGCAAAGGTGTGGTAGGATAGTTCTCTTTTATTAACAAGATTTTCTTTAACGACTGGAAAGTCTTGAATATGGAACCAGTCTTTATAAATAGAATCTTCACCATGTTTGAGAACATCCTGCCACTGTGGAGCTTGGTCTCCGATATGGTTGAAAACAGCGTCCAGCATGATTTTCATGCCTCTCTGATGGGCTTGATCTACCAATTTACGGAAAGTTTCCTTGTCTCCAAAATGATGGTCAATTTCGAAATAATCCGTCGTATTGTACTTGTGATTGCTTGGGGATTCAAAAATCGGACAGAGATAAAGACCTGTAATCCCTAAGTCTTGCAAGTAATCCAGATGGTCAATAATCCCCTGTAAATCCCCACCAAAGAAATCGCTCGTCTTTGGTTTAATAGACGAATCCCAAGCTAGCGAACCTTCTGGAGAAATCACAGGATTCCCATTAGCAAAGCGTTCTGGGAAAATCTGATACCAAACTGTATCGGCCACCCAGTCAGGAACATGGCAAGCATCAACCTCATGGATATACGGGATTTTAAAGCCGTTTCCTTCGTAATGAAGATTTTCAAGTGTGTTTTCAACACATCCCTTATCGCCATATAAGATACTCTGACCTTGCTTATCCTTGAGTTCAAAGAGATACTGGAGTCGTGCATAGCCAACTGTAATCTCCACTTGCCAGTAATCAGACAAAGCATCGGAGGTAACTTTGATCATCTCCTTGATTGCTTCATAACGATCCTCTATAAAGATAAAAGGATCTCCATAATGTAAGTTGATACTTTCGATATCTCCTCTTTTCGTTCGGATACGAATGTGCATTGTCTTATCTTTATAAAGATAAGCATACTCCGACTCTGGTCTGTGGTAAATGGCTGTTAATTCCATTGTTCTGTCTCCTAGTTTACTTTCATTCATCTTGTTGCGCAAACGTTTTCATAATCGTGACTCTAGTATACTACTTTCGTATTTTATTTGCAAGGCTTGTCCGTAGTTTCAAGTGGTTTGTTTCTATAAATAAAAAAGCCTTATCTCTAAGACTTCTCATTATTAGACTTTTTCAAAAACTATTTAAATAGTTCATACTTATTTAAAAGTAATTCTTTTAACCGTCCTTCTATACGCTCTCCTCTCGAAATAAACATATTTTTTATATTTTCTTTTCCAATAATCTCATTAAACTCTTTGTTTAAATAATAATCTGTTTGAAATGTCATTTCAATATATTCATCAAATGTTAAATCGAACTTAAAATCATTCCATTTATCTCTGATATACTTTATCATCTTGTTCCAATCTTCTTGAAATCCTCTGTGAATAAATTGTAAACTTCGCTTTAATGGAACATTACCTGGAATAGGGGTAAAATTACCAATATAATGATATTTATATATAATATCACTGTTATCTTTTGTCCTATAAGAAGGATTATATGCTACCTTACCATTATTCATTACATCAAAGAGAAAACGAAAACTTTTCGTATCGCTTTGTACTGTTAAATAATACCTATTTATTAAATATGTGTACTCTTCGCCGTATTTCTTAGAAAGGTAACTGGAAATTATTTCTCCCCAAATTATCTGGCATAAAGGTGACTGTTCATAATCACTAGCAGTCCATTCGTCATTGTCCTGAAAATTATAACCAACCAGTTTATGTGCTAAATTATCTTCAACAATTTCTTTAAGCCATAGCTCCTGATTTTTTTTCCAGAGCCGTTTTGTTTTTTCTGTTAAAATTGACAAATCATTCCCTCCGATTTTATAAAAACACTAAATTAAGCACTATGTTATGAATAATACCTATTAATAAAACTTTCTTGAAACAAATTAAATATTCTGAGATATCCATATTATTTACTTTAATTTTAAGGTGTTGTAAAGAAAGACAGTTTTACAACTGTCTTTCCAGCCATTCTATCTTTTTAAAATCCTTATTGTTATTGTGCTCATTTCGATAGGAGTCTTGGGAGGAAGCTTTGTAAATACTTAAATACTGTTCTAGATTTGGAACACGAAACGTGATATCTTCGAGATGAATAATCTCTATATCCGATTCCAAAACTCCTGCAAAATCAGGTAAGGAATCGATACTTCCAAATTCAACGCTCACACCATCCTTTTGGAATTCATGCTCATGAATATCTATTAAGACGTAGCCTAAGTGTTTCATAACTTTCATTATCTTGTCCCAGTCATAAATCCTGAGATGATCAGGTGCTTCCCAACCTCTAGAGTCACCAGGCACATGAATGTCAATGTCAGACGGCCCCCATTCTTCATTTGAACGGTATTCAAAACCCAAAGACCCCATGAGCGTCGGTGTGATTCCGACTTGGTTTAAATGTGAACAAATTATTCGAAATTCATCAAATAGAGAATTCATTCCTCCTCCAATCGTTGATATAGAACTTGATTTCATTGTGAAAAATAAACTAATTTTTACTTTCTACTATTTCGGTTTTGAAAATACTTCTACTCGCTGAGCTAGAACTTTGATTTCTACAGGTAGGTTATCCGATTTATCGCCGTCAACATCTGACTCCAATTCACTATCTGAAGAGATCTTAATATTACGCGCTCTGATATACTCAATATTATCATTGCCGACAACATCCCCTTTTAGTAAATCAGGAATGACGGATAATTTTGAGAATATAGAAGCATCTTTTAGAATCAAAATATTGGCATAGCCATCTTTGTTTTCTTCAAAGATTTTCTTATCAGCGAAGTAATTTGTCAAGAGAACCAAAACATGACTAGCTTCACCAACATAATTTCCATTTTCTGTCTCAACATTAATGTTAAAGACCTGATCTGTCATAACAGACCTCATGGTATTTACAGCATAGGCTAAAATACCGAATTTTGTCTTGTCCTCGATTTCAACATTGTGAATCGCCTCAGGCAAAGAACCGATACTAAAGATATAACCAAAATAATTGTCATTTGCTTTACCGATATCAATCTTGTTGGTTAAGTTAAAATCGAGTTCATCAATCGCACCATCGATGTCTTGATTGATTTCCAAAAGTTTCGTAATAAGGTTACCCGTACCGCCTGGGATAACCCCTAACTTAGGAATGTAGTCTCTCTCAGCAATACCCGAAATGACTTCATTGACAGTCCCGTCACCACCAAACACAACTACTGCATCGTACTTCTCACGTGAAGCCTCCTCAGCAAAATGTGTTGCATCTAACGCTTTTTCAGTAATTTTGGTTTCCACGTGCTCAAAATAATCTTTGGCTTTATTCTCTAGCTTGACCTTATAATCCATAGCCTTTTCCCCACCAGAGGTAGGGTTGATAATTAACATTGCTTTTTTCATTGATTTTCTCCTTAATTTTTAAATAGAAATATTAGCGTAGCTACATTTATCATTACATATAATGCTATTATATAATGAAAACTCAGAAAAAAGAACTTTGACGTACTGGGCATTAATGTATAATAGCTAGTTTAAAATTCAGATTATCAAAAGCAAGTCACTTCTATTTAACTACCTCGCCAGACTCTTTTATTTTATCAGCATATTCGGTCAAAAGATTCTTTGAATAAATTTTTTCATTACTTGAATTTCTAACTTCTTTCCAAAGAATCGAAGCTATTTTTAACTTGTTTGAGTAGTTACCACTATTTTCGTCTGCACAGAAATCCTTTAAAAACTGATTCCATTGACAAACCGAATGATCATACTTAGCATAATCTGAATTTCCATAATAAACTTTTAGCATATCTTGAATTGTAAAACTCAAATCATTTTCTCTTTTTACTTTTCTCCAAGCAGTGGCCATATCAGCAGTAAATTTAAACGGTGAAACATCTGTTAAAGTTGAGAAATATTCTCTAAAGTGTGCATTAAAGGAGAATCCACATTCAAGTAAGGGCGTATTTAAGGTAACGACTTCTACTTGTTTCTTTTTCCTTTTTATTGATGATTTTTTAATCAAATTCCCCTTAAAGTACTGCTCAATGATATCATTGAGTTCCTGTTTTGTACCTCTATATTCAAGTCCTAATGACTTGCATATCTGTGAAAGTTCATCACGATACCAATAGTATTTATTAAACTCATCAAAGGATGTGATTTTATCAAACTCAGGTCTGCTTTCTATCAATATAACATCTCCTTAAAGTCAATTTAGGTTTTCATTTCAAAATAAAGGAGTTTTAGTTCCTTTATTTTGAGGATTAACTATGTTTCTCTAACAAACTTACACACTCAGCGGTTCGGACTTACCGTATCATCTGTGAAAAAACAATCCTCACGAAATAAAGGAAAATCCTTCGTTTTGATATTGTTCCATTCGTAAACTGAACCTACAATATCTCCAACTATTGCTCCTAGCATCAGATTCCTCCCTATTGAATATCAGATTCGTTACACATTTCTAATGAATCACTCTTTAAAAATGGCACCACCAAATCAATCCACTCACAAGGCAAGTAAGCTGATAAATAACCGTGGTTATACCCCTTTGCTTCATACAAAATTGTATTTGAATGTAGCTGATGAAATAATTTCGCTGATTCTTTCACACAGTTCAATTCTTTTTCACCATAGATATACAGAACCTGAGCCTTGCTAGCAGAAATCATATTTTTCAGCTTGTAATGCCCCATATAGGTTTTGTAAATGGTCACCAATGTTTTGACAGGCGTCCTTGGCAGATCCTCCAAATAATAAGCTTTTATTTCCTCTGGATAAGCCAGTTTAGGATAGAGTTTGTTCATCATGCTTAACTGAAGTTTGCAAGAGAATTTATTGAACATCAGTTTACCAAATAGAAACACTAGAAAGATGCTGATTTTAGCTAGCCTTGGTTGAGGAATACAGAGGCTTCCATCTATGATGGCCTTCTCAGCAATTTCACTGTCTAAAGACAAAAGCTCCATGGCAATTTGACCACCAAGTGAAACACCACCGATTGCAAACAATTTCCCACCACAGTTTGCTTTGATATAGTCTAGAATCTCCAAAGCAGAATCTTCAGTAGAAACATAATCAAGTTGATATTCCTCGCCGTGGCCATTCAAAGTGGGTAGAATAACACGGTATTCTTCTGACAAGATTCGTGCTTGACGAAGATAATTCCACCAAGAACTGCCACCACCGTGTATCAGTAAGATAGGAGGCAAATTCTTATCCCCAAATTCATGGAATTTCATGTTTAAACTCCTTACTTTAGGACCTTCACTAGCTACATCCTTGTTTAATTGGCTCGTACAAGCAAAGCTACACACTCAACGTGCGAAGATAGTCATCAAACTTCGAACTTTCCCGTGCAAGTCGGCTTTGCCTAATATTTTCAAGAATCCGCTCTTTATCAAAGGGCTTCTCTGCCACTCTCACTACATCATCCGCAAGTTTGCTTGAGAAGTGCATCACCTCACGTAGAGTCTTACTCTCAACGCTGAAGGTAGGCATGGTTCCCATACCTCCCGCAAAGGCAACTGCCTCTTTACGAATGCCAACTGGGATTCGAGTGTCTAATAATTTCTCCCCAAATTTCCCAATGACATTATTGCTCTTCGCTAGGATATTGTCAACCTTTGATCCCCATTTTTCGACATTTGCGAGAATTCTTGATTTGGTGCTGTTCTTGGCTAACTGAATCATCTCAGCTGCCTTAGCTCCTAGTTTCGTCCCCTTCGCCATCTTACCTACAGCTGCTGGACCGACAAAAAGACTAGCAACTTCAAAGGTCAATCCTCCTACGTCATAGGCATCCATATGGGTAACTTTATCCCAGAGGGCTTTTCCTGTCTCTTGAGCACGATAAACTGCCTTATCCGCATAGCTAGCATTGGGATCCTGGCCACGCTGAGCCGCACCTGAATCCGTCAGAGCAGTGTAAATTCCTACTCCTAACTCCGCAAGGCTAGACAAGTTATCTGCCGTTCCTTGCAAGTTACGCTTCATCCACTCTGGAGTTTTACCTCCTGTTAGGCGATTGACGCCATCAATACTGGCAATACCAATGATCTGAGTCAAATCTACAGCTCCGATGGCAGTCTCTGAAACCATACTTCCAGCTGCACCAATAAAATCTTCCGCAAACAAGAGAGAATCTTTCAAGTCCTGTGGTGGAACAGGCAGATTCCGTGTGCCCTCAACAACATCACCCCACCAGGAGGCAATCTCATTCGAGCGATCCTTCAGCCAAGCTTGGATGGGGTGATGACGGCAATAAAACTCCTAAGTTATTGTTTCATCTATAATCTACACTTGTAATAAAATTTAAATAATCTGAGGATTTTACAGAGCCATCATAAGCATAGTTATAGAGTAGTACAACTGCATTGCCTTTATTTATAGTCAGACTCTCTAATGCGTTCAATTCACACAACAACTGTTCCTCATAGGAAGCAGTGCGCAAAATAATAGATATATCGTTTGTTTCATTTGGCAAAACTGCTTTTTCAATTAAATCTTCATCTATATCATTAATATCTATCTTAAAATCGTTGAAAAAATCAGAAACAACGATCTCTCCCTCATTATCATAAGTTAGATCAATATAATTTTCTAACTCAGTTAAATTTTTGAAATTACCTATCCAAATAGATACCGTATTGTCTGTTTCCATTTTATTAAATCCTTTCTATTAGCTATGGAATTCTTAGCCCCTTAGGTAATACCTGAACTCCTCCCTCAAGACGATAATTAGCCCAGATATTTAATCTTCTCACAAACATATCATAATCTTTCGACGAATCAATAATTTCCAGCAATTCATTATGTGCTTTTGTAGAACCTAAACCACCATGGACTCCTTCAGGGTTAATAAACTTTACATCTGAAATTGCAGTACGTAACTCTCTAATTTTTTCGGCAGTTATATCCCAATACTTGAATTGCGGAGTCCTTGAAACTAAATGCCACTCATGCATTCCACCAGGATATCTTAATTGACGTTCAATTTTCTTACGTAGTTCCTTTTTCTTCCAAATAAAGTCTAACTCTTCTACCGTTAGAGAATTGAAAAATTTTTCAAAATCTCCACTTTTAACTGTTGGAATATCCTTAGCTGTTATATTTTTTATATCATCATAGAAGCGCTCTACTTTCCCAGAACCACCTACACCTCTCACTGCATCATCCGCATGTTTACTTGAGAAGTGCATCACATCACGTAGAGTCTTACTCTCAACTCTGAAGGTAGGCATGGTTCCCATACCACCCGCAAAGGCAACTGCCTCTTTACGAATGCCGACTGGGATTCGGGTATCTAATAATTTCTCTCCAAATTTCCCAATGACATTATTGCTCTTAGACAGGATATTGTCAGCCTTTGAACCCCATTTTTCGACATTTGCGAGAATTCTTGCCTTGGTACTGTTCTTGGCTAAGCTAATCATCTCAGCTGCCTTGGCTCCTAGCTTGGTACCCTTAGCCATCTTACCCACAGCCGCTGGACCAACAAAAAGACTCGCAATCTCAAAGGTCAAGCCTCCTGCATCATAGGCATCCATATGGGTGACCTTATCCCAGAGGGCTTTTCCGGTCTGCTGAGCACGATAAGCTGCCTTATCCGCATAGCTGGCATTGGGATCCTGGCCACGCTGAGCCGCTCCTGGATCCGTCAGAGCAGTGTAAGTTCCTACTCCTAACTCCGCAAGGCTAGACAGGTTATCTGCCGTTCCTTGCAAGTCCCGCTTCATCCACTCTGGAGTTTGACCTCCTGTTAAGCGATTGACGCCATCAATACTGGCAATACCAATGATCTGAGTCAAATCTACAGCTCCGATGGCAGTCTCTGAAACCATACTTCCAGCTGCACCAATAAAACCTTCCGCAAACAGGAGGATATCTTTCATCCCTTGAGGAAGCGGTAGATTTCGTGTTCCCTCAACAACATCTCCCCACCAGGAATCAATCTCATTCGAGCGGTCCTTCAGCCAGGCTTGGATGGGGTGATGATGTGCCAGAATTCCTTATATGCTACGCTTAGTAATCGTATTCTGCGATACCAATAAACTCTAATGTCCCAGAACCATTGTTACTTACTTTTAATTCTTCTTTAGAATAATCAAAATCATAAATCAAAACAATTGTATTATAGGTTGATGATATTTTAGGAAACTGCATAATAATCTCTTCATCGTATGAGAAACCTTCAAGCAAAACATCAATATTATTTTCAGGAACATCAACCCAATCTTTTTCAACTAAATCTCTATCGTAGTACGACAAATGAAAGTCTGTCTCAAATTCTGAAGAAACGCTATCCCCATCCTCTTTATATGAAATTTTGAAGTATTCTTGAAATTCTTCTTGACTGGCAAAATTACCAAGCCATAACGATACTTTTTGTTTCATTTTTAATACCTTCTCAATCCTTCTGGTAAATCTAAAATTCCATTTTTCATTCTTCGACTTGCCCATTCATTTAATCTGTGTGCAAATTCCTCATAATCATATGACGAATCAATAATTTTTAATATCTCATTATGAGCTTTTGTAGAGCCCCGTCCTCCATGTACTCCACGAGGATTTATGAACTGCACATCTTCAATTAAACTTCTCATTTCTTTGATATCATCCATGGAAACTCCCCATTTTTTAAATTGAGGAGTCCGAGAAACAAGATGCCATTCATGGTAGCCACCTGGTCTTCTTATTCTATCTTCGATTTTTTTACGTAATTCTGGGATTTCCCATAATTTCTCTAGTTCTTCTGGAGCTAAATTATCAAACCACTCATTAAATTTACCATTTTTAACTGTTGGAATAATATCATCATAGACTCGCTCCGTCCTACCAGAACCACCTACTCCTCGTACTACATCATCCGCCGGACAAAATCTTTAATGCGTTTAGAAAAACAATAAATATCTATTCTTTAATTTCCAGATTCATCGTCCTCATCGTCTAAAATTATTTCATCTGAACTGACTAACTCCTCTTTGGTAATTTCTCCCATTTTAAATCTGCGTCTTTTGTTTAGATCAAAAATTATTTCATGCAAATCTGCAAAGTAAGAAGAAAAGTTAGCCATCGAAGACAATAACTCGTAATAGAATTGACTGTATTGCTCATCAGCTATACTTTGATTAATTATTTCTTCCTTGAATGCTGAAATACCTGACATAAGCTCTTGAAAGTCATCAGATAGATTATCATCTATCAATTCTTTAAAATCTTTTAATTTTTTATTTTCTTCTAACGAGTATCCTAGCCTCGAATTGAATCGTTTACACACCTCATAAAGTTTATAGATTTCTTCCTTCAATGTAATTTCCTTCCTTTAGCTTTTAATAACTTATCTGTGTTTAAAGTACCATCAAGATTAAGTACAGATTTCAAATTACCACGTTTATCAAAAACTTCAAAATGGTCCATATGTAAACCATCCAAATACAGGTAATCTCCTTTGCGCAAATTTCTATCAACCTTCTTCATCACCTCATAAACACTTTGCCCGTCATATTGTTTCTTCGTCTTTCTAAGATTGTCCCTAATCTTTTTTCCAAAGTCTGTCTCAAAAAACTCCGACATATTATTGACAGCTTGTGTGACTCGCTCCGCCTTCCCAGAACCACCTACTCCTCGTACTGCATCATCCGCATGTTTACTAGAGCAGTGTAAGTCCCTACTCCTAACTCCGCAAGACTAGACAGGTTATCTGCCGTCCCTTGCAAGTCCCGCTTCATACACTCTGGAGTTTGACCTCCTGTTAAGCGATTGACGCCATCAATACTGGCAATACCAATGATCTGAGTCAAATCTACAGCTCCGATAGCAGTCTCTGAAACCATAATTCCAGCTGCACCAATAAAACCTTCCGCAAACAGGAGAGTATCTTTCAAGTCCTGTGGAATAGGCAGATTTCGTGTTCCCTCAACGACATCTCCCCACCAGGAACCAAGCTCATTCGAGAGATCCTTCATCCAAGCTTGGATGGGGTGATGACGGCGATAAGAAGCTTCTCACTCAGCGGCTTCTTGTTCTGCCTTGCGTTTAGCAGCCTCAATCGCTTCTGCCTTGGCTTAAGTAGGACTCCTTCATGATAATACTACTATATATAACTAATCTAAAATTTCAGATATTTTTACCTCTTTTTCCTCATTTAAATCATAGAAACCAACATGCCCCCCCTCCTCGTATAGCCACGCTAAATTCGTCCCATACTTCGCTTCAAAAATTTCTTCCATCACGGGTGCAATAGAAAACATGGTTTTTGCTGATACAATTTCAAAATTTTTGGGATTATTTACGTATTCCTCATCATCGGAACTAGAATAAATAGTCCATCCATTTAATTGTAACAGTCGAGGTTTTTCTCTGTAAGTATACGCAATAGGTAATCCATTTTTTACATTCCTTGATAGAACAAATCCTCCATAATTATCACTTACTTTCATTTTTATACTTCTCCAAAATATTTAAAAAATCATTTCTCCAAGATAACTCTTTAGCGTAGTCTAACGCAGATTTACCCGCTCGATGAAAAATGTTGTAAACTATCTTTTATGTCCATTCTTTTTCAATTCCTTATCTAAATCTTGAAGTAAGTAAATGATCTCACTTTGATAATGCGTTGTCTCATCTGCAAACATTCTAACTAGACTTTTAAGATTTATGTTTTTTGCTACTTCTCCACTTTCTACAATTTCACTTGCTAATTGATAAATACTTTGAATTGAGCCTGTAACATTTTTTTGTTTGGGGTACTCTTCTTCAATAATAAAAACAATTTTTTCAGCAATTCGCTTTAAACTACTTGTCATATCTCATTTCTCCCTCAATATATTGATAATCCATCATTTAGAAACTATTCTGAAATCCGAAATCCATTCTAATGGCCAGTCTTGCGGTAATAATATTGGGTCAGCACCACCTTTCAGCACAGTCCCTGATGAAGAAATCTTCTGTGGCACAACTTTTCCAATACTCAGTGTTTCTCCTTTAGGAATTTGAATCTCTACTTCATACATTCGAGTATTTTTCCATTCGGGAAGTAATTCAGTATCAATCTTCGCTTGAATTCTATTTTGCTCAGGGCTGGAAGTTACAAAACCTCCTCTGTGAACTGACTTCCCCATTCGTCACTGTAACCTTCAAAACGAAGTCGCTCAATCATCATGTTACTAACGAAAAAAGCATCCATTACAGGCATCTCACCCAAGGGCCAGATGCTAGTACCACATAGTCATCAAATCCTTCTTGAAGAGGCATCTTGCGACCTGAAATCGTAACGAGTGGTCCTGGCCCCTCCGCTAAGCTTTTCTGGAGTTCCTCTGGTAAGAGCTCCAAATCTAGCTCAACAACAGAACCTAAAGGATAAATAGGACTGTAGACACTGTCCACAATCCCCATAAAATCCTGTAAATCCGTGATGGAAAATAGTTGATCTAGTTGATTATAATGGATCTGAGCTTCCTGATTCTCATAATCAAAATGACAAGTAAAAGTTGCACCGAAACTTGGCACATACTCATAGATATCTTCCAGTTTTCTCAGAGCCTTATAGAGTCCCTGCAAAATCTGCGGACGCATTCCTAACTGTTGACCAAGTTGAATCAAGGTATCATCTACTTCGAATGTCTCTCTCGTACGGCTAGTAATAATACTTGTAAAAATCTTATTCTTATCGTATTGAACCATTACTTAAATCTCACATTGGCTGATTCAAGGAATTTATCACTCATAAATAGGATTCCCCTTTTGTATTTCTATGGTTCAGAAATATATAACTTTTCTATAAAATTAGTAAAATTATCTGCCAAAAAGTATACATTTGAATCTACCGACGACTGATCAAATATAAATGTATGGTCCCAAAAATTACTTCTTCATTTAAATCATCAATAAAAAACGATAAGTACTGTTCTTTAGGAATACCCACATTAACTTTTAATAGAAATTCCTTATAGTCTTCTGGAAGTATTACATTTATTTTTTTTCTATCTCTGATAGTTCTGAATTTGAGATAGGTCTCTCTAACGATTTAAAATAATACATTCTTTCCTCTCTTATTTTCTTCTTAAAGCAAACCCACCTTATTTTATGGATGCCATTATATTATCAAAATCCTCTTTTAGTTGCTCGTATTTCTCATTACTATAGAGATAAAACGCCTCTATTCCTCTATGTATTATTGTATATACAGTTGGATGGAAATTCTTATCTGTGGCATCGATAACAAATTGCGTCATTTGAGTAGCTGCCTCTGGACTATAGCCCAACGCTTCTATTCCAACACGAATCATTGTAACTTGAACATCGATTGGAGAAATGGACTCTTGAATTGCTTTAGCATTTAAAACACCAAATATATAGGAAGCTAAAATTTGCCTATTCATTTCGTCCTTTAGATCAATTTTAACCAATTGGATAATATCACTTGCTATTCTTAATGACTCGCTTACATATTGCTTTTCCATTTATTTCTCCTTATTTCTCCTTATAATACTTTATATTTCCCTTTAGCATAGCCACAGGGAATATAACCCAATCGATATAAAGTATATAAATCATCAAAAAACGGTGAATTTACATTCAGACATTCATTCTTTATCGTTAAATATATCGAAATATTAATTATATCAAATCTAATTTGGGGTATCATTGATTCAAATATTTTTTTTTCTTCAACTAAAGCAAACAGTTGTTTTGTAACAATAGGAATAATTCTTTCTTTTGCATCCCTACTCAATTCATTCCATTTTTTGAAAGTTTCTCTCTCATTTTTTAATAAATATGCGGTTAGATCACCACGTTGTTCAAGAACAAAATTTTCCCATTTTAAACTTGTGATATTTTTTTCCGCAATGGATAACTTATCTAGCACTATTATAGGAATATTAGTTTTTCGAGAATTCACTAATAATTTTATACTAGTTAAATTATCAACTACTTCTGAAATTATTTTCATTTTAAATACACACCTTACTACTTACTGCAGATAAAAATTTTCTGTTCCATCCTGAATATGGAGAATGCGGAACGTCTGCTCATCAATCCATCTTACTGGAACAAAAAGTGAACTTTTCTCCAAATTTGAAAGAAGCTGTTCCCTATTTTTTTCTGTTTTATTTGATGAAAAACGTTGTAAACTATCTTTGACGTTCATTCTTTTTTAATTCCTTATCTAAATCTTGAAGTAGGTAGATGATTTCTAAATTATAATTAGCAGTTGCATCTATCAACATACGTGCATGATCCTTAAGATGAACATTCGATGGGATAGTTTCTGTTTCCTTTATTGATCTAATAATGGTATAAAGAGCGTTAATTGCTCCTTTTTCCTGTATTTCTGAAGGATACTGTTCATCCATTATTTCTAAAATTTTATTGGCTATCTCTATTGATTTCATACTCATAATCTACTCCTTAATTAGGGACAGTCCTTACATCCACAACCCAATCCTGCGACCATTCCTGTGGTAATAATATTTGGTCAGCACCACCTTTCAGCACAGTCCCTGATGAAGAAATCTTCTGTGACGCAACTTTTCCAATACTTAATGTTTCTCCCTTATAGCAAAATGTCTTGAAATCCTATTTCTGATATTTGTTCATTAATATATTTTATTCCAACACCGTTTTCAATATCCCATTCACAATCACAAATGAAACCTGCTTCGCGTGTATTATCATCAAAATTCATCGGAATCATAATTTGTTTTACTGTCAAAAATTTAAAGATTTCACTCGGATTATTTTTAGCATTTAATAACTTCTGACCAAAATTAGAATCTGAATCCAGTCTATCAATTACCTCATCAATTATTGAATTATAATATCCAACAATACCATTCTCGGCTTGGGTAACACAGTTCTGAATATCACTGAAAAAAAATTCAAAAGCTTTGATTTGATTTTCATCGAACACCGCATCTTCATCTGCATCAATATTTATTTCAACAGAAAATTCCTTTTTAAAAATATTTAATTTAATACTCTTAGTCCAACCATTATTAAATGTCAATTCCCCAAAAACAGGATGTACTATCTTCATTTCACACCTCTTTTTCTACTGCAATAATTCCAACAACTTTTTAACTTCTGAAACACCGCCTAAATGCCCAAATTTACTATTTATGATACTCGGAACTAGTTGCATACTTGTTATGTCATTAAGTTCGTGCCGCGTTAGTTTATTTTCTTTTCTAAACTTAACAATTTCTCGACGAGTTTTCCCTAATTCTCTAGCAAGGAGCTCATCAGCTTGTCTAAAGTTAGCATTTCTGGCAATACCAATGATCTGAGTCAAATCTACAGCTCCGATAGCAGTCTCTGAAACCATACTTCCAGCTGCACCAATAAAACCTTCCGCAAACAAGAGTGTATCTTTCATTCCTTGACGGTAAAATCATCTAGCGTTTTATAGGATATCGAAGATAAAGTGTAGGATCTAACTTTTATTTCATCTCTATGAAGGTAGATGTAAAATTTCAACTTACTAAATAGCTCATTATAAAAAGTTTTTTCAATAAATAGCTCAAGGAATTTATCACTCATAAATAGGACTCCCCCATTAAACTTTCTAATACTCTTAGCCTCTATAAAAACTTACTCAAAACCAATTACTGTCCACTCATCAATATAATTCCAAAAATTTAAACCTCTTTCAGGCAAATCCATTTTAGACCATAAATAAGCTCCGTTTTCTAATTTAGAATCTATATCCAATACGATATAGTCTCCCATACCATTACTAAAAAATGTAAATAATGCTTCAAGATTAAAATCTATTTGCTTGATATATTCCCACTCATACAAGGATACCGGCTCTATATTTTTGACGGGATCCAATCCCATACTTTTACTTCTATAATCATAAAAACCATTATGAATATTTGTGTAAAAGTTTACTATTGAGCTGTCCAATGACACAAATAAATCTCCGAATTTTTTCCTTAATTCATCGACTGAGACTGGGTTCTTACCTTCATACAGAAGTACATCTTTATTATCATAGGATGAAATTGTATATAATATAGAGTATTCACCATTGTAGAAAATCAAGTCAAGCCGAAGCAAATATTCATCTAGATAGGAAATTGTATTAGACAATTCTGCTGATACAAATTTCTGCCATTCTGTAAGAAGTATGCTTTTTCTTTCTTTAAAGTCATCAGAAAGAAAGATTTTTTTCCAAAATTGCGGAATATCTGCCGATAAGATTTTAGAGGTCTCCTCTATAATCTCCACTTCAGAATTTGATAGTGTATACCGGCCCAAAATATTTGATAAATTATCCATAATTACTAACCTCTATTATTTAATTAAAAGAATCAATTAAATTTTGCAAAACAACTTCCAACTCTCTTTCCTTGGCTATCATAGTACTTTTAAAATCTGCAGAAATAGGTATATTTTCTTTTACATATCTAGTCCACTCTCTATAACTCTTCGAACCTTTAGATGTGTTTGCTGTTTTGCTCAATCCGATAAAATTCTCTTCATAATTTAGAACATCAAGTTTTTGTTTTAACGTCATTTTTTCGAAGCCTTTCATTTTTGTAATCCTATCCATTGAAACAATATGGTCGGCTTCTAATCTTTCTCCAATTTCTATAATCTTACCAGGAATAGCTGGATCGGGCATCGGTAACTGGATATCTTTATTCACATTATTTCTAATATTTCTGGGTGGTGTCATTTCCCTCAATTTTGCGTATTCTTCATCAGAAATTTTCCGTTCACCATATCTAGCTTTGCCTTCAGATTTTGCTCCTTCTAAGACACTATCTCTAAGCTTACTTGTAGTCCTACTAGAACCACCTACACCTCTCACCACATAATCTGCGTGTTTGCTAGAGAAGTGCATCACCTCACGTAGAGTCTTACTCTCAACGCTGAAGGTAGGCATTGTTCCCATACCTCCCGAAAAGGCAAATGCCTCTTTACGGATACCGACTGGGATTCGAGTATCTAATAGTTTCTCTCCAAATTTCCTAATGACATTATTGCTCTTCGCTAGGATATTGTCAACCTTTGAACCCCATTTTTCTAGAGTTAACTACTAATGCTAGTTCAATGCTGTTTTTAAAACAGATTCCAAGAAGTCGTCTAGAGTACTATACTTGTTAACTAGATCTCCTGAAGGTAAATCTAACTCCTTATATACTCTATCAAAAGTATCATAGACATACCAACTCATACCACTCTCACCTAAAAAGAAATAGCTGTTGTTACTAGATTCCTCATGCCAAATAATATTCATTTCAAATATATCATAGACATCTTCATCTATAATATCTGGGTTTGTTTTTTGAGAAATACCATACAAAATGAAACCATTAAAATCAATTCCATTTACTTGAGAAAGAAATCTTTTATAATCTTCCATCACTTCATCATTCGGCCAAACGTTATGTTTCTTCATAAGAGCTGAAAAAACAGTATTTGGAACTCCACTATTAACAGAATCGCCGTACTTTTTTTCAATTTCTGAAATTTTTGAAATAAAATTCATCCACATTTTTTATATCTCCTCTATTCTAATTTGGATAAATATTAGCTGTAAAGAATGGCCAATCAACTAATTTAGAGTCTCCAACTTCCATACCTTTAACAATATGCCGTTGATAATTAGTTACCACTTTATGATAAGGATCATTCTTTATTAAGACAAGATTCTCAAAACTATATGTTCCACTATCATCTAATGGCAACTGATGATGAACTTGGTCTAAACCATCTGCTCATTTTTGTATATCGGAATCACTGAATCCCAACTCTCGTAATTTATCAGTATCTTTGGAAATATCCTTTAAAAATTCTTTTCGAACAGTTAAGTCAAATTCTCTTCTTAATTTTTGATATTCTTCTCTAGCTCTTTTAGCATACTCGATTTCTTTCAAAGAAATATTGGGTATCTCAACATTTTCTCCACATAGAATCCAAGAAAATCCTCCTCTGGAGCTCGAAAGTTTTGAATAAACATACCGAGCTTTATCCTTAAAATATTGAAAGACCTCACCGACTGTTGGCTGATGACCTACTCTACCTACACCAGCTAAAACTTCGCTTCCTACTGAGAAAGGAAGCTCTTTCTTAAGTAGATTTTTGGTGAAACGCTTGATGACATCATCGCCCTTCGCAAGAATCCTGTCAACCTTTGAACCCCATTTTTCGACATTTACGAGAATTCTTGCATTGATACTGTTCTTGGCTAAATGAATTATCTCAGATGCCTTAGCTCCTAACTGGTCCCCTTCGCCATCTTACTTACAGTTGCTGAACCGACAAAAAGACTGGCAACTTCAAAGGTCAAGCCTCCTGCATCATAGACATCCATATGGATAACTTTATCCCAGAGGGCTTTCCCTGTCTCCTGAGCACGATAAGCTGCCTTATCCGCATAGCCGGCATTGGGATCCTGGCCACGCTGAGCCGCACCTGGATCCGTCAGAGCAGTGTAAGTTCCTACTCCTAACTCCGCAAGGCTAGACAGGTTATCTGCCGTTCCTTGCAAGTCCCGCTTCATCCACTCTGGCATTTTCTAACCCAAAAGTATACTACAAAAAGCTATCACGTAGATAATTATTCACTAATTTTCTACCATATTTAAAAACTCACTAAATGAATTTGCCAAAAAATAAGTATTCATATCATCAGTAGACGATGCAAATTCATAGGTATCATCATAATAATAAATTCCAGCATTATCATCCTTTCTCAGCCAGAACACTATGAAGCCATGCTGAATAGTGTCCCCAATAATGATTGAGTTCGGAAACAAATCATCTTGATATTCACTTGTCCACTGTTTAATATCTCCATTTTTTACATTCGTTGAAACACCAAACATTACATCAATATTAATTTCTTCACTAACTTGAGGAATTCTTACTAAATTTTTATATCTATAAGCTGTATTTCTACCACCGTTTTCCTGCAACAAAAAACTTTTATAATCTTCCGGAAGAACCACTTCAAATTCATTTTCTAACATTAAAATTTCCCCGTTATTAGCAAATCCAAATTTATCAAGCTTCATTGTCATTCTTATTTATTACCTCTCATAATTGATATACCACCTCGATGGGCAAATTGTCTGTGTACAGCACTATCAACTGCTTGTAACGTTTTCCCATCTTGATGATGATGCCAAGTATTACCTACAGCTGCTGGACCAACAAAAAGGCTCGCAACTTCAAAGGTCAATCCTCCTACGTCATAGGCATCCATATGGGTAACTTTATCCCAGAGGGCTTTTCCTCTGTCTCTTGAGCACGATAAACTGCCTTATCCGCATAGCTCGCATTGGGATCCTAGCCACGCTGATCCGCTCCTGAATCCGTCAGAGCAGTGTAAGTTCCTACTCCTAACTCCGCAAGGCTAGACAGGTTATCTGCCGTTCCTTGCAAGTTACGCTTCATCCACTCTGGAGTTTTACCTCCTGTTAGGCGATTGACGCCATCAATAATGGCAATACCAATGATCTGAGTCGAATCTACAGCTCCGATAGCAGTCTCTGAAACCATACTGCCAGCTGCACCAATAAAACCTTCCGCAAACAAGAGGGAATCCTTCATCAACGTAAAATATCATCTAAACCACAGGACTACGATTTAAATCATAAATATCTATTTGGTTTTTTTCAAATAACATTTCTAATTTTTGATACCCATTCTCAACAAAAAAATGGTACTCCGACTCAGAAATCGGAACTGCAAACAACCAAGTTACATATTCATGATCAAATTCCAAATCGTGCAACTCCCATAAAAATGGGATAGTCAATAACATGTGCTTCATATTAGAATCTAGATAATAATTATCTATTGCATTTAGAAATACAGTCCCTGGCATACAAGGAGATGATCCATCCATCACTTTAAAAGCACAGTCACTTATTATATTTGGAAACAAATCATTCCTACTATCTGTTGAACCAATAATTTCTGCTCTTAAAGATTTATCATCTATCTTTTTGTTCAAAGTGTAGTCTGATAACCCAACAGTGGAGTAAGAAGAAACGTGTTCAATTGGAGAATCATCACCACAAAATATGTCAATTTCTTTTCCAGATTCATCTTTAAATGCATATACTCTTGGAGTACCACCAACATCATCTAAAAGCTTTCTAGCTATCTCTTTTTTATCATATTCCATAGTAAGTCCCTTTCTTCAAAATCATGGACCAAAATAAAAATCCGTCTTATCTTCACCAATATGACTTCTATTAGATTCTGGTAGCTCTGGTCTATAGCTATTGGGATTATTATATTCATCTAAAAATTGTTTACGAGTTATTTTTCTATCAGCCGCACTTTGTTGGTGTTTTCTAAATTCATGTCCCGGTTTATGCCCCATATCCCAAGGCTCCTCAATATCCATTACCTTTTTAGTAATAGGATCTTTGACAACACCTTGTTCATCCTTAGCTTTATCCCAGACAGTTTCTTTTGCATTCTTCCTATAATAGGGAACAAACTCCAGAGTAAAATCTGGAGTTTGTTTCATCTCTTTATTAGTAGCATCATACTCTGTGATATTCCCTACGGAGAAATGATGAAGTCCATTATTCAATTGGTAAGAAACCCTTACATCTAGCCATATTTCAGCATTATCTACTTCATATCCATATTTAGAGTGTCCTTTTATTTCTAGTGTGGCTATTATCAGCAAATGAGATTCTATCGCATCGCCAACCCGATTTCTTGTCAAAACACTCTTAACGGTAAAATCATCTAGCGCTTTATAGGATATCAAGGATAAAGTATAAGATCTAACTTTTATTTCATCCCTATGAAGGTAGATATAAGATTTCAACTTACTAAATAGCTCATTAAAAAAATTTTTTCAATAACTGATTCAAGGAATTTATCACTCATAAATAGAACTCCTACATTATATTTTGTGCATTACTCTTAACATATACTCAAAAGCATGATTCCGTAACCAAATACTAGCTATTTGCAATATCATCTTCAGAATATAGCATTCCTAAAAACTCTTCAAATGTATCTGTGATAAAAGTTGTGGATGGATTAAGTTCATAAGAGGATTCATGATGCCATATGCACACACTAGGATTCTCCCTTCTCTGACTATAATCTAAGCAAACAAAGTCTCCGCCAAATAAAGCCGCTACAGGTAGTAATTCTACTCCTAAAATATCTTCAGAATACAGTAAGCGTTCATCTAATTGCGTTAGAATTACATCTATATCATACATACCCAAAGTATGATTTTGAGTATCATGTAAAATACATAAAAAACGTTCTATTATACGTTCCTGATCTTGAGGTAACTTTCTGCTAAAGATATTCTTCTTAGGAATCAACCCACTATATTGTTTAAAAAATTCCTTAGCAGATGCTGGGAGTGAAACCCTCCATATCTTTTCTTCTTCATTCAGTAACTGTTCGTCAGGTAATGGTGTTATTATCGTATTTTTATATTCCATTATTAAACATTAAATCCTTCCTATTTATCTTATAGCGTCGGCCCAATGGCCTATAGTACGTCCTCCATTGTGTGGAACTATATTATGGATACCAAATGGAACTAACTCCATTTTACCTGGAACTTCTGTGTGATGCCAAGTCATCCCTTCTCTAAATCCACCGATCTTTTCATTTAACCACTTAAATCGTTCTCTATCAGTCTTCTTCCATAATTCTTTTGGTAATTGTACTGTCTCTTGAACCAAACCTGCACCTTTAAAATCTGCGTAGCCATATCTAAGCCCTTCAACTTGTCGAACTGCGACTTTCGGTAGCAGACCACGTCTAATTGACTCATTCTTTATCAAGCGTCTTTGAGCACCTGTAAGATTAGCCCCCTCTCTAATATCTTTATTCCAATTCCATGTTGTATTACTCTCTACTAACTTTGTATATTCAGATACATAGTCTGATAAGACATCATCAAAGGATAATTCTCCTTTTCCAAATGCTTCAAATCTCTTATTTTTAGCAATGCCTTCAAAGAAGTCCTTTTCTTTAGCCACATACTCTTTAAAGTTTGACGATTCTCTCGCCAGTCGGCTCTCTTTAAGATTCTGAAGTAATCGTTCTTTATCAAAGGGCTTCTCTGCCACTCTCACTACATCATCCGCATGTTTACTAGAGAAGTGCATCACATCACGCAGAGTCTTATTCTCAACGCTGAAGGCAGGCATGGTTCCCATACCTCCCGCAAAGGCAACTGCCTCTTTACGAATGCCAACTGGGATTCGGGTATCTAATAATTTCTCCCCAAATTTCCCAATGACATTATTGCTCTTCGCTAGGATATTGTCAACCTTTGATCCCCATTTTTCAACATTTGCGAGAACTCTTGCTTTGGTACTGTTCTTGGCTAACTGAATCATCTCAGCTGCCTTAGCTCCTAGCTTCGTACCCTTAGCCATCTTACCTACAGCTGCTGGACCAACAAAAAGACTGGCAATCTCAAAGGTCAAGCCTCCTGCATCATAGGCATCCATATGGGTAACTTTATCCCAGAGGGCTTTCCCTATCTCTTGAGCACGATAAGCCGCCTTATCCGCATAGCTAGCATTGGGATCCTGGCCACGCTGAGCAGCACCTGGATCAGTCAGAGCAGTGTAAGCTCCTACTCCTAACTCCGCAAGGCTAGACAGGTTATCTGCCGTTCCTTGCAAGTCCCGCTTCATCCACTCTGGAGTTTGACCTCCTGTTAAGCGATTGACGCCATCAATACTGGCAATACCAATAATCTGAGTCAAATCTACAGCTCCGATAGCAGTCTCTGAAACCATACTTCCAGCTGCACCAATAAATCCTTCCGCGAACAGGAGGGTATCTTTCATCCCTTGAGGAAGCGGTAGATTTCGTGTTCCCTCAACGACATCTCCCCACCAGGAACCAATCTCATTCGAGCGATCCTTTTTAATTCATCAATTTTATCGACAAATGACATACGGAAATCAGAACGATAAAGAGTTCCTCCGATAAAGGTTCTATCACATCCCAATATTTCCAACAAGCTCCGAAATAATATAAATATGCTCTTTTATTTTTACCTTATCTATATTTTCCACAGTCTTCTGTCCACCTAAACCAAGCAATGGGACAAATCCAAAGCAATAATCATAATCTAAGTCTCCGTATTGTTTCAATGCACTTTTATATAAATCAATTTCAAAATAATCCTTCTGAAAATCTTCATCCTTCAAGAATTTCAAGAAAAATAGAAAGTTTTCCAAAATGATTTCAAATACTCCATCTTTGTACTTTACAAGCCTTAAATATCTATTTTCTTCAAATGTTATAATATCACCGAATGCTGTCACAAATATTGGAACTGCTAAGTCCCCACGGAAGTATGTTGAATCCAACAAATCTCTATATTCCTCAGGATTAATAATTTTTAAATATCCTCCTAAAAAAGTTCCTATACCTTGATTTTGCCAAATTTGAATCAATTCATCTGGTACCATAGTACGGTATTTTTCAACTACATCCTGAGGCATCACCATAACTTTTATAAAATCATCTAACATAATATCACCTCTGTATATATTCCAATTTAATATTGAGCCTTGTTTTATCCAAATCATCTTTTAAAAGATGTTCAGTTGCTTTACGTATTTGCTGATCCATTTCGCTTATTCTTGAACGCCATTGAGATCCTAGAGAAGAATTAATACTAGTATCTCCCATACCTGTAATTTTAGTAGCATAACCGCCGGCTATCATATCTGGATCATGCAAAGCAGCTTGTGTTTTTATCCAGTCCTCAGCAATGCGCTTAGCTTCTGAACGAGAATTCCCTTGTAGCAACATCTCATTGTATTTATCTGCTAGAGCATTTTCTCTGGCAGCTTTTTGAGCAGCTTTAGCTTCCGATGAACGTCCGTTTTTGATGTATTCTTTCCTATTCTCAAAATACTCTTTTACAGTTAATTTGTTTAAACCTTCTTTTTGTCCTTTCAATTGACGAATAAACTCGGCTTCATCATGTTTCGGATTACGTTTAAATACTACGTCAATCTCCTCAATTCTTTGAATCTCTTTAGTTGATTGTAATAAATCTTCTCCCCTGTTTGCTACTTCTCCAGAACCGCCTACTCCTCGTACTACATCATCCGCATGTTTGCTTGAGAAGTGCATAACCTCACGTAGTGTCTTACTCTCAGCGCTGAAAGTAGGCATGGTTCCCATACCACCCGCAAAGGCAACTGCCTCTTTACGAATGCCAACTGGGATTCGAGTGTCTAATAATTTCTCCCCAAATTTCCCAATGACATTATTGCTCTTCGCTAGGATATTGTCAACCTTTGATCCCCATTTTTCGACATTTGCGAGAATTCTTGCCTTGGTACTGTTCTTGGCTAAGCTAATCATCTCAGCTGTCTTAGCTCCTAACTTGGTCCCCTTAGCCATCTTACCTACAGCTGCTGGACCGACAAAAAGACTGGCAATCTCAAAGGTCAAGCCTCCTGCATCATAGGCATCCATATGGGTGACCTTATCCCAGAGGGCTTTTCCTGTCTCCTGAGCACGATAAGCGGCCTTATCCGCATAGCTGGCATTGGGATCCTGGCCACGCTGAGCCGCTCCTGGATCCGTCAGAGCAGTGTAAGTTCCTACTCCTAACTCCGCAAGGCTAGACAGGTTATCTGCCGTTCCTTGCAAGTTACGCTTCATCCACTCTGGAGTTTGACCTCCTGTTAAGCGATTGACGCCATCAATACTGGCAATACCAATGATCTGAGTCAAATCTACAGCTCCGATGGCAGTCTCTGAAACCATACTTCCAGCTGCACCAATAAATCCTTCCGCAAACAGGAGGGAATCTTTCATCCATTGAGGAAGCGGTAGATTTCGTGTGCCCTCAACGACATCGCTCCACCAGGAGCCAATCTCATTCGAGCGATCCTTCAGCCAAGCTTGGATGGGGTGATGACGGCGATAAGAGGCTTCTCGCTCAGCGGCTTCTTGTTCTGCCTTGCGTTTAGCAGCCTCAATCGCTTCTGCCTTGGCTTTCGCATACTGCTGATCCATCTCATAAATCGCTTTACCGAGATCTTCATGCGCCACAAAGTTAGTTAAAACAGGATCACTATAACTCAGACTCTTCACTCTTCCAGCAGCCGCCATCTGGCTACTTAAAGCACTAAAAAGCTGTTCCGTACTGCTGGTTGTCGTCATCTTATCAAAGGCATTGACCTTATTCTTCGTATCCTGAACATACTTCCGAGCTGTCTGGGTATTAGTATAGAAGGTGCTGCTTAAGGGAGCACTCAGGTGATAGAGACTCGAAATCCCATCATAGATACTCTTGAAGTTAGTATCCATGACCTTGTGTTTCTCATCGGCTTCATTTAGCTTCTTGACCGCATCATCCAAAGTTTCTTCTGCTAAAACTGCCGTTGCAGAGGTTTCGCCAACAAGATTCTGAAAATCCGTGATCGTCTTGGAAAACTCAGAACCTAGAAATTCTAAGCCATTCTTTAAGCCAACAATCACGGGGTTATGAACATTATTGATTTCATTCGTAATCGCTTTCCCAACTTCTCCATGCATGGAATTACTGGTGATGATGGCATTCATCCCATTTTTAGCGGTATCCAACTGACTCTGAGCAGTTGCGACCATCTTCATATAGGCCTCTTGGGCTTTCTGAAGCTCCGCAATATCTACATAAAATCCCATTAGCCTTCCTCCTAGTGAACATAAAAAGCGAGGAATCAATATCTATTCTTCAATCTCCAAATTCATTTTCTTCGTCATCCAAGACTACTTCCCCTGAACTTTCCCATTCTTCTTTTGTGATTTCGCCACTTTGATACATGAAGTTTTTATTCAATTCAACTAAAATATCATCAAAGTCATCAAAACAATCGATTATCCCCCTAATTCCAGTTAATAGATTATAGAAAGCAATAGTGTAATCTGAATTCTCTGAAGAGGAAATTGTAGTAATGTCTATCTTGTTAAACAATCTTAATCCTTCATAAAAACGATCTTCATATTTTTTTAGAAAGATATTTATCGTATTGTCTATATCTCTGATACTTTCTTCTCTAAGTAGCACACCTTTATTATTCTCGTTAAGAATAGTCAATCGTTTCATTACATCTTTTAACTCTGAACTAATCATTTTAATCTCCTCCCAGAAGCTAAATTAAATTTTTTACTATTAGAAGTTCCATCAAGATTAAGAACATCCTTTACTTTACCTCTTTTATTGAATACCTCAAAATGATCTTTATGCTGACCATCTAAGTACAACTTATCTCCTTTTTTCAAAATATCATCTATATCTTTAGTCACCTCATAAACACTTTGCCCGTCATATTGTTTCTTCGTCTTTCTAAGACTGTCCCTAATCTTTTTTCCAAAGTCTGTCTCAAAAAACTCAGACATATTATTGACAGCTTGTATGGCTCGCTCCGTCCTACCAGAACCACTTACTCCTCGTACTACATCATCCGCATGTTTGCTTGAGAAGCGCATCATATCACGCAGAGTCTTACTCTCAACGCTGAAGGTGGGCATTGTTCCCATACCTCCCGCAAAGGCAACTGCCTCTTTACGGATACCGACTGGGATTCGAGTATCTAATAGTTTCTCTCCAAATTTCCTAATGACATTATTGCTCTTCGCTAGGATATTGTCAACCTTTGAACCCCATTTTTCGACATTTGTGAGAATTCTTGCTTTGGTACTGTTCTTGGCTAACTGAATCATCTCAGCTGCCTTAGCTCCGAGTTTCGTGCCCTTAGCCATCTTACCTACAGCTGCTGGACCGACAAAAAGACTGGCAATCTCAAAGGTCAAACCTCCTGCATCATAGGCATCCATATGGGTAACTTTATCCCAGAGGGCTTTCCCTGTCTCCTGAGCACGATAAGCTGCCTTATCCGCATAACTAGCATTGGGATCCTGACCACGCTGAGCCGCTCCTGGATCCGTCAGAGCAGTGTAAGTTCCTACTCCTAACTCCGCAAGGCTAGACAGGTTATCTGCCGTTCCTTGCAAGTCCCGCTTCATCCACTCTGGAGTTCTACCTCCTGTTAAGCGATTGACGCCATCAATACTAGCAATGCCAATAATCTGAGTCAAATCTACAGCTCCGATGGCAGTATCTGAAACCATACTTCCAGCTGAACCAATAAAACCTTCCGCAAACAAGAGGGAATCCTTCAAGTCCTGTGGAATAGGCAGATTCCGCGTACCTTCAACAACATCTCCCCACCAGGAACCACTCTCATTCGAGCGGTCCTTCAACCATGCTTAGATGGGGCGATGACGACGATAAGACTCCTAAGTTATTGTTTTATCTATAATCTACACTTGTAATGAAATTTAAATAATCTGAGGATTTTACAGAGCCATCATAAGCATAGTTATAGATTAGTACAACTGCATTGCCTTTATTTATAGTCAGACTCTCTAATACGTTCAATTCACACAACAACTGTTCCTCATAGGAAGCAGTTCGCAAAATAATAGATATATCGTTTGTTTCATTTGGCAAAACTGCTTTTTCAATTAAATCTTCATCTATATCATTAATGTCTATCTTAAAATCGTTGAAAAAATCAGAAACAACGATTTCTCCCTCATCATCATAAGTTAGATTAATATAATTTTCTAACTCAGTTAAATTTTTGAAATTACCTATCCAAATAGATAGCGTATTGTCTGTTTCCATTTTATTAAATCCTTTCTATCCTGAATATGGAGAATGCGGAACATCTATTTATCTACCCATCTTATAGCGACGAACAGCGTCCATTTCTCCATATCTGAAAGAAGTTTCGACCTATTCTCTTCTGTTCGATTCGATGAAAAATGTTGTAAACTATCTTTGACGTTCATTCTTTTTCAATTCCTTATCTAAATCTTGAAGTAAGTAAATGATCTCACTTTGATAATGCGTTGTCTCATCTGCAAACATTCTAACTAGACTTTTAAGATTTATGTTTTTTGCTACTTCTCCACTTTCTATAATTTCATTTGCTAATTGATAAATACTTTGAATTGAGCCTGTAACACTTTTTTGTTTGGGGTACTCTTCTTCAATAATAAAAACAATTTTTTCAGCAATTCGCTTTAAACTACTTGTCATATCTCTTTTCTCCTTCAATTATTGATAATCCATCAATTAGGAACTATTCTAAAATCCGAAATCCATTCTAATGGCCAGTCTTAACGAGTGGTCCTGCCCCCTCCGCTAAGCTTTTCTGGAGTTCCTCTGGTAAGAGCTCCAAATCGAGCTCAACAACAGAACCTAAAGGATAAATAGGACTGTAGACACTGTCCACAATCCCCATAAAATCCTGTAAATCCGTGATGGAATATAGTTGATCTAGTTGATTATAATAGATCTGAGCTTCCTGGTTCTCATAACTATATGATAATGGAGTAGAAACTAAGTTCAAAGCGCTTGACTACTTGTAAATTCATTAGCTTATCTTCAAATATTATTTTCTACTTTCACCGTATCATACCAGTTATTGAATAATTCTAATTCTGAAGTATCATCTGAAATAGGTGAATAACTATATTTGGATTTGAGACTATTGCTGCTCTTATTATAAATAATTTTGATTTCGGTAGGTACTTCTTTTTTATTATTCTCAAACAAAATCTCGATTTTTTCTAAATCATCAATTCCTAATTCTAGAAGTTGTATCTGTCTATCACGTGAATCATCTATTTTTTCATTTTCATTCAAAAAATCATTAATCTGATTAAGTTTAATTATCTCCCCATTTTTCTTAAAAAATAAATTGAAAAAATAACTACCTTCTTCCATATAACCATACAAATAAATTTCATCAATTTGACTATTCGAATATTCTAATCCTAAAGACACCAAATCAGATTGAATTTCCATTAATAAATCTTCAAATATCATTTACTTCACTCCATATTACTTTTTGTCAAATCATGTATTACCTCATATTTATGATAATCTTGATATCCTCAGTACGCATAAAGGCAGTCGAGACTTGTTGATGGGAGAGCTCGATAAAATTCAAATCAAATTTCACTGCGTTGCTTTTCTAAATTTATCATTATGGTTTGTTCCACAAAGGAGAAGGATATTCTGGTTCCTCGTTAGTCATCACTTGCAACCTGTTATATTTTACAGTTAAATCCAATATCTCAAATAAGCATTGCTCTGCTTCTTCAAAATTTTCAAATGTTCTAATCTTTCCTATAATACTTGCCCTATCTCCTAAAGAATAAACTAAGTATACTTTTTCCCCCTCATCATATTCTATTCGCGTTTGCCAATCTTCTCTCCCTTTATTCCTGCCATTAAATACGGAGACTCTTAGCGTAGTATAATTTAACTCTTCAATTTTCTGTTGAATTATTTTTTTTTCATGCATCAATTTATCCATTTATTTTATCTCCTTTAATAGTCCCATTTTTTCGTACCAGCTAACAGATGTTCCAAGTTTAATCTGCGTTCCACCACCAGCTCCAAAAGCTTTTGCAATTTCACCTTTTGCAGGAGTAGCTAAATCTGAAAATGAT
This sequence comes from Streptococcus sp. KHUD_018, assembly GCF_054861215.1. The sequence continues at coordinate 1,094,793 of NZ_CM142176.1, forward strand.
ATCCCTCGTTTTTGCATTATAATAGAAAGTTTTTCTTGATCCACATCAGACATAGAAAGAAAACCTTCTTCAAGATTTTTAAGATTTATATCTTTAACTACTTCATATTGATGATAATCTTGATACCCCTCTGGATAAGGTAATCCGCGTTTATTAAAAGCTATAATTTTTCCATCTTCAACCGGACTAACATACGTCCCCCCTGAAGGACCAAATCTATCAATAATCTGACCCGTATGTATATTAGCAGGGGAGGTTATCGGCTTACCTAGATGATCTGTAACAAAACCTTGAGTTTCTTCCGGTGGCCATTTAATATGCCCCTCACTATCCACATAACTTCGTGATCTGACAGGAATTTTTCTTCCATCGAAACCATCATCTGCCGATAGATAAGCACGCTTGCCATTTGGCATTTCAACACGTTCTGGGAAATAGTGTCCCTTAGCTTCATACTCTCTGCGAAGATAGTCATCAAACTTCGAACTTTCCCGTGCAAGTCGACTTTGCCTAATATTTTCAAGAATCCGCTCTTTATCAAAGGGCTTCTCTGCCACTCTCACCACATCATCCGCATGTTTGCTTGAGAAGTGCATCACCTCACGTAGAGTCTTGCTCTCAACGCTGAAGGTAGGCATGGTTCCCATACCTCCCGCAAAGGCAACTGCCTCTTTACGGATACCGACTGGGATTCGAGTGTCTAATAATTTCTCCCCAAATTTCCCAATGACATTATTGCTCTTCGCTAGGATATTGTCAACCTTTGATCCCCATTTTTCAACATTTGCGAGAACTCTTGCTTTGGTGCTGTTCTTGGCTAACTGAATCATCTCAGCTGCCTTAGCTCCTAACTTGGTCCCCTTCGCCATCTTCCCTACAGCTGCTGGACCAACAAAAAGACTGGCAATCTCAAAGGTCAAGCCTCCTGCATCATAGGCATCCATATGGGTAACTTTATCCCAGAGGGCTTTCCCTGTCTCTTGAGCACGATAAGCAGCCTTATCCGCATAGCTGGCATTGGGATCCTGGCCACGCTGAGCAGCACCTGGATCCGTCAGAGCAGTGTAAGTTCCTACTCCTAACTCCGCAAGGCTAGACAGGTTATCTGCCGTCCCTTGCAAGTCCCGCTTCATCCACTCTGGAGTTTGACCTCCTGTTAAGCGATTGACGCCATCAATACTGGCAATGCCAATGATCTGAGTCAAATCTACAGCTCCGATGGCAGTCTCTGAAACCATACTTCCAGCTGCACCAATAAAACCTTCCGCAAACAAGAGTGTATCTTTCAAGTCCTGTGGAATAGGTAGATTTCGTGTTCCCTCAACGACATCGCCCCACCAGGAACCAATCTCATTCGAGCGATCCTTCAGCCAGGCTTGGATGGGGTGATGACGGCGATAAGAAGCTTCTCGCTCAGCGGCTTCTTGTTCTGCCTTGCGTTTAGCAGCCTCAATCGCTTCTGCCTTGGCTTTCGCATACTGCTGATCCAGCTCATAAATCGCTTTACCGAGTTCTTCATGCGCCACAAAGTTAGTTAAAACAGGATCGCTATAACTCAGACTCTTCACTCTTCCAGCAGCCGCCATCTGGCTACTTAAAGCACTAAAAAGTTGCTCCGTACTGCTGGTTGTCGTCATCTTATCAAAGGCATTGACCTTATTCTTCGTATCCTGAACATACTTCCGAGCTGTCTGGGTATTAGTATAGAAGGTGCTGCTTAAGGGAGCACTCAGGTGATAGAGACTCGAAATCCCATCATAGATACTCTTGAAGTTAGTATCCATCACCTTGTGTTTCTCATCGGCTTCATTTAGCTTCTTGACCGCATCATCCAAAGTTTCTTCTGCTAAAACTGCCGTTGCAGAGGTTTCGCCAACAAGATTCTGAAAATCCGTGATCGTCTTGGAAAACTCAGAACCTAGAAATTCTAAGCCATTCTTTAAGCCAACAATCACGGGGTTATGAACATTATTGATTTCATTCGTAATCGCTTTCCCAACTTCTCCATGCATGGAATTACTGGTGATGATGGCATTCATCCCATTTTTAGCGGTATCCAACTGACTCTGAGCAGTTGCGACCAACTTCATATAGGCCTCTTGGGCTTTCTGAAGCTCCGCAATATCTACATAAAATCCCATTAGCCTTCCTCCGTGTTTAAATACGGCTCATAATACCGAACAAAATCCTCACTGCGCATAAAGGCAGTCGAGACTTGTTGCTGGGAGAGCTCGATAAAATTCAAATCAAATTTCACTGCGTTGCTTTTCTAAATTTATCATTATGGTTTATCCCAAAGAGGTGAGGAATACATATAGCTTCCTCTGTTAGATATGTCCCTTCGACCCTCACGTACTATAAAGTCCAATACATTAAAGAATTTTTTTTCAGCCTCAGAAAAATTATCAAATTCAAATGTTCTTCCAATTACATAAGCTCTCTCATCTCTGCTATTCACCATGAATAAACCATCTTTGTAAAATATATGTACAGCAAATGGTGTTCTATTTGTTTCATCGAAAAGAACATACCGTAAAGATATATAATTTTTTTCTTTTATAATACATTCTATTTCTTGTTTGAATTTTTCAATTTGTTCCGAATTCATTTTATCACCTCTTTTAATAAACCTAAATCTTCATAATACTTCAAAGAATTCCCTAGTTGTATCTGAGTTCCTCCACCTGCTCCAAAGACTTTTGCAATTTCTCCTTGTTGAATATTAGCCAGATCTGACAAAGAAAATCCCCGGTTTTCCATTGCATCAATTAAGCTTTCTTTAACTTCTGATGAAGCTGTTTTAAAAGCATTTATTATATTTTCTTCTGTCAAATCATGCATTACTCTATATTGATGATAATCTTGATCCCCCTCTGGATAAGGTAATCCGCGTTTATTAAAAACTATAATTTTTCCATCTTCAACGTTAATTTACTGTTTACCATATCAAATCCATATTAACTCTCACTACTTGCCAGAATTTTTGACCCTTCTGGTAATAATTCTTCTAGCTCTTGACGGGTAAAATGCCTTTGTGCTGCGGCATTATTTTTTAAAACCTCAATGTGTTTTCGCCAAAAAAGCTTATTTGCTTCCTCTTGTGACATATTAGGTGGCCAAGCATCATTTTTTAGCCTAAAATGTAACTCTGCTAAATTCTTTTCTCCACTCTCAATCAACTGAAACAACTCTAGTGGCAATTCATACACCACTCGTTGTTCTGCAATACCTCCTTCATCCACGACAAGATAATATTGTTCGCCGTGTTTCCAGATATGCTGACCATACCCTGCGACTTCCTCAAACTTGATAACGTCTTCCCATGTAATATTGGTAATCCCCATCTTAGTATCCTCCTAATGATCTAGAGGTTATCAAAAGCGAAATGGTTAATCTTTATCTAGCGGTGACACGTAGTTATCTGGGAGTTTACCCTTCCAATCAATCCATTTTTGTTCTGCTAGAGGGATTAATTTTTCGAGTTCTTCTTGAGTAAAGTATTCTCTACTTTTAGGATTAGCTATAAGAGGGGTAAGTCCCTCCTCAATCCATTTTTTTTCACTGGCCTTTCTTTCTTCTTCGGTTGAAGGCCATTCATCATTTTGTAGCTTATAATGAATATCAACCATAGTTTTTGTCCCACTATCAAGCAACTGAAACAGCTCTAGAGGCAACTCATACACCACTCGTTGTTCCGCAATACCTCCTTCATCTGCGACAAGATAATACTGGCCATTATGCCTCCAAATCTGTTGACCGTAGCCTTTTATTTCCTCAAACTTGATAACTTCTTCCCATGTTAATTTACTGCGTTCCATGTGACATCTCCTTCCTTTATACTGATACCGTCCATGACACCCTCCGGCATGTCTCCTGGATAGGTTCTTCCCCCTGGTCGCCACCAACCATTCGCACCGTCTTCCCTACCACTTGGGATTGAGATCCCTTTTTCAGAGACAACTTCCGGTGCTACATCCAAGCGATAAAGTGGATTGTCACCTAAGTACCCTTCGTCAAAGCCCAGTAAGGTTTCATAGAGGCGATTATCACCTTTGGCGACATCTTGAATAACATCCGCATGGTCTTTACTCAACCAAAAACTTGTGCCATCTTTACCTCCAATAATTCCTTCTTGATAATTAGGATCTGGCTTAAATTTTTGAAATCTAGTAGCACCATTCTCAAATTGTTGTCTATGAGCCTCAATATAGTCTGGACTATAAGTATTTTCCACACTAGGACGATCATTTTTTGGAGTTCCCAGTATTCTATCTGGTGAGTAATCTGGCTGATACTCAACCTTAGGTGCCTTTTCCGAGATTTCCAACACTCTCACGCGGTCTTCTGGACTAAGGCCGGCCTCCGCATACTTGTTCCACTGGCTATAACGTTGAGCGTCCCCTGCCGACATACCGTCAATGAAAGTTCTCGCCTTTGCTCCACTCTCCACCACATCATCCACATGTTTACTAGAGAAGCGCATCACCTCACGCAGAGTCTTACTCTCAACGCTGAAGGTAGGCATGGTTCCCATACCTCCCGCAAAGGCAACTGCCTCTTTACGAATGCCAACTGGGATTCGGGTGTCTAATAATTTTTCGCCAAATTTCCCAATGACATTATTGCTCTTCGCTAGGATATTGTCAACCTTTGATCCCCATTTTTCGACATTTGCGAGAACTCTTGCTTTGGTACTGTTCTTGGCTAACTGAATCATCTCAGCTGCCTTAGCTCCTAACTTCGTACCCTTAGCCATCTTCCCTACAGCTGCTGGGCCGAGAAAAAGACTGGCAATCTCAAAGGTCAGACCTCCTGCATCATAGGCATCCATATGGGTGACCTTATCCCAGAGGGCTTTCCCTGTCTCTTGAGCACGATAAGCTGCCTTATCCGCATAGCTGGCATTGGGATCCTGGCCACGCTGAGCCGCTCCTGGATCCGTCAGAGCAGTGTAAGTTCCTACTCCTAACTCCGCAAGGCTAGACAGGTTATCTGCCGTTCCTTGCAAGTCCCGCTTCATCCACTCTGGCATTTTCTAACCTAAAAGTATACTACAAAAAGCTATCACGCAGATAATTATTCACTAATTTTCTACCATACTTAAAAACTCACTAAATGAGTTTGCCAAAAAATAAGCATTCACATCATCAGTAGATGATTCAAATTCATATGTATCATCATAGTAATAAATTCCCCTATTTTCATCATTACTAAGCCAGAACACTATGAAGCCATGTTGAATAGTATCCCCAATAATGATTGAATTTGGGAATAAATCATCCCGATACTCACTAGTCCACTGTTCGATATCTGCATTTTTCATATTCGTTTCAACACCGAACATTACATCAATATTAATTTCTTCACTAATTTGAGAAATTCTTACTAAATTTTTATATCTATAAGCTGTATTTCTACCACCATTTTCTTGTAATAAAAATCTTTTATAATCTTCTGGTAAAACTACTTCAAATTTATTTTCTAATATTGAAATTGCTTCTTCATTGGCAAATCCAAACCTATCAAGCTTCATTGTCATTTTTATTTATTTCCTTTCATAATTGATATACCACCTCGATGAGTAAATTGCCTGTGTGTATCCCTATCAACCGCTTGCAACGTTTTTCCATCCTGGTGATGATGCCAAGTATTACCAATACCTGCATCTCCTGCCTTGGAAAAGTCTTTCGACCTTCCCTCAAAACCACCTTCTATCACAAACTCTTTTTTAACTTGTGGTGGAATACCATTTTTAAAATCAGGAAATCCATCAATATATTTTATTGTGATACCCTCAGAATTTGTATATGCCCATGTTCCATCTTCAAGTATTTCAATTTTCCCTCCTTTATCCAACCATTTTTGTGTTGTCGGAGAGTTTTTAGGTTTAGTTTGTAATAATTCTTTTGTTATATTCTCTGCAGTAAGTTCACCTTTAAAAGTCGCTGTGGATTTCCCAGAACCACTTACACCTCGCGCCACATCATCCGCATGTTTGCTTGAGAGGTGCATCACATCACGTAGTGTCTTACTCTCAGCGCTGAAAGTAGGCATGGCTCCCATACCTCCCGCAAAGGCAACTGCATCTACTCCTTAATTAGGGACAGTCCTTACATTTCTATGAAGGTAGATGTGAGATTTCAACTTACTAAATAGCTCATTATAAAAAGTTTTTTCAATAACTGATTCAAGGAATTTATCACTCATAAATAGGACTCCTTCATAATAATACTATACATGACTAATCTAAAATTTCAGATATTGTTACCTCTTTTTCTTCATTCAAATCATAGAAACCAACATGAACCCCCTCCTCATATAACCACGCTAAATTCGTCCCATACTTCGCTTCAAAGATTTCTTCCATTACGGGCGCAATGGAAAACATGGTTTGTGCTGATACAATTTCAAAATTTTGGGGATTGTTTACGTATTCTTCATCATCGCAACTAGAATAAATGGTCCACCCATTTAATTGTAACAGTTGAGATTTTTCTCTGTAAGTATACGCAATAGGTAATCCTTTTTTTACATTCCTTGATAAGACAAATCCTCCATAATTATCACTTACTTTCATTCTCACACTTCTCCACAATATTTAAAAAATCATTTCTCCAAGATAACTCTTTAGCATAGTCTAACGCAGATTTCCCCGCATCATTTTTTAGGGTATAATCTGCGTTATGTTTTAGCAATAATTCATAAATAGGATATGCATCTTGCGTTGTTAATTTTAAAACAGTTAAAGAATAAATTAATGCTACTGATCCATATTTATCAATTGCATTAATATCTATACCCGCTTCAATTAACTTAGTTATTACATTTACTGCGTAATCTACATTCGGTCTCCAATTTGCTTTAAATTGAAAAAAATTATGTAATGCTGTTCTGCCATCTCTATCTTGATAGTTTATATCTATACCTCTATCAATCAAGAAGTTGACTATCTTAATTCTGTCATCAATTTTATCACTATTAGTGAGAACAACCGATAAAAGATTCAATTGTTCCTTATTTACCTGATTTATACTACCGCTATATAAATCTTTCAGTAATTTAAAATCACCTATCTGTGTAGCTTCAAATACTGCTTTTGATTCCATATCACCTATCTCCTTACTCGTACTTATGACTTCTATTTACTGAAGGTGTTTCTAATCTAAAATTATCTGGATTAGACTGAAATTCTTTAAGTTCATCTAGTGTTATCTCTCTGTTTTTATATTTTTCAAACATTTCTTTATAGATTTTGCCTTTTTCATGTCCAAAATCCACAGCTCCTTTTCTAGGTTGTCCTGGCTTCCACTCAATAATTTCACCAGTATTTAAATCTCGTAATATACCATCTGGATCAACCTGAGCATCATAAACAGCTTTTTCAAATTCAAGCTTCTTCTTTCCTGTGGGCCCTGGTCTACCATTAGGTTTCCCATTTTTAATATAAGGTGCATTATATAATGGTTCTGCACTATTAGACATTTCAGCCATGTCTTGAAAGAACCTTTTTTCCTTAGTCACATCATCCGCATGTTTGCTTGAGAAGTGCATAACCTCACGTAGTGTCTTACTCTCAGCGCTGAAAGTAGGCATGGTTCCCATACCACCCGCAAAGGCAACTGCATCTTTACGGATACCGACTGGGATTCGGGTATCTAATAATTTCTCCCCAAATTTCCCAATGACATTATTGCTCTTCGCTAGGATATTGTCAACCTTTGATCCCCATTTTTCGACATTTGCGAGAATTCTTGCCTTGGTACTGTTCTTGGCTAAGCTAATCATCTCAGCTGTCTTAGCTCCTAACTTGGTCCCCTTAGCCATCTTACCTACAGCTGCTGGACCGACAAAAAGACTGGCAATCTCAAAGGTCAAGCCTCCTGCATCATAGGCATCCATATGGGTGACCTTATCCCAGAGGGCTTTTCCTGTCTCCTGAGCACGATAAGCGGCCTTATCCGCATAGCTGGCATTGGGATCCTGGCCACGCTGAGCCGCTCCTGGATCCGTCAGAGCAGTGTAAGTTCCTACTCCTAACTCCGCAAGGCTAGACAGGTTATCTGCCGTTCCTTGCAAGTCCCGCTTCATCCACTCTGGAGTTTGACCTCCTGTTAAGCGATTGACGCCATCAATACTGGCAATACCAATGATCTGAGTCAAATCTACAGCTCCGATGGCAGTCTCTGAAACCATACTTCCAGCTGCACCAATAAATCCTTCCGCAAACAGGAGGGAATCCTTCATCCATTGAGGAAGCGGTAGATTTCGTGTGCCCTCAACGACATCGCTCCACCAGGAGCCAATCTCATTCGAGCGATCCTTCAGCCAAGCTTGGATGGGGTGATGACGGCGATAAGAGGCTTCTCGCTCAGCGGCTTCTTGTTCTGCCTTGCGTTTAGCAGCCTCAATCGCTTCTGCCTTGGCTTTCGCATACTGCTGATCCATCTCATAAATCGCTTTACCGAGATCTTCATGCGCCACAAAGTTAGTTAAAACAGGATCACTATAACTCAGACTCTTCACTCTTCCAGCAGCCGCCATCTGGCTACTTAAAGCACTAAAAAGCTGTTCCGTACTGCTGGTTGTCGTCATCTTATCAAAGGCATTGACCTTATTCTTCGTATCCTGAACATACTTCCGAGCTGTCTGGGTATTAGTATAGAAGGTGCTGCTTAAGGGAGCACTCAGGTGATAGAGACTCGAAATCCCATCATAGATACTCTTGAAGTTAGTATCCATGACCTTGTGTTTCTCATCGGCTTCATTTAGCTTCTTGACCGCATCATCCAAAGTTTCTTCTGCTAAAACTGCCGTTGCAGAGGTTTCGCCAACAAGATTCTGAAAATCCGTGATCGTCTTGGAAAACTCAGAACCTAGAAATTCTAAGCCATTCTTTAAGCCAACAATCACGGGGTTATGAACATTATTGATTTCATTCGTAATTGCTTTCCCAACTTCTCCATGCATGGAATTACTGGTGATGATGGCATTCATCCCATTTTTAGCGGTATCCAACTGACTCTGAGCAGTTGCGACCATCTTCATATAGGCCTCTTGGGCTTTCTGAAGCTCCGCAATATCTACATAAAATCCCATTAGCCTTCCTCCGTGTTTAAATACGGCTCATAATACCGAACAAAATCCTCACTGCGCATAAAGGCAGTCGAGACTTGTTGCTGGGAGAGCTGTGTCGCACGTAAAACATCCTCTGTGAACTGACTTTCCCAATCGTCACTGTAACCTTCAAAACGAAGTCGCTCAATCATCATGTTACTAACGAAAAAAGCGTCCATTCCAGGCATCTCACCCAAAGGCCAGATGCGAGCCAGATAATCCACTACATAGTCATCAAATCCTTCTTGAAGAGGCATCTTGCGGCCTGAAATCGTAACGAGTGGTCCTGGTCCCTCCGCTAAGCTCTTCTGGAGTTCTTCTGGCAATAACTCCAAATCTAGCTCAACAACAGAACCTAAAGGATAAATAGGACTGTAGACACTGTCCACAATCCCCATGAAATCCTGTAAATCCGTGATGGAAAATAGTTGATCTAGTTGATTATAATGGATCTGAGCTTCCTGCTTTTCATAATCAAAATGACAAGTAAAAGTTGCACCAAAACTTGGCACATACTCATAGACATCCTCTAATTTTCTCAGAGCCTTATAGAGTCCCTTTAATATCTGCGGACGCATTCCTAATTGTTGACCAAGTTGAATTAAAGTATCATCTACTTCGAATGTCTCTCTCGTACGACTAGTAATAATACTTGTAAAAATCTTATTCTTATCGTATTGAACCATTACTTAAACCTCACATTGGCTGTATTCTTATCAAACTGACCGGCCATGGCTTTATCATCAGCCACAATCTTCTCACCAACCGTAATCATTTGAGAAGTACGCTCCATTTCAAAATCCTTATAATCACTCAGAATTTTTTTCGCTTGTTCTTGAAGGGTCTCAAAAGATTTCATCCGATTCAAGGTAGTTTTTCCAATCTTTGTCACTTGAATGTCTGATACAGATGCGACCTTAGTCCGTGCTGAGGTAACAACACGTTGCCAAGAAGCCGAACTGATTCCTATTTTATCCATCTATCCTACTCCCTAAAAAATAGCTGCCAAGAAGCTTTCAACCGCATTCCAAGCACTTCCAATAGCACCACCTAAATCGCCTAGCTCCAATTTTCGCTTTGCGATCTCTGCATCCAACTTCGCCAAATTCATTTCATGCTCATTTTGATGCGTATTCATCGTCGTCGCAATTTTCGATAAAGTCTTATCAAATGTATCACGTCTTGTCCCTTTAAAGGTATCTGTAGAAATAGTTGTAGAGTATTGAGAAACTGTATTGCGGAACTCACTATAGGATTGAATTTGCTTAGAAAGTTCTTTTCTAGCAGATTCTAACTTCTCAATCTCTGCTTTTTTCTTATCGTATGCTTTCTGGTACTGATTCGCCAAACTTTCATAACGACTCGCTTGCGCCCGATTATAAGCATTACTAGCAAGCCGCTTTTCTTCAAAATCACTCATCTTTATACCTCTTTTGACTAAACCTTACAGTTAATAGAATTATATCAAAAATTCTGATGTTTTACCATAAGGAGAATGAAAAATAAAAGTAAGTCAAATGACTCGCTTTCATTCACTGATAAGTTTGATGCGATAACCATCTCGGCTGGTGAAGTAGTTGTACTCATCGACTCCGACAACGAACTCTGTGAAGCTACTCTGGTAAAAATAATAGTATAAAAATGATACTATTTCGTTCTTCCTTTTACCACTTTCTCCTTGTTTTCCTCCAACCACTGTAGATAAAGCTTTGCATAGCGTTCTTCCTCATCGTTACGGTAACCTTCAAATATGACTTCGTCAATATCTTCTTCGTTAAAATAATAAATCTCTTCTGGATTGAGACCATCTGGAAAAACAGAGCCTGTATAGTCAAAAACAACATCTGCCCCCTCCTGATTAACAATCATTCCACGACCAATAATCACAACTTTCTGGTTACCATCTGCTAGGTAAACAATACTTCCTAATGGTAATAACATTTTATGCCTCCTGTGTATTTTTAATAATATGAAATTTAAAACGATTTAAATTATATTGTATTGATATAGCATAGATAAATAAAATTGAATAACCTCCAATAAAGGTAAATAATAGCAGAGTGAGATAATTTGAATTGAAAATCCCAATGAAAAGACACCCTGAGAAAAGCAATATAAAAGTTATTAAATGTTGAATAACCTTAAAAAATGAGGAATTAGATCCTTTCTTATTTTCTTTTATTGTAGCTCGTAATAATAATGCATCCTGAAAATTAAATTTAAGAGTTTTATCCATTCCTAAATTTAAAACTAGAAAAATTAGCAAAGCTCCGATAAAAAATAAAATAAGAATAATTCGCCATGAAGAAAAAATCATGGGATTATTTGCGAATTTTGGAGGAAAGAATAAGAGCCAAAATACCAAAGCAATAGACACAATATCAAATACTTTCCTAAAATTTTCTAACCATATATTAAATGGCTTTACTTCATACTGTTCAACTTGTTCCGTCACATCATAAATTAAGTATTCCGTATTATTATACGCATTAAATCTCCACAAATAATTTCGGATGTCCTTTGGATTAAAATAATCTATTACATAAAGACGGTTATGGACTTCTATTAGATAATAACGGTTATCCAGCCGCCCCACTACACGGGCTACATAGTTAGCTTTTTTCTCCATTATCCAAAAACTCCTTTAATTGCTTTGAGTGGATTGCTAAATGATTTTCCGATATTAGATATTCCTTTTCCTATTCCGTTTAAAAGATCTCCTGCACCATCAACTACAGCTCTAAATGGTTTCACATTTTTATACAGAGCTTTTACACCTACAGAAACAGCTGCCCCCACTGCTACAGCTCCAACTAGACCAACAACAACTGGAGCTCCAGCTAAAGCTGAACCCACAGCAAGACCGGCTACCCAGCCAGCTGTTCCAGCCGTTAAGCCATAACTAACTGCTCTACCAACATTATGGTATTCTTTATAATGGTCACTTCCTTCTGAACACATTCCTAGACCAACAAGTCCTCTTCCACCCCATTTAGCAACATTTCCAAGAACTTTACTGGTAGAATTCGGTATTTTTTTCAGCGTGCTAGTTATCCAATTTCTCATTTTTGAACTATCTTTTATAAATCTTCCTGCGGCATCACGCGGTTGCAAAGTCGCCGCCAGTGAACGACCTATATTTTTAGATTCCTCAATAACTTTCCCTTTAACATGATCCAAAAAAGCTCCTATAGTTTCTTTAGAAAATTCGCTTCCAACCATGGCCTCCGTAAGGCTACTCTTGATCGATACTACTAAAGCTCAAGTGTCAATCTTGGATATGAGATATTCTTTTTCTCTACTATATATTTCTCCTGCAACTGTTCCTCTGCTTCATCAATATATCCCTCAAACCAAATCTTGTCAATATTTCCATGATTGAAGAAATAAACTTGATTATCCGTATTTCCAGAAGGATAAAGACAAGCTGAATAGTCAAAATATCCAATCGTTCCTCGATTATTGTGAAGTGGAAACCGATTTATAATCATCACTTTAGTATTACCGTTCTGTAGTTGAACAACACTTCCAATAGTCAAGTAATTACTCATTCTCTAACTCCTTTATCAATTGATTTAAAATAATATATCGTTCTCTCGTTTTTGTATTTAAGAATAAACAAAAAGGAAAAAGTAAACCGACGGAAACAAATAAGAATAAAAAGATTGATGTCAGTAAATATAGAATAGCAGAAATTGTAACTATTAGAAATAAAGATATGATAGTTATAATCGCAATCTTAGAATTTCTTTTTTCTTGATGAAGAAATATACCATATAATTCTCTCGACAGGTATAAATCAGATAATTCTATCCCTCTATACAACTCTTTAACGTAGATTCGCGAAACAGAAAAAACTGCAATTGTCCCAAATATCAGTATTAAGATATTAAATAATAAAATATTTATAAATAAATATTGATTTAACCATCTAACTATTGGCAACATAAACAGTATAATCACCACTAAGAAAGATTGACTACAGCTGCTTTCTTTTTTATCTATCCTGAGTAGTAATTTTTGACTGCTTTTATCATAAAAAACAGGTTGCTTTCGATAGATTCCTACAGGAATAATTTTATAATTATCTTTCATCATCTCACCCAAATGCACTTCCAAAACCACTCATCATTCCTGTAAAAGCATCGCCGATATTTTTTCCAGCATCATTGACCGTCTTTCCTATGTCGCAATAAATTCATACTGTAAAACTCCCTCTACACTATAATAATTTTACGCTAGTATAAAAAGATATTGATTTTCTTAAAATTTACTTTTTAGATGTCTATCTAATAAGGTTTGAAGCACTAATTTTCGTTTAGGAATTTGAGTAATTCAAAAAACAGGAGAACCTTAAAGGCATCTTCACATAAAGCGGTGCATCATCTAGATTTATAAGCTAATTCATTCTTCCACACTTCCCTTAATCAAATTCGACTGTTCTATCAACTTATCATAATGATTTGCAAATTCAATCTCATCTTCATTTACAAAACCCTTAAAAATAATTTCTTTAATATTTTCATGGTTAAAGAAATAAACATTTTCCGGATTGGACATACCTTGTGGTATCAACACAGCTCCATAGTCAAAATATACTTCTTTTCTCCATCCTTGTTTTACAATACTGCCTCTTGCAATAATTAACAACTGTGTCCCATCACCATTTTTCAGACACACAACACTCCCAAGCGGTAATATTTTTTGATTCATTTAATTACTCCATTTTATCTTTCTTTTTTGATAGTTTTCAACAATACGCATCCAACGAATGATATTATTTTGCCAAAGTAGAAAAACACTCATTCCCGGTAACAACCCCAAGAGACTTATTGCAATAATTTCACTACCTATAGTTTTGCCAATCATGTTAAATACAAAAGCCCCAACAATTAAACTCGCTATAGAAAAAAATACAATGCAAAGAGTCACTATCCAAGCCCATAATTTCTTGCTTTTAGTTATTTTCTTGTTGCTAAAATTATTCCAAATGATATTCCCATACAAGGCTCCTCTAAAAGCCTGCTTTGTAGTCGGAGTAACGGACTTTATGTTTTTATATAAAATTCTCTCCATTATGATTGGAAAACCAACTCCAGCTCCCACCCAAACTATTATCAAATAAACTATAGTTGCTACACTATACTTTTCATGAAAAGGATCCAAAATCGGAAAAATTCTGTACATTATACGAATCAAGATAAGAATCAAAATGATACAAACAATATATTTCCAACTATATTTGGAGTTTTGTGTATTCAACAGTGAGCTTTTAGATGCCGCTAACGGTACCTGCTCTTCTGTATCAAAGTATATGGCTTGATTATTAAATTCCCCAATATAAATAATTTTTCTAAACATTTTAAATTACCAAAGTTTAAAATTATCCCAATTCCATTTCCCGTGAGCAAATCCATCATAAAGAGTATTTGCAATTCCACCAACCAGATATCCAGTTGCCGCTCCTGCTAATGCCCCAACTACGGGAACTGGAATAAAATTTCCCACTGCAGCTCCTACATAAATAGCCCCTATAGATGTTGTCGTATGTGCGACACCATCTATAGTAGCACTTGTTTCACCATACTCATCTTTTCTTTCAAGATAAGTTAAACCACCATCCAGTACAGCCAGACTTCCTCCTAGAATACCTACGCTTTTAGCTACACCTTTTATACCTGTTCCTCGTACAACAGTACCTGTACCATTAGCTAATTCATCCAATCGTTTTGCATTCTGAACAGCTTTATAGCGACTCACATCTCCATTGACTTGTTTCCATGTTTTATATCCAGAAGTTGTACTTTTTACTCTTTTGCCATACCATGTACCATTCTTAATCTTATGATAACTTGCAATAGCTTCCCTACTAGCTAAATGTCCTGTAATACCATAACTAATAAAACTTATTGAATTTTTAAATTTTTCTAGATGTTCCAAATATCGTTCATCACTCTTATCTCCGGTAGTAACTGTTTTCTCGGTCACCTCCCTCGCCAGAGCCTGCAATTCCTCAATCCCTGCCTTGTCCTTATCAAATGCAACGCCTGGATGATTCTTCTGGAAGTAAGCCCTTGCTAGGCTATCCACTTTCTGGTGATAACGATTTGCCGCCTTCTTGAAATGAGGATTACGATAGATATCAAGCGCTTCAGGATTACGATAAGGGCTGCCCATGGTAACCGTCCCACTCACCTTCGTTAAGCCCTTATTTTGATTGTTTAAAATCGCATCTAACTCACTTGTGATCTGCTTGCCATTGAAGGCAGCCAGGCGCTTCTCCGTCTCGGAAAGCGACTGTTTCGACGCCTCAATAGCCCGATCTAGCTTATCCTTGCTGGGAGCTTTCAGTAAGATCAAGTCAGAAATTTCCGTATAATACTTATTCGTCGCATCCATATCCCGGACAATGGAGGAATGGAGACCATCCACACTCTGCTTCAAGCTAGTTAAGGCCTCACTGTTGATGACAGCTGTTGCGCTTTTCTCACCGACTGTTGATTCAAAGTCAGAAATCAGATTGTCAAACTCAGTATAAAGCAGATTAGAATAATCCACATAGCCCTGAAGAAGGGGAAGGTTGTAATAGTTCAACTCATGGTTAATCGCAGTCTTGACATCACCACGCAGCGCTTGGCTGGAGGCAAGACTCTGCGCAGTCGACTGTGCCTCAGCCAAATCAGCCTCGAAAGCTTGGGTCTGTTTATAGAGAAAATTCTTTAAACTTTCCAACTCATTACGCTTGATTTTCATCGTCTAACTCCTCCTGTAATCGTAGATAAAAGTGGGAAGGAATAGCTGTTTTCATCAATATTTCCCGTAATTGACCCACATAGGAACTTTCTTTTTCTGATTCCGCATAACCCTGAGCGATAATTCGTTTGATCATGGTCTTATGAATCGCCATCGGTGGAAGCTCTGCTTGAAGACCAAGTGGCCAGAACTGTGCTAAATAATCCACATAAGCTCCGTCGAAAACGACTTTTCGCCCCATAATCATGACATAAAGTGCCTCATCTCCTAAAAGTGACACTACTAACTCTTGAGATAGCTGCTCCTTATCAATCTCAACCAATGTGCCCAAGGGAAGAATGTCACTATAAACCTTATCAACCCCATCTAGAAAATGGACAAATTCACTTTTAGCTAGCATAATATCTGTCTCGTTCCGACAAATATACACTTCTTTCGGTAAAAAAGTCACTTCAATATCAGCGCCAATCCGCGGATGATAAATATAGTTTGGCTTTTTATCCAAAAAAGCTTTTACGATTGCGCCCAATACCTCTGGACGATTTTTTAAAATAAAAGCTATCTGATGTAAAAAATCTGTAGTGGGAAATGCCGTATTACCGTCACAATACTCTTTCCAAATTTGTTCTGCTGTCTTCATTTTAATCTAATCCCATCTTGAAATCCATCGGCTCCTGAACGATCATCCAACAACTTATTCTCAGAAACCCTAAGCATATTAGAGGATTGAGAATTCACATAAGTTCGATATTTTATGACAGATGTATTTAAATTCTGAATGGCTTGATTAAAGTTCTTAAAAGGAGACAAATCTGTATAGGAAAAAGGGAGAGTAGATAGTGGACGAACAGAGGCAACATCCGAATGATAATGTCCGACCTGTCCAGCCCATTCTTCTGTTTGAACATATATTTCTGCTTGACCTGACATACTAGTCCTCCTCCCAATTCAAGCGATGATAGTATTCAATCTGGCTATTTAGACTATTAATTTTTTTCTGGCAATCTTCAATATTCCCATTATATTCTGATATTTTAAAGCGAATACTCTTACGATTCATTTCTGTATCTGTCAACCAAGTTGTAATCGCATCGGAAATTCCTGCTAACGTTTTATCAAAATCTTCCCGACGAGTCCCTTGAAAATCAGTTGTAGAGTGCTTATTCAAATCACTCGCAGAAGTCTTGTTTTTACTAACAACATCCATCTGACTCTGAATACGATCATTCGCAGATTCCAACCGTCTTATCTTATCCTCATAAGTACGTATATCCAAACGGATCCAACGAATTTGCGCATGACAATTCGCAATAGCACTATCGTATCGTCCCATAAATAAACTCCTCCATTTTTTCTCTAATTATATCAAAAATTCTGATGTTTTACCATAAGGATTGGGAAAGTACCCTAAAAATAAAAGCAAGCCAAATGACTCGCTTTTATTCACTGATAAGTTTAATACGATAACCATCCCGGCTAGTGAAGTAGTTGTACTCATCCACTCCGACAACAGACTCTGTAAAGCTGCTCTTAATGGATACAACATTCTGGTCTTGGAAACGAATACCAATACAGCCTGCAGGCACATTGACCTTTAGAATCTTATCCACTTCCATATAACCATTAACAATTTGACGCAACTCACCCATAAAGATGAAGTGGAGCCCAACTGTCCCTCCCTTGTGCAGGAGAGCCTTAAAGGCATCTTCTGTCATCTTAAGATTCATGAGCTTGCTGAGGGCTTGTGCTTCTGGAATCAAGATGTAGATAGGATAATCCAAATCAGCTGGCGTGCGCGCATCCACTTCAGACTGCATATCCATAAAGAAACCAGGGATCTCCTCGCCCACAAATACTTCGTCGAACAGCCCTTCCGACTGATGGTAGTTTCCTGTTGGATCCACCAAGAACTTTTTAATGTGACTAGGCACTTTTTCTAAGCCGGTCAGAAGCGCTGCTTCGCCATATTCTAGCTGCTGCATGGTATCATAGAGAAGCTCAAAGTAGCCGTCTCGTTTTGGCACAAAGCCAACCGGGTGTGTACTTTCTTTGTCAAAACCAATTGGCAACTCGCCTCTTTGCCACATATCCTGGACTTCCTCGTGATCTTCAAAGAAACTCGTAGAAATCTTACTTGGCAACATAGGTACTGCTTCTGGACGTAAGCCTTGCCAGTCTTGATTCATCGATTGGATTTCTGCTGTTAAGTGAGAAAGACGGTCGATATCGTCTTTTCCTTCTATCGGCAGATAGACTTGTAACTCTAGAACCTCTTCCTGTGTCACCTGAGCACGGCCGACAATTTCCTGACCTGGCAGGGCATCACGTCCCATAACCGTCCGAAGCGCTCCTTCTTCTACTAAGTAAAAGCTCAAAGCATTGGGAATCGTCGAGCTCATCCGTAATCGCAAGCTACTAGCGCTGAGTACGGTTATCAGAGTATAAATACCCAGACTAGTTCCCTCACGTAGGAGCTGGTTGACAGCTGACTCGATGATCTCCTCTAATGGGCTTTCCCGTACTGAGTCATAGCCATCAAAGAAGTTGAGAAGAACAGGGAGAGCTTGACCTGTCTTTTGCTCATACTGTGACAGACTAGACACCCCAGCCTCTGTAAAGAGGGCTTTTCGCTCTTTCATAAGACTATCCAGACGTTTCAGATACTTGAGGAGCTTTTCTTCCTCATCTAGTCGAACCAGATCCGCCACGTGTGGCAACTCTCTAATTGGTAAGAGACCATTCGTCCCAAAATCAAAAAGGTTAAACTGAACTTGCTCAGGCGTATTTCTACGAGCCAGATTCATGAGGATAGTTTGAAGAGCTGTTGATTTTCCAAAGCCTGGGGACCCATATAAGACGGTATTGCCCAACTCCTCAATATCAAAGTGGTAGACCTCCTGCTTTTGAGCACTTGGCAGATCCAGCATGCCTAGTGGAATGGAGAGTTGACGTGGGGTTGTCCACTCTGCTTGACGGTCAATTGCCGCTCCTACTAGCTCCTCTCCAAGAGGTGGTAACCATGGCTTTTCAGGGAGGATGACTTGCAGACGCTCCGTTTCCTTATTGATATAATCAATCACAGCTTCAAGCTCTGTCTCCTGCTCTTGTGTCTCTTCAACCGAGTAATCCCCGTCATTTCCGTCAATCAAGAGTTCGCTCTGCCCTAGTTGATTCACTAACCAAATCCGTTCATCTACTTGATTACCTTCATCACTATAAGGCTGATAATCCGCTCCACTCCATGCTGACTGAAAGAGTTCATAGATTTCATTGTTTCCGACCTGAAGATAAGCACGACCAGGCTGAGTGATACTAGCCGCATCTGGGGTTTTGATAATCTCATTTGAGTCTGAAGGATCGGCAACCTTGAGCGCCAGCTTAAAGCGAGAATTAGACCAGATCTGCTCATCCACCACTCCAGATGGCTTTTGAGTCGCAAGGATCAGGTGAACCCCTAGGGAACGTCCGATACGTGCCGTGGAGACGAGTTCTGCCATAAACTCTGGTTCATTTTGCTTCAACTCCGCAAACTCATCTGAGATCAGGAAAAGATGAGGTAAAGGCTCTGTCGGATAGGTCTTTTTCTCCTCTGGATCGCTAAGTGCCTTTCCTTTTTTATAGAGCTTGGTGTAGCCATTGATATGGTTGACACCGAATTTCCCAAAGAGACGCTGACGCTTTTGAAGTTCCGCACGAATACTCTTCAGCGCACGAACCGTCCCAGCTCCATCCAAGTTGGTAATAGCACCCATCAAGTGAGGCAGCTTGGCAAAGAGATTGGCCATTCCTCCCCCTTTGAAGTCAATCGGAAGAAATCCAACATCTTCTGGCGCAAAGTTAACAGCTAGAGACAGAATATAGCTCTGCACAATCTCAGACTTACCAGAGCCGGTAGTCCCTGCAACTAGTCCGTGTGGACCATGGGCACGCTCATGAAGGTTGAGCAGCACAATATCATCCTTCCCTCGAACACCTAGAGGTACAGCGAGAGACTTAGATGCATCCGCCGCCTGCCAGCGTTTCTCCACATCCAATTCCTCAACCTGCTTAACACCGTAGAGTTCCATAAAGGAAATCGTATCTGGAATCGAGTTTTTCTCCACTTCGATATGATTGAGATTGGCCAAACGGTAAATCGCTTCTTCAAGTTTTCCATTTTGAGGCAGACGATTAGGCTTAAAGTCTTGGTTGACATAGATATGATGATTATTGACGAGCTTGGCTGTTTCTCCATTTTGATAATCAACCACTGCCGTCACCGTCTCAGGCAACATATTGAGGCTTTCCTTACCCCAGATAACCGTCACCCCATATTGGGTCATATCCTCTGCCAGAAATTCATTGAGCCCATGTCCTGACAGCCATGACTCATCCAAAATCGTCAAGACATAGTGCGGCGAGAAGATTTGCTCCTGCTTTTGTTCCCGAACGACCTGACGACGCTTGACTAACATCTGGTAAAAAGAGGTCAAGATCATGTCCCTAGTCTGGTCATCATGAATAAGTCCCCGTAGATTGAGACTCCGCATTTGCGCATGAGGCAACCAGCGCCATTCTCGCCAGTGATTCTCGTATTCCTCTTGGGAGACCAAGGTCACAAACTCTACATCATGATAGGAATGAAGCGCCGCAATCTGAAACAATAGCGTTTGAACTGCTACTCGTAAGACAGGAGCTACTCCCGCTAATCCCAAAGCCTGATCACGTAGAGAGAGGACAATAGGCGCATCCTCTAATTTTATATGAGGTTGTACCAGTTTTTTCTCGACAAAGCGGCTCCAGTCTTCCTTGCGATTGGTTGGTTGAAAACGTAAGGAATAACTAGAATCAATCGTTCCAGTTCCCAAATGAACCTTTAGAAAGTCATCATTTGTCACCATCTTCTCATAAATCCGTGGGTTGTAACTTTCTACTAAATCCACTAATTCATCAACCGATGGAAAATTATATGTCAAGGCTTTCTTTTGTTCCGTCTTTAGACGACTCAATTGGCTTCCTGTCTCTAAGAGATACTCTTGATAATCATCGTTTCTTTTCTGATTCTTCTCTTTGACTTCCTTTTTATTGGTAAAATAGCTCGATACTGAAAATCCAGCTGTCAAGAGACTGGCACTGGCCATTCCCATCATAAGCAAGGCATTTCCCTGCATAAAGACACTAGAGGCTCCGCTAATCACCACCATTCCAACAGGCGGTACGATCGCACGCCATAGCTCACCACGTCTAAGTTTTTCTTCTGGTGCTGGTGAATTGATTTCCACCTTATCCTCAGGCTCTTTTAGATAAATGCGTGGACTTCTACGATAATTAGGAAACTCATGTGGAAACTCAGCTTTATAAGGTTCTTCAAACAAATGATCAGATTGGATAGTGTGCTGTCTGCTCAAGGGCAGGAAATGGATCTGATGTTCTCGAAATGAGAAAAGAAAGCAGTCCACCACCAAAACATCTCCTACCTGAATAGAGGCATCAACTTCCTCTAGAATTTGTCCATTTAGATAAACCTTAGCTCCATTAGATGATCCAGAGAGATGATAGGTATTCTCCTTAACCTTCAGGTAAAGGAGAGCTTGACTTTCAAGGCAAACATCTGCTTTCTTCTCCTTAGAAAAGAGTAAGTCCTGCTTAGGATAGGTAAAGGAATGGATCTGAATCTGTTCATGTGGAATGGCTACCAGACTTTCCTCCTCCTGACCAGCCCAAGGGATTCCGTCCTTTTCAAGACCACTTTCAGTAATTGAGATATGACTTTCTCCAATATTGATTGAGGAGGCCCTTTCGGTCAACTCTTTGTACTCAAAGCATTCTTTAAACGAAAACACATGCCAAAGAACCTCTTCATCTGACAGCTTTTGACTCCAAGTCGCTTGTTTGCCCTTAGTTGCCATTTTTAGTCTCCTTTGATGTACTATTTGCCTTTGAACTTCCGTTTAATTGTTCCTGTAACTTATCAATTTCTTTTTGATACTTTTCAAGGAGTTCTCGCTTTTTCGCTCCGCTCATCGTACTGTCTGTATTGACCTGATCATAGAGCTTTGTATAAGCATGAAGAATATACTGAATGTCCCCAATATTTTGAGCAATATCAAGTGCTTTTTCAAGTTCTCCACGGCCGATATAGATCCAATAAGAAAGAGTATTCTCACTAGATTTCTGTGACAAGTTTCTAGATACAGCTTCCTTTTGTTCTTGAGTCAGATTGTCTAACTCTAACGAGCTAGCCGCAAGTGTATACTGGACTCCCTTCGGAAGACTATTTGGAGCTTCTGACTTAAGACCTTCTACCACTGCCGTATAATCCTTAGCAATGTAACTCGTCTCAGCCTGAATGATTTTATCCTGCTTAGGCACCACATAAAAAGCATAAATACCTGTTGCAATCCCCATCGCAACTGTTACAATTGCGAGTCCTAAAGAACCCCATTTAAACAATTGATAGTTCCTTTTCGAGACAAACAGTTTTTCCTTTTGACGCTTCTCTTCTTGGATACGAGCCTGCTCACTAATGAGATGGTCTACTTCATCAAAAGTCTCCGCTTTAAAAAGAGTTTCCGCAAAAGCATTTTTTACCGTCGTAAGACTATCAATTAACTCTTCAAAGTTGAGCTTAGGTTGTAAAATGAACACAGCTAAAGCCTTATATTGCTTTAACAAGTCCTCTTTCATGAGCGAAAAAGGAACCACACTATCTGTCATCCCTCTATGTCCTAAAAGGACACTTTCCCCGCTCACAAACAGATTATCTGGGTGAATAAAGGGTTTCATAGGCTGATCGACAGTTTCTTTTAAGAATTGTAACTTTTGAAAAAGATGAAGGCGTTCTAAGATTTCTTTATTTTCAACAGCTTCTCGA
This sequence comes from Streptococcus sp. KHUD_018, assembly GCF_054861215.1. Next base: position 1,117,513 of record NZ_CM142176.1, read on the forward strand.
ATCGACTGATAACCTGCTGGAATTTGGTAAGAAAGACGAACGACCTCTTCTGCCTCTTCTTTCACTGCTCCTTGAGCTAAATGTGCCGTGCTTTCTAAAAAGAATCGATACTGCTTCATCCGATTCAGTTGAAATTGATTAGCGGATAACTTAATCTCTAGTTCACCAGCCTCTTTCGACCACTTGGATTGGATACTTGTCTCTTGTACTTTCATTTCTTTCTCCCTACAATTTCTAATTGATCTCCGTTTCCTAAAGGAAAGTCCGCTATCTGGTCATCATCATAAAAGGCAATTGATTTATTAGTCACTTGAAGATCAAAGTGACTTGGTAGCTCTTGGTTCATCATTGAAAATGACTCACATATCAGCTCTTTTACTCTCTTGAATGAAACCTGCGTTGGAAGTTTCAAATCATATATTTGGTCTCTCCATTTTATACCAACCGTAATTGTCTTCATCACACACTCTCCTTCTTAAAACGAAGCACTTTTGAGTACTTCCTACCTAGCCAAACACCTAGATAGGTCACTCCAAGTAGACCTATTCCAAATCCTAAAATAGATAGCCAAGTAGGTAGCGAAGTGTTAGAGGTGCTCTCTCCAGTCAAAATTGCTTCATCTGCTCTATAATCTGCTTGAAACAAGCCACGCGTCACCTTATCCTGACTCTGAAAACTATTAGTATCTTTAGTCCCGGTAAAAAGAGAGGACTGCGCTTGATGAACATTCTCTTGCTGTGCTTTTTGTAGCTGTTTTTCTTTCTTCACACTATCTTCTAAAAATAATTCAGGAATATTCTTAGACTTAGTAGTCTGAGGACTGTTCCCTTGATCATGGATGGTTTGATTATTAATTTCAAGACTTCCATCATCTGCTCGGACATCACCTGAGTTAAGAAAAAGACACAACAATAATAGACTAAAAATGACTTGAACCTTCTTCATAAATCTCCTTCCCCACTTGGTAAAGATAACTTTATTATACTACAAATCACACCATCTCACAAGAAAACAAAAAGGATCCTTACGGATCCTTACCTTGATTATTTCTGGCTCTATAATTTCTGTAGTGGGTAAAACCACTGTAGGAATTATGGAGTCTATTTTGTTGTAGAAAAAAAGCCCTATAAGACCTATAATGAAAAAGTGACCAACCCCTCATTAGAAAGAATCTTATGGAACAATTAAATTTTATCACAAACATACTTGAAATTAAAGACAAAAATATTATTATCTTAGATTATCTTGACGCTGGAACGCATAAAGAAGTCATTGCTAAGCTCGATTATCCTGCCTCTAAATGTCACAACTGTCAAGGACAAATGGCTAAATATGACTTTCAAAAAATCCAAAATCCCCTACCTCGAATGCGCTTGCTACAAGACTCTCATTCGATTGAAAAAACGCCGTTTCCGCTGTAAAAACTGTGGAAAAATAGCCGTCGCAGAGACTTCCTTAGTCAAGAAGAATCACTAGATCGCAACCATCGTCAAACAGAAAATCACTCAAAAATTGATTGAGAAAGTCCCTATGACAGCTATCTCCGAAAGTTTATCTGTCTCCACTTCTACAGTCATTCGTCAGTTACATAAATTCAAATTTAAGACTGATCTTAACCACCTTCCAGAACACATGAGTTGGGATGAATATAGCTTCAAGAAAGGAAAGATGAGCTTTATTGCACAGGACTACGATACAAGAAAGATCCTAGCTATCTTAGATGGACGGACTCAAGCAACTATTCGCAATCATTTCCTTCGGTATTCTAGACAGGTAAGAAGTCGCGTGAAAGTCATTACCATGGACATGTTTAGTCCCTACTACGATATTGCTAGAAAATTTTTTCCAAATGCTAAAATCGTTCTCGATCGTTTTCATATTATCCAGCATCTCAGCCGAGCAATGAATCGCGTACGCATCCAAATTATGAATCAGTTTGATAGAAGATCGCACGAATATAAAGCACTGAAACGTTACTGGAAACTCATTCAACAGGATAACTATACGCTGAGCAGTAAACGATTTTATCGTCCAACATTTCAGTCGCATTTAACCAATAAAGAGATTCTCGAAAAACTTCTCTCTTACTCTCAAGATCTTAGAGATCACTATGAACTCTATCAGCTTTTACTCTTTCATTTTCAAGAGAAGCACGCTGATTATTTCTTTGAATTAATCAAGGAAACTATTTCTTCTGTCAATCCAATCTTCCAGACCATTTTTAGGACCTTTTTGAGAGATCAGGATAAGATCATTAATGCACTTGTACTTCCCTACTCAAAAGCAAAACTTGAAACCACAAATATCCTCATCAAAGTCATTAAGCGAAATGCTTTTGGCTTCCGGAACTTTGAAAATTTTAAAACGAGAATCCTCATCGCTCTTTGAATATCAAAAAGGAGAGAACCAATTTGGTCCTCTCCAGGCTGTAACTTTTTATCAACCCACTACAGTTGACAAAGAGCCTTATTTCTTTCTTGTAAAGAGATTGAGACTAACTCCGATGCCTACAAATAATAAGAGTAGAAGAATCGTTACAATGCTTAAGTTACCACCGACCAAGAGATAACTAAAGCCGTTTTCAATATTTTGTAACGGAGACAGTCGATATAAGAAATTAAGGAAACTTCCTGATTGAGTTGCCACTCCCAAAATAGGAGTTAGTAGGAGATAAAAACCTAAGAGGGATGCAGATACAATATAAGTCGGATACGGAGCTTTCTTCAAGCTGTAAGATAGCACTAAAATCAAGCTTGCCATTAACATAAAGCTATAAATGAACCATAAGAATCCATTAGCTGCTGTTGCTACTCCTATTGTAACTCCTGAAAACAAAATCGAACCAACAGTAGCTGTTATGATTGTCGGTAAGAAACTTTGAAGCTTCAAGTCCCACTTTTTCGTTGTCAAAAGATCAGTTTCTTCCCTTTCCTGTCTATCTTTAACAAAGCGTCCGATCGTCATAGCTATCACAAAAGAAATAACCGATAACAACAAGGTCATATAATAGGGGATGATGGAAATGTGACTAGCTGCCTGTGTCTTACCTTCTGTGACTTTTGTAGTAATTGGATCGGATAAGAAATTGAACACTTGCTTGTTATCAGCACCTCCACTTTTCGCATTGGCAAGCACCTTTCCAAACTGTTCTGCATAAGAGGTATTTTTCTCAACTGTACCACTTGTTTCCTTCACACTCTGATTCAAACTGGAAAGGACACCATCTGCGGACTTTTGAATCGATTCTGTTGTCTCGTTTAACTGTTGGATTTGTGGTGAGATATCTCGTACCTGAGCAGCTCCATCAGCTGTAGCTTGTGCAGTTTTTTTAGAACTATCTCGTAAGCTATCATATTGAGACAAAAGTGACTTCACTTCTTCTTCCAGCTTAGAGGTATTCATCTTCTCTGGTTGTGGATTTTGATCATTGACAACTGATTCATAAGCAAGTTTCTCAGAATCTTTCCACTGATTATGAGCCTCATCTAAGACCTTCTGCATCTCCCCATACCAGGTATTTAAGGCAGAAGCTTGCTTAACAAGCAAATCTGAGTCTGGGAGAGACTGATACACTTGACGAAGGGTGCCTTCTTTAGGATTTTCTTTTTCACCTAGAATATCTGTCACATCCTTTAATTGCTGATCTACCTGTTTGTATAAATTATCTCCTGTAAGCCGATACTTAGTAACTAAAACATCCGATATTTCTGAAGCCCGTTCGTCGTCAGTTAGATTATTGTAGAGACTATATACAGAATCTGGACTAGCCTTTTGTACGAGAGTACCACTTGATAGCGTGCTTGCAAATTGATTGATATCTAAACTTGCCCCTGGTGATGCAAATAGAGTAACGATTTGTTGGGCAGTAAGGTCTAGGTTTTGGAAGTTTTTCAGAATCGCAGGTAAATCCTCAGCCAAAGTGTCATACTTACCATTAAAGACAGATAACTGAGCACTAGCTTGAACTGAACTTCCATCTGTCCAACTATAACCTACTTGGTTATAGGAATTCTTTTTCACATCATCAGATAAATTCCACTTTATCTGACCACTAATCGTGACACTCACCTTTTTAGGAAGTGTCGCATAGCTTGGTTGACTGACTTTTGGTGAAGTAGTTGGCGTTGCTGTCGTACTTTCACTTGTAGAAGTGGAATTTGTAGATGTTGCTGCATCACTTGCATCCGCATTTGAAGTACTTGATCCCCCTGAGTCCGAAGAGGCGACAGGAGTAGTTGACGCCGTTCTTTCATTAATAAATGTGACTTGAATTGTATTTCCTGATACTGCAGCTGTCACATGATAGCCTGTATCTTTTAACTGTTGACGGATAGAGGCTTCAATTGAATCTTTCGTCACACCTTCCAGTTCAAGATTCCCCATATTTGCATCATCGATGTTCAATTGGACTGTCTGACTACCAGTTGACGGATCAAATTCTAGAGTTTGGTGAATGGGATAGGTCACTGGACTAGTAACAGTAGCCGCTGAGGACAGATACTTAAAGGTTGTATTTTGTCCTAAAGAGCCACCCAACTCGCTACTGTAGTTAGACACAATTTTCAGTGCATTACGATAAGTTGTAGCCTCATCTGATGAGATCAATTTATCTTGCTCTAATTTAGCAATGAGAGCACTCAAATCTCCAGATGAAATCATCGGTAGGCGACTAGCAATTGCCTCAATATACTGCTTAGGAAGTTTGCTTCGGTTTTCTGGCTTCGTCATTAAGTTCAAAATAGCCGAGCGAATATCTTTATCAGTAGCTGTCTGATCACTTAAATCCTTAGAGCCATAATAAGTCTCTGCAATGGTCTCCCTGAGTGCTCTAAGCTCCGCTACTTCTTTTTCTAAAGAAGTGATTTGTGCCTCTAAGTTCCCCTTGACCTTACTTTGTGCAGTTTTATACTCCCCCGCCTTAGCTTTGAAATCTGCCATAAAGGAACCGGTTGCCGTATCGGAAAACTGCAATTCTTTTAATTTAGCATTCCCAACAGTGTAAAGGGCATTATACAAGTCAGAATAATGCTTCTGATCATCTGTCCATTGTTTTTCCAAGGCAGCCTTATCTTTTTCAGATTGCTCCTTATATTGGTTGGTTGACTTTTCAAGACGAGTATTAGCTTCTTTTGAAAACTCATTCACAGAGTTTGTTGTAGATTCAAGGGCTTTCCCAGAAGCATCTAAAGAGTTGTTATTCGCTTCCATGCTGCTTGCGACTGATTTAACAAAAGCTTCTTGTTGGGTCTTAAAGAGTTCATTATCCGTCTTCAGACTATTTGCAATGGATTGAGTACTTCTAAATGAATCTGGTAGGGTCGAAAATGGAGCTTGAATATTTGAAATGATGAACGTATTTTGAGATAACTCTGTAGTTGCCATCTGATTCACATTCGTCTGTGCATCTGAAAGATTTCGAATGATGCTCGAAAAATACATCCGAACCACCCGTTGATTAAATCCTTGTAAGACTGTATTAACTTGACTGTGGACAGCCTGATTAGCTTGTTCGTTTTGCCCTTCGCGAATCTGGTAAGAAACAGTGGCTTTTTCTGGAGAAACACTCTCTAAGCTCAACAATTTCTCAGAAAAGTCTGACGGAAGAGTAATAACTGCATCAAACTGACCTGACTTCAATCCTGCTTCAGCCACGCTACGATTGGTTGTCTCCCAGTTATTCTCTGTATCCTGATTAATTAAAGTGACAAAATCCGAGCCTAAATTATAATCAGTATTTTCAAACCTTGCACCTTTATCTTCATTCACAAGCGCATATTGAACCTTAGCAGTTTGCTTGATCTCACTTGAATAGTGAAGGCTCTGATCCTTTAATGCGAAATAAACAAGAGAACCTGATAACAGGGATACGCATGCTACTGCAGTTAAAATTTTTAAGTATCGTTTTTCTTTATGAGGACTATTCATTATTACCTTTTCCACTTATAACTAGCAAAAAACGACGCCCCTTTCGAAGCGCCGTTCACCGATGATTAATTCAAACCAAATGAAGTTGCATCCTGACGGTCACGCTCAGCAACAGTATCGGCGTATTGATTCAATTGTGCATGGATACTTTCAAGAAGTTGTTCCATTTGAGTTACGCTTACTGATAATTGTTGGAATTGTTCCAAGTAAGATTGGAAAGCCGCACCTTGCCATTGTCCTTGGAGACGACCATTTGCGCCTGAAACTTTGTTAATGGCATCTTTCAATTGTTCAGAAGCATTGGTATAAGTTTGTGCTTCAGACTTTAACTGTTCTGGGGTCAACGAAATTGCTGGCATATCATTATTCTCCTTTTTTGACTTGGTCATCTTCCCGATAACCTTATAGTCAATATTGTATCACAAACTCGTCAGATTGCAAGTGTTTTTTAGAATTTTGATTCAACTTTATAAATCGATTGAAAACTTCCCACTATTTGATGTGTTCAATCAAGCATGTCACATCTTTCAATATAAAAATACTAGGTTATAATGCATTTCATTGTAGACTATTGTATCAATTACTGAACTCCTACTTCCATCGACCATCTTGGTGATATCAGAAAATCAAAAAAAGGGGGTGCAAAACAATTCCCACAGACACCCTACCTGTTGGAACATTTTGCACCCCCTTTGCGTATGTGGGAATAAATTTCATACTTTACCACTATCAATCCTGCTACATCACTTCAGGCTGTTAGATTTAGACTTCACTCAAAAATTCAAAAAAGACCGAATATCAAGCCTTTTGTAACCCCTGAAACGGTGGGCTTTATCCCTTTCTCTCCAGCAGTCCTACAACCTCGATATGATGCGTCTGCGGAAAAAGATCCACTGGTTGTACTTTCTGCAACTCGTATCCCAATTCTTGGTAAAGTTTGATATCACGCGCCATGGTTGCGACATTGCAGGAGATATAGGAAATGCGGTCTGCTCCTGTTTGGCTGCTTGCCTTGATAAAGCTTTCTGTGAGGCCTTTTCTTGGTGGGTCTACTAGGATAAGACTTGGTTGAATACCTTCCTTGAGCCAGTTCTTCATGGCACTTTCAGCTGTGTCACATACATAGTAGGCGTTAGCAATCCCGTTGATTGCCGCATTCTTTTTGCTATTCTCAACCGCTTCTGGAATCACTTCAACACCATAGACTTCCTTAACGTGCTTAGCAACGGATAAACCAATGGTTCCAATACCTGAGTAGGCATCAATAACAACATCATCTTCTCTTAACTCCGCAAAGTCAATGGCTGTTTGATAGAGTTTCTCAGCCATCTCTGTATTAACCTGATAGAAAGCTGGTCCTGATATTTGGAAGTCATTTCCCAACATTTGGTCCGTAATGTAATCTTGACCAAAAAGAGTATGCCATTCTTTCCCAAAAATAGCATTGGTATCCTGGTCGTTGATATTTTGCATGACAGAGATAATCTCTGGAAACTGCTTGATTAGTTGTTCAATCAATTGGTCAACACGGAAAACTTTCGGTCGAGTGGTTACCAAAATGACCATGATTTGTCCTGAGTAGTGACCACGACGCACCACAAGATTCCGAATCAAGCCAGACTGTTCCTTTTCGTCATAAGGTTTCAAATCATAACGACGAAGCAAATCTCGAAGAACTGCTACGACTTGGTCAATAACAGGATCCTGGATGAAGAAATCTTCAAGGGGCATAAGGTCATGCGAATTTTTACGGAAAAAGCCAGTTTCCAAGACACCATTGACACGACGAACGGGCACCTGAGCCTTATTACGATACTTGACAGGATTTTCCATACCTAGAGTTTCAGCAACCTCTACATCTGTAATGCCAGCAATCTTGTAGAGACTATCCTTGACTTGCTTGGTTTTAAACTTGAGCTGTTCTGGATAGGCAAGATGCCCCAAATCAGCGATACCTGAACGTAGATACGCTAGGTCAAGGTCTTGGTTACGATGCGGAGAATGTGTAATGTATTCTTCAACTTTCCCATAGCCGATCTTTTTATTTACCTTAAGGACTCGCATGAGGATTTTCTCAGTTGGTAGAGCATTTTCTACAAAGAAAACCAAACCATCTACCTTAGCAACCCCAGCACCTTCATGGGTCAAATCAACAATTTCAACTTCTACAATATCATTTTTCTTTAACATATTTTTCACTTTCTATCGGCCGACAAAAAAAGACGGCAACATTTCTGTTACCATCTATTATATCATGAAATGACCTAAGCACCAAAACTCTTGAAGAAGTTGACAATGGCTTGCCAGAGGGAGCTAAAGAAGTTGCCCCCGTCTTCTAGCGCTTTATTGGCATCAAAGTTGAGGTTGATATTTTTAAAGCTATCTCCAGCTTGGGAAACAATACTTTCCTTGAGGTCATTTAGGGTTTTAGTGAAATCAGCATTATTCAAGATGTCACTCTTTGAGAGGTTAAGTGCAAAATTGATGATGATATTGACCTGGTTTCCTGTTATAACCTGATCAAGTTTGTAGTTTTTTAGTGTGTCTTCTACAATTTTGCGAACATCTTCCTCTGTCAGATTGCCTTTGGCTTCTTTTGCTTTTGCGATTCCTGCCTTGATATCTGCCAAAGCAACATTGAGTTTATTGGCATCGTAACCTGACTTGTCCTTGTTTTCAGCATTGATATCTGATAAGGCTTTTAGCTCCTCTTGGGCCAAGTCTTTATTGGCTTGCGGTACTTTAGCACCATTGGCCTCTAACGAGTAGTAAATCCCTGCCAGGGCACTTTCACCTGTAACTGGAATAGGAGCTGCAACTGTGATTTTAGCATGCTCTACTCCCAAGGTCACCGCTGCATTACGATACATATCCTGCGTCACCTTGGTGATATTTTCAGGCGTTTCAATCTTGATCTCTAGAGGCGACTTATCACCCAGCTTTTGAATCTTGGCTGACGAATAGAGCTGGAGACTAGCATCATTAGCCACATTCATAATGTTCGAATAGATATCAGGTGTCATAGTTTTGATATCTTTGGTGTCTTTTGATGCATCATAGCCCAGTTTGCTAAGAGTTTGGTTTTTCTGGTCTTCAGATAGAGAAGAACCTAGGACATATTCTGGTTGTACATAGGTTTCATCGATTACTTTTTGAACATCGGTTGCTGCGTGGACGCTCGCCATAGCTGTTGCAGCCCACAATACTGCAGCACTTGTTAGAAAGAATTTCTTTCTCATGGGATATTCCCTCCTTTACCTTTCTAGGTTAATAAAACAATCTTAAAGAAAACTTATAGCGAAAAACACCTGGCAAAACCAGATGTTTAGAAGAAATTAAAGAATTTCATGATATAGAGATTAAAGCGAACCTGTCTCGAGTAGTAATAATTTCCACCATTCTCATAGAGTTCGGCTCCGTGAAAGATAGAAATCGGGTTGATATAGGTGTAGGTCTTCCCTGTAATATTGCCTAGGATTGGAGCGACCGTTTCTCGGGAGTAACGCTTGGCTAGTGCCAGAGTATTTTCCTTGCCATTCTGAGCGATAAAGTCGATATAGGCAGGTCCAAAATTATAGGCTTGCACGGCTGTCCAGACATCAACACCCTTTTCCTGAGCTAGATAGAGATTATCAGTCAATGTCTGAATTCCCTGACGAATGCTCGTCACATTGTCATTGATAGTATTTGTGGTACCGCTAGCAGACTCGCTAGACTGCATGACATCGCCTTCTTTTCCCTTTGTTTCGGTATAAATCATGGCGAGCACAAGCTCTTCATTGGCTGGAGTATCTCTTTCATTGAGGATTTCTCGAACCATGGGTTGGTAGGTCATGACTTGCTTCACATCTTGATGGATATGATAGACTTTATAGACAGCGAAAAGGAAGACTGCTAGCACTAGCACTCTTCGTAGTAATTTAAACATTATTTACTTTGAATATCCTCGATATTTTTGATTAAGATAGAATAGGTTCCATTGTCATTTTGGATAAACTCGACAGATTCTGCGTCTTGATAGACGTTATTGGGAACGATGAGCTCGATTCCGTTTGACAAGGAGAGTTTTTGATTTTCAAATTTCTTGAGCTGACGACTGGCATCAATTTCATCAAACTGGACTGGTTCTGGTACGGCTTCCTTAACTTGATCAATAAAGCTCAAACGAGCTGTCAGATTGTTGTCAAAAAGGTCATTAGCCAATTTTTCAGGTGACAGTTCATTGCTTTCTTCAAGATTGTTGAAAATCGCTGATTTGACCTTGGATTGAAATTGAAAATCATCTGTGTTAAAAGATTCAGCAATTCTCTGGGCCGTTTTCTCCAGTTCCTTGATGGATTTCTTTGGTGAAATCTTAGGGGCAACAGCTAGGAGATTATCTGAAAAATAATTCAAGAAAGTCCCATTGTACTTGATACGTTTTTCGATGAGATGGTACTTGCGACTTTGAAGATTGACCACCAAGGCCTCATCAGCCCCTGTTCCAAATCCAGGCAGGTTATTCTGAGTCAGCTTGATTGGATTATCAACTTCCCCACCGAGGTGAGTCAAGGTTTCCCGCAAGGCAATTCGCAAGAAAGCGAAATGCTCTACACCTTCTTTAGAAAATTGCACAAAAATCAAGTCATTGGTCTTGAGATTTTCAGAAATGCTAAACTCTTCTTTCCAGAGATTAGCCAGGGTTACTGATGTCTCCAACAAATCATCTGTGATGTGATTGAAGAAGGGATTTTCTTCTTCGAAAATCCCAGTCTTGGCTTCATCTGAATACACGCGTTCGATTTTTTTACGTAGGTATTCCTCGATTTTTGGAGTGATATTGAGAAACTTATCCGCTAGAAACAACTCAGTATCATCTGGGCTGAACTGATGGATAATAGCTTTCTTAATATAAATGTCCATAAAAGTATTAGTCCTCGTATAGTGGGAAGGCATCTGTCAACGCTTTAACTTCACTTCTCACTTCTTCTAAGACAGCTTCATTTTCTGCATTCTTAAGGGTTTTAATGATGAGCTCAGCCACTTTACGGCTTTCTTCTTCACCAAATCCACGTGCAGTGATGGCTGCAGATCCGATACGAATCCCACTTGTCTTAAATGGTGACAAGGTTTCGTATGGAATTGAGTTTTTATTTAGGGTAATATTAACTTCATCCAGCAAGTTTTGAGCAACTTTTCCGTTTTCTACAACCTTAGTCACATCCACTAGGAAGAGGTGATTTTCAGTTCCACCAGAAATGATACGGAAATCAGGGTCTTGCAAGAAGACTTCAACCATAGCCTTGCTGTTTTTGATGACATTAGCAGCATATTCCTTGAAGGCTGGGTCCAAAACTTCTTTGAAGGAAACAGCCTTAGCCGCCACAATATGCTCTAAAGGACCACCCTGAATACCAGGGAAAATAGCTGAGTTGATTTTCTTAGCTAGGTCCTCATCATTTGTCAAAATCAAACCACCACGAGGTCCACGAAGGGTTTTGTGGGTCGTTGTTGTAGTGATATGAGCGTATGGCACTGGGCTTGGGTGAAGACCGGCTGCCACCAAACCAGCGATATGGGCCATATCGACCATGAGCTTAGCCCCAACAGCATCTGCGATTTCACGGAATTTTGAGAAGTCGATAATTTGAGAATAGGCTGAAGCACCAGCTACAATTAGTTTTGGTTTGACTTCTTGGGCTTGTTTCAAGATAGCATCAAAGTCCAAGAGTTCTGTTTCAGGATCCACACTGTAAGAAACAAAGTTGTAGGTTTGACCTGAGAAACTAACAGGAGCTCCGTGAGTCAAGTGTCCACCTGCTGCCAAATCCATCCCCATAACGGTATCACCTGGCTCAATCAAGGCCATGTAAGCAGCACAGTTGGCTTGGCTTCCTGAGTGAGGTTGGACATTGGCGAATTTAGCACCAAAAATTTCTTTTGCACGTTCAATCGCTAGAGTTTCTACCACGTCTACTACATCAGTTCCACCATAATAACGGCGTCCTGGGTAACCCTCGGCATATTTGTTTGTCAAGATAGACCCTTGAGCTGCCATAACAGCCTTGGAAACCACGTTTTCCGAAGCAATCAACTCAATGTTGTTTTGTTGGCGTTCTTCTTCTTTGGCAATAGCATTCCAGAGATCAGCATCGTATGCTTTAAAATCGTCTTTATCAAAAATCATAGGTCTTCTCCTTTATAGTGTGACTGGTCCTTTAGTTTATTTTTCAATAAGAAAAAAACTAAAAGATGCGAATAAACCGTTTCTGCATTTTATCACAAGTATAACCAACTTTTTCATAAAATGCATGAGCACCCAGACGATGATCAGCAGAGTTTAAGCGGATAAACTCATAGCCCCGTCTTTTTGCTTCTTGATCCAACCCTTGCAGTAAGCTTTTACCGATACCTTGCCCTTGTGCTTGAGGCGAAACCGCTAAGCCTAAGATATTAAAGCCTGCTTTGGAATAGAGAGATTCATAAACTTCAGCATGGACATATCCAAGTAGGACATGGCTGACCTCATCCTCATAGCCAAGTAGGAAATGATGAGAATCCTGAGACAGTCTAGCTAGTTGACTAGCTGTGTCCTCTGGACTAAAAGTATAGCCCAAAGTCTCTTGATTGATGTCACATATAGCTTTTACATCTGTTTCTTGCAAATCTCTTAGCATCTCATTCCTCCTCAAAAGAAATCTCTGGCAACTGAGCAAGAATATCTTCACGCTTGATCGCCCCTTGGCGTAAGATTTTCACCTTATCTCCAGACAAATCCAAAATCGTCGAATCCTGTCCAGTTAAAGAAACATCGTCCTCCAGACCCAGAACCTCTTGGTCAAAATCCTCTAGAATTTGAGCAAAGGTCACTCCACTTGCCTGACCTGAAATATTGGCAGACGGCCCAATCAAGGGACCTGTCTCTCGAATCAAATCAAGTGTAATGGGGTGACTCGGCATCCGAAATCCTACCGTTACAAGACCAGAATTGACCCAATAGGGAACTCTGTCATTGGATTCGAGGATAATGGTCAAGGGCCCTGGTAAAAAGGCCTCTACAAGTTTTTCTAGATAAGTTGGCTGATTCTTTGAAAAGTGCAAGATGTCCTCTAGAGAAGAGACATTAAGATTGAGCGCCTTATCTCTAGGACGACGTTTGAGTTGGTAAACATGGTCAACAGCTTTTTCGTCTAAGGCCTTAGCAAAAAGACCGTAAACCGTCTCTGTAGGCAGAACGACAGCTCCACCATTTTCTAACTCTTGTCTAATCCTGTCCATCATCAACCACAACCATCCTATCTTGACCAAATTGGTCCTTGAGTGTTCGTACTCGTTTTTCAGGAAGATATTTCCTAAAAAGCGCAGGAACACTTTGACCTTGCTTGTATCCAATTTCAAGGTAAATCTTACCACCATCTGTGAGATAGTCTTTTGCATCTTCCGCAATTCTGCGATAAATAGCTAGGCCATCCTCATCTGCAAAGAGAGCTAGATGAGGCTCCGAATGTAAAACATTCAAACCGACCTCCGACTCATCTTCACGAGAGATATAGGGTGGATTGGATACAATTATATCATATTTTTCAGAAATTTCTGCAAAACAATCAGATTTTTTAAAAAATATCTGGAGATTCTGAACTTTAGCGTTTTCAGTTGCCAAATCTAGTGCATCCTGTGAAATATCAACTGCTGTAACCAACCAATTTGGTCTGTTTTTTGCTAGGGCAAGGGCGATGGCACCACTTCCCGTACCGATATCCAAGACCTTAAGATTTTCATCAGAATTTTCAGCCAGGATGAGCTCAACCAACTCCTCTGTCTCTGGACGAGGAATCAAAACCCGCTCATCCACTTTTAACTGCATTCCAAAGAAATCTGCCTGTCCAATGATATACTGAGCTGGTTTATGGGACGCTAACTGCTGGTAAATCTCTTCTACAAATTGTCTTTCTTCCTCTCTTACCTCCTGCTGAAGGGCAAAGACAAAGTCTGTAAAAGAGAGATTTTTCAGGCTACGATAGACAAAAGAGAGGTTTTCTGCTTCCTCTCCTTGTCTTATCAACTCCTCTTCAAAATCTGAAAATAATTGAGCTAATTTCATTATTTGTTTAATTCTTCTAATTTTTGTGTTTGGTCATAGAGCACCAAGGCATCCACAACTTCATCCAGTTTACCAGACAAGATCGTATCTAGTTTTTGAAGGGTCAAGCCAATACGGTGGTCCGTAACACGGTTTTGTGGGAAATTGTAAGTACGGATACGTTCTGAACGGTCACCAGTACCGATAGTAGACTTACGCTCAGCGTCTTGTTCATCTTGGGCAATCTGCGCAAAGTGGTCAGCAACACGCGCACGGATGATTTTCATCGCTTTCTCACGGTTTTTCTGCTGAGTACGTTCTTCCTGCATCTCAACCTTGATATTGGTTGGCAAGTGAACGATACGCACGGCAGTCGCAACCTTATTGACGTTCTGACCACCAGCACCTGATGCGTGGTAGATATCAACACGAAGGTCTTTTGGATCAATGTCGTATTCTACTTCTTCCACTTCAGGCATGACAAGAACTGTGGCAGTTGAGGTATGAACACGACCTTGGCTTTCTGTCACAGGGACACGTTGCACACGGTGGGCACCAGATTCATACTTAAGCTTAGAATATACAGATTGACCCGAAACCATGGCAACCACTTCTTTGAAACCACCGACACCGTTCATAGAAGCTTCCATGACTTCAAAGCGCCAGCCTTGGGCTTCCGCATATTTTTGATACATAGTTAGAAGGTCTCCGGCGAAAAGTGCCGCTTCGTCACCACCAGCTGCTCCACGGATTTCAAGGATGATGTTCTTGTCATCGTTTGGATCTTTTGGAAGAAGCAAGATTTTTAGTTTTTCTTCGTATTCTTCTTTTTCAGCCTTGGCATCTTTGAGTTCTTGCTTGGCCATTTCTTCCAAGTCCGCATCTCCACCAGACTCTTTAATCATCTCTTCGGCATCAACGATATTTTGAAGGACTTGTTTGTACTCACGGTAGGCTGTTACCGTGTCACGAGTTGAAGCCTCTTCTTTCGAAAGCTCCATGAAACGCTTGGTGTCTGAAACGACATCAGGGTCACTAAGCAATTCTCCTAACTCTTCATAACGGTCTTCTACAGCTTGTAGTTGATCATAAATGTTCATTTTTTCTCCTTATTTCTCAATTGTTAAATCATAGATTGCTACTACTTCGTTCTCAAATATTTCCCCAGTTTCTTTAAATCCATAACTGAGGTAACAAGATCTTGCATGTTCATTTTCTGGTTCATAAGACAACCAAAGTTTATTGCCTAAACCTGCTGGCGCTGTCCGAACATAGTCCAGCACTTTATCCATAATTGGTTTAAAATATCCTTGATTTTGAAAATTCTTATCAATCATAAAACGAAATAGTAAATAATTTCCACTACTAATTCCGATCTTTTTATCATAAGCTATCATCACAAAACCTATAATTGCATCATTATCATAAACTGCCAATGGAGCTACAAAATCTCCATTTTTAGTGTAGACATATGCTTCAGCTAAACTAATTGCGTTGGTTGCAATGAATTGTTTTTGATATTCCTTGACATCCAAATTCAAAACATCAAAATAATTTCCCATTGTAACATCTCTTAGTTCAATTGTCATAGTTTTGCTCCTTATTAGATGATATCATTGGCGCAAAATAATGTTTACGGCAAACCGAGATATAGGTTTCATTACCACCAATCTGAATTTGTTCGCCCTCATAGGTAAGCTTTCCGTCTAGGGTTCTGAGTACCATAGTCGCCTTTTTCTTACAATACTGACAGATGGTTTTGATTTCGTCAATCTTATCTGCTAAAAGCAAGAGGTGTTTGGAACCTTCGAACAGTTCATTGCGAAAGTCATTCTTCAAACCAAATGCCATGACGGGTATGTCTAACTCGTCCACAACACGAGCTAGGTCGTAAACATGGTGACGCTTGAGAAACTGTGCCTCATCGACCAACACACAGTATGGTTTCTCAGGTAAGTCTTGGATAAAGCCAAAGATATCCGTCGTTTCCTCAATCGCAATGGCTGGGCGTTTCATGCCAATCCGACTAGATACATAGCCGACACCGTCACGCGTATCCAGAGCAGAAGTCATAATCACAACTCCCTTTCCTTGCTCCTCGTAGTTATAGGCCACCTTGAGAATCTCAATCGTCTTACCAGAGTTCATGGTCCCATAACGATAATACAACTGTGCCATGCTATTTTTTCACGTCCATTTCTAAATTTTTGCTACATTCTAGTATATCATAATTTTCTGAAGCTTTAAACGGCAAAATGTGGTAAAATAGAAGAAATCAAAACTAGTGGAGGAAACTATTATGCCATTTGTACGCATCGATTTATTTGAAGGACGCACGCTCGAGCAAAAGAAAGTTCTTGCTAAGGAAGTAACGGAAGCTGTTGTTCGTAACACTGGAGCACCTCAATCTGCTGTCCATGTCATCATCAATGACATGCCTGAAGGAACTTACTTCCCTCAAGGAGAAATGCGCACCAAATAAACTAGCTTAAGCAGATTTGCTTAGGCTTTTTCAATCTCCAAGTAGCATCCATTGAAGAAATAGCCTAAATTTGTTACAATTTGAAAAGAGACTTGGAATATTCCAGGAAAAGAGCAATTAATTAAAGGAAACATTATGATTACACGTGAATTTGACACCATCGCTGCTATCTCTACGCCACTAGGAGAAGGGGCCATTGGTATTGTCCGCCTGAGTGGAACTGACAGTTTTGCCATTGCGCAAAAAATTTTCAAAGGAAAAGACTTGAGTAAGGTTGCTAGCCATACTCTTAACTACGGGCATATTATTGATCCTTTGACTGGTAAGGTTATGGACGAGGTTATGGTTGGGGCTATGAAATCTCCAAAGACCTTCACTCGTGAGGATATTATCGAGATTAACACCCACGGTGGGATTGCGGTGACCAATGAAATTCTCCAGCTGGCTATCCGTGAAGGAGCTCGGTTGGCAGAACCTGGTGAATTTACCAAACGTGCCTTCCTAAATGGTCGTGTGGACTTGACACAGGCCGAGGCAGTGATGGATATTATTCGTGCCAAGACAGACAAGGCCATGAATATTGCAGTTAAGCAATTAGACGGCTCCCTTTCTGATCTCATTAACAATACCCGTCAAGAAATCCTCAATACTCTTGCCCAAGTTGAGGTCAATATCGACTATCCTGAGTATGACGATGTTGAGGAAGCCACTACTGCCGTTGTCCGTGAAAAGACTATGGAGTTTGAACAATTGCTAACAAATCTCCTTAGAACAGCACGTCGTGGTAAAATCCTTCGTGAAGGAATTTCCACTGCTATCATCGGTCGTCCCAATGTTGGGAAATCCAGTCTTCTCAACAATCTCCTTCGTGAAGACAAGGCTATTGTAACAGATATCGCTGGTACTACCCGTGATGTCATCGAAGAATACGTCAACATCAATGGTGTTCCACTTAAATTGATTGATACAGCTGGAATCCGTGAAACAGATGACATCGTCGAACAAATCGGTGTCGAGCGTTCGAAAAAAGCCCTCAAGGAAGCTGACTTGGTACTACTAGTATTAAATGCCAGTGAACCACTGACCGCCCAAGATCGCCAACTCTTAGAAATCAGCCAAGATACTAATCGCATTATTCTGCTTAACAAAACTGACCTGCCAGAAGCGATTGAAACTTCTGAACTTCCAGAAGATGTCATCCGTATTTCAGTCCTTAAAAACCAAAACATCGATAAAATTGAAGAGCACATCAACAACCTCTTCTTTGAAAATGCTGGTTTGGTCGATCAAGATGCTACTTACTTGTCAAACGCCCGTCATATTTCCTTGATTGAAAAGGCTGTTGAAAGCCTACAAGCTGTTAATGAAGGTCTTGATCTGGGTATGCCAGTTGATTTGTTGCAAGTTGACTTGACCCGTACTTGGGAAATCCTTGGAGAAATCACGGGTGATGCTGCTCCTGATGAACTCATTACACAACTCTTTAGCCAATTCTGTTTAGGAAAATAAGAAAAATCCATGATAATTTGGTCATGGATTTTATAGTCTTTATTAGTAATCTGGTCTTAAGACACCTGTTACAGTTGCCTTTGTTGCCTCATAGTCGCCGTCAATAACGACCTTGATAATGCGTTTGGCATCTTCTTCTGGTGCTGGAACCAATGGCAAACGAGTTGGTCCAGCATCAAATCCCATGTAGTTAAGTACTGCTTTAACAGGAGCAGGACTTGGATAAGAGAAGAGCGCATTGACCTTAGGAATGAATTTCCGTTGAATAGCAGCTGCTTTCTTCATATCGCTTTCTGCAATGGCAGTAAACATCTCGTGCATCTCATCCCCGTTTGTATGAGAGGCAACAGAAATAACCCCATCCGCACCAAGATTCATGGCATGGAAGGCATCTCCATCCTCACCAGTATAGATCAAGAACTCTTCTGGCTTGTGCTCAATCAAGTAAGCCATATTAGCCAGGCTAGTACATTCCTTGACACCGATGATGTTTGGATGATCAGCCAAGCGAAGCATGGTTTCTGGAGTCAATTCGACAACCACACGCCCTGGAATGTTATAGATGATAATGGGTAGGTCCGAAGCATCCGCAATCGCCTTAAAGTGCTGATACATCCCTTCTTGAGAAGGTTTATTGTAGTAAGGCACGATAGCAAGACCAGCAGCAAAACCACCAAAGTCTGCGACTTCTTTGACAAATTCGATAGAGTCACGTGTGTCATTGGTCCCTACACCCGCAATCAAAGGAACACGTCCATTGACAACCTTTTGCACAGCCGCAAAGAGTTCCAACTCTTCATCATGAGTCAAGGTAGGACTCTCAGCGGTAGTTCCAGCTAGCAGAATACCATCTGTATGATGGGCCAACAAATGCTCAATCAAGGCAGGAATAGCATCAAAGTTAATGGAACCATCCTCATGGAAGGGGGTAATGAAGGCCGTGATGATTTTACACTCTTTTAAATCTTGATAAGACATGTGAAACACCTCTCTATTTCAAAGAAGGAGTTCATCCGAACTCCTAAACCATTATTTCAATTCAAATTTCAGCTCAGCTGTTGGGCGAACCAATCCACGTTCGTGAAGCGTTTCTGCGATTTGAACTGAGTTCCAAGCAGCACCTTTGAGGAGGTTATCTGAAACAACCCACATATGGATTCCTTTTTCAGCATCCAAGTCTTTACGGATACGACCAACAAAGGTATCACGTGAGCCAACAGCATTGATAGCTTGCGGATAGATTTGATGAGCTACATCATCCTCCAGAACTGCACCTGGAAAGGCTGCGATGGTTGCTTTCACTTCTTCAATTGGAGCCACTTCTTTTGTTTCGATATAAACAGACTCAGAGTGAGCTGACAAGACTGGAATACGAACACATGTTGCAGACACTGCGATGCTATCATCTTCCATGATTTTCTTCGTTTCCTTGGTCATCTTCATCTCTTCGTAAGTGTAATCATTGTCAGTGAAGACATCGATTTGTGGAAGAGCGTTAAAGGCGATAGGATAGTGTTTCTTGTCACCGCCTGAAGGCAAGATTTCCGCATGCAAATCACGTGGGGTCACACCATCATTCAATACTTGACGAAGTTCACGTTGTGTTTCAAGAATCGCTCCCATACCTGCACCTGAAACAGCCTGGTAAGTTGAAACGATGATACGGTCCAAGCCCCATTTTTGACGAACAGGCTCAAGCGCCACCATCATTTGGATTGTCGAACAGTTAGGGCAGGCAATGATTCCGTTGTGGTCATCAAGTGCGTGAGCATTGACTTCTGGAACAACCAAAGGAACATCTGGATTTTGACGGAAATAAGATGTGTTATCTACTACTACCGCTCCAGCTTGAACTGCGTATGGTGCATACTTAGCTGATGTCGAACCACCTGCTGAGAAGAGTGCAATATCAACGCCCTCAAAAGCTGTCTCAGTCGTTTCCTCAATCGTAATATCTTGGTCTTTAAATTTCAGAGTCTTGCCTGCTGAACGTGAAGAAGCAAGGTAACGAATTTTATCGATTGGAAGCGTTGATTCTTCCAACATTTTTATCATCTGAGCTCCGACAGCACCTGTCGCGCCGACTACAGCAACTGTATATCCCATAAATAACCTCTTTCGGAATTTTCTAAAAATTTCTATAATAGATGTATTATACTACTTTTTCCAGAAATTGAAAAGCATTTTTGGGTTCTATTTTCTGAAAATTAAAAATCCCTAGTCATTGACCAGGGACTAAGAGGCATCTTCATGTGATGAGCAGGTTCACACAACTCATCAAGGTCCGCTCCTGCGTTATGACCTCCTTATGCTCAATAGTAATCCGAAGACTACCTATCGACTCATCGCAACTACTATTCTACTAGATAGGGGCACTTTTGTCAACAGCCAAAACTCTTTAGCTTCATTATCACAGAAGTATAAGAAAAACCTTGGCTTCCCAAGGTCATTTCGTTTCTATCATGCTAATTGCCGGGATTGAACCGGCGACCTCATCCTTACCATGGATGCGCTCTGCCAACTGAGCTAAATCAGCTTACCTAAAAAGTATACTATAGTTCTATGTTCTTGTCAAGCGCTCTCTTTTAATTTTATGGAATGAAAAAAGCTAGATTTAGCAAGAATCTAGCTTATAAACTTCTTATTTTGTAAGATCGATTCGCTGTCCCAGTTTATTGATCAGAATCGCACCTACGATAAGTGATGCAAACTCACCAATTCCAGTAGAGAACCATGTAAAGAAGAATGGAGCCTCTGCAACGATACGGAGTTCAGCTGCAATGGTAATCATTGAAATTGAGAAGAGGATTGAAAAGAAGAAATGATCTTTACGAATCAAACCATTGAACAGATAGTCTTTCTTGTACTTGCTAAATAGCCATACACCTAGACTAAGGAAAACTAGGGTAGATCCCCCACCGACAAAGACATCTATTAGACCAAAGCTAAAGAAATTAGCAATCATACAACCAATCGTCACACCGATGATATATTTGGGATTGTAAAAGGCCAAGAAATTCATCATCTCAGAAATACGGAACTGGTAGGCACCGTAGCTAATGGCATTAAGGGGTGGGGTGATGGTCAAAACCACATAGATAGCAGCAACGATAGCAATATCTGCCATATCACGAACAGTTAATTTTTTCATGTTTTCTCCTTTGGCGGTTTCCCGCGTAAAATATGCTTGGTGAAAGAAGCTAAGCACCAAGGGTTGATTGAATCAACCTTACCAGTATAGCATAATAGCCAGCTTTATGCTATACTAAAATCATGAAAAAACTAATAAAAACTTTCTTTGATAACGAAATCCTCTCCTACTTATTTTTCGGTGGAGCTACTACTCTGATCTCGATTTTATCACGTTTGCTTATTTACCATATCAGTCACCAGGAAATCCTAGCAACCGTACTCGCAAATATCATTGGGATTCTCTTTGCCTTTATCACAAATGACACCATCGTCTTTAAGCAAAAGAGAAAGAATTGGCCGACTCGCCTGGCTAAGTTTTTCTTAGCTCGTCTCTCTACTCTTGGTCTTGACGTTCTTTTAACTTATATCTTTGTTACATCTTATCCCGATATTATCGGGCAATTTGTCAACGATCAACTAGATCAGGTCAATACCATCGAAACTCTAATTGCGCAGATTTTGATTATCATTCTTAACTATATTTTTAGTAAAGTATACGTTTTTTATAAATGAAATGGATGTCATTAAGCATTAAGGTTGCAATATCTAGGTATTTCAGGTACAATTAAGATTAGTTTTTGAAAGGAAATTATGAAAATGTTAAAAGATCTTAAAGAATTTTTGCTTCGTGGCAATGTCGTTGACCTCGCTGTCGGTGTGATCATCGCCTCTGCTTTTGGTGCTATCGTTACTTCACTTGTAAATGACATCATCACTCCACTTATCTTGAACCCAGCTTTGAAAGCGGCGAACGTTGAACGCATCGCTGAACTTTCATGGAATGGTGTTGGTTATGGTAGCTTCTTGAGTGCTGTTATCAACTTCTTAGTGATTGGCACTGTCCTTTTCTTCGTTATCAAAGCTGTTGAAAAAGCTCAAAACCTTACTAAGAAAGAAGAGCCAGCCGAAGATACACCTGCTGCTCCAACTGAACTTGAAGTCCTTCAAGAAATCAAAGATCTTCTTGAGAAAAAATAAGACAAATAAAGGATCTAGCTTCATGCTAAATCCTTTTTTCTTTAGTCTTTCGGCAACTTACCAGCCTTTTCTAGCATTTTCTTAATCAAGTAAGGCATCTTCACATTTTCACGGCCTTTTTTCTCAATGAGTTTTTTCACAAATTCTGGCATCTGGAGGTCGTCTGTCTCCTCCATAATATCCTTAGTGGTGGCTGACGGAGCTAGCTCGTCAAAGGTTTCTTCTTCTGGGAGAAATTCCTTAAATTCTTTTTGTTCATTGGCTCTTACAGTATCAACTAAAGCGTCAATTAAACGAGAGTCTGTGTTTGGCATAGGTGGTCGATGGTAGGTGACACCTAATTCTTGACATAATTCATAACATTCTACATCGTTATCAAAAAGAACTTCGATATGTTCACTGATAAAGCTAATTGGTACAAAAATATAATGCTCTGGATGTTGTTTCTGTTCTCTCAGATACTCGAGTACATCTGGCTTGATCCAAGGGATTCCAATATCGCTTTCGCTCTGCCAAGTATTGGTATACTGATCGCCCGTCAATCCGAGTTGTTCAGCGATTAGCTTGCTATTATCAAAAATCTGATCGATATAAGGATCTCCAAAGTCCAAGGCAAAAATTGGAACACTATGGGCTGAGAAAATTACCTTAAAAGACTCTTCTCCCACATCGTTCCGTAAAATTTTGCTAATCTCATCTGTCCAGAAGTCCAACAAAGACTGTTGCTGATACCAATCCTTAATGACTAAAAACCGGATTTGCTGGCTCTCCAGAAACTTTTCATACCCCATAACCGAGTAGAAGGAATAATGTGGTTCTAAAATCAAACAAATACACTCTTCAACACCATCAGCCTCCATCTGCTTGATCACATCAGGGATAAAGGGCCGAGAAAATTTGTTGGCAAAGTAGATGCCATACTCTTCTCCTAAACGTTCCTTGACTAAATTGACCTCCTCACGTGTAATCCTCTGCAGGGGCGTACCACCTATACGAACATAATTGTCATAGAGAGTCTGAATCTCGTGATCTTTGGGTCTAACTCCACGACGAATATTGGTAAAAAAATCCGCCACACTCTCAAAGGTAATCTCTTCTGGCGAACCGAATGTCATCATTAAAATTGCTTTTTTCATCGATATGTCCTTGTGATATTTTTTTCAATTACCATTTTACCATGAAATATATAATAAATAAACGCTTTCATTCATTTTATTTTTATTTACTTCTCTTTGTCTTTCTCTCCATTCTATGATACAATGAAAAAAATGATATTAAAGGAGTTTTTATGACTTATCCGAACCTTTTAGATCGTTTCTTGACTTACGTTAAGGTTAATACGCGTTCTGATGAATACTCTACTACTACTCCAAGTACGCAAAGCCAGGTAGATTTTGCGACCAATGTTCTTATTCCTGAAATGAAACGTGTCGGTCTGCAAAACGTTTACTACCTTCCAAATGGTTTTGCTATTGGGACCTTACCAGCAAACGATCCAAGCTTGTCACGCAAGATTGGCTTCATCTCCCACATGGATACTGCTGATTTTAATGCTGAGGGAGTTAATCCGCAAGTCATCGAAAATTACGATGGTAGAGCTATCGACTTGGGTGATTCTGGATTTAAACTCGATCCTGCTGATTTCAAGAGCCTTGAGAAATATCAAGGCCAAACGCTTATCACAACTGATGGAACGACCTTGCTGGGTGCTGATGACAAGTCTGGGATTGCTGAAATTATGACTGCTATCGAATACCTGACTGCTCATCCCAAAATCAAACACTGTGAGATTCGAGTTGGTTTTGGTCCAGATGAAGAAATTGGCGTTGGAGCTAACAAATTTGATGCAGAAGATTTTGACGTTGACTTTGCCTATACTGTTGATGGTGGTCCGCTAGGAGAACTTCAGTACGAGACTTTCTCAGCAGCAGCTGCTGAGCTTCATTTCCAAGGGCGCAATGTCCATCCTGGTACTGCTAAAGGTCAGATGGTCAATGCACTTCAGCTAGCGATTGATTTTCATAATCAACTTCCTGAGAATGACCGACCTGAACTAACAGATGGTTACCAAGGTTTCTATCATCTTATGGATGTGTCAGGTAGTGTAGAGGAGGCGCGTACAAGCTACATCATTCGTGACTTTGAAAAGGATTCCTTTGAAGCTCGTAAAGCAGCTATGCAGTCTATTGCTGATAAGATGAATCAAGAGCTTGGGAATGATCGCGTTAGCTTGACTCTGACAGACCAGTACTACAATATGAAGGAAGTCATTGAGAAAGACATGACACCCGTTACCATTGCTAAGGATGTTATGGAAGATTTAGGTATCACGCCAATTATTGAACCAATTCGTGGTGGAACAGATGGCTCTAAGATTTCCTTTATGGGTATCCCAACTCCAAATATCTTTGCTGGTGGTGAAAACATGCATGGACGTTTTGAATACGTCAGCCTTCAGACTATGGAGCGTGCGGTGGATACCATCATTGGCATTGTATCTTATAAAGACTAAAAAAGACGAGGTAGCTCAGCTACTTCGCCTTTCTTTTTATTCATTTGGTTGAGCACTTGTCTCAGACTCACTTTGCGCTTGCTTTTCTGTTGGTTTAGAAGCAGCTGTTTCACTGTCTTTCTCAGACTTAGATTGGCTATCAGTTTTACTTGCTTTTGAACGGAGTTCCTGGTTCAAGCTAATGATTTCTTTAGCTAGAGTGAGGAGGCCTTCTTTATCACTACTTTTGGCTGCAAGTTGATCAAATAGGCCATCAACACGTTCAAAGTCAGCATCGGATCCTTTGTTATCCTCTAAGTACTTGTGAAGAGAGAGCAAGATATTATAGAGTTTTTGGTAGATAATCACCGTTTGTGGATCTTGTTCTGCTTCTTTTTTCTCTCGTTGGATAGTCGCTGCAATACGATTCAAGAGATCCTCAAGTTGTGTTTTAGCTTCGTCAAGGTCTGCATTTTCCTTTTCAGTAGCCGCTTTGATATTAGCTGCTTCTTCAGCTAGGGATTGTTTGACACCATCTTCTTTGACACGTGCTAGGAGTTGAGCAGCTTTAGTTAGGAGAGCATCCACTTCTTCCTTCTTAACATGACTAACCCGCTCTTCTGGCATAAAATCACCGTAGAGTTCTTTTAGGAATTCATAGATGGCGGTCTTAGCAGTTTGACTATCTACTTTTTCCGTATCTAGAATAGTCTTACCAACTTTTGTAGAAACGGGTTCTTCTTTGAGAGCTTCTTCTACTTCTAACTTAGTTTGGTAAATAGTTGGGAATAACTTGTTCAAGTCGGTTGCTTTGAGGAAAGATTGTGACTGGTAAAGTTCCCATGTCAACTTGGCAACACGGTTCCGAAGTTCTTCTCTCAAACGACCATCAGACACATGTTCGTAGAAGTACTTGATGTACTCTACTGTTGTAACCCCTGTCCGATCTCGGAAATTTTGCAAGGCCTGCAGTTTCGCTTCAATCGCAGTCAACTCTGTCTCATCCTGTGCTAGTTTTGCTTCCTGCAAATGTACTAAGAGATCTTTCTTAGGCAAGCCATAAGTATCTGTATCCAGTGTATTGATCTTATCTACAAGGGCTTGGTACTTCTTATCTAAAGGTGAAGTTTCAACCGGTGCCACACTTTGATCCACATGGATATACTGTTTATCAAAGAGATCCAAGGATGTTAGATATCCAGCAGTTGAGTTTGTTGCCAATTTTTTCATATTTTCGGTGAACTGCCCCAAAGCAAGTTCAACCCGTCTCTGCATGATTGGCTGGTCTTTGTAGAGACTTCTGCTATCTGCTAAAAGTTGATCCACCTTAGATAGAACTGTTTGTTCATCAAATGCTCCAGGTTGATAGGTCGATTGTAGGGCCGGAATCTTATTTTTCAAAGCTACTTCATAGCCCTTTGTCTGAACCTTAATGTAGTGATTGTGATCACCGTGAGGAATCACAAAACTACCATTCTCTACTTGCAAACTATAAGGAGACACCCCATCACGTAGGGCAGTCGTATAAAGTTCATTTAGGAAATCCAGTTCTGGATTTCCAGTTTGGAGAGGAATACGAACATGTTCTTTTCGAACAGCATAAGGATGGATATGGGTTGGATCATAGGCTTGATCCGGATTTCCAAAGACAAAGAATCCATTTGAAATGCGAATCGCTTCAAGCGGTACTCCGTAGGTCTGTGAGATATACTTGATTTTTTCTTCATCGCTAGCATCTCTTGAGAAACTTTCCACAGTCTTTGCAAGTGGTTGAACGTGCTGAGACTGATGATTTTCTTTCAAGCGATCTTGGGCAGCTTTGATTTGGGCTGCAGTCAAGTCCTTCTTAAAGAAATAATGAGCGTGATCTCCATGAGAAACTACAAACCCTTGCTCATCTTCACTAATAACACGGTCAGCTGCAAAACCATGATCATGTTCTTCACCGTGGTGATGGTCATGCTCCTCTCCATCATGGTCATGATCTTCGTGGTTGGTATCCTGACTTCCATGGTTACCGTCTTGGTCATGATGATGATCTGGTTGAGCTGGATGTTCTGTTGGTTTGCTTGGATTTTCCAAAGGTGTTGGCTTCCCACCGTCGCTAGATAAAGGAATCATACTCGCAATCTTTTCTTCCAAGGCAGAAAGTTTTGTATATGGGATGAAATGATAGTGATTTCCGTGAGGAATCGCCACACCACTCGGCGTTCTACTTGAAATCTTAGCAGGGTCAAAAATCAAGCCATCTGATTCAGCATAACGTTGACTACTTGGAAGAGCATAGAGCTGTTGCAATAGACTCTGAAGACTCTCAGCTTGATTACTTGGTGTTTCAGCCTGTTGACTTTGGTTGGTAGTTTGACCAGTTTCGTTTGGACTAGGACGATAGTTAGTCACACTCTGCTGAGTTCTAGTTCCAGAGAGGTAGGCTTGGGCAGCAGCTAATTCGCTAGCAGACAAGGAACTCTTTGGAATGTAGTGGTAATGTCCACCGTGAGGTACGATATAAGCATCTCCAGTATCCTCTATAATATCAGAAGGATTAAAGATGTAGCCATCATCAGTTGTATAGCGACCTTGAGATTGAGCAAGCGCCACTGCACTATTAGAAGTTGGTGCGTCGTGAGTATGGTCTTGTTTTTGGCGCTCAATTTCCTCCTTCGTACGAATATTATCAGCATGAGCCGCATCTTTAAGGTAGACATAATACTTACCATCAACCTTGATAATGTAGCCACCTTTGATTTCGTTGACAATATCAGCGTCTTTCAGTTGATAATTGGCATCTTTCATCAACAGTTCTTCGCTGAAAATCGCGTCAAAAGGAACTTTACCATTGTAATAATGGAAATGATCACCATGTGAAGTCACATAACCTTGATCGGTGATTTTCACGACAATTTGTTCAGCCTGAATATCTTCTTTTTTGCTAACTTGATCTGGTGTCTGGGTCTCTGTTTTTTGAGAATCTTGCTTCCCATCGACATAAGACACACGGTTATTATCTTTGTTTCCTTCTACCTGGTGTTGGTTCAATGCATAGATGCAAAGGCTTAGGGAAAGGACAAGAGCCGATCCTGCTGTAAGGTATTTCTTCTTCATTTTCATCATCTCCTCATTTTAATTCTTCTGCAAGAACATTCATGTTTTCTTCTAGATTTTCTAAGTAAGTTTTGTCATTTTCAGGATCTGCTTCTAAAGGATTGAGTGTCTTTAGGCTAACTCCTGTTGATTTGACCAAGGTCTCAGCGACTTTAGAAGAAGCATTGCTCTCAGTAAAGATGGTTTTAACCTTATAGGTCTTAACGAATTCCTGAATTTCTGTTAGTTGTCTCGGACTTGGTTCTTGTTCAGGGGAAATCCCTGCTATACCAAGTTGATTAAGTCCAAATCGCTTAGCGAGATAAGAAAAGGCTGTGTGTTGTGTAACAAAGGTCTTTTGACTCGCTTTTTCAAAAATAGGCTGGTACTTCTTAGTCAATTCTTGGGCTTTAGCGATAAAGTTTTTAGCATTCTTTTGATACGTTTCCTTATTAGAACTATCAATCTCCGAAAGTTTGTCAGCGATAATCTGAGCTTCTTCACCTGCTTTTTCTGGATCTAACCAAGTGTGAGGGTCGTAGAGTGTTTTTTCATCGATGCCGTCACCAGCTTCTACATCTTCTAAGCCCGGTACACGCTCCAAGGTCATTCCGTCAGAAGCTTCTAAAACTTTAACTTTTGAGTTTTTCAAGTTAGGATCTAGGCTTCCAGCCCAAGATTCGAGCGTATGAGAATGGTAGACAAAGACATCTGCATCATAGATAGCAGCAATGTCATTTGCTGACGGTTCAAAGGAGTGAATCCCACTACTTGACTGAATCATCCGTACGTCATTCAAGTCACCTGATACCTCTTTGACCATGGCATAGATTGGGTAAAAACTTGTTACAATCTTCATTCCTTTTGCTTCTTGTTTTTCTTTTTGGCTACATGCTCCTAAGACAAGAACCAAGAGACCTACCACTAATAATAGAAATGTTCTTTTTTTCATCATTACTCCTTAACTAGTATTTAACCATTTAATTAACTAGTAAATAGTTTATCTTTATTTACACTATATGTCAAGATATTTTACATATTTTCATGAAAAAAATGAGAACTAGAACTTACATTCTGTTCTCATTTTCGATTTTAACTTTTCTAGTTCTCCTATCCTGTTTTTAGGATCTAGAAAATGCTACTACCTTTACTTGCTCTCCTTTAATAAAGCCAACAACTTTTCAGCCTCAGCCATAATGGTATTGTTATCCTTAGCACCAAATAGCAGGTTATTCTTTAAGCCAGTGAGAGTTTCTTTTGCATTGGACTTGATAATGGGGTCTTGGATCTTTGCAAGTAGCTCTTCAGCCTCTCTCAACTTCGTTTCAACCTTTTCAGTCTCGACCTGAGGTTCTTCGGGTTTCTCCGGTGATTCTTCTTCCGGCTCCTCAGTTGGTTTTGGAGATTCTGGTTTCTCACTTTGAGGTTTCTCTTCGCGAGGTTTTTCTTTACGAGGTTTCTCCACTGATGGTTTTTCCGATTGATTGTTATCAGCTTGACCATTTTGGTTTCTTTGAACATGGTCACTTGCGTTGCCCCAACCACTATCTGAATGCGGACGTTCGTTTGGATGTTCGACATAGTACTTGACAGTCGCAAAGAGATCTTCTAGACTATACCCCTTAGGTGCCTCATAAAGTCCTTCGTCAAACCACTCAAATTTGATGTTATGGTAATGGTCATAATGAGGAATAATCAAGCTTCCATTTTTGACTTCTACAGTATGTTGGAGATTGTAAGGCATACGATCAAGTGGCACCTTCTTAGCTGCTTTCACGCGGTTGTAGATAGCTTCTGCTCCTTTAACCTCAGTATTTCCTGGATTCTGATGGTCTGTTGAAGGAGGAGTCAAACCTTTCTCTTTAGCATAAGCCTGGGCTGCCGCTCTTTCGGCTTTAGACAAACTATCTTTCTTAATCCAATGACTATGGGTCATATGTGGAGTTACATAGGCATCCCCCTCATCACTGGTGATATCACGAGGATCAAAGATATAACCATCTTCTGTTGTATACTTGCCTGCCAACTTGGCTACTTGAATCTCATCATCTGTGTAAGCTATTTGCGCATTTGGTTTTCCTAAACGTTCTGGATGACGAATCGGTGCTAGAAAGGCCAAGATATCATCCACCAACTTGACTTTATCACTGCTTTCATCATTTAAACGTTCCAACAGTTTATCCAAAGCGTCAAAATCAACTTTACGACCTTTATTATCAAGTAAGTCCTGATGAATTCTTGCTAGTAAATCATAAGCCTTATTGTAAAATCCTCGATCACCAGATGGGAGGTTGGTTTTCTTAGCTCCGAGTTTATGAGACAAACTTTCTTGCTTGGCTAGTTTACTATCAATGGCTGCTGCAGTTTCTGCTGAAAGTTCCTTGGCAGGAATATAACGAGAGATTCCATTCTCCTCAAATACATAGCCATCAGCTACTTTTCGAATCACCTGTTTAACCAATTTTTCATCAATTGGATTGCTTGGAGTTGGTTGAGGAGTTGGTTGTGGACTTGGTTGTTCTGGTCTTGAATCCGGTAGCCAATGATTTGAACGATAGCTAAGTGAGATGACGCGAGCGATTCGTTCTTCCAATTCAGACATCTGTGAATAAGGGATGAAATGATAATGGTTCCCATGAGGCACAGCAACTCCTCTGGCTGTTCGACTTGTAATCTGTGCTGGGTCGAAGACAAGGCCATCAGATTCTACGTGTCGTTGGCTGAGTGGCAAGGCATAAAGTTGTTTCAGAAGGCCATCAATATCCTCATCGCTTTGACTTGCTTGGCTATCGTCGCTACTGTTGTTAGCTGTGTTCGTATAGCCACTACCTTGATTATTATATGATGGGGTCCATCTATCTACATCGCTGCTAGCACTGTTGTTATTGGTACGGCGATAAGTAGGCGTATTTGATTGGCCACTTCTACCAGATAAAAAGGCTTCTGCAGCAGCCAATTCGCCGGCTGATAACTCGCTCTTAGGAATGTAATGGTAATGGTCGCCATGAGGAACGATATAAGCATCACCAGTATCTTCAATGATATCAGAGGCATTAAAGATGTAACCATCATCTGTAGTATAACGTCCTTGCGAACGTGCCAAGGCAACAGCACCATCGTTTCTTGGAGTCCCACCTTCACGATGCTGACTATGTTCTTGTTTTTGCCGATTGATTTCTTCTTTTGTACGGACATTATCGGCATGGGCTGCATCCTTAAGGTAAACATAGTATTTTCCATCTACCTTGATAACATAACCACCCTTGATTTCACTGATAATATCCTCGTCCTTGAGCTGGTAGTTTGGATCCTTCATGAGCAACTCTTCACTGATGATAGCGTCATAAGGGACTTTGCCATTATAGTAATGATAGTGGTCGCCATGCGAAGTGACATAGCCCATGTCTGTTATCTTGATGACGATTTGCTCCGCATTGATGCCTTCTTTCTTGCTGACTTCATCAGGAGTCAGATTCTCCGTTTTTTGTGCCGCCTGTTTTCCATCTATATAGGAAATACGATTATTTTCTTTGACTGTTCTAGCTTGATACAGTCCCAACTCGTAAGAACAGACACTTAAAATTAAAGCTGCCGCAGAACCAGCAAGGTATTTTTTATTAATTTTCATCGAAACTCTCTTTCTTTTTGATATTTCTATTTGCAATTCATTTCTAAATTGCAGAAACTCCTCTCTATTACTTAACTGGTTAATAGTTTACTCCTAAATTTGCAACTTGTCAAGGATTTTATGAACCAGTTAAGTATTTTTCATTCTGCTCCACTACTTTTTCTTTAAAAGGTTTCATGTAATCAGCTTTCCTGAAATTTCTTTTAAAAATACCAAAAAAAGTCCCTGCAACTTAGTTACAGGGACCTTTCGATTAATCAAAATTAACGTATTCTTTTTGAAGTTCAAGAACTTCTTCCATCGTTGAGCATTCTGTAAGGGCACGGTTTGCGTACTCTTCCATCTTAGCTGTGTCGAGTTTCTTCATCAAGCTACGTGTACGAAGTACAGATGTCGCTGACATAGAGAACTCATCCAAGCCCATTCCGACAAGAAGTGGAACAGCTTGTTGGTCACCAGCCATCTCACCACACATACCAGCCCATTTACCTTCAGCGTGAGCTGCCTTGATAACGTTGTTGATCAAGCGAAGGATTGATGGGTTATATGGTTGGTAAAGATATGAAACTTGCTCGTTCATACGGTCTGCTGCCATTGTGTATTGGATCAAGTCGTTTGTACCAATTGAGAAGAAGTCAACTTCTTTAGCAAATTGGTCTGCAAGCATGGCTGCTGCAGGGATTTCGATCATGATACCAACTTGGATATCATCCGCAACTGCAACACCTTCAGCAAGAAGGTTTGCTTTTTCTTCGTCAAAGACTGCTTTCGCTGCACGGAATTCTTTCAAGAGCGCAACCATTGGGAACATGATACGCAATTGACCGTGAACAGACGCACGAAGAAGGGCGCGGATTTGTGTACGGAACATAGCATCTCCAGTTTCAGAAATAGAGATACGAAGGGCACGGAATCCAAGGAATGGGTTCATTTCGTGAGGCATATCGAAGTAAGGAAGTTCCTTATCTCCACCGATATCCATTGTACGAACGACAACAGGTTTACCGTTCATTCCTTCAAGTACAGCCTTGTAAGCTTCGTACTGCTCATCTTCTGTTGGGAAGTCTTGAGAATCCATGTACAAGAACTCTGTACGGTAAAGACCGACAGCTTCAGCGCCATTGTCATTGACACCTTCAACGTCTTTTGGAGTACCGATGTTGGCAGCCAATTCAAAGTGTTTGCCATCAGCAGTTACTGTTTTAGCATCTTTCAAGAGAGCCCATTCAGCTTTTTGCTTCGCATAAGCTTCACCAGCAGCCTTGAATTCAGCCGCTTGCTCATCAGTTGGGTTGATAATAACCTCACCAGTGATACCGTTAACAGCAAGAATGTCACCCTCTTTAACGATTTCAGTGATGTTGTTTGTACCTAATACTGCTGCAATTTCAAGTGTACGCGCCATGATAGCTGAGTGGCTTGTACGTCCACCAATGTTGGTTACAAAAGCTTTTACAAAGTTTTTATCCAATTGAGCTGTATCTGAAGGAGTCAAGTCATGCGCAATCACAATCACTTCTTCATTGATAGAAGCTGGGTTTGGCAATTTTTTACCAAGGAGATTTGCCAATACACGTTTTGTAACGTCGCGGATATCCGCTGCGCGTTCTTGCATGTATGGGTTGTCTTCCATGCCTTCAAAGATAGTGATAAACATGTCTGTTACTTCTTTCAGACCTGCTTCTGCATTCACTTTCTTCGCACGGATTGTTTCCTTGATTTGGCTGATCATTTCTGGGTCAGCAAGAACCATTAAGTGAGCGTCAAAAACTTGAGCTGCTTCTTCACCGAGCGTACCTACTGCTTTCTCGCGAATAACAGAAAGCTCGTCTTGTGATGCCTGTAGAGCGGCATCAAGGCGAGCTTCTTCTGCGTTTGTATCTTCGACTGTAACAGTCTCAAATGACAAATCCGGTTGAACGAGTAGATATGCTTTTGCAACTGCAACACCGTCAGATGCTGCGATTCCTTTAAGCATTTCTGTCATTTTCCTTATGCCAATCCTTCTTTTTCCATAGTTTCAGTGATTGCAGCGATTGCATCGTCAGCATCTGCACCTTCAGCTGAAATTGTAACGTCAGCACCTTGGCCAACACCAAGACTCATAACACCCATGATTGATTTAAGGTTTACTGATTTACCTTTGTACTCAAGAGTGATATCTGAAGCAAATTTGCTAGCTGTTTGAACCAACAATGTTGCTGGACGTGCATGAATACCTGTTTCTGCCACTACGTGGAAATCTTTAGAAGCCATAGTTTGACTCTCCTTTAATTGTTTCTTATTTGGATTATATGTGATAACCCTTACAAGACTGTATTATATCACCTTCTAGATAATTTTTCAAGTATTTTATGGACTTTTACTGAAAATGAAATTGCTTCTTTTTCTATCATACAGGTACTATGGGAAATTTAGGCACTAATTATTAAAAGAATATTACCTTCAAAATTCCAATTTTCAAAGCTATTTTCCCTTAATACCAATCAGAGGACAATCCTAGTAAATAATGAAATAATACTATTTAACTATAATTAATATAACTCAGTAAATCTATTATTTGAAAAGACTTCATCAAATACTAAATACTGAAATTCTAAAACCTACTCTTACCATCAACAGTAGAGAATTTATCCAATTTGCTACTTAAAGTAAAATAAGTTTGTAGCCCCTAACAGTAAAAAGGTAGATATATCTAAGTGGTATAAGTAGAACTAAAACTTTGATTGATTCCATTCAAATAAAGTATCCAACCAATCAAAAACGACATTATGGGCGAGTCTTAGATTATTGACTTGGCAATGAGCGTCCGCACCACTTTCCGCCTCAAATACTTGAAGTTTAGTTTGTTGATTTTTAGATTTAAGTGCTTCATAAATTACCTTAGTTTGATGCTGCAGTTCAGCACCCTCACCCTTTCCCATAATAAACAGGCATGGGCATTGAATTTTTTGATAATCCACAATCTTTGCATGGTTAAATACATCATCAATAGCACTCTTAAAATCAGAAGTACCAAACTGCCATGCATACTTTTTAAGATTTAAATTTGCTGATTCATTCAAATTTCCAGCTAATTTTAAAATGGCATTTATTAACCAACTAGGTGCTTTCAAACTTGATCCAAATTCTTTTCTGAAAAGTTCTGCAACGTCGTAAATAGGGGTACTAGCAATCCAAGCATGAATTCTTGGATCCTTTTCGACAGCTTGTGCGGTAAAATATCCCCCTCCGCTGACACCATAAATAGCTAAATAATTTAGTTTAGGATTTCTATTTTCCAACCAGTCTATGCATAATGAAATTGGAATAGAAGCATCCACATCAAAGACCAGCCCTCTACTAGGATTGCTCCCTTGACCAGGAAGGTCAACCATTAAAACATTATAATTTCGTATCCAGCCAGGATATCCTGCAAAGTAAAATAAATCTTCGCGATAAGTATCACCTCCACCAATCATGATTAGCGTTGGACAATTATCGCCGCTATGAAGATAATACCCAGGCAAGTAAGAACCCTGATAGGGAATAGTTAGTTTTTCAATCGGTACACCTAGTGAATGAATTGCACTAGAAAACACCTTCTCCATTTGACGAACGGTCGGTAAATACTCGTCAGAAAATGGATCGGTAAACTGAATTGCCGAGCGAAGTGAGTAGGTCTGTGCAAGATAATACTGCGCCTTTGTTTGTTCACTCAATCCTGAATTACTTGCTTCTTGTTCAAGGTAGTTTACATGCGATAAAAATACATTTTTCCAGTCATCAGGCTTTGGTGAGTTCCCCAATCTTTGAGCAAGATAATAAAGCTCTCCATGAGAGAAACCAAAAATTTCACCGATTCCTAACAACCAATTAAAGAAAAAATCCGTATCACCATTCTTAAAAAATATTTGAGTTGATTGCCGTTTTAAAATAACATCATTTTCTTTCACCACGCGCCTCCTAATTCTGTGTTCTTTCATTTATTTAATCTAATTATAATCTGATAACATTCTCTATCAAACAAAAGCATCCAGATATCCATTTTTTAATCTTATAATCACATGTAGTATATCACATAAAATGAACTTTCTCAAACATTGTATTTATATACTCCTTATAAAAGGATACGAAACTCATAAGTATCCTATATAAAATTAACCAATGATCCATTTTTATGAATACAGCATAATCTGTCATTTCCACTTTTGTTATATTTTAGATATTCTAATACAAAATATTGGGACATCTTGTGTGGAAAATTTCTTTTTTTCGTAAATATCACAGTTTCTGTTTTATTAAAGCATTGTCTCAGCTAGACTTATTCCTGTTCTTACGATTTTTGCTATTTTCTTCGTTTTCCTTTCTGATAACTTGCTGAAAATCTTCTATTTATCTTACCAATATACAGTATGTAGTTTTTTTATTTTGAGAAACTTTGACAGTTCAACGGAAATCAAAATTTATGTTTCCAAAAACACTATATCTTGTGCTTTGTTTTTGAAACTGTAACTTTTTAGCACAAGATTTAGTTTAAAAAGTTTGACAAAGTTTTTTTTTCTGATATACTAAGAAAGTAATCTATTTTGAAAGAGGAGTTACGAAAATGGTAACGGTTTATTCTAAAAATAA
Organism: Streptococcus sp. KHUD_018; assembly: GCF_054861215.1. Next base: position 1,153,475 of record NZ_CM142176.1, read on the forward strand.
TTGTGTACAATGTAAAATGACCAAACGTTTCTTGGACAGCAACAATGTCGCTTATCGTGAGATCAATCTCGACGAGCAACCAGAGTACATCGATCAAGTTAAAGAGCTCGGTTTCAGCGCTGCTCCTGTTATCCAAACACCAACTGAAGTCTTTTCAGGTTTCCAACCAGGAAAACTGAAACAATTAGCATAATCTTAGTACATCATCCAGAAGAAACTGCTTCTAGGGCTAACTTAGAGGCCTTTCTTTTGTAATTAGATAAAGGAAATTTTATGGGATTAAAACATCTTGAGGACGTAACTTACTTCCGTCTCAATAACGAAATCAACCGTCCTGTCAATGGACAAATCATGCTTCATAAAGATAAGGAAGCCTTGGATGCTTTCTTTAAAGAAAATGTAGTTCCAAATACCATGGTTTTTGATTCAATCACTGATAAAATCAACTACCTTATTGAACACAACTACATCGAAACTGCATTTATCAAGAAATACCGTCCAGAGTTTTGGGAAGAATTGCATCAATTTATCAAGGATCAAAACTTCCAATTCAAATCATTCATGGCTGCCTACAAGTTTTACAATCAGTACGCCTTGAAGACTAACGATGGGGAATACTATCTTGAAAGCATGGAAGACCGTGTCTTCTTTAACGCACTTTATTTCGCAGACGGTAATGAAGCGATTGCGACTGATATTGCCAATGAAATCATCCACCAACGCTACCAACCTGCTACTCCTTCCTTCTTGAATGCTGGTCGTGCGCGTCGTGGAGAGTTGGTATCTTGCTTCTTGATCCAAGTGACGGATGATATGAACTCTATCGGACGTTCCATCAACTCTGCCCTTCAACTTTCTCGTATCGGTGGTGGTGTGGGAATTTCTCTCAGCAACCTTCGTGAAGCTGGAGCTCCTATCAAAGGCTATGAAGGCGCTGCTTCTGGTGTCGTACCAGTTATGAAGCTCTTCGAAGACAGCTTCTCTTACTCAAACCAACTTGGTCAACGTCAAGGTGCTGGGGTTGTCTACCTCAACGTTTTTCACCCAGATATCATCGCTTTCCTTTCAACCAAGAAAGAAAATGCCGATGAAAAAGTTCGGGTTAAGACTCTTTCACTCGGTGTTGTAGTACCCGATAAATTCTACGAATTGGCTCGAAAAAATGAAGAAATGTATCTCTTTAGCCCATACTCTGTAGAGCTTGAATATGGTGTGCCGTTCAACTACATCGACATCACTGAAAAATACGATGAATTAGTCGCAAATCCAAATATCCGCAAGACAAAAATCAAGGCGCGTGATTTGGAAACTGAAATCTCTAAATTGCAACAAGAATCTGGTTACCCTTATGTAGTCAACATCGATACGGCTAACCGTGCGAATCCTGTTGATGGAAAGATTATCATGAGTAACTTGTGTTCTGAGATTCTTCAAGTTCAAGAACCAAGTTTGATCAACGATGCTCAAGAATTCCTTCAAATGGGAACAGACGTTTCATGTAACCTTGGATCAACCAACGTGGTCAACATGATGACTTCACCTGACTTTGGTCGTTCTATTCGCGCTATGGTTCGTGCCCTTACTTTCGTTACAGATAGTTCACACATCGTAGCCGTCCCTACTATCGACCACGGAAATAGCTTGGCTCACACCTTTGGTCTTGGTGCCATGGGACTTCACAGCTACCTTGCCCAACAACTCATCGAATACGGATCACCTGAGTCAATTGAATTTACAAGCATCTACTTTATGCTTATGAACTACTGGACCTTGGTAGAATCAAACAATATCGCGCGCGAGCGTGGTGTAACCTTCCACAACTTTGAAAAATCAGACTATGCTAACGGAAGCTACTTTGACAAGTATGTGACAGGCGAATTTGTTCCAAAATCAGACCGTGTTAAAGAACTCTTTAAAGATGTCTTTATTCCAAGCGCTGCTGACTGGGCTGAACTTCGCGAAAAGATTCAAGCAGATGGTCTTTACCACCAAAACCGTCTAGCTGTAGCACCAAATGGTTCTATCAGTTACATCAACGACGTCTCTGCTTCTATCCACCCGATTACGCAACGTATCGAAGAACGTCAAGAGAAGAAAATTGGTAAGATCTACTATCCTGCTGCTGGCTTGTCAACAGATACTATCCCTTACTACACTTCTGCTTATGACATGGATATGCGTAAGGTGATTGATGTTTACGCTGCCGCAACTGAGCACGTGGACCAAGGGCTTTCACTTACTCTCTTCATGCGTAGCGACATTCCAAAAGGGCTTTACGAATGGAAGAAAGAAAACAAACAAACGACACGTGACTTGTCTATCCTTCGTAACTATGCCTTTAACAAGGGTATCAAGTCTATCTACTACATCCGTACCTTTACAGACGACGGTGGAGAAGTCGGTGCTAACCAATGTGAAAGCTGTGTGATTTAATTTTTATCTGAGGCAACCACATTTTCTCAGACTACTGATTAAGTTACCCGCCAGAAAAAACTTGATAAGTATCTTAAATACTATGAAAAACTAAAAAGTCGGGCTTCCGACTTTTTGTGCGATACTCTTCTCAGACTATGATAAAATAGAGATGATTTGACAATCGCATTATTACATACAGAAAGAGATTTCAAATGGAAACTTACTACAAAGCCATTAACTGGAATGCCATCGAAGATGTCATCGACAAATCAACTTGGGAAAAGCTGACAGAGCAATTCTGGCTCGATACGCGTATTCCCTTGTCAAATGACCTAGACGACTGGAGAAAACTATCAAACAAAGAAAAAGACTTGGTTGGAAAAGTCTTTGGTGGTTTGACCCTTTTGGATACTATGCAATCTGAAACAGGAGTTCAAGCACTTCGCGCAGACATCCGTACACCACATGAGGAAGCTGTTTTCAACAACATCCAGTTTATGGAATCTGTCCACGCAAAATCTTACTCTTCTATCTTTTCGACCTTGAACACCAAGGCTGAAATCGAAGAAATCTTTGAATGGACCAACACTAACCCCTTCCTACAAAGAAAAGCGGAAATTATCAATGAAATCTACCTCAATGGTAGCCCACTTGAAAAGAAAGTTGCCAGTGTTTTCTTGGAAACCTTCCTCTTCTACTCTGGTTTCTTTACACCGCTTTACTATCTCGGTAACAACAAGCTGGCAAACGTTGCGGAAATCATCAAACTGATCATCCGTGATGAGTCTGTTCACGGAACTTATATTGGTTACAAATTCCAACTTGGTTTCAATGAATTGCCTGAAGAAGAGCAAGAAAAGCTCAAAGAATGGATGTACGACCTGCTCTACACCCTCTACGAGAACGAAGAGGGCTATACAGAAAGCCTCTATGACGGTGTTGGCTGGACTGAGGAAGTTAAAACCTTCCTTCGTTACAATGCCAATAAGGCTCTGATGAATCTTGGACAAGATCCACTCTTCCCAGATTCAGCGGACGATGTCAACCCAATCGTCATGAACGGTATTTCAACAGGGACTTCTAACCACGACTTCTTCTCTCAAGTCGGAAATGGTTACCTCCTTGGTGAAGTTGAAGCCATGCAAGACGAGGATTACAACTACGGTTTAGACTAATTTGGCCAATCATTCAAAATATCATGGTTTGTTTAAAACAACCATGATATTTTTGTTTTTTGTTTTATTTTGTTTTTTTTCTATTTGATATATTGAGCGTTTTATGGTAAGATAATAATAGTAGAAATTGAGGTGATAAGGATGCTAAAGCAAGAGAAACTAGATAGTATTCTAGAAGCAGTAAACACAAAAGGCACCATTACTGTAAAAGAGATTATGGAGAGTCTTGATGTGTCAGATATGACAGCCCGTCGCTATTTACAAGAACTAGCAGACAAGGATTTGTTGGTTCGTGTGCACGGTGGTGCTGAAAAACTTCGTACAGGTTCTCTCTTAAACAACGAACGCTCAAACGTCGAAAAACAAGGCTTGCAGATTGCTGAAAAACAAGAAATTAGCCGTTTTGCGGGTCATTTGATTGACGAAGGTGAAACTATTTTCATCGGACCGGGAACGACCTTGGAGTGCTTTGCTCGTGAACTTCCTATCGATAATATTCGTGTTGTAACAAACAGTCTTCCTGTTTTTCTCATCCTAAACGAACGAAAACTAACAGATTTGATCTTGATTGGTGGAAATTATCGCGCTATCACTGGTGCTTTTGTAGGGACACTTACCTTACAGGATTTGACCAATCTTCAGTTCTCTAAGGCTTTTGTTAGCTGTAATGGTATCAAGGATAAGGCAATTGCTACTTTCAGTGAAGAAGAGGGCGAGGTACAGCGAATCGCCTTGAACAATGCCAATAAAAAATACTTACTGGCAGACCACAGCAAATTTAATAAGTTTGATTTTTACACTTTCTATAATATCTCAGAGATTGATACCATCGTTTCAGATTCCAAACTGAGTCAGGAGACATTTGAAAATCTGTCGAAACAAACAACCATTCTTTTATCAAAACCATAAAAATTCCCCTGCCTTTTGGCGGGGAATTTTTGTTAAATTTTATTCAATAAGTTGTGTCTCAGCTAGTTTCTTGTACCAGTGAGCTGATTTCTTTGGATAGCGCTCCTGGGTTTCAAAGTCAACATAGAAGAGGCCGTAACGCTTTTCGTAACCATTTGACCAAGAAAAGACATCCATCAGAGACCAGATAAAATAGCCTTTGACATTGGCTCCATCGGAGATTGCATCTGCTATCACTTCCATGTGTTTCTTTACATAATCAATCCGTCCATCATCATAGACTGTCCCATCCACAAACTCATCTTTGTAACCTAGACCATTCTCTGTGATGTAGATTTTCTTGTAATTTGGGTAATCTTTCTTCACGCGCATGATTTGATCATATAAACCTTGAGGATAGATAATCCAATCCCAGTCCGTACGTGGTACATAGTCAGGCGCCACTCGACGTCCAACTCCCTTAATCTGATATTTAGAACTTCCTTTCTCACCCTTTCCATTGTGGATGATTTCCGTCTCTCCGTCAAAGGCTTGCATCCAATCACTCATGTAGTAGTTAATGCCGAGGAAGTCGTTCAAGTCTTTTGCAGCTTCTAGGACTACAAAGTCTTCTTCACGCAAATCTAAGCTTCCACCATTGACTGCTAAGATATGGTTGACACCTTCCATGGTTTCTTCGGAATATCGTCCTAGATAAGTCGCATCCAAAATAAATTTATTGTGAATGATATCTTCTAACTCGGTTGCACGAACATCTGCTGGGTTATCTGGATCCAGAGGATACTTAGTAGGCAGGGCATGAACCACACCAATTTCACCTTTATAGCCTTTATCTTTATATAGCTTAACTGCACGCGCATGCGACACCATCATATTGTGATGAGATTGGAAGACTTTGGCAAGATCGTACAGGATACCTGGAGGGAATTTACCAACCAAGTATTGACCATCACCGATTGGTCCAATTTCATTGAATGTTGTCCAATAGTTTACTTCTGGGAATTCTTCAAAACAGAAAGCCGCGTAGTCTACAAAGTGTTCAATATTTTCACGGTTTAAGAAGTCTCCATTTGAATGTAGAGCTTCTGGCGTATCAAAGTGATGAAGAGTTACAAAGGGTTCAACATGCCTCTTGTGGCATTCTGCAAACAACTTGTGATAGAACTCAACTCCCTTGTCATTAACCTTCCCATAACCAGTTGGAAAGATACGTGACCAAGCGATTGAAATACGGATACCATTGACACCATATTCTTCTGCAAGTTTGAGGTCAACTGGATATTTGTGATAGAAATCACTGGCTGGTTCAGCAGTGTACCAGTAGTTATCTTTGAGGTATTTGTCCCAGGCGACTGGCCCTTTACCATCAGTATGTGTAGCACCTTCTGCTTGGTAGGCTGCTGTTGCTCCGCCAAAAATAAAGTCTTTTGGAAGTGTTTTTGTCATTTGATTCACCTTTCAAGAAATAGAAATGAGATGGGGGTATAGTTGGGAGGAGTTCCTCCATCTCACTTCTTCGCTATTTATCTTTTATTCTTCAAACTGCGCTTGAACAAAGGCAAGAGCGCCTTTTCCATCGCGAGTCAGTTTAATGTATTGGCCACCTTCTGTCTTAGCAAGTTTGATACCAAGTTTGTCGGTTTCGGCCTTCATGTCTTCAAAGTTTGAAGCAACTTGAGGAGCAAGGATAACCAGATCAAACTCTGGCAACATTTCACGGTGAGCTCCATAGCCACCGGCTGCTGCTTTAACAGGAACCTTGTACTCCGCAGCTGCTTTGTTTAGAGCATTTGCAAGTAGACCACTTGTTCCTCCGCCTGCACAGAGAACGAGAACATTTGTTTCCTCAGTGATTGTGTTTTGCGCTGCTTCTACACCCGCTTTTTCAAGAATCGCATCTGCTTTGGCAGTATTGAAGTTTGCAGCTACTTTTTCTTTCAATTCATCATTAACTTTACCAGAACGCTCTTCTTCAAGGATTTGTTCATCATAGACTTTAAGGAATGGATAGTAAATGACAATGTCAACAACGATTAGAAGGGCAGCAAGAATGAACGATAGAACTTGGAAGTTTGTACCGAGAACAATACCGAGCGGACCTGGTGTTGTCCAAGGAAGGTTGGCTGTAAATGAGTTCATGCCAAGCGTCTCAATGAAGAATTTAAAGATCCATACGTTGGCAATTGGCGCAAAGATAAATGGAATAAAGAAAATCGGGTTCAATACAAGGGGTGCACCAAACAAGATTGGTTCATTTACACCAAAGAAAGTTGGAACTACTGAAGCACGACCGATTGCACGGTTTCGTTTTGATTTGGTTAACCACATGAACATGAATGGAACAACCAGTGTCGCACCAGTACCACCCATGGTAACGATAAACATTTGTGTACCAGAAGTAAGGATCTTGTCAGCGTGCATACCTTGTTGGAGAAGGTTCAAGTTGACTTCGGCATTTGCATAGGTGATAGCTGCGATTGCTGGTTCAACGATAGATGGACCATGGATACCAACAAACCAGAAGAAGGCAAAGGCCCCAAAGATAATGGTAATACCCAGATAGCCATCAGCAGCTGAGAATAATGGTGCAAAGAATTTACCGATTGATTCTGCTACGCTGGCTCCAACAAAATGACGAGCTAGTAAATCAAGAACATATAGAGAAACAACTGAAAGAGTGAATGGAATCACATCTTTAAAAACTTGTGAGATATTGGGTGGAACTTCATCAGGCATACGAATAGTGACGTTGTTCTTAACACAAACCTTATAGATTGCTACGGTAACAAAGGCAGCAAGAAAGGCTGAAAGCAACCCTTTTGTCCCAAGGAAACCTGTCGCGAAACCACCTTCAATCGGATCAGCTGCCAATATCAACAAACCAACAATCGCAGCCAAAAGTGTTGACATATAGTTGATTTGGTTTGTTTTCTCCATGCTACGGTTAACTGAGTCCGTCAAAGATTTAGCTGTTGTCCCAGCAACCAAGAGAGCTAAAATTCCCATTGAATAGCTGTAAGGTTTCATCAGAAAGGCTACAACTTCATCAGACCATTTAAAGCCCCATGAGTTAGGAACAAAGGCAATCAAGATAAAGATACTTGAGAAGAGAATAACAGGCATACCTGCAATGAAACCATCACGAATAGCACGAAGATAGATATTACGAGATAATTTCTCAAAGAAAGGTTTTCCTTTCTCAATAAATGCAATTAATTTATTCATTACTTAACTCCTCTCTTATAGAGTTCGATTAAATGGTGCATCAAATCTTTGAGCAAGATAGTTGTCATCAAGTGATCCTGACCATGCATCATGGTCACACTATAAGCCAAATCCTCACCAGCTGCTTCCTTGGTCAATAGACTTGTTTGCGCGTGATGAGCCTCGGCGATACAGACACCAGCTTCTTCAACTAAGCTATCCGCTTTCGCGAAATCACCAGCTTCAGCAGCCTTCAAGGCTTCCAATAGTTTTGATCGAGCATCGCCAGCATAGGCAACAATTTCAAAACCTAACAATGTTACTTCTTCTCTATTCATGATAGAATCCTCCTTATATAGTTTTGTAAAATCTTATGATAGTAAACGTTGTATATGTAGAACTAGATAAACTCGCTCACTCTTATACAAATCAAGACCCGTATGTTGTGTAATCACATCATAGATCTTGGAGCCGACCTCAAATGCCTTTGGATAGGATTGTTTGATATGGTCTTCCATATCCAGAAGCGATTGATTATCATCTCTGGAACGGTCTAAATAATCCAAAAAATAGTTGAGATGAATCATAAAGCGATCATAGAAATGGTTATTCTCTTTGGTTCGTTGAATAGCGTAATCCTTTAGCACTTCTTCAACATTCCTGAGAATTTCTTTCCTCTTATCAATCGACTCAACCACTTGGACTTCATTCTCGCCTTCGGCATTGATGAAATGATAAGCAATCCGAATAATCTCGTCCTCAGGTAAATGATCTGTCAACTTCTGACGATAGATTTCAAAGGCTTCTTTTGCAATTTGAAATGCAATCGGATACTTGGCAGAAATATCTGGCAGATTGCTATCCTTGTACCTTCCTTGTGTTAGAGCTTGATAAGAACAGTAAATATGATCTGTCAAGGTCACATAGAGATACTCTTGAATCGGATAATGATATTTCTTAGAAAGCTTATCAATAATCTCATAGGTCACTGTGATAAAATCAAGCGGGACATCTTTGAGCAGAGCCATAAAATTTTCTCTGGACTCTTCTGTCTTCATCCGAAAAATCTTCTCTACTTGGTTTTCAGCAATCAAATCCCCTTTCTTCTTTCCAAATGCAATCCCTTTACCAATCACAATCACTTCTTCTCCTTTATCATTCCTGACAAGCGAGACGTTGTGATTCATTGGATTTAGAATTCGATACATGGCAACCTCCTTTTATATCTTAAAGGTATATGAGTATAAAAAATGACCACAAATGAACTAGAAAATCAATTGATTTCTAATCCACCTGTGATCATGCCTAATATTACTTAGTAACACTCACCTTGTATTAACTTGTGATTTAAGTATAGCACAAGTCAGTTTGTTTGTAAACCTTTACATTCAACTTTTTTTAAATTTTTTAGATTCATGTTCCTAAACTAGGAGGAGTTTCTTACACGCGTTCTTTCCATGAAGTCGCTGTGGTTTGAAGAACTTTATTGAGTTCGTCAATGTTCTCAAATCCAGTTGTGCGTAGCCATTCACGAGCTGCTGCCTCACCATCTTTGATGTAGGCTTCAACTGATCCAGCCCAAGTTGCACGGCCGCAAAGAACACCGTTGAAGTTTGCGCCTGATTCGTGAGCAAAGACAAGGGTTTCTTGGAAGAGTTTAGCTGATACACCTGCACTTAAGTAGATGTAAGGAAGATTTGTTGCTTCGTCTTGCGCTTTGAAGAAAGCTGCCGCTTCTTCACGTGTATGCACGATTTCACCTTCACCAAATCCTTCAACGTATTTCACATTGACTGGAACTTCTACTTTCAAGACATCAATGTTAAAGCGTGGGTCTGAGAAGACCTTCATAGCACCGATAACCTTGTGTGGCTTCACTTTTGCGTATTCTGCTGAACCTGCATCAGCAATCTTTTCATCGTAAGCCAAGATCTCAAGGAAGAAAGGAATATCTTCTGCTACACACTCAGAACCGATGCGTTCGATGTAGGCTTGTTTTTGTTGGTTGAGTTCGTCAGAGCTGTCTACGTCATAGTAAAGCAAGAACTTGACTGCATCTGCGCCTTGTTCTTTGATGCGTTTGGCAGACCAAACATCCAAACAGTCAGGCAAGCGTTTAGTGCTAGTTGTGTCATAACCTGTTTTCTCATAAGCAAGGAGAAGACCAGCATTTGGATCAAGCGCTTTTGTAGCTGGAAGTCCATACTCTGGGTCTAGAAGCATAGAGGATGCGTATTTTGTCAATTCATCTGCTACCAAGACTTTGAGTTCTTCCATTTGAGCCACAGTTGGTTCCTCTGTTTGGTATTGAGCCATGAGACGTTTCAAAGCGCCACGTTGGTCAAAGGCAAGAGCTGAGATAATGCCGTTTTCATCTGAGAGTTTTTTCAAGCAAGCGCGTTTATTTTCTGTTAAAGCCATTTTATACCTCTTTTACTATTAATTGATCATATAGAGCTTGATAGTTAGCCATATTGACATGACCTGTCATCTTTTCTTGAGCATTGAGCATACCAAGGACATTGGCCTTGATAAGAAGTTCTTGATTAGTTTCCTTATGAAGAAGGCCAGATGAAATACCTGCAACAGTAGAATCTCCAGATCCGACAGGATTGACTACCTGAATTCTAGGAATATCTACCTTGTAGAAAGTATCACCATGTTTTGCAAAAGCACCATTTGCTCCAAGTGAAACGATTATCCACTCAATCCCTGCAAATAGAGGCTCTTGAAGAACTTCTTTTAATTCATTCAAATCCTCAGAAACTTCTTTCCCAAGAAGCTGAGACAATTCTTCGTTGTTTGGTTTGATTACTGTTGGTTTATGTGGTGATTCAAGAACCGCCTGAAGTGCTGCACCTGAGCAATCTAGAACAACTGGTTTTCCTTTGCGATTAGCAAGTTCTACTAAGCTTGCATAGTAGTCAACTGGAAGACCTGCTGGCAGACTACCAGAGATAGCAACTACTTCTACAGTGTCAAGGAGATTTTCGAAATGAGCCAAGAAATCTTGCCCTTCTTGTTCAAGAACTTCGGGACCTTTTTCAAGGATTTCTGTTTGATTGTCTCCGTGTAGAATAGCAATACAGTTACGAGTCTCTCCTTGAATGGAGAAGAAACGTTTCGTTACTTTATCGTCGATATGCTCTACTAAAAACTCACCAAGTTTACCACCAACCAAACCGGTAGCAACAACAGAATCACCAAATTCTGAAAGCACTCGTGTAACATTGAGCCCTTTACCACCAGCTGTCTTGGTCACGTCCACCACACGGTTGACAGTGTCAATTTTTAATTCATCCAAAGGATAAGAAATATCAATGGATGGATTCATTGTGACTGTTAAAATCATGCGTCACCTCTTAGTCGTGGTATTCACCGCGATCCCATTTTTCAAGGAATTCTGTAAAGAAGTTTGCATCTGCTTGATGAGCATTGTGAGTTTCAACGTGCTCAATTTTCGCAATCAATTTTTTGTTTTCTTCTGATGGTTTGTATTCAGCATTGATGAAAGCTTCAATGATGTCGCACATGAGCAATTCACCAGTGATCTTACCACCAAAACCGATAACGTTAGCATTCAATTGTTCTTTTGCATAAAGAGCTGTTGTCATATCACGAACCAAGGCAGAACGAACTCCTGGAACTTTATTTACAGCGTTGTTGATACCAACACCAGTACCACAGATACATACCCCAAGATCAGCTTGACCGCTTGTAACGGCTTCACCAACTTTTTTACCAAAGATTGGGTAGTGAGTACGTGTGTGGTCATAGGTACCAAAGTCGATGACTTCATATCCTTTTGATTTCAAAAATTCTGAAACCGCCATTTTTTCATCTGTTACGATGTGGTCACATCCAATTGCAATTCTCATTAGTTATTCCCTCCGATTAATTATATAAATCTAATATCATTTATCCTTACTCAATAAAAATCAAGATTAGCTTAGGAAGCGAGCTGCAAGCATAACTGAGGTTAGCTAAAGTGAGCTGACAACAGATTATCTTGATTTTTGAAGAGTATTAGCACATTTTGTTCAACATATCGACCCTAATTTGGTGACGGCCACCGTCGTATTTACCGTTAACAAATCCTTTAGCAATATTTTTAGCCAATTCATCACCAACAAGTTGTGCACCCATAGTGATCATACGTGAGTTGTTGTGGCCACGAGTCATATAAGCTGAACGTTCGTCAGATACTTCTGCAGCAACCATTCCTTTGATTTTAGTTGCAACCATGAATGGACCAGCTCCATAAGCATCAATCACGATACCAAGATTTTGTTCTTCTTTGTTTACTTCTGCAGCAACAGCAAGAGTCACATCAACAAAGTCTTGACCTTCAGCTGTAACATCCACAACGTGGAAGTTTTCTTTTTCCAAGAAGTCTTTCACAACTTCTTTCAATCTCAAACCTGCAGCATCTGCACCGATAACAATAGACATATTGTATACTCCTTTTTATTTTTCTAGGCTAGTAAAGACTTTTATAGTTAGCAGTTTACCTACAAAAGATTTTCTAGCAGTTTATTGACAAATTTGATTGAATGAGATGAATATCACCTTATCCAAGTCCAGGAAATCAAGTTCCTAGAAACAAACTTTCTCCTCGAAAGAGAATATAACAAGTGATTATTTGTTTGTTGCAAACATCATTTGTTGCTTACAAACATAATATACTCCTATTTTTATAAAAAGTCAACAGTAAATGTTTGTTTTTGTGGTTTTTTATCTAAAATATTTCAATATCAAAGCCAATCTGATCTACTTGACCAGCTTCCAAGAGACGAACGTTCTTCTTATCTTCTAGATGATCTCCTTCTTCAAGTGAAGTTGATAAGCCAGACCATGGTTCAAAGGCAATGAAAGGTCCCTTATTCAAAGTTGACCAGATAATGAGATTTGAGAACTCCTGGAAGTGTACTTTTAATCCCTTCTCATGCTTACGAGAACGAAGGGCAATTGTTCTGGATTGCAACTCATCCAAAGTCACTGCATCTGTGCTAAACAAATCATAGCTAAGGTCTAATTCTTTTTGCCCATCCAACCATGGACTTCTATCTTGGAAGTCTAACATTCCTGTTTCTGGGAAAGGACGTGGAACAGAGCAAGTCTCTTCTTTCTCAAACTCTAAATAGTAATCTTCATAAGTTTCGCCATCTAGAAGAGGGCAATTAAAGCCTGGATGTCCACCAATAAAGTATGGCATGACTTTGCTAGTTTCTTTATTAAAGACTTTGTATTGGGTACGAACGGTCTTGCCAGTAACCCTATAAGTGATTTCAAGTCGAAAATGATAAGGATAGTTTTGATAAGTATTCTCATCATCTTCGATAGCAAAGGTTACACTGTTTTCTGTTTGATCAACCAACTCAAATTCTTTTTTACGGACCAAACCGTGACGAGGAATGTTTCCTTTCGTCTCCGTTCCATCTGCATGACTGTAGAAGGCTGTATCTTCTCTTAAAGAGCCGCAGATTGGAAAAAGTACTGGAGCTTGCCCACTCCAATAGGTGGCATCTCCTTGCCACAAGTACTCAACGCCATCCCGATCCTTAATAGACGACAAGGCACCACCAAAAGTTTTAAATTGGACCGTCAATTGCTCTGATTTTATTTCAATTACCATTATTTTCTCCGATTTCTTGATAGTTTATAAAAAACTAGGCTGTCACTCCCCATTAGGAAACTGACAACCTAGTTTTCACAATTTACATTTTATAGGAGCGAATTATTTAGCATTTGCTGCGTATTCTTCATTACGTTTAATCATTTGTTTTCTATACCAAGCAAAGATACCTACATAGAATACAAGGAAGACTACTGCGCCAAGGATTGCTTTAATATCACCTGTTGTGGCATTACCAATTGCCCAACCAAGAAGTTTTTCGATTGGTCCTTCAAGAGTTGAGTGAGTAATCAATTGAGTTTGACTCACACCTTCTGGGAAGGCACCCACCCCTTTAGCAAGTTCAGTTGCAAATGGTGCAATAAGTGTACCTGAAAGAAGGAAGAGTGGCAACAAGAGAGTTCCGAAGATGATCATACGGAGCAATTTACCACGAGTAACAACCAAGAGAGCTGGAGTCACACCCATAGCGATGATACCTGCAAGTGGCAAGATACCATTTCCGACGTTTGAAAGAAGCACAGCTTCTACTAGCATGATTGGAGCAAGTACGTTGGCACAAGCCCAGATTTCAGCACGACCAGCGATGAAAGGCCAGTCAAGACCGATGTTGAATTTACGTCCTTGAAGACGTTTAGTAGCAACGTTTGTAATACCTTGTGAAAGTGGTTCTACGGCTGCAATGAACCAAGATCCGATAAGTGAGAAGAGCTCCAAGGAGACACCGGCAGTCAAACCGAGGCTCAACCAACCTTTAATAACAAGTTCCCATTTATCGGCTCCTTCTACACCAGCAACTGGGTGTGGAGTTCCCATCAAACCAATAACGATACCAAGAATGAAACCAATGAAGAATTTAGATCCCCAGAAACCGATTTTCTTGTTCAATTTTGCAGCATCAAAGTCATATTTATCAAGACCTGGCAATACTTTATCGAAGATCTTATCCAAAACCATGATAACTGGGTTCATCATGTAGTTCATGTGAGTTGAAGTCATTGGTGATGAACTTGGTGCATTAAGAAGGTCGTCGAATGTTGGTTTCATCAAGTCAGAGTTGATGATTTTCAAAACACCTACAAGCACAACTGCTGCAGTTGCGATGAAAAGTGAAACTCCTTGGCTAACACCATTATTGTCTGCATACCATTTAATCAAAAGACCAGTGATTGACAAGTGCCAGATATCGAAGATATCGACGTCAAGTGTGTCCGTTTTCTTCATTGCAAGCATCACAACGTTGACAATCAGCATCACAAGCAAGAAGTAAAGTGTCCATGCAGAACCCCAGGTGATTGTAGCAAGCGGTGCCCAACCAACGTCAGTGATGTTCAACTGAATACCTGTGTTTTCAACGAATTTCGCAAGTGATGCTGAAAAAGCTCCGTTGAGCATACCGATGATGGCACCGATACCAGTAAGAGCGATGGCAAGTTTGATACCACCTTCAAGTGCTTTGGAGAATTTCACTCCAAAAAGTAGAGCCAATACTGTCAAGATGATCAGCATGATGATAGGACCACCCATTTCCAAGACTGGCTTGAAAATCTTATTGGCTAGTTCGATAATGACATCCATAATAGTTCCTCCCTTTATTTTTATGGAATCTTACAAAATAATAATTAGCTTAGTCCGTGTTCCTTGATAGCTGCCTCAATATTGTCAAATACAGGAGCGCTCATTGCTGGAATACGGAACAAGATTGGTCCAGCTTCAATTACTGGAATTTCTGGTTCAAAACCAAGATCAGTAGCAGCGATTGGTGTAAAGATATCATATCCTTTGATAAGGTCTTCGTTTACATCTTTTACCATAACTGCATCGCAGTGAACATCATAACCACGATTTGAAAGCTCTTCTTCTAGAGCACTTTTAATTTGGTGACTTGAGTTAACACCTGCACCGCAGGCAGCAAGAATTTTAATCATTAGGATTTCCTCCGATTTTATTTTTTAATAGACACGATTAAGCTGTTGCTTCAGCTATATAAGCATAAAGTTTTTCTGGTTCAGAAATTTTTGATAAGTCTTCCAGATGGCTATTCCCTGTGAAAAAGTCCATCAACTGAGCAAGAATATTAGTTTGACTCGAGCTTGAATTGTTAATGATAAAGAAGAGTAGAGATACTTCTACTTCTCTATCAGGAGCAATCATATTGTGAAAAGTAACTGGTTTCTCTAATCGAACAACTACTACTTTCTCAGCAAGGTTATGAACAATATCTGTATGAGGAATCGCAACATTTGGTAGATCTTTCCCCAAAAATTCCATATCTAAGCCAGTTGGAAATGACTTTTCACGCGTGATCAAGGCTTCACGATAAGTTGGAGTAACAATTTCTCGTTCTTCCAACAAGCTTGCTACCTGATCAAAGAGTTGTTCTTGATTATCCGCTTCTAAGCAAAACACTAGGTTTTTGTCAAAGAAATGATCTAATCCCATAACATTTTCCCTTCTTTCAATTATCTTTTATGCTATAAGTATAACACTATATGAAATCGTTGTCAATAATTTTTGTTTTATTTTGTTCATTTTTTTGTAATTTTTGTTTCATTTAAAGAATACAATCAATATCAAACATTCTTGTTATAAAATACACAAAAAAAGAAGGCCCAAGCCTTCTTCTCTTTCCTTACTCAATAGTAGATAAAATCTCTTCTAACTTATGGTAATCTTTTACACTATCAATTTCATAGATGCTATTTCCTTCTAATTCTTCCACATAGACATCCAATTCTTTGATATTATCCTTAACCATGTTATCCCAGTAGAGGTCAACAAATTCACCACTTTCGTAAACTTTGTCAATAAAGCCAACAATCTTCTCAGCAGTTGGTGCATCCCAGAATGAAACTCCGCTCAGAATGCGACCAGCCTTGCTGTCAACAATAATGTCTTGAACCTTGTAGTCATCACCATAAACCAAGAACCATTCATTCTCACAGTCTTCACGATAAACACTGAAATAGGTAGAACGTTTAAGATCGTTTCGAAACATATTTTTAAAAAGATAGTTATCTGCATCAATGACATAGCTGTTTGCCAAGTCTTCTTTTACGAGGTAAAGTGAGTAAAAATTGTTGTAATCAGCATATTTGTCGTTAAAAACTAAACGGACACCATACTTTTCTTTTAGGTAGTCAAATTGTTCTTTGAGGTAACCAACAACGATGATAATCTCATCAATTCCTCTCTCTTTCAGAAACTCGATTTGGTATTCTACCAAGGGTTTTTGATTAACCTTGACCAAAGCTTTCGGGGTATTTTCAGTCATAGGACGCAGACGAGTTCCCAATCCCGCTGCCAAGATAATTGCTTTCACGCTATTCTCCTTTATTCTTTAATAATAATATAAACACCAGCCATGACAACAAGCGATGTAATAATGGTCACCATATCGAGTGGTGTACCTAAAAGCATTGCTGAGAACAATACTGTCCAAACGACATAGCTTACGTTCAAACCAGTTGCTTTTGCTGGTTGTAGCCGATTGATTGCAATGTAATAAGCCAAATAAGAAATCATATTACATGCTGCAAAGACTAACATCAAACCCAGCAATTGTCCATCTGCTACTTCTGCAAATGAATGATGAGAAAAGAGGACAATGACAAGGTATGACAAGAATGAGGTTACTTGTCGGATTAACAAGGCTTCAATTTCACTTAAATCACTTTCCATAGCATAGGAGCTGAGAACACTTTCACTCCCCCAGGCAATGGCACAGATAAGGGCACAAAGAATCCCAATGTAAAACGAATTAACTTGTTCAACCTTGTAGGTTTGAGCAATGATCGCTGCAATAATCAAGAAAACACCGAATACTGTATTCTTTGAAACCCTGTGTTTCAAAATGAAGAAGGCTAGAAAAACTGAAACTGCTGGGTAAATAGCTGATACAGATGAAGCTAGTGAACTACCGATATATTTAACCGCATAAAGATTGGCCTGCATACCTATTGGTCCTGCTAGTAAAGCTCCGATAATTACACTTACATTTCGAATATTTAAGAAAATCGAAAGACGAACTTTTCTTTCTTTTACCAAAAGAAAAGCTAACAAGATAAAGATACTCAAGAAATCATGAGCAGCAGCCACCACAAAAGGTGAAAGATTTGTAAAAATTGAAAAGATATAAGCACTAATTGTTAGACCTAATCCCCAGAAGATACCAGAGAGCAGACCAAAGGAAACACCATTTTTATTCTTCATCCTAACCTCCATAATAAGTCAAACCTTCGACAGCTCTTTGGTAACGATTGACACCGTAATCTCCAAAATCAGCCCCTTGAGCTTCTTTGTACACTGTCCACAAACTCCAGATAGTATCTTGCAAGATTTTATAGATACGAATTTTCTCACGTGATACAGGCGTTTTGTCACTTTCATAGTAGGAAAGGAAATCATCTTCCTCTTGCTTTGTAAATTCAGACTCTAAGAAAAGAGCTGCCAAATCCCACATTGGGTCATTCATGGAAGAGTATTCCCAGTCAATCAAATACAAGCGACCTTGAGGTGACTCGATAAAGTTTTCTGGAACCAAATCGATATGACAAGACTTTCTGTCAACACCCAAATCAGCCAATCTCTTTTCGAGTGAAAATACTTCTTTTCTCACGGCTTCATAGTTGGCGTAAGGGATATTCCCCTCAATCAAGGATTCGTATTTTTTGATTTCTTCAAACGGAGCAAACTCTCCTCTTAGCTCTTTACCAGATCCATGAATGGTCTGTAGAATCGGGGCAATCTTTTCAAATTTGGTCTTGATTGATGTTGAATCAAGAGTTACTGCTGATTCGATGTACTCATTTACCTTGATTCCTGACTCAATATCAAAAAGATAATTCTTGACATCAAGATTCAAATCTTTCAACAATTCAAGATTGTATTTTTCATCTTGACGATTGATGAGCTTTTCGGTTCCTTTTCCGAAGAACTTAACAATATAGGGTTTAGAAGTTGTTTTAACCAAATAATTCTGATTGGTCATGCCTCCTAGCTGTTCAACACTAAGGACTTCCTCTTCATCAGATAGCAAAGAAGAAATTTTTTCTTTGATTAGTTTCTCCACAATTAACCTCCATCTCCTACACTTCCCACTTAAATACTGTTTTAAAAGCAGTATTTAGGTCTGTAGCAAAGACACGGTGAATGTCCTTGATTTCTCTCACCGGTTCTTCGATATAAAGGATATTTTTCAGACGATTCGCAAACTTTTTGACTTCCATCATTTGAATTGCATTTTCAAAATCAATCCGTCCTGATCGTGATGAACCAACCAATAATAAACCTTTTTCTAAAGCATCTCGTGTATTGATATCGACCTTGTACTCGCTCACTCCCATCATGAGAATCGTTCCCTGAGGGCGAATGTAACGAATCAAATCATTGATAGCTGGTCCTGTTCCATCGCCACCACAACATTCAAATCCATGATCAAAGGTCAGATCCTCGGGAATATTATCCGTGATGTAGCACTCTTTTGCAAAAGAGAAGAGCTCCAATTTTTCCCAATGACGACCAATCACGATAATCTCTGCTTCTGGTAGAGTGTAATTGATAATATTAGCAACCACAAAGGCCAAACTACCATCTCCGATAACAGCGATACGCTCTCGTTTGCTGTGGGCAAGATTTAAGAAGCGATTCATAGCATGCATACCCACACTCACAAACTCGGTAATGGCAGCAACTGTGTCTTCGATGTCATTATAAGACACAACACGATCTTTCGGAAGAGAAACAAACTCTCTCATAAAGCCATCATAGCCACTAGATAGGAAGTAGGTTCCTGTCATGTAGTTCTCGTAGAACTCCTTGTCACTCTGCATAGGCGGTTGATTGGGAATCATAACTACCTTTTGACCGACTTCATAAGTCCCAGTCGGATCTGAAATAACAGTTCCACAAGACTCGTGAATCATGGCCATAGGAAGTTTTCTAGCCAATATCTTTGGATCACGTTTCCCTTGATAGTAACGTTGATCCGCATGACAAACCGCCATATAATTTGGACGAATCAGGATATGATTCTCCTGATCAATGTCCTCTTCTTGGTATTTTACATTGATAAACTTTGGTTTGGTCAGTTGATAAATTTGATTAATCATAGCCTTAGTCTTTCTCAATCATGCTTTTTGCGATTTTCAAGTCTGTCACAGTTGTGATTTTAAGGTTTGAATATTCCCCTTTAGCTAGAGCAACATCTTTTCCTTTGATAACAAAAATCTTACATGCATCTGTCAGGATTTCCTTTTCTTGGTCAGATAGGGAGCCATACAAATCCATGAAATCCTTGCAGCGGAAGGTTTGAGGTGTCTGACCTTGATAGAGGTGAGCACGGTTTGGAATATCTGTGATAAATCGGCCATTAGTGCTTTCAACAATGGTATCAACTGCTTCTACTACTGTATCAACTGCATCATGATTTTGGGCGAGTTTGATATTGTCCTGAATCATTCGAAGTGTAATAAATGGACGAACAGAGTCGTGGGTAATCACGATATCTTCTGGAGTAATTGGACGGTAGGCATCAATGGCTTCTATAATCTTCTCGATACTGCTATTACGATCAGCACCACCCTTGGTAATGATGATACGATCCTTATGGAGAGAGAGGTACTTGTTAACTAAGTCCTCAGCGTGTGATACCCAATCTCCATGAACTCCAACTACAATTTTTTCAATGCTTGGCTCCAAGACAAATTTTTCGATTGTGTGGATTAAAATGGGACGATCACCCAACTCTAAAAATTGTTTCGGTAAATTACTGATTCCCATGCGTGTGCCAGTTCCTCCGGCTAGGATTCCTGCATAGATCATATATTTTCTCCTTTATTTATTCTAAAAAACTCATTATCATCTATTATATCACAATCTGCCCTTATCATGAAGAAAAGATAGAGAGTCATTTAGTTGAATTAACTCACTATTTCGCCCCAAAGGTGAACAATACTAAGCTAAATCTGGAATGATCATAACAAATTAAAAAATAGAATTAAGTTATTCTCTAAATTATCCGTTTAACGTTCGGTTAATATAGAGTTTTTTAGAATATAATACGAATCTTAAAGAAAACTTAAAATTACTTTTAAGAATACAAAAATAAGCTAGGAAACTGTTCAAATTTGTCTACACAGCTACAGCTCCTAACTTTCTTGCTTTTATCTATGATTATGGAATAGATTACTTTTCCTGATCTTGGTCACCAGCTCCTTTAACTGCCTTTTTAAACTCAGACAGCATTTTACCAATTGATTCACCCAGTTCTGGTAAACGTTTTGGTCCAAAGATTAAGAGTGCACCTAGAACGATGATAATCAATCCTGGAGCACCGATATCACGTAAGATTCCCATTCTTTTCTCCTTTCATTTTTTTCTTTATTATCCTCTTGCTAATTGCAATACTAAGCTCATAGAGCAAGATTAAAGGAATTGTCATGGCTAGATCGCTAATAAAATCAGCTGGTGTCAAAATAACAGCGAGTACCAATAAAATAAAGTAGGCATAACGTCTATAGGTAACTAAGAGCCCTGGTCCAATCAAGCCAATCGTCGTTAAAAAAGCGATGATGACTGGCAATTCAAAGATGAACGCCAAAGGGATAGTTGTTTGAAAAACAAAGTCTAAGTAGTTCTGCGCTGTTAATTGAGTTTCAAATAATCCTTCCCCAAGTCCTAAAAGAACTTGAAGTAAGGCTGGTGTCACAAAGTAGAATCCAAATGCCAGACCAAGTATGAAGCTAATAAAACTAGCTGGAATATAGACAAAGATTGCTCTTGCTTCTTCTATTTTCAACCCCGGTTTGATAAAACTCCAAATCTGATAAACTGTAAAAGGTAGCGTAATGGTAAAGGACATTAGGCTCGCTAAGCGCAAATAAATCCACAGAATGTCATTTGGACCTAATACAATCAACTTTTGATTAAAGGACTGAGTCAGGTAGCAATAAAGCTGATCAGCAAACAATAAAGCTCCGCAGAAAACTATAGAAAAACAGACTATAACAGCAATGAACCTCTTTCTAAATTCTACCAGATGTTCAACGATTGTCAATTCTTTTGTATCCATCTACTTTTCACCCTGTCTCAATGTGACAGCCAAAACAATTATCAAGAAGACTAGCTGACTTCCTAAACCTTCCCAACTTGGATAGATGCCCAATAGGTCGATAGTTGGGAAACTTGATAGCAGGTGATTTGGTGCCATATTTGTCAGCTGCAGAGCATGCACACTAACTCCAAGCATCTTGAAAGCCAGAGCATAAATCATCCATGTCAGGATAAAGAAGACCTTATGAGGTAGGAAAAATTGACTCGCCTTGTTCATCAGAAATGCGATAACTAGCAAGACGAACAAAGCTAGAGAAATACCTAGAATAAAGTCAAAACTAGATATTCTCGGTAACATCCCTACGTAAAATAGAATGGTCTCTGCCCCTTCACGGAAAACAGCTAGAAAACTAAGAGCAAACATAGAAATGAATGAACCTGTCTTGGTCACAGTTTTTATCTGTGAATCCATAAAGTCATTCCATTTTTTGACCGAGGATTTACTATGAAGCCAAATACCGATAACAATCATCATCACTACTGCGAAAATACCAACAGCACCTTCGATAATTTCGCGATTGGCACCTGATGTCACAGCAGGAAAGGCAATTTGTAATATAAATGCAATCACTAGACTCGCAGCGATACCTGTTAGGGCCCCACCATATACCCACTTGAGTCCTTTGCGCATCTTGGCTGCTTTTAGTGTTGTGACCAAGGCCATGACGATTAAAAGAGCCTCTACTCCTTCCCGTAGGAGAATAAGCATGGCATCAAAAGCATTGTAGGTAGCACTAGTGTCAATTTGAGATAAATCTGCAATCAGTTTTTCTAATTTTTCTTGATATTCCTTCTCACTTCCCTTGACCATGATTACAGGACTTTCGCTTTCGACTCGGGTGTAGAGGGAAGGATTGGTCGTACTAACAGAACCTTCAACAGTTGGCCATATAGTAATAAACTCTTTCATGGTAGCCGTCCCTGCCGTTGGGTTTCCAGCTTTAAATTCTTCCAAGGCTTTTTTGAGAAGCTCAATGCCATCTTTGAGACTTAGATTGGAGGAACTTGTCGCCACTTCTTTGCCAGCTACGAAATTATCAATGGCAGTTTTTAAGTCATTAAAAGAAGACTGGATAGCATCATAATCTGTCGGCTCCATTTCAATACTACTGCGTAAGAAAGAGATAGCAGTTTCTACTTGACCGTAATGAGTTGTACTGTTGTCGCGGACGACACTTTCATTGAGTGTCCAAGTTGAATTCATCTTTTTATAGGCTTCTCGGACTTGCTCTATGTTTTTGGAAGAAATTGCCTTATCCAAAGTCTCAAAACGTGGTCTTAAGCGACTGACAAGCTTTTCCTTTTCAGCATCAAGATCTACTGGATTTTGCTCTTTTTCAAAAGCTAGAAGGGCAGAGGAGATCTGTGTCAGATTTTCTTCACTAATCTCCCCTGACAGAGCAAGTTTCTCCTTGACAACCTTTCCAGTATCCGAATCAGCATGTTCTACTTTTTCAAAATCCGTCGCCATTTCTCTAACTAGGGCCTTGGCTTCTTCCTGATTTCCATTTTTTACAGCCTGAGAGGCATCGGTAATCTTTACAAAATAGGAACTCAGACTTTCCTTAGCACTAACAGGAGAAATAGCTAACAAGAGAAAAAACAAAGTCAAAAAACAAATACTAGTCTTCCAATAATTTCTGACCAATATAGCCTCCTTTCTCTACTCCACCAAAGCAGGCAAAAAGACCGCTACCAATGTGGGTTACATACTCATTCATCTTGTCTGTAGCTCCGAGGTTGGTTTGAACCTTGACAAAATGATCAGGATCCTTTTGGAAAGAGATAAAGAGTAAGCCTGTGTCAAATTGTCCAGTCTTTTCATCAATACCATCTGAGTATGAATAGGATCGTCGTAAGAGTGGCTTATCTACCTCTTTGGCTAAACGAACATGCGAATCATCTGGTAAAAGACTCAAATCCACTTCATCAAACTCATTCTTCTTACCAAAGGGAGCGCCACTTTCTTTGTAGCGACCAAAGGTATTTTCTTGCTCTTCAAGATTGGTTCGATCCCAGGTATCGAGAAACATCTGGATGCGACGAACGGCCATATAGGAGCCATTTTCCATCCAATCCTTGCTGTCAGCCCAGACAACACGATCAAAATCCTTCTCTTTGGTTACATTAGCAGTTCCATCCTTGAAACCAAAAAGGTTACGTGGTGTCTCAAGACGATCTCCAATAGCAGCAAATCCAGATTGGCTCCAACGGAGAATCACCGCATTTCTCCCTTTACGGATAAGGTTGCGAATAGCATGAAAAGCAACTTGCTCGTCATCTGCACAGGCTTGGATAACAATATCTCCCCCAGTATATTTTTCACGTAGTTGCTCTTTTGGGAAGGGAGGTAAATCCTTAAAAAGTTGAGGACGTTTTTGCTCTAATTTCATCTTTTTTAGGAAACTAGCAGACACACCAAAAGTCAGCGTTAAACGATGAGGATTTAGCCCCACGGTTTCTCCAGTGTCACTAGGTGGCAAGAGAGCATTCTGACCATCTTTTTTGACCAATTCTCCTTCTACCAACTTGCTACTATAATCTGTCCAATCCTTAAAAAGCTGGATAATCTTATCTTTATCTATCGTATGCAAATCTAGGACAACAAAATAGATATTCTTCTGCATAGGGGTCGTGATACCCGCTTGGTGTTTCCCATAAAAGTCAATTTTTTCATTACCGTACGAGATTTTTTCCTGTTTGTCTAGCTTAGGCGCTAAAAAAGCGGAGGCACCAGAGAGACCAAGTGCTAGACCAGCACCTCCAATACCCGCTTTTTTTAGAAATTCTCGACGGTCCATTTTTTTCTCAAAAAACTTTTCGTCTTTCTTAGTCATACTGCCTATTCTCCATCAAGAAATTTGCCCATTTGTGATAGAGGTTCACCAAGTTTCGTCACGGCTTCAGCCAATTCTTTGGTGTCTTCTTTTGTTAAGTCTGTATAGAGTTTGTAGTGCTCCTTGTCTGTCATATGTTTGTCCAACAAGCTATTAACAGATTTGAAATCAGCTTCTAATTCTTTAACTAGGTCAGCATCTGATTTTTCTAGTAAAGGTTTGAAGAGTTGGAATATCTTTTCAGCTCCCTCGATATTAGCGCGGAAGTCGTACAAATCTGTATGAGAGTAGATTTCCTCTTCACCCGTAATCTTGCTTGTCGCCACTTCATTGAGCAAGTCAACTGCTCCAGTCAACATAATCTTGTGATCTACTTCAACAGTCGCTACCTTAGCCTTCAACTCTTTGATATCATTGACAAGCTGATCTCCATAACTTTCGGTCCCCTTAGTTGTGTTTTCTTCCCAAAGGATACGCTCGATACGGTGGAAACCAGACCAACCTTCCTCGGTCTTATTTTCATCCACATAGTCTGCTAGACGAAAGTCAATCTTAACATCTGACTCACCAAAACTCTCAGCGATTGGTTCTGAACGTTCATAAGCCATACGAACAAGTGGATAAGCTTTCTTGGCTTCCTCCAGTTTTCCGTCTTTTAAAAGCTGGACAAATCCTTCTGTATCCGTTAAGAGTTTGTCAATTTGTCCTTGAACAAAAGTCTTATAATCTGCGGTTGCCTTATCAAGTAGTTTTTGTTTGTCATCTGATAAAGCTGTCACCTTAGAGGAATCATTTGTCTCGGTTGATTTTTCAAAACGGACTGCACATGCTGTCAATAGCAAGGCTGAAGATAAAAGGACAACACCTAGTTTTTTCATTAGTTACTCCTATTGGTTCAGGAAGCCTGAATTTATTTTACGTTCCATTATAACATGCATTCACTCATTTTTCAATAAATTGTCAGAAAATTTAATATTTGAGAATTTGAAGTAGCATTTTTCGGCAAAATTAGAAAGGGCTTAAAAATTAGAATCGTAGAACTTTTTTCAGATAGTTTAAAAAGTTTGTATTCCCCTACTCTTTTCTCTATAATGGAGAGAAAGGAGATGACTATGACTGAAATAAAACATGAAATTGATGCAAACTTTGCAGGACGACTCAATATCCTGCGCGCGGGTGTTCTCGGTGCCAACGACGGGATTATTTCCATCGCTGGAGTCGTTATCGGTGTTGCTAGTGCGACGAGCAATATCTGGATTATCTTTTTATCAGGATTGGCGGCTATCCTCGCTGGTGCTTTTTCTATGGCCGGTGGCGAATATGTCTCTGTATCCACTCAGAAAGACACGGAAGAAGCCGCTGTTGCCAGAGAACAGTTGCTCTTGGATAAGGACATCGAATCTGCAAAACAATCCCTCTATGCTGCCTACCTTCAAAATGGTGAGTGTGAAACGTCCGCCCAACTCTTGACCAACAAGGCCTTTTTGAAAAATCCTCTCAAAGCCTTGGTAGAAGAAAAATATGGAATAGAGTACGAAGAGTTTACCAACCCTTGGCATGCTACTATCTCTAGCTTTATCGCCTTTGTACTGGGAAGTCTTCCTCCCATGCTTTCAATCATCGTCTTTCCAAGTGACTATCGCATTCCTGCTACTGTTTTTATCGTTGCCCTTTCCCTTCTCATCACCGGCTATACCAGTGCCAAACTAGGCAAAGCTCCTACGAAAACCGCTATGATCCGTAACCTCTGTATCGGACTTCTCACCATGGGAGTAACCTTCCTCTTAGGACAACTCTTTAGTATCTAAGATAAAAGAAATACCTCGACCAGCATCGAGGTATCTTTTTTACATTTGCACAATCTTGCGATAGCTTCTTGAGGTAATCATAAAGATCAAAACGTAGACGATGAGGAAGATGCCACAGATGGACAAAGTGACAGTCAACATCATGGTTGCATCTAGTACCCCAATGACTTTTAGGATGAGGCTAAGCATATGATAGGCAAAGGCAAGGTGTAGGAAAGCAAAGAGCAATGGGAGGAAGAAAACAGTTAGGACCTGTTTATTAATGGTTTGCTTGATTTGCTTTTGATCGAGTCCAACCTTTTGCAAAATGATAAAGCGTTCACGGTCTTCATAGCCCTCAGAGATTTGTTTGTAGTAAATAACCAGGACTGTTCCCACCATAAAGATGATAGAGAGGAAGATACCGATGAAGAAGACACCGCCAAAGAGAGCACTCATCTGCGCACTACTATCAGCCAGATTACTTCCATAAACATAGCTTCCTTCTTTGCTTAATTCTCTATTAAAATCATCAAGGAATTTTGAATAGTCATTGGCAAGCTTGAGTTGCTCTTCCTCGCTAGCCGTTACGTTCATACCACCGTAGTATTGATTAAAGATGGAAGAATTAGGATACTGGTCAAGAAAGGCTTGTAAGTCAGGAACAACCAGATAGTTATAGTCCGAAGTTAGAATATTGTACTGATTTGGGACATGTTCAAGAATAAAATCTTTTTTGATTTCTTCCTTTATTGTATAGGTCTGGTCATTTAGAGTCAGTTCTTTCTGTCCTTGAAGTTCTTTGTTTTTAGTAAACAATCCAACTTCCTTTCCTGAAAGTGCAAGTTTCTGACCCGTCATATTCTCATAGTCTTTTTGGTCAAAGACCATAAAAATAGTTTTCGGTTGAACACGATTTTGACCTTTCTCAAAAATTGTCAATTTCGTACCTTCTTGGTTTGCTACACCAAAGCTACTGTATGTAAGGACTTCTTTCTTTGTGACAGTCAATCCCTTATCACTAGCATACTGGTCTAGGAGTTTATTTATGTCTTCTTTTTCAACATTCTGTCCTGTAATTCCAAAATCATGTGGATTCATGACTTTCTTGAAAGTTTCAGAGCCTTTAAAGATACTCGTTGCAGCAGACATAGTCACCAAGACCATGGTTGAAAGAATAGCAATCGTTGCCAGACCAACCGCATTTTTCTTCATACGAAAAATGAGATTGGATACAGAAATCATGTTGTTAGGTTGGTAATAGTAACGCTTGTTTTTCTTCAAGATTTGTAGGAATACTGTAATCCCTGCATTGAACAAGAGGTAGGTACCAAAGATTACCAGTAAGACCGCTACAAAGAAAATCAGCACAGCATTAAGTGGATTTTCAACGGTAACTGCTAGGAAATAGCCAGCTCCCATACTAATCAAACCTAGAATGGTTTGAAGACCTAAGAAACGTCCTTTTTTCTCACCACTGACTTTTTCACGAGAGAGCTGAAGAGCATTCATGCGGGCGATGCGAAAGGCATTGATAAAAATCAAACCTAGGAAAATAGCGCCAAAAACGATAAGAACTAGGATAAAGACTATTGGTTGGAAGGTTGAAACGAGCTCCACCTTCATTTTCATCAACTTCAGAAGAAGGGCAAAGATTAGCTTGTCAAAGAGAGCTCCTAGGCCAAGACCAGCTGTCAGCGTTAAGGAACCAAAAATAAGAAGCTCCTTAAAAACCATACTGATCAAATGGCGCTTTTCAAGACCCAGCATACCATATATACCCAGCTCTTTGGAACGGTTCTTCATGACAAAACTATTGGCATAAAGGACAATAATTCCAGAAGCGATGGTAACAACCACCATACCGAGAGCCAGGGTCATAGAGATAGTTTCTCCCCCTCGAATCTTGCCAATATTAGGGTTAAGTGTCAATGAGTAAAAGAGATAAGTGATGGTCACAGCTAAGAGAACAGCTAAAGCAAAGGGATAGTAGAGTTTGCGGTTTTTAATTAAGTTCGAAACCGCTAACTTATTGGTCAATCGAAACATACTAATTCACCTCACTTGCCATAACAGTCAAGGTATCAGAGATTTCTTGGAACATCTGACGTTCTGTTTTCTCTCCACGGTAGATTTGGTTATAGAGAATTCCGTCCTTGATAAAGAGAACGCGCTTGGCCCTGCTGGCTGCAGCTGTAGAGTGGGTTACCATGAGAATGGTTTGCCCTCGCTCATTGATTTCATCAAATACATCAAGTAAGGCTGCAGATGACTTGGAGTCAAGGGCCCCTGTTGGCTCATCGGCAAGGAGAATTTCAGGCTCGGTAATGATGGCGCGTGCTACTGCTACCCGCTGTTTTTGACCTCCTGAGATTTCATAAGGGTACTTCTCTTGCAATTGGTTGATACCCAAATTTTCAGCGGTTACTACCAATTTCTTCATCATCTCCGTGATAGGTTTGCGTGATAAAACTAGCGGAAGCAAGATATTGTCCTTCACAGACAGGGTATCTAGCAAGTTAAAGTCTTGGAAGACAAAGCCTAATTTTTCACGACGGAAACTCGAAGCTTGTGAATTTTTAATGGTTGCTGTGTCTGTTCCGTTTAGGTAAACCTGCCCGCGAGTTGGTTTATCCAGCATAGCCAGGATGTTGAGCAGGGTTGACTTTCCTGAACCAGACTCTCCCATGATGGCAACGTAGTCACCCTTTTCTACGGTAAAGTGAATGTCTTTGAGGGCCTCTACTTGGTTGCCTTGGAAACGTGTTTTGTAGATTTTTTGAACGTGTTTTACATCTAAAAGTGTCATGATTTTCTCCTTCTTAATATCCCATCAATTGAAACTGTGCTTGCATCATAGCGCATCCCAGTTGAACACGCTCGATGTCTTTTTGACTTGGTTTTCTTGTTTTCTTTTGTAAGATTCTTTTCATGATGTTGCTCCTTTGTTCTTTATGAGTCTAGTTTATCGTAAAAAAAGGCGGCCTGCCATAACCTAACCTTACAAAAGAGACTTTAATCTTACATTTTTGTAAGATTGAGGAATTTTTTTGAAAATAGCTACTATAAGAAGTCCTGCCATTGCTTGTTTTATTCTTAAAATAATAGTAAAATTAAATTATGAAAAGGCTTTCTTTAACATCTTTTAAAAGAATTGGCTTTCTGCTAATTATTTTTTAAAGTGCTAAACTATCATTCGTATCACTGCTATAAGGAGGGAGGTTCAGCCCCTCTTTTTAGAAAGAGGTTCCTATGAAACGTGTTTTTCTCTTCATCAGCAATCTTCTTTTAACTTTCTTTCTCATTGCCACTCTGTCCTTTTGGAAGGACTCTCTTCCACAAATCCTGTTCCCGGGTGCAGCAGTATTAAGTGGGCAAGCAGATTATTCTACCGTTAAAGAAGAATTAAATAGTCTTGCTAAAGAACATAATAGTCTTATCGCAAGAACCATTTGGGAAGTAGATAGTGATGGAAAATCACAAACTTACTACGAAGTTTTTGGAGATGGGAAACTTCCAGACTGGATGCCTCAAGCAAGTCAAGAAAGTATTCACAAGAGCGATCTTCTCAACAACTACAATATTATCAGCGGATCCCTAACTAGTCAAGAATTGGCTACTCATCTGAAAGAACTTGGACTAGAAAAAGCGAATGCATTTGAAAATGATAGAGTATCCTTCGTACTGGCCATGTTTACCCAACCTAATCAGCTTACCAGTATGTTAATCTTTTTGCTGACTTTCTTAGCTTTGATTGTTATTGGCCAAATTCAATCTCTCTCTCAGTCAGGGATTCGATTGATTTCTGGAGAACGACTGAGCCATCTCTTCTTTCGTTCTCTCGCAAAAGACGGACTTGATATCCTTCTTTTTGGTCTACCTGCTTTGCTGATAGCAAGAGTCTTGCTCATTTCCCTAGGATATCCTTATGAGGTTCAAACTTTTTTAGGAATACTTTTTATTCTTTACAATAGCCTACTTTTCTTACTTAGTCTCCTAATTGCCATTCTTTTTACCATTTCTTTGAAAAAAGTTCATCTCCTCTCTATCATCAAAGGAAAATTACCAATCAAGTCAATTCTACGCATTCTCTACTTTGGTCAGGTACTTGCCATTCTACTGGTTATTGTAGGATTTGGACGTATGTCTACTTACTATCATATCCTTGAGAAAAATGAGGCTGGACAAGCTACTTGGGAACAACGCTCCAATGTTGTTACTCTTCAAACAGGGCGTTCCAGTCAGATGAAAAATTTAGATGAACTGCAGACAAATGCTGATAAATGGTTTGACTTTATTCAGCATGCTATAGATAATGAGAATGCTTTCCTTATTAAATATAATCTAGTTGAGCAAGCTCTTAAGCAAGCTACCTCAAATCATAATGAAACTGAAGATAACCCTTATGGTGTGGAAGGAAAAAATATTCTCTATGTAACACCTGACTACTTCAAAAAAGAAGGTATAGAGTTAACATCAGAAACCTTTCAAAAAATCAACACCCTCAAAGATGGACAGATCCTTGCCATACTCCCAGAAGAACTACAAAAAAATGAAAAAGATATAAAATCAACCTTGCAACAAGAGTTAACCAACCGATTATACAGTAGCAAGTCTAATCAAACTGTCGAAGTTAGTATAGCTTATACCAATCAAAAAAATGATGTATTTCTCTATAATACCGCCCATATTGCTTATGATCAATGGTTATCAAATCCCATCTTTCTTGTGCTTTCTCCTAAAGCACTTGGCAAGGCTTCCTCCATCTTCTGGTTTACAAATCTAGAATATCTCTATTTTACAGACCTCCACCAGACACAAGAACTTTTGAAACACTATCAACTTGATCATATGGTCTCAAAGCTATCGTCTGCTAGGGAAACCTATCTCCAGTTAAATCAAAAAATTAAAATCGAAATTTTTAGTAACTTAGCGAGTTCTATGTTTGCTATTTTGACTTCAATTTTGCTGTTTACAAGTTTAAATCTGCTCTATTTTGAAGCCTTTCGCAAAACCATATTCTTGAAAAAAATAGCAGGCTATTATTTCTTTGAATTACACAATAGATATATCACTTCTCAAATAGCAGCTCTCTTTCTCGGAAGTGGTCTAGCTTTCATTATTTCTAAGAATATCTGGATTACCCTGATCCTATTTTTCAGCTTTTTAAGTTTAGCCGTTCTTCTATTGAAGATCTTTGATAAGAAGGAAAGCAAAACCTATGTTAGTATTATCAAAGGAGGATAGCATGATTGAATTGCAACATATTTGGAAACAATTTGGTTCTCGTATTATTTTTTCAGACTTGAATCTGAATTTTCAAAGTGGTATGGTGTATGCTTTGATAGGAGACAGTGGTTGTGGAAAAACCACTTTGCTCAATATGCTTGCAAAACTAGAGACTTTCGACAAAGGAGAAATCGTTTACAAAGAAAAGTCTTTGACTTCACTAAAAAATGAGGAATTCTATCGTAACGAGCTAGGTTATCTCTTCCAGAACTTCGGACTATTAGAAAGTCAGACCATTCGAGAAAACCTTGAGCTGGGACTGATTGGTAAAAAACAGAGCAAGAAACAAGAAAAAGAGAGACTTCTTCTTCAAGCACTACAAGCTGTCAGACTAGATTATCTAAGTCTCAACCAAAAAATCTATGAATTATCTGGTGGTGAAGCTCAACGCGTAGCGCTTGCTAAGATTATCCTGAAAGATCCTCCTTTAATTTTAGCCGATGAGCCTACCGCCTCGCTGGATCCAAAAAATTCCAAGGAAATTATGGAAATTCTCCTTGAACTTCGTAATGCTAATAGAACAATTATCATCGCAACTCACAATCCTAGTATTTGGAAAATGGCTGATCAGGTAATTCATCTCTCTCAAGATGGAAAAGAATATACTTAAATATCAAAATCCCTTGTGGCTAAATAACCACAAGGGATTTTCAGTCATTTATGCTACTTCTTTTAAGTAACATAGTGCAAATAATAAATTTTCCCTGTTAAATATCACCAAAACCATCCATCATTGTCTTCAATGGCTTGGGCTTCCTTGCGTTTACGTGGGCCTGTTCCGTACATTTCGGCTTCAATCTCTTCCTTAGTTGGCAGGATAGAGGCGAGGATAATGTAAATAATCACGCCAATCCCAAAATTTGATATGGTAAAAATGGCGAAGAGAAAGCGGACTAGGGTTACATCAAGTTTCCACTTGTCTGATAGGCCAGCTAAAACTCCTGACACCATACGATTTCGTCTCATTTTATAAAATTTTGTATTCATGATTTGTTCCTCTTTCGGTATTCTTACAAGTAGTATAGCATAAAACGAGACCAAGAACATCAGTCCTTAGGCCGATTTAAGATGACGAGTTTACCTCGGCAGATGCCACATCGATAGCGCTTGGTATCAATCCTTCTCTTGCGTTGATAGCTTTGCTGGCAAGATTGGCACTGATAGACTAGGTAGGCACTTTGAGTTTGTGTTTTCAAGGGCGGGACATAGCGCAGTCCATCAACTTCTTTCAAAAGTTCCTTAAAATCTCGGTCCTTGTGGCGATAACCCTTTTTCTCAAAATAAAGGTGATAGTGACAGAGTTCATGGCGCACGATTTTGCGAAAGACTTCCAAACCTAGTTCATTATAAACCTTGGGATTAAAGTCCAAATGCCCATCCTTGGGGAAAAATCGGCCACCTGTCGTTCGCAGACGAGAATTCCACTGGGATTGGTGCGTGAAAGGTCTACCAAAGTCTTCTAGGGAAACAGACTTAACGTACTCAGTCAGATTCATCTGGAGCTAGGAGCGACAGATTGACTTTTTCACGTTCAGTATCGATTTTCTTGACCCAAACTGTTACCAAATCTCCGACTGAAACCACTTGGCTGGGATGTTTGATAAATTTACGACTCATATGAGAAATATGTATCAAGCCGTCCTCGTGAATCCCGATATCAACGAAGGCACCGAAGTCAACGACATTACGCACCACACCTTCCAGCTTCTGGCCGACTTTTAAGTCTTTGATATCCAAGACATCTTGACGAAGAACTGGAGCATCAAAAGAGTCACGGAAATCACGACCTGGTTTGAGAAGGTCAGCAATGATATCTTTAAGGGTTTCTGGGCCAAGTTCTAGTTCTTGCGCCATTTCCTTGACAGAAAGGGACTTAAGCTTGTTTTGTGCTTCTTCATTTAAGTCCTTGATATCCAAGCGTTTGAAGAGCTCCTTGACTGCACCATAGTTTTCTGGGTGAACTCCAGTATTATCGAGGATATTGCTACTTTCCGGAATACGGAGGAAACCAGCTGCCTGCTCAAAGGCTTTGGCACCGAGACGAGGAACTTTCTTGATTTGAGCGCGTGAAGTGATTTTTCCTTCTTCCTCACGGTATTTGACGATATTTTCAGAAATGGTTTTATTGAGTCCAGCTACGTGGGAAAGAAGAGCTGGGCTAGCTGTGTTAACATTGACACCGACTTGGTTTACCACGGTATCGACGACAAAGTCCAGGCTCTCAGATAGTTTCTTCTGGCTGACATCGTGTTGGTATTGACCGACACCGATTGACTTAGGATCGATTTTGACCAATTCGGCAAGGGGATCTTGCAAACGACGGGCGATAGAGATAGCCGATCGTTTTTCAACGGTCAAGTCTGGAAACTCCTGACGAGCAAGGTCGCTAGCAGAGTAGACAGAAGCACCACTTTCATTGACGATAACATAGCTGACTTCAGGAAAATCTTTCAGAACTTCTGCCACAAAGGCTTCACTCTCACGGCTAGCCGTTCCATTTCCGATAGCAATAATTTCTACGCCATACTGTCCAATCAAATCTGCCAAATCTTTCTTGGCTTCTTCGATTTGACGAGCTGATGCAGGTTTGACAGGATAGATGACTTGGGTCGTCAGCATTTTTCCTGTCGTATCAACGACTGCCAGCTTGGCACCTGTACGAAAGGCAGGGTCAAATCCTAGAACCACGCGCCCTTTCAACGGAGCAACCAAGAGGAGATTGCGCAGATTGTCAGAAAAGAGTTGGATAGCCCCTTCTTCCGCTTTCTCAGTCAATTCTGTCCGAATACGGCGCTCGATAGCAGGCAAGACTTTTTTCTTAACAGATTGCTGAACCACTTCATCAATATAGGCATTCTTCACCTTGAAACGAGCAGCAAAGAAAGCTAGGATACGATCCGTCGCGTGTTCAAAACCAACTTTCAAGATGCCTAATTTTTCCCCACGGTTGAGCGCCAAGGTACGATAGCCCTGCATGTTGCCAACTGTCTCTGAGAAATCATAATAAATCTGAAAAACTTGTTTTTCATCGAGACTTTCATCCTTGACTTGTGAAGTGATTTTAGAGTGTCTCAACACTTCCTGATAAGTCATAGCACGTAGATTGACATCTTCAGATAGGGCTTCTACCAAGATATCAACTGCCCCAGCCAAGGCTTCTTGACCTGTGGCAAATCCTTCACAGACAAACTTCTCAGCTTCTTTCTCTAAGTCAGCTACATTCTGCAAAATCAAGCGGGCAAGAGGAAAGAGTCCTGCTTCACGGGCAATGGTTGCCTTGGTCCGACGTTTTTCCTTATAAGGAAGATAGAGTTCTTCAACGTCTGCTAATTTCTCAGCTGCCAGGATAGCTTCTTCCAATTCCTTGGTTAGTTTGCCTTGTTCTTGTATCTTAGTCAAGACAGCTTCCTTGCGGTCATTGAGATTTGTCAGACTTTTATCCAAGTCGATAATGGCCTTAATCGCCACCTCATCCAAACTACCAGTCATGTCCTTACGATAACGCGCGATGAAGGGAATCGTCGCCCCTTCTGCTGTTAAACCTAGAACGGTATCGATTTGCTTTAAGGTTACACCCAAATCTTGGGAGATTTTTTCATATTTTTTATCCATAAAACTATTATACCATAAGGAACAGCCCTTGTTTCCCCTTACCTATTTTTACCTCTTTGATTATCAAAATAATCCCATTTCCACAAAATAATAGTATAATAGAGGTAGAATTTAGAAAAGAGGTAAGCCCATGGCTGTTAAATTTACAAAAACGGATGACTTGGACAAGATGTTTGAAGAATTTGCTAAACTTCCTGACTTAACACAAGTCACTTTCCCAGATAATAAAGACAAAAAAGAAAAAGTTGAGAAGAAAAAATAGATGACGATTTTTCAATCTCTTCCTCCTAGCATCTTACAAGCGGGAGCTATTTTTCTCTCTATCATCATCGAATCCCTTCCTTTTGTTCTGATTGGGAGTCTCATTTCGGGGGTGATTGAGGTCTATATCACACCTGATAAAGTTTATGAGTTTCTTCCTCGCAATCGTTGGGGAAGAATCTTTTTTGGTACCTTCATTGGCTTTCTCTTTCCTTCTTGTGAGTGTGGAATCGTACCGATTATCAATCGTTTTCTGGAAAAGAAAGTCCCTAGCTACACAGCCGTTCCCTTTCTGGTGACTGCTCCCATCATCAATCCTATCGTTCTTTTCGCTACCTATTCTGCCTTTGGTAATTCCTTAAAAATTACCTTCTTGCGATCTCTGGGAGCTATTGTGATTGCTTTGGTTCTGGGGATTTTCCTAGGATTTTTCTGGAAGGAACCCATTCAAAAAGAGAATTCTATTACTTGTCATGAACATGACTTTTCACACTTGACTCCTGCTAGAAAAGTCTTTCAGGTCTTTATACAAGCTATTGACGAGTTTTTCGATATGGGGCGTTACTTGGTCTTTGGTTGTCTCTTTGCAGCTATCGTACAGGTCTATGTCCCAACTCGGATCCTGACCTCTATCAGTGCTAATCCAGTCCTTGCGATTCTCTTGCTCATGTTTCTTGCCTTTCTCCTCTCACTTTGTAGCGAGGCGGACGCCTTTATCGGAGCTTCTCTCCTCTCGAGCTTTGGCCTAGCGCCAGTCCTTGCTTTTCTGGTCATTGGTCCCATGCTTGATATCAAAAATCTCCTCATGATGAAACACTATCTAAAAGCACGCTTCATCTGGCAATTCATGGGCATCGTGACAGTGCTTGTCTTGCTTTATTCTTACATGTTGGGGGGGGTGCTATGATCCGATTTATCATTCTACTAGGTTATTTTGCTCTGACCCTTTATCTGCACCTATCTGGCAAGCTCAGTCACTACATCAACCTCCACTATTCCTATCTAGTCTATATCTCCATGCTCCTTTCTCTTCTATTGGCTCTGGTCCAATTCTATATCTGGATCAAGAAAATCAACTCTCACAGCCATATTGAAAGTCGTCGAGCTAGACGAATCAGCATCCTTTTACTGTCACTACCCCTATTGATTGGAGTTGCCTTTCCGACAGTAAGTTTGGACTCGAAAACCGTATCTGCCAAAGGTTATCATTTCCCACTTGATGAGGGAATTGACACAGCTATTCAGGCAAGTGAAGGAACATCCAGTCAATACCTCAAACCCGATACCAGTACCTATTTTTCCAAATCTGCTTATGAAAAGGAAATGAGGACAACAGCTGATAAATATCTATCCCAGCCAACCATTCAGGTTACAGACGAAAACTATATGGAGGTCATGGAAGTTCTCTATGACTATCCTCAAGAGTTTGAAGGGAAGAAAATCGAGTTTACAGGCTTTGTCTATAACGATCCTAGCCATCCAGATAGCCAGTTCCTCTTTCGCTTTGGGATTATCCACTGTATCGCAGACTCTGGTGTATATGGACTCTTGACCAAGGGGAACTCACGCCAATATCCTGACAATACTTGGATCACCGCTAGAGGAACCCTGACCCTCCACTACCATAAAGAACTCAAACAAAAACTCCCAATACTGGAAGTTGAGAGTTTCACAAAAGTAGACAAACCAGAAAATCCCTACGTTTATCGTGTGTTTCAATAAAAAGTGACTCAACAACAGACAAATTACTTTTTAAAGTAGCTTGTCTTTTTTGTTCTCCTAGTTCAACAAAATCAAAATCAACACACAACCTTTCAAACAATAGAAAAAGTCCCAAGAAATAAGATTTCTCGAGACCATAAAAATGTTAACAAGATAGGGTTGACAATCATCACATATCATAGCTTAACTGCAATAGAGTTGTGATAGAAAACGTTGATTTACTAGAAAAAATAAAACTCATATTAAACTGAATATTTCAGTTTCTTACTGGCATAAAGCTATTTGAGTTTAATTTAACAACCTCTAACCTCTATTAACGCCACCAAATGCTGAACCAAAAACGGAAGTAGAATCCTAAGAACATAATGTGCACCTCCTTTTAAAAACGTTTTTCCATCTCAACTATATTATATATTTTCTTGTGGAGAATTGCAAATTTTTTCAGTCAAATTACTAGCTTTTTTCAAAAAAATATGATAAAAGACAAAATTTTATATTAAAAATAGTTATTTACTTTCGGTTTCTGTAAAATGAAGACATAATATAAATGCACTAAGTACCATAACTGGATTTTTTCTGTCAAACTTTTGAGGCTAGTTCATAACTTCCAGTTGTTGAAATTAGGAACTAGCCTCTTTTCTGCGCCATGAATCTCTGCTTTTTACTGTTTTTCTTCAGCTCAGTTGGACCACTTCTCATTTTGTAATAAAGCTCTTACCTCATCTGCTCCAATTTTATCCTCAGCTTTTTCAAAGAGTTGAATTGTAAAAACTTCACCAAAACAAAGAAGGCTGTTCGTTTATTGGCGTTGGCAAAAACATGCTTCTTTATCAATTGGACAAATAATATTGTTGCTTTATCAAAAATTGTTGGATAAAGAGGCTTGCCAAAAACAAATTGTTCTGGTAAGTTCACAATCATATTTAACGCTGAAGGACTAACTGTTTGAATTTGCTCATTTGGAGAATACCGTTGAATTGCTAAAGCATTGATTTTTTCAATTTGCTTTTCTGTTAGATAGACTATCATTTTTCCACCAAAGCTTTGAAAACATCGTCGTATTCATCAAAAATTGTATCCAATTTTAAGTTAAAGACATCATCAGAAACATAAGAGACCTGATGATCCAATTCTTCCAGAGATTTTTGAATTGCTAATTGTGATTTTGCTCTTTCTATCATATATTCAATATTTATTAGAGGATTCACATTTCCTCTAGTCTCTTTTCTTTGGTTTTAAAGTTATGAATATCACTATTTTAACAGATTTTCAATCAACCTTCAATTATGTTTCTTTCTATTAAAATTTCTTTCAAAAATAAAAAAGCAAACACAAAATATGGTTCACTTTTTTAAACTTTTCTACTCTCCATCCTTCCAGTTCCGAGCAATCTCTTCGTCTTTCTGGAGTTGGTCTACCAGTTCCTCTACGGAGTCAAATTTGACCATATCGCGAACACGGTCCAGCCAGTAGACCATGACTGTCTCACCGTAAATATCGTCTGAAAAGTCGAAAATATTAACTTCAAAGCGTGGCTCTTCTCCATCAAAGGTGACATTTTTACCGACGCTCGCCATGCCACGATATCTTTGCCGTTGCACCTCGACATCGACTACATAGACACCATCTGCTGGCATGTAGGTTCGATCTCTTAGAACCAGATTGGCTGTTGGATAACCGATAGTACGCCCACGAGCATTTCCATGAACGACCATCCCACGAGATGGGAGTGGTGTGCCGAGCAGATGATTGACTCCCTTGACATCTCCATCAAGAATAGCCTGACGAATCCGTGTGGAACTAATCTTGCCCTTTTCGTCCTCGACCGGAGGAACAATGATGATCTCTCCATCAAAATAGTCCTTCAGGTCATCTGCAGTTTGCTTATCAGAGCCAAAGGTATAGTCAAATCCTGCCACAATGATAGCTGGTTTTAAAGCCTTGATATAGGTATCAAAGAATTCTTGACCCGTTAAACTAGCAAATTTGCTACTAAAGTCAAGTAAGAAGAGAGCCTCTACTCCATGCCACTTCATCTTGTGCTCCCGTTCCTCATGATTGACGATATGGAGCATGAGCTCAGGTTGGTAAGGTTGCAAGGCAAGTTTTGGCGACTCTGTAAAGGTCATCACGACAACTGGCAGATAATCCTTCATCGAGGCCTTGCTAGCCACTTCAAAAAGTTTCTGATGCCCCTTGTGGATGCCATCAAAATAACCTAGTACAAGGACTGTTTTACCTGGTACTGCAATATCTTTTTCGTTCTTAATAGGTACTGTTGTAATCATGAAACTATTATATCATAGAGCAAGTCTTTTCGCTAAGAGGAAATCCCAAATGTCGTTTTTTGCGCCTGAACTGACCTTAAGAGACAACTTAGAACTTTAGTTTTAAAAAATAGCACCTCCTAAGAGATGCTATCGTTTGGTAACTAGTCTATTGTTTCTTCTAAATCTTTTAACTTAACCGAAACAATCTTAGACACACCTGATTCTTGCATGGTAACTCCATAGATAGAGTCCGCTGCCGCCATCGTCCCCTTACGGTGTGTTACGACGATAAACTGACTATCCTTGTCAAAGCGGTTGAGGTAATCCCCAAAACGTTTGACATTGGCTTCGTCCAGCGCCGCCTCTACCTCGTCCAAGATGACGAAAGGAATGGTCTTAACTCGGATGATTGAGAAGAGCAGAGCCAGAGCTGATAGGGCTTTTTCCCCACCACTCATGAGGTTGAGAGATTGGATTTTCTTACCTGGAGGTTGGACAGAAATCTCCACACCAGCAGTTAAAAGATCGCCCTCAGTCAATATCAAGTCTGCCCGACCACCGCCAAACATCTGTTTAAAGGTCACTTTAAAGGACTCACGAATGGCCTCAAAGGTTGATTTGAAGCGTTCCTTAACCTCATCATTCATCTCTGTGATGGTCTCAAGGAGTAGGTTTTTAGCAGACAAAATATCATCTCGTTGGCTATTGAGGAAATCCAGACGGTTGTGAACTTCTTCGTACTGTTCAATAGCATCCAAATTGACTGGACCCAGTGAGCGAATAGCCTTCTCTAAATCCTTAACCTCTTGCTCCGCCAGATTGAGATTTTCCAGTTCATGCGCTTTTTCTAGAGCTTCAGTGTAGCTGATCTGATACTGGTCTGTTAATTGAGCTTGTAGATAGCGCAAGCGTTCGCTGACCTTTTCCTTCTTAGCTTCGGCACGTGTTTGCTTGCGAATCCACTCCTCGTTCTGCTGGCGAGCCTGATCCAAATGACTGGCAATATCATCCAGTTGACCCTCTATATCATCCAACTCAAACTGCTTGCGAATCAGACCTTGTTGAAGATTGGCTTTCTGAGTTTTGGCCTCTTCCTCCTGCTGACTTAGCAAATCCGTATCCACTTTCTCGAGATTATCAACCTTTTCTTGGAGAAGGCGCTGAATTTCCTCTTGCTCGATATCTAGATTATCCAGTTCCTTGCCTAAGCGTTCAATATCAGTAACTTCGTACCGTTTTTGTCCTTGCAGTTCTGACTTAAGCAAGCGCGCTTGAGAAATCTGTTCCTGCAAGTTTTGATAACGTTCTTGAATAGCGTTTTTGTTAGACTTAATCTCTTCGATCTCAGCTTCCAGATTTTGCTTTTCTCTGGCAATAGTAGCAAGGTGCTCTTGGCATTTTTCCTTGTCCGCTTGCCAATCTCCTTCAGAAAGACGATTTAATTCCTCTTCTTGAAGTTTCCAAAGCGTTTCCAGTTCTTCGACCTGCTGATTGGTTTGTTGATAAGCAAGATACAAACCTTGCTCCTGAATACGAGCTTGCTCACCCTGAGATTTGATAGCTTCTAATCTTTCTGCCAATACCACCATCTCGTCTTGTAAAGTCTTCAAAGTCGCCTCTTCTGACCGCAAGTCAGCCTCTTCTTCAGCAATTTCTTTTTGTAATTGCTCCAGCTCTGGCTTGATGAAAATACTGTTGTTTTGACGATTGGCACCACCTGCATAAGAACCACCTGTGCGCAACTCTGTCCCATCCAGTGTCACCATGCGAACCTGATAGCGAACTTGACGAGCTGCTGCACGCGCATGTTCTACAGTATCAAAGATAGCCGTCGTAGCTAGCAAGTTCTTGAAAATGGCTTCTAGTCTCTTATCAAACGACACCAACTCATCTGCCATCCCCAGAAATCCTGGACTTGCAGCGATAGCATCTTGATTCTGACTAGATATTGTACGCGCCTTAATCGTTGTCAAAGGAAGGAAGGTTGCACGACCGGATCTGTTGCGCTTAAGGAAATCAATAGCCTTAGTCGCCGCGTTCTCATCTTCTACGATGATATGCTGACTGCTAGCTCCAAGTGCAATCTCCAGGGCAGTTTGATAATGCACATCAAAGGTCAAATGTTCACTGACTGCACCAATGATCCCACCAAGACGGGCTTTTTCTTGAAGAACACTCTTAACACCCGCATAAAAATTACTATGATTTCTTAGGATGTTTTCCAAACTCTGGGCTCTAGCCTGCTTGTTTTTGAGACTGTCTAGACGGTCAAAGAGTTGGCTCTGCTGGGCTTGGAAAGAAACTTTCTGCCCCTCTTGCTCCTTGGCACTAGCTTGGTAGTCAGCCAATAATTTCTGAACCTGCTCCTTGGCAGTTTCAAGCTCAGCCTGCTGTTGACTGGCCTTTTCTTTAGCTGTAGCCAGTTGTTCTTTCAGTTTCTCAAGTTGATCAGCTTGTTTTTGAGACAGCTGACGGCTGTTCTCCAGTTCATTCTCGATTCGGGTCAGTTGGTTTGAGACATCCGCTTCTTCTTGTAAGAGCGCCACAAAACGTTCACGCAAGAGCTCAATCATCTGGTCAGGATCATCTGAAAATGCCAACAACTCCGCTTCTAGGCGATTGAGTTCCTTGTTGTTTTCAGCTAGACTTTCCTCTAACTGTTCCAAGTTCGCTTCTTTTTCAGCCTTTTCCTTACTTAGAGCCTTTCTCTTATCTTCCAAAGTCGCCAAACGGGTTTGTGCTTCTTGTTGATTGAGGGCTACCTGCTCGGATTCCAGTTTAGACAGGGCTAGTTTTCGCTCTAAATCGCTTATCAGATTCGTCAGATCCATCAAGCTCCCTTGGTCTTTAGCCATTTGAGCTTGGAGATCTTGGCGTTTCTTTTTAAGAGTTTGATTTTCCTCTTCTAACTCTTCACGTTTTTGGTAATAACTGGTCAAGAGTTCCTGAACTTGCGTTAGCTCTTCTTCTGTTAGCTCTAGTTCAGTCTTGTTTTCCTTGATTTGGGCAACCAGTACATCCAAGTAAATCGCCTTGCGTTGACCATCCAAGTCGAGAAACTTGCGAGCATTCTCGGCTTGTTTTGCAAGAGGTTTGATTTGATTGTCCAACTCATAGATAATGTCCTCTAAGCGATCGAGATTGTCTTGAGTTTGTTGCAGTTTACTCTCTGTTTCTTTTCTACGAGTCTTGTATTTTAAAACTCCAGCTGCTTCTTCAAAAATAGCACGGCGTTCTTCGGGCTTGGAGTTAAAAATTTCCTCAACTTTCCCTTGAGAAATGATGGAGAAGGAATCCCGTCCCAGACCTGTATCCAAGAAAAGATCATGGACATCACGCAGACGGACTTTCTTGTCATCAATTCGATACTCGCTATCTCCACTACGGTAGATATGGCGTTCTACCTTAATAACTTGCCCCGCATCTTTGATAAAACCATCTTCATTGTCCAAGGTCACAACAACAGAGGCATAATTGAGCGGTTTACGACTTTCAGTTCCAGCAAAGATTACGTCGGGCATCTTACCGCCACGAAGGCTCTTGACACTAGACTCCCCCAAGGCCCATCGTAGACTTTCTGTGATATTTGACTTCCCAGAACCATTTGGCCCAACGACAGCTGTCACACCTTGGTCAAAGACGACCTTGGTCTTGTCAGCAAAGGACTTGAATCCTTGGATCTCAATTTCCTTTAAATACATGAATTAAGCCCCTTCTCAACGGCATTTTTTGCGGCCTCTTGCTCTGCTAATTTTTTAGAACGGCCTTGTCCTTTTCCGATACTTTTGCCCTCAACTAGAACTTCTACATCAAAAACCTTATCATGGGCAGGTCCCATCTCAGAAGTCACCTGGTAGCGAATATCCACATCTCCATTGACCTGGAGCAACTCTTGCAAGTGCGTCTTGTAATCCGTAATCATCTCAAAGTCACCTGCCTCAACCTTGGGAATCATAACCTGATAGATAAACTCTTTTACCCTAACAACATCCTTGTCTAAAAGCAACGCTCCCAAAAAGGCTTCAAAGGCATCACCAAGAATGGTGTCACGATTGCGCCCACCAGACTTTTCTTCTCCTTTTCCTAGCTTGATAAACTGATCAAACTGGCAATCACGCGCAAAACCAGCCAAACTCTCCTCACGGACAATCATAGCACGGAGTTTGGACAAATCACCCTCTGGTTTCTTAGGATATTTTTTATACAGGTATTCTGAAATCAATAATTGCAGAACAGCGTCTCCTAAAAATTCCAAGCGCTCATTGTGTGAAATTTTTAAGAGGCGGTGCTCATTGGCATAACTCGTATGAGTAAAGGCCGTTTCCAGCAAATTCTTGTCTGCAAATTCGATTGCAAAACGCTTCTTCAGTACAGTTTGTAATTCTTTCATACTGACCTCTTTCTAATAATTACGATCTTTTCTATTATAACAAAAAAAGCCCTCTGAGTCACTTTAAAACAGGACTAGCGGAGAGTGGGGTAATTTTTGAAAAAAGATTTCTAATTTTGGAGGCAATAAAGAAAAAAGCCTTATTTAAAGGCTTTTTTAGGCTGTTTACATCCACCCTGAGGGAATCGAACCCCCATCTCAAGAACCGGAATCTTACGTGATATCCATTACACTAAGGGTGGAAACTTGTTTTATTATAACAGAAATTTGCTCTAATAACAAGTTTTTTATGGGTGGATTAAGCGCCTATTAGTGGGATGCATCCCCATTCCAGATAGAGTTTTTCACGATAACATAATCAACGTGCTTGAGGTCAGCAACCTTGCGTCCACCTGCGTAGGAAATGGCACTTTGCAAATCCTGCTCCATCTCAGTCAGGGTGTCTTGCAAATGCCCTTTGGCAGGAAGTAAGATGCGTTTTCCTTCTACATTTTTATAAGCACCCTTTTGGTATTGAGAAGCTGAACCATAGTATTCTTTGAACTGTTCGCCATCGACTTCAATCGTCTTTCCTGGACTTTCGATATGCCCTGCAAATAGGGAACCAATCATAACCATGCTAGCACCGAAACGGATAGACTTAGCAATGTCACCGTGTGTACGAATCCCACCATCAGCAATAATCGGTTTGCGAGCAGCTTTTGCACACCAGCGAAGAGCAGCCAACTGCCAACCACCTGTACCAAAACCAGTCTTGACCTTGGTGATACAAACCTTACCAGGACCGATTCCAATCTTAGTAGCATCGGCACCAGCATTTTCCAAT
The DNA here is from genome assembly GCF_054861215.1 of Streptococcus sp. KHUD_018. The sequence goes on from NZ_CM142176.1 coordinate 1,197,919, forward strand.
TCACGCACAGCTTCTGGAGTTCCGACGTTACCAGCGATTACAAAAGTATCAGGCAATTCTTTCTTGATGTGCTGAATCATTGAGATCACGCTATCCGCATGTCCATGAGCAATATCAATCGTGATATACTCAGGAGCATCAGCCTTGAGTTGGCTAACGAAATCATACTCGTAATCCTTGACACCGACTGAAATAGAAGCAATGAGCCCTTGATCGTGCATACGTTTGATAAAAGGAATGCGCCCAGCCTCATCAAAACGATGCATAATGTAGAAGTAACCACCTTTAGCAAGCTGCTCTGCGACGTTCTCATCCAAAATCGTCTGCATATTTGCAGGTACAACAGGTAGTTTGAAAGTGTGATTTCCAAGTGCGACACTCGTATCTGCTTCTGCACGGCTTTTAATCACACATTTATTAGGGATCAACTGAATATCTTCGTAATCAAAAATTGGAAATTCATTTAACATATCGATGTCTCGTTTCTTTTGTAATGACCTACCTATGCTTGCGCATCACTACGTCTTTTCCGACGTTTCCTTGACTTATTATAAACCAAAGTACAGTTTTTGTCAAATATTTTTAATAATCAAATTATATAGTTCGGAAATTACTTAATAAATAGCAAAAAAGTGAAGAGATTATTTTCTCCCCACTTCTTCATCAATAATAGCTTTAAAAATTTTTTCAGAATTTTCCATTATTTTACAAAACACACTATAGGATGAGGTATTCTGAGGGATTTGGATAGAGCACTTTTTAAGCAAGACTCCGTATCCCACTACTTTTCCTATCTCACTATTTACTGACTGCTCTATACTAGGAAAAATCAGTCCAGCTTTCTTAGCTTTTATAATATAAGAATAGGAAATCAACTGGAACAAGTCCTCACGATTAATCCCTTTTTCAGTAAACTCCAGTTTTTTATATTTTGCATCTAGAACAATCTTTCGTTCTCTGTCATAAAAATCTGGATATACTTTTCGTTCCCCACCAGAAAATATTAGGATGCCGCCTTTCTTTTCTTTATTTCGAGGATGGATGAAACCTTTTGGCAACAAGGTGTAAACATACTCTTCCCAAAGCCAGGCAACATCAAAGAGAATACCATGTACCTTTTGGGCTTGAGGTCCAAGACCATGCTTTTCTCTACTCAGAATCATCAAGCAGAGTTCCTGTAATTTTCTATACTCTCTAAAATAGGCGTGTCGGATGGGTTTGATTTTATTCATTCTGATAATCTTGGCACGATCAGCTAGTTTATAAGATGAGGTTACACGAGTAATTTCTGTCATATTTTCACGATTACTATCGAGCAGAACTCCGAAACCTTTCTGATTCTTAATGTACTCAATCGTATGCCGAATCAACTGCATGAGTGGATTATCATAGGTAAACTCCCTAGTGGTATAGGCAATGCTTCCCATAAAAGGAACATTTTTCTTAAGATGCATTCCTACATCTAGCACTCCCTTTACATGACTATCGTTATGGAAAAATCTCTGGTATTCCTTATAAAGACCTTTTCGAAGAGCAGCTTGCAGATATTTGGGAAAGAGGTAAATCAAAAGCTGATAGAGTTTATCCTCTTGAGATAGACCGATGTCTAAACTAGTCAAATTCATATTGAGAATCTTTTGTAAAAGATAATGCAAAAAATGGTCGTTACTTTCATCAGAAAAACGAGAGGAAATCGTTAATCTTTCCTGACCATATCCAAGAAAACCAATCACGTTCCCTGTCTTGATTTTCTGATTAACTGTTTCAAAAATCTTTTGGTCCTTGTCTAAATCAGGAGAATTCATCAAATCATTCGGAAAAATAAAAATATTGTCCTCTCGAGAAAGGTTATCTAGTGTTCTATCAAGAAGTACTTGACTTAGGTTGGGATATTCTGCGACAAGGTCCTCTTTAGCAATTCTATACTGATTATCAGTTATTCGCATTATCATCACCAGTATCTTGCCGATCTGTTCGCTCGTTATTTGTCAGATCAAATGCTTTTTTCAATGTATCCAGAGTTTCAGCCTCTTCATAAGAACCTCGTAAGTAATCTTCCAAAAGTGGTTTGAGGTAATCAGACCAGAGTAATTCATAGTCAAAATCTACATCCTGCAACTTAAGGAAATAACTTGGTCCAATATGATAATGGCTGTTTAATTCCTGAACGTTTTCGATAGCAACATTCAAATTTCTTAGACGTTTTTTCGCTTCCTCCTCATGTCCATCTAGTTCGTTATCTAGAATGTATAGCTGGCTTTCAGCAGTAACTTCAACAAAACGGAAACGACGGCGCATAGCAAAATCAAAGGTGTCTACTGAACGATCAATATCATTCATTGTTCCGATGATGTAGACATTTTCAGGGATATAAAACTTGTCATCCGTCTCATGTAAATTAGCATACTGGGTGGAAACACTCCCCCTTTCGCCACGATATTCAGGATCAATAGAGAAAAAGAGTTCACCAAAAATCTTAGAAATCTCACCACGGTTGATTTCATCAATGATGAAAACGAATTTTTTGTCTGTGTCAATTTCTGTTGGAGAAATATAATCTTTCAGACCAAATCTTTTCTTTAAAGTTTCTAGGACTTTTTTTCCTTGATTACGATAATAGGGCTGTTTCAGATATTTTTCATCTTTATAGAGTTCATAAACATAAGATTTTGTTAAGCAAGTTCCTTGGGCTTTAGTCTCATAATTGATATTAAAATTATTTCGACTATTTACTGTGAGATAGGAAAATTCTGTCAAATATTCTTTTTCATCTCTGCTATTTACATATTCAAGATAAAGATCCCAAGCTTCATCAAAATTATCTTGTCCTCCAGTTTTTTGAGCTTCTTTAGCCTTCTGACAAAACTTCTTAAAAATACCGTCCTGCAAGCCAAAGTTAATCTGTCCATCATTTACCAGGATTGGTCTCAACCCCTCTACAAAATCCGTATAATCATAGGAAGGGTGAAACTGTACAAATTCGATTTGGTCTTCGTTGCCACCCGTTAATTCTTTGGCAATTTCTTTAGCAAGATAAGTTTTTCCTGTGCCAGGAGCACCGCGGAGGATGAGGTTTTTGGATTTTTTTAATTTATCTAAATAATCGTCAATATTTTTATTCATAACAACTTTCTCTATATTTTTTCTGTATGTACCATTTAGAATGGATTTATATAAATTGATACGTTCTGAATTTCTATCCCAGTTGATGGTTTGTCTTGTACCTTTTTTTCTTTGGTATTCCCATCCACCATCTACTTTCAACCAATTAACACCAATACAATGTTTAAACTCTGTTTTTGTTTCATCAAAGTAATATGTTTTCACACATTGTCCAATACCTAAAATTTTGTTTAATCCTGAGGTAGCTATTATATAATCATTTATTTTTATGTCATGTGCAAACTTCCAAATAAATAAATTTCTCTGCTTTCCTTGCTTCAATTCTTCAGGATTATTGTAATCTAAAATATTAGATAAATTAGAATCAAAATCTATACAAGCTATATTCTCTTCTTTAAATAAAGACCAAACTTTTCCACCTCCTCCTGCAACTATCATCCAATAATTTAATTTTTCTTCCATTTTGTAGCTCCATTTTCATATTATAGGCTAGTTAGTATTTAATATTTCAAAACCCTATTTCATATATAGAATATCATATCTATTAAAAAAAGAAAAGAAATTCTAAAGAAAAAGCCCAGTGTTAGGAGCTTCAATGTCTCTTAACACTAGACTTCTTTTTTTATCTTAATAATACTCACCTTGACGGTAGTCCCATGAGTTAAAGGTATCTGACAGGTGCATCATGATTTTATCAATGTCAAGCCCTTTACGGATAACGACTGGTGCTGGTGAAGTTGAACGTGCTCCTCCTTGTTCTGGGATGAGTTTGCCATCTTTATCGACCATAGAGACCATCACACCTTGCTCGTAGCGCGTTTCAATCGTTTTGTCAGGTTGGATAGATGCCACATAGTCGTCTGCTTCGATAACAAGGTCCACTGCTCCTTCGATACGTTCTCCTATTCCTTCTACCTTACCACGGTTTCCTTTTCCAGATGGGTTGGCTGATGAGGCGTAGACCATCTTGCCTTCTTCCCAAAGTTTAGCAGCCAACTGTTCACCAGCTTTACCAAACTTGATGACAAAACAGCTAGTACCACGAACGTCAGTCATGAGTTCTTCACGGCCATCACCGTATTCTTTCAATTTCTCAAAAGCTTCTGGTTTCCAAGGAAGGATACAACCAAGGAGAATGTCTTCGTCCCAATGTTTTTGGTAGAAGGCTTCGATTTCTGGATTAAGTTGTGCTAAAGCGCGAAGCTCATCCATGCTACCACAGAGGACAACTCCTGGTTTGTTACGATTACGCTCTTTGGCTTCAAACTTGCGTTCAAGTCCTGCCTTATCGCTAGTCATGATGATATATCCGACTTTTGTAGGGCAAACGATACAACCACCCTCACCTTTTAAAATGTCATAGCCTTCTTGTGAAAGTGTTCCCGTCCATTTAATGTGTTTTGTCATAGTTCTATTCCCTTTTCTATTTTTTCTAATCCTGCCAATAGGCTGGGCGCTGTTTTTCATAGGCAGCAATCAAATCTTCATACTGCAACGTAATACCGATATCATCCAAACCATTTAAGAGCTTGTGTTTCCATTCACTATCGATTTCGAAAGTAAATTCTCCAACTGGGGAGATGATTTTTTGTTGTTCCAAATCCACGGTTATCTGGTCGCTTGGTTGTAGCTGGGCTAGTTTCTCTCGAACCTCTCTGGGTTGAACAATGGGCAACATACCATTATTGAGTTCATTATTGTAATGAATATCTCCAAAAGAACCTGCAATCACGACCTTAAAACCATAGTCGGCTAGAGCCCAAGCCGCGTGTTCTCTGGACGATCCTGCGCCAAAGTTATCCCCTGAGATGAGAATACTGGCTTTACGGTATTCAGGTCTGTTAAAGACAAAGTCTGGATCCTCAGTATACTTATCGTCCAGATATCGCCAAGCATACATGAGGTATTTACCAAAGCCTTTCTTATCAATTAATTTCAGAAACTGCTTGGGAAGGATTTGGTCAGTATCAATGTTATCATTCATGAGAGGAACAGTCGTTCCTGTATAAACTGTAAATTTCTCCATATCCTCTCCTTACTGGGCTTCTGGCATCTGTCGAACATCTACGAAACGACCTGCGATAGCTGCTGCAGCTGCCATAGCTGGGCTGCAGAGATGGGTCTTAGCCCCAAATCCTTGTCTATCTTCAAAGTTGCGGTTACTGGTTGAAGCACAGTGGACACCATCAGGTACCTTGTCGGGATTCATCCCTAGACACATAGAGCAACCTGGGTCTCTCCACTCAAAACCAGCATCTAGGAAAACCTTGTCCAAGCCCAACTTCTCAGCAGCTCGTTTGACAGGACGAGAGCCTGGAACCACGATAGCCGTTAAGTTGGGAGCAATCTTCTTCCCTTTTACAAATCGCGCAGCCAGTTGCAAGTCACTGAGCCGGGCATTGGTACAAGACCCGATAAAGATATAACCTAGTTCAATATCCGCTGGCTTTTGGCCAGGCTCCAAGTTCATGTAATGATAAGCTCGTTCATCATTCATATCCTTAATTTCTGGAAAACTACTGTCAAAGTCGACGCCCATAGCAGGATTGGTTCCCCAGGTCACCATAGGAGCCAAGTCTGAGACATCCATCCGGATAACCTTATCATAGACAGCATCCTCATCACTGACGAGGGTTTTCCAGTCAGCAACCGCCTCCTCGAAATCCTCTGGAACACATTCCCGTCCCTTGAGATAGTCATAGGTAGTCTGGTCTGGATTCATAATTCCCATCTTGGAGCCAAACTCGATGGACATATTGCAGATGGTCATCCTCTCTTCCATGGTCAGTGCATCAATCGCTTGCCCACGATATTCCACCACATATCCTACACCACAAGCAACGCCATACTTGGCAATTAAGGCGAGAATGTAATCCTTAGAATAAACTCCTTTTTGAGGAACACCAGTGAATTCTACCAGCATTTTCTTAGGTTTAACTTGCCAGAGTGTCTGGGTAGCAAAGACATGCTCGACCTCACTGGTCCCAATCCCAAAGGCGATAGCTCCGAAAGCTCCGTGAGTAGCCGTATGGCTGTCTCCACAGACGATGAATTTTCCTGGTTGAGTCCTGCCAGTTTCTGGTCCAACCATGTGAACGATACCTTGCTTTTCAGAACCGTGGGCTGCATGCTCAATTCCAAACTCTTCAACATTTTCAGCCAACTTATCAATTTGAGCTTTAGAAATCACATCTCGAATATCATAGATATTAACTGTCGGGACATTGTGATCAAAGGTCCCAAATGTCAAGTCTGGTCGTCTCAATCTGCGACCTGCATCTCGTAATCCTTGAAATGCTTGGGGACTGGTCACTTCATGAATATAGTGCTGATCCACATACATGAGTTGGGGTTGCCCTTCTTCTCCTGTGATGACATGACGGTCCCATAATTTATCAAAAATCGTTTTTCCTGCCATCCATTACCTCCAAATAAAATATAAGGCTACTAGTGTGGTCACCATCCCGAGAAACCAAACTGTTTTAAAATACCATTTTCTAGTCTTGTGGTGAAAGGTGATTCCTGCCAACCAGGCACCGAAACCACCACAAGTAAAGGCTAAAATGAGTAAGATTTTCTCTGGGACGCGCCAAGCACCTCTTCTTGCCTTGGATTTGTCAATGCCATAAATCAAGAAAATCAGCAAATTCCAAATCAAGAGGGCAAGCGTGATTCCTTCATTTATCTTCATAATCTTTCAATGATGGCTTCTGTCATTTCCTTAGTCGAAGCCTGTCCTCCAATATCTCTTGTTAAAATGCCAGCCGCTAAACTAGCTTCAACAGCACGCTCGATACGCTCTGCATCCTCATAACGTCCAAAACTGTCTCTCAACATCATAGCAACTGACAAAATCATAGAGATAGGATTGGCAATTCCTTGACCTGCAATATCAGGCGCTGAACCGTGAATAGGCTCATAAAGACTTGGCCCCTTTTCAGAATGACTGGCTGATGGCATAACACCAAGAGTGCCTGATAGAACGCTTGATTCATCAGATAAGATATCTCCGAAAAGATTCTCTGTCACGATGACATCAAACTTGGCAGGATTGGTAATCATGAGCATGGCAGCTGAGTCCACCAACTGGTGCTCCAAGGTTACATCTGGAAAATCTTGCGCAACCTCCTCAGCTACTCTGCGCCAGAGTTTTGAAGTCGCTAGAACATTTTGCTTATCGATACTAGTAACGATTTTTCTGCGACTTCCTGCGATTTCAAAGGCCTTACGAATAATCCGCACTACTTCCTCATAGCTGTAGTCGTTGATATCACGCGCTTTCCGCTCTTCAAGGATATGATCTCCAAAGTAGATACCACCTGTCAACTCACGTACCACGACAAAGTCTACACCAGCAATTCGTTCCGGTTTGAGAGGCGACAAATGCTTGAGGCTGTCAAAGATTTTTACAGGGCGAATATTGGCATAAAGATTGAGTTCCTTACGGAGAGCCAGCAGTCCTTGTTCAGGCCGAATCGCTGCCCCATCATACTGGGGACTACCGATAGCCGCAAGGAGAATAGCATCTGCTTCTCTACTTGCCTTGAGGGTTTCATCAGGTAAGGGATGCCCCGCAGCATCAATACCTGCACCTCCAAAGGTGCGTCTATCTATTTCATAGTCAAAACCTGTTTTTGAAGCTAGAGCTTCCAGAACTGCTAAACCAGCTTCCATGATTTCTGGACCAATTCCATCCCCTGCTAGAGCTACTATTTTCTTTGTCATAGCCTTCTCCTTTACACACTAGGCATGTCTCGGTAGGAAACGCTGCGCCCAATCTCACCTGCATTCTCCTTTTGAACAAAGGTATTGGCATTTATGTAGGCAATAGCTGAAGCCTTCAGTACATCGAAATCAAGCCCTGTCGCGTTAAAGATGGTCTCTGTATCTCTGTTTTCAACAGTAACCAAGACACGAGCTTGAGCATCAATTCCATCTGTCACAGCATCAATGGTATAGGACACCAAACGGACGGATTGGTTAAAGAACTTATCGATAGCGTTAAAGATTGCTTCAACGGAACCTTGCCCTGTCGCATTAAATTCAACTTTCTCACCATCCATATTAGCCAGGCTAACAAGTGCTTCAATGTCATTATCTGCATGAGTTTGAAGTTGTAAATCATCAAAGTGGAAGCCTTCTGGATTTTCAACCATGGTTCCAGCTACCAGAGCTCGAATATCTGCATCTGTGATTTCTTGTTTCTTGTCCGCTAACGCCTTGAACTTAGCAAAGAGTGGTTTGATATCCTCTTCTGTAAAGTCTAGAGCCAATTCTCTTAGTTTCTCAACAAAAGCATGGCGACCTGACAATTTTCCAAGCGGAAGGCTATTACTCTTAACACCGACCAATTCAGGTGTGATGATCTCATAAGTGAGAGGATTTTTAAGAACTCCATCTTGGTGAATACCAGATTCATGAGAGAAGGCATTGCCACCAACGACAGCCTTGTTTTTAGGAACTGGAATACCAGAGAAGCGAGAAACCATTTCTGACGTATTCATTGTTTCATCCAAAACAATATCACTAGTTGCTTGGAAGAAATCCTCACGAATCTTCAAAGCAACAGCTACTTCTTCAAGAGCAACATTACCTGCGCGTTCACCGATACCATTAATAGTTCCCTGGACACGTCCAGCACCGTGTTTAATTGCTGTCAAAGTATTTGCAGTTGCCATACCGAGATCATCGTGACAGTGGACACCAAAGACAACTTTATGATCTGATTTAATATTTTCGGTCAAGTGATCAAAGATGCGTGCAAACTCTTCTGGAGTCGTAAAGCCAACCGTGTCAGGGATATTGATATAAGTTGCCCCAGCGTCCACTGCTGTCTGCACAACTTGCAAGAGGAAATCCAACTCTGTTCTAGTCGCATCTTCAGGAGAGAATTCGACGATTTCAAACTTAGAACGTGCATAAGAAACATGCTCCTTAATAGCTTCTAAAATCTCTTCCTTGCTCTTATTGAGCTTATACTTGCGGTGAATCGGACTGGTAGCGATAAAGACATGAATTTGTGGATACTTGGCATCCTTAAGTGCCTCATAACAAGCATCAATATCAGATTTTACAGAACGAGCTAATCCTGTCACTGCTGTTTTTTTCATGGTTTTAGCAATTTCTTGAACGGCTATAAATGAATCTGGACTAGCAGCCGGAAAACCAGCTTCAATTACAGAAATTCCCCATTTCTCCAGCTGTCTTGCAATGGAAACTTTTTCCTTTATTGAGAAGTTAACACCAGGTGTTTGTTCCCCATCACGAAGGCTTGTATCAAAAAATTCAACTTTACGCATATGATTTCCCCTTTTCCAAATGTGGTTTTAAAAAAACATCTCGCTTAGAAACCCAAGCGAGATGTTGATTAACTCCCGCTTGGTAAGCCAAACAGGACTAATGCTTTTGCACTAGCCCGAGTACCTCAACAACAAAGCAAATTGGTTAAACTTAGCTGTTTTCATGTTTGACTTTCTCCTTCGTTTGATATCTTGTCTAGTATTCTAGCATAGCTAAAAACACTTGTCAAGAAAAAATCCATTATTTTCTGAAAATTTCTTCAGTAAAGAATATTTTGCTAATTGAAAGCATTTGAAAACACAAGGGAATTTCCTTACTTTTTCAAAGTCAAATTCCAACTGATTTCTAGCAAATCTAGAACGTCATCATCAGATAAACTATCATCAAGAGTAAGACTAATCCAGTAGCGTTTGTTCATATGAAAGGCTGGATAAATGCCCTTATGTGAAAGCAAGTCAGCCACTTGATCGTGTTTGAGGTTGACAGCTTCGACTAGCCCTTCTCTCCCCTTATCTAACTTATCCCATGGGATTCTCATCAAAACAGCATACCACTTTTGATTGCCTTCATGACGTAATACTGCTGTATCAGGCGATTTCTCCCATAGATATTCCAACTGATTGCCATACTTTTCCTGAACTTGAGCCATGATACGCTTAGTCTGAGGACAGATAAAATCCTGCACATCAAAGCAAGCCTTCCGAATTTGGTAGAGAATCTCCATACAAGCTTGACGGACACTTCCTACAAAAGTCCCTCTCATGCTTTCCATATGGACTTGAGGATAGAGGTCACCCGTTTCCTGGTCAAAAACTTGAAAGCTCACATTATCTGTTGTGATGGACACAGTCATGACAAAATCTCCATCCAAAATCTGGAAACTGTAGGTCCAGACTCCCTCATTTTCTAGAAAACCATAGACACGAGCCTTTTCTTGATTAAACTGATAGGATTTAAAAATTTCAAACATAAGTGAAAACTGCTACCAAAAGCTAGCAGTTCCTTTCTATTTTCTAAAAGACAACCTTGGTTCCATGCAATTGTGTCACACCTAGTTGGTCGATAAAGGTTTGACGGTTGTCCAAGTCAATTCCCCCACCTGGTAGAATTTCAATTTTACCTTTAGCGTGTTCCAAAATTCTGTGATAGTGAGCAAAACGTTTCTCTAGCGAGTCACTAGATACTCCAGCACGAGTCAGAATACGAGTAACACCAGCTTGGCTGAGCCAGTCAATAGCTTCCAACTGGTCTTCTTCGCTCAATTCATCAAAGGCCATGTGGAAGACAATTTCCATTCCTTTTGATGCGGCAATCAACTTCTCAAGATTGACCTTGTCCAACTTCTTATCAGCAGTTAAAGCACCAAAGACAACTCCTTGACTTTCAGCCTGTGCAGTCAAACGAATATCTTCTAGCATGATCGCTATTTCAAGATCAGTATAGACAAAATCGCCACCACGTGGACGAATCATAGTCATAATGGTCGTATCGTAGTTAGCTGCCAGTTCAACCGCTGCCTTGGTCACTCCATAGCTAGGTGTTGTTCCTCCCACTGCTAGATTGTCACAAAGTTCGATTCGACGAGCTCCAGCCTGCATCGCTTTTTCAAGCAAGGTCAAATTTTCAGCACAAAATTCGTAAATCATTTGATTCTCCTTGATGTTTTCTTTACATTTATTATATCATATTATTTTAGATATGCTTTCATTTTTATCAAGGCAAATAACTACTATTTTTATCTATTCTTTGTCAGGAATGACTTTAAAGAGATAGTAGGTGATAAAGATAGTCAAGGCTCCCAGACCGATTTTGACTGGCAAAAGAGGGGCAAAGTAAATAGAAATTCCCATCAAGATATAGATAGATACGATGATTTTTTTCTTTCGTTCTCGCGCTATTGACTTGGTTTCCCGAAAGTCAGCTACATAGGTCTGATAAAGCTTTGTATGATAAAGCCAGTCTTCAAATCTCTTTGAAGACTTGGAAAAGCAAGCAATTGATAGCAAAAGGAAGGGCGTTGTTGGCAAGAGGGGCAAGACAACCCCAACAAGAGCCAAGGCTAAAGAAATAAAACCAATACTTAGGTAAATAATACGCATGTCTTCTCCTATTTGAAATAATCTTCTACTAGTTTCCCACAAAGTGAGGAAATTTGTCAAGCTTCAAGTAAAAAGAGCCTGAAATTTATTTTCAGGACTCTGCATTTTATTTAATCTTCTCTTCTTCGTAGTCGCCATTACTACATACAACCTGCTTCCCACCACCACGGACTTTTTTCTCCACAAGGAAGTGTCCGCATTTTGGACAATCACGTCCAATTGGTTTGTCCCAGGAAGTAAATTCACATTCTGGGTAACGATTGCAACCATAGAAGATACGATTGCGCTTGGTTTTGCGTTCGATGATTTGTCCTTGATGACAGCTTGGGCACTCGACTCCAATCTCTTTGACAATAGCTTGTGTGTGACGGCAGTCTGGGAAATTGCTACAAGCATAGAATTTACCAAAACGACCGAGCTTAATCACCATCGGACTGCCACAAACCTCACAGTCAAATCCAGCTGGCTCATCCTTTATCTGGATTTTTTCCATTTCAGATTCAGCCTTAGCTACTTCTTTAGAGAATGGTTTGTAAAAGACGTCAATAACACGTTGCCACTGCTCTTTTCCAACCTCGACATCATCCAGTTTTCCTTCCATTTCAGCTGTGAAGGTCACATTGACGATGTCTGGGAAGTATTCAACGATGAGCTTATTAACAATTTCTCCCAGTTCTGTTGGTTCAAAACGTTTAGCAGCCAGACGAACGTAGTAACGTTTCTGAATGGTTTCAATGGTTGGAGCATAGGTTGACGGACGTCCAACCCCATTTTCCTCCAAGGTCTTGATAAGCGTCGCTTCTGAATAGCGAGCAGGTGGTTGGGTGAAATGTTGTTCTGGCTTGCTATTGACTTGCTTGACCACATCTCCAACAGCCATGTCTGGTAACATCTTGTTCTTGTCAGAGTCATTGTAGATAGCAAGATAACCATCAAACTTAACTTGACTACCATTTGCCGCGAATTGGACTCCATTTTGAGAGAGCTTGACAGCCATGGTATCAAAGATAGCTCCCGTCATCTGGCTAGCCACAAAACGGTTCCAGATAAGGGTATAGAGCTTGAGCTGGTCTTTGTCCAAGTACTTAGCGATGCTTTCAGGTGTGTTAAAGACACTAGATGGACGAATGGCTTCGTGGGCATCCTGAGCACCTGAGGCATTCTTGACCTTGCTACCATGCTTAGAATACTTGCTACCAAAGCGGTCGTTAATATAGCTTGCTGCTTCGTTCTGAGCCACAGGACTGATACGAGTCGAGTCTGTACGCATATAGGTAATCAAACCTTGCACGCCCGATCCGATATTGATCCCTTCATAGAGCTGTTGGGCTACCATCATAGTCTTTCGAGTACGGAAATTGATTTTGTTAGCAGCATCCATCTGCATGGTTGAAGTTGTATACGGTAGGGGCGCATTGCGTTTGCGTTCTTTCTTATCTACCTGGTCTACTGTGAAATCTTTACTAGTCAAATGGGACAAGACTTCTTTGACCTCTTCATTGGTGGTCAATTTCATCTTTTTGCCATTCATACCATAGAAAGAAGCCTGAAATTGCTTGGTTCCCTTCTTAAAGACACCATCAATTGTCCAGTATTCTTCTGGTTGGAAGGCATTGATTTCATTTTCACGGTCAATGATGAGCTTAAGGGCAACAGACTGCACGCGTCCTGCTGATAAGCCCTTCTTGACCTTTTTCCACAAAATTGGTGAAATCGAATACCCTACCAAGCGGTCCAAGACACGACGAGCTTGTTGGGCGTCGACCAAGTCCATGTCAATCTTGCGCGGTTCCTTAAAGGCATTTTTAACCGCGTCTTTGGTGATTTCATTAAATACCACACGGTTGGCATCATTTTCATCCAAGTTGAGAATGTGAGCCAAGTGCCAGGAAATCGCTTCTCCTTCACGGTCCGGGTCACTCGCCAGAAAGACTTTATTGGCCTTTTTAGCTTCTTTTTTCAGATCATTGATGAGAGGACCTTTTCCACGGATATTGATATACTGCGGTTCATAGTTATTTTCAATATCGACTGACATACTGGATTTCTTCAAATCACGGATATGTCCGACACTAGCTAGAACCTTATAATTTCTGCCTAAATATTTCTCAATCGTTTTCGCCTTGGCAGGCGACTCCACGATGACTAGATTTTTCTTAACTGTTGATTTTTTCTTCTTTGTTGCCGTAGCCACACTATCACACCTTTTCAAAGTAATAAACTTTATAAAGTGTAAACCATTTTTCTATAGCTGTCAAGACTTAACTCCTATAGTATAGAAGAAAAGTTTATCTGAGTGAACCATTTCTCCTTAAAATTCAAACTCAGCCAGTACATCTTGACCGCTGGTGACCAGTTTTGCTCCCTCTTGGATCAGGTGGTGACAGCCATCTGAATGGCCATCTAAAATGTTTCCTGGAATGGCAAAGACATCACGACCTTCCTCCATAGCTCGCTCACAGGTGATGAGACTACCAGAACGCATCCTTGCCTCTGCTACAATGACTCCTCGACATAATCCTGCTATGATACGATTTCGAGCTGGAAAATGAAATTTCAGAGGTTGCTCGCCAGGTCCATATTCACTGAGAACCAGATGGTCATTGCCAATATACTCCTGCAAGCGTTTATTGGCTTTAGGATAAAACACATCCAATCCTGTTCCAATCACAGCAATGGTTTTTCCACCATTCTGGAGTGCAGCCATGTGGGCAGCCGTATCAATCCCTTTAGCCAAACCACTGACCACGATTAACTCGTTTTCCAAACCTTGAACGACTCTCTGAACCGACTTTGCACCCTGACTAGAACATGAACGACTCCCTACAACAGCAACCTTTGGAAACTTCAGCAAGTCTAGATTTCCCTTATAAAACAAGAGTGCTGGAGCATCGTAAATCTCACTCAAATCCCAAGGATAACAGTCGTCAAGAATAGAAAAGGATGGAAATTTCTGAAACTCCTTCTCCAACTGCGCATCATCTATCTGGAAATAGCGTTCCATAAAGACAGCGGGATTTCTGCAACCAGAGATTTCTGCAATATCACCTAGCAGGAGCTCCTGATCTACAGTCTCATCATATTCAAGGACAGTTAAAATCTGTTGATTGGTCAGTCCAGCTTTTCTTAATTTGTAAATCTCATAGTTTGTGATCTTCATATACAACTCCATTTCTTTTTCTACTCATCTATCTATTCGTAAAAAAAATAAAAAGAAGACCAAGGATCTTCTTTTTTTCATTTATTCAGATTTAGTAGTTGACCAGCTACTTTCAACCATCGGTAAGATTGTTTTTAAAGTTTCCCCATCCCCTTCAAGTGAAACATAGCGGATTTTACCATCATTTGATCGGAAAACCCAGGTAACGAGGTATTTCCCTGATTTAGCAATTGCATTGACAACATAGGCTTCATAACCTCCAATGGTCGATTTGGAACCCCAGACCTTACTGAAATCAGAGCTTTGTTCTTTGGAAGTTAAAATACTAGATGAGACAGTCACAACATCCAGTTTAGCATATTCTTCTTCGCTGATATTGAACTGCTCAGCCTTGAAGGTATTCAGCGTAACAATGTTGATATCTGTTCCATCGCAATACTGTATATCATTTCCACCTTCTACTTCATGGAATCGAACCCATGATTTGGGTACCTTGACAAAGCCATACTCATTCGATCCGATGATTTGCGTCTCTTCCTTTTTCGCTTCAGAAACGGCAGAGCTAGAGCTACTCGTTTCCTGACTGCTAGAAGAACTAACAACTGCAGACGAACTTTCTTCGGTTGCTGTTTGTGATTTATTAGAGCATGAAGCTAAAAAAGCACTAACAGTAACTACAGTACCTAAAATTAATAATTTTTTCATCCTACCACCTTTCCATCTGCATTATAAGAAAAATAAAGACTTCTGTCAAATTCTAACCTAATCGATTCTGTTAGTTTCCGATTTTATAGCTCACATTTAAAGAAAAAACTCTTGAAAAATCTTCAAGAGTTTTATTTTTTATTTCTATTCTTCATCCATGCTTAAGACGCTGAGGAAGGCTTCTTGTGGAACTTCTACTGATCCGATAGCTTTCATGCGTTTCTTACCAGCTTTTTGTTTTTCAAGGAGTTTGCGTTTACGAGAAACGTCACCTCCGTAACACTTGGCAAGTACGTTCTTACGAAGGGCTTTGATATCAGTACGAGCCACGATTTTGTGCCCAATAGCTGCTTGGATTGGTACTTCAAATTGTTGACGAGGGATGATTTTCTTGAGCTTATCCACGATGAGTTTTCCACGTTCGTAAGCAAAATCCTTGTGAACGATAAAGCTGAGGGCATCGACCTTGTCTCCATTGAGAAGGATATCCATTTTCACCAGCTTAGATGGACGGTACTCTGACAATTCGTAGTCAAAGCTTGCATAACCACGCGTCGAAGACTTGAGCTTATCAAAGAAGTCAAAGACGATTTCAGCAAGCGGAATTTGATAGATGACATTGACACGATTATCATCAATATAGTCCATGGTCACAAAATCCCCACGTTTGCGCTGAGCCAGTTCCATAACTGCTCCGACAAACTCCTGCGGAACCATGATTTGCGCCTTAACATAAGGCTCTTCAATGGTAGCAATCTTGGTTGGGTCTGGAAACTCTGATGGGTTAGAAACATCCATAGACTCCCCGTCGGTCAAGTTAACCTTATAGATAACAGATGGAGCTGTCATGATGAGGTCAATGTTAAACTCACGCTCTAAACGCTCTTGGATAACATCCATATGGAGAAGTCCAAGGAAACCACAACGAAAACCAAATCCCAGCGCCTGCGATGTTTCTGGTTCAAACTGCAGACTGGCATCGTTGAGCTGCAATTTTTCAAGGGCTTCACGAAGGTCATTGTACTTGTTTGACTCAATTGGGTAAAGACCTGCAAAGACCATAGGGTTCATTTGCTTGTAGCCATCTAGCGGTTCTGATGCAGGATTGCTTGCTAGGGTCACTGTGTCTCCGACACGCGTGTCTTGAACCGTCTTGATAGAAGCAGCAATATAACCAACGTCACCTGTCGCTAGGAAATCACGCCCGACTGCTTTCGGCGTGAAAATTCCGACCTCAGTCACATCAAAGGTTTTGCCATTGCTCATGAGCTGAATCTTATCGCCAGGTTTGACTACCCCATCCATGACACGAACTTGGAGGATAACCCCACGGTAAGCATCGTAGACAGAGTCAAAAATCAAGGCCTTGAGTGGCGCCGTTACATCGCCCGTTGGTGCTGGTACTTTTTCAACGATTTGCTCAAGAATCTCTTCGATCCCAATACCAGCTTTGGCAGAAGCTAAGACAGCTTCACTGGCATCCAGTCCAATGACATCCTCAATCTCTGTACGAACGCGCTCAGGATCGGCTGCTGGTAAGTCAATCTTGTTAATGACGGGCAAGATTTCCAAATCATTGTCCAAGGCTAGATAAACGTTGGCAAGAGTTTGCGCTTCAATCCCTTGGGCCGCATCGACCACCAAAATCGCTCCTTCACAGGCTGCTAGCGAACGCGACACTTCATAGGTAAAGTCCACGTGGCCAGGTGTGTCTATCAAGTGGAAAATATAAGTTTCCCCATCTTTTGCAGTATAATTCAGCTCAATGGCATTGAGTTTAATGGTAATCCCACGTTCACGCTCAAGATCCATACTATCCAAAAGCTGGGCTTGCATTTCACGACTAGAAACGGTCTCCGTCTTTTCCAAAATGCGGTCTGCAAGCGTTGACTTCCCGTGGTCAATATGGGCGATAATGGAGAAGTTCCGGATTTTCTCCTGTCGTTTCTTTAATTCTTCTAAATTCATGATGCTCTTCCTTTCAGGGTATCTATTAATTATAAATTGTTTTTAACATTTTGACAAGACCATACCCTGCTAGGAGTACTAATCTTCGGCAACAAAACCATCATTTTCGATAAAGTGGTGTTCTGTCATTCCTTGGTCAGTAAAGACGATCCCATGAAGGACACCACCATAGACAGCTCCTCCATCCATGCCAATCTTGCCATCTTCTGTTATCCAAAGCTCAGCAGTACCTCGGTCTTGCTTCAGCAAACCATAGACTGGTGTATGCCCAAAGACAATGGTTTTCCCAGTATGGTTTTCAGCTTCGTGGAATGGTTTTCTGAGCCAGACTTTCTTGTAATCTGTGGTTTCATGCCAATCATCCAAAGTCAAATCAATACCTGCATGAACAAAGATATACTTGTCTGTCTCTACTACAAATGGCATTTGACGAATAAATTCGACCAAGTCTGCTGCTTCTGTCGCAACACGTTTGGCATCTTCTACGCCATCAACTGGTGCATCCAAGGGACGACCTAAAATAGAGTTAATGGTTGTATCACCACCATTGCGACGATAATGGTCATAGCTTTCTTCTGGGTCATCGAGCCAAGTCAGAAACATGTACTCATGGTTTCCTGATAGACAGATAGCTCCATGATTGTCGACCAAGTCTTTGACTATTTCTAGAACACGGCGACTATCTTCACCTCGGTCAATCAAATCCCCTAGAAAAAGCAACTGAGTTTGACCATCCCAGGTTTTGAGCAGATCTTCTAGCATACCTGCTTTCCCGTGAACATCTCCAATTACATAATAGTCTGTCATTTATTTCTCCCTCGTTTGCAATAATTCTCTGGCTTGGGTAAGGGCAGCTTCTGTTACATTTTCCCCAGCCAACATCTTAGCTACTTCCTCTACTCGCTCTTCTAAAGTCAAGAGGCGAACCGTCGACACCGTTGAGTGCTCATCACTAATCTTCTCAATAAAGAATTGATAATCCGCAATGGCAATCACTTGTGGAAGGTGAGAAATAGCAAGAACCTGACCATGCTGGCCAATCTTATGAATCTTTTGAGCAATGGCTTGGGCCACACGACCTGAGACTCCCGTATCTACCTCATCAAAGACAATACTGGTCTTCCCTTCCTTACGAGAAAAGGCTGACTTGATAGCCAACATGAGGCGGGACAATTCCCCACCAGACGCAACCTTAACCAAAGGCTTAAAGTCTTCACCAGGGTTGGTCGAAATGTAAAACTCGACCGTTTCATTCCCCTCACGACTGAATTTGCCCTTGCTAAAGCGAACCTGGAACTGTGCCTTCTCCATATAGAGGTCCTGAAGTTCTTGCTTAATCTCAGCTTCAAGCTGCTGAGCCAAATCATGACGAGCAGATGCAAGCTGCCCTGCCAAATCGACAAGATCGACTTCCAATTTCTTGAGCTCTGCTTCCATGTCTTCGGAAGAAAGGTTGTTACCAGTCAAGAGATTGTATTCATCCGTAATCTTAGCAAAATAAAGCAGGACATCGTCCACAGTCCCACCGTACTTGCGGGTAATAGTATTTAAAAGGTCTAAACGATTTTCAACCTGCATGAGGCGATTGCCATCAAAATCCAAGTTCTCAATAATATCTTCTAAACGCTTAGTAATATCTTCTAAAACATAGTAGGTCTCTGAGAGAGAACTCGAAATTTCACGGTATTCAGGGTCATACTCTTCGACACTTTCCATGTCATTCATGGCTGAACGAACATTGGCAAGACTGGAGAATTCCTCATTGTCCAACATAGTGTAGGCATTGGTTAGCGTATCTGCTATATTCTTGTGATTGAGGAGTTTATCTCGTTCTTGGTTGAGAGCCAAGTCTTCACCAGCCTGCAAGTTTGCTGCCTCAATCTCTGCCATTTGAAATTCCAACATTTCAATACGAGCCTTATGTTCCTGCTGGTTTTTCTTGACTTCCAAAACCTGCTTGCGCATTTTGCGATAGGCATCAAAGCTCGTCTGATAGGTCTCCTTCAAGTCCAAGAAAGCAGCATCACCAAACTCATCCAGCATCTGGATATGCAGTTGCGGACGCATTAACTCTTCTTGGTCATGTTGACCATGAATATCGACAAGATGCTGGCCAATTGCACGCAAAACAGAAAGATTGACCATCTGCCCATTCACGCGACTTACACTTCGCCCATTTTGAAGAATTTCACGACGGATGATAATCTCGTCACCCATTTCCAACCCTTGCTCTTCAAAGAGTTCTTGTAAAGAACGGCTATTCTCAACAGAGAAAAGTCCCTCAATCTCTGCCTTTGGCGCACCATGACGAATAACATCTGTAGTCGCTCTAGCTCCTAACATCATGTTCATGGCATCGATGATGATCGATTTCCCAGCACCTGTTTCACCAGTTAAGACTGTCATGCCTTTTTCAAAATTGAGCGAAATCGCCTCTATAATGGCAAAGTTTTTTATCGAAATTTCAAGTAACATATAAACCTACCAATTTTTTACTTGTTCAAATATTTCCTTGGCATCTTCTTCATTTCTCAAGATAATCAAAATTGAGTTGTCGTCTGCCAGACAGTTGAAAATTCTCTCTGAGAAAGTATTCATCAGCTGACTCTTGACAAAGGCAGTATTCCCAGGAATGACATCCAGATTGATCATATTTCCCATGCGCTCAGAACCTATTATGTTATTCTCAGCCAACTGCAAACTTCTTACAATTGTTTTTGGCAATTCATAGATGTATTTATTGTTCTTCAAGGGAATTTTTACAATACCCAGTTCCTTAATATCTCGTGACACCGTCGCTTGAGTGGCAGAGATACCTGCTTCTTTTAAATGCTCAACGATTTCTTCCTGTGTTCCGATTTGATAATCTGTTACAAATCTTCTAATTTTTTCAAGTCTCTCTTTTTTATTCATCTTTAAATTCTCTATGTGCTCTCTCTACAACTTTTTCTATTTCTGGGGCAACTTGATTACTTGCTCCCTCTTCCTTTTTCAAATAAGCTAAAAACTCAATGTTTCCATGTCCACCTTGGATTGGTGAATAGTCTAATCCAAGCACTGAAAAACCTTGATCAACTGCCATAGCAGTGACAGATTCAAGGACATTCTGATGGACCTTGGCATCGCGAATGATTCCATTCTTCCCAATCTGCTCACGACCTGCTTCAAACTGGGGTTTGACAAGTGCTACCACCTGACCTTGTTCAGCCAACACACGATGCAAGGCTGGTAAGATCAGACTAAGGGAAATGAAACTCACATCAATACTGGCAAAGCTCGGCTCCTTTTCGAAATCAGTCTTTTCAGCATATCGGAAATTAAACTGCTCCATGCTGACAACCCGAGGGTTTTGGCGTAATTTCCAAGCCAACTGATTGGTACCAACATCAACTGCAAAGACCAACTCAGCACCATTCTGCAACATGACGTCGGTAAATCCTCCAGTGGAGGCCCCAATATCAATCGTTGTCGCTCCTTCCACTGATAGATCAAAGACTTGCAAGGCCTTTTCCAGTTTCAAACCACCGCGGCTAACATACTTGAGTTTTTCACCCTTGAGTTTTAGCTCGGTGTCGTCTGGAATTTTCTCTCCTGGTTTGTCAAACCGCTCCCCATTAAGGACTGCTACGACAAGCCCAGCCATGACACCACGCTTGGCCTGTTCACGTGTTTCAAACAAGCCCTGTTTATAAGCTAGTACATCCACTCTTTCCTTAGCCATTGATTCTCAAACTTTCTACTATTTTCACAATCGGCTCTGTTTCAAAGCTGACTTGCTGGGCAATTTCTTCTAATTTTTCATTAGCTTGATCCAAAGTTTGGTTACAAAAGGCCTTGGCCTCTTCCAAGCCCAACAAGGCTGGATAGGTTGACTTTTCTGCCTGCAAATCCTTTTGTGGTGTTTTGCCGATTTCCTCAAAACTAGCTGTCACATCCAGCACGTCATCTCTTACTTGAAAAGCCAGCCCAATCAATTCACCAACCGTTTTCAGTTTTGCTTGGGTTTCAGGAGCTAATTCAGCTATGATAGCAGCTGCTTGGAAAGGATAAGCTAGTAACTTACCTGTTTTATTGGCATGAATGGTCTGAAGTTCTTCCAAAGACAAGTGCTGATGTTCGCCTTCCATGTCCAAAACCTGCCCTGCAACCATTCCCAGACTTCCTGAAGCAAGGGATAAGTTGGCAATCAAGTCCACCTTGATCTGACTGGGCAAATCTGCCTGCGCTATCAAAGCATAGGGATCTAGGAACAAAGCATCGCCTGCCAAAATTGCCATAGCTTCACCGAATTTCTTATGGTTGGTCAAGCGTCCACGTCGATAATCATCATCATCCATAGCAGGAAGATCATCATGAATCAAGCTCCCTGTATGAATCATTTCCAAGGCCGCAGCTACCTGTGCATGCGCTGGTCTAATAGCAACATGCAAGGCTTCCAAAACCTCTAACAAGAGAAAAGGTCGAATACGCTTGCCACCAGCATGAATGGAATAGAGAACGGACTCTCGCAAACTAGAGGCAAACTGCTGGTCTCCATAAAAATTTTCCAAGGCAGACTCGACAAGAGCTAATTTTTCTTGCTTCTTCATTCAAAATCACTTTCTGTTCCATCTTCTTGCATGACCTTGACCAAGGTTTTTTCAGCCTTGTCCAGCGTCGCTTGAAGCTCTTTTGACAAGACCATGCCCTTTTGAAAGGCAGCAATCGCATCTTCTAAAGCAATTTCACCATTTTCTAAACTTTGGACAATGGTCTCCAGTTCTGCTAGATTTTCCTCAAATTTCTTTTGTTTTGACATCTTTAACCTCTAATTCTACTTGACCATCTCGCATCAAAAGCGTCACTTGGTCTTTTTTCTTCAAACTCTCAACCGAATCGATAACTGACTCTTCTTTTTTGACAATAGCATAACCACGCGCCACGATTCGACTGGTATCCAACATCAGTAAGGCTTCTGAAAGTCGCTTGACTTCAGCGACCTTGGCATCATAAACCAGCGCCATTTGGCTACGTAGGAGCTTGTCCAACTGAGCAAGACGATCCTGATAGCGTTGGATTTTAGTTATAGGTGATAATTGCACCAGTCTGTGCGTCCTTGCTTGAACTACTTGTTTGTTATCAGAAATTCGTGTTCGCAAACTTTGTTTTAATCGCAGTTGCAGTTGATCCAAGCGTTGCAAATAGCCATCATACAAGCGCTCTGGCTGTCTAAAGATGACTGACTGACTGCATTTTTTCAGAGCTTCTTTTTTTCTTGACAGGACATTCTGAACTGCTGTTGCCATCCGCTTTTCTTGATTTTGCAAATGGGCCAGAAGATCCAACTTGGTTACAGGTGTTGCCAGTTCAGCTGCAGCTGTTGGCGTTGCAGCACGGCGATCAGCCACAAAATCCGCCAAGGTCACATCCGTCTCATGCCCAACACTGGAGATAACTGGCAAACGGGATTCAAAAATAGCCCGTACCACAATCTCTTCGTTAAAGGCCCAGAGATCCTCGATGGAACCCCCACCACGACCAATGATGAGCAAATCCAAGTCGTCACGTTGATTGGCACGCGCAATATTTCGAGCAATTTCCTCCGCAGCTCCATCACCTTGCACCTTGGTCGGATAGAGAAGGATATCGATACCAGGAAACCGTCTGCTCACGGTCGTGATAATATCTCGAATAACGGCTCCACTGCGACTGGTCACCACACCAATTCTCTTAGAAAATTGGGGAAGAGGTTGCTTGAACCGTTCTTGAAAGAGGCCTTCCTCAGTTAGTTTTTTCTTGAGTTGTTCAAACTGAATCGCGAGCGCCCCAACTCCATCAGGTTCAGCCTTCTCAATGATGATAGAGTAGCTCCCGCTCGGTTCATAGACCTGCACACGCCCAATCACATTGATCTTCATCCCCTCTTCGAGGTCAAAACCTAATTTCTGATAAATCCCAGACCAGATGGTCGCTTGAATAACCGTATGGTCATCTTTTAGGGAGAAATATTGGTGAGTAGGACGTTTACGAAAGTTGGAAACTTGACCAGTTAAATAGACCCGTTCCAAGTAAGGGTCTTTATCGAATTTCATTTTCAGATACTTGGTCAAAGTTGTTACCGATAAATACTTTTCCATCTCCACCTACTATTCATTTTCTTGCTTTTCCATGGGTATTATTATACCAAAAATATGCTTAAAAATCTCCTTTTGCATACCGAAACTAAAGGAAAAATAGAAAAAGGAGGTCAAGCCTCCTCGTCTGATTATTTGCTGTTACGAGCTTCTTCCAAAATCTTTGCAATTTTTGTCGTCAAAAGATCGATAGCAACGGTATTGCTGACCCCCTCAGGAATGACGATATCCGCATACCGCTTGGTCGGCTCGATGAACTGGTGATACATGGGCTTGACCACACCCAAATACTGATCAATAACGCTATCTAGACTACGGCCGCGCTCTTCCATATCACGCTTAATCCGACGAATAATGCGCACATCATCATCCGTATCCACAAAAATCTTGATGTCCATCAAATCGCGCAGACGCTTGTCCTCCAAGACCAAAATCCCCTCAACGATAAAGACATCCTGAGGCTCCTGACGATAGGTCTTGCTGCTCCGTGTATGCTCTGTATAGTCATAAGTCGGAATGTCCACCGGACGTCCCGCCAACAACTCCTTAATCTGCTCAATCATCAAGTCTGTATCAAAGGCGAATGGATGGTCGTAGTTGGTTTTGACGCGCTCTTCAAAGGTCAAGTGAGACTGATCCTTGTAGTATGAATCATGCTCAATCATGGAAATCTTCTCATCAGGAAAATGTGATAAAATGGCCCTCGAAACACTGGTCTTACCACCACCAGAACCACCTGTCACTCCGATAATGATTGGTCTATTTTGCATGCTATCCTCCGTTTTTTTATCCGTGGTCTATTCTATCATATTTTTTACAAAATTTATAGTCTGATTTTGGGGCACTCATCTAATAAATTTTAATAGAAAGCGTGGTATCTGCTTTGATTAACGAAACAAAAAGACTTTGCAATTTTTTAGTAAAAAGGTTTGATATCTATAACCAATTTCGTATAATCTTTATATAAGGTTTTCTAAGACTGTCTCTTGATTCTGATTAAATTGCTGATGCATGATTTGCTGTTCCCTCCACTGATTTTTGATTCATCTCTTTCAATTTTTTATGATTCTTAACTTCGTTTTCTTCTATAATTTTGAGTTTCATCTTAAATAGTAATTATAGAAGCATAATCTTCTCCGAAATGATCGAAACTTTTACCACTTTCTAAATAGTACTTAACAATTTCCTCGATTAAGCGTTTTTTTCTTAACTTATCATCTAAGCATTTTTTTCTTAACCTATCTTCATCTACATTAAATAATTTAGGAAAATCAATAGAAAGTCCTTGTTTTTTAATCTGTTGGTAATAGGCAATGAGGTCTTCTTTGTTATTTTTAACAAACATTTCTAAATCCCTTATTGTTTGTACTTTGTTCATATCATTCTGAAATTCTTGATTTGAAAAAGCAATATATTGAGAAGGATGACGACGTTTGTTTATCTCCTCATTTAATTTATAAATAACAGAATCATTATCTATTATTTCTACTAAATACTCACATATTTTAAATCCGAAATAATTTTGATCTACCCAATACTTACCTTTAATTTTTTCACATTCTCTATATTCTTTATATTCTTCTCGTAGATTTTTTATGTATAATTGCAAAATAGATTTTGTTAAAGTTAGTGGACTATTTGCTAATATGGTCAAAATTCTTTGAAACTCTAACTTGACTCTATGAGTGTAAGTTTTTTCAATATTATAATTATCAATAAAATTATGAATACGTTTACCATTAGAATTATCTTTGTAATTAAATTCAACTTCCGGCCAAAATCCCTCGTTTGTATCAACAAATTTTATATCAAAATAATCCTCAATGTCAAACTCTTCAAAGTAAGGGTGGATTTCACTTTCTTCCTCTTTGAGAGACTTTTCACTATGTTTAGAAGTATTACACTCCTCGCAACATTTGACTAGATTAATTGGTAAAATTGCAAGTCTAGGTTCGCCAAGTTTTTGACCATCTTTCTCTTTCTCACTCTTAGGAATAATATGCTCGAGTGTTATTTTAGTTGAAAACACACCTTCACAAATAGGACAAATTGCTTGATTGTTACTATTTTTCACAACTGGGAATTTTTGAAATAATCCTTTCGATTCTTCTCGGATATGATTTCTATACCATGAAGGTAAAATCTCGCACTGTGGCTGAATCATATCAACATCTAACTCATGCAATTTATGTATACTAGCTTTACTTTCATATTTCTTATCTACCTCTATTAAAAAACTACGAAGGTCCTTATCGACAGTATTTGGTAATACCGCTATCACTTCTTCTATAGACGGATATTCTTTAGCTACTCTTTTGATAAGACTTCACCCACTTTCTCTATCTCATCTTTGACTAAAAGATACTTCAGAAAAGCTTCATCACCTAGATATTGCCTGTCTTTATCTGATAACAAATTAACATCTTCTAAATCCTCTTGATTTGTTTCTTTAATTTTGTCAAAAATATTATCCCTGAGGTCATTAAAGAAACTGTTATAACCTGTTTGTTGTAATGCCAAACCATATATATTCTTGTATAAAGTATCTAAATTCTGACCATAGGTTTTGTAATTAGTATTTTTTAATTCGTGATTCGTATCCAACCTATAGACATTACAATGCGGAATTTCTTGAATGATTACTGGAGAGTGTGTAGCAATCAAACAGAAAGCTTTATTATTGTTCACTATCTCTGAAACAGCTCTAATAAATGCTTTAAGCATAGGTGGGTGCATAAACGTTTCTGGTTCATCAAAAATTACTAGACTTCCCTGATTAATGCTTGAAACCAGCTTCGTAATATATAAAAGAATAGTTGCTTGTCCTGAACTTAGATCGTCTATTTTTTCAATATCCTCTTTTATTATCTCTCTATCTAAAAAAGCATTTTTAATATCTTCTACCCAAGCTTCAAATGAAAAGAATTTTAAACAATCCCCCCACATTTTTAATTTATCTTCAGAAGCAATCAAATCAAATAATAAATTCTGTATGTAGTAGGTAAAACTTTCCTTGATGCTTATTTTAGATTCAAATCCTTCTTTTAGTGTATTATCATCATCAAGATATTTCCTAGATTTTTCTTTTAGATACTGCTTAATTTCTATTGACACTGCTTTCTTGAGAACTTCTGGGATCGGAGGATGCTTTACGGAAACAAAACCTATTTTCTCATAGACAATGCCATCATCGGAATCTTTTTCTTTATCAACAACCTCTATACTTGTACCATTTCTATTAAAATTAATAATATTATCAAATGGACTTAATGAAAAATGAAGTATCTGTGAGAACTTATTGTCTCTTTCTAAATGTTCCTTTATTATCTGATTGATTTTATGAGATTTTCCACTACCATTTCCACCAACCACTGCAAAAACATTCATTGGTAATTTTGAATTTCTATTTTTTATGAATTGTAGTTTCCCTTTATCTATACCATCTTCTTTAAAACTATAATTTATAGATTTTACTCTATCATCTACCGCCTGTATTATATTTTTCCCATCCCCTGAATAATGTACCGTAGAATTAGAATATCCAAAAACAGTCAATGGGTAAAATATTTCCTTAATTTCTTTTAATGTGGTTGTTCTTAGAAATGAATTATATAAAAAATTATGAACATCACCATTAGGTGGGAGAAATGTCAGAGATTTACCGTGTGAATCTGAAACTTCTGAATATTTTTCTGAAATTGCATCTAATAAACTTATATTAGATGCAAGGTCTCTTGATCGAGTGAACCATTTCTGACGTTCTTTATAAGAAAGATATTTTTTTAAAAATTCATAGTACGCCACTTCACCCAAGGAACAAAAATCCTCATCAGGATATTCTCCTTCACCACTTTTTAAATAGTCCATAGACAGATTATTCTTCGGATTAACTCGTAGCTCAAAAGTTTGTTCCCAAATCGTAAGATTTAAAACCAATTTATAACCATAATCATCCCAATCACTATTTTTTATAAACATCTGCTCTACAAAATTATCAAAACTTAAGGAAATAATTTCCTGCAATGTCTCTAAATATTCCTCGCCATTCTTTTCAACTCTTATAAAATGACATGTGAAAAAGTCTTGTTCAATAATAAAGTAACTCTGTCCAATATAGTTTTCGAATTCTGTTAACTTATTATTTTTCGTAATTTCAATATTTCCAGTTTTAGGGATATCGGTTAACTCAGTGATAACAAAATAATTTTCTAAATCAGAATTCCAGTCTATTGCTGACTGCGCAAACTTATTGATAATTAAAAAATTACTTTTTTTATACTTTTTTTCTAATTCTTTTAGATCATACTGGACTAATACTCCTTGTTTAGTTATTTTATAAAAACTACTTCTACTCTTTAACCAGTCAATCTCCGAATACTCACTTCTAATTCTTTCAATAATTTCGCTAACACTCATTTTTAAGAAATCCCTTTCATTTTATTATCATTATATCAAAATAAAATTACAATATCCTAGCTCGATATGTAATCGATTTCAATTGCTTCGCTCTTCTATATACATACTAACACTTAGTAATAACTTACCCAACTCTATTAATAAGAAACAAAAAAGACAGCAATGACTAGCTAAAAACCTTTCTTGGTTTGTAGAAATTGTCTCGTTTTTCTAGAATAGCTAGCAATTTATCCCCCTCAAAGGCAGCCAATTCTTGGTCTGTTTGGTCTAACTCAATAAAACGACCAAAGCGCACTTCTGTAGCCTCTTCTGGAGTTAGGAAAACTTTGACAAGGTCCCCTGTACCAATCTCAAAAGGATGGAGAAAGTCCAGTTGACCAGCCTCCACTTTTTCAGCAATTTCATTCAAAGTCAAGGCATCTTCTAACTGTAAACCTGCTGCACTCGTCCGAGTCAAATGGGACATATGGGCCGCATAACCCAGCTTCTCTCCCAAGTCAACAGACAAGGTACGGATATAAGTCCCCTTACTACATTTCACACGAAAGGTAAAACGTGCAAGTTCGCCCTCATAAGAAATCGGACTTGTTCGTTCAAATTGATAAATGGTCACCTGACGTTCTGGACGCTCCACTTCCTGACCAGCACGCGCATACTCATAGAGCTTGCGACCATTAACCTTAACAGCCGAGTACATCGGTGGAATCTGAGTAATAGGCCCAGTCAGACTAGCAATCGCTTCATCGACAATGGTTTCATCCAATGGCGACAAAACAGGAGTCTCTGCGACCACTTCCCCACTAGCATCCTCGGTCGTCGTTGAATAGCCCAGAGTAATCTCTCCCTCATAGACCTTGCCCTCATCCTGCATGAACTCGACCATTCGGGTCGCCTTGCCCACCGCAATTGGCAAAACACCCACCACATCTGGATCCAAGGTCCCACCATGACCAATCTTCTTGGTTCCCAAAATCTTACGCAGTTTAAAAACCGCGTCATGCGAGGTCATCCCCGCTTCTTTTTTTAAGTTGATAATACCGTTCATCTGTTGCTTTCTAATTTCCCTTTCACTTCTATTCCTCATTGTTTAAATCAATTTTTTTAATATCATATAAATCCTCAGAGTAAAATGGTTTACCCGACTCAATTGGTAAAATATATTCAAAATTATCATCCTTTTCAAGTTGCTTATATTTTCCATTAACAACCAAAAAGTAGTCAGCATTTATGTTGTAATATCCATCTGGAAAGCTTGAAAAATCAATATCTCTTAGTTCCAATAGGTTACTTTTGCTAAGTGTTAAATGCAAGCAAAGTGCTCCCTCCTTCATAAAGTCTTTAACAGAAAGAGTCGCATATCCTCTAAAAGCTTGTTTTTCTTTACTGAATGAATTTTGATTTTGAAGAGCCTTTTCTTTTATTAAAGGAGTTATCCTATATGAATTTGATATTTTAAAACCAGGGCTAGCTAATGGCTGTTCTTTATTATCAATAACTACTATATCATATCCTTTCTTTTGTATTGCACTTTCTACAGCTGATTTAAAATCATTCAGAACTGTCTGTGCCTCTTGGCTCGATGCAGAAAGCCTCAAGAATTCTTTAAAACCATAATTCTCATTAATGAAACTGACCTGTGTTAATTTTTGACGAATGTACTTAGCACCTACTTGGATAGTCATTCCATTATCCGATACTTCAAAAATACTAATATCTGAAACGTTACTATCTATTTCTACGCTTTTAAGAGCAACATCATAATTCATTCCCCTAGAAGAATAAAACTCTTTTAATTGTTGAACTTTAGCATTATTTCTAAAGTGGATTTGAATTCTACTTCCTACAAATGGAGAAAAAATACCAATCAAAAATAGAATGAGTAACTTGCGACTTAATTTTGGATTATAGTCTTCCTTTTGATAAATCCAATCTAAATACGGAAATAAAAATAATGAAAAAATGAAACTCCAAAGGTCAATATCTTTTATAAAGTCAAAGGAAACGATCATTTTAAATCTTAGCAAAAAAATCAGAAAAATTGCTAAAAAAATATTTCCAAGCAATAGAAAAGCAATGATGCGTTTCGATTCATTTTTTGCTTTTCGCACATAAGATATCCCCACCAGAAGATTAGCCAAAAAACTAATTCCATAACCGATTATAGTTGGAAAAAATCCAAAAATAGCAAAGATTAAATTATATCTTGAGTTAGTATCGCCTACGCCTTCAATATTTAAAAGACCATATAGGAGATTAAGAAAAAATACAACTAATGGTAAATAAGTAATATAAATTTCCGAGAATTTCAAAGATTTTTTCATAGGAACTCCTGTTTTTGAGGTAATCTCATTCCCCCTTCAGTGCTTCAAACTTCGCTTTCATGGTTGGATTTTTCCGGGTCAATTTTTTAACTGAAACATCTTCCAATTTGTTATTTGCAAGACGAAGTTGGTTTTCGGATGTGGTCAGGAACTTCTTGACCTCTTCCATACGTTTGATGGCCTTGTCGATTTCATCAATTGCTTTACCAAAGTTGGTTGAAGCAGAGTTGTAGTTTTTAGCAAAAGCTAGTTTAAAGGCATCCAAATCTTCCTCAAAATGTGTAATATCGATATTTTGCTCTCGAACCAAGGCCAACTCTTGTTTGTATTTTAGGGAATTAAGCGCCGCATTTCTCAAGAGACCAATCAACTGGATAAAGAACTGAGGACGAACCACATACATCTTTTCATACTCGTGGCTGACATCAACAATCCCTGTGTTAAAGTAGTCGTTATCTGCTTCTAACATAGTCACCAACACGGCATACTCACAGTTCTTTTCCCGACGGTCCTTGTCTAATTCCTTGTAAAAATCGGCATTCTTGTGCTTCTTCTCTGTTCCGTCCGCTTCATTTTTCATCTCAAACATGATGGAAATGAACTCTAGACCATTTTCATCAAAATCACGGAAGATAAAGTCACCCTTAGAACCACGCGCAGAAACCTTGTTATCCTTTTCAAAGTAAGCATTTGGAAAAGCAAAACTGCGGACCTTGTTAAACTCACTCTCTGCATATTGTTCCAAACTTTCCCCGATAGCTTTTGTGGATTGTTGGGCTTTGAAATTCTTATAGAACTCGACCTGTTCACTAGCTGCCTTAAGCTGGGCTTCGTAATTTTGCTTGACTGAAGCCAAAGACAACTCATTTTCCTTTTCTTGCAAGAGGAGCTGATTTTTGACCTGATCCCGTTCTTTTTCTAGGTCAGAAAGGGTCTTTTGCAGTTGATTTTCATACTCCAAACGCAAGGTCGCCAATTGGTTTTCCAAGGCCTGTACTTCCTTGTCCTTGGCCAATAAAGCCTCATGGCTTGTCTGTTCAACCTCTTTCTTGGCCAATTCCTTCTCTGTATCAAAGTTTTTGATTTGACTCTGCAATTGCGCAATTTCTTGGTCCTTCTGAGCCAGTTTAGTCTGTTGCTCATTCATGGCCTTTTGCTCAGCCAAGGCTAGTTCCTGCTTCATGCGATCGTGTAATTCCTTATCAAACTCAGCTGTTCTCACTTGGGATAAAAGTTCAGCATACTGACTCTCATTTACTGTAAAGACTTCCCCACAGTTGGGACATTTGATTTCGTTCATAACTTTCCTCTTTCTAGACTTCTGTAACCATTATATCATGCCTGAGAGAAAATCAAAAACAGCGAGTCGAAACCCACTGTTTATATCTGTTACTTTAAATTTTTTCCAAGGCCAAGCGCAAATCTTCAATCAAATCCTCTACATTTTCAAGACCGATCGACAAGCGGATTTGGTTTGGTGTGACTCCTGCTGCTTCTAGGTCTTTTTCTGACAACTGACCGTGAGTGGTTGTCGCAGGATGGACAACAAGAGATTTGGCATCTGCCACGTTTGCAAGGTCAGAGAAGATTTCCAAATTATCAATTACCTTACGAGCTTCTGCCTCTCCACCTTTGACATGGAAGGTAAAGATTGAACCTACACCTTTTGGCAAATATTTCTCAGCCAAGGCATGGTAAGGACTGTTCGCTAGTTTTGGATAATTTACCTTCTCTACCTTAGGATGATTTACAAGGAAATCAACAATTTTCTCTGCATTTTGCACGTGACGTTCAACACGAAGAGAGAGAGTTTCAAGCCCTTGGAGCAAGAGAAAGGCATTAAATGGTGACAAGGCCGCACCTGTATCACGGAGCAATTGAACACGAACAGCGATAATAAAGGCTGCTGCACCCACATCCCGAGTATAGCTCAAGTTATGGTAACTTGGGTCTTCCTCAACAAATTGAGGGAACTTCCCTGAAGCTGCCCAGTCAAAACGACCACTATCGACAATCACTCCTCCAATAGTCGTACCATGTCCACCGATAAACTTAGTTGCTGAGTGAATGGCAATATCTACACCGTGAGAGAAGACGTTAATCAAATATGGTGTGGCAAAAGTGTTGTCCGAAACGAGAGGAATTTGGTGTTTATGAGCAATCTCAGCCAGTTTTTCCAAGTCAGGAATGTTAATCAAGGGATTCCCCAAGGTTTCAATCAAGACAAGCTTGGTATTGTCATTGATAGCTGCTTCCACTTCTTCCAAATTATCCACATCGACAAAGGTTGTTGTGATCCCATAACGAGGAAGGGTTTCTTTCAAAAGATTGAAGGTTCCGCCGTAAATAGTGGACGCTGCCACCACATGGTCACCTGCGTGAGCAAGCGCCAAAATAGTGTAGGTTACAGCAGCCATACCTGATGCTGTCGCTAGTGCTCCAACACCACCTTCAAGAGCAGCGATTCTTTCCTCAAAGGCTGCTGTTGTAGGATTTGTGATACGGGTATAGATATTGCCTGGTTTTCTCAAGGCAAACAAATCGGCACCTTCTTGCGTATCATCAAAAACAAAGGATGTTGTCTGATAAATTGGTACTGCACGAGACTTGGTCGCTGGATCAACTACTTGCCCAGCATGTAATTGTAGGGTTTCAAATTTAAAATCACGAGTCATACGACGACCTCCAAATAGCTTCATTAAGGATATTGTATCATCTTGAGCTAGCCTTTTCCAATACCGTTTTTCTATATTTTGATATAAGGAATAACTATGGCTGATCTTAAACATCAAAAAAAGCACGATTGACTCGTGCTCTTTTCTTTAATCTACATAAGTATCTTCATTTTTATTGAGGAAGGCGTATGGCAAGCCCATCAGGAGACCGCCCCCAATGAAGTTTCCGACAAAGGTTACACCCCAGTGACGAAGAATATTAGGTATGTCAAAATTAGCAATTGAATCTGCTGCAACACTAAACTTAACAATCGCAAAAGAAGCAAAGTTCGCAGCAATGTGTTCGTTTGTTAAGAATACAAACATGTAAATTGCTGACAAAACAAGCCAAAGTTTAGCTCCACCGTCTTTCACCAAAACGAATGAAAGAATGGCAATATTTACAAAGATATTGGCCAAAATACCTTCAAGCAAGACTAACTCATTGGAACGGCCTAACTTCATCTCTACAACCCCTGAAATGAAGCTATCATGTGTTAGATTTGCATAGGCTGCTGAGTGGGCAAAGCCCCAACCTGCTATCAAAGCTCCGATGAGATTGAACAAGGTACAGTAAAGTAAAATCTCAGCTGTTTTTCTCCAAGAAATTTTCTTCAAAAAACTACCTGCAGTTAAGAACATCATATTTGAAGTTACCAACTCAGCATTCAAGAAAACAATGTAGGCCAATCCCCAAGCAAAAACAAATGGGAAGAGGAAACGTCCGCTACCTGGCGCTATTTTATTAATCAAGTCAGCTCCAACTGCACCCGCAGCCGTACTAAATGTTAGAAAGGCACCTGCAAACATAGAACGAATCGCATATTTGAATTTACTTTGACTATAAAGACTTTCTTTCTTCTTACAAGCAAATTCAATCTTTGAGATAAATTCTGAAGAGACCATAAAAAACTCCTAAAACTATTATTTGTGAATATTATAACATAAAGCACGCATTTTGAAAAGCCTTTCTTGTATACGTTTTCTACAAAGAAAATCAATGCATTGGGGAATTCCATAAATCTCTCCTTTACCCATTAACAGAAAAACATTCCAATGTTTCAAATTGATCATCCAAAAATTCAAACTCAAATAGGTGCCAGTCATCGAAGGTTTGCTCACAATAACTAACTGTTCCTTGATTGTAGTCAATGATAGGTTTCCCCAGCTTGTTCTTCACATCTTCCTCGCTGACTTCTCCATACATTTCCTTAAGATCAGCTAGCATGAAGTTGATAATTCTATTGAGATTTTCCTGATAATTTTTTGATAACAGTTCAACTTTATCTATAAAGTCACAATCAGGCTCCTCGTCCCAAACAAAGGTCACTCCCTCATGCTCATAAGTGTATTGCTGTAAACTCTCATCAAAATTCATTGTTCACTCTCCAAATCATTATCATTTACTAAAAATTTATTAACATTAATCAAAATGTTCAAATGATTTCATAAAAATGTCTTCCACACACGCGTATGATAAAATAACAACACTTGCAATGATTAGAAGATATCATCATAATGTTCACTCGCTTGTTTCACAAACTCGAAAATATTCAATGATATGGGGTTCATTTCCAGTGAACCTAATGCCCCCAAATCATTCATATAAATAGTGTCGTCAGAATCTTTCTTTATAAAAAAAGCGACATCCCCATCTTGCCCAATCAGGAAAAAATCAGGTTCCCACTCTTCTATTTGGTAGGTGGAGTTTCTTTCTAGCAAATCTAACCTCGAATATAAGGTGATGCCTGTATTCTCTATTATCAACTCTCCTGCTTTATCGATTTTACTCAAGAATTCTGCGTATAGGTTCGGAAGTACCAAGTCAATCTGATTATTCATTGTCAACTCCTCATCTATTTTTCCTACTGCGAAAGCTCTATACCTCATCTTCACCTAGTTCTCTAAAATGTGAAATATGATATCCAAAATAAGACTTCCCCGATTTTCCTATGAAGATTCCGTGTTCAGTCATATTGGCAATTTCTCCCAAGAATATCATAGGAAGATCCTTGTCAAATGGAAAACTACTTGTTATGTCTTCTTTGAGCGTAACTAAAGACTTTTCTCTTAACTGACTCATTATCTATCCTCTCTTATACTAGGCATCCTTCAGTTTCTTACGATAAATCTTTCAACTTATCTATCAATTACAATTCTAATATGGTAGTTTTTAGTTTCATTCTTTAGATTCTTAACAAGCATATCATTCTGTTTTGATTTGCCAAAGAAAAATAATAGAGTCTTTCTGTCTTTCTGTTCAATACATAAAAGATATCTTACCCCATTCAATTTGACACTTCGAATATATTGGACTTCAATCCTTTTGATGTTATTCAGTGGAATGATTCGCTTCACAAATACGAAAGCATTGTGAATATAAAGTCTCCCATTGGCAATGTGAAACGGGGCAAAAAAATTACCACCACTACGGCGGACAATTGTAAAACGTCGCCAAAAGATTAGTAAAAGAATAGAGGTTAATAAGTAAAAGGCAAAACTAAAGACAGGACCTTCCCACATCGTTTTCATTCCAATCCAAAAATATTCGAACATGTATTATTCTCCTTTGGCTGATAAGTCAATTTGACAAAAAACCAGCGAAAAATACAATTCACTGGTTTTTGAGGTTAATAACGTTGTTTATATGGCTGATTAAAGGCGCTTAGGATATCATCAGATGTTTCTGAATATGCTTTAACTTCTTTAAAATCACCTTTAACAATAATTCGCTCTGTCGCATTATAGTCCACACAGGTTACCAGCGTAATCTCCTTAACTCCTTCACGATCCTCGATTTCATCTACGCGATCAGGCGTCACGTGCTTCACCTCACGAATCTCATAGGTGTATACTTTATCTTTATCAGTCAGATAGATTTTCATCCCCGCTTTGGCATTGACCAAAGGTGAAAAGAGCATCTGACTCGCATTTTCAGCAGTAAAGATATGGTGACTAGCTAGAGAATAGTTGCCCTCCCCCATTTTCTGATTTGCTTTCATGGTTCCTGCTCCATAGAACAAGTTTACATTATCCAACCCTTTGAAAATAGGGAGGTTAATCTCCACCTCAGGAATAGCGATACCTCCAATAACAGGAAGTTTCTGAGCATCCCACTGAGCAGCTAACACCGCTTCTGATGAGATGGATTTGACAGAATCAAAATCAAAATTTCCCTCTGTTTCTTTATTCTCTTCAATCTTTTCCTTAGTCACCTGACTGACTTGGTATTTATTGGTATTCCAAACCATAAAGAGATCTCGAATCTTTGAATTAAAAATCAAGGCTAGGGAAAGAAGAATCAAGAAACCGGCTAAAATATTGAGAAATAGATTCCTACGCTTATTCTTCTTACTTTTTATTTTTCTGTGAGACATTATGCTTCACCCTCTGTTCTCTCTTCTGTTGCTACCTCTTCTTTTTCTGCCGCAGCAACCGTTGTAAAGGTCACAATCTTAGCATCCTGGTCTAGACGCATCACCTTCACTCCCATAGTTGAGCGTCCTGTTTGTGAAATATTGGCAACATTTGTACGGATCATGACACCTGTATCTGTGATAATCATCAGGTCTTCATCTCCTTTAACAGTGAGGAGACCTGCAAGAGGACCATTCTTCTCAGCAACATTGGCTGTCTTCATCCCTTTACCACCACGACCTTTAGTTGGATATTCAGTAGCAAGGGTACGCTTACCATAACCTTTTTCAGTGATGATAAGGACTTCGTCCTGGTTTGTAATCACGCTAGCACCAACTACAGTATCTCCTTCACGAAGATTGACTCCTCGAACACCTGTCGCGATACGGCTCATGCCACGAACAGCTGATTGATTAAAACGAACAGCATATCCAAACTTGGTACCAATGATAATATCCGTATCTTCTTCTGTCAGCAAGACATTAATCAATTCGTCTTCATCCTTGAGATTCAAGGCTTTGAGTCCATTTTGACGAATATTTGCAAATTCTTTGACACTGGTTCTCTTCACGACACCGTGACGGGTTGTGAAGAAAAGATAAGCATCATCACTACGTTCAGACTCAACGTTGATAATGGTCTGAATGCTCTCACCTTCGTCCAACTTCAAAAGATTGACAACTGGTAATCCTTTGGCTGTACGACCATATTCAGGGATTTCATAACCTTTCAGTCGATATACGCGTCCTTTATTGGTAAAGAAGAGCAAATGATCATGGGTGCTGGTTGAAACCAACTCACGCACAAAGTCATCATCCTTAACTCCGGTACCTTGAACTCCACGGCCACCACGTTTTTGAGCAGTAAACTCACCTTGGTCCAAACGTTTGATATAGCCCTTGTTAGATAGGGTAATCAAGACATCCGTTTCTTCAATCAAATCTTCATCTTCAAGAGTTAAGACTTCTCCAATCATCAACTCAGTACGACGTTTGTCACCAAACTTGCGTTTGACCTCATCCAATTCGTCTTTGATGATTTGCGCCACACGCTCTGGTTTGGCAAGAATATCAGCCAAATCTGCAATCAAGGAAATCAATTCATCATATTCAGACTGAATCTTATCACGTTCCAATCCTGTCAAACGACGAAGACGCATATCAAGGATAGCTTGACTTTGACGTTCAGAAAACTTGAACTTGCTCATCAATTCGGCTTGGGCTTCCGCATCCGTTTCACTAGCACGGATAATACGAATCACTTCGTCGATATGGTCTAGTGCAATTAAAAGACCTTCTAAAATGTGCGCACGCGCTTCTGCTTTTTCCTTGTCAAAACGAGTGCGGCGAACAACCACTTCTTTTTGGTGCTCGATATAAGCATCCAAAATTTGACGAAGGGACAAGATTTTTGGCACGCCATTTTGAATCGCCAACATGTTGAAACCAAAATTGGTTTGCATCTGGGTCATCTTGAAGAGGTTGTTAAGGATAACGTTGGCAGACGCGTCGCGTTTAACCTCGATTACAAAGCGAACCCCTTCACGGTTGGATTCATCACGTACTGCTGTAATGCCCTCAAGACGTTTTTCCTGAACCAAACGAACAATATGTTCATGCACCTTAGTTTTATTGACCATGTAAGGAAATTCCGTTACAACAATCCGTTCGCGACCCGTCTTAGTGGTTTCAATCTCTGTACGAGAACGAAGAACAATCGATCCTTTACCAGTCTCATATGCCTTATGAATACCTGATTTCCCCATGACAAGAGCACCAGTTGGAAAATCTGGACCGGGCAAGACTTCCATCAAGTCCTTAGTCGTCACTTCAGGATTATCCATAACCAACTTCACTGCATCAATGGTTTCACCCAAGTTGTGAGGTGGAATGTTGGTAGCCATCCCTACGGCAATCCCAGTTGCCCCATTGACCAAAAGGTTTGGAAAACGAGCTGGCAAGACCAAGGGCTCACGTTCGTTAGCATCGTAGTTGTCTACGAAATCAACTGTGTTTTTATTGATATCACGAAGCATTTCAAGAGCAATCTTGCTCATACGTGCCTCAGTGTAACGCTGTGCGGCAGCACCGTCTCCATCCATGGAACCAAAGTTTCCATGCCCATCGACAAGCATGTAACGGTAGCTCCACCACTGAGCCATACGAACCATGGCTTCATAAATAGATGAATCCCCGTGTGGGTGGTATTTACCCATAACATCCCCTGTAATACGGGCTGATTTTTTATGAGGTTTGTCTGGTGTAACACCTAATTCATTCATTCCGTAAAGAATACGACGGTGAACAGGTTTTAAGCCATCTCGAACATCAGGAAGGGCCCGCGCTACGATAACACTCATGGCGTAATCGATAAAGCTGGTCTTCATCTCCTTTGTCAGATTGACATTCACTAAATTTTTATCCTGCATTAATAAATGCCTCATTTCACTATTAGTAATTAGATATATTATACCATAAAATGTCCTTTATTTCAGGCTTCTGAAACTACTAAAACGTTTACATCGATAACCGAATAGAATATTCGTGACAAAGCTTTTTAAAAGTGATAGAATGAAAGTGTCTGGGGATTCCCCTAAAAAAAATGAAGGAGATGTTTAGATAATGACTTCAACTAAACAACACAAAAAAGTGATCCTTGTTGGTGACGGTGCCGTGGGTTCATCTTACGCTTTCGCACTTGTTAACCAAGGAATTGCACAAGAGCTTGGAATTATCGAAATTCCACAATTACACGAAAAAGCTGTTGGTGATGCGCTTGACCTTAGCCACGCCCTTGCCTTCACTTCACCTAAAAAAATCTACGCTGCTCAGTACTCTGACTGTGCAGACGCTGACCTTGTTGTTATCACTGCAGGTGCTCCTCAAAAACCAGGTGAAACTCGCCTTGACCTTGTAGGTAAAAACTTGGCTATCAACAAATCAATCGTAACACAAGTTGTTGAATCAGGTTTTGATGGTATCTTCCTTGTTGCGGCTAACCCAGTTGACGTTTTGACTTACTCAACTTGGAAATTCTCTGGATTTCCTAAAGAACGCGTTATCGGTTCAGGTACTTCACTTGACTCAGCACGTTTCCGTCAAGCACTTGCTGAAAAATTGGATGTTGATGCTCGTTCAGTTCACGCCTACATCATGGGTGAACACGGAGATTCTGAATTTGCCGTTTGGTCACACGCCAACATCGCTGGTGTAAACCTTGAAGAATTCCTTAAAGACACTCAAAACGTTCAAGAAGCTGAATTGATTGAATTGTTCGAAGGTGTTCGTGATGCTGCCTACACAATCATCAACAAAAAAGGAGCTACATACTATGGTATCGCCGTAGCGCTTGCTCGTATCACAAAAGCAATCCTTGATGACGAAAATGCAGTACTTCCACTTTCTGTATTCCAAGAAGGTCAATACGGAGTTGAAAACGTCTTTATCGGTCAACCAGCTGTCGTTGGTGCACACGGTATCGTTCGTCCAGTAAACATCCCATTGAACGATGCGGAAACTCAAAAAATGCAAGCATCTGCTAAAGAATTGCAAGCAATCATTGATGAAGCATGGAAAAATCCTGAGTTCCAAGCAGCTTCTAAAAACTAATCATAACCACCCGTCTAACGGGTGGTTTGCACCAGGGCTATAAGCCCAAATTACCAGCCAGCGTCTAAAGGCGCTGGCTTTCACGTTGTTCAAGCCTCATTGCTCTTGACTCGTCACTTACCTCTTAAAGAGGCTTTAGTATTACTTACCACTATCCCTAAAGAGATCCTCATATTCTTTTACACTTAATTTATCTAGTGCTATATCATGCTTTTCCTGTTCTTGAATATATTTCTTAATTGTGGCTTCATTAAGCCCTACTGTACTTACATAATAACCTTCTGCCCAGAAATGCCGATTCCCAAACTTGTACTTGAGGTTGGCGTGTTTGTCAAACATCATGAGTGCACTTTTACCTTTTAAATACCCCATGAAACTTGAAACACTTATCCTCGGTGGAATACTGACTAACATATGTACATGGTCTGGCATTAAGTGACCTTCGATAATCTCAACACCTTTATAACTACATAATCGATGGAATATTTCTCCCAAACTGCTTCGATATTGATTATAAATTACTTTTCGTCTATACTTAGGGGTGAACACAATGTGATATTTACACATCCACTTTGTGTGTGATAAACTATGTGCCTTTTGTGCCATATTTTTCTCCTTTCGCTTTACAATTGGCTTGAACACCTTTATTGTATCGCGTTTGGAGTTTTTTTGGGTATAAACTTCGACGCGCACCCGCATAGCGGGTGGTTTATTTGTCTCGCACCTTGCGGTGCGAGACGGACTAATAGTCACATAACAATTAAAATAAGGTTCTCATTTCATGGGAACCTTTTTCTTTTTGCCCCAAAAATACCCCAAAGCAACAAAAAAAGCCTGTCGCACAAGCTAGAAAGCTTGATACAATAGGCTTTTTGAAAATTCATTATTTAACAGCGTCTTTAAGAGCTTTACCAGCTTTGAATGCTGGAACTTTAGAAGCTGCGATTTTGATTTCTTTACCAGTTTGTGGGTTGCGACCTTTACGTGCAGCACGCTCACGAACTTCAAAGTTACCAAAACCGATCAATTGAACTTTTTCACCAGCTGCAAGGTATTCAGTTACTGCTGCAAATACAGCGTCAACTGCTGCTGCTGAATCTTTCTTAGTCAATTCTGTAGCTTCTGCTACTTTAGCGATCAAATCTTGTTTGTTTGCCATGTTAATAATTCCTCCAAATAATTTCTAATTAACAAATATAATCATATCCTAAAATTGCCCACAGGTCAAGTCAAAAACGCTATTTCTAACGATTTTTCTCTATTTTTTTAGGAATGATATCGAACTAAGATAGCCCATGCATTTTCGCCTGTATGTGTCTGAATGATAGAGCCTGTTTCCAGTACTGAGATTGGTTTTTCGACATAAGTTTGTAAAACATTCTTCATCTCATTGGCCCATTCATTTGTACCAGCGTAGGAAATTCCAATTTCCGCAACGGATTTATGAGAAAGGGTCTCAGCCAACTCGTCAAGCCATTTTTTGAAAGTTTTCGAACCACGCCCTTTTACGATTGGTTGGAGTTCGTGGTTTTTCATCTGCATTACTACACGAATGTTCAAGAGTGAACTTAGTAATCCTGTCACACGTCCGATACGTCCACCCTTAACTAGGTTTTCTAATGTTGAAACGCCGATATAGAGTTCCGTATGATTCTTGAAGTCTTCTACATGAGCTAGGATAGTTTCCAAATCTTTTCCTTCTTGGGCAAGTTTTGCAGCTTCAACAACTTGAAACTTCATAGCTTGGTCAGTAAAAGAACTATCAATAACGGTCACATCAGCGCTAGAGAGGCTTGCTCCTTGGCGAGCAGCTTCAACAGTCCCAGACAAGGCATGGGACATGTGAATAGCGAGTATCTGACTGCCGTCTTTACCTAGTTCTTCAAAAACTTCAGCAAATACTCCCACTGGAGGCTGACTGGTTTTAGGCAGATTTTTACTCTCTTGCATGAGATGAAGGAATTCTCCCTCTTTCAAATCTGCATCAGAATAAAGGATACCATCAATCATCACAGATAAAGGAACAACGGTGATATTTAATTCTTTAACCACTTCTGGTTCAATAGTAACAGAGGAATCCGTTACAATTTTTACTTGTGTCATATCTTCAATCTTTCTATTCTTCTCAATAAGATAGGGATTTATCACCTTTATTATATCAAAAAATTGTTAAAAAATCATGATGAATCCAATGAAAAAGCTTGGAATTTTGGTATAATCTATCTATAGAAAAGCGAGGGAAAGTTATGATCCGAAAAGTTCAGCCTATTGTCACTATCATACTTGGGGCAGCTATTTATGCCTTTGGTCTTACCTATTTTGTAGTTCCCTATCATCTATTTGAAGGTGGTGCGACAGGTATTACCTTGATTACCTTCTACCTCTTTAAAATCCCTGTCTCAGTGATGAATCTCTTGATTAACATCCCTCTCTTTATCTTGGCCTGGAAGATTTTTGGTCCGAAAACTCTCTACTCCAGCCTTTTGGGAACCATTTCCCTCTCGATCTGGCTTGCTGTCTTTGAACGAATTCCTTTACAATTTGACTTGCAAGGTGATCTCATTATTGTCTCTTTAGTTTCTGGTGTTTTACTGGGAGTTGGTTTAGGAATTATCTTTAATGCTGGTGGTACAACAGGTGGATCAGATATTGTTGCTCGCATCCTCAACAAATACACCAATATTTCAATTGGAAAATTGCTTTTTGGGATTGACTTTTTTATCCTGATGTTAATTTTGATCATCTTCCAGGACCTTCGTCTGGTTACCTATACCCTCTTATTTGACTTTATCATCGCTCGTGTTATCGACCTGATCGGTGAAGGAGGTTATGCTGGTAAAGGATTTATGATTATAACTCAATTTCCAGATCGGTTAGCCGAAAAAATTAACGATGAACTCGGACGCGGCGTAACCTTTATATCTGGTCAAGGTTACTACAGCAAAAAGGATTTAAAAATTATCTACTGTATCGTCGGTCGAAATGAAATCGTTAAAATGAAGGATGTGATTCACCAAGTCGATCCTCAAGCCTTTATCACCATCACAGAGGCTCATGAAATTCTGGGGGAAGGATTTACTTATGTAAAAGATTAAAAAAGCTGGGAAATCCCAGCTTTTATTCTTCTTCTGCGAGGGTTGAATGACGGAACCCGTAAGTAAAGTAAATGACTAGACCAACTACAAGAGCAATACCAAAGGCAAGCCAAGTATCTAGACTATATTGAAGCATAAAGGAAACACAGATAAGAATGGAAAGAATTGGCAAAAGTGGCACCAAGGGAGTTTTAAACTCTCCTTCTTTTGGCATGCCCTTATCCTTTCTGAGTTTTATTATCCCGTAGGCTAGCAAAATGAGATAAGCTAAGGTACAGATATTTAAGAAGGCTGCAATACTGGCTAGAGGAAAGACTCCAGCTGCAAGGGCTGAAGCAACTCCTGTTAAGATGGTCGCATTTTTAGGAACGCGACTGGTCTTGCTTAATTGTTTAAAACTTTGAGGTAAAAGTCCATCGCGTGCTAAGCTATAAAACATCCGAGACAATGCATAAGTCATGGAGATACATACGGTTATCAGGGTGAGAATGGCTACAAGCGAAACATAATTTGCCGCCCAGCCGATACCAATACTCCGTAATGAAGATGCTACTGCATCGTCCACATTGAGCTTACTGTAGTGAACAATCCCTGTCAATACTAAGGTTACCAAAGCATAGAGAATGGTGACGATCGTCAGAGAAAAGACAATTCCACGAGGAATATTCTTTTGCGGATTTTGAATTTCATCAACTGCCATGGAAATAGACTCAAATCCGAGAAAACCGAAGAACATCAAAGAGGCACCTGCCATAATCCCAGTACTTCCCCCATATAGTTGACCAAAGCCAAAGGGAGCAAAATTCGACCAATTTTCAGGCTTGATGTACCAAATACCAACTAGGATAAATAAGGCGAGAGCTGAGAATTTCAAGACCACTAAAAGCGAATTAAAGCGTAAGGCTGCCTTGGAATTTAATAAAACCAATCCTGT
Source organism: Streptococcus sp. KHUD_018 (assembly GCF_054861215.1). Next base: position 1,241,892 of record NZ_CM142176.1, read on the forward strand.
TACCAAAGCAAGCACCAAAATAGGTAAAAGGTCGATATAGGTGCCTTGTTCGGGGTTAAAAGTACCATTTAAGGCTTGGGGCATGGAAATACCATAATTACTGAGTAAGCCCTTAAAATAAGCTGCCCAACCAGACGCCACACCTGAAACAGCTGTCATAAATTCCATGATGGTCAACCAGCCAGCAATCCATGCTGGTAATTCTCCTAAAATCGCATAGAGATAACTATACGCACCCCCAGTTGCAGGCACACGCGAGGCAAATTCTGCAAAAAAGAGCGCTGATAAAGAAACACATAGGGCAGAAATCACGATGGAAACCACTAGTGATGGACCAGCTAGGGTAGCTGCCGCTGTTCCTGTAATGGTGAAAATCCCCGTCCCTACCATGGCACCGATCCCTAATAGAATCAAATCCCACAATTTCAAATGGCGATGCATCTCTGTCTGTTTCAGACTAACATCCTTGGTTCTAAAAATATTCATACTTCATCTCCACTAAATGTAATTGTTTTATTTTACCATATAAAAGCACTTTTGTGAATATTTATTAGGTTCTTTTTTGAAAAAAATCTGAACAGGAAGGATTCCTGTTCAGATTTTGCATATTCTTACCCAACAGACCCTTCCATTTCATAGCTAATCAAGCGGTTCAGCTCAACTGCGTATTCCATTGGAAGTTCTTTTGTGAAGGGTTCGACAAATCCCATAACGATCATCTCAGTAGCTTCAGATTCTGACAAACCACGACTCATGAGGTAGTATAGTTGTTCTTCTGAAATCTTAGATACTTTGGCTTCGTGCTCCAAAGCAACTTGTGAGTTGTGAATTTCATTAAAAGGAATGGTATCTGACGCTGATAAGTCATCCATGATAATGGTATCACACTCGATGTGAGAAACAGATTTCTTAGAGTTCTTGTTAAAGGTTACTTGTCCACGGTAGTCAACCTTCCCTCCGCCTTTAGCGATGGATTTAGAAACGATAGACGAGCTTGTATGCGGTGCGTTGTGGATCATCTTGGCACCCGTGTCTTGGTGTTGCCCAGCATTGGCAAAGGCGATAGAGAGCATGGTACCACGCGCTCCTTCTCCATCTAGATAAACAGATGGGTATTTCATGGTTGTTTTGGCACCCAAGTTACCATCAATCCACTCAACAGTCGCATCTTTCAAAGCTTTGGCACGTTTTGTTACCAAGTTATAGACATTATCAGACCAGTTTTGGATGGTTGTATAACGCATATAAGCTCCGTCCAAAGCGAAAATTTCTACAATGGCAGCGTGCAAGCTGTTGCTAGAATATGTTGGTGCTGTACATCCTTCTACGTAATGGACGCTTGCTCCCTCATCAACGATAATCAAGGTACGTTCGAACTGACCTGTATTTTCGTTATTGATACGGAAATAGGTTTGAAGTGGAATATCTACCTTGACACCTTTTGGCACGTAGATAAAGGTTCCACCCGACCATACTGCTGAGTTGAGGGCCGCCAACTTGTTATCAGTCGGTGGTACCAACTTCGCAAAGTATTGTTTAAACAAGTCTGGGTATTCCTTGAGGGCAGAATCCGTATCTGTAAAGATAATACCTAACTTCTCAAATTCTTCTTTCATGTTATGGTAAACCACTTCCGACTCGTACTGGGCAGAGGCTCCTGCTAGATAAGCACGTTCAGCTTCTGGAATACCGATACGTTCAAAGGTTTCTTTAATCTTTTCAGGTACATCATCCCAAGAACGGGCTGGTTTGTCAGATGGTTTTTGGTAGTAGATCAAATCATCAAAGTCAATCTCTGACAAGTCTGCTCCCCAAGTTTGCATGGGCATTTTTTTAAAGGTTTCATAAGACTTCAAACGGAATTCTAACATCCACTCAGGTTCTCCCTTAGCAGCTGATAGTTCACGAATGACACCTTCGTTGAGTCCTTTTCCTGTCGATAGGACAGGCTCTACATCATCATGGAAACCAAATTTATATTCACCAAGATCAATTGGTTTTGGTTCTACTCTTTCTTCAGCCATAATATCCTTTCTTTCATTCTTCATTTCTACTGACTTAATAAGACAAAAGAAACTTGTCTTACTTGTTCTCTTGATCTTCAATTGTTTTCTTAAGGGCATTCCAAGCCAGAGTCGCACATTTGATTCGTTGCGGGAATTTGGCAACACCTGACAAGAAGGCGCCATCCCCGAGTTGGTCTTGACGATCATCTTTTTGCCCTTGAACCATTTCAGAAAAGATGGTTGCAAGTTCTAGAATTTCTTGCTTGGTCTTCCCTAAAACGGCATCTGTCATCATACTAGCAGAAGCAGTTGAAATCGTGCATCCTGAATTTAGAAAAGCAATATCTTCCAAACGGTCCTCTGTGTCAAACTTGACAGAGAGGTTGATGACATCCCCACAGGTTGGATTATTGAGGCTGATTTGCTCAGCATCTTCCAGCTTCCCTTGGTGATGTGGATTTTTCGAATGGTCTGCTACCACTGCCATATAAAGGCTATCTAGTTTAGAAAGTGCCATTGAAAAACTCCTTTGTCTTTTGTAAGGCATCGACTAGTTTGTCGCAATCTGCCTTGGTATTGTAGATATAAAAACTTGCGCGAGCTGTTGCTGGGACTTCTAAATACTGAAGCAAGGGTTGGGCACAATGGTGACCCGCACGAACGGCTACTCCTTCATAATCCAGAGCCGTAGCAAGGTCGTGAGGATGGAGATCGCCTAGGTTAAAGGCAATCACTCCCGAACGTTGAGCCAAGTCCTGCGATCCGTAAATGGTCAAACCTTCAATTGCCTGCAGTTTTGGATAGACGTATGCAATCAACTCTTGTTCATGGGTTTCAATCGCATCCATACCAATGTTTTCAAGATAATCCACTGCAGCAGCAAGTCCGATTGCACCTGCCATATTTGGCGTTCCAGCCTCAAATTTCCAAGGCAATTCCTTCCAACTAGCAGATTGCTCATAGACGAAATCAATCATCTCTCCACCAAATTCAAGGGGTGACATTTGTTCTAAATACTTCTCTTTTCCGTACAGAACACCGATACCTGTCGGGCCAGCCATCTTGTGACCCGAAAAGGCAAAGAAGTCCACATCCAAGTCCTGGACATCAATCTTCATATGAGGCGTAGATTGAGCACCATCCACCACCATGATGGCTCCAACTTGGTGCGCCATTTGCGTGATTTCTTTGATTAGGTTAACCACACCAAGAACATTTGAGGCGTGAGCTAGGGAGACAAACTTGACTTTATCAGTCAATTTAGCTCGCAAATCATCCATATCCAGAGCTCCATCCTTGAGATAAACATAGACAAGCTCCGCTCCAGTCTTGCGACAGACCTCCTGCCAAGGAATGATATTGGAATGATGTTCCATGACGGAAATCAAGACCTGGTCTCCCTCAGTCAAGATTTCTTCAGCGAACCGTGCTACCCAGTTAAGACTAGTTGTCGTTCCTCTAGTAAAGAGAACTTCCTTTGTAGAGCCTGCATTGATAAACCTACGAATGGTTTCACGAGCGGCTTCATAGGAAGATGTCGCACGTTCTGCCAAGGTATGAACACCACGGTGGACATTGGCATTGTCGTGCTCATAGTAGCGGTTGATTGTTTCAAGAACTGCTAGTGGTTTTTGTGTCGTCGCAGCATTGTCCAGATAGACCAAAGGTTCATCGTTGACAACCTGGTCTAAAATTGGAAAATCTTTGCGAATCGCTTCTACATCTAACATAGGCTTCCCCTTAGCGTTTTGACAATTTTTCTTCGATAGTTGCTATCATTTCATCACGAACTTCCTTGACTGGAATCTCCACGATAACAGAGCCAAGGAAACCGCGAACAACCAAACGCTCTGCAGTTGCCTTGTCCAAACCACGGCTCATGAGATAGTACATATCTTCTGGATCTACCTGCCCGATAGAAGCCGCGTGACCTGCAGTAACATCATTTTCATCAATCAAAAGAATTGGATTGGCATCTGAACGCGCTTGGTCTGAAAGCATGAGAACACGGCTCTCTTGTTGGGCATCTGCTCCCTTAGCTCCCTTGATGATATGTCCGATACCGTTGAAGGTCAAAGTTGCTTTTTCAAGAATAACCCCATGTTGGAGGATATTTCCGATAGAGTTGCAACCGTAGTTTGTTACGCGAGTGTCAATCCCTTGCACCTGACGGCCGCTTGATAGGGCTACGACTTTAAGGTCAGCATGGCTACCATTCCCAATCAAGTCGCTATCAAAGTCCGCAACGACATTCCCTTCGTTCATGACACCAATTGCCCAGTCAATACTTGCATCATTGCCCAACTTACCACGACGGCTAATGTAGGTCGTGACATTTTCTCCTAGACGGTCGATAGCCGCAAATTTCACTTGAGCGCCAGAACGCGCAATCACTTCCACTGTAATATTGGCAGTTGCTTTAGCACTACCTTCACCACGTGATTCTAAACGCTCCAGATAACTAATCTTGCTGTTTTTACCAGCGATAATCAAAATATGCTTGTTAAATGGCACATCGCTGTCGCTTTCTTGGTAGAAAATCCCTTCGATTGGTTCAGCAATTTCAACATTATCAGGAATGTAGAGGACAGCTCCACTATTAAAGTAAGCAGTGTGGTAGGCCGCCAACTTGTCATCGTCGTATTTGACTGATGACATGAAGAACTCCTCGATAAGTTCTGGAATTTCCTCTAAAGCTGAGTGGAAGTCTGTAAAGACTACACCTTGTTCAGCCAACTCAACTGGAATTTGTTCAAAAACTGTTTGCGTTCCTACTTGAACCAACTTCAAATGATTGTCTAGAGCTGTGAAGTCGGGAACATTTGCTGATGGTTCACTTTCTGTAATGGTTCCATCTCCCAGATTCCAACGGTGAAATTTCACACGCTCGATAACTGGTAATTCCAAACTCTCAATCTTATCAAAAGCTTTTTGACGGAGGTCAGCTAACCAGCTTGGTTCAGCGTGCATTTCTGAAAAAAGTTTAATAGTTTCTTTAGACATTTACTTCTCCTAAAAGATACGAGGGAATTACAATTCTTCCTTGTAGTCGTAGCCAAGTTCTTCAGCTAGTTTTGCGTATCCTTCACGCTCCAAACGGGCAGCCAATTCTGGACCACCAGAAAGGACCACACGACCTTCCATCATTACGTGTACCACGTCTGGTGTGATGTAGTTCAAGAGACGTTGGTAGTGAGTGATGATCATAGCCCCAAAGCCTTCACCACGCATGGCATTGACACCCTTCGATACAACTTTAAGGGCGTCAATATCAAGACCTGAGTCAATCTCATCCAAAAGGGCAAAAGTTGGTTCCAACATCAAGAGTTGAAGAATTTCATTGCGTTTTTTCTCACCACCTGAGAAACCTTCGTTGAGGTAACGCTCTGCCATTTCTTCTTTCATGTTGAGCAATTCCATTTTCTCGTCTAGTTTAGTGATAAATTCACGAACTGAAATCTTTTCATCATCTTCTTTGCCAGCATTCATGGCTGCACGAAGAAACTCAGCGTTGGTAATTCCAGGAATTTCTGATGGGTATTGCATAGCAAGGAAAAGTCCCATACGCGCACGTTCGTCCACTTCCAACTCAAGAATGTTTACGCCATCAAACAAGACCTCACCTTTTGTGACTTCATAGTTAGGGTTACCCATAATAGCTGCTGAAAGAGTCGATTTCCCAGTACCATTTGGTCCCATGATAGCTGCGATTTCTCCTGTTTTCAGAGTCAGATTGACTCCTTTCAAAATTTCTTTTCCTTCAATCTCAACGTGAAGATCTTTGATCTCTAATACTGACATGATAGTTCCTTTCTTTTTCAAACATTTTGCTCAATACTTTAGGAAATTGCTTACAATCCCTAAAAAATAGGACAAAAGGTCAATAAATATACTCTACTAGTATAACAAAAAAAAGCCTAAAAGGCTTTGATTTTGTTTAGAAGCTAGTGACTAATCCTTGCGGTTTAGGTGCTGATCAATGGCATCTACTATTTTCCCCATTACATAACTTAACCTAAAATTTCGAAAAAGTAGAATGGCCCAAAAGGCTGTCATGAAATAGCGACCCGTCATCCAAGCTTCATTGAAAAAATAAGTCTCAGCAGCAGTAAATAGTGCTATCACGATAAATTGTTGTCTAGTCATAGGATTATTGTACCATGAAATCCACTTTTAGTCTTCTTCGACCATGACTTTATCAGCCAGAAATTCAAATCCTTCTGGAATTAGGCTTTCTTCTTCCGCCTCTTGATCTGATTGAGAAGACTTGTTTCTAGCTGAAAATGCTGCACGAACCTCTTTCCATTCCTCTAGGGAAATTGCCAGGATTTCAGGTGAAAATCCAGCCGCCTGGCTGAGAATATTGCCAAACATGGTATTGAGGTTATCCCGTTTCATGGTTTGCCCTGCATTGAAATTAGACTCAAAAGCTAAAATAGCATGGTGTTCGTTGGCCGCAACTGGTTGAGAACCAACCAGAAGAGCCTTATCAGGACCAGCTAAACTTTCAATCACTTCTCCCCACGCATTCTGGAGGCGAATCAAGTTTTGTCGTGCCAAATCAGGATTTTCAACAGCTTCTTGCAGAATAGACTGAACTTTGTTGCGATCCACTCGATAGACTGTCTTGGAAGTGGCTGGACGACTAGGGACTGGGGCAACTTGTTTAGGAGCTGTTCCTACATTAGCAAGCTCTTGTTTGAGACGGGCGACTTCCTGTCTCAGTGCAGAAATTTCACTTTCAACAGCTCCCGAAACCGCAGATTCAGGCTTAATTTCCGCTAAACGAATGGTCATCATTTCAGCATAAATCTTAGGTTGCAAACTGGCCTTCATATCTGCTAAACTCACTGTCGCTAGACGAATCATTTCAAAGAGACTTTCCTGAGAAAGAGCTAGATTGTCTATAAAAACTGGACTATGATGAGTATTTTCGCCACCTGTCTGAACAACCAGTAGATCACGCAAATACTGCAAGAGATCCGTCACAAAACGTGTCATGCTCTTGCCATTTTCAAACAAAAGATTCAAAGAATCGAGTGCTTTGGGGACATCCTGTTGGGCCAAGGCGGCCACATAGTCATCAAGTGCTGATAGACTAATGGTGCCTGTAATCTCCTCAGAGATAGCTGTAGTTAAAGCATTCCCTTGAGTCAAACTCAAGGCTTGGTCCAGAATAGACAAGGCATCCCGCATCCCACCTTCAGCTCGTCTAGCAATGATTTCCACAGCCTCTGGTTCAGAACTGATATTTTCTTTTTCTAAAATATGATGAATGTGTGCCGTGATATCTTGCGTTCTAATCGATTTAAACTCAAAACGTTGGACACGCGATAAAATAGTTGCTGGAATCTTGTGCAATTCGGTAGTCGCCAAAATAAAGACAACGTTCTGGGTTGGTTCTTCTAGGGTCTTCAAAAGTGCATTAAAGGCTCCTGTAGACAGCATATGAACCTCGTCGATAATGTAGACCTTATAACGTGCCAAACTAGGTGCATAGGTGGATTTATCACGAATTTCACGGATTTCATCGACTCCGTTATTCGAAGCTGCATCCATTTCGATAACATCTTCTAAGCTACCTTCTGTCACAGCCTGACAGATATAGCAGTTATTACATGGTTCTCCGTCCACTTGGTTCGGACAGTTCATAGCCTTGGCAAAAATCTTGGCCACACTGGTCTTCCCAGTCCCACGAGGGCCTGAGAAAAGATAGGCATGACTAATCTTTTCCTGCTCGACCGCTTGTTTTAGGGTTTTAGCCACAACCTCTTGACCTACCAGTTGTGAAAAAGTCTGGCTTCTATATTTTCGATAAAGTGCTTGATACATTAGGCTTTCTCCTCAAACATCGTAAAGTCCCATTCTGTCTTCTCAAGCAAAATAGCGACAAATTGTTCCAAGTAATCACGGTCAATGGCATTGTAATCATCAATAAGTGAAGAATCTAGGTCTAAGACCCCCAGCAATCGACCATTCTTGAGCATGGGAACCACGATTTCACTCTTGGCCATACTATCACAAGAAATGTAGTTTGGATAGGTGCTCACATCGCCAACTAAAACAGTCTCTTGAAACTCAGCAGCTTCTCCACAAACGCCTTTCCCAAGCGGAATGCGAATACAAGAAACACCACCCTGAAAAGTCCCTAAAACCAACTCGCTACCATCAAACAGATAAAACCCTGCAAATACAGTATTGGGAAAGCGAGATTTTAGGAGGGCACTAGCATTCGAAAGATTGGCAAGAACATTGCTCTCACCGTCAAGCAAATAAGAGAGTTCCTCATTTAACAATTGATATTGTGATTGTTTTTCTGAATCTAACATAGAACTATTATATCAAAAATGGGAAAGAGACAAAAGAAAAATCCCTTGTTTTAAACAAAGGATTTTGTGATTATCAATTTGATTAAAGTTCGATATCACCGAACAAGTCAGCCATTGAGAATCCTGTTTGTGTTTCTGGAAGTTCGAAATCACGTTTTTCTTGACGTTTTGGACGACGTGGACGAGCAGCACGTTTTTCTTCTTTTTGTCCTTCTTCTTGAGCTGGACGTTCTTCAAGAGCTTTGATAGAAAGTGATACACGTTCTGCGTCAGCGTTAACATCAAGGACTTTAACAGTAACTTCTTGACCAACAGTAAGAGCTTCTTTTGGATTTTCGATGCGTTTGTGTGAAATTTGTGATACGTGAACAAGTCCATCGATACCTGGCAATACTTCTACAAATGCACCGAAGTCAGTCAAACGTTTAACTGTTCCTTCTACTACATCACCTTTAGCCAATTTTTGCTCAACGCCATCCCATGGTCCAGGTGTTGTTGCTTTAAGTGAAAGTGATACGCGTCCTTCTTCTTCGTTAAGATCAAGGATCTTCACTTCGATTTCTTCACCAACAGTTACAACTGATTTAGGTGAGACGTTACGTTCGTGTGACAATTCAGTCAAGTGAACCAATCCGTCAACTCCACCAAGGTCGATGAAAGCACCAAAGCTAGTGATACGAGCAACTTTACCAGTTACTACATCGCCAACAGCCAATTTACCGAATACTTCAGCACGAGCTGCTGCAGTAGCTGCTTCAACAACTTCACGACGTGAAAGGATGAAACGGTTTTCTTTAGGATCAACTTCTTTGATTTTAGCATCAAATTCTTGACCTACGAAACGCTCAGTGTTACGTACGAAACGAGTATCCAACATTGAAGCTGGGATAAATCCACGAACACCTTCAAATTCTACTGAAAGTCCACCTTTAACGGCACGAGTTCCTTTAACAGTAACAACTTCTTCTTCGCGTCCTACAAGTTTGTCCCATGCTTTGCGAGCTTCAAGGCGTTTTTTAGACACAAGGTATGTAACTGTATCAGTATCTTTACCAACTACTTGACGAAGTACAAGAACATCCAATACTTCTCCTACTTTCACAAAGTCATTGATATCTGCATCGCGATCGTTTGTCAATTCGCGAAGAGTCAAGACACCTTCAACACCAGTCCCAGAGATTGCAACGTTAGCTTGAGTCGCATCAACTGTCAATACTTCAGCACTAACAACATCACCAGGCTCAACTTGGCTAACGCTATTTAGCAAATCTTCAAATTCGTTCATCTAAAAAATCCTCCAACAATCAAGTCTTTTCCAAAACTTGACATACTTATAATTTTTTTCCTAAGCACCCGCAAGAACATGTTCGTATTGTTCACGTCTTTCAATATAAAAATAAAATACCCTAAGATATTTTTCTTTTTATCTTGAATTTATTACCTAAGAACTGGGGTAGCTGGATTCGAACCAACGCATGAGGGAGTCAAAGTCCCTTGCCTTACCGCTTGGCTATACCCCAATGATGAGATGGAGAGAGAGGGATTCGAACCCCCGAACCCGAAGGAGCGGATTTACAGTCCGCCGCGTTTAGCCTCTTCGCTATCTCTCCAATGCTTAACGAAAACTATTATATCATGAAATTTTCAAAAAAACAAGCATTATTTTGTTAAATTATAGTTTTCAATCAAAATTTCCACAGCTTTTTCAAGTTTTTTATAAAAACTATCGACATTTCCATTCTTTATGATGGCAAATTGACTATCTAATTCGGCAATTTCACCAATGACCTTTTTCCCGATTGTCAAAACGTAACCTTCATAACTGTCTTTTCCAACAGTCACTTTTGCATCTGTTAATTGGATTTCAATTTTCTTATCTTTTTTACTCATACTTTACCTCTTTTCACTTTTTCTATTGTACAAGAAAATGCTCAAACTAGCAAGAAAAAACTCCATTTCAGCCATTACAACTGCTATGGAGTTCTTCTTTACTTCATATCTTTTAGTCCACTTTGACAATCCATCCCTCTGGTGCTTCTACATCACCAAATTGGATACCCGTCAATTCATCATAGAGTTTACGTGTAACAGGACCTACTTCTGTTTCACTATAGAAAACATGGAAATCGTCACCGTGCTGGATTCCCCCAATTGGCGAAATAACCGCTGCTGTACCACAAGCACCTGCCTCTACAAAACGATCCAGATTGTCAATCGGAACATCACCTTCAACCGGTGTCAAGCCCAAGCGGTGTTCTGCCAAGTAAAGCAAAGAGTACTTGGTAATGGATGGCAAGATAGATGGACTCAATGGCGTAACAAATTCATTGTCTGCCGTGATTCCAAAGAAGTTGGCTGATCCGACTTCTTCAATCTTTGTATGTGTAGATGGGTCTAGGTAGATAACGTCAGAAAAGTTGCGAGACTTGGCTATTTTACCTGGAAGGAGACTAGCAGCATAGTTCCCACCTACCTTGGCCGCACCCGTACCATTTGGAGCTGCACGGTCGTATTCATCCTGAATCAAGAAATTGGTTGGAACCAATCCACCCTTAAAGTAATTTCCAACTGGCATAGCAAAGATAGTGAAAATGTACTCTTCTGCTGGTTTTACCCCGATGATATCTCCGACACCAATCAAGAGAGGACGAAGATAAAGGGTTCCACCTGTTCCATATGGTGGGACGTATTCTTCATTTGCACGCACAACTGCTTTACAAGCTTCTACAAACATTTCTGTCGGAACTTGTGGCATCAAAAGACGGTCACAAGTACGTTGCAAACGCTTAGCATTTTCGTCAGGACGGAACAATTGAACACTGCCGTCCTTAGTACGATAGGCTTTCAATCCCTCAAATGCTTGCTGTCCATAGTGGAGACTTGGAGAAGACTCTGAAATATGCAAGGTTGCATCCTCTGTCAATTCTCCTTGATTCCATTGACCATTTTTGTAGTAAGCGATATAACGGTAAGGTAATTTCATATAAGCAAATCCAAGGTTTTCCCAATCAATTGCAACTGTCATGTATTTCTCCTTTGTACTATTCAAACTATGTGTTCTATTCTACACTTTTCTAGTAAAATTTCAAGTATTATTTGTAATTTTCAGAAAATTTTTTCAACATAAAGAAATCAGCCCTCTGGACTGATTCTTTTTAAGAATTTGCTTTATCTTCTTTAAAGACTTCTTTGAGGTAAGCATCGAAAACTTCTTCATCTGAAATAGTATCTGAAATAAAGCTTCCATTGCTAGTACGTTCTGACAAGTTGAGGTCTTGCAATCGGCTTTCATAGATTGTTCCCTTGTTAGATTGGACAAGTAACGTTTGGTCGTTTTCTTCTACTTCTGTACTAAAAAGATCACCAACGAATCCTTGCTCTGAAACTGCTCCAGCCAAGAATACACGATGCGGTTTATTTTTTAGCTCACGCAAGACTTGTAGTCCTCGTTTGGCACGGCTGGTCGCTGGAATTTCCTCAATGGAAACGCGTTTCAAGCTTCCACGTTGGGTCAAGAGGTAGAAGGATGAAGTGTTACAGGTAAAGGCAGCCTGAAGTGCATCATCTTCTTTCAGGTTCATAGCCTTGACACCCGCAGCCTTGGCACCAACAACCGGAACCTCTTCGATATTGAAACGAAGGGCATAACCGTTTTGACTAATCAAAAGAACATCATCTAGTTTAATCGGAGCCACTGCTACAATCTGGTCTGTCTCGTCTTTGAGCTTAGCGTACTTAACAGACTTCGACTTATAGGTTCTCCATGGAGAGAATTCTTTTCGTTCTACACGCTTGATTTGACCAAGGCGAGTCGCTGCAAAGTAGGTTGTCGCATCATCAAACTGCTCCACTACTTCTGCATAGAGAATTTCTTCGTTAGTTTCAAAGTTTGTAATGGTCTGGCTCAGATGCTCTCCGATGTCCTTCCAGCGAATGTCTGCCAATTCATGGATTGGTCGATAGATGACATTTCCAAGAGTTGTGAACATCAAGAGGTGCTGTGTTGTCTTGGCAGATTGAACAAAGATCAAACGATCATCATCACGCTTGCCAATTTCTTCCAGAGTGGATGCCGCAAAGGAACGTGGGCTAGTACGCTTGATGTAACCTGCCTTGGTCACGCTGACATAGGTATCTTCCTCTGCGATGAGGCTCGCTGTATCAATCTCAATTACGTTTGCTGTATCTTCTAAAGCACTCAAACGTGGAGTCGCAAATTTCTTCTTAACCTCACGAAGCTCTTTCTTCATGAGATTGTACATAGTCCGTTCATCACCAATGATAGCAGCAAGCATGGCAATCTTTTCACGAAGTTCTGCTTCTTCTTCCTGCAAGACAACCACGTCTGTATTGGTCAAACGGTAAAGTTGCAAGGTAACGATGGCCTCAGCCTGTTCCTCAGTAAACTCATAGCTGACCTTGAGATTTTCTTTAGCGTCAGCCTTGTTCTCAGAAGCACGAATAAGAGCAATGACTTCGTCCAAAATCGAAATCACGCGAATCAAACCTTCAACGATATGGAGGCGTTTTTCAGCCTTTTCCTTGTCAAAGCGGGAACGAGCCAAAATCACTTCACGACGGTGGGCTATATAGCTAGATAAGATTGGGACGATCCCAACCTGACGAGGCGTAAAATTGTCAATCGCCACCATGTTAAAGTTGTAATTGATTTGTAGGTCAGTATATTTGAAGAGATAGTTAAGAACGAGATCGGTATTAGCATCTTTCTTGAGTTCGATAGCGATACGAAGACCTTCACGGTCAGACTCATCACGAACCTCAGCAATACCAGCCACCTTGTTATTGACACGAACATCATCGATTTTCTTGACCAGATTGGCCTTATTGATTTCATAAGGAATCTCAGTGATAACGATTTGCTCCTTACCGCCTTTTAGCTTTTCAATCTCCGTCTTAGAACGAACAACCACGCGCCCTTTCCCAGTTTCATAAGCCTTCTTGATTTCATCACGCCCTTGGATGATAGCTCCTGTAGGGAAGTCTGGTCCAGGCAAGAATTCCATGAGTTTATCAACCTTGGCAGTCGGATGGTCAATCATGTAAACTGTCGCATCGATAACCTCAGCCAAATTATGCGGTGGAATATCCGTAGCATATCCAGCCGAAATCCCAGTCGAACCATTGACTAAGAGGTTGGGAAAGGCTGCTGGCAAAACCGTCGGCTCTTTCTCGGTATCGTCAAAGTTCCAAGCAAAAGGAACTGTCTTTTTCTCGATATCCTGAAGAAGATAACCAGCAATCTCAGACAAGCGCGCCTCAGTATAACGCATCGCCGCAGGCGGATCACCATCCATGGAACCGTTATTACCATGCATTTCAACTAGAATCTCACGATTTTTCCAGTCCTGAGACATACGAACCATGGCATCATAGATAGAACTGTCGCCGTGGGGGTGGAAATTCCCCATGATGTTACCGACAGACTTAGCTGACTTACGGTAGCTCTTATCAAAGGTATTGCCATCTTTATTCATCGAATAAAGAATACGACGCTGAACCGGCTTCAAGCCATCACGAATGTCTGGCAAAGCCCGGTCTTGAATAATGTACTTGGAGTAGCGACCAAAGCGCTCTCCCATGATGTCCTCAAGGGACATGTTTTGAATGTTAGACATAGGATACTAAGCCCGTAAAATGCAAAGTAAAAATAGGAAATTCTTAAAGCGAGCGATGTTCGCAAGAGAATTTATCTTTTTCACACAGCATTTAGAGCGTGTTCAACTCCTTTCAAAGAATCTAGAGTATGTGTAATGATAAAAGGATGTAGAAAGGATTAGTCCTGTGTTCAGTTACTAGAACCAAACTATCCTTTCTGTAGTTTAAAATACGTTTTTATAAGTTAACGATTGGAAAGTCTCTTTTCAGCATACTCAATCATCTTCTCAGCCACTTCCTTATCATAGTCAAATCCCATCTTTTGAGCAAGGATTTTAGCTTCTCTGTGAAAGAGATTCATTGTAGAGAATAGGGATTGAGTGTTTTTTTCTATACTTGAAAAATCAAGCAGATTTGAGAACTCCTTCTCTTTCTCTGTAGGTAAATACTGGAAAAGATACTTATAGTTCTTACCGATATCGACAGTCCCCTTATCACTTGCGACCTGCCAAGCCAAGATCTTCAAGAGTTCTTGTTGGCAAATACCATAGAGATGGTCAGTCGCATAGATGAGCTGATTTCGACAAATGCCCTTCACTACATAGGCAGAAACCCACCAAAATTCATTGCAGGCTTTTTCAAAATCAATCGGGCTAGCTGGATTCGTCCAGTAACGCTCTGGACTTGTAGTATAGGATTCAAACAAGCCTTTCTCATCTTTCAAAACTGTATAATCAGCTTCACTATCCACCCACTCTTGGATGTGGTCTTTGGGGCAAAGGGTCAAATCTATCCGATTGCCATCTTCAAAGAGCATAAGATAAAGTCGACGGTTTCCCAGCACATTATACTGTTCAATCAGACGGTTGCCAAACTGGTCCAACCAAGCAAGGTCACTCGTCAGATTATCTAAATCGTCCACGATATAAACAACATCATAGTCTTGAAACTCATCTTTTGGCGCTTTTGTATCAGTCCGTGAACCAGAAATAGCGACAGCCTCGACTTGTAAAGTTTTGGCAGTCTGTAAAATCACATCAAGCATTTCTGTCTCTGTTCTCATATCAATACCTTCTCGTTTTATCGGATATTAGTTATCTGCTTCTTGCTTGCTTTTCTTTGGTGTTAATTTTTTATAGCGACTACGGATAGCGTTGAGATGGTCACGGAGATCGGCATACTGCTTTTTATCTGGATAAGCATAGGCGTTGATTGCAGTAAAATCCACAAGGAAGTCATAGATTTCTTGTAGTTTTGCACGGACTTCCTTGTTTTGACTAGGTGCCTTGCCTTTTTGCTCAGCCAAGCGCTCCTTATAGGCTTTTTCAAACTGAGCCTGCGCCTTTGTCAAGGTTTCTACATGAGTTGTCAAATGCAGGGTTGAAAGGGCAGTTTGGTAGTCAGTATCTTTTAGCTCCTTAAGCAAATGGTTAATAGCTTCTGTCTCTTTTTCGTAGCTCATGCTCGCTAGCCCAGCATAATTTTTGAAAAGTTTGCTGAGTTTGTCGTAAGCTTCCTTACTACTCGCCTCTTTCACACGAGAGAAGGCCTTGACCAAACCAGTCAAGGTAGAAAGCGCATCATCACGCTCACGATCAGACGCTTCCAGACTAGCCACCGTTTGACTGGCCTTGGAACGGTGCAAACCAGATTGCAAGGTCTCAAGAAGTTTCTCCATACCCCCTAGTTTCGTTGCGTAAACCTGCTCAGACTTATTGGCTTTTGTAAAAGCCCCCAACTCGTCCTTGCTCTCAGATAGAAGTTGGAAGAATTCGTTGTTTTCTAAATTGCGTACAGTTAAACTCGTGATTCCATATTCTTTTTTCATAAAACTCCTCTTTCAATGATGTATTTTTAAGTTTTTGCTCTAAAATAATTCAGAACATATCTAAATATTCGTATTTTGCTCCAATAACTCAAAACACACATGTGTGTTTTGAGTTATTTCCCGCTAGACAAGATATTCTTCAAGTATGGTTTCTTGTTTTAGGACTGGGGAAGGTAATTTTTCGTGTGGGATATTGTTTCAAAATAGTAAAAATCAAAAATACTTCTGTAGATGTATTCCTGTTTGATAAAAATGAAGAATTGCTGTTTGTTCTGCAAGTGATGCTTCATTTGCTATTATTCTATAAGCTGGAGGAAAATCCAGAGGAAGCGTTGATAAGTCTCCAATATCTTTTAAAATAGGATTGACATTTTTTTCTTGTTCATTTCTATCATAATCACTGGCATAATCTAAGAAATAATTCGATTCGTTTTTAAAATCATTATACATTTTCTCATCAAAAAGACTAATGAATCGATGATAAATAAAATTAAGTTCAAACCAAGCTTTTCTGTAGGGATTACCAAAAATGGTTTGTGCAACCTTAACTGATATAAGCTCGTCAAATCCTTGGGACATCAGTACCTGTTTTAGATAACTAAATATGAACCAATCTTTAATTTTAGTTCTTTCAAGAGGGTTATCAAACTCCAAATCCCAGTTAGGATTATAGTCAGGATTTACTATAGTTGGAATCACAAACCTTCCATGTGCCGCTGCATTTCTTATAATTCTTAAGTCTGAAAGTACTGCTTTATGTAAAACAATATCTCTAACAAAAGGAGTTAATAAACGCCCCCCTGTTGAAATACTTTCTCTTGAAAAATCATCAAACTTAACAAGCAAAGATTCTAAAGTACTTAGATCCATTTGATCCATTAAGTCATCTAATGGTATTATATCGGAATTAATATAATCAAATTTATCTGAGTAACTTAGATACTTATATCGATTTTGAGCTCTCTTATATTGACCCATCTTAACATTGTCAGTAGAGTTTTTCCAATATTTTACCACTTTAACAGCAATCTCATTTCCACCCTCTCTCTGAGTGGATAACCTGCTTAATAAGCTCTTATATGAATTTTCAATTCCTAATATCCATCTTAATATCTTTTCTCTGAATACTTTGTCAATATCATCAATTTTAATAATATGTTTGACATCAATAATTTTAGAGTTGCCTAAGTTTTTTTCAATAAAAAACCCATTAACAAGATAATCTAACATATAAGGTTGAAAACCAATTTTTTTCAGATATTCATATAAAATAGCATCATCATCTACCAAAATAGAATCATAAAGTTTTTTTAACTTGGAAGCAGTAGACTGATCAACTATAGCTTCAAACTCTCTGATTTCGTTTTCCATTTGATTTTTGGTTGGTAGTTGAATATTAAACAAATCAAATTTTTCTTTTACTTGTTCCAAATAGGACTTTGATTCCACACGCTTTTCCTGAATTAAATTTCGAGAATCAAACTTTAAGTCACCAGCTTCTCTAATTTTCTTATCTCTAAGATTCACTCCTTTTTTTATATTAAACTCTACCTCTTTGCTATATTCAATGTACTCAATACCATCTATTTCCTTTATCATCTCGGGAGTAAACTGAAATGGAAGTTCCTCACCTTCTTGACCAAAACTATCCGTAGAAATATATCCGTAATTTCTAAATAGCTTGATAATTCTTCCTACACCTTTTTTCTTCTTGTTTTTATTTTTTCCCATTCTAAAATCTCCTGTAACCTATACCTTCAATTTCCTCAAAACACCATCTCCCCACTCTCTTCCAGCGTAAACTTGACATTATCCTCAATCCACTTACGGCGTGGTTCGACCTTATCGCCCATGAGGACGTTGACGCGGCGTTCAGCACGAGCTAGGTCTTCAATCGTGACACGGATGAGGGTACGCGTTTCTGGGTTCATGGTTGTTTCCCAGAGCTGGTCCGCATTCATCTCACCTAGACCTTTGTAGCGTTGGAGGGTAGCGCCTTTACCGAACTGCTTGCGGAGTTCTTCTAACTCGCCGTCCGTCCATGCGTAGGCCACTTCTTCTTTCTTACCTTTTCCTTTAGACATCTTGTAAAGAGGTGGAAGGGCGATATAGACATGTCCTGCCTCGACTAGGGGACGCATGTATCGGTAGAAAAATGTCAAGAGCAAGGTCTGAATGTGGGCACCGTCGGTATCCGCATCGGTCATGATGATGATCTTGTCATAATTGGCATCTTCAATAGAGAAGTCTGCGCCGACACCCGCACCGATGGTATAAATCATAGTGTTGATTTCCTCATTTTTGAGGATATCTGCCATCTTGGCCTTGGCTGTATTGATAACCTTACCACGAAGAGGTAGGATAGCCTGGAATTTACGGTCACGACCTTGCTTGGCAGAACCACCGGCAGAGTCTCCCTCGACTAGATAGAGTTCGTTCTTAGCTGGGTTTTTAGACTGTGCTGGGGTTAATTTCCCAGAAAGCAAGCCCTTGTCTTTTTTATTTTTCTTACCATTTCGGCTCTCATCACGCGCCTTACGTGCTGCTTCACGAGCATCACGCGCCTTGATAGCCTTGCGAATGAGATTGGAAGCCAGTTCACCATTTTCCATAAGGAAGAAGGTCAACTTATCAGCCACAATTCCATCCACAACCGGACGAGCTAGTGGACTCCCCAGTTTATCCTTGGTCTGACCCTCAAACTGGAGGTGTTCTTCCGGAACTAGGATAGAAAGGACGGCAGCTAGTCCTTCACGGTAATCTGACCCTTCAAGATTTTTATCTTTTTCCTTGAGAAGTCCCGTCTTACGCGCATAATCGTTCATGACCTTAGTAATGGCTGACTTGAGTCCTGTCTCATGCGTTCCACCGTCTTTAGTACGAACGTTATTGACAAAGGATAGAATGTTATCTGAAAATCCATCATTGTACTGGAGGGCAACTTCCACTTGGAAACCATTATCTTCCCCTTCAAAGTATAGGACTGGCGTTAAGGTTTCCTTGTCTTCATTCAGATAGGATACAAAGTCCTGAACTCCGTTCTCATAGTGGAACTCAATTGCTTCATCTGTTCGCTTGTCCGTCAATGACAAGGTGACATTTTTTAAGAGAAAGGCTGACTCATTGAGACGTTCTGAAATGGTATTGTACTTAAAGTCTGTCGTAGAAAAAATCGTCGCGTCAGGCATGAAAGTGACTTTGGTACCTGTCTTAGACTTGGGTGCTGTACCAATTTTCTTCAAGGTTGTGACGGGTTTCCCGCCATTTTCAAAACGTTGCTTGTAGACTGTACCGTCACGGGTGATTTCAACTTCTAGCCAACTTGATAGGGCATTAACAACGGAAGAACCCACTCCATGGAGACCTCCAGATGTCTTATAGCCACCTTGACCGAATTTTCCTCCAGCGTGGAGAATGGTAAAGATAACCTCAACAGTTGGAATTCCCATGGCGTGCATCCCAGTCGGCATCCCTCGACCATGATCTTGAACGGTTAAACTTCCGTCTTTATTGATAGTCACATCAATACGGTCACCAAATCCAGACAAGGCTTCATCTACTGCATTGTCCACGATTTCCCAGACCAAATGATGGAGACCAGCTCCGTCAGTCGATCCAATGTACATACCCGGACGTTTACGGACCGCATCCAACCCTTCTAGCACCTGAATGGCATCATCATTGTAGTTATTAATATTGATTTCCTTTTTTGACACAAGGAACCTCCTATTTGTTCATCTTTTCTATTTTACAGGTTTTCTAGGGATTTTGCAAAGTTTTTCCCGTTCAGCTGTCACAATTTCACAAGAGATTCTCAGCCTTTCTACACCATTTCATGGTATAATAGGTACATGATGACATTTGTATTATTAATTTTAGCTTATCTACTAGGTTCGATTCCGTCTGGTCTTTGGATTGGACAAGTTTTCTTTCAAACAAATCTGCGCGAACACGGTTCTGGAAATACTGGTACGACCAATACTTTCCGTATTTTGGGTAAGAAAGCGGGTATGGCAACCTTTGCGATTGACTTCTTTAAAGGAACCTTGGCCACTCTGCTTCCAATCTTTTTCCATTTGCAAGGAATCTCACCTCTCGTCTTTGGTCTTTTGGCCGTAATTGGACATACCTTTCCTATCTTTGCAGGCTTTAAAGGTGGTAAGGCTGTCGCAACCAGTGCTGGAGTGATTTTCGGATTTGCGCCTGTTTTCTGTCTCTATCTAGCAATCGTATTCTTTGGAAGCCTCTATCTAGGTAGTATGATTTCACTGTCTAGCGTTACTGCTTCTATCGCAGCCGTTATCGGAGTTCTCCTATTTCCACTATTTGGATTTATCCTGAGCAGCTATGACCCCCTCTTCATTCTGATTATCCTAGCACTTGCTAGCTTGATTATCATTCGTCACAAGGATAATATCACACGCATCCAAAATAAAACTGAAAATCTCGTCCCATGGGGATTAAACCTAACCCATCAAAATCCTAACAAATAAAACGTCAGTTTGAAACTGACGTTTTTTTGTATGCTTATTTTGACTTGATGTAGTTGATACCGTCTGCCTTTGGTGCGACTGCTTTTCCAAAGAAGGCTGCCAAGACAAGGATGGTCAAGACATAAGGGGCGATTTGAAGGTAAACCGCTGGCACTCCTTGTAAGAAAGGTAATTGAGAACCGATAACTGCCAAACTTTGTGAAAGTCCAAAGAAAAGACTAGAAAGCATAGCACCAATTGGGTTCCATTTACCAAAGATCATTGCAGCAAGAGCGATAAATCCAGGACCGACAATAGTTGTCACTGAGAAGTTGACAGAAATGGATTGAGCATAAATCGCTCCCCCAATTCCACCAAGGAAACCTGAAATAACAACCCCAAGATATCGCATCTTGTAGACATTGATCCCCAAGGTATCCGCTGCCTGAGGGTGTTCACCAACAGAGCGAAGGCGAAGACCAAAACGTGTCTTGAAGAGAATAAACCATGCGAGGAACGAGAAGGCAATCGCAATATAACCTAGCAAACTTGTTGACTTGAAGAAGATATCTCCAATCACAGGGATATCAGCCAAAACTGGGAAATCAAAACGTCCAAAAGTCTGGCTTAAGTTATCCGTTTGCCCTTTGTTATAAAGAACTTTAACCAAGAAAACTGCTAGGGCAGGAGCCATCAAGTTCAATACTGTACCACTGACAACATGGTCCGCACGGAAATGAACTGTAGCGACGGCATGGATGAGGGAGAAAATAGCTCCCACGATACCAGCAACTAACAAGGAAATCCAAGGTGTTGCCGCTCCAAGTTGTTCCGCAAACTCAAGGTTAAAGACGACCCCAGAAAAGGCTCCCATAACCATAATTCCTTCAAGACCGACGTTAACGATACCACCACGTTCAGAGAAGACTCCTCCGATACTCGTAAAAATAAGTGGTGCTGAGTAAATCAGCATAGAAGAGACCAAGAGGGTGAGTAATGTTGTAATAGACATCCTTACTTACCTCCTTTAACTTGTTTTTTAGGTTTGACAAAGCGTTCGATAATGTAGTGAACGCTGACAAAGAAGATAATAGACGCTGTTACAATGCTAACAAGCTCAGACGGAACTTGCGCTGCGTTCATACCTGGCGCACCAACTTGCAGAACACCAAATAAGAAGGCAGCAAAGAGAATTCCAATTGGTGAATTCCCAGCAAGCAAACTAACCGCCATCCCGTTAAATCCGATAGCTAATGATGACCCCTGAACGTAAACGTTTTGGAAGGTTCCAAGCCCTTCAACAGCTCCACCGAGACCAGCTAATGCACCAGAGATGATCATTGATAGAATGATTGTACGTTTTGCTGAAATACCAGCGTACTCTGAAGCATGGGGATTAAGACCAACTGCACGGATTTCAAAACCGAGAGTCGTTTTCTTGAGCAAGAACCAAATCACACCAACAGCAATAATAGCAAAGAAGATACCGATATTCATACGAGAATTGCCAGTCAACTCAGATAACCATGGTGTCTGATAAGTGGCATTGGCACTCACACGAATTGTTGAGTCTGTACTTTGCATAAAGTCTTTCGGAAAAGAATGAATAAAGGCGTTCCCTACGTACAAAACAATGTAGTTCATCATAATGGTTACGATAACCTCTGACGTACCGAGATAAGCTCTGAGAATACCTGGAATTGCACCAACAATTCCACCTGCGATCAGAGCAATCACCACAGTCGCTAAAATCAACATTGGACGTGGCATGTCTGGATGCGACAAGGCAAACCAACCGCTGAGAATCCATCCGGCAAGCGCTTGACCAGGAAGTCCAACGTTGAAGAAACCTGCCCGACTAGCAACAGCAAAACCAAGACCAATCAAGACTAGAGGTCCCATGGCACGGAAAATTTCCCCAATCCCGCGAAGGCTACCAAAAGCTGTATAGAACAACTCCTCATAACCCCAGATAGCATCGTAGCCGAAGATCCACATGACAATGGCCCCGAGCAAGATTCCTAAGAATACGGAAATCAAGGGAACCGAAATTTGTTGTAATTTTTTAGACATCACTCTTCTCCTTTCCCAAGTTTCCACCTGCCATCAAGACACCAAGTTCTTGTTTGTTAGTCGTTTCTGGCGATACAATACCTTGAATCTTACCATCGTGAATAACAGCAATTCGGTCTGAGACATTTAAAATCTCATCCAATTCAAAGCTGACAACAAGGACAGCCTTACCGTTATCGCGCTCTTCAATCAAACGTTTGTGGATATATTCAATGGCACCGACATCCAAACCACGAGTTGGTTGGCTGACGATAAGGAGTTCAGGATCACGATCAATCTCACGAGCAATAATCGCTTTTTGTTGATTTCCTCCTGAAAGAGCTGCTGCTGGAACAAATTCGCTTGCCGCACGAACGTCAAATTCTTCCATCAATTTCTTAGCATGTGAAGTGATATTAGCATAGTTCAAGATACCATTCTTGCTGAGTGGTTCTTTGTAGTAGGTTTGAAGAGCGATATTTTCTGAAATCATCATCTCCAAAATCAAGCCATCACGGTGACGGTCTTCAGGAACATGCCCCACGCTTAGTTCTGTAATTTGTCGAGGATGCATCCCTACGATTGATTTGCCTTTTAATTCAACGCTACCTGACTCAACCTTACGAAGACCTGTAATGGCTTGAATGAGTTCAGATTGACCATTGCCATCAATACCTGCAATACCGACAATTTCACCAGCACGAACATCCAAGGATAGATTTTTTACTGCTGGTACACCGCGGTTTTCATTGACAACCAAGTCTTTGATAGACAAGACCACTTCTTTGGGTTGTGGTGCCTGTTTCTCCGTTTTAAAGGAGACAGAGCGTCCTACCATCATTTCTGCCAAATCTGCATTGGTTGCCCCTGCAATCTCAACCGTCTGGATTGATTTTCCACGACGGATAACCGTCACTCGATTGGATACCGCACGAATTTCATCCAGTTTATGGGTAATCAAAATAATGGACTTCCCTTCTTTGACAAGGTTTTTCATGATAGCCATCAACTCGTCAATCTCTGAAGGAGTCAATACTGCCGTAGGTTCGTCAAAGATGAGGATATCAGCACCACGATAAAGTGTCTTCAAGATTTCTACACGTTGTTGAGCACCAACGGAAATGTCCGCCACCTTAGCAGCAGGATCCACTGCCAAACCATAACGTTCAGAAAGAGCCTTGATTTCTTTAGTAGCTTCAGCTATATCTAGCACACCATTTTTAGTGATTTCACTCCCCAAAATGATATTTTCAGCTACTGTAAAAGCTTCGACCAGCATAAAATGTTGGTGAACCATCCCAATTCCTAGACTAGCAGCTTTAGAAGGGGAATCTAGTTCGACAACTTGACCATTCACCACAATTTCACCACTAGTTGGCTCAAGAAGTCCTGCCAGCATATTCATCAGAGTGGATTTACCCGCTCCATTTTCTCCTAAAAGTGCATGGATTTCACCTTTTCGCAGTTGCAAGTTGATCTTGTCGTTTGCTACAAATTCACCAAACACCTTGGTGATATCCCGCATCTCAATGACATTTTCGTGTGCCATATGCTCTTCCTTTCAGAGGTTTATTTTATTTCAATAAAACCTGCTAATCACATTAACAAGCTCTATTGAGACAAAAATTGCCTCAATTCTTAAAGAAGCGACCGATGGCCGCTTCCTAAGAAATGACTTTTATCCATTATTTTTCAGGAACTTTTACACTTCCGTCAAGGATTTTAGCTTTTGCATCTTCGACAGCCTTTTTACCTTCTTCTGAAAGGTTTGTTACTGCCAAGTCAACCCCTTTATCTTTCAATGAGTAGACGATAACTTGTCCACCAGGGAATTCACCTTTTTCTGTTTTGTTGGCAATATCTTTTACAGTTGTACCAACTTGTTTCAATGTAGATACAAGAACGAAGTTTGATTCTTTACCATCTTTAGAAGTGTATTTACCTTCTGCTGCTTGGTCACGGTCTACACCAATAACCCAAACTTTTTCGTTTTCATTTTTGCTTTCGTTCAAAGATTTTGCTTCAGCAAAGACACCAGCACCTGTACCACCAGCTGCTTGGTAGACAACGTCTGCACCTGCAGCGTATTGAGCTGCTGCAATTGTTTTACCTTTGGCAGCATCACCAAATGAACCAGCGTAGTCAACTTGTACTTTGATAGATGGGTCTACTGACGCAACACCAGCCTTAAATCCAGCAGCGAAACGTGAAATAACTTCAGATTCGATACCACCTACAAAACCAACTTGTTTTGTTTTAGTTGTTTTAGCTGCTGCAACACCAGCAAGGTAAGCTGCTTCGTTATCAGCAAATGTTACGCTCGCAACATTCTTTTGATCTTTGATCACATCATCAATCAAGACATAGTTTAAGTCAGAGTGGTCTTTTGCTGCCTCTTCAACTGCATTGTGAAGTGCAAAACCAACACCGAAGATCAGGTTGTAACTTCCAGCCGCTTGTTGCAAGTGGTTCGCATAGTCTGCTTCACTTGTTGATTGGAAGTAAGTGTAACCGTTATCTTTAGAAAGGTTGTGTTCTTTCCCCCAGTCTTGCAAACCTTCCCAAGCTGATTGGTTGAATGATTTGTCATCAACACCACCAGTATCTGTTACGATTGCTGCTTTTGTCTTCACATCAGAAGATGAAGCTGCGTTACGAGAAGAGCGGTTACCACATGCAGCAAGTCCAACTGCTGCCACTGCAACTAGACCAAGGCCTAGCCATTGTTTCTTGTTCATTACTGAACCTCCTAAATAAGATGTGCAACGATGTTGCAAGTATAGATCGTTTGGTCACGTAGACCACAGCCACTCGAAGAGTAGCTCAGACTAATTTAAGTCTGTAAATGAGTATGGAAGTAACTCCCCGACCGTCATCTCGACCGTCGATTTATCTTTAGCGACAAGTGTCACCTTTAGATCTTGTTCAAAAAACTCAACCATGACCTGGCGACAAGCACCACATGGCGAGATGGGTTTTTCAGTTTGTCCATAGACAATTAATTCTGAAAACTCTCTTTGGCCTTCGGAAACTGCTTTAAAAATAGCAGTACGCTCTCCACAATTAGTCAAGGGATAACTAGCATTCTCGATGTTCACACCCGTATAAATACTACCATCCTTGGCTACTAAAACAGCTCCGATGGGAAAGTGAGAATAGGGAACATAGGCTTGCTTGCTGGTTTCAATTGCTAGTTCAATCAACTCAGTAGTCGCCATCCGCTAATTCTCCTTTTAAAATCGCAACGCCAGCAGATGTTCCGATACGAGTAGCACCTGCTTCCACAAAGGCAAGAGCGTCCGCATAAGAGCGAGCTCCACCAGCTGCCTTAACTCCCATATCTGGTCCGACTGTTTTACGCATCAACTGAACATCCTCAATAGTGGCACCACCAGTTGAAAAGCCAGTAGATGTTTTGACAAAGTCAGCTCCTGCTTTTTGGGATAATTGGCAAGCTGTAACCTTTTCTTGATCTGTCAACAAACAAGCTTCAATAATAACTTTTACTAACTTGTCACCACTTGCTTCTACGACAGCACGGATGTCCGATTCAACTAAATCAAGATTGCCTGATTTGAGGACACCGACATTGATAACCATATCAATCTCATCTGCACCATTTTGAATAGCTTCTTTTGTTTCAAAAGCTTTCACAGCTGAAGTTGTTGCTCCAAGAGGGAAACCTACTACTGTACAAACCTTTACATCTGAGCCTTCAAGCCCTTTTTTCGCATGTTTCACCCATGTGGGATTAACACAAACGCTGGCAAAGTCATACTCACGCGCTTCAGATAGCAAACGATCAATTTGTTCTTGGCTTGCATCTTGCTTTAAAAGCGTATGATCAATATATTTATTTAACTTCATATTCGGATTCTCCCTGGTTTTATGAGATAATTTCTATAATTTCTCGTAAACTTTGCACTCCATCATTTATTCTAACATATTTTTGAAATTCTGTAACTAGTTCAGAAGAAATTTTTCCATTTGTATAAACTTTTGCAACAATTTCTCCTTTTTGAACGGAGTCTCCAACTTTCTTTTCAAAAACAATCCCTGTTTCATAGTCCAGGTCATCAGACTTGACTGCACGACCAGCTCCTAGTCTCATGGCATAGAGCCCAAATTCCATAGCTGGAAGAGCTGAAATAACACCCGTTTCTTGAGCTGGAATTTCCACCACATGAGCAACCTTGACTGGGCGATAGAGGTCTTCTAAATCACCGCCTTGTGCTGCTACCATTTCTTCAAACTTAGCCAGTGCTTGGCCATTCTCAAGATGTTGACGGATTTCCTCGACCGTTTTCTCAACATCAGCCAAACCAAGCATAATCTGAGCTAACTCGCAGATAAAGTGACTAATATCTTCTCGACCTTTTCCTTGAAGAATCTCGATTGCCTCAAGGATTTCGAGACGATTCCCAATGGCTCTTCCCAAGGGGTGGCTCATATCGGTAATGACTGCTACCGTCTTTCGACCAACGGCCTTACCAAGTTCCACCATGGTTTGAGCCAATTCACGCGCCTCATCGACAGTCTTCATAAAGGCACCTTCACCGACCGTTACGTCTAGCAAAATGGCATCCGCTCCTGCAGCTATTTTCTTGCTCATCACGGAGCTTGCAATCAATGGGATCGTGTCGACAGTTGCTGTCACATCACGGAGGGCATAGAGAAGCTTGTCTGCTTTAACCAGCTGATCTGACTGCCCAATGACAGATACTCCAATATCTTGCACCTGACGAATGAAATCCTCTTGACTTCGCTCGACTTGATAGCCCTTAATGGACTCCAATTTATCAATTGTCCCACCAGTGTGGCCGAGACCACGACCACTCATTTTTGCAACCGGTACACCAAAGCTGGCTACTAAAGGAGCTAAAATCAAGGTCACCTTATCACCAACACCACCTGTCGAGTGTTTATCTACTTTGATACCATCTATGGCTGACAAATCAAACTCCTGACCTGTCTCAACCATATTCATGGTCAGGTCAGAAATCTCACGTGTGGTCATTCCTTTGAAATAAACAGCCATAGCAAAGGCAGACATTTGATAATCTGGAACAGTTCCAGCCACATAGCCTTCTACCAGCCATTTGATTTCAGCTGCAGTCAGTTCTTGACCATCTCGTTTTTTTTGGATTAAATCAACTGCTCTCATTCTTTCACACTTCTAAGGATATAGTATCCCTTATCTTTCTTTACGATTTCACAATTTCCAAAAACGTCTTCCATCTTACTTTTAGCACTAGGAGCCCCCTGTTTTTTCTGAATGACGATGATCAAATCTCCTCCGTCTTTCAAGAAATCTCTGCTCTTTTCGATAATCTCATGAACAACTTGTTTACCCGCTCGAATCGGCGGATTGGAAATAACATGGTCAAACTTCCCTTCAACTTGTTCATAGATATTGGATTGGAAAATCGTCGCTGAAACTTGGTTTCTCTCAGCATTTTGTCGCGCTAGGTCCAAGGCACGATTATTGATATCGACCATGGTTGCCTGAACTCCATAAACCTTGACCAAAGAAAGCCCTAAGGGACCATATCCACAGCCTACATCAAGGACCGTTTCTCCTTTGTTAACCTCTAGACACTTCAATAAAAGCTGACTCCCAAAGTCGACCATTTTCTTGCTAAAAACACCCGCATCCGTCAAAAAGGTCATTTTTTGTCCCAACAGCTCCACTCTCAACTCATGAATGTCGTGAGCAGCGTCAGGATTTTCTGCATAATACATTTTACTCATGAAACTATTTTACCATATTTTAGTGAAATGTTAAATCGTTTACAAAGCTGAAATTCAACAAACAAACTAAATCTGTTATGATAATAATTAAATGATCTTTGTATTTTTCACTCTATTTTTCCCTGTTAGAGGCAACTTATAGCAACTTTCAAGAATCAGAATGATAAATATCGAATTTCATTCTCCCTTTAGATGAGAAATATGATATACTAAGATATCGAACGAGGAAAAATTATGACCAACGAATTTTTACATTTTGAGAAAATCAGCCGTCAAACCTGGCAATCCTTGCATCGCAAGACAACCCCTCCCTTGACGGAAGAAGAACTAGACTCCATCAAGAGTTTTAATGACCAAATCAGCCTACAAGATGTGACAGACATCTATCTGCCACTGGTTCACCTTATCCATATCTATAAAAAAGCCAAAGAAGATTTGTCTTTCTCAAAAGAAATCTTTCTTCAAAGAGATAGCAAGCCCCAACCTTTTATTATTGGGGTTTCGGGTAGTGTCGCTGTTGGCAAATCCACAACCAGTCGCCTTCTACAAATCCTTCTCTCCCGTACACTTGCTGATGCTACTGTAGAATTGGTGACAACTGACGGTTTTCTCTATCCCAACCAAACTTTAATTGAGCAAGGTATCTTAAATCGCAAAGGTTTTCCAGAGAGTTATGACATGGAAGCCTTGCTGAATTTTCTTGACCGCCTAAAAAATGGACAGGATGTCGATATTCCAGTCTATTCTCATGAAGTGTATGACATCGTCCCTGGGGAGAAACAACGCGTTAAGGCTGCGGATTTTGTCATCGTTGAAGGAATCAATGTCTTCCAAAATCCTCAAAATGAGCGCCTTTACATCACTGATTTCTTTGATTTCTCCATCTATGTGGATGCTGCTGTCGAAGACATTGAAGGTTGGTATCTAGATCGTTTCTTAAAACTCCTCAGCTTTGCCCAAAATGATCCCAACAGCTACTACCACCGCTTTACGCAAATGCCGATTGGAGAGGTCGAAGCCTTCGCTCATCAGATCTGGACCAGCATTAATCTAATAAATCTACAAAACTATATCGAACCGACAAGGAATCGTGCCGAGATCATTCTCCACAAGGCTAAAAACCATGAAATCGATGAAATTTACCTAAAAAAATAATTTCCCCTTGTCAAAACCTGAGTTTTCAGATATAATGGTATAGTTAGTAAATATGGAGGTAAGAACATTGGCAAACATTAAATCAGCTATCAAACGCGCTGAATTGAACGTTAAACAAAACGAAAAAAACTCAGCTCAAAAATCAGCTATGCGTACTGCTATCAAAGCTTTCGAAGCAAACCCTTCTGAAGAACTTTTCCGTGCTGCTAGCTCAGCTATCGACAAAGCAGAAACTAAAGGTTTGATTCATAAAAACAAAGCAAGCCGCGATAAAGCTCGTCTTTCAGCTAAACTTGCTAAATAAGAAACAGTCCATAGAGGCTGTTTTTTTGTCCTCTAATTAGAAAAGGTAGAAAATGAAAATCGCAATCATCGGATATTCTGGAGCAGGCAAGTCAACTCTAGCTGAAAAGTTGTCAAACTACTACTCCATCCCCAAACTGCATATGGACACACTCCAATTTCAACCTGGTTGGCAAGACAGTGACCGCGAATGGATGTTGACCGAAATGAAAAACTTTCTCACAAAGCACGAAGCTTGGGTCATCGACGGCAACTACTCTTGGTGTTACTATGAAGAAAGAATGCAGGAAGCTGACCAAATCATCTTTCTCAACTTTTCCCCATTGTCTTGTCTCTTTCGAGCCTTTAAACGGTATCTCACATACCGAGGCAAGGTCAGAGAAAGTATGGCTGCAGGTTGCCCTGAACGCTTTGACTGGGAATTTATCCGATGGATTCTCTGGGATGGGCGTACAAAACCTGCTAAAGAACGCTATCAGCAGGTTCAAGAAAGCTATCCAGAGAAAGTAATTGTCCTCAGGTCACAAAAGGAGATGGACCACTTCTTAGAAAATCTCGCAAACAACAAGAAAAACCAACGTACCTAACGTTGGTTTTTTGCTTTTATCCAATCACACTTCCGTTTGGTACAGCTGGATCAACTGTGAGAAGGGTTAGTTTGCCATCATGTTCAGCTGAGAGGATCATGCCTTGGCTGACATATTTTTTCATCATCTTGCGAGGTTTGAGGTTGGCAACGATTTGGACTTTCTTGCCGACCAATTCTTGCTCATTTGGATAGTATTTCGCAATTCCTGAGAGGATTTGACGGTCTTCGCCATCACCAGCATCTAGGCGGAATTGAAGCAACTTATCAGATCCTTCCACTTTAGAAACTTCTTTGACTTCTGCGACACGGATTTCAACCTTGTCAAAGTCTTCAAATTTGATTTCTTCCTTGTTTAGTTTGAGTTTGACTTCGTCTGGATTCCATTCTTTTTCGACTGCTGGTTTGTTGCCTTCCATTTGTTCTTTGATATAGGCAATCTCTTCTTCCATGTCCAGACGTGGGAAGATCGGTGTTCCTTTGGCAACAACAGTCACACCTGCAGGGAAATCAGCCAAGCTCAAGTTTTCTAGGCTAGAAACTTCTGCTAGACCAAGTTGTGCCAATACTGCACGACTAGTCTCCATCATAAATGGCTCAATCAAGTGAGCTACGACGCGGAGGCTAGCTACCAAGTGGCTCATGACACTTGCCAATTGGTCACGAAGGGCTTCATCCTTAGCCAAGACCCATGGTGCGGTCTCATCGATGTATTTGTTGGTACGAGAGATAAGAGTCCAAACTGCTTCAAGAGCACGTGGGTAGTCAACTGCATCCATGTATGTATGGTAATCAGCGATTGATTGTTCTGCAACGTTAGCAAGAACATTGTCAAATTCTGTCACACCTTCTACATAGGCTGGAATTTGCCCATCAAAGTACTTGTTAATCATAGAAACCGTACGGTTGAGGAGGTTTCCAAGGTCATTGGCTAATTCATAGTTGATACGACCTACATAGTCTTCTGGAGTGAAGGTTCCATCTGAACCGACTGGAAGGCTACGCATGAGGTAGTAACGAAGTGGGTCCAGTCCATAACGCTCTACCAACATTTCAGGGTAAACAACATTCCCCTTAGACTTAGACATCTTGCCGTCTTTCATGACAAACCAACCGTGGGCAATCAAGCGGTCTGGCAATTTGACATCCAACATCATGAGAAGGATTGGCCAGTAGATTGAGTGGAAACGAAGGATGTCTTTCCCTACCATATGGAAGACAGTTCCATTCCAGAACTTGTCAAAGTTCCCATATTCATCTTGACCATAGCCAAGAGCAGTCGCATAGTTAAGAAGGGCATCAATCCAAACGTAGACAACGTGTTTTGGATTGGAAGGGACTGGCACACCCCATGTGAAAGTTGTACGAGAAACCGCTAAGTCTTCCAAACCTGGCTCGATGAAGTTACGCAACATTTCATTGAGACGACCATCAGGAGTGATAAAGTCAGGATGTGATTTGAAAAATTCAACCAAGCGATCTTGGTATTTGCTAAGGCGAAGGAAATAAGATTCTTCAGAAACCCATTCAACCTCGTGGCCTGATGGAGCGATACCGCCCGTCACATTTCCAGCTTCGTCACGGAAAACTTCTGCAAGCTGACTTTCTGTAAAGAATTCTTCATCTGATACTGAATACCAACCAGAGTATTCACCCAGGTAGATGTCATCTTGAGCAAGTAAGCGTTCAAAGACCTGTGCTACTACTTTTTCATGGTAATCATCAGTTGTACGGATGAATTTATCATATGAGATATCGAGTAATTTCCAGAGTTCTTTGACTCCAACCGCCATCCCATCAACATAGGCTTGTGGTGTGATGCCAGCTTCTTCCGCTTTTTGCTGGATTTTCTGACCATGCTCATCAAGACCTGTCAGATAAAAGACATCGTAGCCCATAAGGCGTTTGTAGCGAGCTAGGACATCACAAGCGATGGTTGTGTAGGCAGAACCGATATGAAGTTTACCAGATGGATAGTAAATCGGTGTTGTAATATAAAAATTCTTTTCAGACATATTTTTTCCTTTCCAGGCAAATGAAACCTGTTTTTCTAACACTTCATTATATCATATTTTTAGTGATTTTCGATAGGGAAATCTATACAAAAACAAGATAGACAAATGTCCATCTTGTTTATCTTATTCATAGCGAAGGGCTTCAATTGGATCAAGCTTAGACGCTTTATTGGCTGGTAAGACCCCAAAAATCATACCAACGCTGGCCGAAACAGCCAAGCTAAAGAGAGCAATCGGTAGCGAGACACCAATTTCTATTCCTTCCATCATATTTTTTAGCAAGGCCCCTGCTAGTGCGGTCAAGCCTGCTGCACTAACAAGTCCGATAAGACCACCTAATAAGGTCAAAATCATGGACTCAATCAAAAACTGTACCAAGATATTAGCCCGTGTAGCTCCCAATGCTTTACGAAGACCAATCTCACGAGTACGCTCCGTTACAGAAACCAGCATAATATTCATAACTCCAGTCCCTCCCACAAAGAGAGAGATTCCTGCGATAGCACTAATAATAGCGGTCATAAAACCAAAGATTTGCTGAACCTCTGCAAAAGCGGCGGTTTCGTCTACAACCTGATATTCTCCCTGCTGTACTCCTGCAATTTCTGTCATCTTGCGTGCGAGTTCTGGCCCCAAAGTCGGAGTTAGACTCGTATCATTCACACGAAAGACAATATTAGAAATTTCCTCTACATTAAAATTAGCTGCTACAGAAGCATTGGTTGTAATCGGTAAACCACCTACACCAAACATCTTAGCACTTTTAACAGCAGGACTTGAGTAAACACCAATCACGCGATAGCTATATCCATTGGCTGAAATAATCTGATTGAGTGCTGCCTGAGGCGAGTCAAAAAGACTTTTAGCGAGTTCTTCATCTAGCAAAATCACACTTGCAAAATCTCGGTAGTCTTGTTCTCTCAGATCCCTACCTGCAATAATTTTATTTTCTACAGCAGACATATAAGTCATATTTCCACCTGTCAGACTTGCTCTCTCTACCTTTTTATCCTTATAGGTCAAAGTAACATTTGTACTATTAGTCACATAATAGCCATCTACGCCTTTTAGTTTGGCAGCTTCCCTAACCCACGATTCCTGTGTTTTAGGTGGTTCTACGTGAACATCTTCTTTACCAGATAGTGTCAGTGCAGATTGCTTTTGTGTAAAAGAACCGTCCTTACTTTTAATTGGTGAGAAAAACACCTGAATATTTTTCTGAGATTTTGTCATATTTTTATTGACCTGACGAGACATAGAGTCCCCTAAAGCCATGATGACAACTACTGAAGAGACTCCGATGATAATGCCAATCATGGTCAAAAAGGAGCGCATCTTGTGTGCCATAATAGATGAAAAGGCAAATTTCAGATTTTGCATCTTAGTTCTCCTTTCCTTCCAAACGAGCGCTATCAGACGAAATAACTCCATCACGGATTACAATTTGGCGTTTTGCATAGGCTGCAATTTCGGGCTCGTGCGTTACCATAATAATCGTCTTGCCTTCTTCATTTAACTCAACCAAGAGTTCCATGATTTGACTTCCTGTTTTCGTATCCAAGGCACCTGTCGGTTCATCAGCTAGGATGATTGAGGGATCGTTAACAAGAGCACGCGCAATGGCCACCCGTTGTTTTTGACCGCCAGACAACTCTGAAGGAAGGTGATGAATACGATCAGTCAACTCTACTTTACTCAGATATTCCTCTGCCAACTTGCGACGTTGGGCAGCTGGAACTCCTGCATAAATCAAGGGCAACTCAACATTTTGAACAGCATCCATCTTTGACAAAAGAAAGAACTGTTGAAAGACAAAACCAATTTGTTGGTTACGTACCTGTGCCAACTGCTTTTCACCTAGACGGGCCACTTCTTGACCTTCTAGATAGTATTCGCCACTGGTTGGAGTGTCCAACATTCCGATGGTATTCATCAGAGTAGATTTGCCCGAACCAGATGGTCCCATAATGGCAACAAATTCCCCTTCACCAATCTCCAAATTAATATTTTTCAAGACCTGCAGTTCCTGTTCACCATTTCGATAACTCCGGCAGATGTTTTTTAGACTAATTAGTTGTTTCATCAGCCTTCACCTCTTTTCCTTCTTCCAAGGAAGTCGTTGGATTACTGATGACTTTGGTTCCGTCTGTCAAACCAGATGTGATCTCTTGGTTTTCTGCGTCAGCATTTCCTAGGCTAACTTCGATTTTCTTAGCCTTATTCTCTTCGTCAACAACCCAAACGTAATTTTTCCCGTCTTCAGTAATGACACTGGTTAAGGGCACGAGGATTGATTTCTTGTCACTTTTAACCTCAACACTAACGGTGAAACCTGGTCGTAAATCACCGATCTCACTCGTCACTTCAATCGTATAGGGATATTTAGAACCAGTATTCCCCCCAGCTATAGCGTTCGTTCCTTCTCCACTATTTTTAGGGTAAGCTGAAATAAAGCTGATCTTCCCTGTCCAAGTTTTATCTTGGTAAACTTTAGAAGAGAAGGTCACTTCTTGGCCAACAGAAAGGTTGGCAAGATTGTACTCGGAAAGTTCTCCCTTGACTTGTAGATTGTCGTTACTTACTACATGAACCATCACTTGATTTGCAGCAGTTGTGGACTTCGATACATTGCGATTAACTTCCACAACTGTACCTTCTAGCGTACTCAAAACCTTTGTTGCGTCCAATTGGGCCTGCGCCTTTTTAAGTTGCGCCTCTGCATCAGCACGACTATCACGAGCATCACTAATCTGAGAATCAATGGAAGAGACTGAAGAACCCTGTGCTCCATCATCATATTCTTCCGAATCAGCTAGAGCGTTGTTGCGTGATTCCTTCAGGTCATTGATACGACGATCAGCCTTGGCTATGGCACGGTTAGCTGCATCATAAGCAGATTGCGCTTCTGTGCTGTTGTATTTTACGAGCGCTTGTCCTTTGTCAACCTTATCTCCAACAGAAACCAAGATTTCATCCACCTCACCCTTACTTGCATCCAAATAAACATATTGTTCATTTTTTGCGGTGACGGTACCAGATAAAAGAACAGAGGAGGCAACTGTTCCTTCCTTTGCGACTACGAGATGCGATGTGTCATCCTTACCGGCAGCCTGAGAGGGCTGTCTAAATAGCAAAATACCCGCTGCACTGGTTATAATAATACTTGCAGCACCAATAGCTGTGTATAGTTGCCATTTTTTAGTTTTCTTATTCCCCTTCATCACAAAACTCCTATTTTATTTTCAATACAAAGACTATTATAGCAAATTTACCTACTCTAAACAATGATTGTTCAGAGAGAAAAGAGAACAATTCAGGAAACATGCCTTGTTTCCATTTGATTTATGCGAAATTGTACTAGTAACATCATACACCTTATTTCTATATTTAGCAAGTGATTTCTGCTATTTCTTTAGAGCGTAGCAGATTTTTGCATTCAAAAAATAAAAACGATAGAATATGACTATCAAAGCTATAAGGAGTTTTCTATGAGAGAATATGATATAATCGCTATCGGCGGAGGGAGTGGCGGCATTGCCACTATGAATCGAGCTGGTGAACACGGCGCTAAAGCAGCTGTTATCGAAGAGAAAAAATTAGGTGGAACTTGTGTCAACGTTGGCTGTGTTCCTAAGAAAATCATGTGGTATGGAGCGCAAATCGCTGAAAGCTTCTACCACTATGGCCCTGACTATGGTTTTACAAGTTCAGATGTTCAATTTGATTTTGCTAAACTTCGTCAAAATCGTGAAGCCTACATCGACCGTGCCCGCTCGTCTTATGATGGAAGTTTCAAGCACAATGGGGTTGATTTGATTGAAGGTCGTGCTCATTTTGTTGATGCTAACACCGTCAGCGTCAATGGTGAATTGATTCGTGCCAAGCATATCGTGATTGCGACTGGCGCTCGTCCAAGCATCCCAACTATCCCTGGAGCTGAACTCGGTGGTAGCTCAGACGATGTCTTTGCTTGGGAACAACTTCCTGAATCTGTTGCGATTCTTGGTGCTGGCTATATTGCTGTTGAATTAGCTGGTGTTCTCCACGCACTAGGAGTAAAAACGGATTTGTTTGTGCGTCGCGATCGTCCCTTGCGCACTTTTGACAACTACATCGTTGAAGGTCTTGTCAATGAAATGGAAAAAACAGGCCTACCTTTGCACACGCATAAGGTACCCGTCAAGCTCGAAGAAACGGAGCAAGGTATTACGATTCATTTTGAAGACGGTTCTAGTCATACTGCCAGCCAAGTTATCTGGGCTATCGGACGACGTCCAAATGTAGACGGTCTTGAGTTAGAGAAGGCTGGTGTTACACTCAACGAACGTGGATTTATCCAAGTGGATGAATATCAAAATACAGTTGTAGATGGCATCTACGCCCTTGGAGATGTTACTGGTGAGAAGGAACTGACCCCAGTAGCCATCAAGGCAGGACGTACCCTATCTGAACGCCTTTTCAACGGGAAAACAAATGCCAAGATGGACTACACGACTATCCCTACTGTTGTCTTCTCACACCCAGCAATCGGAACCGTCGGTTTAACTGAGGATCAAGCTATCAAAGAATACGGCCAAGATAACATCAAAGTCTACAAGTCAAGCTTTGCATCTATGTACTCTGCCGTTACAAGCCATCGTCAAGAATCTCGCTTCAAACTCATCACCGCCGGTGCTGACGAAAAAGTTGTTGGACTTCACGGACTTGGTTACGGAGTGGATGAGATGATTCAAGGATTCGCTGTTGCTATTAAGATGGGAGCAACCAAGGCGGACTTCGATGCTACAGTAGCTATCCACCCAACCGCTTCAGAAGAATTTGTGACCATGCGCTAATCGACGAAAGAGACCCCATGTGGTCTCTTTTTACTTGCAAAATCGGCTGTTACAAAATTGTTACCTTAATACAAAAGATAGGTTGACTTTTCTTCCTGAATTAGTATAATAGTTACTATAATTTAAAAAAGAGGTTAACAGTTTTGAAAAAAGCTCATATCTATGCTATCCCTGCTATCGGTGCTGCTCTCATCGCCGTATTGGCACAAATCAGTCTCCCTATCGGTCCTGTACCTTTCACTCTGCAAAACTTTGCAATCGGTCTGATTGCAACTGTTTTTAGACCTAGAGAAGCTGTCCTTTCTGTAGCTCTCTACCTCCTGCTGGGTGCTATTGGTTTACCTGTCTTTGCAGGGGGAGGAGCTGGGTTTCACGTTTTAGTCGGTCCAAGTTCAGGCTATCTTTGGTTCGACCTTGTCTATGCGGGGCTTACATCTTATCTCATCCATCAAAATAGTGGCTATATTCGCATTTTCCTAGCCAACCTCTTGGGTGATTCCCTCGTCTTTGCCGGAGGTATTCTCAGTCTCCACTTTCTTGCTGGAATGCCATTTGACAAAGCACTCGCTGTCGGTGTCCTTCCCTTTATCCTTCCTGATCTTGGTAAGATTATTGCCATTAGTTTCATTAGCCGTCCCTTACTCGAAAGATTAAAAAACCTTCCATATTTTTCAAGATAAAAGAATAGTCCAGAACAATTGTTCTGGACTATTTCCTTTCCAATTACTTCCTAAGAACTAACTGAAAATCAACTCTCATCTAGGGATTATTTATTTTTACGGCTTACAAAGTACAATCCACCAGTCACTGCCATCAAAGCAAGTCCTGCAACTACTGTTGCGTTAGATGCTTTTTCACCAGTGTTAGGAAGTTGAGGTTTTGGACCTGGTTTTCCTGGCTCATTTGGTTTACCTGGTGTTGGTTTTTCTGGAGTGTGTGTATTTGTGATATTGAAGCCTTCTACTTTAGATGAATAACCTTCAACCGGCACTTCCTCTACAGAGTACTTGAATTCTGTACCTTTAGTATCTTTATAACGCTCAAGACCTGTAAACTCATAAGTCCAACCAGTTGCTTCTGAGGCTACCGCAGTCTTACCAGTGTCTTGACCATCGGCAAGAAGTTTCACTGTGATAGATGCTGGACGGATACCGTCTTTGTTCTCTTCATCTTTCCAGATCTTCTTACCTTTTACAGATGTTTTCTCTGGTGTGTATTCATTGGTAACTGTGTACTTACCATCTTTGTCCGTAGTAACTGTTGAGGTATATTCTTTTACAGCCACTTCTTTGACAGTGTACTTGATTTCTGTACCATTTTCATACTTAGGAAGTGCTTTTGATTCGAACTTCCAACCAGTTGCTTCTGATACTTCAATTTCTTGAACAACTTTGTCGCCGTTAAGAATTTGAACTTTCACTTTATCTGCACGTTTGCCACTTTGGTTGTTGTTATCATCCCAAACCTTAGTTCCTGAAAGAACGACTGTTTCTGGATTGTGAGTGTTAGTCACTACTTGACCAGTTACAGAAGCTTCATAACCAGCTGGTACATCTACTTCCTTGATAGAATAGGTGATTTCTTTTCCAGCTTCGTATTGTGGAAGATTGGTGAAGGATGCTACCCAAGTGTTATCATCAGTCTTCTCCTTAGCTGTTAAGGTCAATTTCTTACCTTCAACGGCTACTGGATCAGTATCTCCTACTTTTTTGTAAAGTTGAACCGTTACGGACTCAGGACGTTTACCGTCTTGGTTGTTCGCATCGTTCCATACTTTTGTTACCTTGTAGTCAATTTCTTTAGGAGCATATTTGTTTGTGATGGTAAAGTCTGTAATAGTCGCTTCGTATTCTG
Source organism: Streptococcus sp. KHUD_018 (assembly GCF_054861215.1). Next base: position 1,280,694 of record NZ_CM142176.1, read on the forward strand.
CTACGGCTTCTTCTGTTACAGTGTATTTGATTTCTTTACCAGCTTTATATTTTGCTAATTTCGTGAATTCGACAGTCCAAGTTCCGTCTGCGGCTGCTTGAACTTCTTTCGAATCATGTTTCTGACCGTCTGCTAAAAGATTGATTGTAATCTTGGTTGGACGTTTACCGTCTTGGTTGTTTGCGTCATCCCAGTTCTTAGTTGCTTTTACATCAACTGTTTCTGGAGAATAGCTATTTGTGATGGTGAATCCTGATGCAGCGTCACCAGTAATGTCAGAAGTATAACCAGTAACAGTTACTTCTACTACAGTATACTTGATAGGTGTTCCGCCTTTATCAGCATCAAGGTTTGTGAAGCTTCCAGCCCAACCGTTTGCTTCATTCAATGTAAGTGTTTCACCAGTGTCTTGACCGTCTGCAAGCAATTTAACTGTGATAGAAGATGGACGTTTACCATCTTGGTTGTTAGCATCGTTCCATACTTTCTTCACAGGAACTGCAGTTTTGGCTGGAGTGTATTTGTTTGTAAATACAAGATCTTTTGCTTCTTTTGAAGCAGTTGCTTTCAATTCAGTTGCGCTTACTTTTTCAACAGTTACTTCAACTTCTTGAACTGTCTTATCGTAAGTGATTCCTGTTTCAGTTCCAGCAACTTCAGAGATGGTGTACTTGTGAGTTCCCACCTGGCTCTCAGCATATGAGATTGGTGAGAAGGCCACTGTACTGTCTGCGGCGTTTGTCACTGTTTCAACAACAGTTCCATCTTCCTTCTTCAATTCAAAGCTGTATTTACCTGCTTCAAGGTCTTTACCTTCAAGAACTTTCTTAGCTCCAAGAGTTACACTTGTAGCTCCTGCTGGAGTGTAAGTATTCTTGAATGCTTTTTCATCGTCGTAATAAACAGTTGCTTCAAGGGCACCTTTGCCGTTATCCGCTACAGTTACTGTAGCTGTGATTGTTTTCGTATCGTAGGTGATACCTGTAGCAGTGCCAGCTTTTTCAGCAATCTTGTAAGTGAAAGTTCCAGCTTTATCGAATTCCAAGACTGAGAACTTAACGTTTCCATCTTTGTCATTCTTGACTGTTTCTTTCACATTACCGTCTTGGTCTGTCAAAGTAAACTCAAACTCATCAGCTTTCAACTCACGACCAGTAAGTGTTTTCTTAACTGCAAGAGTAGCTGGAGTTTTTGAAGCTCCGTAGCTGTTGTTGAATTCTTTGTCCGCTGGGTAAGTTACGTTAGCAGTAAGTTTTCCTTCACCATCGTCTGTAACTTCTACTGTGACTTTAACTTCAAGACTATCGTATGTTACACCGTCAATAGTTTGTCCAGCGTTAGTTTCAACGATAGTGTATTTGTAAGTACCAGCTGCAGTGTATTCGATTGGAGCGAATGCCACTTTGCCATCGGCAGTGTTCTTCACTTTTTGAACTTCTGAGCCATCTGCGTCGTTCTTCAATACAAACTCAAACTCATCAGCTTTCAAGGTACGACCTGAAAGAGCTTTTGTTACTTCAATAGGAGCTGAAGTTTTCTCAACAGCGTATGTATTTTCAAAAGTCTTATCATCGTTTTCGTAAGCGACAGCTGCAGACAATTTGCCCTCAGCATCTGCTGTTACAGTAACTGTAACGCCAACAGGATTGGCATCGTAAGTAACACCTTTTTCAATTGTGTTCGCTTTTTTCTCAACGATGTGGTAGTTGTATGTACCAGCTTTGTCAAATGTCAATTCAGCAAAGCTGATATTTCCTTCCGCATCATTTGTTACTGTTTCAACAACTTTGTTTGTCTTATCATCGAACAAGTCGAATTCAAACTCTCCAGCTTTCATAGCTCGACCAATCAATTTTTTAATTGCTTGAATTTGAGCTTTTGTGCTGTTCCGTTTGTTTGAGATTGTTTTGATAACACCTTCTTTACCGACTGTTACCTTAATTGGAGTAGAATCCAATTGGTAGCCTTTAGGAGCTTCAACCTCAGTAATGGTGAATTCACCTTTCTTAACATCCTCTTCTGAAAATACTGGCGATTGTGCAATACCATTATCGTCTGTTTCAGTGATTTTTTCGCTAACAGTAGCGCCGTCCGGAGGGGTAATTTTAAATTTTGCTCCTTTTAGACGATCTTGTGTTTTTTCATCTACCTTGTATAGAGTGATTCGATAACCTGTTTCCAGTTGGATAGTACCACCTGATGCAACTGTAGAATTTCCCACTTGCTTCGCAATCGTATCTTGTTGATCATCTCTGGTTGTTAGAACCTTGTCATTTCCCTTAACTCCAACATTGTTTTGAACTTTGGTTCCATCCCCAGGAGCGGTCGAATCATAGTGGATTAGATAAGCCGCAGGTTTCCCATTTTTTGTAATAGACTTCGCGTTCAAAATCGTGATTGTGAAATCTGTATACGATTCGTTCCACTTGATTTGGTAATCTGTTCCAGCTTGTAGTACAGTTTTATCTTGTAAGGTGTAAGTTTTATCAAACCATCCAGCAGTAACCGTCAAGGTTTCTGGAATAAACTGCATCGGTGAAAAGTCTGAGTCTGCCCAGTCGTGGATTTCAAGTTTATCATAGGCAGCTTGTTTAGGATTCACACGGACATTCCAATTATGAAGATAATCACCTTTTTTACCAAGTAAAGGAGAATCCCATTTTTCTTTACTGATGGTTCCACTGAATTTGTTAAAGTTTGTTTTACCAATTCCGTCAGAATAATCTATGACAGCAGCATTTTTAAAGCGAACTTTTTGGCTGATTTCATTTTTAGTTTCAGACTTGTTAAAATTGATAGTCTGTTCTTCTAGTTCTTTCTTTGAACTAAAAGCGACATAGAAGGTACCTTTAACACCTTGAACTTGAGCTCCTCCTTTTTTAGCAAGGTAGTCTTGCAAGTTCTTTAAAGTGATTGTTACCTTTCCACCCTTATTTTCCCCATCAGAAACGACCTTAACATCTCCTACAGCTGTATTCGTTTCCTTGTCTTTAAGCTCAAATGATTCGGCTTTGACTGTTAGTGGAGATGGCACAGTTAGTGTAAATGTGTCTCCATCATTCAGATTGCCATCATATTGGCTCAAATCGAAATCAGTAGCAAACTTATAGTTTGCATAACTGTGTTTTTGAGGTGATAAATTGTAAACTCCTTTTGAATCAGATTGTAAGAACTTACTATTATCAACCTCCCAGATGCTCACGTTAGTAATAACCTTCGTTAGCTCTTTTGCTTGGACTGCATTTGTCAAAGTAGCAGAACCAAACAGAACTAAAAGTGGCGTTAAAATATAGAGCCACAATTTTTTTAATTTCATAACTTTCCCTTCTAAATCATTAAAATGAACTGATCCATACACCATTTCCTGTCAATAAGTAACACCCCTTTCAGCGATATTATCTCTTACATGCTTACTACATGTAACAATTCTTTAGGTAAATGGCTAGATCATTTGCAATGTCAAAACAATGTATTCAATTCAATATTTAGCAGAAGTATTACTACTCTTAGTCAGAATGGAAATATAGCAAAATATGACCATTGTCTATTATACTATGTATCCTCTCAGGGTCAAGTATTTTGCCTGTTTATTTTTATTTATCAAACAATTTATTTAATGCATATATTTTTTGGTTTCTTGATCTTAAAATAGCAAATTTTATTTATCTCTGGTGAACAATAAAAAGGATATTGAGTCCAAAACTCAACATCCTTTTACTAATTGCCTTTAAAGGCATCGACCATTACCTGAAATTCTTCATTTGAAAGAGTGATTCCTTTGCCCATTTTGGTATGATCAGGGCTCCAAGAACGAATATCAAACTTTGCTGGTGCTCCATTAAAGCTGACTCGGTTTAATTCCTTGGTCCATCCTTTCTCATTTTCAGACAAGGTCAGTAAGTGTTCTTCGATTTCAAATGTAAATTCTGCCATTTTAACTCCTTTACGTGATATGCTTTCTATAGTCTATTCGTAAAATCTTGTAGATTTTAGGAAAATTTTATATAATATGGTTATATAAGAGGGGAGAAGCCTATGAGATATACATTCAAGCATGTCTTAGATAAGATACAAGACTTTCTCAGTGGACAGGATGAACGAGATTATTCTGAAAACGACTCCCTCATTGCTACAATTGAACAAGCCATCCAGAAAAAAACTGCTGTTCATGTCATACTAGCTGAAACAAGCTTCACTGGTGATATCGTCAAATATGATACCAGTCGCCAACAAATTATCGTCAAAAATTTTTCAAAAAACGTAACTCGAATCATTCGTATCAGTGACATTAAGCGACTTCGTTTCGTTCCCTCAACTGTACAAAAAGCTCAGAAAAGTCTATTTAAGAAAGAGTGAGATGCTTTTCATCCCACTCTTTTTCTTAACGAATTTGTTCAAAATGCAGGTGGACTGCGATATGGTCTCCGTAACCACTTCTCTCCAAATCGCGTTGTAATCGGTAAGAAATGTAGTGTTCTGCGATGGTGATATATCCTGCTCCCAACAAACGATTTTCAACCATTGATTGGATCATACTAATGGTCGCACGTTCCACTTTTGCTTCTTCCAAGTCCAAGACTACTTTTTTAGTGACCTGAGCTAGGTTTTGACGTAGGTCATCTGTCAAAACATAAACTGTCTGAGCCGCTTTTAGAACAGCTTGGTAGATTTTATCTGGATCAAAGTCTGCAACTTCTCCGTTACGTTTGATTACTTGCATAAGGTTCTCCTTTATTCTTTGTTTTCTTTGATTTCAGCCAGCATTTTTTCTTCTTCTGCTGTTAGTTGGTAATTTTCTAATAGGTCCGGTCTGCGCTGGTAGGTTTTCTTTAGACTTTCGTAAAGTCGCCACTGGCGAATCTTCTCATGGTGCCCACTCATAAGCACATCTGGCACCACCATGCCTCGATAGTCATAAGGACGTGTGTATTGGGGATATTCGAGCAATCCCGAAGAAAAACTATCGTCCTGGTGACTAGACTCCTTGCCAATCACTTCTGGAATCAAGCGAACAGTCGCATCAATCATAGTCATAGCCGCCAATTCACCACCAGTCAAGACATAGTCTCCTAGAGAAATCTCATCGGTTACCAAGGTCTTGATACGCTCATCATAACCCTCGTAGTGTCCGCAGATAAAGATCAGTTCCTCTTCTTGAGCCAAATCTTCAGCATAAGCCTGATCAAACTGTTTTCCAGCAGGATCAAGGAGGATGACACGGGGATTTTTCTTTTCAATGGCATCAAAGGCATCGAAAATGGGTTGGGCACGGAGCAACATCCCCTGACCGCCTCCGTAAGGCTCATCGTCAACATGACGGGCCTTTTCAGCGTATTCTCGAAAATTATGATACTGGATATCCAAGAGCCCTTTTTCTCGAGCCTTCCCAACAATCGAGTGCTCTAGCGGAGAAAACATCTCAGGAAAGAGGGTTAAAATATCAATCTTCATCATCTAGTCCTTCTAAGATTTCCACATCAACCCGTTTGTTTGGAATATCAACATTGAGAACTACTGGTGGTATGTAAGGTAAAAGCAAATCACGCTTACCTTTTCTCTTAACCACCCAGACATCATTGGCACCTGGTTGTAGAATCTCCTTGATAGTTCCTATCAAGGTGTCTCCCTCGTAAACATCCAAACCGATAATCTCGTGATAGTAGAATTCACCATCATCTAAGTCATTCAAATCTTCCTCAGCAACCTTGAGACTATAACCCTTGTACTTCTCAATCGCATTGATATGGTACATATCTTTGAATTTGATAATGTCAAAATTCTTCTGTTTACGGTGGCTAGCGATGGTCACTGTTTGAACAAACTGATCTTTTTCATCAAATAAAGCCAGCTCTGCCCCTTTTTTAAAGCGTTCTTCAGCAAAATCCGTCACAGACAAGACACGCATCTCACCTTGTAGACCCTGTGTATTGACGATTTTCCCAACATTAAAGTAGTTCATCTTGTCTCCTGTATCTATTTCTATCCTTTATTTTAACACGTTCCAGAGATTTTCACAAGTTGCAGAAAAAGGCTACTATCATGGATGCTTTCTTTCCAAAAATCCTTCCAAATCTCTTTCATGCTGATATTTAATGGCAGCCTTCTTATCTTTGTCAAAGATGGTTTTGGTTAGGTCTATGTCATTAATAGCTGCAATGGCGACAGTGTAGTGAATAATATCAGCCAATTCTTTGGCTAGTTCCTCGTTCGAGTCCTGAACACCCTCTTTTCGACCGGAGCGTCCATTCAAGACCTCTGCTACCTCTCCGACTTCCTCCACTAACTTGATAAAGAGGCCTTCCTCAGTTCGAGACTGCTGGTAATGTTCGAGTAAATAGGCTTGTAATTGTCTAAACGTTAAATCTTTCATCCTCTGCTCTCCACAAAAAAAGCGAGACATCTGTCCCGCTCTTTTGATTATTTTTCATCGATAACGATTCTTACTTTTTTGTCTTCAGTTGGGACAGAGTAGACAATCGTTCTTATCGCTGAGATAGTGCGACCCTTACGACCGATAACACGACCGACATCGCTTTGGTCAAGATCCAAGTGATACTCCAAAAACTCTGGTGTGTCTTCAATCTTGATAGTTAAGGCATCAGGTTGTGAAATCAAAGGTTTCACAATCGCAATAATGAGATTTTCAATCGTATCCATCTGTCAACCTACTTTAAACTTATTTTGAGAATTTAGAATCGTGGAATTTTTTCAATACGCCTTCTTTTGAAAGGATGTTGCGAACTGTATCTGAAGGTTGAGCTCCATCAGCCAACCATGCAAGAACGCGGTCTTCTTTCAAAGTTACTTGGTTTTCAGCAACAAGTGGGTTGTAAGTACCAACTGTTTCGATGAAACGTCCGTCACGTGGTGAACGTGAGTCTGCTACGTTGATACGGTAGAAAGGTTTTTTCTTAGAACCCATACGAGTCAAACGGATTTTAACTGCCATTTTTTAATGTCTCTTTTCTTATTTTTTTATTTCGGTGAAATAGCTAAGCTATTTAGCACATGTTCTATTATAGCAGATTTCTGACAGGTGTCAAGAAAAAAACTTGACAGAGTTTAAAATTTTTATTTTTTTAGAAATTTATTAGATTAATAGGGATAAATTAGAAAGAGAAACTTTATGAATACTAGTCTAGAGAACATTTACAAAGACCATCAGGTTAAGCCTTACATCTCTCCTGATCGTGATATCGAGACTTGGCTACTAAATCCCAAGTTTGTCCCAAAATGAAATAGAAGACAATCTTCTGGCAGGTGATATTATCCTCCTTTGGAGAATCAACTTTGGTACTTTTACCACCGAAAGCTGGTTTTTAAAACTCCAATTTGAATATATTTCAAAATCCACTTAAAATCAACCTTTTCCCGATTTTTCAGAAAATAAATTTTCATCTAATTTGAATAACTTTTAATTGAATGGTGTGATATATGAAGTGTTGTAAATGCTGTATTGTAGCTAGTTCTTAACGTTTAGAGAACTGGCTAGCTTTGCGAGCTTTCTTAAGACTTGGTTTGGAAAGTATAGATTTCAATTGGACTAAAAACAGCGAAATATCAAGGATTTTAAGAACAATATCTACTAATTAATTTATAAAATATGAATTAATAGATTCTAAATAGGGGAATAATTTAATTCTGTAAAAATTAACTTCTACACCTACAATGCTTATTCTGACAGACTTAATAACAGTCTAAAAAAAGTAGAGATTCATACAGTATCTAGATTTTCCCAAAATTCTTTATCATCAAATATTATTAACGAAACTATCCAAACCAAATCCGATGCATTGCTTCAAAAAATTCTTTAGTTGTTTAACTAGCAAGGGCTTTTATTAAAAAATTTTTTCAAATAATTGCCTCATTGACAGATAAATTCTTGCTTTCCAAATTGAAGTGTGATATATTTATAACATAAAGATTGTTAAATATTTCTAACATAAGGAAAGGAGTCTATCATGAAAAAAAGTCAAAAAACGGGTGGCCTCATTACAATGATTTCCGCAGCTCTCTTTATTGATTTTACTGTTTTATTTGGTTCTAATCTTAGTTGGGGACCCAAGTTAGTTATTACTGGTATTTCAGTGTTAGGGCAGATTATAGCTATTTGGGGCTGGCTACATATGAAACCATGGCCTCATAAGAGTCAGAAAGGTAAAGGAAAGACTATTTTTGACTTGTCTGCTAAGTTTTACACGATACTTTTGTTTGCAGCAAGCATTTTTTATACAGTAGGGATTTGGGTTGCGACCCCAAGCGAAAGTTCTGGTATTAAAGAATGGATTTTGGGAATTGGCCTCGTTATTGAAGTGATTGTATTTGGTTTTTTCTGTTTGAAAAATGTCAAGGAAACTCCGGACGAACGCTTTTATGCTAATTTAGCCAAGGCAGCTAGCTTGATGTTTGTTTTTATACTAGGTGCACTGATGATCCTAGCAGTTATCATTGGGTATATGGGGTCTCTTACTCTTTACATGGGCCAGATCTTTATTAGCATAGCTGCCTTGATTTGCATCTTTGCGGTTGTCTATTTTATCTTGGAACGTAGAGGATAAGCATGGCCAAAGAAAGCAAGATTATTACTAATCTCAAATCTGTTCGTGAGTCCACAGGCATGACCCAGCAAGAGTTAGCCGACCTCATAGGCATGCGACGTGAGACAATTCTACACTTGGAAAATAACCGTTACAATCCTTCGCTGGAAATGGCTCTTAAAATTGCTCAAGTTTTTAATCTGAAAGTAGAAGACCTCTTTGAACTCAGACAGAAAGAGGAAGCATAATTCTTTTTGAGACCTGGTTTCCTAAATATTTCGAGTACACTTATGGCATTGATGCACCAAAACATCTAAGCAGTCTGGTAGAAAAAGGCTATACTATTATCGAAACCGCCTTCGATTCACTCGACCATCTGAATGCTACAATGAAAAAGAATATCCTCAAAAGTAAGGGAGTTACAGGACTTTCTAAGATGAAAGCGGCTGATCTTGATCAAGCTCTTCATGAAAACTTATCAGAAGAGGAATTAACTAGTCACTTTTCTATTCGGGGCTACAAATTGACTCCAAAGGGGGAACAGATACTGGAGCAATATCAGGAAATTATCGACCGTCATCCAAAGAAAAATCTCTAAACAAGCAGTCTGCAGATTTATTTTCTGAAAACTTGCCTTATCTTTTACATTTGAAATCAAGCTCCTTTTAAGGTACAATGGTAGAAATGAATTTTTGAGAGGTTAACAATGAAAAAACTAGCAACCCTTCTTTTACTATCAACGGTAGCCCTTGCTGGATGTACTAGTATCCAACGTGGTCTCCGTGGTGATGACTATGTTGACTCCAGTATCTCTGCTGAAGAAAGCTCTAAAGCAGCTGCCCAGGCTGCCAAAGATTTGAATGACGCTTTAACCAATGAAAATGCCAACTTCCCTCAACTTTCTAAAGAAGTTGCTGAAGATGAAGCCGAAGCGGTTCTACACACAAGTCAGGGTGATATTCGTATTAAACTCTTCCCTAAATTAGCTCCTCTAGCAGTTGAAAATTTCCTTACTCATGCTAAAGAAGGCTATTATAACGGCATCACCTTCCACCGTGTCATCGATGGCTTTATGATCCAAACTGGAGATCCTAAGGGAGATGGTACAGGAGGCCAATCTATCTGGCATGATAAGGATAGAACAAAGGACAAGGGAACTGGTTTCAAAAATGAAATCTCTCCTTACCTATACAATATCCGAGGAGCCCTTGCTATGGCTAACACTGGTCAACTAAACACCAACGGTAGCCAGTTCTTCATCAACCAAAACTCAACAGATATTTCTGCTAAACTTCCTACTAGCAAGTATCCAAAGAAAATCATCGAAGCCTATAAAGAGGGTGGAAATCCAAGTCTAGACGGCAAACACCCTGTCTTTGGTCAAGTGATTGACGGTATGGATGTTGTTGACAAGATTGCCAAGGCTGAAAAAGATGAAAAAGACAAGCCAACGACTGCTATTACTATCGATAGCATCGAAGTAGTGAAGGATTATGATTTTAAATCCTAAATAACCTAAAAAATACAGTATCAATCGCTGGTACTGTATTTCTTTTTTTTCTCATTTTTAAGTTAGCTTGTTAAAGTCCCAGATTTGGTCCATCCAGCCTTCATAAAAGTCTGGCTCGTGGCAAACCATGAGGATTGAACCCTTATACTCTTTCAGAGCACGTTTGAGTTCGTCCTTAGCATCCACATCCAGGTGGTTGGTCGGCTCGTCAAGTACTAAAACGTTGTTTTCACGATTCATCAAGAGACAGAAACGCACCTTGGCTTGTTCCCCACCTGACAAGACCTGAATTTGGCTTTCGATGTGCTTAGTTGTCAAACCACAACGGGCAAGAGCCGCACGGACTTCTGCTTGGTTAAGGGCAGGAAAAGCATTCCAAACAGCCTCTAGTGGTGTTTGACGGTTGCCTCCTTCTACTTCCTGCTCAAAGTAACCAAGTTCTAAGTAGTCACCTCGTTCGACTTCTCCAGCGATCGGTGGAATAATACCTAAGAGACTCTTCAAGAGAGTTGTTTTCCCAATACCATTTGCCCCGATAATGGCAACCTTTTGATTGCGTTCAAAAGTAAGGTTTAAGGGCTTGGTAAGGGGACGGTCATAGCCAATCTGCAAGTCCTTGGCTTGGAAGATAAAGCGTCCTGGCGTACGAGCTGGTTTGAAATCAAAGGATGGTTTTGGTTTCTCACTTTGCAGTTCGATAATATCCATCTTATCAAGTTTCTTTTGACGGGACATGGCCGTATTTCGTGTTGCAACACGCGCTTTGTTTCGAGCTACAAAGTCCTTGAGGTCTGCAATCTCTTTCTGTTGACGTTCATAGGCCGCTTCCAACTGAGATTTTTTCATAGCATAGACTTCTTGGAACTGGTAATAGTCACCAGAGTAACGCGTCAGCTGTTGATTTTCAACATGATAGACGATATTGATTACGTCGTTGAGGAAAGGAATATCATGCGAAATAAGGACAAAGGCATTCTCATAGTTTTGGAGATAACGCTTGAGCCAGTCAATGTGTTCAGCATCCAAGTAGTTAGTTGGCTCGTCAAGCAACAAGATATCTGGCTTTTCAAGAAGCAGTTTAGCCAAAAGGACCTTGGTTCTTTGTCCACCTGACAAGGCTGTTACATCCGTATCCATGCTATAGTCCATAACACCGAGAGCACGCGCTACTTCATCAATCTTAGCATCCAAGGTATAGAAATCTCGACTCTCCAAACGATCTTGTAGTTCGCCAACTTCTTCCATGAGTGCATCGATATCCGCTCCGTCTTCGGCCATTTCCATATAGAGGTCATTGATACGAGCTTCTGCTTTAAATAACTCATCAAAGGCCGTCCGCAAGACATCACGCACGGTTTGACCTTCCTTTAGCACAGCATGCTGATCCAGATAGCCAGCAGTCACATACTTAGACCACTCCACCTTTCCTTCGTCAGGTAACATCTTACCAGTCACAATACTCATAAAGGTTGATTTTCCCTCACCATTGGCACCGACTAGACCGATATGTTCTCCCTTGAGGAGACGGAAGGACACATCTTCAAAAATTGCACGGTCACCAAAACCGTGACTCAAATTTTTAACTTCTAAAATACTCATTCTAATTCCTTATCTTATTTTTATGCAGTCCTTTATAGAGAAGCCAAGCCAGATAGCCTCCCAGGGTATTGGTCCACAAATCATCAATCTCAAAGACGCGATTAAAATCAAAGAAAAAATCTAAGACCAGCTGCGTACACTCAATTCCTAGACTTAGTAGAAAGCTGAGAAGGAGGATTTTTTTCGTTTGCCGCAAGTTTGGACAGAGATAGATCAGTTGAAAGACTAGAGGGAAGAGTAAGAAGACATTTAAAATGTTCTGCAAAAAGATCCAAAGGACTTGTCCCAAACTTGTCACTTCACCCAGATTCCAAAGGGAGTTAAAGGGAGTTAAAAGAAAAACCAGGCGTCCAAAAGTTTGAATACCTGGAGTTTCCACTCCTGTAGGAAGTTGAGGTTGGGGAGTAAAGCAAAAACAGACAATGCAAAGGCTGTAAATAGCCACTCCCAATCTTAAGATTGATTCTCTTTTTTTAGTCATTTTATGGATTTACCGCTGCGACTGCCTTCTGGCGGTCACGTTTCATTGTATTGGAGCGCAATTGTCCACAAGCTGCATCAATATCTGTACCATGCTCTTGACGGACAACACAGTTGACCCCTTTTTTCTTGAGGGTATCGTAGAAGGCCATCACGCGCTCTTTGGGACTACGGCTATACTGGTCGTGTTCACTAACTGGGTTATAAGGAATTAAGTTTACATAAGACAATTTCTTGATGTTCTTGAGCAATTCAGCCAATTCCAAGGCTTGTTCTACACCATCGTTGACTTCATTGAGCATGATATATTCAAAGGTCACACGGCGGTTGGTTGTTTCGATATAGTACTCAATAGCTGCAAAGAGTTTTTCAATTGGGAAGGCACGGTTAATCTTCATGATGCTTGAGCGCAATTCATTGTTGGGTGCGTGAAGAGAAACAGCCAGATTAACCTGAACTCCTTCATTAGCAAAGTCACGAATTTTATGAGCCAAACCTGAGGTAGAAACAGTGATGTGACGAGCACCGATTGCCATCCCCTTGTCATCATTGATGGTACGAACAAAATTCAAAACATTGTTGTAGTTATCAAATGGTTCACCAATTCCCATGACAACGATATGGCTGACACGTTCATCCTGACCACGTTCATCAAAGTATTTCTGAACTAGCATAATCTGCGCTACGATTTCCCCGTTATTAAGGTCACGTTGCTTCTTAATCAAGCCTGATGCACAGAAGGTACAACCAATATTACAGCCGACCTGAGTGGTCACACAGACTGACAACCCATAGTGTTGACGCATGAGTACTGTCTCAATCAACATGCCATCTGGCAACTCAAAAAGATACTTAACAGTACCGTCAGCAGACTCTTGTACGATGCGTTGTTTCAAAGGATTTACGACAAACTGCTCATTGAGCTTAGCAATCAAATCTTTAGAAAGGTTGGTCATTTCTTCAAATGACTGGACACGTTTACGGTAAAGCCATTCCCAGATTTGATCTGCTCGGAATTTCTTTTCTCCCTGTTCTAATACCAATTCTTGCATGGTTTGACGTGTTAAACTATAAATAGACGGTTTCATCTCTTCTCCTTATTCTCTATCTATTTCTGACGAATGACAAAATGGCGCTGTCCCTTGTCCTCTTTCTGAGACTTTTGGTCCTTATGACGACGTCTATTTCGCTTATCCGCATTTGGTTTTCTCTTGTTTTGCGAAGGTTTCTTTCCTCTTCTAGGAAGGTTTTCCTCATCCTTTTTACGCATTTTTTTGTCAAATGAAGCCCGCTTCGGTGCTTGATTTTCTAGGACAAAATAGGCACAACCATAACTACAGTACTCCAAAAGATAGTCCTGTAACCGACTAATCTTTTCATTTTTTTCCTCTGTTCGGTCGTCTTTGTAAAAGCCACGTAGACGGAGCTGTTCATTGCTCCAGTCCCCCACGACATAATCAAATTTGGTCAACACTTCTGAGAAGCGTTGATTAAAGACTGTCACATCGAAGGCATCCTTGATATTTTCAACCAAGGTAAAAGCGATTCCTTCAGTCTCAACCTTTTCCCCATTTACTTGAAATTCTGGGCCAGGAAACTTGTTATAGTTGTATAATTCAGGTGCAATTTCTTTACGCATAGTCTTCCTTTTCCACGATTACTTAACACTCTATTTTACCATAATTTCTAGCAGTTAGCACGTTTCTCATAAAAATGAAAAAAGTCTGACGATTTTGTCAGACTTCTGCCATACAAACCAAAAAGAGAAGAATGACTCTTCCCTTCCTATTCATTATTTCGCTGCTGCGTAAAGCTCATTTACTTTGTTCCAGTTAATGACTGAGAAGAAAGCTTTAATGTAGTCAGGACGTACATTGCGGTATTTCAAGTAGTAAGCATGTTCCCAAACGTCCAAGCCCAAGATTAGTTTTTTACCTTCTGAGATTGGTGTATCTTGGTTTGCTGTTGAAGTTACTTCAAGCTTCCCTTCTTTGTTGACAACCAACCAAGCCCATCCAGAACCAAAGCGAGTTGTAGCTGCTGCTGTAAAGGCTGCTTGGAACTCTTCGAATGAACCAAATGTTGCATCGATTGCTGCTGCAAGTTCTGCTGAAGGAGCAGTCTTTTCAGGAGTCATCAATTCCCAGAAAAGAGCGTGGTTCAAGTGTCCACCACCGTTGTTGATAAGCGCTTGGCGGATATCAGCTGGGATAGATTCTACATCAGCAAGCAAAGCTTCAAGGTCTTCACCGATTTCAGGGTGTTTTTCAAGAGCTGCATTAGCATTGTTGACATAAGTTTGGTGGTGTTTGTCATGGTGCAAGTGCATTGTTTCTGCATCGATATATGGTTCCAAGGCGTCGTATGCGTATGGAAGGTCTGGTAAGATAATAGCCATCTGTAATACCTCTTTTTCTTTCTATATGAAAATGATAACGCAATCATCCTCTTTTTTCAAGTTTTTTGCTCAATTTGCTTCTGCCGCAATCTGCAAGAGTGCCTTTTCAAACAGGTAGCCTTTTTCATAGACACCTGTCTTAATCTGGTAGTCTGTTTCAATCAAATAAGAAATCGCTCGCTTGAGAAAGGCCAAGGAAATCCCTCTCGAATCTCTCAATGCAAACTTGATTTGATAAGGATTAGGATTGCGCCCCAAGTAAGTTCCCAGACTACTTGCAATCTGCGATTCCGTCTGACCAGCTTCTGATAAAATCTTCACTTGGGTAAAGGTACGAAACTGTCCTAACATGACAGCTATGAGCTTAATCTCGTCTTCCCCTTGCAAGGTCAAATCTCTAACCAAGTCACGGGCCTGGTCGATCTTTTTACCCAAGATAAGCTGAGTCAAATCAAAAATATTGTCCTGCAAGGTCTTAGGAATAGCCTCGACAATGTCCTTCTCCTCTATCACGCCGTCGGATTTATAAGACTGTAAAAAAAGGAGGTTTTTCTGGATTTCACTAAATTGAAAACCAGATTTGATAAGTAGATTTTCAAAGGATTGCCCCACAAACTGCAGACCTTGTTTTTGGCTCCATTTTTGGAAATACTGGCGGAGTTCTTGTTCCTTAGCCTCGATAGCATCAAATACTGTCGCGTCACGCTTGAGCAGTTTGACCAATCGTCTCTTGCTATCCAGTTTTCCTTCTGCAAAAATCAAAAGTTTAGTCGTCGGTGAAGGATTATCAAGGTATTCCTCAAATGACTTGAGCTCATCATCTGTTAAAAAGCGTTTCTTGGCTGTTGTGATATCGACAAAATGATCTAATATCACGATTTTTTCATCCGCAAAGAAAGGGAGACTGACCAACTCCAACTCCAAGTCTTTATAAGCTACTTCTTTCATATCAAAGTAAGCAAAGTTTAGATCAGCTGGATCATAACCAATCTGCCTCAACACTTGACTCTTCAGAACTTCAAACTGGCCCTGGTCTGTCCCTGTAAATAGGTTCAAGCTAGATAGACTTGATAAAGTCAACTTCTGACTGTCTTCAATGGCTAGCATCTTCTCTCCTTTCTTCTGATTTTTTATTAAACTTAATCAATATAGCGCAATTTCCCACGGAAATCTTCTAGGTTCTCATAACCTTTTTCTGCCATGATTGCTTTTAGTTCATTGGTAATGCGTTCAAAAGCACCGACACCTTCTTTGTGGAGCGTCGTTCCTACTTGCACCATACTAGCACCGCAAAGGATGTGTTCAAAGGCATCACGACCCGTTAGAACACCACCCGTTCCAATGATTTGGATTTGAGGATTTAAGCGTTGATAGAAAGCATGAACATTAGCGAGAGCAGTCGGTTTGATATACTCTCCACCAATGCCACCAAAACCATTTTTAGGACGAATCACGACCGACTCGTCTTCTATATAAAGGCCGTTTCCGATAGAGTTAACACAGTTAACAAACTTAAGAGGATATTTGTTGAAAATAGCTGCCGCTTGGTCAAAGTGGACAATATCAAAATAAGGTGGCAATTTGATCCCAAGAGGTTTGGTAAAGTAGGCAAATACTTCTGCCAAGATACGGTCTGTTGTCTCAAAATCATAGGCAATCTGAGGTTTTCCTGGAACGTTTGGACAAGAGAGATTGAGCTCTGTCAGTCCTTTGAATTCACTCTCTTGAACTTTTTTCAAGATGGTATGTGTTTCTTCTGGAGACATGCCAACTAGAGATAGGAAGAAGGTTCGGTTTGGCTCTTTTTCCTGCAAGTCCAAAAGGTAGTCCAGATAATAATCTAAACCATTATTTGGCAAGCCCATAGAGTTGATAGAACCAAGTGGAACATCTTGGTAACGCGGTTCAGGATTTCCCTGACGGAAGTCCAAGGTTGCTGTCTTCGTGACAAAGGTTCCTGCTGCTGAGTCTTTGACACCTTCTAGTTCCTCTATCGTCATACAAGCCACACCCGCTGCATTCATTAAGCAATTGTCAAACTCAAAGCTAGCTATTTGCGTTTTTGTTGATACCATGATTCTAATCCTCCAGATTCCTTTTATTTCTAATATTATACCATACTTTAAGCTTTTCTCTTTGAGAAAGTTATTTCTAGAGAAAACGTTCGTTTTTTGATAATGCTCTTAGTATTGACTGAATGTAAATTGAAAGAATTTTTAGAAAATTTCTGTTTTTTTCTTTACACTCAAAAAAAATTCTGCTATAATGGCTCATGTAATAAAATATAACAACAAAGGAGAACGATATGACATCTGCTAAAGAATATATCCAAAGCGTGTTTGAAACTGTAAAAGCTCGTAACGGGCATGAGGCTGAATTTCTCCAGGCGGTTGAAGAATTCTTCAGTACCTTGGAGCCTGTCTTTGAAAAACACCCTGAGTATATCGAAGAAAACATCTTGGCACGTATCACTGAGCCTGAGCGCGTAATTTCTTTCCGAGTTCCTTGGGTTGACCGTGATGGAAAAGTCCAAGTTAACCGTGGTTACCGTGTTCAATTCAACTCAGCTGTTGGACCATATAAAGGCGGACTTCGTTTCCACCCAACTGTAAACCAAGGGATTTTGAAATTCCTCGGCTTCGAACAAATCTTTAAAAACGTTTTGACTGGACTTCCAATCGGTGGAGGTAAAGGTGGATCAGACTTCGATCCTAAAGGGAAGACTGATGCTGAAGTGATGCGCTTCTGCCAAAGCTTCATGACTGAATTGCAAAAATACATCGGACCATCACTTGACGTACCTGCTGGTGATATCGGTGTTGGAGGACGCGAAATTGGTTACCTTTACGGACAATACAAACGTCTTAACCAATTTGATGCGGGTGTCTTGACTGGTAAACCTCTTGGATTTGGTGGTAGCTTGATTCGTCCAGAAGCAACTGGTTATGGATTGGTTTACTATACTGAAGAAATGCTCAAAGCTAATGGTAACAGTTTTGCTGGTAAGAAAGTGGTTATTTCAGGTTCTGGTAACGTAGCTCAATACGCTCTTCAAAAAGCGACTGAACTCGGTGCAACTGTTATCTCTGTATCTGACTCAAATGGTTATGTCATCGACGAAAATGGTATTGACTTCGATCTTTTGGTTGATGTTAAAGAAAAACGCCGTGCTCGTTTGACTGAGTATGCAGCTGAGAAAGCAACTGCAACTTACCATGAAGGTTCTGTATGGACTTTCGCTGGTAACTACGACATCGCTCTTCCATGTGCGACTCAAAACGAAATCAATGGTGACGCAGCTAAACGTTTGGTTGCTCAAGGCGTTATCTGTGTATCTGAAGGTGCTAACATGCCTAGTGACCTTGATGCGATTAAAGTCTACAAAGAAAACGGAATCCTTTACGGACCTGCCAAAGCTGCCAACGCTGGTGGTGTAGCTGTATCAGCGCTTGAAATGAGCCAAAACAGCCTTCGCCTTTCATGGACCCGTGAAGAAGTTGATGGACGCCTCAAAGACATCATGACAAATATCTTCAATACAGCTAAAACAACTGCTGAAACATACGGTCTTGGTACTGACTACCTTGCAGGAGCAAATATCGCTGCCTTCGAAAACGTAGCAAACGCTATGATTGCACAAGGTATTGTTTAATTAGTCAATACATCTTATCGGAGGACAAATGATGAACTTACGGCCAATGGAAGTAAGAGATAATCCAGCTGTAGCACAACTCATTCGAGCTAGTCTTGAAGAATTCGGGCTTGACAAACCAGGAACTGTCTACTTTGATTCTCATCTAGATCATTTGGCCGACTATTATCAACAGCAAGAGAGAGCAGCTTACTTTGTCCTGGAATACGAAGGACAGCTGGTTGGCTGTGGTGGCTTTGCACCAGTGTCCGATAAGATTGCTGAATTACAAAAACTGTATGTCACTAAAAATAGCCGTGGCAAAGGTTATTCCAGCCGGTTGATAAAGCGGATATTCCAGGAAGCCCGCCTAGCAGGTTATGAACAGCTTTATCTAGAAACCTCTACTGAACTGACTACGGCTGTGGCAATCTATCAGCACTATGGTTTCTCATCACTGCAAGAACCACTTTCTAACGCCGCCGGCCACCCAGCTATGAATATCTGGATGATAAAATCCCTCTCATCAGATGAATAGATGGCAGTATACTATGGTCGACTCGAGGACATCAGTATCAAGCTCCTCAAGACAGCTAAAACAACTTTTAAAAATGTACCCAATGCTATGATAGTTAAGGTATTGTTTCAGCACTATCAAACTAGAAGAAATCCGACTGCTTATGAAAGCAGTCGGATTTTTATATATCTAATTTTTCAAAAAATTTGCCTGTTGACTGCTTTTCTTTTAACTTCTCCAGTAGCTCATCCTCTAGAAAAGGACTCAGGTCGCCAAAATCTTGGCAAACCTTAAAAACCGTCTCTTTGTCTATCTGACCATAAGCTAATTCATAATAGTCCTTATTATGATGCCAGTTCTGGTCATAGTTGACATCTGTTCGCTGATAGTAAACGATATTCTGCTTCGGAGTCAGGTAAAGCTTCTGTGTTAGAATGTTTTTCTGATCTTTGGATAGTTTGCTACGACTGAAAATCTTGACACCTTGAAAAATCTTGCGCTCATGGATACCTTGATTTGTGACTTTTAATTCAACTCTTTTATAGTGCATATAGTTACCTCCAGAAATTACCTACATTATATCAAACTCTGGCAGATTTGCAAGCAAAAGTGTCATTTCCAAAAGTCTTTCGTCGCCTCTAAAATCTCTTCTGTAGGCGTCACTGTAGCCTCAATAATGTTCTTGCCAGTTTTTTTCAGATAGGCTTGTATCAGATGATAGCCATAAGCATAGCCTGCAGCATAGGGCATTCCAACCGGTATCTGCCCCTGTATCTCAGCTATTTCATCACCGTAGAGATAAGGAGCCATTTCCGCCATCCCCGTTAGCTGAAGCTGACTTGAGATGATGGGCTTAATCTCTTCTAACTGCTCTGGACTGGTTGAAGTGACCCAAGGCCCAATGAGATCTTTGCCATAGAGCTCAGCAGCAAAAGACTCTGCCAATCCTTCACTGACTACCCAGTCTGCTAGTGTCGTCTGCTGGTTCCATTTGACAAATTGAAAGCGGACATTGTGATTGCACTCATGGGCTAACGCTGCCTGCACACGGGGTAAAGTATAGTCATTTGGTAGTAAACTAAGCATGAGGTAGCCTGGAATTCCTCCATCTCCGCTGTAACCCTTATTGAGCTGTAGCATAGGTTTTTCTGGATTGCCTAACAAAATAGTAAAATAGTAATCCTCAACTTCTAAATCATAGCCAGCTTGCTCAAAAAGATCGATACTCCTCTTGATGGTATCTTGACAATTTTGCCAGAGTTGATCAGAGCTCAGAGCATCAATAGCTGGTCTATCCTTTTCTGACAAAGTGCTGGGTAGCTGATTCATAAAGCCAAGTAGGAAAAGAGCATCAAATCCTCCAGGATACTTTGCTTTCAGAGGAATGTGTTGCGTTTGGTATTTGGTTGCAAAAGGTGCTAATATTTTAGCTCGAAAGTAACCTTCTCTCTTTTCTAAAGGAAGCTCGAGCATCTCTTGGTAAACTTTATCTGAACGAATCATATTGATTTGCATAATAATCTCCTTTCTTATCTACTATTAGTATACTCCCTCCCCTAAGGTCAGGGTCAAGAAGAAAATTGAACTATCTATTAAAAATTCATTGAAATTATCTCAAACCGTTCGAAAATTACTTTCAATAAAGTTCTTTAATACTGAGATTATAATATCCGGAGTATCAATAAATTAAAAACTTACTTTTCTACTGTTCATAGGAATGATGATACTAGAAAAAAATAAATCCTGAAGGGTAAAAACTTGTATCATTTTTTATGGAAAGCCTATTATTCAAAACTTGTTTGTCTCCTAGATAAACTATATAATTAGTTCGCCCCTTTTTTGCCCCTTCTTAAACCAAAAGAAAAAACCGCTACTCCTAAGAATAGCGGTTTTATATGTTTTTTAAGCTACAAATGTAGTTGCTCTATTATTTAAGAGTAACAATTTGCAAATCCTATTTTCTCCCAGTATTAGTGGGTTAATTCCTCAATTTTCAACTCTGGCAGGAATTTGGTAGGTAAATTGATAATCCAAGATTATCTAAACTGTTTGTAATCTCTTCTGAAATTGTTGAATCACCTGAATAATACCAGTGACTATATGTATTCAACGTGGTTGACTTATCAGCGTGTCCTAATCGATATGAAACATATAAAGTATCCTTATGTAACACATTTATAAGATAAGATGCATGACTATGTCTTAATCCTTTCCCCGTAATTTCTGGTACGCCAGTAATCTTAGCATGCCTTTTTATTATCCTAGAAATTGTAGACTTACACAAGGGGGCACCAAAACGTGATACTACATAATCTTTATCATCATTCTTGATTTGAACTTCTCGCCATTTTTTAAGTATTGTAATCGTAAAATCATCTAAATCAATTTTACGATCCCCTGCTATTGTCTTTGTTTGTTGTTTAGCATACCATACACCGTTTTTATCTTTCTCAATTGTCGAATGAACATGAATCCATTTACGTTCAAAATCAATATCTTCCCATTTAAGAGCAATACCCTCACTAACTCTTAAACCAGTCATAAAATATAACCAGATAGTCATGTAATTATGGAGTCCCTCATACTCACTAATATCAAAAGAGTTTATTACCTTCTTAAATTCATCAAATGTCCAAAATTTTGTATCAGGGTGCTTTCCTCTAGGATTATCTAATCCTTTAAAAGGAACTCTATCAATATAACCCAATCTTTCTGCATAGCCCAGACATGCTTTAAATCTAGACCACATATTTTTAGCATAGTTACTAGAATACTTGTCTATAATAGCTAAGCGAAATCTTTCACAGTCAATAGTACTAATATCTGATAATTTTTTAGTACCAAATTGCTTAATAAATAACTGATGATGTGGTAAAGCGGTCTGATAAGTTACAAATTGAACTTTTTGTTGATAATATTTTAAATAAATCTCTTCCATAAACTCTCTAAAAGTTAGAAAACTATTATTAGTAGTAGAGTTCACAAATTCATGTTTTAAACGAAGTATCTCTTCATATGCTTCCTTAAAAGAATTAAACGGTAGTCCTTGTTGATTTTTCCTTCCTTTCTTTTGGATTCTTTTCCCAGTTATTGGATCAACTCCTAATTCAATTTGAAAATAAATTTTTCCTTTTGAATCTTTGTATACACCTTTATATTTCTTTGTCTTTGATATAACCATTTTTCTCACCTTCTATATCTGAAAAAGAAATACCAATTAAATTTTCTACAATATTTTTAGGAGCAATGCCTAACCTTTTATTATCGAAAGGTGAACATCCTAATTGTACCGCATTCTTATCATTTTTTCTAGCTTCTTCAAACTTTTTTACAGCAATTTTTTTTGCTTGTCTAATAATATTCCTCGATGTGTGCTCTGGAAAACCAATCGCAACTAAATCTTTATAGTTTACTGTTTCCATGATTTTACTACTTCCTTTCTTAGATTTTTTCACCTCCATGGCATGACTGATGAAGTCATCATAAGAATTTCACTTGCTGCTCTTTTACGGTGGCAGCCTGAACGGTCAGAAGTATCATTGTATATCATTTGTATCATGGCATATAAAGTATCGCTCTATTTTATTGATGGTTTTAAAATCGCTCTTATCATGGCGAGCCATTCAAATCTGCTCCACAAATGAGGAAAGTACCATTTTGGACTATTCAATTGTCAATGTGCTTTCTTAACCTAATACTTTTTGGAGTAATGGTCTTCTTTATTATCCACTCGACCTACAAGGTAATCTAAACTTACATTATAAAAATCTGCAAGTTTGATAAGGTCATCTATAGAGATTAACCTGGTACCTGATTCCATTTTAGAATACGCTGATCTTGTACAATTTAAGATTGCTTTTGCAACATATTCTTGTGTCAAATCAGTATCCTCGCGTAAATCTCTAATCCTTTTCAACATTCAATGTCTCCTAAAACAAGTATAATATAGTTATTTTCTTATTTTTAAATATGTGACAAATTGGCACATGAAACTATGCTATATATACTTTTTAGGAAACTGTTTACTCTAAATGTATCTCATTTTCCTTAATAGATTTCATATTTTGTTTTTTCTTATATTTCTGTATTGTTTTATTAAACATTTCAAATAAATTTATTGCTTCTCTATGTTGTTCCTTCAGTGTTTCAATCTTTCCTTTATATATGTATAAATCCTTCTCTATTGTATCTACTGAACTTTTACCTTGAATACTATTTTCTAAATTGCTAGAACTATTTATCGTATTATTCAACAATACTTCCTCTAAATTAGTTAAATCATCAATTTTATTTTGGACTTGTTCAATCATATTCTCTAGATATGATATTTGGGCAATGAAATCATTTGTTATATCTTCGAAATCATTCGGACTATTTTCCGCAGATATAAGAAAATCTAATTGTTCTATTTTTTCTCTAATTTCGCTAAGAGGAATTCTTCTATACATATACTGCGGTTCATACTGAAGATTAAATTGCCTAATCAAAGTTTTACCTTTCATAAAGCGATTTTTTTCTGCTGAATCTTTATGGTATACATAGTAAGAACTAGTTTCTCTGAGAAATACTTTAACTTTTTCTTCTTCCATATTGATTTGAATATTTGGTACAAAAATAAGTCCTTCTTGTCGGATGCCAAAATGTACCTTAATGTACATTCCATCGTCTACTACTTCTTCTATTTGATTAAGATTCAACTCTACCTCAAACTCATGAACTGCATCCCTATTTCTCTTGAAATCTTGATAGGATTTCCATACCACCTCTTCTGTCGGCAACTCTTTTTCTTTAATTAGCTTTTCTTCATTGTAAAGTTCAACTAAATTTTTATTATCTAAGACAACAGTTTCATTTTTGTTATTAAAATAGTCTTGAAAATAACTAACACTATACCGATTCGTTTTTACCAATTCCTGCTCTGAAATCTTAATCTCATCAAATTTAAATTGAACATGTTTTTCTTTCGGAATTATTTTTAATCCAAAAAATTCTGCTCGTTGAATCAATTCATTCATATTCTTCATTTTCGGAAGTAAAAATTCTAAGATGTTTATGATTTCCCTTTGAACAAACTTTTTCTTAAAATAAGTTTCATTATAAGGTTGTTTTCTACTCAATTTACTATCACGTACGACTTGTTTCATATTTGAATCAGTCATAAAAAAAGTAACATGCTTGTGTCTAAAATCAATTTTTAAATGTAAAGCTTTTGCTTTATTCTTGAAATCTTCAAAATTTTTCGAGTTCTCGATTAGAAAATATACTCGTTGTTTTATTTCATATTTGTAATTTGTTTTGCGATAAACATCATACTGACGATGCGAATAACGATTTTCTATAATTTTTGCCCCTGCAATTTTTGAAAGACGATCAGAAACCATTCGTAGATTATGTTCTGCCTTATAATCCCATAGAAACTTTTTATCAGAATTCTGATCAATTGAATTTAGGATGATGTGATTGTGGATATGATCTTTATCGACATGAGTTGCCACGATAAATCGAAATCTACCTCCTGTCAACTCTTTAACTGTCTCATAACCAATCCGATTGATTTGTTCAGGAGTGAGATGGTCATCTGGAGAAAAGGACTGAATGATGTGATGAGAATGAATTTTTCGTTGATTTACTTCTTGCCTATCATGACGAAATTCATAAAGAGTATCATTACTTAAAAAATTATCATTGTACATCTTCACTAGTTCTTTATAACTAGGAAAATCTAAATAATTTCTCATACCAAAATCTGAAACTAGTGTTAGATTTTTTGTTTTACTTGGATTCAAAATATATTTGATTAGTTTACTACGATAATTTTTTCCATGAATCGCAAAGTGTTTAGTGATGACCATAAAATTTCCTCAATTTTTCAGATTGAATAAGAAAATCTTTCTCCACTTCTACTATTAACTCTTCTATACCTTTTCTCAACTCATTTAATTCAACTTCCGTTATTAAATTCGAATAATTTATGCTTCTGGCTATTTGATTAATATTATTTCCGATTCGTTTTAATTCAAAAATCAAATCTTGATAACTATTTGTATCAATGGTGATAAAATTCATACCAGGATCTAGTAGAGTTTGTCTAGCATATTCTGAGAATGATAAGCAGTTACTTTTTGAGATATTTTCATTCAATTTGACTAATTCTAGGTCAGATAAAAAGACTTTTTTTAAATTTGTTCTATATCGGTGCTCCACTCTACTACCTCATGTATTTGTTACGAAAATTTTCACTAAGAGGACTTGTTTTTTCTACCTCTTTAATTAATTCCTGAATACAAGTTAACAAAATAGAAACATGTTCTTGAGTAACCTGATGATTTATTTTAGCAATTATTAATATTTCATGAACATCACGGCTAATTTGTTCCAACTTTTGCTGTTTCCAAAGGTTGAAACATTTTTCCATCTGTTTTTGTCCATCAGACAATAGTAAGCTTTTACGAAGAAAATCAGAAAAATTATCCTCTCCTTTCTCTCTCATTAAATCTAGTATTTGTTTTTCCTCCGTTTCTGTTAAGCGAAATTGTTTCCGAATACTACGTATATCTCTTTTCATATGGCTTTTCCTCCTTCATAGATACTTGTACTGACAATGTAAGCTTACAGACACTGTCAGTACGTTTTTCAAAATAGATTCAACATTTTTGTAAGGCTTTGCGAGCTCAGATATTGTGTCCACAATATCCCAAAAATCATATCGCTTGCCATTTCAAATCATACTGTTCAAAAGACAAACGATATGAAAATATGGTGGCTAGCCCCCAAACCCCCAACATAAATCTCAATTAAAAAAAGTATAACAAATACTATTTGAAAAAATTATCACAGAATAAAAGAGCCCAAACGGACTCTTACAAACTTAAATCTATTAAAAACGAAAGGTAGTTGTATTTTTTCTCTAGAAAAATAAAAATTTTAGATAGAAAATTTAACTCTTCATATAATTCTTTAGCTTAAACTCTTTTATTTTTATATTTTTATCTTCATTAAGTAAGAAATCCTCAATATCTATAATCGAAATTTCCTTATCATTCTCAATTGAAATCAAAATATCATAAGAATTATTAGACGACTGTTCTTTTAATTCAACATTATATTTTCTGAAATCAAGTTTCCCTAGATTAGTATAAATCTTACCAAGTAAAGAAATATCAATTGTTTCTAACACTATCTTTGCTTGATAAATTTCATGATTTCTACCATTACTATGTGTCACTAATTGCACAAGAACAACTATGAAACTACAAAAGGAACCAAATATCCAAAAATCAGCACCAATTGCCATACCTATACCAGCAGTAGCCCATATCCCAGCAGCAGTAGTAATTCCACTAACTTTCTTATCCCGGGTAAAAATAATTCCCCCACCTATAAAGCTAATACCACTAACAATTTGAGCTGCGACCCTAGAAGTATCATAGGATGGTGTATCTAAAAATGCTTCTTTTGAGAGAATCATCATTAAAGCCGACGTTAAAGCAACAATTATATGCGTTTTGACTCCTGCTTGCTTGTTACGTGCCTTACGCTCATAACCAATTGCCCACCCACATGCACAAGCGATTAATATTGAAATAACATGCCTTAACTCGACAATACTATTAAATGAATGATTAAAAATTGTAGACATTAATCCCTCCTACCCTAAAATGACATCGGTGTCATAAATTATATTCTACTACTATTTTAATATTTTATCAAATAAAAAATCGGTATTTTTTACCGATTAAAAGCTTTGTCTTCTAATAATTTTTGAAGATATTTCAACGGATTCTATATTTTCACCGTTAATGATTGCTAAAACACCTTCTATCATTTTTTGGGCTAACATAGCATAATTAGGAGAAATAGTAGACAGAGCTGGAGTATAATATTGCGAAATAGGAATATTATCGAATCCAATTATTGAAATATCATCAGGAATGATAATCCCCTTCTCATAGCACGCACGAATCAGCCCTTGAACCTTCTCATCCCCAGAAACAAATATCATATCTGGATGGTTTTGTTTAGTTAAATAGTTTATAGCATATGAATAAACTGAATCAATTGTAGTTAAACCATAAATAACTTGCAAATCCATTAAATAATTTTTATCAGTCAAAAAAGCACGAATACCTTTTTCACGATCCTTATTAACAAGAGATTCCCCTCCCATAAGTAACAACATACTTTTAATATTCTCTTTTGTTACTAATTCCATCATATCATAAGTGGCTTGAAAATTGTTATTAGATACATAAACAACATCAGGTGTTCGAGATTCTCCAAAAACTATAAAAGGCATATTATTCTTCTGTAAATAATTAATCCGAATATCGTCTTTACTTTCATAAAATACTATTACTCCATCTATTAAGCTTCCTGTACTTGAAATTATTGAATTCCTAATCGTATCTTCTTCACCAAAGTATTCAACAATGGCGTTTACACCAAACTCTTTACAAGTTTGTAGAACTCTATCTAGTAAAGTTTGAAACCAAATCAAGGGAAAAGAATCAATCTTTTTAACGGAAATCAAAATGTTTGTAGTTTCTTTCTTAGTCAAATTTTTTGCATATGCATTTGGAACATACGACAACTCATCAATGACTTTTTGAATAGCTCGATAAGTTTCTTCTTTTACCTTTTCACCACCGTTAATAACACGTGAAACAGTTTTTGGAGAAAAACCTGATAAATGTGCAATATCATAAATAGTTACCTTTTTATCGTTTAAATTTTTCACTTTAGTCCTCCATTTATGATTTATCTAATATTATTATACAATATTTACTTTTTTTAACAAGAGAATTTAGTAAAATATTTTAATGTATCTTAACAAAAACTTTAATTTCAAAATTTCTATTTTGTACTCTATTCTTCCGATTCAAAAAAATAACATTGACAATTAAAATTTTTATTCTTTACAATTCTTTCTACTTCACAACTGATAAACTTGTATGAAAATAACTTACCATAAAAATATAAAGAATCATTTTTGGTAAAATCCATTGAAACTATAAATGTATCTAATAACATTTGAACATAGCAGTCTAAGATCGGAATAATCTTTTCCTTATCAATAAGCTTTGTTAGTATATCATCAGCTGGTAAAGAAGACGAAAATACCATTTCACAAATATCATAAAAAGAATGAAATCTATACACTTGCATTAAAGAATTATATTCAAAATACGTTATTCTTCCACAGTCAAAATTAATATTATACACCTTCATTTATGTACACCTTTATACATTGAAAATAATCTTGAGTAATTTTTAATCTAAAAAACAAAGGGACAAGAATAACTGCCCCTTTGTTTATTCTATATCAACTAACTTCTTCAACATAAATAACACCAACAATATCTGCTATTTCTTCCATTAGTTTAAGATGTTCAAACTTACCTGAAAGTTCTAGAGTCATAAATGATGCTATTCTTTTGTCTGGAACATCAAAATATTCAATTCTTTCAGTATTAACATCTCCAAAAGCAGTTCTTGAATCATTCAATCGAATTCCATTTTCTGCACAATAAACTAATACTCGATTATATGCCTCAGTAGATTTAACTACAATATATAATTCAATAACTTTTGAACGACTTTGAAGATATTTTTTTAAAGGCTGAAACATAGTAATCACACTCCACACAGAAATAGCTACTAACAGAGCACCTTCATAAAAACCTACTCCAATAGCTAAACCTATTCCTGCAGAAGCCCAGATTCCTGCTGCAGTTGTCAGACCCGTAACCTTCTTTTTATCTGTGATAAGAATTGTTCCAGCTCCAAGAAAACCAACACCAGAAATAACTTGAGCACCTAAACGTGTCGGATCTCCTGTTCCAAACTTATAAGATACAAATTCATTAGTCATCATAATCAAACAAGCAGCCATACAAACGATACTATGTGTACGAATACCTGCTGGTTGAGATTTACTTCCTCTTTCCAAGCCAATAATACTTCCTATGACCAAAGATAATACGACTCTAATGATAATTTCAATGTATGGTAGTCCCATGCCGGATGATTGCATTACTATTTCCTTTTCTTACCGCGTGGTCTCTGTGTGAAGTATAACACAGTTCCAGAAATAATCATTAGAATAATTGTATAAACGAATACAAGAGCTTGTGCGTTAGATGTTGCTGTTTCATCACCTGCAGAACGGATCGTAATACCTAATGGTTGAGCCAATGGATGATAAAGGAATACAGATAAATCGAAATCGGTCAATAAAGAGTTAAAGTTGAGTGCGATAACAGAGAGAACAACCGGCAAGATGAAAGGAATAATAACCTTCATCATTGTGTAAAATGGTGAAGCCCCCATACTTCTAGCAGCATCCTCCATCTCATCATCAACACTAAATAAGATTGCACGTACCATTCTATAAGAGAATGGAATTTTTACAACAATATAAGCGATTAGCAAAATTACTAAACTACCAACTAGAATCTGGTTAAAGACTAAAAGTTGAGGTTGGTTGAAAGTGAATAATAAACTAACTGCTAGAAGTGTACTTGGTAATAGCCAAGGAAGAAGAGCTCCGTATTCGAACAAGAAATCAAATCGAGCTTTATGTTTACGAACTACTCGCGCAAACACAACAGCAAGAACTGTTGCAGTAGTTGCAGCAATGATAGAATATATAAAGCTGACTAAGAATGGAGAAAACGCAGCACTATTACTAAAGAACAATCTGTAATTATCAAGAGTAAAGTTTGATAATGATAAGTTTCCTGTCTGTATTGCAACTGGGTCAGTAAATGAATACAATACAATGAAAATCAATGGTAACATGAAAACAGTGAACAAAGCATAAGCAACAATATGTGCAATGATATTCCATGGTTTAGATGTGATTTTTTGTTTTTTCAAAGGTGCTTTCGTTTTAGAAATAGAAATATAATTTCCGCCTTTTTCGATCTTGTTCATAATAGTAAGCAAAATCGTAGTGGCAATACCCAAAATAATTGCTAGAAAGGCTGCTAAGTCACGAGAATTTCCCATTCCAGCAAATGTTATGATCATTGGGTTAATAGTTTGGAATTCTTTCCCACCAACAATCATAGGTGCTGCTACTGCTGATAACCCACTTAGAAAAACCATAATTGTCAGAGCGAATAAAGTAGGAATTAGAGTTGGCAATACTACTTTTCTAAACACTGTAAATGGTTTTGCACCCATATTACGTGCAGCTTCAATAGTATGATAGTCTACACTACGAATTGTATTAGTTAGGAATAAGGTGTGATTAGCAGTACCAGAAAATGTCATAATAAATAGAACTGCACCATAACCAATAAACCAGTTAGGATCTAAAGATGGAATAATACTTTGTAAAAATTTGGTAATCATTCCATATGGTCCATAAACGAATTTATAACCAGTAGCCAAAACTACTCCACCGTAGATTAGTGACGTCATGTATCCTAGTTTTAATATTTTAGCTCCTTTAATATCAAAATATTCTGTAAACAATACACAAAGTACACCAACAACATTAACAGTTATAATTAGTGAGAATGCTAACTTAAAACTGTTCATAATACTCTGAATCGCACGTTGAGATTTAAAAGCTCGTTGTACGACATCAAGTGAAAACTCCCCACCTTTCACAAATACATTAACTACTAAATCAAAGTTTGGATAAATGATGAAAGTTACCAAGAACCAGATTAAGCCTAAACGAATGAGCCAATCTTTCCAATTTAATTTATGACGCATACTGCACCTCCTTAAAATTGCAGAACGTCTGATGGTGTGATAAATAATTCCACACTTTCTCCGACAGATCTAATAGCTGACTGACTATCGATACTTGTTACATTAAGAATTTGATTTTCAGATACCTGAACAGTATAGTGAATTGTAACTCCTGAAAATTCCACATCAATAATTGAACCTTTTAAGACAAAATCCTGATCCGTTTCACGTTTAAAGCGAACTTTTTCTAAACGAATGTAACCTTTTTTATCTTCCAAAAGAACATGAGCATTATTTAGAAGAATTCCGTGAACAGTTTCATCTGTAAGTACGTTAATGTCTCCAATGAAATCACATACAAATTCTGTTTGAGAATTATGATAAATTTCTACTGGTGTTCCCACTTGTTCAATAAAACCATTATTAAAGACAGCAATCCTATCAGATAGCGTTAACGCTTCCTCTTGGTCATGTGTAACATATAGAGTCGTAATTCCCAATTCTTTTTGAAGACGTTTCAACTCTTTTCTCAAATCCACACGTAATTTTGCATCTAGGTTTGACAAGGGTTCATCCAAACATAGGATTTTAGGTTCCAGAACAAGAGCACGAGCTAAAGCTACACGCTGCTGTTGTCCTCCAGATAATTCTGAAACGTTACGTTGCAATTGTTGATCTGAAATCTTAATTTTAGCAGCCACTGCAGAAACCTTGGCTTTAATAACATCTGGAGCAACTTTTTTAACCTTTAGACCGAATGCAATATTATCAAAAACTGTCATTGTTGGAAATAGTGCGTAAGATTGGAATACGATCCCGATTCCACGTTTTTCTGGCTCCATATGAGTAACATCTTTCCCATTAACCTCAATTCTTCCAGATGAAGGGTCTAAAAAACCTACCAAAGCTCTCAAAGTTGTTGATTTACCGCATCCAGATGGTCCAAGGAAGGTAAAGAATTCTCCTTCCTTAATATCTAAATTTAGATTATCAATCGCGATAAAATCACCGTATTTAATTTGAATGTTATCAAATTTAATCATATTACTAACTTCCTTTACTTATAAATGAAAAGTCTCTCTTAATTTCTCATGTAGGTTTAGAAACTTTAGAGAGACCTGGAATTTTAAAATTTACACTTATGTCCTATTTTACATATTCTAGTTCAGCTTTTTCAACCCATTCATCCAAATGTTTTCCAACAGCTTCCCAATCAATACTTTGCGGTTTCACTTGATCAACAAATTTCTTAGTAGCTTCTGGTAACTCTTTCACTGCCTCAGTATTTGCAGGAATAGAACCAAAGTTTTTGCTGTACTCTACTTGAATTTCTGTTTGACCAAACCAATCAATAAATTCTTTAGCTAAAGCTTGTTTCTTACTAGTATTCAAAATCATTGTTTGTTCAGTTACAAACGGAACACCAATTTCAGGAGACATTACTTTAAATACAACATTGTTTTCTTTTTGTCCAACTAATGCACCAGAACCCCACATCATACCGTACTGGATTGGGTCATCCTTATCTAACATTTTAACAATTGAACTTTCACCCTTTTGAAGAGTGTATGCATTTTCCAAATATTCTTTAGCTGCTTGCCAACCTTTTTCAGAAACACCCAATTCTCCTTTATCATCTAGATAACGAACAAGAATACTTGCCAAGATAGCACGCCCTGTTCCACCTGAGAGTCCAGAAATTGAATATTTACCTTTATACTTGCTACCTAACTCAGTCCAATCTTTAGGCATTTCAGTAACATCAGGAGCACCAATCAAGACCAATGGTTGAACAATTACAGGATTGTAATAATTATCTTTATCTGATAAAGATTGGTCAATTTTATCTAACCATTTAGGCTTGTACTGTACTAGTAATTTTTGATCTCTAATTTTATTTGAATCAACAGCTCCAATACCAAATACCATATCAGCTACTGCATTATTTTTTTCAGCAATAACACGATCTGCCAACTGAGCACCTGGAATGTCAACCATTTTAATATTGAAACCAGCTTCTTTTGCTTTAGCAGTTAGCCAATCTCCACGTCCGTTTGAAACAGAGTTAGAATAAATTACTAATTCTTGGCTCTTATCAGCTTTTTCTTCTGATTGAGGTGTATCGCTCGAAGAATTTGATGAATTAGTTGAACCACCTGAACATGCTGCCAATGTTGTAACCGCAACTCCTGCAGCTAAAAACGATAATAATTTAGATTTTTTCATATGAAATCTCCTTTTTATTTTTAATTATAATTTTATTTTAAAATTTTTCGCAATATGGAACAAAGCGTCTCATATCTTCAAATACTGTGTAATCGATACGATTTACTGTAATGACAGGAATCTTTTCAAGCAGAACTTCGGTTAATTCCTTTTTCACTTTAGTAAACTCTTCATTTTCTTCTTCAGTTAATGGAACTCGAAGATATCCAATTGAGATATGGAATTGATAGCGATCATGATTAGGGAATCGAACACCTGCTTTTTCAGAAACATATGTTCTAATTTCTTCTAATCGTTTAGCTGATTTTTCATCGGCTGGTTCTACTAAAATGTTTTGATTTCCCATTTCAGTCACACGCATATGAATATCTTCGTTTAGCAATGGGAAAATTTCTAGTTGTTTTGCAAAGTAATCATGAATTTCTTGTAATGGCGTAT
Source organism: Streptococcus sp. KHUD_018 (assembly GCF_054861215.1). The sequence continues at coordinate 1,313,736 of NZ_CM142176.1, forward strand.
CCAATGGTAGATGGCTACTCCAAAATTCTGGCTCACGATTTTCATGGCAAAGCAATTCAATTACAGTCATATGAATAGAATCTCTTGGAGTTAATGTGAATTTGTCTATAAATGGTAACTCTCTATAGCGTGATTGAATGATATCAACAACTTCCATCAAATCTGAATTAGTATAAAGATTTGCTACAACTGTATTTCCGGGAAAATGATTAAATTCTCCGTTCTCTTTGAACTTAATTTTTGTTAAGTTTTTCATAAACAGACCTTCTTTTATATTTTTTGACATCGGTGTCATTCATATTTGTATTATACAATGTAACCGTTTACTTTGTCAAGCGCTTTCATTGTTTTTTTTAAAATTTTTTTTAATTTTTTTTATATATACATGTTACAAGACTACTTGAACTTTATTATTTATTGTATCCATTAGGATTTTTTGATTGCCAATTCCATGTATCTCTACACATGTCTTCGACCGTTTTTGTAGTCTTCCAATTTAATTCCTTATACGCCTTATCTGCATTTGCATAACAAGTCGCAACGTCTCCTGATCGTCTTGGTACAATTTTATACGGAATTGGAACCTTATTAACACTTTCAAATGTATTTACAAGTTGTAATACACTTGTGCCTTCTCCTGAACCAAGGTTATAAATATAAACATCTGTTTTTTCAGATACTTTTTCTAAAGCTTTTATATGCCCTATCGCTAAATCCACTACATGGATATAATCGCGAACACCAGTACCATCTACCGTATCATAATCATCTCCAAAAACACTTAGCTCTGGTCGCTTACCTACCGCTACTTGTGCAATAAAAGGCATTAAGTTGTTAGGAATGCCTGATGGATCTTCTCCAATCAACCCAGACTCATGAGCACCAATCGGATTGAAATAACGAAGCAACGCAATACTCCACTCTGAATCTGCTACATGAACATCTTTTAAAATTTGTTCAAGCATCACTTTTGTGTACCCATACGGATTCGTTGCACTTGTTGGCATCGTCTCAATAAGAGGAGACTGATTGTGAACGCCGTATACAGTCGCACTCGATGAAAATACAATCTTTTTAACATTAAACTCTGACATCACTTCAACAAGAGATAATGTACTCATAATATTATTTTCGTAGTACATCACAGGCTTTTGCACGGATTCGCCGACAGCTTTGTATCCTGCAAAATGAATTGCAGCCTCAATAGATTCTTGTTCAAAAACTTTTCTCAATCCTTGTTTATCACAAACATCTAATTCGTAAAACGCAGGACGTTGCCCTGTAATTGCTTCAATACGATCCAATACTAAAATGCTTGAGTTTGAAAGGTTGTCGACAATAACGACTTCCTTTCCTAAATTTAGTAATTCTACTACGGTATGGCTACCAATATAACCAGCTCCGCCTGTTACCAATATTGCCATTTTTATTTCCTCCTAATTAATTCCAACCGATTTAACAAATCTCATAAATGCTTCATGTCCGGTTTGAGTATTCTTATAAACACCTGCATCTTCGAGAACTCTCGCAAATACTTGCCCTACTTCATGTTGAACTACGCTATGAACCTCCTCCTCTTTAAGGACAGGATATTTTTCTTTCAATTGAACGGCCCATTCTAAATGATAATCAGCAATTGCATTATCTTTTCCTAAAAGATATTTCTCAACTTCTTCTAACTCTGTTTTCAAACGAGGTGGTAAAATCGCAAGTCCCATCACCTCAATTAACCCGATGTTTTCCTTTTTAATATGTTGTACATCTTGATGAGGATGGTAAACACCATCTGGGTATTGTTCAGTAGTATGATTATCTCTCAAAACAATATCCAATTCATATCTCCCATTTACTTTACGAGCAATAGGAGTCACCGTATGGTGTGGAATATCTTCAGTCTTAGCAATGATGTCTACGTCTAAATCTGAATATTCTCTCCAGATATCTAGGATTTTAGTGGCTAATTCTACCAAACGATTTTTATTTTCACCTTGTAGCCTAATCACTGACATCGGCCATTTTATAATCCCAGCTTTAATATCCTCAAAGTCTTTAAAAAGAAATTCTCTCTCAAATTTTGCTTTTTCCATTGGGAAAATATGTTTTCCTCCCTGGTAGTGATTATGACTAAGGATAGATCCTCCTGAGATAGGAAGATCAGAATTTGAACCAGCAAAATATCCTGGTAAAATATCAACAATCTCCAATAATTGTTCAAATGTTTTAGACGTAATAGCCATTGGTACATGTTGACTATTCAAGAATATCGCATGCTCATTAAAATATGAGTATGGAGAATACTGGAACCCCCATACTTCGTCTCCCAGTTCCAATCGAATAATTCTATGATTAGCACGTGCTGGATAATTTATTCTCCCCTGATAACCTTCATTTTCCATACAAAGTAAACATTTTGGATAATTAGATGACTTTACTAATTTTTCTGCCGCGATTGTTTTCGGATCTTTTTCCGGTTTTGATAAATTGATTGTAATTTCAAGTGAACCATAATTAGTTTCAGTATGAAAAGCTATATTTTTAGAGATAGCTGACAATTTAATATAGTCGCTATCTTTACTTAGCTGATAGAACTCTTCAACTGCTTCCTGTGGCGAAACATCATATGAACTCCAAAAAATATCATTAAGGCGACTTGGTAATGGAACGATGAAATTCATCAGCTCTGCACCTAAACATTCCTTCGCCTCAGCTAAATCAGCAATTTTGCCATTTTTTAACGCTATTTCCACTAGATCATCTTTTAATTTTTTAAGATCACTATCATTTGAAATCTTATCAGTTCCTTCTTCACCGATTAAAGCCAATATTCTATTTTTTATATATATTTGGTCCATCGATTTATAAATTCCATATTCAATAACTTTATTAGCAAAATTATCTACTATTGTCTGCATATATACTCCTCTTTAACTATAATACTCCAATTTCCTGATAATCTAACCATTTATAAATAGATTGTGTTGTATGGGATATCTTATCAAGAATATTAATAACTTCTAAAAATACAATAGCTTCATCAACATTTGAGGATTCAATAAGAAAGTTCTCTACTACTTTGTCCCCTAGTTTTTGACATAAACCAGATATCAACTTACATTTTTTATTATAGTCATATATATCAGGTTTATAGTTTTTATTCTTATACCATGTTAGAGTTCTCTTTAAGTGCTCCCCTAGAATAAAGTGTATTTTCAGCATTTCATAAAATAATGGTCCCCATTCATGCATTGTATGAATATTTTTTAAATTCTTAACTATTTCAACGACTCGATCACCAATGCGTTCAATATCTGTGGATAATTTTACTATAGTTATAATTTTTCTCAAATCAACAGAAACAGGATGTTGTAAACAGATGAGTTCAATACCTTTCATATCTATTGTAACAACAGCTTCATTAATAAATAGATCATTATCTATAATACTTTGTTTTTGAACTTCGGTTAAGTCATCAAATATCATTTCATACTTTTTTATTATAGAAGCCCATACATCTTCTAGATTATTAGACAACTCAATAATTTCATTGTCAAAATGCTTTCTTAACATTATCTAACCTCAATAATCAATTGCACTATAAAGAACTCTTATAGATAACTGTCTTTATAGTGCATCATATGATGAAATTATTTTAAACATCAATTATCAAAATACTTGCATCATCTTTTTTACCATAAATAGGATCAATATTTGTAGATTCTTTTCTCATTTCAATTAACTCTCCAAAATTGTATCCTGAATTTTGAGTATAAAAATCGTAAAAACCATCAGTCATTAAAACAATATGATTACTAGTTACTTCCAAGCTACCATTTATAACATGATTTATACTACTTTTGTCTAGTGAACCTATCCAATATCCTTCTGGTTTATTAGCTAGCTTCCTAATATTTTGTAATATTGTCTTTTTATCAACTTCATGATTAGTTTTGATTGAAAATTTTCCTTGCTCAAAAAGACAATCTACTCTATGGTCTGTAATAACTTGATTATTGACTATCATAACACAATCGCCAATCATTATGTATTCTAGTTTTATATCAGACAATTTTGCAAAAATAAAGGCAAACGTTGGTAACTGGTAATAATCATCAAATTCACACTTATCTATCTCTATTCTTGTTCTAACGTCATCTAAAGCAAGCTCGAAAATTTTCTTCAATGATAACGAATCGTCACAATACTTTTTGAGACATTCAGAAATAAGGTGAGATACTTCTGAAACTGAATAGCCTATAGAGTCTTTTGCATTAAATAAATCTGTTGCTCCATCTATAATCCAGAAATATTGGTTTTTGTAATCTACGCTATCTTCGTTCTCTATAGCGCTACCTTGTATTGAGCATATTCTATCTATCTTCATAATGACGTTTAAAACTCCATTGTCCAAACAGAAGGCAAATTCCAATTACAGTTATAACCATCTCAGCCATTTTATTTAATCCAGTTTTTGGTAATGCATGTTGATTATTTTTTGTCTCCACTACTTCACTAATATTGGTTACATCATCTTGTTTTTGTGAAATTTCTACTGTTACTACATTATCTGAATCATGATTTGATTTTTCAATTTTATCATCTACACTATTTGCTGAGTAATTATTAGCTAAATTATTTTTGTTTTCAACTACAGGTTTTAATTCCTCCACATGATTATCTGAGTGGTTATCTGAGTGGTTGTCTGAGTGGTTGTCTGAATTTTGGGAAAAGATTTTATAACTTTCATTCTCAGTTATAATATTAAAATCACCGACACTATTATTTGTGTCTGAACTGGTCCCATTAAAATCAGTTTTAAGTAAAGAAACATGATTTCCTGTTAAATTGGAAAGTTGATTATTTAAGACAGTGATACTTCCAGCAGATTCTTCAATTACGATTCCGTCTTTACCTCCTGAAATGATATTATCAGACACTACCAAATTGTCGCTGACTCTTAACATTTCAATGTTTGGCTGTTCAGTAGTTTTCGAATTATTATGAATGATATTCTTTGTTACAGTAATATCAGACACTTTTCCAAGATAATCTGCACTATCTTTTGCAACACGTATTGCTTTTGTTTTAGCATCAGCAATATTAAATACATTTTCAGTAATAGTCACATGTTTATTCAGATCCAATACATCTTTAACATTTTTATAACTATAAGCATTAACTAAAGCAGCACCATTTTCACGATAGTGTTCACTTTCCTCTTTAGTTTTCTTATCAAACCTATTTCCTTTTATTAAAATATCAGTAAATCCTGTAAAGCGAACACCCGCATACATCATATTATCAAAATGATTATTTAGAATTTTAATATTTGAAGGATTTTCAGTTGTTGCAGTTTGATAATGTGTCCCAATTGCAGTTACTAATTCGCCTGATTTTTCGCTTTTACCAAAATAAGAATTTTGAATTGTTACATTTTCAGATTTTTGACCATTATCATTTAGTGCATATGGAAAGCCTTTTCTGGTTAATGGCTCTATTTGAATAGACTCCTTACTGATGATCTGACCATCCTTCATAGTCTTAGGAAGAGCTTGTCCCAAAAAACGAGAGTTATCTACTAGTACGTTTTTTGAACCTGCAATTTGAATGGCATGCCCCTGATAGCTATCTTTAAAGGTAACATTACTTATTGTTACGTTTTTTGAATTTCCTATAGCAAAGGCTCCTGAAGAATTAATCAAAGGGAGATTCTTAGCTTTTGTCCTCTCTTCATTCAAAGCTCCGTTCATATCAATTGTTCCACCAGAGTAACTGATATCTTCAGTTGGTTCCCACTCAACTTGATCTCCATCGTCAGTGAATAAACCTGTCATAAATACAATAGAAGGATGATTTTTGATATTGATACCATTTAATATGGTAGCTTTTTCATGTACTTCTAGGTGTGTATGACTTCTCAAAAAGACAATCTCTTTAACTAAATAAGTCCCCTCAGGAAAATATACTTTCCCTCCACCTAATCCTTTAGCAGCTGCATCTATTGTATCCTGAATTGCTTGTCGGTCATCATTAACCCCATCGCCTACTGCACCATAATCTTTTACATTTAAAGCAATTTTTTCAAAATTTTTTTTTATAGTGCTATCATTTACAATATCTTCTTTATTGTTCTTACTTTCATTATTAGATTTTTCTGTAGATTCAACTGTTTTATTATCTTGTGAATCAGAATGAATAGTATTATTAGAGTTATCACGATTAGCACCTGACAAACTATCTAAATTATTAGTAGATGAATTAGTATCGATACTTCCAATAGAATCATTATTAGAAATATTTTGAGAGTAATCTAAATCATTGGTAGTTACATTAGAAATCTCTTTTGTATCAATCTGTGATGTAGTAGTACCAACTTCATCAGCTAAAATACTTTGGCTTCCCAAAATTGAAATAGCCAATAAAACTGAGCATGTTCCAACTTTCAATTTACGAATGCTAAATACTTCATTATGAAAAATGTGTTTCATAAGGACCTCCAATATTTTTATTAATTTACAATTTATTATTACTTTTCTTAAAACAGAGAAAATGACACCGCTGTCATTATCTTTATCATATATTTTCTAATTTGAATTGTCAAGAAATAACACAATAAAATACAACATTTTTGAAAACGCAATCATATTTAAATTTTTATATCTAATCAATATACAAAATATTTTTTTAATTTCTTCCAATATTTCTAGTTTGAGATAATAGTTTCATTGTTTCGAAAAAATCTTCTAAAATATCACTAAATTCTATTTAATAAAAGTCGTAATCTTTTAATTATAATTTAAAATCATGACCATCCGTCAAACGGGTGATCTGTGCTAGGGCTATAAGTTCAGATTACTAGCTAGCGTCTAAAGACGCTGGCTTTCACTATGTGACTATTAGTCCGTCTCACACCTAGCGGAGCGAGACGGACTAATAGTTACGTAAAAAAGAACGCTTGGTAAAAAGTCTTTAAAATAAAAAAACGCATATTATCAGGTATCTAAAACCTTAATAATATGCATTCTTGTGGAAAGATTTACTTCATTTTCTCCTCAAATTGAGTTTTACCCAGCCTCCAGTATTGTTATAGAATTACTTAGAGTCCTAATTTTTCCTTTATAATCATGTCAAACGAAATAGTTAATTCATCACCTCCTATTATTTTTTTGGATGTTATCAATATTAGAATGAGATAGTTTTTAATTATAGTATTAAAACAGTCGTGATGTTTTTTAATTTATTTATTCAACTACTATATTTCTTGTTTCACAATTAAAATTATTTTATTAATCTTTAATTTTATCTATTGATTTTTGTTTTCAATTGTTCAATAATTTTCATAAACTAAAGCAATGTCTCTGATATTCATACTGCCTAATCCCACTACTATCTTTATTCATCTTGATAGAAAAAACAAAGTAATGGTCCCGACCGTCTAAAGATTTACTTTTGTCAAGTTTAAAATAATGTTTTTGAGACATAGCCATTGTGCGTAAAATATCATCGGTAATAAATGTTAATGGTATATCTAAAGCAGAATACTTGTAAAAATCTGACTCAAATCGTAAATAAGAATCAGAAAAATAATCTAGCTGCAATTTATCGTCATATAATTCTTTACGATTCATGTAATTCCTCACCTTCTATCTGGATATCAAGTATATCTAACCATTCTAATCGAAGAAATCCAATGTCTGATTTTATAGATATAAACTCTTTCCCAATTTCTTTAACAATACCCGATACTACTTTTCTTCTATTTGAGTGCTTAAAAATAAACGTTGCAGGGAATGTATTCGTATAAAGTTGACGAACAAGTAAAACTTTCACTTCCATTGATAAAGTAATTGAGACATCTTCTTTATTTTTTTCTTCCCAAAGAGAACTTGAATGTTCTGACAAAAAGAATCCCATCCACTTAGCCATCCCACGATCTTGATACTCTCTTGCAGATAAAAACGGCAAATAAGAACGATTCATCATTTTAGCCCATCTAATCCTCCAGCTGAATGACCACCAATGAGTTTACTTCTTGCAATTGTTCTAGAAGCCTGATCCAGGGCATTTCCTTTCAATAGTGAAGTAAAACCAAATTCTGTTCGAATAGCATCGATTGCGGACTGGAGCCTTTCTTCTTTTTCTATTTTCTCAATATCATCAAATAATGAAATCAATCCAAAGGATTCATCTACTAAACCAGAATAGTTAACCGCAACATTCCTAATAGCTCCTGAAGTATATTTAGTGTTAAATAACTTTAAAACGTAATTTGTCAGTAATGCTGTTTGATTGGTCGGTTCAATCTTCATTTGAGTATGAATAGATTGTTTCTGTTCTACTTTAGAATATCCTAAGTGTATAGAAACCACAGTCGCTTTTTTACCAGCTCTTCTCAATCTAACTGCAACTTGTTCTGCCATTTCACGAAGTATAATTTCAATATCTCTTTGTTTGACATAATCTCTAGGTAAAACTTGAGAGTTCCCTATCCCTTTTGACTTCGGCTTATAAGGTTTATGAACATTGCTTTCATCAATACCATTAGCGTGAAACCACAACTCTAGTCCCATAATCCCAAGCTCTTTTTTAATCAAGTCAGGATTAGCCTGTGCCAATTCTTTAATCGAAAAGATACTTAGATTATGTAATCTCTTCTCCATTCTATTTCCAATTCCCCAGAAATCTGTCATTTTAGGAATAGCCCATACTTTCTTTTCTATATCCTCATAGGACCAATTAGCTCTCATTGTCGGAGTCTTTTTAGCTTCATTATCAAGTGCCAACTTAGCTAATAAGGGATTGGCGTTAGACATACCTACCGTTGAATAGATTCCTGTTTTTCTCCAAATCTTTTTTTGAATAGCAGCCGAGATAATATCTAATTTATCTTTCCGACTAATACTTTTATCTGGCACAAAATAATTTAATGAACTTGTTAAATCAATAAATCCTTCATCAATTGAATAAGGATAAATATCGTCTGGTGCCGCAAAATCTTGAAAGATTTTTTGAATTTCCATATTGACTGCTATATAAGTATCCATTCTCGGAGGAACAATCACAGTTGATTTTGCCCATTCCTCAATAAAACGCACATAATCTATCGTTGTCGGTAAACCTTGCTTCTTAGCGTTATAGTAAGAGAACTTCCTAGTTTTTACATCAAATGGTAAATCATAGGAACGTCCAACGTTTGATTTTCCAAAGACCTTTTTAAACATAGGAGAGGAAGCAAGGATTAACCCGGCAGAATTATCTGCACGACTCATAACACAAAGCGAAGTCTTAAGTGGATGTAAGCCTCTATCGACACACTCTACACTTGCGTAAAAAGATTTCATATCAATAAATGCAACGTCACTCTTTGGTTCGAGACTATAATCAAACCAAGTCATACTCAATCCTCTAAAGGCATAAAGTTTCCAACGATTTTCCCTATGATACGAGGATTCTCATCATAAGGCGCAAACTTATCTGAATAGTTCCGATTGAGTGAAACTAATCGAAGCCCATTTTCTTCACGATACACTTTCTTAATATAGGTTTGACCATCCCAATCTATCGCATAGATAGCCCCGTCATAATCAAATCCCGTTTGCTTAATAAGGGCTACCGAACCATTTTCATATGTCGGTTCCATTGAATTACCAAACACCCACGATGCAAAATCATAATCAAATTGATGATCGAAGTAAACTGTATCGTAATTACCATCATCAAAATAAGCTGTTCCTGTACCAGCTGATAATTTTTCGTAGACCTTATAGGCAAAAAGCTGAGGAATGTCTACAACCTTTGCATTCTGTTTGTTCAACAATTCTGTAGCATAATGAAGTGTTGCTTCTTGATTCCTTTCCGTTAGTTTGAGATAGATTTCAACTATTTCATACTCTGATTCAAAATATCGAAGATCTACATTCAAAATCTCACTCAATTTGCTTAAATTGTTTTGATTAGGCTTTGTTTTACCTGATTCCCAATTAAAGTATGAGGCTCTACTAATTCCCAAACTGGATGCAAGTTGAGATTGAGATAATCCTTGACTTTCTCTTTTTCTTTTTAATTTAGTAGGTGAAAACATTTATTCTCCTTTTGTAAGTTTATTAACTAACAAAAGGATACCATAGCTTGTTGAAAAAATCAAGAGTTTAATAACCCTCAAGATTTAAAATAATCATAAACTGCGCTAAATTCGTACTTTTATTGTTAGGAAATCATCACTGAAGAATGCTAAAACTTTTGAAAAAATATGAAGAAGAAAATAGAGAATATAAAAAAGAATCGTTATTTTTTAATTAACGATCCAATAGACTTTATTTTAAAAATCTAACTCTACAAACCATTTCAATTAGTTAAATCTTTCAATCTTTCTTCTCCAGATTTAAGCATCTCTTTCTCCACTTGATTCCATTCTCCAAATAGTAAATAATGAAGAACGGTTGCTGCTGAAGTTGTATTTTCTTTTGAATCATATACACAACTTCTATCTCGTTGGTAAATTTGAATTCTTTCAAAGATAGCTAGTTCTTCCAATTGCCGTGTATTATCAACTAGATGATTTACAATGAAATCATGATGTTCTTTTGGAGTTGCGCGTGCTTGATTTGGATTGATAGCGTATAGTTCTTCATATCGGATAAGGGTGCTCAGATAGGACAGCTTAGGCTTTGTCGCAATCAAGGCTAATTGTACTTCATATCCCCTACTTTTCAAGAGTTGTGCTGTTTTCTTTGGAACATCAATCGTTCGTAAAGTTCCCTCTATCAAAAGATTGTATCCCAAATGACTCAATTCTGTTACTAAAGACTCTACCATTTTCCCTGCAAAATCTTTGGTGTATTCTACACTATCTTTGCCATATTCTTGCTGCAGTCCTGAATAGTGTGGATGCTGAGAACGAAAACTATCACCATCTATGATAACAATATTTCCTTGAAATTCTTTCTGTTTAATACGATGAATTGTAGTCTTACCAGCACCACTTTGCCCTCCAAGCAAAATTGCTATAGGTTGCTTACTGGACTTTTTTCCTCTTGTCAGTGAACGAAGATTCCGTGCTAGAGCATGTTTGAATTCACTATCAGTATAATCTTGGATTTCCATTAGGCTACCATCCGTTTTTCAGACATCTCTAACATACGTTCAATTCCATCCAAATAGCCGCTATACCTCTCAATTTCATCAAAATTTTCTACTAAATAGATATTCGTATGAATCAAGTCAGATAGATCATCACTCATTAAAATCCAAGGATTAGATTCATCATCAATACTAATTCCCTGACTATCTTGATAACGATAGAGTCGAGATAATAGATTAGCACCTCTTTCTTTCACAATTTCAATTTTTAAAGTCAATTCATAATCTTCAACAGGATTGAGCATTTTATCTTCTCCTACAATATCGACATAAGATACATTAAACTTCTGACAAATGATGTCTATTAATTCGGTAGAGACTGAACTCGTTCCATTTTCATAACGACTCAGACTATTTCGTGAAATACCTACAATCCGTGCAAATTCGAGTTGTGTTAAGTCATGTGTTTTACGTAAGGATTTTATGTTCTTTCCAATCATGGCAAACTCCTTTCATTTGATAACACCATTATAACATTTAGAAAAAGTAAATGCACCATTTTTGGTGCATTATTTATTGTTTTTTCTAAATCTCTCTAAATTCTTCTCCAATTGTTCCTTATGAAGTTGATTCTTAGCTTCCTTTAATGTGTCGTCCAATGTTTCTTCCCTATAAATTGATTCTGTTTTTACTTGTTCTGATTCTTGATCTGGAGTGAAAATGATATCTAGCAGTCGGTCTATTTTTTCAAGATCTTGGACAGACATATCAGATAGTCTATGAATTAGCTTCTTAAATACATCACTATTGTCGTGATTTTTCTTAAAAAATGTTGTAAACATCTATAACCTCTCAAAAAAAGCAGCCTATCAGGACTGCTTAGTGTAATTCGGAAATCGCATCATAAATGGACTGCAATTTCTTATTGTCTTTATTCTTAGTGTCAATCAAAGTATGTAGCTCTTCAATTTTCTTTTGACTGCTTTGAATATCACTATTGTTATCCGCAATAAGTCTTTTAAGATGTTGCTGATAACTTGTAGTGATATCTGTCTCTTTTCCTGTTCTAACCTCTGTAACTTTTGGTTTAGAACTAGGATTTGATTCCGTTACAGGTGCTTGTTTGCGCTTTTGAAAAGCTGCTTCATAATTTACATCATTACCTCCTTGATGATTTCCAAATAAGGCCGCAATTTTATCTGGATCTTCTTGATTTTCTGATTTACTTTCTAATGGTTGATTAAAATTCCAATCTTTTGTCATTCACTCATTTCATCCTTTCTAGATTCAGAATCATCGAATTGTCTTTCTTTACCAAAGGCATGGTCAAGAGCTTCTTCAAAACTCATGTGACTGATGCTTTGACGCCTTTTGAACGTCGCAAACATCGCTGTCTCCAGTTGTTCTTTGTAAGCAGCTAGTTTTTCTGTCTCTCTTGCTACCTTACTTTCTTGCCTAGTGACCTTTTCTTCTAAGCGTTCAATTATGGTCATATACGATCCTCCTTCATTTTAATATTAGCTAAAACATCTTGATTTTGTTATCACAATTCTAAACATTGAGAGGTTTGTCTTACTGGCTGATTCCCAAATGTCTCTTTTGCAGACTCAAGCATCAATTGTAAATCTGATTTGTTTTCTCTAAGGACATCATTCCAGTCTCGTTTTTCTTTCCCAGATTCATTATCAGGCAAATCCAGTAAAACAGGAAATCCTGATTGAGATAACTTATCAGAAAATTCTTTACCTGCATCATCACAATCTACCGCAAGTGTCAATAAATCAGGATGATTATCAAAATAGCTGGTGGTATCACGAATTGTATTGATTAAAGGCAATAACTTTGAAGGTATTACTGTATCCAAAAATTCCAACTTCTGATTTTCTTCAGCTATCAGTCGTAAAGTTTGATAAGCAACAATAGACCTTTTTAATCCTTCCATAGATACCAAACGAACATCAGATAGACTTTGTTGATGAAGCTCGTAATAGCTCATCAAGTCGACGAACGATTCACAAAAGACCAGTCTATTTGGTTTACCAATATCAAAGGATATTCCAATATGTCCATGGCTTCCTTTTAGAATCGTTTTCAGTCTCTCTCTAGGAAGAGAGTGATTCTTATAAATCCCTTGTAGGCTTGCCGCCTGCAGTTTGTGACGATGATCAAAACTTTTAAAAACAATAACAGGTTCAACTGTTTCATTTGTTTTCCAACTGGCTTGTGTAATCAGACCTTGTTGAATCATCTTTTGTACGATTTCTTCTGAGATTCCTCTACATTCTGTTAAGTAATATCTGGTCAAACGACAGTCAGAATCTTCTATTGAATTTAAAGGATAATAAAATGGTCTCTCTCTTTTTTCTTGAACAATGCCTTTTTGAAAAGGTTCTTCAGAAAGAAAAGATAGAGCTTCTTTAAAGGAAATTCCCTTAACAAGTCGAACAAAATCAATGACATCACCTTGAATATCTCTTGAAAACCATTTAAAAGTATTGGTAGTTGAAAAAATCCGAAATGAATCGTGTTCAGAATGCTCATAGACACTGCTCGAAACTTGTTTAAAGGAGATACCTAAACGATTGGCTACATCAAGAATTGAAATTTGCTTACATTCCTCTATATTCATAAAACATCATCATTTTGTCGTAGTATTTGGTAGTGATGGAACTGATGATGATTCTTCTAAAGTTTTGGAAGTTGCCTTATCTAAATCATCCAACCCAGATTTCCAAACCTGTACTTGATTGACCAATAACTTACCAGGTAGTTTCGAATAAGACAACTTAACCGTTCTGGTTTCTGTTTGATTGGTCTTTGATTGGTTGGCATTCTTTAAATCAGATACATAGGTTACATTATAAGAGACCATGGCAATGGCTTGATTCGTAGTCTGATTAACAAAGATATCAGCTTTTTCAAAATGATAATCCAAAATATAATCCTTATACACTTGGTTCATGGCATCATTTTGACTTGACAATTCTTGAGAATAAGCTGATTCAGTCATATAAGGTTGAATACGTGTATTATTTTCCCCTAGTTTTTCTTTCGTATAGTACTGTGTCAAAAATTCTTTTACAGTATCTGATGACAAAATACTTGCTTTATCTTCTGCTTGTTTGTCCTCTACAAGTTTAGCTGCAGCTAATTCGATTTCTTTGCGACTTTGTTTAGCAGTAGAATGTTGACCAGCAGTATATCCCATCATAAGAATAAAGCTAGTTGCAGCCACTGCTCCAACACTAATTAAGGCTTTAGTTTTGACTTTATTTAACATCTTAGACCTTCTTTCTATAAAAACTAGGTCAAGAATAACAAAAAGAACTTGTAAGTTTTATCACATCACAACGAAAGGTAATTCCTACATTTCAGGCGCAAAATCGTACAGTTCAGAGAAAAATATCAAAACTAGCTGTCTTCAGCTTATAATGTAACTATGAAACATTTAAAAGAAGAAAATTTGATAAGAGCTCTTTCTCATATTGAACGACATAAACAAGCCATAAATACAAGTAATAATAGTGAGGATAAAAATTATCATAAATTATTGCTCCAATTTAGCTATGAAGTATATGAAAGAATTAAGGTTAATAAAAAACCTTATCCAAATTTAGATTCAGATAAAGTTTTTTAACCATCTAACAAGTTCACATTTTTTCCTTATTTTTGGAGTTTATGAAACGCCAACAGAATCCTAGAAGCAAGATCAGATTGATGAAAAGGTACACAGCAGTAAAACTAGTTAAACCATGTTGTCTAATATCATCAAAGTATAAAGTTGGTTCAGTAAAGAACAAATAAATTCCATACCCCTCTACGAAAATAAGAAAACTGACAAAACCAATCAGGAAAAGTCCACTGGCAATAAGAAAGAGTCTCCATAAAAGAATGAGAATCCCTCCTACTGCTAAAAAAATTACTGGGATAAGGAGTAAATCATTCATGACTTTCTCCTTTCTAGTCAATCAATTGACGATAATGGGTGGCAAGAGAGGAATCAAACTCTTCTAATTTTTGAACTAAGTCCAAATACTCCTCTTTTTCATGTTCTTCAAAGTCCACACCTCGATGATTCTGAAGCGCGATTTCCAATTGACTAGTGAGTTCTCGTTTGGAAAAGCTGTAATCCCCCGTCACTTCCTCATAATGTTCCTTTAGTTCCTTGTAGGCTTGGTATTCTTCAGATGTTTGAAATCCCTGTACCAAGGCCTCTTCTAATTGATAATAGGTATCTTCCATCATAATCGTTACCTCTTTTCTTTCTATCTTTATTTTACCGCGCTTTTCTTTTCTTGTCCGCTATTTGTATCTATTTTTTAATCCAATTCAAAAGAAAGTTGTTCCTGCCTTTCTTTTCCTTTTTCATGGAATTGTTTTAAGGCCTGATCAATAATATCTAAATCCGTTTCTGTTTCAATCAATGGCGCGAGTACATCGTATTCGGCCTTTTTAGTTTGATAGTCCTCTTCCTTTGTAAAATTTTTCTCAATTTCTACCTTAGCAGTAGTCCATTTATCCTTTAATTCATCCAGTAAGTTCTGTGTTTTCGCTTGATCCTCTTTAATGTGATCAATCGTATGCTGAAGCCTTTGAATTGTCCCCAAAGGAGAATACAAATCTAAACTGACAGAATACTGATTTTCTCCTACAATCTTAACAGAGAAGTTTTCAGGAAGAGGCTGATCCGTTGGAAGACTAAGCATTTTAATGTCAAATCCTCGATAGCTTGCTAGGGTTCGGAATTCTTTGCTGTCAGCTTGATTATGACGGATAAGACGGTGTAGGGATTCCCCTGCTTCAGCTCGTTGATCAAAAGCTTGCTTACCTACCGTCATAGAAAATGCCTGGTCTTTCGATATTTCAGACTGTTGAATATCGCCTTCATACTTGCTTAATCGTTTCTCTAGAATGGGTACATTTTCTTCACAGTAAGATATTGTATGACGATAGTGATCCTTGCTGCGTTGAAAGGCGCGTCTTTGATTTTCTAATAGGGTTAGATCATTCTCTAGTTCCATCTTATATTTGAGATAAGGATTACCTGTTGCTAGTGCCTTAAAATCAGAAGCTGTCATGGTCTGCTCATCAATGTCTTCTGCAGCACGAATCGGCTCCTTAGAAGTCATAATCTGCTTAATATAACGGAGTTTGTTCTCCTGAGTTGCCCATAGATAATTATCAAATGAACCTTTTGTAATGTAGTGGTAAATATCCACTTCCTTGTTTTCATTTCCCTGTCGGATAATACGTCCATTGCGTTGCTGAATATCACTTGGTCTCCACGGTACATCCAGGTGATGAACTGCTTTCATCTTGCTCTGAACATTTAAACCTGTTCCTCCTTTTTCAGTTGAGGCAAGGAGAATCCGCACCTCTCCTGCATTGACCTTTCGAGACAAACTATTCTTTTTTTCATCACTATTGGCATCATGTACAAAGGCAATTTCCTTACTAGGGATTCCTCTATCAACTAATAAAGCCTTAATCTCAGAATAGACATCAAAGCCATTATCCTTTTTCTTAGGTGTGCCAATATCTGAAAAAATCATCTGAGTAGCCTTATTTTCCATTCCTTCACGATAAATTCTCTCAACATTATCCACTACCTGAAGCAGTTTATGATTGTCTGCTAGACTATAACTAGAGTCCAATAAACGCATATCAATTGCTAGTTTTCGTGCCTCACCCGTAATCTTTAACATGTTATCCTGGCTCGGATCAACTGTTCCACATTTGACCGCATCTGACCTCATAACCAATTCTTCTAAATAGAGTTTCTGGTTTTCAGTTAACTCACTCTCAATAGGGATAATATGAGCTTCTGGAACAGGTAAATCCAACATATCTTGTGTTTGAATGTCGGCTGTTTCTTTATAGATTTTCATCAACTCAGGTAGATTGACAAACTTTTTAAATCGTTTCTTAGGTTGGTACTTATCCCCTGTAGGAGCTAATTCCATAGAGTTTTGAATTTCTCCAAAAGCACCTACCCAAGAGTCAAAATAATCAACTTGATAGCGTTTTAAGATATCTGGTTGAATATAGTTCATCATAGTATATAACTCACTAATAGAATTGGAAACAGGTGTTCCTGTCGCAAAGACAATGTTTTTAAAATCATGCTCTTCCTGAATCTGTCGAACCTTCATTTCCATATCCACGTTCTTCTTAGAGGTTGTATTGGTAATACCTGCTACATTTCCAAGTCCAGTAATTGGACGAATATTTTTAAAGTGATGTGCTTCATCCACAAAAAGAAAATCAATCCCTAGGTTCTCAAAATCAATAAAACTATCACGATTAAAGCGTTGGAGTTCTTCCAATTGTTTCTCTAGACCACTTATTGATTGCTCTGCTTCTTTAACGGTATACTTATTTTCAGAATGTGTTTTAATCTCTCGTAGTTCATTGAGTTTATCCTCTATATAGTTCATCTGTCTTTCCTTACTGACAGGGATTTTTTCAAATTGAGAATCCCCAATGACAATAGCATCGTAATCTCCTGTAATAATACGTGACACAAATTGTTTTCTTCTCGCCTTCACAAAATCTTTCTTAGTGGTCACAAAGACTTTTTTAGTAGGGAAAAATTTCATGATTTCTTGGCCAAATTGAGCAGACAAACTAGAGGGCACCACATACAAGGGCTTATGAACCATTCCCAACTCCTTTAATTTAAAACCAGCACCAAGCATGGTCAAGGTCTTTCCTGAACCTACCTCATGAGCTAATAAGGCTCTTTTTTCTTCTACGATTCTTTGAATAGCATTCTCTTGGTGAGGACGAAGACTGATGTTTTGTGCCAAGCCATCAATGACTAGATTGCTACCGTCATACTCTCGACTAACCGTTCGATTATAAAGACGATTATAGCTTTCCTCAATGACTTGTTGGACTTCTGGATACCGTGAGACAAAGTCTTGAAAGAGCTCTTGTAAATGCTGCTCTTTTGCTCTTAGAACAGAGGTTTTTTCCAAATCTGTGATGGTCTTTTTCTTTTCTCCTTCCGTAACAGTCATAGTAATCGTCGGTTGGTTTGAATTTAGTAAATTCTCAAAAACCTTTCTTCCTGTATCATAACGTGACCCACTGACTCCAAGACTACTATCTTTGGCACTTGGATAGCGATAAGCAAATGATGTCCTTAAATGAACCTGGCCATCGACAGGATTCACTTCAATGACTTGTTCAACATCTGGCGAAGACAATTCAAATTCACGATTGGTAAAACATTCAAAGGCAAATTTACCATAAACGGATTGAGGAATCCAACGTGACCCTATTTTAAACTCAATATCTGCCAGATGAATCCTTGGAGGGCGAACAGATTCTAACAAATCTAAAGCATGGTTCCAATCACATTCTTGGTTGTTTTCCTCTACTAATAGTTGAACTACTTCTATCTTGTTGAGAATGTCTCCTGATAAAAACTGGTTCTTAGAAAGATATTTTCTTTCCCCTCTTAAATAGCTTTCTGGATCCATTAAAACCTGGTCACCTAACTCATCTAAAATAGCAACTTGGCTATGTTCAGGGTAAATTGATACCATATAGTCTAAATCAACCCCTCTACCATCCGATAAACTAGAATTTAAGGCATCTAGAGCCGTTGAAACTCTTGCAATCACTCTTTCTGGTCTAACCAATGCTTTCTCAAAGGCTAAAGATTTTTTATATTTTACTTTCTGATCTTTAGAATCAATGTATACATCTTCTAAACTTGCTAGTAAAGAATACTTATCGTCACTATCAAATAAGTTCCGATTGACTGAGGCATTCAAGTATCCAAATTGACTTACAAAGCGGTCATAGTCACGATTGAGTTTACTAAGTAATACCTGAAAATCTGTCCGACTATAATCTGGATGACGTTGAATTTCAATTAAGGATTGATAGGTCTCTCTCAAATCAACCATGCCCTTAATACGACTAATATCCTTATCCGATAAGGGGCTTTCATAAAAGACAGTTTTTTTGAACAAGCCCTTATATTTCCCTCTTTTACTCGCTTCTTCTGACTTGTAAACATCTAGTGCTTCCTCATCTGTCAAATGAAGTTGCACGAATCGGTCTATTTTATGTTCAGACAAAGAACTGTCCCAAGCTTTAAAATCTCCCTTCTCATCTACATAATAACTAATTTCGTCTACTTTTGAACTTTTCCGAATGCCATGCGTATCTCGGTAATAAATTTGATTTCCCTCATATCCAAAAGAATAGAGCGCTAACTTCTCACGTATACGACTTGGGATAGAATTATCCACTTCTTCTTGGATAAAAACAGGTGCTTTCAAAGAATTGTCAATTTGTTTAGGTGCTTTCACATTCTCTAATGCTTCCATAATATCAGTAGCTAATGTTTCTGATCCCCCCTTAACATTGAGGGTTCCTCCATTAAAATTACGTATCTCATATTCACCTAAAATCTGTGTATTGTACTTCCCATCAAAATAAGGATTGATCCAGACACGCTTATCCTCCTCAAAGGGAATAGAGCCACCAAAGACAAACTCATCTTCATTAAGATTCTTTGCTTGATCCTTTTGAAAGAAGAGGAGGTCTGTGGTCACTCGAGTACCTGCAATCTTTTTAAAAGCCGTATCCGGCAAACGAACTCCCCCTAAAAAATGAGTGTTGGATTTAATCTCTTGTAAGACATTATCTGTCCGCTTATCCATTGTCCCGATAGATGAGATAATCGACACTTGTCCTCCATCTCTTACTAAATCAAGTGAGTGTTTGACAAAGTAATCATGAATCATATAAGGTTTATCATAGTTTTTATCTGCAATGCGAAAATTTCCAAATGGAACATTCGTTAAGACTAAATCAAAACTATTATTTTGATAGGGAACTTCTTCAAATCCTCGCACTTCAATATGGGTATTGGGGTGGAGTTGTTTTGCGATTGCGCCTGTCACACTGTCTAATTCAACCCCATAAAGTTCTGACCTCTCTCGTATACTTCTAGGCATAGCCGCAAAAAAATTCCCAGTCCCCATAGATGGATCTAGAATTCTTCCTCCTTCAAAGCCGTCTTCCACTAATTTTTGCCAAATTTGGCGAATAATCATTGGGTCTGTATAATAGGCTGTGAGAGAACTTTGTTTCATAGTGGAGTATTCTGATTTACTTACTAAACTCTTAAGAGTTAAACGTTCTGCTTCATACTTTGGATTGAGTTCATCAAAAAATTCATTGGCAAGACCACCCCATCCAACATACTTGGCTAGTAGCTCTTGTTCTTCTGGATTCGCTTGTCGTCCCTCTTTTTCTAATCTTTTAACAAGTTCAATTGCGGCGATATTCGTTTCAATTTTTTCTCGATTTGTCTTAGGATAAAAGTCCTCTAAATCATCTGGAAAAACAAAATCTTGAACGGGGACATCCGTCTCTTCTATACCTGAAATTAGAGTTTCTGTTTCCTTTTCATTTTCTTCTTCCAAATAGGAAAACAAATCTATTTCCTGACTTTCACTTGATGAATCAATCTCAATCTCTAATTCTTCTTTTTCAAGTTCTACAAGAGACAAAACTTGTTCAATCTCTTCCAAACTGTTCAAGTATAAGATAGGATTCTCTTCAAATAACTGGTTAGAATCATTGAATAGCTCTAGGCGAACTAAGTCATTTAACTGTGCATTTTCAATCGAAACCAATCGAAATACTTGACCTTTATAACTTACTTGTGAACCAATCGGATATTCCCTCAAAGCTTCTTCTACAATTTTATCGACATTAGAAAAAAGGTTAGTTTCTTCTGTTTCCTGTTCAATTTCACTTGAAGGAGATAAGGATTCCTCTACTTGCTTAGACTTTTCGCTTCTAGCCTTTACATCATCAAAATGACTAATAATCTTCATCTTTTGTGTCAGTGGGAGTTGTTGGTAGTTTTCTTCACGATGAACAAGATCCGTAACTGTATCTAAAGTAGCCATCAATTCTGAACCCATATAGGCTAGAACATCTCCCTCTTTTTCTTCAAAATGAATCTCAAGAACCTCTTTTTTTAGTTCTTTAGAATCAACCATTAGAAGGAATTCCTCTATATCTCTACTAATACGGTCAGATAGATTATTCGCAACTCGATAGACATTGACTAAATTGACATCCTGATTCTGATGAAATACAAGCTCACTTAATGGTGTTAGCTTCTCTTTTTCAGATTGGATGTAAAATCGAGTGGAAAGGTTATAGGTTGCGACTTCTAGCACCAAGTTTTTCTCCCAATTACTTAATTGAGATAATTTATCTAAACCTACTTGTCCAAAATTTCTTGTGTAACTTTCTAGATCTTGGTCATTATTTTCAGAACTGGTCTCTAGAAAAGAAACAATATCTTGATGAAACGAATAGACATGAGGTATCTCTTCTATCTTGCCCTCTTCAGTCAAAAAACTCTCTACCAAGTCCTGCCATTTCTCATCAAAATGTTGAGCTTGATAACGAAGAAATAGGGTCATTTTCTCTCTATCTTTTGGAATTGTTCCACGAAACATAGCCAATAATTGCATTACTTCCATTATTGCTCCTTTCATCTATACGAAAATAGGAGAATCACATGATTCCCCTACAACTCTATCTCCATTTCAACCTCTTGAGGACTGGTTTCTAAATCACTAGACAAAAGAGAAACGGCATCTGTTCTCATGTAGTAAGTATATAAGTCTTCTAGGTCTTGTTGGTTTTCAATCCCTGTTTCAATACTAATCAGAGCCTGTATAAATTCCTTGTAGTGACTCTCCATCATACCTGAAATCTTTTGTTTCATTTCCATAAATACTGATGACGGTTCAGTTATACTTATTTGGTCTAAGTCTTGAAAATCCTTTTCTAAGGGATTAGTTCCTTCTTCTATTTCCAATAAATCTGAACGACCATCACCATCAGAATCTGCGCTAAGAGGATTGGTTCCTAGCGCCAATTCTTGAGCATCAGTTAATCCATCTTGATCCGAATCACGTTGATAAATGGCTTCCATATACTTCCTTCTTTCCTAGTTAATCTTTTTTCACTCCAATCCTACCAAATATTCCTTGAAAGAAGTATCACAACAAAAAAAGAGAACGAGCCAAAACTGCGTTCTCCTTAAAATGTAAAACATTACTATTAAAGTAAAAAAGACGACTTACAGAACCTGTAAGCCACCTAGTCAGTCGGTTTATTCTGGTGTCTGCCACCGCTTGGCCCTTACGTCCAAGATTGCTATCGGATTTCGTTCTGGTGTCCGCCACCGCTTGGCCCTTACGTCCAAGATTACTATCAGATTGACCATGAGCCGACCACTCATCTACACTATTTATTCTACCTGAAAATTGTTAAAATTTCAAGTATCAACTTCTTTATTTCGTCGTATAGGCAAAACTGATGGCACTATCTGCTTGCGAGATTTTTCTAAAGGTATAGTTAGGGTTACCACCATAGTTTGTCTCTGACACGAGGAAAGAACCATCATCATAGACCTTCTCTACAAAGGCCACATGACCATAGTCTGCTGGTGTGCCATGTGTACCTCCTACAAAAGAAACAATAGCACCTGCTCTTGGTGTAGAGCCTGTTTCCCCACCAAGACTTGAAGCTGTCGCAACCCAGTCCTGACCATTTCCCATGGTATTAATGATTGAAATCTTCTCTCCATTTCTACCTTTTAGCTTTAATCCTAACTGGTTCATACGAGCCGCAACACCCCATGTACATTGTCCATAGGCATAGGCCATACCATCTCCACCACCAGGAACAGAATGATCATACAAGTCCCCACGAACACCTTCAAGGGATTGCGGGTCACTCTTTGCTTGTCCTCCGTTTGTTTGGCTAAATCCTTTTTCAATTTGGTAATACCATTCCGTTGCTCTGGTTTGTCTTTCCAGAAGTTTGTCACCAGAATTTCCCTCCCAATAAGTGAGAAAGAGTTGGGCAAGATTGGCTGCACTGCCCGTATTTCCAAAGAAATCCTTTAACCAACTTTGATAGTAAGGGCTATCCCCATGAAGCATAAAATCAAGTTGTAGGTCTAAATCATACCACTTCTTATTTTGGCTGCGTGCATAATTTAATAAAGCTGTATGACGTGTTGAACCATCTGCAGTATCTGTCCATTGACCTAACCCCAAACCTCTATGAAGGATATTAGGATAAGCACCACTATAAATGGCTGGACCTCCAATCGCTAACCACGCTTCATCATCCCATGAGGAATCGGTAGCGCCAACAGGAGGAGATAAATAATCCCCTTCAGCACGTTTAGGATTAATAGAAGACTCTACCGACCAATTTCCTAAAATTGCCGCAATGGCTTGGGGACTTGCCCCTTGAGATTTCAAAAACTCATAAATATGTTTTGCTCGTTCAAACTCATCCCCACCAAACTGACCAATAGCTGGTAAGATAGTAGTCTGAAGTTGAATGACTTTTGGGAAATAAAACTGCGGATTGACATACACCAATTTTTCTTTCTTATTCTTATACTTTTGATAGGAAACTTTCAAACCTGTATCATCTGGTGTTTCACCTATAACATCTCCCGTTAGAACTCTTGTCCCCTCAATCGCTCGGCCATTATGAATGGAATATAAGGTTAAGCGACTCCCATTCTCTCCTTTTCCGTTAGTGATAATAAAAAAGGAGGACTTCTACACTTTGGCGTAAAAAGTCCTCTTTTAGAAATGTATTCTTTTTCTATTATATTATTTAATAACGCATAAAAATTTTCCTAAACAAAATATCTTACTTTCACACGATAAAAGAAATTCACATACACTTATATTTTCTATTATCATGTCATGATATTTCATATTTTTATCTCCTTACATCTTTAAATTTCCTTTATTTTGATTTTTCAAATATGAGTATCTCTATGGATATTTACAAATATATAACATTGTCAGCTATCGAATTTAAAAATTCTTGGTCATGTGAAACAATGAATATTATTTTCTTATCGCTTTTACATTCGTTGATCAGATGGGATATGTTCATCATATTGCAATAATCCATTCCACTAGTAGGCTCATCAAAAAACATAAGTTTAGATTTTTTACATAGTACAGATGCAATTGCTACCCTTTGCTTTTGTCCACCTGACAAGCTCATTGGATGACGATCTTTTGATTCATATAAATCAAGTTTTTTCAGAATATTTTCAACATAACTACTTTCAATATTTTTTATTCCAAGACCTACTTCACTTGCAATAGAATCGGTAAAAAGCTGATGGTTAACATCCTGCATTACAAGGGATGATATTTTTAGCCTATCTGATTTTGAAAGTCTTTTGCCGTCCAAATAGATTTCATCCTTCGATTTTCTTTCTAAGCCTATAAGGCATCTGAGCAAAGTGGATTTACCAAGTCCGTTTGTTCCTACTATGCCGTAAATTTTTCCCATTTCAAAAGAGAGGTCTTTTAAATGCAATTTTTTATCTATGCCATTAAACTTAAATTCAATGTTTTTTACTTCTAAATTTCCCTTATTTTCATTTTCGGGTACTGTAAGTTTTACTCTATTCTTATTTCTTAAACCTAACTTCTTTAGCTTTTCAGACGGTATTTTCATAAAATCTATTTGAGTATATTCCTTTTGTATTTCCCCATCTTTAATCAAAAAAACTCTATCTACAATATCCATTAGATAAAATATTCTATGTTCTGAGATTATAAGAGTTTTCCCCTTATCTTTAAGTTTTATAAGCATTTCTTTTATGATTAAAATGTTTTCTTCATCAAGATTTGATGAAGGCTCATCTAAAACAATGATTTCCGTTCCAGATATATAACTTGCAGCAATACATAAAATCTGCTTTTCTCCACCCGAAAGCTTAAAAATATCTCTATTTAAAAGATGTTCTATCGGAAACAAATCCAACATATCATTTAGTCTTTCATCCATTTGTTTTTTTGAAAGTCCTATATTCTCCAAATAGAGAAGTAATTCAAGAGTAGTATTTATATTGAAAAAGTGTGTCTTTGGATTTTGAAATACATTTGATACTAAGAGCGATATTTCGTATAATTCGAGGTTTTTAATATCTTTATTATCAATCCTGATAGTTCCACCCATAGAAGCTCCATCATATCGTACAGCTAACCCATTGATAGAATTTATAATTGAAGATTTTCCGCTACCACTTTTCCCAGTAAATAATACACATTCGCCTTTTTTTACATCTAAAGAAATGTTTTTTAACACTTTAGGAGAATTTCCATAAGATAGAGATAAATTTTCAATTTCTACCATAAAGCTCCTCCTATAACCATAATCAGTATTGAAAGCACATAAACAAAATCAACTGTTTTCGTTTTGACGGATATGTACCTAGTTTTTTTAACAGGATTTTCAATACATTTTGTTTCTGCTGCCTTTGCAATATCATCAGAAATATTAGAAGATATAACAAGTAAAGGCACAATTACATACTCGATGTATGAAATTGGATTTTTAAATGTAATACCCCTTATTTTCATAGCAAGTTTTATATTGTGACTTTCTTCCCTAAATGAAGGAAAAAACCTAAACATTACAGCAATTGGTATAGAAACAGTACGAGGTAAATTCATTTTATCCATTGAGGATATTACACTTCCTACATCCGATGTTTTTAAAAAAAAACTTCCCGCACTAAATGGAAGATAAAACATCTTACATACAGCAAATAGCATAAAAAACATCATTAAAATCGCATTCATATTTCTAATTACATCAAGATTAGGTATCAAAGAAAGAACCCCAAAAAATGATATGTTTTTTAAGGCTTCTTTCTTAAATCCATTCATTAAAAAAAGAAATGAAATAAGAAGCACAATTCCCCATTCAAAATAGGTATTTACTTTATAAAATACAGCAAATCCAAGTGAAAAACTTACTAAAATTTTACTAATTGGATTGGGATTATATGGATTGTCTAAAGAAACGAGCATTATACAATACCAGCTTTTTCGAAATGCTTTTTCAAAAAGACTTTACCAATATATGCGCCGAGTATCCCGCCGACAACAGCACCGATATATACTAATACCATACTTCGATAATTCAAAAGTGCTATGAGCTTCATTATATAATCGTGACCCATACCGCCTGTTTCAGCCAGTTTAATAACCTTGTCTTTAGCCAACAAAACTTGCATAAGGAAACCACAAATCCAAGTGTTGAATACGGCAAATGAGAGCATATTAAATTTAAATGATTTATATTCTCCTTTTTTTCTTAAAAGTTCCGCAATTGCCATACTGATTACAGCATGTATCAATATTACATATGTATTTCCCATTGCAATTGCTACAAGACTACAAATCAACCCAAGTATAAATAATCCCCATGATTTTTGAACTTTTGCCATAAAGAGCATTATAACTATTCCTGTTATAATGCCTGCCAGTGTAGGGTATGCCAAGTATAAAATCGGTACAATACCAATCATTCCCGAAGCAAACATAAGTACAAAATATATTACTGTAAATACACCTATCGTAACTAAATCTTTAATTCTTAATTTTTCCATTTTTATATTTTCCTTCTAAATAAGTTTTCACTGAATATTTGATTTTCTAAGCATTGCTTTATAAAATTCCGAGCTTTTACAAAGTTCTTCATCTGTCCCTATCGCTTCTATTTTTCCGGCATTTAATAAAACGATTTTGTTTGCATTTCTTATTGTTCTTAATCTATGAGCAATAACAATTGCCGTTTTTTCTTTTATAAGTTCAGATAAAGCCTCTTGAATTAGACTTTCATTTTCAACATCCAGAGATGCTGTAGCCTCATCAAGCAATATGATTGGTGCGTCTTTTAGTATTGCCCTTGCTATTGAGATTCTTTGTCTTTCTCCGCCTGAAAGTCTTTGTCCGTTTTCACCTATTACTGTATCTATTCCATCCGGCATTTTGTCTATAAATTCATAACATCTAGCTATTTTAGCCGCTCTTATAATCTCTTCATCTGTAGCATCTTTTTTACCGATTTTTATATTATCTTTTATGCTTGAATTAAAAAGAGTAACATCTTGGAAAACGATAGAGAAATTTTTAAGGAGTGTTTCCGGATCAATTTTACCGATGTCCTCTCCCCCTATCAAAATCTTTCCTTTATCTATATCCCAAAATCTTGCAGCAAGCTTGGTGAGAGTTGTTTTTCCGCTTCCGCTTGAACCGATTAGCGCAGTGATTTCACCCTGTTTTGCAGTAAAGCTCACACAATTTATTACAGAATAATCATCATATCCAAAATAAACATCCTTGAACTCAATATCGTAATTTTTAATTTCAATATCTTTTTTGCCTTCTTGAACAGGCATGGTCTTTATTTCCTTTATTCTCCCTACAACCGCATCAAGAATAACTATCATTGACATAAAGGTGATTATTCCTTCTATAGTAAGATAAATACTTGCTGTAAGCATTAAAAATGCGATATAAACCAGCACACTTACCTCCCCTGCCATAAGCATGTTGACGCCGATAACGGCAACACTTATAATTCCAAGCTTTAAAATTGCAGCAGCTATTCCTGTAAGTGTTCCGGCAACAACTTCACCTTTCGTTTTCTGTTTTGTGGATGCATTTAATTTTTCAAAAAAATCATTTAACACCCTATCTTCTAAGTTGTAAGATTTTATTTGCTCTATCTGCTCTATATTTTCCTGTAGATTATCGAAAACCTTACGATTATCATCTATCCAGCCCTGTACTATTTTTTTCTGACTTTTCTTTGATAAAAATATAATCAAAATAGAAATGGGAATTACCCAAAGGGCTGCAAGTGCAAGTTTCCAATTATAGAAGATAAGCATTAAAGCAATAATACTTGTGGATATAGCCGTTGAATATATCTGAGGTACAGCATGAGAGAAAATTGTTTCATATAAGTTCATGTCATTCATCATGGTTTCCGCAAGGTCTGCCAAATCTCTTTTACCAAAATAAGAAAGAGGTAATTTCTTTAACCTTTCCGCTAACTCAATTCTTGAATTTGCACTCTCGTTGTACACATTGGTGTAAAGTCTTACATAATCCCACCTCGCTATTAAGAACATCACAATCATCATTACTACAATTAGTGCAATATAATGAACAGAAGTAAAATTGTAGCTCTCAATACTTTTTAAAATGCCTATATACTGAAACAGAAACATAAAACCGATCATTGGTGCGAACAATTTAGTTAAATTAACAAGCGTGTGTGAAAATATGGCTTTTTTTAAGTTAAGAGCGCCTTTTTCTGACATCGCATATTTTTTCATAAAATAAGAAACCATATTTTAACCTCCTATCTTCCAATTTACGGATTTCTGATATTCATCCCAAAGCTTTTTATAATGCCCATTTATATCTATTAAATCTGCATGCTTGCCTTCTTCTACAATTTTCCCTTTATCAATAACGAGAATCTTGTCCGCATCTATTACTGTAGATAATCTATGAGCAATCATCAATGTTGTCTTGCTTTTTGATAGCTTCTTAAAAGACTCTTGAATCAAATGTTCATTTTCAGGATCTGCAAAGGCTGTAGCTTCATCTAAAATGATAATATCTGCATCTTTCAAAAAAGCTCTCGCTATAGAAATCCTTTGAGCTTCTCCTCCTGAAAAATATGTGCCTTTAGTTCCGTAAACAGTATCAAGTCCTTTATCTAAATTTTCAATAATATCTTTAGACCCTGAATTGATTAAGGCATTGTCAATTTCTTCATTAGTTGCATCAGGCTTTCCGATTAAAAGATTATCTCTTAAACTCATTTTAAATAGTTTAGAGTTTTGAAAAACAAAAGCAATTTTTCTCATTAAAGCCTCTTTTTCAAAATCTTTTATATTAATTCCTCCAATATAAATTTCACCTGTTTTAATATCGTAAAATCGTGCAGCAAGCCTTGCTATAGTAGTTTTACCACTGCCTGACGATCCGACTAAAGCAACTCGTTCTCCTTTATTCACCTTAAATGAAATATCGTCTAATACATTTTCATCTTCATAAGAAAAGCTTACATTTTTAAACTCTATCCCAACATCAGAACTTGTTTTATTTCCATAAACAAAATCATCAAACTCAAGTATATTCTCAATTTTATCTAAAGCAAGTTCCGCAAAATAACTGGATTGTGTAATCGTCGCAGTTCTCATAATAAAAGTAGCAAATGCCGGTCCTATTAGGAAGTAAATAACAGAATCTGCAACTACATTAGATAAGTTTCCATTAAATTTTATTAAGAGTAATGCCACAGGTACCAAGAAAAATGCCGTCGATGTAGAAACGGTTTCAAACCACGACATTTTATTCGTATAACTCATAGTAAGCTTAAGTACATTGTCTTTTACTTTTATGATTAACGAATATAACTTATCAAAGCTCTCAACACTTTGTGCAAATGTTTTAACAACAGGAATTCCTCGAACATATTCCACTGTCTGAGAAGATAAATTGGAAAGTCCTGCATAATACTCATCTTTCATTTTTTTTGTTTCGGCTGTCATCATAGATGACATCAATGTCATACCGATAATCATCGGTATCATACTGGCAAGTCCTAACTTCCAGTTAAACACGAAGAAAAATACAAGCAGGACGATTGGCGATATAATGGTCATCGCCATATCAGGAAGTTGATGCGCTAAAAAAGAATGGGTTTCAGACGCTCCGGACACAATTACATTTCTTATCCTTCCGCTTTCTTTGTCATCGAAATACCCAAGCGGTTTGTTTATTAGTTTTGTTACGGAAGTCTTAATAATGTTATCTTCCACTTCAAATGCAAAAATATGGGATAAAATTAAACCTATTAGGTATATGAATAGCCCCAGACCGGCAAAGACTGCTGCATAAATTGAATTTTCCTTTACATAATCAAAATTCACCATCCCATTTAAAATTAAGTTATTTACAATTCTATGAATATATACCATAGGCATCAAAACCATGACACCTGATACAGCAGACATAACCATAGCAATATAGAGTAAAAAACTTTTTTTACCACCGTAAGGCATTAGTCTTTTCAGTATTGATTTCTTCTTATTCTTCACTGAACAATTCCTCCTTTTTCTTAAAATTAGCAAACCCTATAAATAGCCTTTTTAGACTGATTATAGAGTCTTGTTTTCAAACTTTTTTGCAATACGCAAAGTTTTTCTTGTTTTTATTTACTGTTTATTATATAATAAATGAGGATTTCAATCAATTAGATATGGTTAAATAAGTCTATTCGGGATAATGTCTATTCGGGATAAAATATAAAGCACGGAGGTATAATATGAGTGATTTTTATAACTTTGTTAAAAACTTTTTTTCTACAGATGAATCTATCGATAATACAAAATACTCCACTGTAGGACATGAATTCCGTTTTAGCACGGATAATGCAGAAGGCATATATTGGTTTTACGAGGGCGATAATTTCACTATTGATATTCATGATGTTTTCATAAAAAAAGAAATTATCCATACAAGTTTTTCTGGTTTGGATAATTTCTATTCCCTTTATTTATCTTATTTAGTTACAGCAAACGGTGAATGTTTTAATCCTTATCAAAATCTTTCTTCAAATTCACTTTATATTATAAATACAAAAAATTCTAAAGACTATAGGATTATACTTCACAAAAACTCTCCTTATTTAGGAATCGGTATAAATTTCAATCAGTCCATGATAGAGCAATGCCTGTCCTCTTATAAGAATAAAGTCTGTAACTATGAAGATTTATTTTTTAATACCAGCATTATAATAAACAAGCCTTTAGAAAGAATCGCAAAAGATATCCTTAATTGCAAGATGGCATCTCCTGCTGCTGAAATCTTTTTTGAGTCAAAGGCAAAGGAATGGTTAAGTATTACAATAGACTCTTTTTTAAATAAGTACAGCAATCCACTATCTATTGCCGATGATGAGGCTTTGAAAAATGTCGCCAATTATATAGACGATCATTATGCAACATCTATCTCACAGGATACTTTAGAAAAAATATCCACTATGAGCGGCACAAAACTAAAAAAGTTATTTAAGCAAAAATATCAATGTACAATTACAGAATATACTCAAAGACGGAGAATGAATATGGCGGAATTACTCCTACTGAACTCTACCCTTAAAATTCAAGATATAGCAGAGGCTGTAGGATATTCCTCTCACAGTAAATTTAGTACATGCTTCAAAAAATATAAGGGATTTTATCCCAAAGACATAAAAAAATATGCGAAAAATAATCTTTCTGATTAAATACATAAGGATTTAACTTTGGGGACGGTTGAGTTAGACCTTATTGGAAAATGTTAAAGTCATAATTGGTAAACCTAAATAAATTATATGTTTAGGTCTTGTTATTATCTTGTAAAATCAGTAAAGTAGCTAATTCTACTATTTTTAGGGAGTTAGTCACAAAGAAAATCAAACAGTTAGACTGACTGTTTGAGTATGAAAAAAGCAGATAAAAAATCCCTTGAGTAAATAACTTAGGGGATTTTAAAGGTTGGGATAGGGTATTGAAAAGCTCGTACAAAGTATAATAAAAATCCCCACCAAATTTTGAAAATCTATTGAAATGTATTGAAGTTTATTAGCAGAATACATAAGTGGAAAGCTTGATTTTAATACATTTAGAAGATTATTGAAAAAGAAAAATCACACTTTCATTCTTATTAAAATCTTTATAACTGTATTTTGAATGATTTTCCCCAATCAAGCATCCCTCTCTCTTATAAAATATATACATTCAGTTGTATGAAATGTAATATTGTTCTTATCAGACTTGAAACTTTTACTAATCCAACTATTTATCTTACACATTTAGTTTAAACCTATAGTATCCTATTTTCTTAATATTCTACAGTGTAACACTGCATTTATATTATAACGCTAATATGTTCAGAAAAGAAATACTTTGTAAGTCAATGTCTGTTATAACGGAAATTGTTAGAGATGTCTATCATAACAGAAATTGAGATAATGTCCATAACATCCCTGAAGATAAATTATGTAATCACAAACTATTTCATATCCAATCTAGTGTAGGTTGTTTGGAGCATATCATCAACAAAAAAAGAACGAGCCAAAACTGCGTTCTCCTTATAATGATAAAAATATGTTTTATACCACAAAAGATATGTAAACTAATCTTTTAAATAATAAAAAAGTTCCGACGTTTGTAAATGTTTTGAGTAAATTGAAATTACTTTTTGACCTTCTGGAAATACTGTCTTTCTCTTCAAATCTAATAAAGATTGAGGAACAATTTTCCTTGATGTCTCTTTCAATGTTAATGCTAGTATCTGTTTTCTTGTACGTAGAGCATAATCAAACTCCAAATACAAATAACGTCCTGAACCAGTTAGATGAACATGCTTTCCCAATAACTCCTCAATAGATCCTAAAACTTGTAACTTTTGCATCGTGGTTCCATCATTTTTTATTTTCAACTCATCAATTATGACATGTCTATTTAAACAATCGTCAAAGAAACTGCCTGCACCTTTTCGGTAATCAACACCACATAGGTGCATGAAATTAGTAGGTGAAAAATGAAGTTCAACACTTTCTATTTCCGTTTCATAATACATGATTTTGCCAACAAAGTGTTCTTTAAAAAAAGAAGCCGCAATTTGTAACTGAGTAAAAAAACGCTGAAGTTTTATTTTTTCGGTGTAATTTGGATTACGATAATCTCTAGAATTTGCCATATTTTCCTCACAAAAAAGGTGGTTTACAGAGTCTGTAAGCCACCTAGTCAGTCGGTTTATTCTGGTGTCTGCCACCGCTTGGCCCTTACGTCCAAGATTGCTATCGGATTTCGTTCTGGTGTCCGCCACCGCTTGGCCCTTACGTCCAAGATTACTATCAGATTGACCATGAGCCGACCACTCATCTACACTATTTATTCTACCTGAAAATTGTTAAAATTTCAAGTATCAACTTCTTTATTTCGTCGTATAGGCAAAACTGATGGCACTATCTGCTTGCGAGATTTTTCTAAAGGTATAGTTAGGGTTACCACCATAGTTTGTCTCTGACACGAGGAAAGAACCATCATCATAGACCTTCTCTACAAAGGCCACATGACCATAGTCTGCTGGTGTGCCATGTGTACCTCCTACAAAAGAAACAATAGCACCTGCTCTTGGTGTAGAGCCTGTTTCCCCACCAAGACTTGAAGCTGTCGCAACCCAGTCCTGACCATTTCCCATGGTATTAATGATTGAAATCTTCTCTCCATTTCTACCTTTTAGCTTTAATCCTAACTGGTTCATACGAGCCGCAACACCCCATGTACATTGTCCATAGGCATAGGCCATACCATCTCCACCACCAGGAACAGAATGATCATACAAGTCCCCACGAACACCTTCAAGGGATTGCGGGTCACTCTTTGCTTGTCCTCCGTTTGTTTGGCTAAATCCTTTTTCAATTTGGTAATACCATTCCGTTGCTCTGGTTTGTCTTTCCAGAAGTTTGTCACCAGAATTTCCCTCCCAATAAGTGAGAAAGAGTTGGGCAAGATTGGCTGCACTGCCCGTATTTCCAAAGAAATCCTTTAACCAACTTTGATAGTAAGGGCTATCCCCATGAAGCATAAAATCAAGTTGTAGGTCTAAATTATACCACTTCTTATTTTTGGCGTGTGCATAATTCAATAAAGCTGTATGACGTGTTGAACCATCTGCAGTATCTGTCCATTGACCTAACCCCAAACCTCTATGAAGGATATTAGGATAAGCACCACTATAAATGGCTGGACCTCCAATCGCTAACCACGCTTCATCATCCCATGAGGAATCGGTAGCGCCAACAGGAGGAGATAAATAATCCCCTTCAGCACGTTTAGGATTAATAGAAGACTCTACCGACCAATTTCCTAAAATTGCCGCAATGGCTTGGGGACTTGCCCCTTGAGATTTCAAAAACTCATAAATATGTTTTGCTCGTTCAAACTCATCCCCACCAAACTGACCAATGGCAGGTAAGATAGTGGTCTGAAGTTGAATGACTTTTGGAAAATAAAATTGCGGATTGACATACACCAATTTTTCTTTCTTGTTTTTATACTTTTGATAGGAAACTTTCAAACCTGTATCGTCTGGTGTTTCACCAATAATATCACCCGTTAGGACTCTTGTCCCCTCAATCGCACGGCCATTATGAATAGAATACAAGGTCAATCGACTCTCATTCTCTCCTTTTCCGTTAGTGAGAATAACATCATCTCCGTCTAGAGATACAACACCATCCATTGGTGCGACAATCCTTTGGTGAGCCTTCGCTTCTAGTAGAATATACTCCTGAAGAGTAGGTTTTCCGTCTAAATCATAGTATCCATAACGATAAGTCATGGTTAGACTATCTTCGTTGCTTTTCCCCTCAAATGGATTGTCCAATTCCTGCATGGAAGCATAGACACCCTCTTCTTTTAGTTCCTTTATTTCCTCTTGATCGTCTCTCGATAGTTTATACTTAGGAGTTTCATAGAGGTCTTGCATGGATTTCAAATCATCCCCATCGTTTAAATCATGCCACAAAGTAGACAGATAATCCTTGTAAGATTCTGAACTAAATAAGTGAACTGGTTTGTGTAACTCATAGTCATGGAATTTAAAGTTCATATACCCCATCACATCATCAACTTTTGTGTAATAAGTAATTCCTTTGTCATTTGTTCGAGTATGTTCTGCGTCTTCCCAAGTTAGGTGGGTATAAGCATTTGTTAATTCAAATTCATCTTGTTGAATCAAACCAGCAGATGAAAATCCTAAAAAGAAGCTCATCATAAATAAGAGAAGAAAGACTAATCCTCCAACTATCCAAGTTACAGGATTTCCAGCCGCAAATGTAAAGAAGGAAAAGGCTGCTTTTAGTTTTTGATAGATATTTCGGACACTTGTAAGACCTTGTTTCTTTAATTTTCGAAACCGATTTTTAAAGGAACTAGGATTATCTTTCGCTAGTTTCCATCCTTTTCCATCCTTAAAATGATGGTATCGCTCTTTTGTGTTGGTCAGTCTTTTCTTGGTAAAACGACCTGTTGCTTGTCCTGTTTTGACACTAGCTTTTCCAAGATTATAAGAAAGCCGACTGTAGCGTTTCCCTTTTCTAATGGTCTCTTGAAGTGTGCGATAGCCTTCTAAATCTTCATTTTCTGAAGCTAACTCTCCACCTTCACGTCCAAGGACATAAAGAAAAGTTTTGGCTTTCCTACTGACTTTTTTGGACTTATAGGCTTGTTTAGTAGATTTTAAATTTTCTTTAGCAGCCTTGACTTCTTTCTTAGCTTTTAATTCTTCTAAACTCTTCCCTTGAAAGAAAAAATTAGATTTTTGTTTCGATTCCTGACCGTAGAGAAATTTTTGATTGGTTTTTCTTTCTTTACGACTCTCTTTTCTTTCTTCTTTTGCTTCTACCTTGGCTTCTCTAAATTGCTTCTTGGCTATTTTCAATCGTTTCCTAGCATGAGGCAATCGTCTGTCTCTTAATTCTTTCCGATTCAAAAGAGATGGAGGACTATTTTGAAGAATATGATTGTAATCTTCATTTGCTTGTCTTACTCTCTCCTTTGAAACTTCTCTCATCTCCTCTAGCTTTTCTTTTATCTCTTTTTTCCATGCTTTTTCATCCAATACAGCGGAATCTTTTTTCTGTTTCCTCACCTCCTTCTTTCCTTTTTTCAAGATTTTTTTCTCATCTTTTAGGCTTCTTCTAAATGCCTTTCGGGCACGTATGATTTCTCTTTTATCCTTCATTTACCTTCCCCTTAATTAGAAGCCATTTTATCAGGATCCGTACTCATGATATCAAACAATTGAGTACCTTGAGGAATCTTATTTTTAAAGGGAACGACAACGGAACCAGCTTTTATCAGTCCTGCCCCTTTTTCTGGATTGACAAGGTATTTTTCGAGTTCTTTTGACAAGCCTAAGAGTTGAACCAGTTCTTCTCTATCATTTTTTGCTTGCTTGAGGAGAATCATAAATTCACTATTTGCAATAATCCGTCTACCATTTGGATCTAACAATAAGGTTTCGACATTTTGGGTTATCCCAGTCGGACTAGCTCCATATTTTCTGACACGACTCCACAATTTAAAGAAGAAATCACTGGCATATTTATCTAGTAAGAGAAGCTGCATTTCATCAAAATAAATCCAGGTCTTCTTCCCTAATTTTTGGTTCCGAACAACACGATTCCATATCTGATCAAACACTACCATGAGAGCGATTTGTTTCAGCTCATCTCCTAACTTTTTAACATTATAGATTAAGAAATTAGAACCTGTCTGAATATTGGTCTTATGAGAAAAAATATCAAGAGAACCTTCGACATACAGTTCCATATCAAGTGCCAAATTCTGCGCTTCTTCTTCTGGCTGTTGACTCAAGACAAAAACCCATTCTTCCAAAGAAGGCTCTTTAAATGACTGATAGGTGAGTCTGGTGACTCGGTCGATAATCGATTTTTCTCTCCCATCCATTTTCCTATCCAATAACTTGCCGATAAAGGATAAAAGAAATTCTGATTTTACCTTTACAGGATCTTCATCCATATTTTCTTCAGACAAGTCAAGGACATTGAGATAGGTTTTGGAATCTGGCGCAATATCAATCATTTCTCCACCAAAAGCCCGTCCAATAACACTGTACTCTGCTTCTGGATCCACAATGATAATTTCAGTATTTTCACCAGATTCCTTGATTTTGGTCGTGATAATTTCATGCTTGGTTGCCATCCCTTTCCCAGCTCCAGATGTTCCTAAAATCAGACCAGACGGTGTATTTAATAGGCTGCGATCAATGGTAATAATATTGCTTGAGATTTGATTGATACCATAATATTTCCCACTACGGTCTTGTAAGTCTACTGAAGTCCAAGGTGAGTTCACTGCTACATTGGACGTTAATAAACTCCGTGATACCCCCTCTAAAAAATCACAACCAAATGGCAGCAAACTATTAAAGGCTGCTTCTTGCATATATGGAAGTTTGTCAATCATTAGGTCATTTGAGCCGGCCACTTGTTGAATAGTGTCTAGGGCTTGTTTGAGTTCTTCTTCATCCTGACCAAAAACACCAATCAAGAAGACCGTTTGAAATAGTTTATCTCCTGTCTCTGTCATAGTTTTTAAGAGTTCCTCAGCTTCATCGATATTGCTTTCTAATACATGACCTACTTTTTCCAAATAGATACCTGTACGAGCTAGTTTTTGTTGTTCCCCAATCTTTTGGGATTCCATCAAGGTCTTCTTTGTTCGTAGTTTCTTCATGGCATCTGCCTTAGTCGAACTTTGAGCATGAAGGCTTACGATCAATTCCAAATCTCCTTGCATGAGGTCTCGGATAAACTGATCCCCTAATTCCATACCGTAGTCTCTGACATAGACAATCTGTAATAAGCGGTCATTGATTTGTAGGTAATTCTTGTTTTTAAAATCCAAGAGATTAGGTGCTATGAAGTGACGAGTTGTCTGACCAGATCTCGTTAAATCACGGTAAGAAAAAGGAAGATGGTGTTCTCCTCTAAGCATATCCGCCAACAAGTTGACACGCTCTTCACCAGCTAAGGAATCAAAGCGAGCATCAATTTCTGAGAAACCACTCTTGAAATATTCTCCTATTTGAGACAAGGAACGATAGGCTTGTTTGGGATTAGAATCCTTTCTTCCAAAGCTAATCAGTTTAACAGCCGAAAAATTATTTTCACCACTGTCTAAATTTTGATTCATCATCCGATTCAATTCTTTACGATAGGTATCATACCCATCTTCTTTCTCCTCATACAGAACACTTTGTCTAAACTTTTCTAAATTCAGTCGTTTTTTAAAGATAGTCAATTGGAAGTTGGTTTGGTCATCTAGGGAGTTAATCAAATCAGAATACTTCTCAATGATTGCGCCCTTATCTTCTAAACCAACGGTCTGGTAATTGACATCACCAAGTAAATAGCTTTGTGAGAAATAATCTTCTTTTACCTGCATCAAACCACTTTGATACAGGGCTTGATAGGAAAGAGTATTAGCCGTTGATGGTAACACTTCCTCTTTTTTTCCTTTAACTACTTCTTTCTGATTAGTCATTGAAGTTTTTTGTTTCTTTAATGTATTTGATTTTCTTTTCATGTTCAGATCCTTTCTTTCCAGTAATGGTGCGTAGGGGAACCGTTAGTTCAAAATGAAGACGGTATTTCAAATAATGTTCAAAATATAAATCATTGGGTTTATAGACTCCAAAGAGCATGAGGGGGATGGTAAAGGCAAACACAAAACCGTAAACAAACCAATCTCCAAATTGCCAGTAAAAGAGATTCAAACCCAAAACAATAACTGTGACAATAAAGGCTGGTAAAACAAAGATGATTTGTCTTGTAGTGAAACCTAACCAAGCCCTGTGTTGATATTTTGAGATGTCTTTAAAGACACGTGTATTCATGACTTTCCTTTCTAAAAAGGCTAAGAAGCAATCACTTCCTAGCCTTTATCTAATTACATACCTAAGATTGAGCGAGCCGTACGTTGAGAACCAACGAGGGCAATAATCAGTAAGATAGCCTGTACCAAACTACCAAACATAATCGCAAGTGATTGCAAGACTCCTGCACCATTTGAAACAGCTATTTTCCCAGCAGATTCAAATAAAGGAACAAGCGAAACAATCAGAAAAATGAGAACCCCTTGTACCGCATAGACCATAATATTTTTTAAATAGCCAATACCAATAGACTTCCATTCATCGCTTAAAAATGTTGGAATCGTAAGAGGGGCAAATGGAATCATAAGGTAGAGTTGAATAAATCGAATAGATACCAACAGATTAACCATGGCTGCACTTACTATTCGAACAAGCCAAATGAGGAGGGCGAAAAAGCCCACAATCATCCGGCCAATAAATCCTGAACCTTTTAATCCAGAGATTGTATCATACTTTGCCCCACCGTGAGCCACAATCGAAGCCACTTGTTCAATGGCGTGACTCGCAATCCCGATGATGGCTTCTACAATCACGGTTGTATTGGTAATCACGACTGCGACCATGATATAACTAATCAACATCGGCGCTAATGCTTCAAAGGTCATCGCTCCTCCTGAGTTAGCAATTTTCTTTGCCATCTTCGAAAATTCTAAGATGAGAACAACTGATAAAATCGCAACTCCAAGGGGCTGCATGACACTTTTAGTAATACTAGACATATAAGTCCAAACTGTTGGATTGTAGCTAGATAGAGATTTAATCAGATCTACCGTAGATTGTAAATCCACATTAAATCCTTCAAATAAATTTTCAGCTGATATTTTTTCAGATGCAAGGTAAACAAAGGGTGAGACTAAACTAAGATTCATGTCATTGTTGATCCTCCTAAATTGAAATCTGGGTTACAAAGGCTCCAGCAGCCCCGACCATAACACCACCGACAATTTCCAGAATGGCATTCCGAACACCTGGTCCACCATCTTTAATGTTGGTTGCAAGATTGACAATCCCCACAACAACGAGAAAGGCACCAACTGCAATCAATCCCTTCTGCAACAAAGACATAGCTTGTGCAAACATGGCACTTGCGTCTACTCCATAAACAAAACCTTTAAAATGCGTAATCATCTATTTCCTCTTTTCTATTTTTATTTTAAACTAGATTCAAAAGTTAAATCACGAATTCTAAGGCCTTCAAGATGATTTTCTTGTCTTTGATTCAAAGGATTGATCTGATAGTTCCACCACCGTTCATCGGTTTCTTGATTGGCTAGGTACTTCCAGTTTGGATGCTTAGTGGAATTGTATTTTTTGCTTTTAAAGACAGGCATATTGGCAATTCGAACCAAGCATTCATGCCGTTTCATATTTCCGACTTCATCAGGTGTCATTAAATCACGAGCAATCTTTTGATGAGAAAGGGATCCTGAACCTGTCTGGCCAAAGGAACGACTAGTATTTCGAACATCAATGGTTTGTTTACCGAGTAATCCACTCATAAATTTAAAGGTATCTTCATCATTCCCACCTAAGTAGACTAAGCTATCACAGTTCCCAAGAATGGTTTTCCAAGCTTCTTTTTCTTTATAGAGTCCTTGAAGTTGGGCAATATTTTGTAGAATGGGAACGAGACTCATATTACGAGAACGAACTGTTGAGGTTTGTTCAGCAAAATCTGGGATTTCTCCGATATTTGCGAACTCATCTAAGTAAACTCTCACATGAAGAGGCAATTGACCCTTAAAATCAATATCTGCTTGTCTTGTTAGGGTTTGAAATACGGTTGAAAAAAAGAGGGCTGAAAGAAAGCGAAAGGTACTATCGTTATCTGGGATAACTAAGTAAACCATTGATTTTTCCTGGCCCCACATCTTCATATCAAGGGTATCTCTTTTGGTCAAATCCATGACACTTTGAATATTGAAGAGGGCAAATTTAGCAGTGGTTACAGCTATAACAGAATCCAGAGTCTTATCCTTATAATTTTGAAAATCTGCCCAATTTCGCATGGTAAAATTTTCAGTCCCATACTTTTTAGCATAATTTTCAAATAGAATTTCTAAGACACTTTTTTCTTGATTTTCACCCTTGGATAAGTGTTTAATGAGTTTTGAGATTTCAGCAAAACTTGGATAACGCCCTCGTTTTTTTCGCTCTTCCACTTCTTTTTTTTGACGTTTCAACAAGTTTTGGTACTCTGTTTGACTCAAACGACTTTCTTCAATGAGCTGTTCTCTTGTTTTGGGCGGATTATAGAAATCGACCAAGTAAGAGGCTAAAGCTCGAACCAAAGTCATAGAAGCTTCATCCCAAAATGGATCACTACGGGAGCCAGAGCCTTTGGTGTTATTGAAATAAACCGTCAGCATGCGATTCAAATCATTTTCTGTCTCTACATAGCGAAAAGGATTGAAGCCATCTGAGTTCTTCATATTGACTAAATCTAGCACCTTTACTTGGTAGCCATGTTCTAAAAAGAGTTTGCCTGTTTTCTCAGCTAAGTGATCTTTAGGATCCACTACAATATTAGAACTATTCATCTGGATGAGATTGGGTTTCACAAAGCGAAATGTCTTCCCACTTCCTGAACCTCCAATCACCGCAATATTCTTATTTCTATCATATTGGGGTGAGTTTTTGTCTAATAATGTCAAACGAACATCTTGTGCTAAGATCGTATCATGAGAAAATTCTTTACCGTAAAAGAGCTTCTTTTCTTTTAGAGTTCCAAAACGGGCGCTCCCGTATTCTACCCCTTCTCGGTATTGTTTTTTACCAGTCTCTAGATAGAGATAAACCAGCAACATCATCACAAAGCCTAGTAGAAAAAAAGCACTTGATTTTCCAGTAAAGGAAACATTCCATGGCGACTGAAGAACTTCATCTTGACCTTCCATCAGAAGATGAGTCCATTTATCTAATGTATTTCCAGTATAGGAATCATACAAAAGCGTCAAACGATGAAAGACATAGCCTAGTAAGATACCTAACAGTGAGAATAGTAGGAATTTCTTTCCACTGTACATCATCTCACCATCTCTTTCTGTTTGACGGCCCCTTCTTGTCTAAAGGTAATTTGGGATTTAGCCTCATCAATTGCATCGTCTAATGACTTATCCATGGTAAAATCAGCTAATTTCTCCGGATCATTAACCATTTTTTCTAACAGATGGTCTAAATGATTGTCTAGAATCGAACGGTCTTTCGTGTAGAAATGCAGAGAATCCCCTTGCCAAGCGATGGCTAAAGGAATCTCTTCTTTTTCTAAAAAAGACTTAAATTTCTCTATATCAATTGGTTTGTCTAAAAAATCTTTTTTCAGATTAATCGTATCAATCGAATAAGGAGATTGTAGCAATTCTTCTAATTTCTGTACCCCTATCTTATAGGCAGAATCTTGTGCTAGAGCCTGACGTCTAGACCATTCTAGAATCTTTAAGAGACTTTTGACAGTAAATAAAAGACTACGCTCAGCATATTGAACTGCCATTCGTTCCTGTTGTTCAGAGGACATCTGATGCCTCCTTCTTAACAAATAGCAGCCTTCCTTCTTTATAACGATAAGCTATCAATTTCTGACGTTGCTTAATCGACTTGACAACCTGCAGTAGATCTCTCGAATAAGGTTCTCGAAGAGTAACTTCTACTGCTTTCCCATCAATGATACCAACACGTTTAAATTCAATGTAGTCTTTTTTGAGATATCCTAAGCCCATACCAAAAGGAAAGTGATGAATCAATTGGATGGTACAACCACCTTTATTTCCCATTTGTTTCAAATCATACAAGTTTACTACCTTCATGATTAACTCCTTTATCTAGTTTGTCGCATCGTTTAAGTCTGGTAACGATAAACTCC
Source organism: Streptococcus sp. KHUD_018 (assembly GCF_054861215.1). The sequence continues at coordinate 1,356,099 of NZ_CM142176.1, forward strand.
GTGTCTGTTAGAAAATTCTCACACACGTCTTGTGCCAGTTGCCCTTCACAGGGAAATACTCTCAGTCCCTACTTACACAGGCACGCTAATCAAGACGGAGTGGATTCAATTTTCAAAGAACAGGTAGCTTTATTATAGATAAGAGTAGTTGAAATTTTTATCACATTTTTTATTTTTCTGTAGAGCTAAATTCATACTAAACAAAGATTTTGAAATAAAAGACTAACATTGTTACATAATGTTAGCATTTCATTTCCCTAAACCAAGCTAATTTGGTCTAAAAAAGCAGCAAACTATAAACTAGTAGGTTCCACACCAAATGTAGCCCCATACTGCCCCATAAGTCCGATTTATAGCGTACCATCCCTAAAAATATTCCCAATGAAACATACAAACACCAAGCTAGAATGATTTCTGGATGATGAACTAAGGCAAATAAAACACTTGTCAAAGCAACTCTAATATCTAATTTTCTAACCAAGTTCCATAAAATTTCTCGATACAGAAATTCTTCAACCATACTCGCATTGATTAAGAACAATAAAAATGAAAACCAAGGAACCTGATGTTGAAGGCCAATTAAGTTTGCTTGATTCATGGTTCCTTGAGAATGGATTAGGCTAAAACATAGACTTATAATCAGTAGACTGGCTAATCCAATACCAATCCATTTTATTCTTGATTTCATATTAACCTTATGCGCTTGTTTACGTTGGCCATACATCCATAAAAAAGAAATGAGTGACGTACCATAGAGAATCTGTAGTATAGTTAACTCACCGATACAAAGAAATTTCAGTAAGTATAGAGATACCAATAGGACATTTACTTGTTGGAATATATAAACTGGAATTATTCTTTTCATAGTTACCTCCGAAATAAATCTTCATAATCTAAATCTAATACCTGCACAATCCTTTCTACCCATGGACTTTGAGGCATTCGTTGTTCCATCTTGTAGTGACGAATCTTTTGATACAAACGATTCAATTCACTTGGATAGTGAAACTCCCCCGCAAACATTTTTCTGGTTAACTCAATCCAGCTAATATTTCTTTCAGCCAAAATAATGGACAAGTTCTCCCAAAATCGTTCAGCCATATTGCTTCTCCTTTAGTTAGATAAATAATGTGTTTGTGCCATGTAAATCAATTGTTTCGTATCTCTTGGCAATAGAGCTCTAGCCTCTTCCAAATTCAGATTTGGATAAACTCGCTTATTTGAAACCGCAAGAGGAAGTCTGATGGTTAGTTCAGGATTTTTTAAAATTATCTCAACGAAATCCGTTAATCTTAGATTGTCACGATTCTTAAATCGTAATAAATTGGGAGATAAAAACTCAAAACAATCTGAAGAATAGCTCATCATTTCAATTAATTTGTCCTTTGTCATTTCAGAAATA